>OZ244585.1:0-1137500 GCA_965218105.1 Pyrinomonadaceae bacterium
TGATTTTGCGGAAATATTGTTGGCTGATGCCGACGCATCGGATTGGAGCGCAATCCGTCTCGGTTGCAATGAGCGCAAAGCGCGAAAAAGCGTTGATTAGCTTTTAACTTGAATATATACGAGCGTTTTTTCGCGCCGAAGCGACGCTCAATAGCAACCGGGACGGATTGCGCTCCGGTCTTTTTTTCTCAACTTGAATTATTATCTTACAAATTTTGCTAATTACAAACATATCACAACATTTGAAACAAATTTCACAAGCCGTCTTTGCCTAAATTCACAAAAATATGATATTCTTTCTTCTTTATTATCACACCTTTTTAACAGTTTTTTATTGAGGAGCAAATTATAAAATGGCTAATGAAGGAAACGGTCAAGTCGGACATATCGCGCAGATAATCGGTCCGGTTGTTGACGTAGAATTTTCAGAAAATTATTTACCGCCGATTTATCAGGCGTTACGAATTACGTCGGAAGGATTTGACGTTGAAACGCCGATTGATGTGATCGTCGAAGTTCAACAGCATCTGGGCGAAGGTCGCGTACGGACGGTTTCGATGCTGCCGACGGACGGAATGGTGCGCGGAATGAAAGTTGTTGACACCGGCAACTCAATTACCGTTCCGGTCGGGATTCCGACTTTAGGGCGCGTGATGAACGTCATCGGCGATTCGGTTGACGAACTCGGTCCGGTTAATTCCGAAGAGCGCGATTCGATTCACCGCCACGCGCCGACATTTGACGAACAGGCGACGGAACTCGAAATGTTTGAAACGGGAATCAAGGTTATTGACCTGATTCAGCCGTTCAAACGCGGCGGAAAAATCGGTCTGTTCGGCGGCGCGGGCGTGGGCAAAACGGTTTTGATTCAGGAATTGATTACCAATATCGCCACCGAACACAGCGGTTATTCGGTGTTCGCCGGAGTCGGCGAACGTACGCGCGAGGGCAACGATTTGCTGCGCGAGTTTGTCGAATCGGGAGTTATTTCATACGGACAGGAATTTCTCAACAGTTTTGAGGAAACCGGCGTTTTTGATATGACGAAAGTTGATAAAAACGCGTTGAAAGATTCAAAAGTAGCGTTAATTTACGGGCAGATGACCGAGCCGCCGGGAGCGCGTCTGCGCGTCGCGCTGTCGGGTTTGACGGTCGCCGAATATTTCCGCGATCAGGGAAATGACGTACTTTTCTTCGTTGACAATATTTTCCGTTTTACGCAAGCCGGTTCGGAAGTTTCCGCGCTTTTAGGGAGAATGCCGTCGGCGGTTGGCTATCAGCCGACGCTGGCGACGGAAATGGGCGAAATGCAGGAACGCATTACATCAACAAAAACGGGCGCGATCACTTCGATTCAAGCCGTTTACGTTCCGGCGGACGATTATACCGATCCGGCTCCGGCGACGACCTTCGCGCATTTGGACGCGGTAACGGCTTTGTCGCGCCAAATCGTCGAACTCGGAATTTATCCGGCGGTTGATCCGCTGACTTCCAATTCGACGATTTTGACTCCTGATATTGTCGGCGATGAACATTATAATACGGCGCAGGAAGTTAAACGTATCTTACAGCGTTACAAAGATTTACAGGATATTATCGCTATTCTCGGACTCGATGAATTGAGTGAAGACGACAAATTAACCGTCGCCAGAGCGCGTAAAGTTCAAAGATTTTTCTCGCAGCCGTTTTTCGTCGGCGAGCAGTTTACGGGCTTAAAAGGCGAATACGTCAAAGTCGAAGACACGATCAAAGGTTTCCGCGAACTGCTCGACGGAAAATGCGACGATATGCCCGAACAGGCGTTTTATATGGTCGGCACCATCGAACAAGCCAGAGAAAAAGCCAAGAAAATGGCGGCGGGAGCTTAAACAGTCAATGGGTTATCAGTTATCAATTAAAATCTGATAGCTGATAACCGATAACCGATAACTGATAATATGTTGAATTTAGAAATCGTTACGCCGGAAAAAAAGGTTTTAAGTGAACAGGTTGATTCGGTGAGTGTGCCGACCGCGACGGGCGAAGTCGGAATATTGGCAAGTCACGCGCCGTTTATTTCGACTCTCAAACCGGGTATTTTAACTTATTCAAAAAGCGGCGCGACGGAAAAAATGGTGGTTTCCGGCGGTTTTATCGAAGTCAGTGCCGATAACGTTTCGGTTTTAGCCGATATTGCCGAAACTTCCGGTGAAATCAATGTCGAAGCCGCGAAAACGGAACGCGACGCGGCGGAAAAAGAATTGAACGCGTGGAAAGGCTCGGAAGAAGAGTTTGAAGCGGAATTGGAAAGATTGGAAAGAGCGCAGGCGCGGCTTCAATTGTCTTCGGGCAGATAATATTTTTCAGCAAAAGTGTAAAAGTCGTCGGAATTAAACATTTTGACGACCTTTACACTTTTTATTTCTTAGAAGCTGTTTGAAAACTCTTATTTTTTATTTTTTAACCACGAAAGTACACGAAAATACACGAATAATTTAATAATCACACAAATTTTCGTGTTAATTTGTGTTGAGCGCGTGGTTAAATTTCTTAAATTTTCGAGTTTTCAAACAGCTTCTTAAATTTTCTCCCCGCGCAAAAATGTTTGAAATCTTGAGGTTCGTTGACATTCAAAAATACATCTTTTTTATCGGCTAAATTTTCCCGTTCAATTATTCTATTTGTGATTTTTTTCAGAAAACCGTTGACCGACGCGGAGTTTTCCGTTTTCAAAAAAAATTCTATCTCAGACAGACAATCACTCGCCCGATAAATCGCGCAGAGAGGCTGCAACCTTCCGTCATTTTGACGCGGAACAAAAACCGAAAATTCGCTTGAAGAGATGGCAATTTCAGACAGTTTTGCAATCAATTCACTTGAAACAATCGGTAAATCTACCGCTAAAATAACTGCAAATTCGGTCTCACAATCTCTAAAAGCCGAATGAATTCCGCCAAGCGCGCCGCGATTTTCAAAAATATCGAAAATATGAGAAATATCGGCGGGAAGTTTTTCGATAAAATGTTCCTGAGATTTGTTCAAAATTACTTTCACAGATTCACAAACCGGCGTGAGAATTTCGACGGCATTTTCGAGAAAAGTTCTATCGCCGATTGGCAAAAATGCTTTATCGCGTTTCATCCGCGAAGATTTTCCGCCGGCGAGAACATATCCGGTAAATTTATTTTCCATTTGCTTCTAAATTTTTCCGGCTTCGTAATCTTCTTTTTCAGTCGTGATTTTTCCGTCCGCCAAATCATACCAACGCCGCAAACCCGAAGCCGCCAAAGCCCAATATTCGCCGCCTGCCGTTTCTATAATGTGTCTCTTTATAATTTTGCGATCAACGAGATTTTTCTGTTTCAAAAGAAAAACAGCGTCCTGCTGATCTTTGAAACGTCCGGCGATGAATTTTAAAATAATTAACCATTCGGGCGTAATAATCGGCACATCATTAGAGAGTCTGTGCGCCTGTTTCAAAGCCTGTTCGTAAAATTTTCGCGCCGTATCGTTACGAACGATCCAATCAACCGGAACATCTTTTTTGCCGACGCTGATCTGATAGCGTTTTCCGCCGAAACCGAGATTTCTTTCGGATTCTAAGTCCAAAATCGCCGACGCGATGACATCAACATCTTTCGTCAAACGCGGCGAACCGTAAAGGTGCATCGCCACTCCGCCGACCAAAGCCCATTTGACCGACTGCTGCTTCGCGGTTTCGGAAATTTTATGCAGTGCTTCGAGTCCGGTTTCAGTGTCAATCATCTGATTTGAACTCGATTGCAAATTTCGTTCGACGAGTTTGTTAATTTCTTTTTCGGTCATTTCATCTCTCAAACTCGCCCGAAAAAATTCTCTCGCCGTCGTGAAGATGCGATTTGACGGTAATAATTACCGATTTTGAAGTCGGACAATTGCTCTTTTTCGCCGTGCTTTTCAGCGGGACGAGAACATTTGTTTCGGGAAAATATGTCGCGGCGCACCGGCGCGGAATCGGATACGGAACGACGATAAAACTCGGCGCAAATCTTTCTTCGTCGTTGAAATAACTCGTAATATCAACGACTTCGCCTTGTTTTAAACCGCGCTCGGCGATGTCGGCTTCGTTCATCATAATGACGCGGCGCGAACCTGAAATTCCGCGATAACGGTCGTGCAGTTCGTAAACTGCCGTATTGAATTGGTCGTGAGCGCGAATCGTCGTCATCAAAAGTTCGTTTTCTTGCAGTTTGATGCCGTTCAAATCGCTCGATTTGAACAACGCTTTGCCCGAATCAGTCGGGAAAACGCCGTCTCGCGGCGGATTCGGCAGATAAAAACCGCCCGGACGTTTGACCTTTTCGTTGTAATTTTCGCAACCTTTGATAACGCGCGCAATTGCATCACGAATAACGTCGTAATCATTTATCATCGCTTCCCAATCAACCGTCGTTTTATCTTTCAAAACCGCCTGCGCGAGTTTGCCGACGATCCACGGCTCGCTTTTGAGATGTTCGCTCGCCGGTTCTAAAATTCCGTGCGTGACCTGCACGTTGAGCATCGTGCTTTCCGTTGATTGATATTGCTCGACATCGTTTTGCAAATCCTTTTCGGTGCGTCCCAAACACGGCAAAATCAGCGATTGTTTGCCCGTTACAAGCGCGGTGCGGTTTAATTTCGTGATGACCTGCGCGGTCAAACGGCATTTTCGCATCGCGTCCGAAGTATATTCGGTGTCGGGCGTTGCCATTTGAAAATTGCCGCCCATTGCGAAAAATACTTTGGCGCGTTCATTGTGCATCGCTTCGATTGATTTGACGACATCAAAACCGTCGTCTTCGGGCGCGGAAAAGTTGAATTCCTTTTCGAGTTTTTCACGAAGTTCGGGTTTTAATTTGTCCCAAACTCCCATCGTGCGGTCGCCCTGCACGTTGGAATGTCCGCGCACCGGACACAAACCCGCGCCTTGCCGCCCGATATTTCTGCGTAAAAGATGCAGATTTACGATGTCCTGAATCGTGGCGACGGCTTCGGTGTGCTGCGTTACGCCCATTGCCCAGCAAGTTACGACGCGGTTCGCATTGGCGTACATTTGCGCCGCTTCGATGATTTGTTCGCGGGAAAGTCCGCTTAATTCGAGAATTTCCTCCCAAGAAATTTCGCGCAGACTTTCGATAAATTCATCGAAACCGGAAGTTTTTTCACTGATAAATTCGCGGGCGAAAATCGGAGTTTGCGCGTCCATTTCAACCAGAACTTTCAACATTCCTTTGATAACCGCCAAATCGCCGCCGATTTTGACGGGCAGAAATAAATCGGTAAATTTTGTGCCTTCGCCGGTTAAAAGTTTGAAGGGAAATGTAAAAATATTGTTTGCGTGCTGCGGATTCGGCTGGACGAAATTCATCAAACCGGCTTCGGGCAGAGGATTTATCGAAATTATTTTCGCGCCGTTATATTTCGCTTTTTCGAGCGAAGTCATCATTCGCGGCGCGCACGTTCCGGGATTTTGACCGATAATAATTATTAAATCGGTGTCTTCCAAATCTTCGAGCCGAATCGTCGCTTTGCCGAGTCCGATTGATTCGGCGAGCGCGAAACTCGTTGATTCGTGACACATATTCGAGCAGTCCGGCAAATTATTCGTGCCGAACTGCCGCGCGAAAAGCTGATACATAAAAGCCGTTTCGTTGGAAGTTCTGCCCGAAGTGTAAAAAATCGCTTCGTCGGGCGAAGCTAAAGCATTTAATTCTTCGGCTAAAAGTGCAAAAGCATCTTCCCAGGAAATCGGTTCGTAATTTTCCGAATTTTCGCGCAAAACCATCGGGTGCGTGATTCTGCCCTGCGCGTTGAGCCACTGATCGGACTGTTTTGAAAGTTCTGCAACCGAATAGTCGGCGAAAAATTCCGGCGTAACTCGTCTGTCGGTGGCTTCGTCGGTAATCGCCTTCACGCCGCTTTCACAAAATTCGGCGAGCGTTCGACCTTCGTCCGGGTCAGCCCACGCGCAGGAATTACAGTCAATGCCGCCTTTTTGATTGAGATTCGCCATCAATTCCGTGCCGCTGACGACTCCGGCATCGCCGAACGCTTCCTTCATCGAATCCAAAACGGCGCGAAGTCCGGCAGCGGTGTCGTAAACTTCGCTCACTTTCAAATCGCCCAAATCTTCCGGTCGTTCGTTTTCTATATTTCCGTGTTCGTTGTACATAATTTTTTTCTGCCACGAATTACACGAATCACACGAATTAAATTTTTATTCGTGTGATTCGTGTAATTTGTGGCTAATAACTCTTAACATTCCATTTTTGGATGCGGAAAAGCGTCTTTATTATCTTCGTCCAAAGGTCTGTCAACGCAGACGAAATCTTTTTCTACGGCGATTTTCAAAACCGCCAGATCACCGATTGCCTGTACGCCGTAAAGTCCCGTTTCATCAGAATCCGCCCATCTTTCCGCCGTTGAAAGCGGCAGAAAAATTTCAATTTGATTGTCAATCATTTGCGCGGAAATTTCTGGAACTTCCGCCGATGTTCGCAGCGAATAGGTCAATGTTTCAGTCGGATTTACGCCGAAAACAAGCGTTTCGGAAATATTACCGAATTCACGCAGCTGCGCGACTTCACTTTGAAGAAGCCGCAGACGGATTGAATTTTCCCGAAGTCTCAGTTTCATATAATTCGCTGTTTTTCCGTGTAAATATTAAATCGCCCGTCGCGCACGAAACCGAGCAGAGTAACGCCGAATTCTTTCGCCGCTTCGACAGCCAAACTGGAAGGCGCGCCGACCGCGCAAACTATCGGAATCTGCGCCATAACCGCTTTTTGAATCAACTCGAAACTCGCCCGTCCGCTCAGAAAAAGTACTTTGTCCGAAAGCGGCGGTTTGTCCGACAAAAACTGTCTGCCGATTAATTTATCAACGGCGTTGTGTCGTCCGACATCTTCAAACGCGTCAATCAAATTTCCCGCCGCGTCAAACAGCGCGGCGGCGTGCAGTCCGCCGGTTGTGTCAAAAATTTTTTGGCGTTCGCGCAGTTCAGTCGGAAATTTGTGAATTTTTGAAGCGGAAACTTGCAGAAAATCAATTTTCTCAATCTTTTTCGCGCCGGTTAAAAGCGATTCGAGCGAGCTTTTTCCGCACACTCCGCAGCTTGAAGTCGTGTAAAAATTGCGCTCAAGTTTTTTTAGATCAAATTTTGTTTCCGGTATTAAATCAAGCCGGACGGTGTTTCGATTGTTTGGAAATTTGCCGCAGTGCTTGATGTTTGAAATTTGATTTTTGGATTTGAGAATTCCTTCGGTGTAAAGAAATCCGGCGGCGAGTTCAAAATCACTGCCCGGAGTTCGCATCGTGATGGAAATCGCTTTGTGCGAAAATTTGCCGTTTTCTTCAAATCCCAGACGAATTTCCAAAGGTTCTTCGACGGCGAGCGTGTCGGTTTCGGTTTTCAAAAATTCGCTTTGGGAAACACGCTGAATTTCCGTTTCAAATTTCTCAAACTTTAATCCGCTTGCCGCATTTATCATAAGTTGAATTATAACAAAATAAAAATTGAAACCACAGACGCACGAAAATTAAATTAAAAATTTTTTTGATTAGCCGATTTTATCCGCGACCGCCAATTAATTGTCTGTTGATTCGACGATTTCCCAAGCATTTTCAGTTTTCAGCAGCTTGCTCATCAGCGAGGCGTGAACCGAATGTCCGCTCTTTTCCGCCTTTATTTTTCCCAAAATCGGCATTCCGATAAGTGCGAAATCTCCGATGATGTCGAGAATTTTATGGCGCACGAATTCGTCGGAATAGCGCAGCGGACTTTTATTTAACATTCCGTCGGGCGTGAGAACAATCGCATTGTCCAAGGATCCGCCGAGCGCGAGATTGGCTTTGCGGAGCATTTCAATTTCGGCTGTAAAACCAAAAGTCCGCGCCGAAGCGATTTCGCGTCCGAACGAGCCGTTTTCCAAAACGAAATTAAATACTTGTTTTTTGATGAACGGATGCGAAAAGTCAATTAAACATTCGATTTCATACTTTTCAGCAGGTTCGACGCTCATTTTTCTGTCGCCCTGTTCAAATTTGACTTTCTGTTTGATCTGCAAAAATCTGCGTCTGGAATTTTGTTCGGAAATTCCGGCTTTTTCGATTAATTCGATAAAATTTTCGCTCGAACCGTCCATAATCGGAATCTCGATATTATCTAATTCGATAAAACAGTTATCCACGTTTGAGCCGCGCAAAGCCGCCAGCAGATGTTCGCACGTTGACAGCAAAACGCCTTTTCGCAAAAGTGTCGTCGCGTAGCTGCAATGCGAAATATATTCGACGGACGCGGGAATCTCGAAATTGTCCAAATCGGTGCGGACAAAAATATAACCCGTGTTCGGCGGCGCGGGTTTCAAGGTCAAATTTACTTCAACGCCAGCGTGCAGACCGATGCCGCTGATTTTGATATTTCGGGAAATAGTTTTTTGCTTCATCATCTGCTAAATTTGGAAACAAACATCGTGCCAACCGTTCGTAAAACTGTAAACCGTTGAAATATAGCAATTTGGAATCTGGAATCTGGAATCTGGAATTTGAATCCGTCGTTTTTTCGCAACAACTTTGTGGCGCAATTTACTATTCTCGATTTACGAACTACAATTTATAAAAGTTATGGCAATCAAATTAGCAGGTCTGAAAACTTCAAAATCGAACGAAATCAAAATAGAAAATCAATCGAGCGTTGATTTACCGAAAGGAGCGGAGGAAAATATTCAAAAAATTATCTCGTTTCTGCCCGTCGAACATCTGCGCGGACTGGAAAAGATTAAACTGGTGGATTTTATCAAACATCCGCAGATGAAAAACTCACCCGCGATAAAAGGCGATTTGCCCGGACTTTATCATCCGAAAGTCGGCAATCAAAACGCTTATCTGGAAGTTTCAACCGGCGCGCTGCTTCAGCCGACGGAAAGTTTTTCAAAGCGTTGGATGGCGAAAACTTCTTTTAAAAGTAATCTCGCCGGTTTGATATTTTCCCTCGTCGGACAACACTATTATTTAACGCTGCGTCATTCGGTCAAACGCCAGAATATCGAACCGCAGATTCGCCAATACGCGCAGAAAAACTTGAAAGAATGGGGCGAAAAACAATCGGAAGGCAGCAAACGCGCCAAATTTTTCAAACCTTTCCGTCCGTATATGGAACGCTGGGCGAAATGGCTCAACAAAAAAGCGGCGGACGCTCAGAAAAAAGGCTAAAAAATCAAATAATTTTTCAGTAATCAATAAATGAGCGAAAAGAAAGATGGGAAATTGAACCAAAAATTTGACGATGCCGTCGAAGTCGCCGAGGAAGTCGCAAATCATCCGTTTGCGAAATGGATGGCGCAGTTCGGATTTTACACGAAAGGTTTTTTGTTTATCGTCATCGGAGTTTTGGCGATAATGGTGGCAATCGGCGATAAATACGGAATGCTGACCGATCCGACCGGCGCGTTGTCGGCAATCGCGCAGATTACGTTCGGCAAAATTCTTTTAATGATTTTTTCGCTCGGCGCGCTCGGTCACGGTGTCTGGAATATTCTGCGCGGCGCGGCTGACATTGACGGCGCGGGAAAAGACTGGAAGGGAATTATCAAGCGAATTATTCCGGTCGGCATCGGAATATTCTATATTTATCTGGCGTGGAAAGCGTTTGATTTGGTTATAACGGCGAATATTAAAAGCGCGAACGGAACGGTTCAAAAAACTTTTGTGACGATTTTATTGAATTTGCCGCTCGGCGCGATTCTGGTTTCGCTGATCGGTTTGGGCGTAATCAGCGCGGGCATTCACGAATTTTACAGCGGCATCACCGGCAAATATCAGGAAAACTTTAAAATGTACAAAGTTTCGGGCGACAAACTGATAATCATAAATTTTCTCGGTTATTTCGGCTTCGTCGCGCGGGCGGTAATTTTTCTGCTGATGGGATATTTTTTTATTTCCGCCGCATTTTATTACGATCCGAAGGTCGCCATCGGTTTAGACGGCGCGCTTTTGACTCTTTCGCATATTTTTTTCGGTAAAATTTTACTTTTTATTACTGCCGTCGGACTCGTTTGTCACGGAATTTTGTCTTTATACGAAGCCAAATATCGCCGCATTAATTAAACTTTGATGAATTTTTGGCTGGTAAAACAAGAACCCGAAAAGTATTCTTTCGATAATTTAATCGCGGACGGAAAAACCGTCTGGGACGGAGTTCGCAACTATCAGGCGCGAAATAATCTGAGAGAGATGAAAACGGGCGACAAAGTTTTATTTTATCATTCGGTTTCGGAAAAAGCCGTTATCGGCTTGGCGGAAGTGTCAAAAGAGAATTTTCCCGATCCGACGGATGACAAATGGCTTGCCGTCGAGATACAGCCGCTTGAAAAATTTGCAAAACCTGTTACCTTAGACGAAATCAAAGCGCGTAAAAGTTTGCAAAACATCGCATTAATAAAACAATCGCGTCTTTCCGTGATGCCGCTGAAGAAAGCGGAATTTAAAATAATTTTAGAAATGGCGAACGGTTTATAAAAGTATGGCGTTGCCGTTTATCATTTACCGCTTGCAATTTATCATTAAAAAATATGTTAGAAAAAGCTGTCGCTTATTATCATCAACTTTTAGAAGATTACGATTTAACCGAAGCGTCGCGCCAAGTTTTGGACGACGGTTTGGAAGGCGCGAAACTTATTTTCGGCGGCAGAAGATTAACGCCTTATCTGCGCCCGCATTTTGTCACCGAAGCCGACTGGCAAATGGTTACGGTCGTCTGTGAAACGATTTGGAGCGCGCTGCAAAAAGTTAAAGACGCGGCGGTTAATGATGAAAAACTGCTCGACGAACTCGGAATTGTCGGCATCGAACGCGAATTGGTGGCGATTGATCCGAAATATAAACAAGTTTCGGCTTCGGCGCGGCTCGATTCTTTTTTAACCGACGATGCGTACAGTTTCGTCGAATTAAACGGCGAATCGCCGGCGGGAATCGCGTTTGCGGATTCGGCGACGGAAATATTTCTGCAAATGCCGGTGATGAAAAAGTTTACGGAAAAATACGACGTGCGCGGTTTTGAAGGCAGTTCCAAACTGCTCGCCGTTCTGCTCGCTTCTTACGAAGAATTTCTCGGACACAGACCGGAAGAAAACCCCGTCATTGCGATTGTAGATTTAAGAGATTTGCCGACGGTCAAAGAATTTGAACTTTTCCGCGATTATTTTGAAGCCAACGGCTGCACTTCGCTGATCTGCTCGCCCGACGAACTTGTTTTTGACAACGGCAAACTTTTGTACAAGGAAATTAAGATTGACATCGTTTATAAACGGCTGCTCGTCAACGAATATCTGCCGATAATCGAAAAATATCCCGCTCTGCTCGAAGCCTATCGAGCCGGCGCGATTTGTATGGCGAACAGTTTCCGCTCGAAACTCATTCACAAAAAAGCGATTTTCGCCGTTTTGACCAATGAAAAATATTCACATTTATTTAATGAAGTCGAACAAGCAGCCATCAAAAAGCACGTTCCGTGGACGCGCAAATTCCGCGAGGAAAAAACTTTTAATAATGATGAACAAATTGATCTTGTCGAATGGACGCGGAAGAACGCGGGTAAATTAGTGTTGAAACCCAATGACGATTACGGCGGACACGGCATTTACATCGGCTGGGCTTCCGACGAAACGAAATGGAACGACGCGATCAAATCCGCGCTCGAAAACGGCGATTATCTCGTGCAGGAACGAGTGAAAACGAGCAAAGAAGTTTTCCCGATGCTGTTCGGCAATCTCGGTGATGTAAAAATGGTCGAGCAGCTTGTTGACCTCGATCCGCTGTTATTCGACGGCAAAGTCGGCTCGGCTTTCACGCGCCTGTCTTCGTCGGAACTCGCCAATGTTTCGAGCGGCGGCGGAATGGTGCCGACGTTTATTATTAGCGAGAAAGAATGAAAATCCGAAAGCTACAATTAAAAAACATCGGAGTTTTTGACGATGAAACGATTGAATTTCAGTCTTGTCCCGAAGGCAAAGCGGAAATTCACATATTTACAGGACAAAATGGAAGTGGAAAAACCACACTGCTGACCTGTTTAGCAAGCATCTTCGATAGATCATTTGACCTAGATAAAAAATTCTTTCATATAAATACAGAGAGAAATGATTTGCATAAAAGATTAAGATTAAATAGTGAAAGTATTATTTCTTTCACTATTAATCACGAAGATACAGTAAAACATTATACTTCGAGTATTGAGAGTTTTCATTATGATGGTTCAGGAGTTTTTAGTGGAAGCAAAATAAACAGAAAAAGCGATAATACGTTGATAGATTATGGATTAGTTCTAGATGGAACACTAGAGCCACAACTAGAATTTGCTGCCTTTGCATATTCAGGCTACAGAAAAATAAAATCTGAAAGAATTCAAGTATTAAAGGAAAATGAAAATTATAATCCATTAGATGAGTCCCTAAACTTCGTAAAAAATTATAATTCTGAAAATGAAATCACATTAAATCAATTAATTTCAAACAACATTTCAAAGAGTGCAATTGAAAAAGGAAGAAATAACGCAAAATCGGCAAAATTTGCAAGAGTCGTCAGTTCAATTGAAAAAGCAATATCTGATATAACGGGTTGGAAAGTCGAATTTGATTTGGAAACAGAACCAACAAGCCTAATTACGAAAGTAAATGGCGTAAATTTAGATTTCGATGTTTTGCCTGACGGTTTGCGCTCTTTAATAAGTTGGATTGGAGATTTGCTCGGCAGAGTTGATTTATTGAAGTGGTATGATGATTTACCGATAACCGAAAAAAATCTGATTTTGTTTCTCGACGAAATTGAAGTGCATCTTCATCCGGCTTGGCAAAGGAAAGTTTTGCCCGTTGTGCAGAGACTCTTCAAAAACTCACAGATTTTTGTTTCGACACATTCGCCGTTTGTTGTCAATTCGATTGATGATGCTTGGGTTTATAAGTTGGAACTCGAAAACGGTAAGGCGAAAGTTGGGGAAGTAATTAAATCGGAAGACGGTTTCAGTTACAGTCACGTTTTGAGTGAGATTTTCGATATTGACGAAGAATTTGGAGTCGGTGTTCAAAAGGATTTAGATAAATTTAAGCAGTTAA
This sequence comes from Pyrinomonadaceae bacterium, assembly GCA_965218105.1. Classification (GTDB taxonomy): domain Bacteria; phylum Acidobacteriota; class Blastocatellia; order Pyrinomonadales; family Pyrinomonadaceae. The sequence goes on from OZ244585.1 coordinate 13,104, forward strand.
GAAATAAAATTCTCGCAAGCAAAAATGGTTCGGAAAAAACTCAAAAGGAATTACTGGAATTGGCGAAAACTTTAGCTGTTCAGAGCGAGGAATTACAAACAATAATCCAATTCGAGCTTCGTCAACTTAATAAACGCACGGGGAAAAATTTAAAAATATGATGAAAATCGTAAAAACGACTGCGCCCGAATTTTTACGAAGTAACTATAAAAAATGGGGAAAAAGATATAAAGCAAAAAGAAATAATCCAACCAAAAGCGACAAGTTTATTTGGGCAACTTATCAAGGGCAGAAAGTAAATGTTTTGCTTTTGCCTATTTTGAGAATAGAAACAAACTCTCATTGTTCCTTTTGCGATGGTTTTCCGTTGGAAGCAACAGGCGAAACGATTGAACATTTTCGACCGAAATCTTCTTTTCCTTTGTTATCTTATCTTTGGGCAAACCTTTTATATTGCTGTAAATACTGTAATGAAAAGAAGGGCGAAAATTCTGAGCGGCGTTTGATAAAACCGAACGATATAAATTACAGTTTCGAGAAATATTTTCTGTTTGATTATGATTCGGGAAAGATTGAATCTAATCCGGGTTTATCAGCAGATGAATTTTTGAAAGCCGATAATACAATCCGGCTTTATGGATTGAATGAACACAATAGACCTAAATGGAGGAAAAAGTTTTTGAAAATGTATTTGGAGTTTGAAAATCCTGATATTGAAGATTTCCCGTATAGATTCATTTTTCAATAGAAGAGTAGCTGTCAATTAAAATTTTTTGCATCTTTGAGTTTCGTGTGAATAAGTTTATCGCCAATCGCAATCGTAACAACCCAAATCAGCGCGACGGCGTAACCGGCGACGACATCGCTCGGATAATGAACGCCGAGATAAATCCGCGAAATTCCGATCAGTAAAACCATTGTCGCCGCTGAAATCCAGATGATCGTTTGCAGCCAAAATTTGTCGGCGCGGGCGGAAAGAATGGCGGCTAATGCGCCGTAAAAACAGAACGAAGCGAGCGAATGCCCGCTTGGAAAACTATATGAAGCGGGCAGAACCGTGTCAAAAAACGGTTCGGGACGGGCGCGTTTGAAAGCAAACTTTAAGGTGGTCATTAAAATACTTGAGCCGATGGTCGTAATCGTAAAAATAGCCGCGCCGCGCCGGTATTTTTTCAGGAAAAGCACAATGACGATAATCACGCCGAAAATTATCAAAAACAAAGTCGAGCCGAGAAAACTCGCCAAGCGCATCACGGAAGTCAACGCCGGAAACGCCAATTCGTGAACAAAATTTCTGACAACTTCGTCAAACCGGCGCGTGTCGCCTTCGAGCATTTCGTCCGCCAGCCAGCCGAAAAAAAACAGCGCGGCGATTGCCGAAACCATTCCAAAAAACAAAACAGAACCGAGCGCGAGCCGCACACTTCCGAAAAATTTGATTAATCGCCGTAAAAGCTCGTTGAAAAAGGACATTTATAAATTATTTAAATAAAAATTATCGCCTAAAGATTTTAACAGCGTTTTGGCGCGGCGAAAAATCTTGTGGTATGTTTAGATGTATAGACTTATGCAAAATCAACTGACGTTTTCGCTCACATTTGCAAATTTAAGTTTTGCCGCCAAAAAGTTCAACAACGGAGAAGAATGTATGAAAAGATTTTACTCGAAATTTAGAATCGGATTGATGACTTTTGCGCTTGGTTTGGCAAGTGTTTTTATCTCAGACGGCTCATTATATTCAGATAAAATTTACGTTGATTTGCCGAAAACTAATTCCGGTGAAATCATAATTATCTTTCCAAGATACGGCGAATTGCCCTCGACCGGTGCCGGTGGAAGCGGACAGCGCAGAATTATTATAGAATCGAAATCTTTAAAAAATAAAAATAAAATAAAACTATAAATTTTAATGAAAATATCAGAAAGCAAATCACGACTGCGCGAACTGTCAGAAGAATACGAAAGATTATCAAAAAAACTTAAACTCGGCGGCGGCGCGGCGAAAATCGAAAAAATCCATAAACAGGGAAAACTTACTGCCAGAGAAAGAATTGATCTGCTGTTTGATAAAGACGCTTTTCAACAGGAAATCGGTTTGCTCGTCGCTTATGACGAATATAACGGACAAGCACCTGCCGCTGCCGTTGTTACTTCCATCGGTAAAATTCACGGGCGCGAATGCGTTGTCGTGGCGAACGATGCGACGATCAAAGCGGGCGCGTGGTACCCGGAAACGATCAAAAAGATTTTGCGGGCGCAGGAAATTGCGATGCGAAATCGCGTGCCGATTATTTATCTGGTTGATTCGGCGGGCGTGAATTTGCCGTATCAGGGCGGCGTTTTTCCCGGACAATACGGCGCGGCGCGGATTTTTTATTACAATTCGATTATGCGGCGTTATCTGAAAGTTCCGCAAATTTCCGCCGTGATGGGAATGTGCGTCGCGGGCGGCGCGTATCTGCCGGCGTTGTCGGACGTGATTTTGATGGTCGAAGGAACTTCGTTTATGGGTTTGGGCGGTGCGAATTTAGTGAAAGGCGCGACCGGACAGACGATTGATAATGAGAGTTTAGGCGGCGCGATGACGCATAATTCGATTTCCGGCGTGGCGCATTATCACACGAAAAATGAGGAAGAATGTGTCGAGAAAATTCGACAATTGGTTGCCGAACTGCCGAATAAATTTCAGACGAATGTTTCGATTATCAAACCGCGCGAGCCGAAAAACCCGCCGGAAAAACTCTACGAAATTCTGCCCGAAGATCATCGCGCCGGTTATTTGATGCGCGAAGTTTTGGATTGTTTTCTCGACGCGGGCGAATTTGACGAATTTCAAGCCGATTACGCGAAAGAGATAATTTGCGGCACGGCGCGAATCGCCGGAATTTACTGCGGCATCATCACGAATTTTCGCGGAATGGTCGCCCAAAAAGGCAAACCGCCCAAATTCGGCGGCATCGTTTACACGGAAAGCGCGGAAAAAGCGGCGTATTTTATCGAAAATTGCAACCGGCACAACACGCCGATTCTGTTCGTACAGGACGTTTCCGGCTTTATGATCGGCGCGGAAGCCGAACATTCGGGAATCATTCGCGCGGGCGCGAGGTTTGTCGAAGCGATGGCGACGGCGACCGTGCCGAAACTCGTTTTGACGATCAATCACGCTTCCGGCGCGGGTTATTACGCGATGGCTGGGCAGGGTTTCGATCCCGATTTTATTTTTTCGCTGCCGACCGGCAGAATGGGCGTAATGGAAGGCGATTCCGCCGCCGTTGCGATTTACGGAACACAGATTGAGCGACTAAAAAAAGAAGGTAAAGAACCTGACGCGGAAATGCTCGCCGAAATGGACGAAGTGCGCGAAACTTACGAAAAGGAATTGGACGCAAAATACGCGGCGGCGCGTGGTTTTGTTGATGCGATTGTTACGCCGGAGAATCTGCGCGACGCTCTGAAAATCGCGCTCGAAACGACTCTAAATACCGACAAACCGCATCTCGGCGCGTTTGTTTTACCTAAAAATCTGTAAATTACCTGCTTGGCAGTTAAATATATGAGGAAATGCCGTCGAACTTTCCCGACGCTTCCGGCGTATCGGTTAAATAAGGAGAATCCCATTAACAAATGAAAACTAAAATTTTATCCGCGTTTTTTTTAACGCTCGCTCTGTGCGCCGCCGGTTTCGCGCAGAGTTTTGACAAAGCCAAACTCGATCAGTTTTTCGACGCGCTCGCCGCCAAAGACAAAGCGATGGGCAGCGTCGCAGTTTCAAAAGATGGCAAGATTATTTACAGCCGCGCTGTCGGTTACGGTTCGCTCGACGGAAAAGATAAAATTGCCGCAACCGCCGCGACGAAGTACCGCATCGGTTCGATTTCCAAGATGTTCACGGCGGTGATGATTTTTCAGCTCGTTGACGAAGGAAAACTGAAACTGACCGACGCGCTCGATAAATTTTATCCGAACGTGCCGAACGCTAAGACGATTACCATCGGCGAAATGCTCGCTCATCGCAGCGGCATTCACAACATCATTGACGACGAAGAATACGCGACTTATCTCGAAAAACCGCAGACCAAAGATGAGATGCTCGCCCGCATCATCAAAGCGAAACCCGATTTCGCGCCGGATGCGAAAGCCGAATACAGTAATTCCAACTATATTCTGCTCGGTTATATTCTCGAAAAGGTCGGCAAAAAATCTTACGCCGACGCGTTGCGAACGCGAATCACGTCGAAAATCGGCTTGTCCGACACTTATCTCGGCGGCAAAATCGGCGCGCAGCCGAACGAAGCGTTTTCTTACAGTTATACCGGTAAATGGCAGCCTTCGACCGAAACGGATATGAGCATTCCCGGCGGCGCGGGCGCGATTGTTTCGACACCGACGGATTTGACCAAGTTTATTGACGCGCTTTTTAATCTGAAATTGATCTCGCAAAAAAGCCTCGATCAAATGAAAACGATCAATCAGGGTTATGGAATGGGAATGTTTCAATTTCCCGCTTTCGACCGAAAGGGTTTCGGTCACACCGGCGGCATTGACGGTTTTAACTCGATGCTGGTTGAAGTTCCCGAAGATAAACTGGCGGTCGCCTATATTTCCAACGGGATGATTTCTCCGGTCAACGACATCGTGATCGCCGCGCTCGCCGCCGGTTTGAATCAGCCGTTAAAAATTCCGACGTTTGAAACGTTCGCCGTCAAAGCGGAAGATTTGGCGCGGTTCACCGGTGTTTATTCGAGTCCGACTTTCCCTTTGAAAATTACGATTTCCAGCGAAAACGGTGTGCTGGTCGCGCAGGCGACCGGACAACCGCCGCTTGCTCTCGAAGCGGTTGCGGCGAACAAATTTAAATTTGACGCGGCGGGCGTTGTTCTCGAATTTGACGCTCCAAAAAATCAGATGACTTTGAAACAGAGTGGGCGCGAATTTGTGCTGACCAAAGAGAAATAATTCGTCAGACCGATAAAATTGCCGATGCCGGATAATCAAACTAAAAACCTGACCGTCGAATTGATTAGCGATTCGGCGGTCATTCGTTTTGCGCGCCCGGAAATAAAAAATCCTCTTTCCATCGAAACTCTCGAAGCGTTAAAAATAATTCTGACCGGATTGGAGTCCGACAAAAATGTCGCTAAAATCATTTTCACGGGTTCGGGCGATTCGTTCGCGTCGGGCGCGAATTTGCGCGAAATTGCCGAAATCACAAAAGATGCGGCGCAGGAATTTGCCCTGCGCGGACAACACTTGATGAGTAAAATATCGCACGCGCCGCAAACGACAATCGCGGCGATCAACGGCTTTTGTTTCGGCGGCGCGTTGGATTTGGCGTTGACTTGCAATAAAAGAATCGCTTCGCCGGATGCGGTTTTTTGTCATCCGGGCGTAAATTTGGGAATTATAACCGGTTGGAGCGGCACACAGCGGCTTCCGCGTCTGATCGGGCATGCGAATGCTTTGGAAATGTTTTTGACGGCACAAAAAGTTGATGCGAAAAACGCGCTGCGAATTGGTTTGATTGATAAAATCGCGCCGAATCCACTGGAGGAAGCATTAAACGATGCGTAATCATATTCGTTTGCAAACAATTAAAAGAAATCTTCATCGAAATCGAATATGAAAAAGTTTTTACTCGGCTTGGTTTTGGCAAAAGTCTTATTATTGACGGCGTTTTTTATGGCGGCGTGTCAGAGCGCGCAGCTTTCGAGGGCTGAAAATGCAGCGGAAGTTTCGCCGACCGCGACACCGGCGGTTAAAGCTGACGACAATATCAACCGCCCGACAAGCGAACCTTATAAAGGTGATTTGTCAATCTTTGAAGGTGAAGACCGCGCGAAAAATTTGCAGATTGACCGCGTGATGGATATTTTGAAAATCACGGATGGAAAAACCGTCGCCGACATCGGTGCCGGTTCCGGCTGGTTCACTGTCCGCGCCGCCAAAAGAGTCGGCGATAAAGGCAAAGTTTACGCGGTGGAAATTAACCCGGACGCGATAAAATATATCAACGACCGCGCCAAAAAAGAAAATTTCTCAAATATCACGACGATTCTCGGCACGGAAGACGACCCGAAACTGCCGGAAAATTCGGTGGACGCGGTTATGATTTTAAAAACTTATCACGAAATCGCGCAGCCGATAAAAGTTCTGGAAAATGTTCGGAAATCTCTGAAAAAAGACGGCTTAGTCGGAATAATTGATCGCAACGGAAACGGTCAAGATCACGGAATAAAAGACGAAACTGTTATTGATGAATTAAAACGAGCCGGATTTTCTCTGGTTGATAAATACGATTTTGTGAAACCTGACGGAATGGATTATTTTCTGGTTTTTCGTGTTCAATAATCCGCGGGAAAAATGACAAATAACAATTCAACTTGGACTAAAGTTGAATTGTTATTCCCAAATAACCCGAAACTCCGTGAATTTTCTGTCAATTCAGGTTTATTTCAGGGCAAAAATTAGTCTTCCGCGTTCTGAGTTTCGTATTTTAGCTGCTGTCTTTTACGCGGATTCAAAAATGCCGAAAGATACCAAATAATGCCGTGCGCCACATACGCCGTCGCAATTCCCAAAAGCATATATTGTGAATAAAGCCAGATGAGCATTCCGAAAGCGGCGATAACCAAAATCAGGTAAACGCTTCTTTTGCCGGTGCCGACAGTTTTGAAACTCGTATAACGAACCGTGCTGACCATTAATAATCCCAGACCGGCTGTTAAAATCATTATCAAAATCGTGTAAAAAACCGACAAATTATCGGAAAGCGTGTTGAGCGGCAAAGGCGCGAAGTAAACAATCGCGGCGAGCAAACCGGCGGCGGGCGGAATCGGCAGACCGACAAAGTTTTTCTTGTCAACTTTCGGCGTGCCTTCCATCAAAACGCGCGGTCGCGTCGCCTGAAGGTTGAACCTTGCCAGCCGGAAAGTTCCGCACATCAGATACATAAATAAAACAAAAACGCCGAAAGCGTGAAAGGAATTCGATTCGCTGTAAGTCGCGCCAATCGCCCAACTGTAAATTAAAACAACCGGCGCGATGCCGAATGTCAAAACATCCGCCAGCGAATCAAGCTGCACGCCGATTTCGGTCGCCGTGCGGGTCATTCGCGCAACTCTGCCGTCGAGCGTGTCAAACAAAATAGCCAGCGCGATTGCTTTGGCGGCGTAACCGAAATAGATGGCGGCTTGTTCGGGATTTGAAACGATAACCTGAAAACCGCGTACGGAAGACAAAACCGCCAAAAAACCCATGGCGATGTTCGCCGCCGTAAATGCCGAAGGAATCAAATAAAGTCCTTTTTTTAAGCCGCGATGCGGCGGTTTGGTTTCTTCCATAAATTTATTTAGCGGTGAGCGATGAGCCGGAAAAGACGATCACTTGCCGCTAATAATTTAATTTTCCGATGATGGTTTCTCCGCCGACGACTCGATCACCGACATTGACAAGTATTTCAACATTTTTCGGCATCAGCAAATCGGTGCGTGAACCGAATTTGATAAGTCCGTATTTTTCGCCGAGTTCGAGATTATCGCCCGCTTTGCTCCAGCACACGATGCGCCGAGCCAAAATTCCGACAATCTGGGTGCAGACAACCGTCATTTTTTCGCCTTCAATCGTCATCGCGTTTCTTTCGTTTGTCCGGCTGGCTTCGTTGCTGGTGGCGGGAGATTTTTTCCCCTGAAATAACTCAACTTTGACGACTTTTCCGGCAATCGGCGCGCGGTTGATGTGAACGTCAACCGGCGACAGAAACACGCTGACAAACTTGCCGTTTTCCAGGTCTTCGATGCGCGTAACTTTTCCGTCGGCGGCGGAAACAATAATATCCGCTTCAGTTGGGATGACGCGCTGCGGATCGCGGAAAAAATACACCATAAACAGCGCGAGCGCGACGAATAATCCGGCAATTATCCAAAAATTAAAAATCGCGCAGCCGACGGCAATCAACAGCGGAACTATGACAAACGGAAGTCCTTCTTTAATCATAAAAATGCTTCAGAGATATTATTAAATAATGAAATACAGAATAAAATTAAACATTTAACCTCTGAACTCTAAGTATTATATTACGTTAATTTACCGAGTTTGGAAAACAAAAAAAGCCCGATATTACCGAACATCGGGCGCAAGGAGGAGCATATAAATAAAAAGTTAATTTCTGTAAGGATTGTCTTTGGCGTAACTGTAAGCGCACCAGGCGGCGATTAAATGAACAACCCAACCGAGCGTTCCGGCTGAACCGATCCAGGAAAAACCTGTCAAAACCAGCCAAACTAATCCGATCAAAATTCTGCCGTTGTAAATTTGTCCGAGTCCGGGAATCAAAAGACTCAAAATTCCTGCAATATATGGTTCGCGCATCGTAAAATTAACCTCCGTATTGTCTAACGATAAAATGAATAATTAAGTTCCGGGAATTTTTACTTCGACGATTTTTCCGCGAAAAATACGCAGTGCTTTTTTGACGAGCGGATGATTTTCGGCGTATTTCCAAAGCTCTTGATCAGTCGGATTTTCGGGAAGTTCGGGAATTTCTTCGGAAATTTCCTCTTCGTAACCGGGCGGCACAAACGCTATCGGCTGCTTTGCCGGAGCAAACGCCGCGCCGCCGTTTGAAGTTTCGATTGTAACCGACGACCGAACGGAAGATTCCGCGCCGAGTAAAATTTCCACCAATTTTGAAGCGTTCGGAATCGGTGTCAAATCGTCGCCTAAAATTTGAAGTCTGCGCTCGTAAGCGTCATCGAGCCAGGTGTCTTCGATATGTTCAAGCTCATCGGAATCAATCGGCTCTAGTTTGACCGGTATCGCATTTATGAATTCGTTGATTGAATTTTGATCTTCAAAACTCGGAACCGAATCTGGTTTAACCGGCGAAACGCCCGCAAACACATCATTTTCACTTTCATTTACGGGAAAAACATTTTCCTGCAAACCGGATTCCAAAATCGGTTTTTGAGTTTCTTTGACCGGAAAAGGAACTTCGTCGAGCGAAAAATCAGGCTTCAGAGTTTTTTTTTCCGAAACCGTTTCCGTCACGACATTTTCTTTGATATTTTCAACCGAAAAATCGCCGTTTCCCATTGCGCTTTCGAGTTTGGAAAGTCGTTCGAGCAGTTTCTCAATCGGCGTAACGCGGCGCATTTCGACTAATTTTATCAAACCGATTTCCAAAACGTAACGCGGCTGTGTCGCCTCGCGCAATTTCGGTTCGGCTTCGCTCAATGAGTTGAAGAATCTGATCAGATCGCCTTCGGAAAAAGGCTGCGAGAATTTTTGCAGTTCTTCGCGGCTTAGAACTGCCGTATCGAGCAGATTTTCCGCCTCGCCTGCCATTTTAAAAACCAGTAAATCGCGGAAAAAAGCGAGCAGGTCGCGCGAGAAATTTCGCAAATCCTGCCCGCGCCCGATTAGTTCATCAATAATTTTTAAAACTTCGGCGGGTTTATTGTCGGCAATCGCCTGCGCCGTGCGTGTCAACATTTCCGCGCTGGCGATTCCGAGCGCGACGGTTACGTCCTGAACGTCAATTTTTTCGCCGGAAAAACTGATAACCTGATCGAAATTCGATTGCGCGTCGCGCATTGAACCCATCCCCGTTCGGGCAATCTCGCGCAGAGCTTTGTCCGAAACGTCAATTTTTTCGGCTTCCGAGATGATTTTTAATCTGTCAAAAATTTTGTTGAGCGGAATCGTGCGAAACTCGAATTCCTGACAGCGCGACAAAATTGTGTCGGGCAATTTGTGCAGTTCGGTCGTCGCCATAATAAACGCGACGTTCGGCGGCGGCTCTTCCAAAGTCTTCAAAAGCGCGTTAAATGAAGAATTGGAAAGCATATGAACTTCGTCAATGATGAAAATTTTATTGCGGTCGCGCGCCGGATTTATATTAATGCTGTCAAGAATTATCTCGCGCACGTCGTCAACGCCGGTATGCGAAGCCGCGTCGAATTCCAAAACGTCAATCGAACGGCTTTCCGAAATTTCCTTGCAGGAAACGCAAGCGTCGGGATCATTCGCCGCGCACGGTGTCGGATTCGGCTTGTCGGTTTTTCGACAGTTTAATGCTTTAGCAAGCAGCCGCGCCGTCGTCGTTTTGCCGACTCCGCGCGAACCGCTGAAAATATAAGCGTGATGAAGACGCTCGTGTTCGATGGCGTTTCGCAGAGTTTGCGTGATTGCTTCCTGTCCGGTTACTTCTTCAAATGTTTGTGGTCGCCATTTTCTGGCAATTACTTGATATGACATCGCTAAAAATTACTAAAAAAGTGATTGATTTCTAAATATATCACGCTTTAAGTTTGCATCGAAACCGAGAAAAATTTCTTTAATTTACACAAAAAAAGCGACAAGTTAAATTTAACTTGTCGCAAAGCGGATTCCGAAATTTAGCCGGAAAATAATGAAATTTTAATTCGACGTTGCTGCGACACTGTTGCCGTTTGTTTTAATTGGCGAATTGGCGGTCGCCGCAAAAACTTTTTCATCGGTTTTGATTTTTGCCGTCGCTTCTTTTCGGTTCAATCCTTCGATTTTTCCATACGTCATCAACGCCTGAGCGACTATTTGATCCATATTGTAATACTTATATGTTGCCAGCCGCCCGACAAAATGCACGTCGGAACGGGTTTCGGCTAATGTTTTGTATTTGGCGTAAATTTCGGCGTTTTCCTTGCGCGGAATCGGATAATACGGATCGCCTTCGCCTTGCGGAAATTCGTAAACGACGCTCGTTTTTTTGTGTTCCTGTCCGGTCAGATATTTAAATTCCGTGATGCGTGTGAACGCTTGCTCATTGGGATAATTGACGACCGGCGCGTCCTGAAACTTTTCCCTGTCGTGAGTTTCGTGCTTAAATTCCAAAGAACGGTAGGGAAGTTTGCCGTAACGATAATCGAAAAAAGCGTCCACCGGACCGGTATAAATCATTTCTTTGAATTTAATTTGGTCAGCGATTTCCCGATAATCGCAATTCAGCATTATCTTGATATTCGAGTGAGCGAGCATTTTTTCAAACATTCGCGTGTAACCGTGTTTCGGCATCGCCTGATATGAATCTGTAAAATAACGATCATCACGATTGGTGCGCGTCGGAACGCGTGATGTGACCGAAGCGTCGAGTTCCGAAGGGTCTAAACCCCATTGTTTGCGCGTGTAATTGCGAAAAAATTTTTCGTAAAGTTCGCGTCCGACTTTTGACACGACGACATCTTCAGAAGTGCGGACTGTTTCGCATTTTTCGGCAACTGATTTAAAAAAATCTTCGACTTCAAAAGAAGTCAGATTCAAACCGTACAATTTGTTAATAGTGTCGAGATTTATCGGCATCGGCAGCAGCATTCCGTCAACGCTGGCTAAAACGCGGTGCTGATATTCGCGCCAATCGGTAAAACGCGAAAGATATTCAAAGACTTCCGGCGAATTCGTATGGAAAATATGCGGTCCGTATTTGTGAATCAAAACGCCGTCGTCATTGTACAAATCATAAGCATTTCCGGCAATATGTGATCTTTTGTCACAAATCAAAACCTTTTTGTCGGAACCGCCGGCAAGCCGTTCGGCAAGTACACTGCCGGCAAAACCGGCACCGACTATCAAATAATCAAACATTTTTTCTTCCCCTTTTTCGATATTTGAAAATCAATTTGTAAAATATTTTGCAAAATAATTTTCATTTCATTTAAATAAAGCAGGTTTTAAGCGGCGGAAGTTTTAACTTTTTGACCGACAACTTCGTCAACCATCCGCGCCATCTGCGCCCAAGTTTTATCCCAGGACATTTGCGCCAAAAATTCATCGGCGCGCGCCGTTCTTTTTTCAGCGTCTTCTTCTAAAACCTTTTCGCAGGCGGCAATAAATTCTTCAGCCGTCGCCGCAATTTCGACTAAATTCAATTCGCCGTAAGGTCGCGCGACATCTCGAATCGGTGTCGAAACGACGGGTTTTCCGGCGGCAAGATATTCGGGCGTTTTGGTCGGACTTATAAATTCGGTTGATTCGTTGAGCGCGAACGGCATCAAAGCGACATCCCAACCCGATAAATAATTCGGCAAATCCTGATAACTTTTGCCGCCGAGATAATGAATATTTTCGCGGCGCGGCAAATCTTCGTCGCTGATTTTAACCACCGGACCGATCATTATAAACTGCCAATCGGGGCGCAAATCAGCCATTTCCGCCAACAAGTCAATATCCATTCTTTCGTCAATTACGCCGCAATAACCGAGTCGCGGATGAGAAATTGACTGTTGATCTTCCGGTTCATCGGTGATGTTTCGCGCTTTTTGGAAATGTTCGGCATCAATGCTCGAAGGAAAGGCGTGAACATTATCGTGCTGTGATTTTTTCGCTTCGTAAAGACTTTGACCGCCAGTGAAAACCACATCCGCCTGAACAAAAAGTTTCGCTTCATTTTCAATCAGTTCCGGCGGAGCAAATTTGAAACCGGAAAGCTCATCCATACAATCGTAAACGGTCGCCGTCGGCTGCAAATGCGCGGTAAATGACATTGCCATCGGCGTATAAAACCACGCGACAAAATTGTTTATATTTTTTTCGAGAAAAAAACGATCAATTAATTTGCGCTTTATTTCTTCGATATTTTCGTTTTCTCCGGCGGAATGCGAGATATGCGGGACGACGGTGAACAGATAATCTTCCCGCCGAACTACGTCTAATTTTGTCGTTCCGTCAACAAAAATCGGTTCTTCGATAAAGAACACACGCCTTTGTTTGGCAAATCTGCTCAACAGATGCTGCGGTCTCTGGTAAACAAAGTCCCAGCGCAGATGAGAAAAACATACCAGATCAAAATTTTTAGTTTCGTTTAACTCGGACATAATTCTTTAACTCATTGGCTCGGATTTACAAAAATGCTGTATAATTTAAATGAATCCAGAGAGTATTTAACTCGTAAATTTTTTAATCAAAGTATAATGACAGATTATATTCTTTTGAGACAATTAACCGTCATCCAGCGAACATCTTCAAAACCTTTGTTTTATAGATTAAACACTTTTTAACGGACAAAATGCAAATCTAAAAGAGAAATTTCGAAAAAGTTGAAGTAGATACAAGAAAATTATGTTGCAGAGCTATTTTTCCGGCGGTTTTGAATGTTCGACGCACCGCAATTTTCAAAACAGAAGGCTTGACGTAATTGCGGCGACGCGGCACGATATTTTTGCCGAAGAAGATTATAAAAGGCTGTTAAACGCGGGAATGAAAACGGCGCGCGACGGCGTACGCTGGCATTTGATCGAAAAAAAACCGTATCAATATGATTTTTCGAGCGCGATCAGTCAGATCAAAGCCGCCCGCAAAACCGGCATCCAAATCATCTGGGATTTATTTCATTACGGTTATCCTGACGATTTGGACATTTTCAGCGACGAATTTCCGGTGCGGTTTGCGAGTTTTGCCAAAGCGTTCACCGAGATTTTGCTGGGCGAAAATCAGCAAACGCCGTTCATCTGTCCGGTCAACGAAATTTCGTTTTTCGGCTGGGTTTCCGGCGATGTCGGGGCGTTTTTTCCGTTTGCTCGCGGGCGCGGCGATGAAATGAAACGGCAGCTCGTCCGCGCGACAATTTTGGCGATTGACGAAATTCGCAAAATTTGTCCGGCGGCGCGTTTTATGCAGGCTGATCCGGCGATTCACGTGACTGTTTCGCCCACTAAACCGCAATTTAAGCAGGACGCGGAAAACTTCCGGCAGGCGCAGTTTCACGCGCTCGATATGCTGATCGGAAAACGCGCGCCGGAACTCGGCGGAGCGGAAAAGTATCTGGACATTATCGGCGTAAATTTTTATTCGCAAAACCAGTGGCGGCATCCGAGCGGGCGGCGCGTTATGCGCGGACACAAAAATTATCGTCCGTTCAGCCAAATTTTGCAGGAATGGTCTGAACGCTATCATCGCCCGATTTTGATTGCCGAAACGGGCATCGAAGACGATGAGCGAGCCGACTGGTTTCGATATATTTGCGAAGAAACGCGGCTTGCCGCCGCAAGCGGCGTTCAGGTTGTCGGAATTTGCTTATATCCGATTGTCAATCATCCCGGCTGGGACGATAACCGCCATTGCCATAACGGTTTGTGGGATTATGCAAATAGATCGGGTGAACGCGGGATTTACGCTCCGCTCGCCGAAGAACTTTTCAGACAGCAAACAGAACAGGAATTATTTGAAGTTCGCAAGCCGCTTAAGGCGAATGCGAAAACTGTTGCGTAAAAAACTTTTCAAAATTAACTCGGAAAATAAATTTAATGACCAATACATTAGCTTTCGCTCAGGAAAAAGAAAAAATTGACCGAAGTTCAATTTCAGAAAAATTAAAAACAGCCAAAAATATGACGAAATCAGCGATGGCTGAAGCGGCTGTAACTGATTCTGTCGAAAGTTTTCCGGCGGAAACGCTCAAACTCATCACGGAAACAAAATTACACGCCGCGCCGCTGCCGACAAAATTCGGCGGTGTCGGATTGGGTTTGGAAAATGGCACGACTCTGGAAATGCTGCGGCTTCTGAAATATTTCGGTTACGGCAATCTGGTTGTCGGGCGCGTTTACGAAGGACATTTCAACGCTCTTTTGCTGCTCAAACTTTTTGCGAATGAACGGCAGTTTGCAAAATATGCCGCCGAAGTGGTCAAAAACGACAAAATTTTCGGCGTTTGGAACACGGAAGCCGCCGACGGAGTAAAAATATTTCCCGCCGCTGACGGGAAATTTCGACTCGAAGGCTTCAAAATTTTCGCCACCGGCGTTGATTATGTCGAGCGTCCGATGGTTACCGGCGCGCTGCCTGACGGCGGCTGGCAAATGTGCGTCGTGCCGATGGAAAAAGTCAAAACCGACGTTGACGATTCGTGGTGGAATCCGCTCGGAATGAAATCCACGCGCAGCTTTCGCGTTGATTTTACGGGCGTTGAATTAACTCAGGACGATTTGATCGGCGAGCCGTTCGACTATTACGGTCAGCCGCATTTCAGAGGCGGTTCGATTCGTTTTGCCGCCGTTCAACTGGGCGCGGCAGAGGCGATTTTCGACGAAACCCGCAAATATTTGCAAAAATTGAATCGCACGGATGACTTATTTCAGCAGGCGCGTTTGGGCGAAATGGCGATTCGGGTCGAAAGCGGCAATTTATGGCTCGAAGGCGCGGCGCGAAGTTTTGAAAATTACCGTCAAAATCCGACACCGGAGACGAGCGAAAAATTTCTGGCTTACGCGAATATGACGCGAACGGCAATCGAGCAAATTTGTCAGGACGTGATGCTTTTCTGTGAATATTCGGTCGGCGCGCGCGGGCTGAACAAACCGTTTAATTTTGAAAGAATTATTCGTGATCTGAAAATCTATCTTCGTCAGCCCGCGCCCGACGCTTCGCTCGCCGCCGCCGGAAAATATGTGTTGGATAAAGAAATTCAATGCGATGATTTGTGGTGAAAACCGGAGAATTGCAAAAAATCGAGTTTTAAATTTTTGAAATGAATAACGCCACAGTTTTAGACGGTTCGCCGCTCGCCGACATTTCTTCGATTCCGCTGAAAAATGCCGATTTTGTCAAAAGTTGGGGCAAAACTTTGATCGTCGCGCCGCATCCAGATGATGAATCGCTCGGCTGCGGCGGCGCAATCGCGCTTTTACGAAATTTCAGCATAGAAGTCGAAGTTTTGGTTTTGAGTGACGGAACTCTTTCACATCCGAATTCCGTAAAATTTCCCGCCGAAAAGCTGCGTGATTTGCGCGAAACCGAGATGTTGAACGCGCTCGAAATTTTGGGCGTGAACAAAGAAAATACGACGTTTTTTCGATACAAAGATCGTTCCGTGCCAAATGCCGATTCGACGGAAACCGTTGTGCGGTGCGGAAAATATCTCGATTTTATTGAACCGCAAACCATTCTCGTTCCGTGGCGGCGTGATCCGCATCCAGACCATCGCGCGGCTCATTCTTTGATAAGAGCGGCAAACGAATCGGCGAAAATGATCGAATATCCGATTTGGCTCTGGGAAATCGCGGAAAGCCACGACGCGCCGAGATGTGAAGAAGTCGCGGCTTTTCGGCTTGATATTTCTTCCGTAACCGCGCAAAAGCAGCGCGCGATCAACGCTCACCAATCGCAAACGACCGATTTGATTGACGACGATCCGCAGGCTTTCCGCTTGACGGCGGACATTTTAGCGAATTTTGCGGGAAATTGGGAGATTTATTTGGAACAAAAAATATGAACGACGAGAAAAAAACTTTAAGTCCCGAATATTTTGAAAAAGTTTACGCGGCAAACGACGACCCCTGGAATTTTCAAACGAGCGAATATGAAGGCGAAAAATATCGAGCGACACTCGACGCTCTGCCGCGTGAAAAATATAAAAACGCTTTTGAAATCGGCTGTTCCATCGGCGTTTTGACGGAAAAGCTGGCGGAAAGATGTGAAAAACTTTTAGCCGTTGATGTGTCTGAAAATGCCATCGAACAGGCAAAAAAACGCTGCCGAAATTTGTCGAATGTAAATTTTCGACTGATGCGGTTTCCCGAAGAATTTCCCGCCGACGGGTTTGATTTGATTTTAATTTCAGAAGTCGGATATTATCTTTCGCCGCCGGATTGGAAAAAAGCGATGGAAAAAGTTTTCGCGCAACTAACTGAAAACGGGCAAGTTGTGCTTGCTCACTGGACACCGTTTGTTCACGATTATCCGCAAACCGGCGACGAAGTTCACAATTCTTTCGCAAAATTTGCCGAAAATAAAATGCGAAGGCTTGATGAAATAAAAGCGGACAAATACCGGCTTGATGTTTGGGAAAAGCTAACAAATGCAGAAGCCCGCACGAAGTAAGGACGTTCTTTGCTTTCGCGCCCTTACTTCGTGCGGTCTTCTGCACAAATCAAAACCGAGCTGAAAAAATATAATTCTTGATATTCGCGGCGAAAATCTTTTCGACCCAAAAATTTACAATTTAACAAATCAATAAATTTTTTCAGGCTGTTTTACTTTGAGTTTTTCCCGAATTACGAAATTTTTCAAGATTTCTCCGCAAATCCAAAATCGCATTTTCAACAGGAACTAACGGATTTTCACGTTTCCAATTATCATTGGCGTACAGTTCTTCGATTATTTTTTCCGCAAAAATTCCGAAAGTTTCGGAATTTTCCAGAGCAGTCAAAAGATTCTCATTCGGAATGTAAATTTTTTTGGAAAGCGTGGAAACTTCAGCAGAATCAATTGAATTTTCAGATTTTCTTTTTTGCCAAAATTTTCTCAATTCGCGCCGCGCCGTAAATCTTTTTTCGACGGTTTGCGCCGATTCGACGAGATATTCGTCGCCGTTTCTGCCCATAATTTTCCATTCGTTAAGCTGGGTGGAAAGTCCGAGCGCGGTGCGTCCGTGACTGCGCGCCGAAGTGTATGCCCGGACATTTGGCGAATGCCGAAATTTTGCGTCTATGCGTGAAAGCGCGTTGTAAAACGCCACGTCTTCCAAAAATTTTACGTCGGGAATTCCGCCCGCGTTTTCAAAAGCGGCGGTCGTTACGGCGAAACTTCCGTTAAAATGCTGATGATGTCGCGGCAGCGAATCGTGCGGAATTTCATCATAAAAATCTTCGATTTCAGCGATCAGCAAACGATATTTTTCATCAAGCAGATGAAAATTTCGCGCCTTTTCGTCTAACGACTCAAATTCTTTTTCATCAATCAAAATTCGTCCGCCGACCGCATCCGCGCCGTTTTCGATCTCGCTGATAATACTAATAATCCAATCGGACGCGACGCGCGTATCGCCGTCGGTCGTGGCGATAATTCCGCCGCCGAACCGGTTGGATTTCAAACGATTATACGCTTCATTCATCAATAAACGCCGCACAAAACCGATATTTGCATTTTCTTCCGGTAAGTTTATTTCAGCCAGATGTAAATTTAATGTCGAATAATTTTTTTGCCATTTCTTAACGATTTTGGCGGAATTATCGCAGCAGTTATTTGCCAAAACAATGACTTCAAAAATTGCCGGATCAAGCGGCAAATCATCAAAATTCGTTTGTGTGGTGAAAGACTCCAGAGTTTTCGGCAAACTTTCCGCCTCGTCGCGCGCCGGAATAACTACCGAAACAAAACATCGGGCGGAAATTTCCTTATTGATAAGCGAGTGAAGCAAGTTCGTATTGAAAAATGAAGCGGAGTTATTTTTTTGTCGTTCGAGAAATCCCGGATTGTTTCGGCGGCGACTCGTCATATTGAAAAGTTTAACATTTTATAATTGCGAAACGTCCGATAAAATCTGACAAAATAAACTGAAATTCCAGAAAATAATTCAAATTCCGACCGTAAACGCGCCGAACACACAGCAACTGTTTATGATTTTTTTCCATCTACTAAAAGTTAATCGTTTATTTCGCTCAAAAATTTGTTTGAAAGTGATAAAACCACTATAATCCCAAAAGGAAATCAGAGCCGTAATGACAAAATCCGCCGTAAAAAATGTTTTAATTTCTCTGTCAATGCTTTTCGCGGGCGTTTTGACGGTCGCCGCGCAGGATTATTTGCCGGATTTGGTGCGCCGCGTGAAACCGTCGGCGGTGGCGATTGAAACTTTTGATTCTCGCGGAGCGACGCTTTCGCGCGGAAGCGGTTTTTTTATTGCAAGCGACAAGATTATTACAAATCGCCACGTTATCGAAAAATCAAACCGCGTCGAAGTTCATTTGATGAACGGCAAAAAATACGTCGCGCGCGGCGTTCTGGCGATTGACGGCGAAGGCGATTTGGCGTTGCTGCAAGTAAATGTTCCGTCCGGCGATGCCGTTCCGCTGACGATTGTCAAAGCCGTCCCGCAGGAAGGCGAATCAATCGTCGTGGTCGGCAATCCGTACGGTTTGGAAGGTTCGGTTTCCAACGGCATCGTTTCAGCCGTCAGGGAAATTCCGGGTTACGGGAAAATTATTCAAATTACCGCGCCGATTTCGCCCGGTTCGAGCGGTTCGCCCGTGGTCAATATGCTCGGACAGGTGATCGGCGTAGCATCTTTGCAGGCGGCGGAAGGTCAGAGTTTGAATTTCGCCGTTCCATCGGAGAGAATTTCGCAGCTCAAAATCGGCGAACTGCAAACATTTGCATCACTCAATTCGGAATCGCAGAAAAACAAACGCGCCGCCGCCGAAAGTCTTTATTCGCAAGGTCTCGGCATTTTATCACGAGATGAATACGCCCGCGCCGCCGCGTATTTTGAAAAAGCCGTCGAAATTGATCCGAATTACGCCGAAGCGTGGTATCAGGCGGGATTTTGCTACGGAATGCTCGGACGACACGGCGACGCGCTCAAAGCGTCGAAACAGGCGGCGAAACTTCGTCCCGAATGGTCGGAAACGTATATAAATATCGGCGCGTCGAGTTTCGCGCTCGGACAATACAAAGACGCGGCTGAGGCTTACCGGCAAGCCGTCAAAATTGACGCGAACAACGCCGACGCGCAGTACGCGCTGGGACTTTCGTTAAATAAATTAGGTCGCACGGACGAAGAAATTTTGGCTTTCAAACGCGCCGTCGCCATTAAACCTGATTACGCCAACGCTTATGAATTTATCGGCGCGGCATATTTCAAACAAAAAAGATACAAAGAATCACTTTCCGCTTTCGAACAATTAAAAACTTACAAACCGGACGCAAAAACTTATAATTATTTGGGTGAAAATTATTTTGAACTGGGCAA
The DNA here is from genome assembly GCA_965218105.1 of Pyrinomonadaceae bacterium. Taxonomy (GTDB): domain Bacteria; phylum Acidobacteriota; class Blastocatellia; order Pyrinomonadales; family Pyrinomonadaceae. Next base: position 32,821 of record OZ244585.1, read on the forward strand.
AACCGAAGAAAGCGTTGATGCTTTTAACAACGCCGTCAGCTATAATTCCAACTTTGATAAAGCCAGATTTAATCTCGGACGAGCTTATCTCAAACTCGGCGACCGCGATTCCGCGATGGTTCAGTACGAAATTTTGCGAAATACGAAATCCGATTGGGCTGACAGATTGTTCGTTCTGCTGAATCCTTAATTTTTCCCGTCTTCAAACTTCAAATTTTTAAAATTGTATTTTATAAAAATTAAAGTTTATGTCGAAGAAAATTTTTCGGCAAAAAAATCTTCAAATAGTTCTCAAATTTAATTACTTTTACAGTTTAATAATCGTAAAAATTTTTTTGCAACAAATGTTGACCGATTTGTCGTAAAAGAATCATATTTGTCCGCGCCTTTAATAAAATATGCTGGAAACGATCAATTTATCAAAAACTTACACGAGCGATAATGTTGATTATGAAGTTCTAAAAAATATCAATCTTGAGATAAAAGCGGGCGAATGTGCGGCAATTATCGGGAAATCGGGCAGCGGAAAATCAACTTTGATGCACTTGCTGGCGTGTTTGGATACGCCGACTTCGGGCAGTGTGATGTTTGACGGCGCGGATTTTTCGACGCTTTCGGAAAAAGAGCGCGACTTGCTGCGGAATGAAAAGTTCGGGTTTGTGTTTCAGCAGTTTTTTTTGAACGGACAGGAAACCGTCTTTGAAAATGTCGTCCTGCCGATGCGGATTCGCGGCGCGTCGCAGTATCGGCTGACGGGAAATGCGATGGACGCGCTCGAAGCCGTCGGGTTGAAAGATAAAGAAAATAAACGCGCCAAAGATTTATCCGGCGGCGAAAAACAGAGAGTCTGTATCGCCCGCGCGCTCGTCGGAAATCCGCAGATTATCTTTGCCGACGAGCCGACGGGAAATCTCGACTCAAACACGAGTGAGATTATTGAAAATATGCTTTTTCGATTGAATTCGGAAAAAGGAATAACGCTTATTATCGTTACGCACGACGAAGATTTGGCGGCAAAATGTCAGCGGATTATCGAAATGAAGGACGGGAAGATAATGGGTAATGGATAATGGATAATTGCTAATTTTTTAAATTCAAGAAGTGAGTGTTTAGTTGAAACTAAACATTTTCTTATTATTATCCATTATCCATTAACCATTAAAAAATTATGAAATTTTGGGAACTGATAAAAATCGCCAATCGCAACCTTTTTCGCGCCAGACTGCGGACGTTTTTGACGGTGATGGCGATTTTTGTCGGTTCCTTTACGCTCGTTTTGACCAACGGTTTGGGCGACGGTTTGCGTGATTATGTAGATAAAGAGGTAAAAAATACCGAAGGTGCGAATGTGCTTTTTATTCGCAAAAAAATTGAACGCAAGGGCGAACAGATGAATCCCGACGAACCTGTCGAATATAAGGAAAAGAGCGATGAGGAAACCGGAAATAGTTTTGACCAAAGCGCGATGACGATTTCTCAAGAGCAGATCGAAGTTTTGCGAAATGAGATTCCCGAAATCAAAACGATTACGCCGCGCTATTGGATGAAAGGCGAATATATTACGATCAGCGGCGCAAAAAAATACCGAGTTTTTCTCGATATGCTGTCCGAAGGAATTACGCAAAAAGTCGAAGCGGGAAAAACTATTGACGGAGCAAATCAAATTATACTTCCGATTGATATTGCTAAAGCACTTGATGAAAATCTTAATAATTTAATCGGCAAGACGGCGACCGTCGCTTACAAAGTCAGTGATAAATCGGCTGAGATTAAAACGCTGCGATTGAAAATTGTCGGCGTTTTAACAAAAGGAATGATGACAAATTTCAGCACGTTTGTGGATGCGGAAACGGCAAAGCGCATTTACGAAGACCAAAATCAGCAGAGTGATGAACTTAACCAATTTTCAAATTTAACACTTCAATTGAAAACGAGCGAAGCGCAGAAGATTGCGGCGGTAAAAGTCAAACTCGACGAATTGGGATTTTCAGCCGACTCGATTGCCGACCGTCAGAAAAGAGCTTACGACGGAGTTGCTATTTTGCAAATCGGTTTGAATTTGTTCGCGTTTATCGCCCTTCTCGCCGCGTCTTTCGGCATCATAAATACGCTGGTTATCGCAGTTTTAGAGCGAACGAAGGAAATCGGTTTGCAAAAAGCCTTGGGAATGGGACGCTGGAAAATCTTTATGCTTTTTTCTTTAGAATCCATTTTGATCGGTTTTTGGGGCGCAGCCGCCGGAGTTGTCTGCGGAATAATCGTCGGCACGATTACCAATATATTTGTGGCGCGAGCGTATCTTGAGTCATTTGAAGGTTACAGCATATTTGTTTTCAGACCGTTCTCGCTAATTTTTGTAATGGTTTTGGTCTGCACTATTGCCTTTGTCGCCGGAGTTTTTCCGGCTTTACGTGCAAGCCGTTTGAATCCGATTGAAGCGTTGAGATATGAATAGAAGAAATTTGCAGGGATAACAGGATAATTGGGATTTTAAATATTATGAAAAAGTCATTAACCCTGTAAATCCTGTTATCCCTGCAAATTTCTTGGAAAAAAGGAGAAAAAATATGATAATTACGACGGGAAATGAAGTTGCGGGACACGAAATTGAAGAATATTTGGGAATTGTGCGCGGAATCGTCGTGCGGGCGACGGGCATCGGGCGCGGAATCATCGGCGGTTTGAAATCAATCGCGGGTGGCAATATCGAAGAATTTACGCACGTTTGCGAAAACGCGCGGCTCGAAGCGTTTAATCGAATGGCGCAGCACGCCAACGCCATCGGCGCGGACGCGATTATCGGAATGCGCTACGACGCGACCGAATTTTCTCAAAATTCAACTGAGGTTTTAGCTTACGGCACAGCAGTTCGACTGTCAGGAAAATAATTTGCAGGGATAACAGGATGAAAACGGATAAATTTTTGTTTTAAAAAATATCCCTGTAAATCCTGTTATCCCTGCAAATAAAAATTAGTTTCCTGCGCCGTCGGCGATATTGATGAATGTCGTTTTGTAGAGTTCGATGGCTTCGCTGACGATTTCGTAGGCTTTTTCGCGTCCTAAAAATTCTTCGACGACGACTTCTTTGTGTTCTAAGTTTTTGTAATCTTCAAAAAACGCGCGCATTTCGACGGTCGAATGCGGCGGAAGTTCGGAAATATCGTTGCGGTAACTGACGGAAATATCGTTGGCGGCGACGGCGATTATTTTGTCGTCAATCTCGCCCGAATCAACCATTCGCATCACGCCGATAACTTTCGCGTCCAGTAAACACCGAACCGGCAGCGGAATCGAGCTGAAAACCAAAATATCGAGCGGATCGTTGTCGTCGCAGTATGTTTGCGGAATAAATCCGTAATTTGCCGGATAATGAACCGACGAATAAAGAACGCGGTCGAGTTTTATCAAACCGCTTTGTTTGTCCAATTCAAATTTTCCTTTGCTGCCTTTCGGAATTTCAATCAGCGCATTGACAATTTCAGGCGCATTATCGCCGTATTTTACGTCGTGCCAGGGATTCATAATTTTAATATTCTCAAAGTTTACCTCGTTGACGATGCAATCAAAGCAATAATAATTATGACTAACAGAATGAAAATTGACAAACAACCGATTTTCAGCCAACTGTAAGGACGTTCGCCCTGAACTTCGCCGGTTCTGCCGTTGACGACGATTTGAAAAACTTTGTTGTTGTAACGATACGCGCCCGCGTAAACCGGCAAAAGCAGGTGTTTGAACGTGATATTTGAATATTCCGTGTCAACATTGCTGACGCGCTGTTCGTCGCCGCCGATGTCGCCGCGCACGTCGTTGTAAATAATCGCGGCGGCATCTTGTTTGAATAATTCAAAACCTTGTTCGAGCGTTATCTGATAAGTTTGCGCTTTGTGTCCGGCGAGATAAGCCGGTTCGTAAGGCACGAGTTCGCCGAATTCCCAGTTTAATTTTTTGACATATTTCGGCAAAAGCGATTTGGTTGCGGGAATGTAAAGATCATCGAAATTACGGCTGACCGCGCCGGACGCGCCGTACCAATTGGTGTAGCGAACTTCGCGCGATTTTCGTTCGCCGTTTTCTTCGTAATATTCCGTTTTGTAATAATATTCGCCGCGCTGTCCGGTGTAGCGGCTGAAGGTGTCGGCATCGAACGTCCAGTAAGGAATGTAAACGCTGCCGACTTTATCGGGTTGGGCGAGAATTTTTAAATTGCTCGGCGCGAACCAGCGCGAATTTATCCAGTTTTTGAGCGCGGACGAAGCGATTTGCGTCGTTACGGAAAAGGGAAGAACGCCTTCGGGCGCGACGAGCGGATCGGCGGATTTCGGCTGCGCGACGATTTTTCCGCCGCAAAAATCACAGCTTCGCGCCACCTCCGGCGGAACAAAAGTTACGGTCGCGCCGCACGTTTCACACGAAACCTGCATCGCATTTTCCGCCATCGGCTGCAATCGCGCCGCGTCGGGACGCAGAAAACTCTGATAATCACGTTCGACGATTTCACCGCTTGTTTCAATCTTTTTTGTGAAATTACAATACGGACAGGTTAATTGACCGTTGCGCGGGTCGAAAATCATATTCGCGCCGCAATGGTCGCACAAAAAACGATTGATATTTTCTGCGGCAATTTGTGGATTTTCCTGCATTTTTCAATTAAGAAAGATTTCAACGCAATGCTGCTAAACAGAAAAGTAATTGAATTAAATCAATTTTGTTAAAAAGCGAAGCGGACTGGAGCGCAACCCGTCCCGGTTGCAATGAGCGTCGCTTCGACGCGAAAAAGTATTCGTTTACTCAAACGCCGCGAATATTAAACATTTTTTCGCGCTCTCGCGCTCATTGCAAGCGGGGACGCTTGCGCTCCAGTCCGCTCCGCGAAATTTTACGCGCACCGGTTACTAAAAAACACAAGGTCTACTTTTTTTTGCCCAATTCGACGGCGCGTTTGTAAGCGGCGTAAATCGCTTTTGACAAAACGGTTCGCAAGCCGCCTTTTTCCATTTGATAATTGGCTTCGGCGGAAGTTCCGCCGGGAGAAGTGACCATATTTCGCAGTTCCGCCGGATGTTTGCCGGATTCCATCGCAAACAAAACCGAGCCGAGAATCGTCTGCTGAACGAGTTCCTGCGAAACGTGGCGCGAAAAACCGAGATGAACGCCCGCGTCGGTCATCGCTTCCATAAACGTAAAAATATAAGTCGGTCCGGTCGCGCTCAAACTCGTCGCCATATCAATCATATTTTCCGTTTCGACGAAAATTTCTTTGCCGAGCGCGGTCAGCAGTTCTTTGATTTGCGCCCGGTGATTTTCGTCAACTTCATCCGTGCAAGTCCACGCCGTCATTCCGCGTCCGATTTGCGAAGGCGTGTTCGGCATCGCGCGAACCACCAGTTGATTGTCGAGCGTTTCGGAAATCGTTTCAATTGTCGCGCCCGCGATAATTGAAACCACGAGTTGTGCGGGCAGAACGACGTTTTTCAATTCGTCTAAAACGCCTTTGACGCGCTGCGGTTTGACGCACAGAGCGATGATTGCCCGGTCATTTCCGACAGCTTTCACCGCGTCGGCATTGTCTTCGACCGTTTGAATTTTGTATTTTTTCTCAAGTTCAGCGCGTCTTTCTTGGCGCGGATGCGACGCGACAACCTGTTCGGGCGCGACCAATTCCATTCGCAAAAGTCCCGCAATCATTGATTCCGCCATCACGCCGCAGCCAATGAAGGCGAGTTTTTTATCTTTCAGCAAATTATTTTTCATTCCAGATTCCAAATTCCAGATTCCAGATTTTTCTTCCAATTTGGAATTTGAAATCTGGAATTTGGAATTACTCGTAACTCAAAGCCTCAACCGCGTCGAGCCGCGCCGCGCGAAGTGCCGGATAGAGCGCGCCGATTGCGCCGCCGAACAAGCCGATCACAAAAATTAAACTCAACACCAGCGGACTCATTTCGACCGTCAAAGTCGTGACGCGAGTCAAAATAAAACGCAGAACAAATGTCAGAATAATGCCCGTCACGATTCCGCAAAAACTGAGCAAAAGTGCTTCCTGCGTGATAGTCCAGGCGATTTTTGAATTTTTCATTCCGAGCGATTTCATAATTCCGATCTGCCGCGTGCGTTCAGTTACAGTCGTGTACATCGTCAGCAAAATCACGAGCGCGCTGATAACTGCGGCGACACCGATTATCACGTTGAGAAAAACGCCGAGCGCGGGAACACTCGATAAGTAAAGTTCGGGCAAATCTTTTGTTAAAACGACGTGATTGTCGGGAAATTTGTTGTGAATATTTTCCGCGACCTGTTCGGGCGTGAAACCGTCTTTGACTTTGACCAGAAACGATGTCGCTTTGCCTTCGCCGCCGAGTTGTTTCTGCATCGTCGCCAGCGAAATTTTGACGCGCGCGCCCGCCGCCGGTTCGTAAATTCCGACGATTTTGAAATTGCGGTCGTAAAGACCGAGCGTGTCGCCGACTTTGATGCTTTTTTGATTTTGCCAGCCCGTATCAATAATCGCTTCGTCGCTGTTCTCCGAAAACTTGCGCCCTTCGATAATTTTTAATCCGGCGACGGCGGCATATTGATCGAAATTCACGCCTTCAATCAAACGGCTGCCGGTGTTGCTGTCGTTCACCGAAACGCTGTTTTGTCCAATCGGAACGACGGTTTTCACGCCTTCGATTTTTTCGAGTTCCTGACCGGTTTCAAGCGGAATGCGAAAAGATTCCGAACCGCTCAACCCAATCGCGCCGGGCGCGTGAAACAAAATCTCCGCGCCGACATTCGCTTCCCGCGCCGCCCGCTCGCGCATTGAACCGTTCGCCAGACCGATGGTAAAAACGATCAGCAAAACGCCGACCGCGATGCCCAAAACACTAACGAGCGTTCGCGCCGGACGATGAAGCATATTTGAAAAAACGAGATTTTCCATAATTAAATTTCAAAGTCTAATGTCCAAACCTTGAATTTTCAAGTTAAACATCAGACTTTACAGACGGCATTTCGCGGCGGCAATTGGTTTTCGGATCAAGTTTTCCGCAAAACCAAAGCCGAATTTTTCGAGCCGAAACCGATGCAGTTGCACAGCGCGGTGTTCACATCGCCGTTTTGACGCGCGACGTTCGGCGTGTAATTCAAATCGCAGTTTTCGTCGGGCATATTTAAATTTATCGTCGGCGCGATGATGTTTTCGTTCATTGCGAGCAAGGTCGCGCCGATTCCCGCCGCGCCGCTCGCGCCCTGCGGATGTCCGATTTGCGATTTCGTGCCGGACATCGGAATTTTGTAAGCGCAATCGCCAAAAGCGTTTTTGACGGCTTGCGTTTCGATGCGGTCGTTCAACTGCGTCGAAGTTCCGTGCAGGTTGATGTAATCAATTTGTTCCGGCGAAATTCCTGCGTCGTCCATCGCAATCTGCATCGCCCGCGCCGGTTCAACGCCGTTTTCTTCGAGGCGCACGCGGTGATACGCGTCGCACGTCGAACCGTAACCGGCGATTTCAGCGTAGATTTTCGCATTTCTGTTTTGTGCATTTTCCAGTGTTTCCAGAACGTAAATCCACGCGCCTTCGCCGAGAACAATTCCCGAACGATCTTTGGAAAACGGGCGCGAAGCGCGTTCCGGCGCGTCATTCCAGTCGTCGGTTAAAACGGTCATCAAATTAAAACCTTCGAGAATCCCGCGGGCAATCGGCGCGTCAACGCCGCCGGTCAGCATCATATTTTGTCGTCCGAGCGCGACGTGCTGCGCGGCGTAAAATATCGCGTCGGTCGAACTCGTGCAGCCGGTCGAGATGATATGCGAAAGTCCGTGAAGATTGAAAATCATCGAAAGTTCACTGGATAAACCGCCGTGCGTTGACGATGGGATAGTGTAAACGCTCGCTCTGGTCGTATCTTGCGTGAACCAGGTTTTATATTGCTTTTCGGTAAATTCAAGTCCGCCGCCGCCGGTTCCTAAAACCACGCCGAAGTTTTGTCTTTCGCTTAATGTGAGATTCTCCGGTTGTAAATTTGCGTCTTTGACCGCTTCACGCGCCGCCGCGAGCGCGAGCGGAACGGTGCGCGGAACGTGTTTTCGGTCTTTTGCATCGAGTTCGGCTTCCCAGTCGAAATTTTTGATTTCCGCCGCGATTTTTACTTTTGAATCGGACACATCGAAACTTTCGATTTTGGACACGCCGCTCACGCCGTTTTTGAGCGATTCCCAGTAATTTTCGCGCCCGATGCCGATTGGCGTAACGCAGCCGAAACCCGTAATCACCACGCGGCGCGGCTTAATTTGATTTTGAAACATAAATTATCTATGAGAGAAACATTGTTTTTTCTGTGCGGAAGCCCGCGCGAAGTAAAGGCGTATGTTGAATAACGCCCTTACTTCGTGCGGGCTTCCGCATATTGTGTATTTTACGCGCGTTCCAAAAGAATATCTTCTAATTCTTCGAGCCTAATCGGACGAAAATTCAATTTATCGTCTTCGGCGTAAATTTCAACCAAACTTTCGCCGCTCAATTCGCCCTGAATCAATGCTTCGGAAAGTTCGTCTTCGACATTTTTCTGCAAGGCGCGTTTCAGCGGTCGCGCGCCGTAACTTCTGTCGGCGCAGGTTTTAGCGATCAGCCAGCGTTTTGCGTCTTCGGTCAGACGAATTTCTAAAGCGCGGCTGGTCAGAATTTCGTTCAATTTTCCGACCTGCAAATCAATAATCCGCATCAAATCTTCATCGGCGAGTTCGTCAAAAATAATAATTTCGTCGAGCCGATTGATAAATTCGGGCGCGAAGGTTTTTTTGACTTCGCTCATCACCTGATCTTCCATTTTCTGCCGCGAAGCGTCCGCGCCGGTTTGAAAACCGAGCGTCGCGCGTTTTTGAATAAATCTCGCGCCGATATTGGAAGTCATTATAAAAATCGCGTTTTTACAGTCAATCGCGTTGCCCTGCGCGTCGGTCAAAACGCCGTCTTCGAAAACTTGCAGTAAAACATTAAATAAATCGGGATGTGCTTTCTCGACTTCATCGAAAAGCACGACCGAATAAGGCGAACGGCGCAGTTTTTCGGTCAACTGTCCGCCTTCTTCGTGTCCGACGTATCCGGGCGGCGAACCGATAAATTTGGCGACCGTGTGTTTTTCCATAAATTCCGACATATCGAAACGAATCAAAGCGCGTTCCGAACCGAAAAGATATTCCGCCAAAGTTCGCGCGACTTCCGTTTTGCCGACTCCGGTCGGACCTAGAAACAAAAACGAACCGACGGGTTTGTTCGGATTTTTCAGTCCGGCGCGTGACCGGCGAATCGCCCGCGCCAGCGCGGAAATCGCCGGTCGCTGTGAAATTATGCGTTTGTGCAGTTCTTTTTCAATGTTTAAGAGTTTTTTCGCCTCTTCCTGTTTGATTGCCTGAATCGGAATTCCCGTCCACCGCGCGATCACTTCTTCGACATCATCTTTGGAAACTTCGACCGCGAAAAACGAATCTTCGAGCGTTTTCAGTTCGTAAGAAATTAGCTGATCTTCATTGGCGGCGGCACGTTTCCAGTTCTCGACCGTTTCCTTCCACGAAGGTTCGGACGCGGCATTTTGCTGGTAGCGAAGTTTGGCGCGGGAACCGGCTTCGTCCAAAACATCAATCGCTTTGTCGGGCAAAAATCGGTCGGGAATGTAGCGATTTGTTTGATAAACGGCGGTTTCGAGAGCTTCTTTGGAATAGCGAATCTGATGAAACGCTTCGTATCTTTCGGCTAAACCTTCGACGATTCGCAACGCTTCTTCTTCGTTCGGCGGCACGACTTTGACCGATTGGAAACGGCGTTCGAGAGCGCGATCTTTTTCGATTGATTTGCGGAATTCGTTCGGTGTCGTCGCGCCGACGCACTGGATTTCGCCGCGTGAAAGCGCAGGTTTCAAAATATTCGCCGCGTCCAAAGTGCCTTCCGCCGAACCCGCGCCGACCAACGTGTGAAGTTCGTCAATAAACACAATGAATTGCTTGTGTTCCTTGAGTTCGCTCATAATTTTTTTCAAGCGTTCTTCAAACTGTCCGCGATATTTCGTGCCGGCGACGACGAGCGATAAATCGAGCGACAAAATGCGTTTGTTTTCGAGAAAAGTCGGGACGTTTCGTTCAATAATCCGCTGCGCCAAACCTTCGATAATCGCCGTTTTGCCGACACCGGATTCGCCGATTAAAACCGGATTATTTTTCGTCCGGCGGCAGAGAATTTCGATAATTCTTTCGACTTCATTTTCGCGCCCGATCAGCGGATCGAGTTTTCCTTCCGCCGCTTCGTTTGTCAAATCGCGCGTAAATTCCTGCAAATGCGGCGTTTCCGATTTTTCTTTGCCAATCGAGTAAAAGTTCGTAAAACCGTTCTGCCGCGCGATTTCTTCGCGCGCGTCCTGAAGACGCAAACCGAAATGATAGAGAATTTCCGCCGCAATCGAGCGTTCTTCGCGCACCAAACCGAGCAGAATATGTTCGGGTCCGATGTGACGATTCTGCAATTGACGGCTTTCTTCGTTGGCAAACGCCAGAATACGCTTGCTTTCCTGCGCCAGATGCAGTTCGGCGGATTGCGGAATCCGGTCGCGCAGAACGATGCGTTCTTCGACTTCGCGCCGAATCGCCTCGACCGTCAAATTATTGCGAAACGGGAAAAATCGCGCGGAAATTGTTTTATCCTCGCGCATCAACCCTAAAAGAATGTGTTCCGGCGAAATAACCTGCGAACCGTATTGCAGTGCTTCATAACGGGCGAAAAAAATCACGCGCCGCGCCTTTTCCGTATAGCGTTCAAACATAAAATTATTGCTTTGACTTTTTAATAACTAAAAAATATATGATGCTTAAAGTCTGAACTTTATTGCCGAATTTTTCAAGTGTTAAAAATTTTGAGTCAGTTTAATATAGTCCGAAAGGACGCGTAAATCCATAATTTTCTTGACAGTTAGCGGGAAAAAGAACAAAATTCAAAAATAAAATAAGTTCACTCGATACAACACTAAATTCAGCAGCCGAATCCGACAGATAATGTTCCGGTAAAAAGTTATAAGAACCGGAGCGCAAGCGGCTCGCTCGCCCCGTTCGAGCGAAACAAAGAACGGGTGAACGCCGTTTGGTTAAAATGTAAATTGGATGTATATGCGGCGCACGTCCGTTCAACGCTTCGCTCGAACGGACGGCAAGCGAGCCGCTTGCGCTCCGGTCGCTAAATTTTTATCGAGCCATTATTCCGACGGAAAAAAGGAGATTTATGAAAAAACTTTACCTAGTTACACTGATTACTTTACTGTTTGCGCTCAATAATTTTTCTCAAATCAAAAAAGAAGAACCCAAAAACACGCTTGAAAATGCGACGATTAAAATTACTTTTTTAAATTTGCCCGGTGTAAATCTCGAAAAAAGTAAATGGGAAATGAGTTATGAATTGAGAATCGCCACAGAAAAGCAGTTGTTTGATGCGGCGACCAACGGCAGAATAGAAGACCTCAACGCCATTCCCAAGTTAGGCGATTTCGTAAACAAAGGCAGCTTTACCAAAAATGATTTGTCTAAGGATGTAAATCGGGAAGTGGTTTTAACAATTCCGCTCGACAAGATGATTCAGGAAAGGTTAGCCGGCGATCTTGTAAATCAATCTGAATTCGAGAAACTCGTCGCGCAAAACAAAAACACGCGCGAATCGTTGACGGAACGGCAGATGAAGGCGCAAAAATTTGTTTTGTATGCCAATATTTTGGTTTATGATGCCAAACTCAAAAAAAATATCATCGTTCCGTTTAATTGGTTGTTCCCTTTCACGCGCTTTTCACATCTTCCGGGCGCGAATTTTGAGACGACCTTTGAAATTAAAGAGGACGGCAGCTTGGAAAAAAAAGTTGTACTGCCGGAAAGAACGAAAAATACAAAAACTATAACAACCAAACAATGAGGTGAAAATTATGAAAAAAATACCTTTTCTCGCCATAATTTTACTGTCTTCGATTTCCGTTTTCGCGCAAAAAGCCGCGCCGCAGCCGACACCGAAAGTTTTCACCGAAAAAGAGCAGAAACTTTTATCGCAAAAGTTTCAGGCGATTTCGATGGTCACGAAAACCGCCGAAGAAGCGACGTTTTGGGAAGACAAAAAAGCGGCGGTCGAAGCGTTGGCGGACGCGGCGGATTTGCTTTGGGACGAAAACGCCAATCAATCAATAAAATGGCTGACGAAGGCTTGGAATATGATTGACGAAGTTCCCGAATCGCCGAAAGACGAGAAAATGAGCGAGTTTTTTAATCGTTCCGACAAAGCAGGTTTGCGGGCGACGGTTTTGAAAGTCGCTTACAAACGCGATACGCCGCTTGCCGAAAAATTTATCAAGCAATTAACCGACAAAGAACCGAACGAAAAGAAGGACAAAGGCGCGTTTGACGATAAATCAGCCAGAAGCGAACAACTTTTAACATTAGCTTTGCAGGCGGTTGAAACAAATCCGAATCTCGCGTTTAGTTTGGCGCAGAGAAGTTTGGCGGACGGAATTTCCTTTACTTTTCAAACCGTTCTGACAAGTTTGCGGCAAAAAGATGTAAATTTGGCAAATCGTCTGTTCGATTTGGCGTTGGCGCGGCTCAGTTCGCCGGACGAAGCGCAGACTTTAGCGGGTTATCTTTTCAAATCGGGCTTTACTTTTGCGACTAATTCGAGCGGCGGAATGATTTTAGCCGTCAATCCGAATCAGCAGGATTTGCCTCCCGTCGCCGCCAGTGAGCCGAATCGCGTGAGAAATTTCTTGAGCGCGGTTTATCAAACGTTCTTTTCGCGTCCGATCACGCTCGAAACGCCGGAAAGCAAGCGGAAAGCGGAAAATTTGCTGGTTTTGGGCGGTCTGATAATCGGAAAATACGAGATTTACTCGCCGGAATTGTCGCCGTCAATGAAAAAAAATTTATCTCAACTGCAAAGCCAGCTTTATCCGAACAGGCAGCAAAGTCAATCTTCCGAAAATTACAGCAGATTGAGGGATTTACCGAAAGATGCGACCAAAGAACAAAGATACGACGCGATGATTGCGGACTTGGAAGATAAAGCCGACAGCGAAACCGATCCGATTGCCAAAAAACTGGCGTATATCCGCGCCGCGCTTGCAACCGAAGCCGAAGATTACAAACGCGCGGTCAGCATTGCGAAAAAAATTGAAGACGAAGATTTACAGCAGGATGTCGTTTCATTTGTGATTTACCGCGCCGCTTTGAAATTTGTCGAGAAAAGGGAAATCGAAACGGCGGAAGAACTCGCGCCGCAAATAAAAGAAACGCTGCGCCGTTCGGTCGTCAAAATCGCCGTCGCGCAGGCGTTGTTAGAGCCGAAAAAGGATAAAAAAATCGAACCGGCGCAGCTCGAACTCGAAAAACAGCGCGCATACTCTTTGCTCAACGACGTTCAGCGCGATTTGCAAAACGAAGATGCTTCGCTGAATTTGATTAAAACTTTCTTCGGCGCGACGACGGTTTTGGCGAAATTTGATAAAGCACAGGCGTTGAGTTCGCTCGAACAAGCCGTTCAAATGATCAATAAATCGGAGAAATTCAATCTCAAAGATAATGCCGCGCCGAAACTCGGAATTGATATTTCCAAAACTTCGAGCGCGACGGTCGCCGCGCCGCGAATCGGTTTCGGTTATAACAACGCGGTTGAAAATTTGGTTGAAACGGATTTTGAGCAGGTTGCCGCCATCGTCGAAAGATTAGCCGCGAAAGAAATTCGCGGTGTCGGGCGTATTGAAACGGCGCGGTTGTTTTTTCAAAAAAATAAAGATTTAATCGCGCAAATCTCCAAAGAATAAAACATTAATTTTACAGGGATGACCGGATGAAAAAGGATTATTTATAACTTGAAATATCCTTTTCATTCCTGTAAATACTTTTTGCTTTTCGGTTACTGAATTCTCAGATTCTCCAACGGTTTGATGCGGCTGGCTTTGAACGCCGGATAAATTGTCGCCGTCAGACACAGCAGGAAAGCGATGAAAATAATAAGTAAAATATTTGCCAAATGCGGGCGAAACGGAATGAACGAAAGCGAATAAACTTCCGCCGAAAGATTTATAATTTTGAAATAATTTCCTAAAAAGCAGCCGAGCAAACCGCAAAAAACGCCGGAAATAATTCCGACGAACGCTGTAAATAAACCTTCAAACAAAAAAATAAAAATTAAACTTTTCGTCTTCGCGCCGCACGTTCGCAAAATCGCAATGTCCAATCTTCGTTCGCCCACGAGCAGCGCGAGCGTCGTCGTGATGTTCAGCGCGGCGATAAAAATTATCAGCGAAATAATTGCTAAAGCGACTTTTCTTTCCAAACTTAAAGCGGCGAAAAGCGGCTGATTCGCTTCCTGCCAGTCTAATACTTTGAAATTTTCGCCCAAATTTGCGCGAATTTCATCGGCGGTTTTGTTCGCGCTGTAAATATCATTGACCGCAACGCTCAAAATTGTCGGCGTGAAATCCGTCGTTCCGTGAAGTTTCGCGTAATTTTCGGGCGAAATGTAAATCCACGTCGAATCGTATTCGTAGAGTCCGGTTTGAAATGTCCCGGCAACGCGGACGAGCGAGCGTGTCGGCTCTTTTTGATCTTCGAGCGTGATAATTTCCGCTTCATCGCCTGATTTCAGATTTGTTTTTTCAGCGAGTTTCGCGCCGACGGAAATGATTTCAGGCGCGGGATTCGGAATTTCCGGTTGCGCCGAGCTTAGAGCTTTGACTTTTGAACTTTGAACGACGCGAAGAATCGCGTAGTTTGTTTCATTTTTGCCGACGAGCAGCGCGCTTTCGTAGGTTGTGGGCAAAACTTCCGCGATATTTGCCGCCGATTCGAGATTTTTTTTGATTTCGCGCCAATTGGAAATTACCGAGCCGTCGTTTGTAAAAATTGTAATGTGCGCCGTGTTTGCGAGAATTTTGTTTTGCATTTCGTCGCTGAAACCACGCGCCAGCGCATTTGCAATAATCAAACTCGCCACGCCCGCCGCGATTCCGATGACGGCAATAAACGACGTGAAACGCGCCAGACTTTTCCGCCTTGCGCGAAAATACTTGAAGGCGAGTTTTAATTCAAAAGACATCGGTTTTAACGGTAAATGGTGAATGATAAATGATTTTCGTCTTCATTTACCATTCACCGTTTACCATTAAAAAAGTTTTACTGTTTTTTGGTGAAATACATTTCCGAAGATTGTGTGCCGCGCGGCGATTCCATATCGCGGGTAATTTTTAATGTTTTGCCGCCATCCAAAAGTTCCCAAGTTTCCTTGGTCGTCATAGACATTTCGCCCTGCTGTCCGTTGAAACTACGGCTTGTGGACAATTTTAATTTGCCGTCTTTCTCCATTTTAGCCTTTGAGGTTACGCCCGCGCCCGGAATTCCGGGTGTTTCGAGCGTAGTTTCTTTTCCATCAAGACTGTAAGTAACGCTCTGCGTTCCGTCCATTATTCCGCGACGCATTCCGCCGCCGTTGCCGCGCATCGCGCCGCCCATCATCGCCCCGCCGTCTGGACTTTTTACTTCGGTCGGCGCGGCGCGTTTGGTTGTGGATTCTACTTTTAAATCTTTGTCGGTCTGCGCGACATTCAATGATATAGATTCGACGCGCGATGTTTCCGGCAATTTGCTTTTGGTTTTATCAAGTTCCCAAGTTCCGGCGAAATTGGTCGTTTTCATTTGACTAGCCATTTTATCTTGTGCAAACACGGCACTTGCCGCCAGCATTAAACAAAATAACGCCGTCAAAATTGTTGATTTTCTCATAAAATATGCTCCTGAAAATTAAAATTGGAATGCTTTCCGCGTCTTTAGACGCTTTACTATTTAATTTGGTTTTACTTACTTTGTAAAGTTTTGTAAATTGGCGGGGCAGATTCCAGATTCCAGATTCCAGATTCCAGTATTCCAGATTCCAGATTTTAAGAGAAATTTTCAATGTGAACAACCTCGATTTGAAATTTGAAATTTGGAATCTGGAATCTATCTACATTTCAGCCGCCTCTTCCCGATTGTGCAGTTTGCTGTGTTTATAACCGTAAAGAAAATAAACGAATAAACCGATAATCAGCCAGATAGCGAAACGAATCCAATTTGTTATGCCGAGTTCGCTCATTAAATACGTGCAGAACATAATTCCCAAAACCGGAATCAGCGAAAGTCGTTTGGCAAAACTCAGTCCCGCCATAATCAATGCGAAAATGATAAATGCGAAATACGGAATTTTGTGTGAAAAACCGCTTTCTTCGGTTGAAGTGAAATCGGTAAAAAATCTGACGACCGCATCGCCGTTAAAATAAATTATCGCCGCCATTACGATGACGAAAAAAATCGGGAAAATCCACTGTGAATTAATATACGGAACGTAGCGCGGCTGTCCGGCAAATTCCTTGTCTTTGACCAACACACCGGCGCAGACGATTGTAAATGCGAACAGCGTTCCGATGACCGAAAGTTCGGTTACTTCCGACAGATTCATAAACAGCGCGGGAATTGCCACCATAAATCCGGTTAAAATCGTCGAAAACCAGGGCGTTCTGTATTTCGGATGAATGGACGAAAATATTTTCGGCAAAAGTCCGTCGCGGCTCATCGCCATCCACAGACGCGGCTGTCCGAGTTGGAAAACCAGTAAAACCGTCGCCAGCGCGATCACCGCGCTGACGGCGATAATTCCCGAAACCCACGGCAGATTCGCGCCCGCCGGACCGAACACATACGCCAGCGGATCGCCGACCGCCAACAGTTTATAATTGACCATTCCGGTCAAAACCAGCGCGAGAACGACGTATAAAACCGTGCAGATAATCAGCGAATAAATCATTCCGCGCGGCAGAGTTTTATACGGGTCTTTACATTCTTCGGCGGTCGTCGAAAGCGCGTCAAAACCGATATAAGCGAAGAAAACCGCCGCCACGCCCGACATTACGCCGCCGAAACCGTTGGGCGCGAACGGACTCCAATTCTCGGTTTTAACGTAAAACGCGCCGAGAATTATGACGAGCAAAATGATTCCCAATTTTATTGCAACCATTATATTCGACGCGGTTTTCGACTCCCGAATGCCGACGTAAACCAGACAAGTGATAATAAAAACAATGCCGAGCGCGGGCAAATCGGCGATCAGCGGAATTCCGCCGATGTGCGGCGCGGTCGTCCACGCCGAGTACGCTTCGATGATCGAAGGATTCAGCTTGCTCGAAATCGCCGTCAACTGATCGCCCGTCATCCGTCCGAGTGCTTCCAAATTTTGTCCCTGCGACAAAACAGCTTCGACGGCTTCGTGATTTTCGGCGAATCCGCGCGACGCGCTCAGGTAATCCATCGAATAATTTGCCGGAACATAAATGCCGTTCGATGCCAGCAGACGCGTAAAATAATCGCTCCACGAGATGGCGACGGCGATATTGCCGATGGCGTATTCGACCAGCAAATCCCAGCCGATAATCCACGCCAGCAGTTCGCCGAAACTGGCGTAAGCGTAAGTGTAAGCCGAACCCGCAATCGGAATTTTCGAGGCAAATTCCGCGTAGCACAAAGCGGAAAATCCGCAGGCGACCGCCGCGAAAATAAACAGCACGATTACCGCCGGACCACCCGCGTTCGACGCTTCGCCGACCATTGCGAAAATTCCCGCCCCGACGATTGCCGCGATGCCGAGCATCGTCAAATCGAACGTGCCGAGCGAACGTCGCAACGAGACATTATCGCCGGAAGCAATTTCCGCGTCGGAAAAACCGGCGGCGGCATCGGCTTGAATCTGCGCGATAGATTTTTTACGAAATAATGAATCCATAGTTTTTTTTCGGTTGTCGGTTGTTGGTTGTCGGTTGAGTTTTAACTGCAAAAAGTTTTGTCTTAGTAAAATTATTCGATTTATAAATTACCGGTAACTGACAACCGACAACCGTTACTTGTTTGCGAATTTTGACTTAAAATAGAAAAAGATGCAACGAAATTATGCAAAATTAGTGATTTTATTTCAAAGCGCGGGGAAACAACATTTGAAAATTGCGATTATCCGAGCAATTTATTAAACTTGCCAGTGAAATTTATCGAATTTTAAAATTCGATCTTCCGCTTGAAAACCAATGAAAAATCGTCCTATTCACGAAAATTTAGATACGTCGTTCGTCAATCTGTCGGCTTTGGTCAAATATCTGCGGCGGCGGCAATTTGTCGGAAACGTGCGCGTCGAACTCAGCGGTTATGATGCCGATATTGATTTGACGGCGGAAAATCAGATAAATGTCCGCGAACAAGACCGCATTACCGGACGAGTCGGCGAAGGCGAAGAAGCCTTGCAGCGAATTTTAATTCGCGCGCGCGAGCCGGGAGGAATTATTAATGTTTATCAAAAAGCGGAAGAAACTGAAAATTCCGCTGACGAAACGGATGAGCAAAACATCGAAGAAAACGCGCCAACCGTCCGAAAGACGGATTTTACAACGCTGGATCAGTCAGAAGAAGCGAAAATATCCGAATCTGAAAAATCGTCAATTGCCGAAACGCCGTCGAAATCCGGTTTGAAACTGCCGAAATTTCCGTTTGAACTTACCAACCGGTTTGAAAGCAAAGCCAAACAGAACGATATTTCAGCCGCTGATTGGCAAACGCTGGTTGATTTGACAGCCGAAATTATCGGCACGATTGACGCGGCTCTAGCCGAAGCGAATCTTGATTTTCCGTCGGCTTTTGAAAAAGCGCGGATTGAAATTTCGGGGGATTATCCGTTTCTAAATCCGGTTTCAAATACTTTTAATTATGAAAACGGAAAGATTTCGACGGAGGAACAAATAAACGCGACTCTTTTCGTCAACAGCATCAACGAAATACTGCGGCGCATTTTTGAAAAACTCGGCAATAATCCAAAGTTTGCCGAAGTTTATCGAACCGCGACGCAGAAAACCATCGCGCTTATTCATCAAAAAAAATCGCTTTGCGATAAATTTTCCATTACGCCGCAGCTTGAAAAAACCATCGGAACGCAAAGTTCAAGTTTTGAGCTTTAAACTTTGAACTATGGATCGTTTTATCGAAGAGAGAAAAAACAACTGGCAGCGATTGGAAGATTTGCTTTCGATATTGGAATTTTCGTCGTTGCGCGGACTTTCAAAAATGGAAGTGCGCGAATTCGGCGAACTGTACCGCCGCGCCGCGTCCGATCTGGCGATTGCCCGCGTCGAAACGCGCGACTCGAAACTGGTCAATTATCTGAACAGTCTCGTCATCCGCGCTCACGGCAAAATTTACCGCGCCGAAAGTCAGGGCGCGCATCTCGTCTGGAATTTTTTCGCCAAAGATTTTCCGCAGACCTTTCGCCGACACTGGAAAATCATCGCGCTGGCTTTTGGAGTTTTCACATTTTTCGGCATCGCCGGTTTTATTTTGTGTTATAACGATCAGCAATTTGCCGACACTTTGGGGTTGAATGAAGTTCGCCTCCAAGCTCAATCAAACGAAAAATGGTGGCTGAGTTTGAACGATGCCAATCAAATCGGTTCGAGTCAGATTTTGACCAATAATATTTTCGTTTCGCTGATGGCTTTTGCCTACGGCGCGTTTTTCGGCATCGGAACAATTTATGTTCTGATAATGAACGGCTTGAGCATCGGCGGCGTTCTCGGCGTTTGCTACAAAACAAACGCGGAATTCGGCAACGCGCTCGTAACTTTTATGGTCGGACACGGCGTTATCGAACTTTCGTGCATTTTTATCGCGGCGGGCGCGGGAATGTTAATCGGCTACGCGCTGATTAATCCGGGAGATTTGACGCGCGGCGAGGCTTTGAAGAAAAACGGAGTCGAAGCCGTTCGACTGGCAATCGGCTGCGCTTGTTTGCTGGTCATCGCCGGAATTATCGAAGGTTTTCTGTCGCCGTCCGCGCTTCCGGCATTTGTAAAATTCGGCACGGGAATTTTGACGGGCGCGGCGATGTATTTCTATTTGCTGTCGGTCGGAAGAACTGAAAAAACCGCGTGAAGTCCCCGTGAAATTACATATTTATACAAAACAAAACTGAAATTTAGCGAAATTTCCCGTAAAATCATAAAAATTATGACAGCAAAAATTTTGAGCGGCAGAGAAGTCGCCGATGCCGTAAAAAAACAGGTCGCCGAAGAAGTCGGAAAGTTGCCATTTAAACCTTGTCTGGCGGCGATTCGGGTTGGCGAAGACGCGGCATCGAAAGTCTATGTCGCCAATAAAGTCAAAACGAGCGAAGAACTCGGTTTAATTTCCGAATATCATCAGCTGGCGGCGGACACGACACAGAAAGAATTATTAAAGTTGATTGAAGAGTTGAATTCGCGCGACGACGTGGACGGAATTCTCGTGCAGCTTCCTTTGCCGGAACAAATAAACGAAAAAGCGGTGTTGGAAGCCGTAAATCCCGAAAAGGACGTTGACGGATTTCATCCGGTCAACGTCGGACGACTGGCAAGCGGTCAAAACGCGCTCACGCCCTGTACTCCGGCGGGCGTGATCGAGATTTTGAACTATTACAATATTGAAATCAGCGGCAAACACGCGGTTATCGTCGGGCGCAGCAACATCGTCGGCAAACCGATGGCGATGCTGCTTTTGCAAAACGACGCGACCGTCACGATTTGCCATTCGCGCACGAAGAATTTGGCGGAAATTACCAAACAAGCCGATATTTTGGTGGCGGCAATCGGACGCGCCGGATTTATACGCGGCGAACACATCAAAGAAGGCGCGGTCGTCATAGATGTCGGCATAAACAACGTTTCGGACGCAGATTTCGCACGGGAATTGTTCGATGAAACGGAAATTGACAAGCGTCTGCGGACGATTGAAAAACGCGGTTTTACGCTGGTCGGCGATGTCAACCCGAAAGACGCGATGCGAAAAGCCGGAGAATTCACGCCCGTTCCCGGCGGTGTCGGTTTGATGACGATTGCGATGCTGATGAAAAATACGGTTGACGCGGCGAAAATGAGAAGAAATATTTAACGCAAAGGCGCAAGGTCGCCAAGACGCAAAGGAAATATAAAAATCTTCGCGCCTCTGCGTCTTTGCGCCTTTGCGTTAAAAAACAATTATGAATTTTGAAGAATACCAAACGGAAGCAAAACAAACCGCTTTGTATCCGAATCGGTTGAAAAATCTCGAATATCCGACGCTCGGTTTGACCGGCGAAGCGGGCGAAGTCGCCAATATCGTCAAAAAAATTCAGCGCGATTTCGGCGGCGAAATTACGGACGAAATCCGCGCGAAGTTAAAAGACGAACTCGGCGACGTGCTTTGGTATATTTCGGCGTGCGCCGACGAATTGGGTTTGACGCTCAACGAAATCGCCGAATTCAATGTCGAAAAATTAGCCGAAAGACATCATCGTAATAATGCTTAAAGTCGGATTAACGGGTTCAATCGCCGTCGGGAAATCTTACGTTGGCGAAGTTTTCCGCGAACTCGGCGCATTCGTTCTCGATGCCGATCAAACTTCCAGAGAAGTCGTTGAACCGAATACGGACGGTTTGCGTCTGATAACGAAAGGGTTTGGCGATGAAATTCTGCATCCGAACGGGGAACTTGATCGAATAAAATTGGGCGCGATAATTTTTGCGGACGAAGCGAAGCGGCAACTTTTGAACTCAATCGTTCATCCATTAGTTATCGAAAAACAAAACGATTGGCTGCGGCGAATTGAAAGCGAAAATAGTGAAGCAATCGGTATTATTGACGCGGCTTTGATGATAGAATCCGGCGGTTACAAAAGGTTTGACCAATTGATTGTCGTTTGGTGCGAATCTGATATACAATTGAAAAGACTGATGTTGAGGAACAATTTGTCAGCGGAAGATGCCGCCCGACGCATCAAATCTCAAATGCCGCAGGAAGAGAAAAAGCGTTACGCTGATTTTTTGATTGATACTTCTGACGGTTTTGACGCGGCAAAAAGGCAGACTCGGAAAGTTTTCCTTCAACTAAAAGTTTTAGCGTATTAAATTTTTAATAAATTATAAAAACATAACGGAAATGAACACATTAAATAGAAAAATAAAGATTTCTTTCGTCTTTGTCTTTCTTTTGACGTGCTTTTCGCTATTAACGTCGTGCGGCGAACTTGAAAAAACAGAACCGCAGCCTTTTTACGCTGAAACCGCGCCGCCGCCGAAAAAAGAATTTCGCTGGAGCAACGGGAAAATGCCGAAATCTTTTGATCCCGCGCTGGCTTCCGCGCCGCCGGAAACCGATGTTGCCCGCGCGGTTTACGAAGGTTTGACCGACACTGATCCGAAAACTCTGAAAACTATTCCGGCTGTGGCGGTTGACTGGACATCTTCGGAAGATAATAAAATTTGGACTTTTAAATTGCGGCGTGATGCCAAATGGTCAAACGGAGAACAGGTAAAGGCGAACGATTTTGTGCGCTCGTGGATGCGTTTGAAAGAAATGGGCGATAAAGTCGCGCACTATAAACTGCTCGCCAACATCGTCGGAATGCAAATTCCGAAAGCCGCAGAAATTGAACCCAAAGAAACCGAAAATTTAGATTTATTCCCCGGAAAAACGACGAATCAAGATTTTTCTCCGATTTTTAAAAGACCAAATTCTAACTCAAACGCGGCGCAGAAGCCGGAAATCAAATCAAACATTTCATTAAAACAAACGGAAACTGATAAGAAAGAAGAACAAAAAACCGTTCAGAAAAAAGAGATCAAAACAGAAGTAAAATTTGGTGTCGAAGCGGTTGATGATTTTACGCTGAAAGTTTCGCTGATTGATGCCGACAAAGATTTTCCGGCATTGGCGGCAAACCCGATTTTTCGCCCGATTTACGGCAGCGGAAAAGAATTTGAAGGCGAAAATTTAAACGCCGATGTCGTCACTAACGGCGCATTTCGCATTTTTTCGGTCGGTCTGGACGGCGTAACGCTCGACCGCGCGGAACATTTTTGGAACAGCGGTCAGATTGAACTCGACAGAGTTCGTTTCGTGCCGACGGAAAACGCCGAAAAAGCGTTGGAAGCGTATCGCGCCGGAGAAGTTGACGCGGTTACAAATGCTGATTTCGAGCCGCTGGCTCTGAAACTTCTCACACCGTTCAGCGATTTCGAGCGCACGACGCATTCGGCACTCAATTTTTACGAATTCAATCAATTTAATCAGCCTTTTCAAGATCGTCGGGTGCGTCAGGCACTGGCGATTGGTTTTGAACGCGAGCGTTTAACCGAAGACGATATGGACGGCGCGAGTCGTCCGGCTTTTAGCTTTTTACCTTTTGATGACGGTGACACCACGCTAAAACTTTCGCAGGACACGGAAAAGGCGAAGAACCTTCTGTCGGAAGCCGGTTTTCCCGACGGTGAAAATTTTCCGCCCGTGAGATTACTCATCAACCGCAATAATATTCAGCAGCGCATCGCTCGTTCGGTGGCAAAAATGTGGAAGGAAAATCTGAATATCGAAACGGAAATTACCGTTAAGGATACGAGCGAACTGGACGCGATCAAACAATCGAGTGATTTTGATTTGATCCGGCGCGGCGTAGTTCTTCCGACGACGGACGAAACGGCTAATATGCTGGCGATTTTTTCATCAAACGACAATCCGCTTAAAAGAAATTCTGTAACTGATAAAAATTTAGTAGAGATAATACCAAAATTAGAAACGAATGCGACGGAACAGATAAATAACAATTCACAAACTAAGGACGAAATGCCCGACGCTGAGAATTCACTGGCGGAAACTTCCGATAAACTGGAAGAAAATAATATCCTGACCGAAACCGAAGCATTATACGAACTTCCCGGCATTCCGCTGTATTTTCCGACTTCTTATTCGCTGGTAAAGCCTTATATTTTTGGTTTTGAAACAAATAATTTGGACGCGCCTTCGCTCAAAAACGTCAAAATTGATAATAACTGGCAGCCGAAAAAGCAGAAAGACGGATCGTAAATTCAAACTGTCTTTTGTCTTCGCCCTGTCTCCGTTGTTTTTGTCGGTAGAAACATCTTGCCTGAAACATTCATATCGTGGTAAGTTTATCGCACCGGTTTGATAGTTGATTTCCTCGCCTGAGCCGAATTTTTAGGCTTTTCCATAAATAGCAGTTTTTTGAAGGAGCGTGTTTTATGAAGCACATCAGTCTTAACCAATTTCGTTCAATCTTGGTCATCGTCATATTGTCTTCTTTATTTTCCGGCTGTCTTACTTCGGCAAACAGTCGTTATTTCGGTCTGACGAAACCGCCGACGGACAATATTCTGCGCTATGTTTCAGGTTCAGAACCTGAATCGCTCGACCCGCAATTCGGAACGGGACAGCCGGAAGCGCGAATTTATCTGGCATTGTATGATCGGCTTGTCGAATATCATCCGAAAACGATGGAACCGATTCCGGCGGTTGCCGAAAGTTGGGAAATCAGTTCCGACGGGACTGAATATTTATTTCATCTTCGCAAAAACGCCAAATTTTCCAACGGCGAACCGATTACCGCCAAAGATTTTGTTTATTCATTTCGCCGCGCGCTCTCGCCGGAACTCGCTTCGCGCAACGGAATTCTCGCCTATTACATAAAATACGCCGAAGCCTACAACGCCGGAAAATCTTTTGTTAAAGATGCGAACGGCAATTTTTTGCTCAAAAAAGATTTCACGGTCAAAGAAGGCTTAACCAAGCCGGAACTCGCCGACGCGAAAAAAAGTTTGGTCGAAACGACGAAAAAAACCAATTCCGTGGAAAAAGTTGACGTAAAGCCGGCTGTCGAAGGGGACGAACCGATTGCGCCGGCTTCAAACGAGCAAAAAGAATCGGCAAACAGTTTCGGCGCGGAAACCGAATTTCACGGTTTTATTGACGCGCCCGAACGTTTGACCGTACCGAACGACGAAAAAGAACGCGCCAAAGCGTTTGCCGAAGCTCCGAAAATAAAAGCGACGGCGGAAGGCAAAGAACTCGTTCCCGTCAAAGGCGAAAATATCGGCGTTGAAGCCGTTGACGACTACACTCTGCGCCTGACTTTGTATCAGCCCGCGCCTTTCTTTCTGGGACTTTTGGCGCATCAGTTTTTTAGCGTTCTAAATCAGAAAGTTATCGAAAAATACGGAAATGACTGGACTAAACCGGAAAACATCGTTACCAGCGGTCCCTTTAAAGTTTCCGTTTATAAACCTTACGACGAACTCGACGTGGTTAAAGACCCGAATTATTGGGACGCGGCGAACGTGCATCTTGACGGAATCGAATATTATCCGATGGATGAACAAACGACGATGATGAATCTTTACAAAGCCGGACGAGTTGACGCGCTTTATAATCACACAGTTCCGGCGGCGTGGAACGAAGTCATCAAACAATATAAGGACGAATATCTGCTCGCGCCGGAAGTGGCGACCGAGTTTTATGTGATTAACGTCAAAAAACCGCCGATGGACGACGTAAAAGTCCGTCAAGCCTTCAGTTTAGCGGTCAATCGTGAAGCCCTCGCCGAATACCGGAAAACCGTCAAACCGTTGACCGATCTCACGCCGGAAGGCATTTTTCCGAAATATGAAGAAGCGCGAAAAAAAGTTTACGCCGAAAAATTAAAGGAAAATAATATTTCACAGGAAGAATGGGCGAAACGTATTTTCGATCCAGAAAAAGCGCGAAAGTTGATGACGGAAGCCGGTTATCCGGTGCAGAAAAGCGGGAACGGTTACGCAACGCCGAGTTTTCCGGTTGATAAGGTTGCCATTACTTATAATACTCAGGAAAGCAATAAAGCGACCGCCGAATTTGTACAGGCGCAGTGGAAACAGAATTTGGGAATTACGGTTCCGCTTAAAAATCTGGAATTCAAAACCTATCTGCCGCTGCTTTCGAGCGTCGGTTACGACGGTTTCGGTCGGCGCGGCTGGGTCGGTGATTATATGGATCCGTACACATTTCTCGGACTTTATTACTCGCCGCAAAACGACGGCGCGACCGGCTGGTGGGATCCGAAATACGATGCGATGCTCGACGAAGCAAATAAAACGGTTGACGTGCAGAAACGCTACGAAAAACTCGCCGAAGCCGAATTTTACGTCACGCGGCAGCAGCTTATTATTCCGCTGATGACGCAGGGAACGAGTTGGATGAAAAAGCCTTACGTCAAAGGTTTATATCCAAATCCGGGAACTTTGTTCGCGTGGAAATTCGTTTATATCGAACCGGACCCGAACAAATGGGACACAAATGTTGACAATATTATGAAAGAAAGCGATCCGCTGGTCGAAGCGCAGCTCGAACAACTGACGGCGACGCAAACGCAAATGGAAAACAAATCGAAAGAAGCAGTTACCGATTCAGCTAAAACCGAATAACAAACTAAAATGCTAAAGTTCATACTAAAAAGATTGTTAATAATTATCCCGATGGCGTTGCTCGTCGTAACGCTAACCTGGGGTTTGATTCGACTTGCACCCGGCAATTTTTATTCGGGCGAAAAGAAACTGCCGCCCGCCATTGAAGCCAATATCAAGAAAAAATACGGATTGGATAAGCCTTGGTACACGCAGTACGCGATTATGATGGGCAATATTCTGCGGCTGGATTTCGGCGATTCGCTCAAATATCAGGGGCAATCGGTCAACGAGATTATCGCGCGACATTTTCCTTATTCGGCGACAATGGGAATTTTAGCGTATCTGTTGGCGTTAATCATCGGTTTGACGGCGGGAATAATTGCCGCCCTCAAGCAAAATTCAGCGTTCGATTACGGTTCGATGTCGCTGGCGATGCTCGGACTTTCCGTACCGAATTTTGTTTTAGGTCCGATTTTAGTTCTCGTCTTTTCGTTATGGCTTTTTTGGCTGCCGCCGGCGCGTTGGGGCGGAATTTCGCATTTGATCTTACCCGTAATAACACTTTCGGCGATTTACGCCGCTTATATCGCGCGGCTGACACGCGCCGGAATGCTCGAAGTAATGCGCTCGGATTACATCAGAACGGCGCGGGCGAAAGGTTTGCCCGAATGGAAGGTTTTGCTCAAACACGGTTTGCGCGGCGGCATCGTTCCCGTCGTTTCATTCACCGGTCCGGCGTTGGCTTCGCTGCTGGCGGGAACGGTGGTCGTCGAAAGAGTTTTCGCCATTCCCGGACTCGGCAACATCTTTATCCAAGCCAATCTCAACCGCGATGAACCGCTTGTTTTGGGCATTGTCGCGTTTCTTTCGATTTTGATTATGGTTTTTAATCTGCTTGTTGATATTTCATACGGATTTTTAGATCCGCGCATCAGATACGAATAGGCAGACGGCAGTGAAATATTATGACATTGGTTGCTGAACCGAAAAAATCTTCAACAGTTACGTTCAAAAGATTTTGCGTTGATGATTTCCGCAAAATGATGGAAATTGGCATTTTGATTGAAGAAAGCGGTTGGGAAATCATTGACGGAAAAATAATTGATAAAATAAAAATCAGCAGCAAGAATGTGGGAACTGTAAGAAAATTAAGTAAAGTTTTAGCGAATTTGGTTGGACATCAGATGCTTGTTTCAATTCGCAATCCGATTCATATTGACAAATATAATGAACCGGAACCGGACATTGCTTTGCTCAAGCCGCGTGAAGATTTTTATGCCGAAAGTCATCCGCTGCCGCCGGATGCTTTGCTGCTGATTGAAGTTTCGGATTCGACGCTCGGATTTGATCGTGAAATAAAAAGGACGCTTTACGCCGAAGCCGGAATTGTTGAATTTTGGCTGGTGAATTTGACGGAAAATACGATTGAATGTTATTCGTCGCCGAAAAACGGCAGCTATCGGCTGGTTAAAATCGTCGGCGCGGGCGGGATTGCCGCGTCAGTTGCAATCGAAAATCTGATGTTCGAAGTTGACGAAATTTTGGCTTGATAAAAATGGTTATGGCAGAAAACACGGAAACAATAAAAGGCACATCGCTTTGGAAGGACGCTTGGAAACGGTTGTTGAAAAACAAGTTAGCCGTTTTCGGTTTGATTGTAATGGTGATTATGATAATCGCCGTCGCCATCGGACCGGCGATTATTCGCTGGACGACGGGTTTTACGGCTGATTATATTCCGCCGGACGGAAGTTTAATAAAATCGTTTCCGCCGTCGCTGCTGCATCCGATGGGAACTGACGAAGCCGGACGCGATCTGCTCGCCAGAGTTTTGCAGGGCGGCAGAATTTCCTTGATGGTCGGTGTTATTTCGACGTTTGTTTCTTTAATCGTCGGTGTCAGTTACGGCGCGATTGCCGGATATATGGGCGGCAAAATTGACAATATAATGATGCGGATTGTAGATGTCATCTATTCGATTCCGTATATTTTGATCGTCATAGTTTTGCTGTCGGTTTTCAGCGGACAAAATACGCCCGTTTGGATTCAAAAAATTTCAGACACCTTCGGCGGCGCGGGAAATCAAGGTTTGAGCCAGATATTTTTGTTATTTTTCGCGCTCGGACTCGTTTCGTGGCTGACGATGGCGCGGGTTGTGCGCGGGCAGATTCTCTCGCTGAAAAATCAGGAATTCGTTTTAGCGGCGCGGGCGACGGGCGTTTCGACGTTCGGGATTATCTTTAAACATCTCGTGCCGAATTCGCTCGGTCCGGTGATTATTTACGCGACTTTGACGATTCCTTCGGTGATGCTGACCGAAGCCTTTTTGTCGTTTTTGGGTTTGGGCGTGCAGGCACCTTACGCTTCGTGGGGAAGTCTTGCCTCTGACGGAATCAAAAATATTGCTATTTATCCCTGGCAACTCATTTTTCCGGGCGTAACGATGGCTTTAACTTTATTTTCACTGAACTTTTTGGGCGACGGTCTGCGCGACGCGCTCGATCCGCAAACGCGGAAGTTTTAGATTTTTATGACGACGGCAATTTTAGATTTACAAGAAATTCTTGCCGATATTGAACCCGGACAAACGAAAACTTTCTGCGGCGTAAGTTGGGAAAATTATATTGAATTTACCAAAGAAACACTTGACGAAACTGCTCTCGAATTAACATATAATCGCGGCGTTTTAAAAGTAGAGTTGGGAATCGTCTTTAGTCACGAAAGCATATCACGCTTTTTACACAGCTTGATAACGGCTCTGAGTTTAGTGTTTAGTCAAAATATCGTATCGGCAGGTTCGATGAGTTTGATTTCGCGTAGAGTTTGCAAAGGCGCAGACCCGGACGAATCGTATTACATTCAAAACGCGCGTTTCGCAAGTTTTAAGGATGAACTTTATGACGACGAAACCGACACTCCGCCCGATGTCGTCGTTGAAATTGATAAAAGTCATACGTCAGACGATAAATTTGAGATTTACGCGGCTTTCGGCATTAAAGAATTTTGGCTTTACAGCGATGAAGTTTTACGCATCTTTTTATTAACCGAAACGGGCGAATATCTGACAGCCGAAAGAAGTTTGGCACTGCCGGTTTTATCGAGCGCGGTTTTGACCGAATTTATTAATCGCGGACAGCGGGAAGAACAATTTAGAGTGTTGGCGGATTTTCAAGATTGGTTACGGAAAAATAAATGAACGAAACAAACGGCACAATTTTATCGGTCAAAGATTTGAAAACGTATTTTCAGACGGAAGACGGCGTGGTCAAAGCGGTTGACGGCATTTCGTTTGAACTGAAAAAAGGTGAAACCATCGGCATCGTCGGCGAATCCGGCAGCGGGAAATCGGTTACAAATCTTTCGATAATGCGTCTGATTCCCGAACCGCCGGGAAAAATCGTCAACGGCGATATAATTTTTAACGGCATTGACGTTCGCGGGCTTTCGATTGAAGAAGTGCGAAAGATTCGCGGCAAACGGATTGCGATGATTTTTCAAGACCCGATGACATCGCTCAATCCGTTTTTGAAAATCTCGACTCAATTAATGGAAGTTACGCAGCTTCATCTTGGACACAGCAAAGAACAAGCCTATAACCACGCGGTCAAAATGCTAACCACCGTCGGCATTCCCGACGCGGAAAATCGGATTAACAGCTATCCGCACGAATTTTCCGGCGGAATGCGCCAGCGCGTGATGATTGCGATGGCTTTATCCTGCCAGCCCGAACTTTTAATCGCCGATGAACCGACAACTGCTTTAGATGTAACAATTCAAGCGCAAATTCTCGAACTTATCAAAAATTTGAAACAGGAATTCGGCGCGAGCGTCATTCTAATCACGCACGATTTGGGCGTTGTCGCCGGAATGACCGAAAAAATCATCGTGATGTATGCGGGCAAAGTTTTTGAAACCGCGCCGACGACCGAACTTTTTGCGAATTCGGCAAATCCGTACACCAAAGGTTTGCTGAAAAGCGTTCCTGATCCGGCGCACGAAGAAGGCGCGGAACTCTATCAAATTCCCGGACTTCCGCCCGATGTCGCGCATCTGCTGCCCGGCTGTCCTTTCGCCGAAAGATGCAGCCGCGTTCAGGAAATTTGCATATCGGAATTTCCGCCGTTCATCCAGATAAACGAAAATCATCATTCGCTGTGCCATTTTGCAAGGGAAGTTTACGCCGAATCTTTACAGGAGAATAAATAATTTAATGTCAGAAACCAACGGAGACAATCTACTTTCCTTAAAAAATCTAAAAGTTCATTTTGATTTGGGCGGCGGCGGATTTTTTGACAAAATTACCGGCGGAAGCAAAGTGGCTCGCGTTGTAAAAGCCGTTGACGGCGTAACTCTGGACATTAAAAAAGGCGAAACATTGGGACTCGTCGGCGAATCGGGCTGCGGAAAATCAACGCTCGGCAAGGCGATTTTACGATTGACCGAACCGACCGGCGGACAGGTTTTTTATCAGGGAAAAGATTTGGCAAATTTATCGCAGGGACAAATGCGCGAAGAACGCAAAAATTTGCAGATGATTTTCCAGGATCCTTACGCTTCGCTCAACCCGCGAATGACCGTCGGCAATATCATCGGCGAACCGATTCGCACCTTTAATCTGGCAAACGGCAGAGATGTCATAGAAATTGTTAAAGAATTGATGGAAACCGTCGGAATGAGCCGCCGGTTTATCAAGCGTTATCCGCACGAATTTTCGGGCGGACAGCGACAAAGAATCGGTATCGCGCGGGCTTTGGCGGTTGAACCGGAATTTATCGTCGCCGACGAACCGATTTCCGCTCTGGATGTTTCGATTCAAGCGCAGATTATGAACCTGATGGAACGTCTGCAAGCTGAAAAAAATCTGACTTACCTGTTCATTTCACACGATTTACGCGCGGTTCGTCATCTTTCCGACAGAGTTGCCGTGATGTATCTCGGTAAAATCGTCGAGCTTGCGGAGGGGAAAAAAGTTTACAGCGATCCGTTGATGCCTTATACAAAGGCTCTGATTTCCGCCGTTCCCGTTCCCGATCCGAAAGTCGAGGCGAAGCGAACGCGAATTATTTTGACCGGAGATGTCCCGTCACCGATAAATCCGCCTTCGGGCTGTAATTTTCACACGCGCTGTCCGTATGCGATTGAAGAATGTAAAAAAGCCGAACCGCCGCTAGTCGAGATTAAACCCGATCATTTCGCGGCTTGCATCAGAATTTCACCTGAAAGACCGAACATTGAAGATAACGTAATTTGAGAAGCCGGTTGAAACCAGAAAATTTTTTGCCCTCGAAAATTATAGAGTTAGGCGAAAAAGGAAAAACATTCTAATTTTTATTATTTATTAATTTCAAAGTAAGTAAGAGGACAAAATTATTTTTAAGTTGGAGCGCGGACACTCTTGTCCGCTAATGTTCCTGTTTCGGTAACGTCATTTGTTTGAATGGCTGGCGGACAAGAGTGTCCGCGCTCCGATATTTACAAATTTATTTTGTCCTCTTACTTAACAGCAAAAAAGAGGAAGCGTTTTGCTTCCTCTTTTAAGTGAAATGAAAAATAATTTTCCGTAATTTCTAATTTGAAGCGGCATTAGCCGAATCACGAAGGTCTCTGACTTTATCGTGCGCGGCGTTTATATCCGTCGCTTGTTTTTGCACGACGGATTTAACATTTGCCGGCAAGTTTTGAGCAAGAGCGTCTTTGTACGCTTTTTTGGCTGCATCTTCGCCGCGTTCGGCTTCGTTCAAAACGGCACCGTCGTCTTTTCCGGTGACGGCGGATTTAATATTTATCCAGCCGCGATGAAGCGAGGCGGAAATGCTTCCCGAATCTTCGGGATCGCCGCCGAGGTCTCTAACCAGGGTTTGCAGCTCTCCGGCAAATTTCGCGCGTTGTTGACCGAGGTCGTAAAAGGTTGTTTTCAAATCACTTCTTTCAACGCCTTCGGCGGCTGTTTTAAATCCGTCCTGTCCGTCTTTGCAGGTTTCGATCAATCCGTTAAGAGTTGAAATTACATCGTCGTTCGTCATTGTTTCGTTGTTCATAGTTTTTTCTTTTTCCCATCAGAAGCATTTTCTTTTTCGGATACGTTGCTTCGTGATAATTTATGGCATTTAACTAAGTTTCATAAAATCAGCAGAATTTTATGAAATGTAATAAGACACGCCTGTATCAAATTATTGCGTTGCCGATTTTTCTCTGGAATGATCGCCTTCGGCAATTTCCTCGATCATCTTTTGATTGAAAGCGGGCAAATCGTCAGGTTTTCGGCTGGTTACAAGTCCGTTATCAACGACGACTTCCTCATCAACCCATTTCGCTCCGGCGTTTTCCAGATCAGTTTTCAGCGAAGCCCAGGATGTCATCGTTTTTCCTTTGACGACATCCGCTTCGACCAGCGTCCATGGCGCGTGGCAAATCGCGGCTACCGGTTTTCCGGCTTCAAAAAATGCTTTTACAAAACTGACCGCATTTTCATTCATACGCAATTTGTCAGGATTCATCACGCCGCCCGGAAGTTGAAGCGCGTCAAAATCCGCCGCGTCCGCTTCGTCAACCGTCAAATCAACCGCGATGGTTTTCCCCCAGTCTGTTTTGTCCCAACCTTTTATTTCTCCCGATTCGAGAGAAACTACTGAAACCTTTGCTCCGGCTTCTTCCAACGCTTTTTTCGGTTCAAACAATTCACTTTGTTCAAAGCCGTCGGCGGCTAATATCGCTACTTTTTTTCCATCTAATTTTTTATTCATAAGACCTCCTTGCAGTTAAAGCATCAAAATAAAATCGTATAAATTCAATTCGTTTTTGATGCTCGAAGATACAAACAACAAATTGTATGCCAAACTTGAACTAATAAAACATCAACTCATTTAATTGAAATTTATTCACGATTGATTATATTTAGGTAAATAAGAAATGTTCAGTTATTTAAAACCGGCGAATGATTCAAAAGCCTTTGAAAATCAGTTTAATACTCAAATGAAAAAGAAAGATCAAACAGAACAAATTCAGTGGAAAATTATTCAAAAAGATTTAGCCGACGATAACAGTGTGGCGGTTGTCATCGTGGACGAAAATTCGACGCTTATTCACGAGGCGAATAACAATTCGATTTGCAAAATTTTATATTCGTCCGATGAGTTTTCTTCCGAATGCGAAAAATTTTGCGGAAAGGCTTATCAAATGGCGCGGCGCGCCGGAACAATCGTTGAATACGAATGTTACGCCGGATTAAACTGCCGCGCCGTGCCGATAAAAAAGGATGAAGAAATAAAATTTGCCGCTATTGTCGGCAGGGCGTTTACCACGACCTCAAATTATCGCGCGGCGGCTGAACGCACTATTTCGGGCGACTGGAAAAAATTCGCGCCGAACGAATTTTTTGAAAACGTTATCTTAAAAGGTTCGGTGAATGATTTGGAAGTTGTGGCTAAAGAAATAATGAATTTAGGCGAGCAGAAAAAAATTGCGCTGACAGGATTTATCAAAGATAAAAAAACCGCGAAAAGTTCAAACATCGAAAATTCGGAAAAGTCAGATAAAGCAGAAAATTTATCTGAAAAAGCGGATACGCAGTCTGACAACCTCGATAAACTTATTTCTCAATTTCACAGCGTAAATAATCAAAAAAATACCGGCGCGACAGATTTTGGACATATAAATAACGAAGAAATCGAAGAACTTGCCGCGTGGCGTTCGCTTTTCGGGACGTTGTTCAATCTCAGTTACAGTTATGCGTGCCGTTTGATTCTGGATTTTATCGCCACGCGCTACGCTCTCGAATCGCTGGCTTGGGTCGAGCGAAGCGGTCAGCGATTGACGACCGTTCTTTCGAGAGGAAGTTTGCTGGAACAGCCGATAAAAATCAATTTGTCGGCTGACAGCGAACTGCTCAAGGAAGCCTTGCGAAGAGAGAGTTCGGTCAAACTGCAAGCCGCCGCCAAAGCCGGGGAAGAAGTCGCGCTGAGGCAGAGAATCCGGCTTTTTCCGGTCGCCGTCGGCGGAGAAATTCGCAGCGGTTTGATCGTCGGCGATCAGTCGGTCAGCAAAAAAGTTCAGCATCAGATAACACGTTTTTGTCAAAACATCGCTTCAGAACTGGAGATTCTCAGACTTCGTGAAGAACTCGAACGGCGCGGCTGGCTGGAACAGGCGGTGCGGAGATTCAACGAGAATTTAAGCGAGATTGATTCCGAGGATTTCTGGTTTCGTCTGACGCAGATATTCGCCGAGCTGATGCGCGCCGAGCGCAGTTCGCTGTTGATGCTCGATGAGAAAGAGGACAAACTGGTGTTTAAGGCGGCAATCGGCAGCAACGCCGATGCGATTGAAAGCGAGAAGGACGAATTGGGAGAGAGAGTCGCCCGCCGGGTTCTCGACAGCGGACAGCCGACGGTTATCGAAGACGTTGACAAGACCGGACTGAAAGCCGCGCCGCCGGAGCGGAACTACAAATCCGGCTCGTTCATCAACTATCCGCTGTCAATCGGGCGGCGGAAAATCGGTGTGTTGAATCTGACGGATAAGACGGACGGCGAACCGTACAGCGAGGTGGATTTACAGCTTTTGAAATCTATTATGCCCCAGTTGGCGGTGTTGGTAGATCGGGCGAGATACAAGCATCAAGCCGTTGAGTTCGAACAGTTATCGGTAACGGACGCATTGACGGGATTGTTAAATCGCCGCTATCTGGAAGAACGTCTCGCCGAAGAAATTAAGCGGTCAAATCGCTACGGATTTCCGATGAGTTTTATGATGATTGACGTTGACGATTTCAAATCCTACAACGATAATTTCTCGCACCCTGAAGGCGATGAAGCTCTGAAACTTGTCGCTCACTGTCTAAAAGAAACTTTGCGCGGCGCGGATGTGGCGGCTCGTTACGGCGGCGAGGAATTTTCCATTTTGCTGCCGCAGACGACTGTTGACGAAGCGAAAACTATCGCCGAACGAGTTCGTGAAAATGTTGAAAAGACAAAATTTAAAAAGCGTCGGATTACGGTCAGCATCGGAATCGCCAGTTGTTCACAGGTCATCTGCAACGCGCCGGAAATAATCGCCGCCGCCGACCAAGCACTTTACAGAGCAAAAGAAATGGGCAGAAATAATGTGCAAAGTTTTGAAGATGTGGAAAATGTGTAAACAAACAACTGAAATTAAAAACGAAACAATTTATCGTTGTCATTAAATACAAATCGGCGAAAAACTGCATAAACAAAAAAGCGAGAGATACTGATTGTCTGCGCCGTCGTTTGGTTCCGGCTGTGAACATCTGTGGCTAATTTGAAGAATATGGTTTAAAGTTTAATTGTTTCTTTGATCCCAAAATAAAAAAAATACGAGAATCGAATGGCACTCGACTTATATCACAAAGTTCTGGCGAAACTGTATGAAGTTACGGAAGGCAGAGAATCGCAAATCGTTGATCTAAAAGATTTGGTGAAAGCTCAGGGATTTTTGGGCAGTTATCACGATATTTTTCAATTTTTAAGCGTTCAAAGCTGGATTATGGAAACATCCAAAGCCGACTATGTAAAAATCACGCACTGGGGCGTGAAGGAAGCGAAGAAAACGCAGAGCGGTTTGCCGGACGTGTCGCATTTATTAAAAAAAGATACTGAAAAACTTGTAAAAAATATAAAAGATTTGTTGATCACCGCAGAAGAGTTTGCCGATGATACTTCGGAGCAAAATTTCAAGCATCTCAAAAACAAAGTTGAGGAAATAAATTCGGCGATTGACGGATTAAAAAATAACATTTAGCTTTTCGCTTGCTATTGCTTGTAGTTTTCGTGTATGATGTTCGTTTCCTAGTAAAAGCGTGGGAACGTGATACGTGGGTTTCGCGCCCACTTTTTGTTTGGGTTAAAGACAATTGATGAAGCATTCGATTGAAGAACAAGTCAGAGAAATTGCTGCTAAGGCGGCGGAAGAAAACAGTCTGGAATTCGTTCACGCAGAAGTTGCCGGAACAAACAGAAATCTGACCATTCGCGTTTTTATTGATAAAGAAGGCGGCGTAACTCACGAAGACTGCGCGCTGATAAGCCGGCAAATCGGCGAGGTTCTTGACGAACAGGACATTCTCGCGCTGTCTTACACGCTGGAAGTTTCTTCGCCGGGTTTGGAGCGCGGGCTTTACAGTTTGGAAGATTTTCAAAAATTTGCCGGACATCCGGCGAAAGTAAAAACTGAAAAGGCGTTCGACGGACAAAAAAACTTTCGCGGGCGCATCATCGGCGTTGAAAACGAAGATGTTATTTTTGACGATAAAACAAACGGTAACGTGCGTTTTCCGCATAACGCCGTGGCAAAAGCAAATTTGGAAATTGATTTGGAAGAAGAGTTGAAAAGAAATGGATAATTGATAGTTGATAATTGATAATAAATTTTCTTAATTATCAACTATTCACTATCAATTATCCATTAGAAAAGAAGTTATGACATCCATCGGACAAAGTATCGAAGCCTTAGTTACCGAACAGGGAATTGACCGCGATTTGGTGATTGAAGCGATGAAAGAAGCTGTCAAGGCGGCTGCCCGCAAACAGTTTAAATCACAGGATAAAACCGGCGAAAGTATCGAAGTTGACTGGAACAGCGAAGAGGGAATTATCGAAATTTCCGCGCATAAAACCGTTGTCAATGAGGTGGAAAATCCGTCAATCGAACTTTCTCTGACCGAAGCGCAGGAACTCGCCGGCGAGGATGTCGAAATCGGCGATATGCTTCTGATTCCGCTGCCGACGGAAGAACTCGGACGAATTGCGGCGCAGACCGCCAAACAAATTTTGGTGCAGAAAGTGCGCGAAGCCATTCGTGAAAAGGTTTACGAAGAATACGTTGATAAAATCGGCACCCTTGTCAACGGAACGGTCAAACGATTTGAACGCGGCGATATGGTTATTGATATGGGCAATAATCTCGAAGCCATTCTGCCGCGCAGCGAACAGGCGCGAAACGAAACCTGGAATCAGGGCGAACGTGTCCGCGTTGTTATTGAAGATGTTTCCAAAGAATTGCGCGGTCAGCAAATAAAAGTTTCGCGCGCGTCGGCGGCACTTCTCAAGCGTCTGTTTGAAATGGAAGTTCCCGAAATTTACGATGACACGGTTGTCATAAAATCAGCCGTCCGCGAACCGGGCGACCGGGCGAAAATCGCCGTTTCTTCCAATGAAAAAGACGTTGATCCGGTCGGCGCGTGTGTCGGAATGAAAGGCTCGCGCGTTCAGTCAATTATTAAGGAACTGCGCGGCGAAAAGATTGATATTATCGAATGGTCGGACGAACCTTCGGTTTTTGCCGCCAACGCGCTCTCGCCCGCGAAAGTTTCGCAGGTCAGAATTACGGACATCAACAATCGTAAAATGGAAGTGATCGTCACCGAAGATCAGCTTTCGCTGGCAATCGGCAAACGCGGACAAAATGTGCGGCTCGCCACGCGGCTCGTCGGCTGGGATATTGATATTGTCAGCGAAGAACTGCTCAAGAAAGAAATTGCCTTGAAAATGGGCAAAATGATGGCTTCCGGCGAAGCCGTGCCGATTACGGCTCTGCAAATCGTGTCGCCCGTGCAAGCCGATGATTTGAAGGAAAAAGGCGTTGCCGATGTGGACGCTTTAGCGGCAACTTCGGTTGATGATTTAGTGGATATCTTAGACATCAGCTTAGATGAAGCCGAAAAGATTTTAGCTTCGGCGAAATCTATCGTGGAAGCCAGAACCGCGCAGTCCGAAAAGAGCGGCGATGAAGAAGTTTCGGAAAATGCGTCTGAAGAAGTAACCGAAGAGTCTGTCGAAACTGAAGCCGAAGAATCTGAATCCGCCGTTGAAAATACGGCTGAAAATTTAGATGCGGAAGCAGAATTCTCAGACGAAAATGTTTCGGAAAACGCCGCTGAAAACCCGCCGGTTGAACAAATCGGCGAGTCGGCGGAAGAAAATACAACCAAAGGTGATGAGTAAATTGTGAAATTTATCCATTCCAACATCAATAATATGCAAAACGGATGTGCATATAAAAAAATAAAATCCGTTACAAAAGATAAATATGCCCGTAGGATCAACAGTTCGGATATACGATTTAGCACGCGACCTCAAACAGGACACCAAACGCATCATTGAAGATTTGCGGCGTGAGGGCGCAGATGTGTCCGTGCCGTCAAACTCCGTCACCAAAGAACTGGCGGAAAAAGTTCGCAGCAAATACTTTCCGAAAGTTGAAGCTTCACCGAAACGAACGATCAAGATAATCAAAAAGAAAACGATCAAAAAAGCGGAAAAACCCGCTGAAACGCAAGAGATGCGGGAAGTCGCCGTCAAACCTCAAATTGAATCGAAAGAGGTCGAAGCGAAACAAAACGGAGATTTTGTTTCCGCTCCCGCCGTCGAAGAAACGGAACAGGAAAATTCTGTTCGCAAAGTCAGAAAACTTCAGAAAAAAGTCGAAGAAACGCCGGAAGCAATACCGGTGGAAGAAGAAATTATTTTCGCTCCCGCTGTCGAAGAAGAAAAACCCGAAGTTGTCGAGGAAACGAAAGAACCTGAAAAGGTCGAAGCCGAACCGAAAACCGGAACTTTCTTAAAAGAACTCAAATTAAAAGAGCCGAAGCCCGAAGAAACCAAAGAAGTAAAAACCGTTACCAGAGTGCTTCGCCCGACGGGAACCCAGATTAAGCAGTTGACATTGACCAAAGAAGCGCGGGAAGCCGGAATGAAAACCGGTGATCGAGTGGTCAACGAAGCTCCGACCAAAACCGGAAAACTTAAAACCGACAAGAAGGAAAAACCGAAAAGAGAGTCGCGCCGCGGCGGACGAACGCCGGAATTTCGCGGAACTCCGGGCGAAACCGCGACTCCGAAAACAGTTTACACGCCGCCGACCGACAGTCGTAAAAAATTCGGACGCTCAAGCGGGAAAAAAGGCGGAAAACGGTTTGAAGATAAAGGAAACAGATTTGCCGAACGAGATTTTGCCGCGCCGCGTCCGCGCTCAATCGAAGAGCGAATTCTCGATCAGGTCGGCAAAGTTGAAAACGGTAATCTCAAACAAGTGCGTTTGACCGAAGGCGCGACGATCAGAGAATTTTCCGAAGCCCTCGGCGTAACGCCCCGCGATATTGTGCAGCTTCTCGTCAAACGCGGCATTTTTGCGACGCTCAATCAGCCGATTGGCGACGCGATGGGCGTAGAATTAGGTGAAACGCTCGGCTACAATGTCAGCTTTGTGCCGTTTGAGGAAATGGTTATCGAGCAGGAATTTGAAGAATTAATCGCGGCGGACAGCGACGACATCGAACTGCCGAGACCGCCTGTTGTAACCGTGATGGGACACGTTGACCACGGGAAAACTTCGCTGCTCGACGCGATTCGTTCGGATAATGTCGCGGAAGGCGAAGCCGGCGGAATTACCCAGCACATCGGCGCGTACAGCGTTTTTGTGCCGAATCCCGATAACCCGGACGAAAAACGCCGGGTGGTTTTTCTCGATACGCCCGGACACGAAGCCTTTACTTTGATGCGCGCGCGCGGAGCGAAAGCGACGGACGTGGTGATTTTGGTCGTTGCCGCCGACGACGGCGTGATGCCGCAGACGATTGAAGCCGTTGACCATTCAAAAGCGGCGGGCGTTCCGATTATCGTCGCAATTAACAAAATTGATAAACCCGGCGCAAATCCCGACCGTGTTAAACAAGGTTTGGCAGCTCAGGGTTTGCAGCCGATTGATTGGGGCGGCGAAACCGAAATGGTCGAAGTTTCAGCCAAACAACATACCAACCTCGACACATTGCTTGAAACCGTTCTGCTTTCGACCGATATTCTGGATTTGAAAGCGAGTCCGACGCGGCGCGCTTCCGGTGTCGTTCTCGAAGCGAAGCTCGACAGAGGTCGAGGTTCGGTCGCCACTGTTCTCGTTCAGCAGGGAACGATGCGCGTCGGCGATCCTTTTATCGTCGGACAATATTACGGAAAAGTTCGGGCGATGTTCGATGATCGCGGCGATGTCGTTGACGAAGCACCGCCGGCAACGCCGGTCGAAGTTCTCGGTTTGCAGGGCGTTCCGCAAGCCGGCGATACTTTTCAGGTTGTTTCCGATATTGATAAAGCGCAAACCATCGCCAACCAGCGGCAGATTCACGCCCGCAATGTGGCGATGCTCAAAACTACCAAACGCGGCATCGAATCGCTCGGTTTGGCGGAAGTCAAAGAATTGCTGGTTCTTCTGAAAGCCGACGTACAGGGTTCGGTTGAAGTTTTAAAATCCACGCTCGAAAAACTCTCGACGGAGAAAGTGAAAGTCAGAGTTATTCGTTCCGGTGTCGGAGCGATTACCGAATCCGACGTTTTGCTGGCTTCGGCGACCCAAGCCGATCAAGCCTCAACCGCCGTTGTAATTATCGGCTTCAACGTGCGTCCCGGCGCGCGCGCGGTTGAAACCGCCAAACAGGAAGACGTTGACATTCGTCTGCACTCGATTATTTACAAAGTCGAAGAAGAAATCAGGGCGGCGATGATCGGAATGCTCGATGCCATCGAAAAGGAAACGATTCTCGGCAAAGCACTCGTCTTAGAAGTCTTCAAAGTTTCAAAAGTCGGCACAATCGCCGGCTGCCGCGTCACCGACGGAGTCGTCAGGCGACAGGCGAAAGCGCGGCTCATCCGTGATGATGTGGTTATTTGGGAAGGCGATATTGATTCGCTCAAACGATTCAAAGATGATGTCAGCGAAGTTCGTCAGGGCTTTGAGTGCGGAATCGGTCTTGTCAATTACAACGATCTGAAAGTGGATGACGAAATCGAAGCGTTTACAGTCGAGAAAATCGCGCCGACGGAATTATAAATTTATATTCAAGTTTTCCAATTATCTTGGAGTTTGACAAAAAAATTAAGTGAGAAGACCCGAAAGATTGGCAGAAACACTACGCGAGGAAATTACGGAAATCGTCGGCTTTGAACTCGACGACCCGCGCTTGATCGGCGTAACCGTAACTGATGTTCGCGTGTCCGATAATCTGCGCGAAGCCAAAATTTACGTCATCGTTCAGGGCGAAGAAAAAGAAGTCAAAGAAGCACTCAAAGCATTACAGCACGCCGCCACATTTGTCCGTCAGCAAGTGGCGTTAAATCTCGATTTGCGACACGCGCCGGTTTTAAATTTTGTGCGCGATACGGTCGAAGAAAACGCGATCCGTGTTGACGAACTTCTTAAAGATTTACCGCTAAAACAGGAGAGTATCGAAGAGGGCGAAGTATAAAGGCAAAAGGATAAAATTTTTTTGCCTTTATGCTTCGCCTGCATTCTTTAAGAAGATGTTAAGTCAAGTTGTAGAATTAATTGAAAATAAACAGAATTTTGCCATCACCACTCACGTCAGACCGGACGGCGACGGAATCGGATCATCATTGGGATTATGCTGGCTGCTGCGCTCTTTGGGAAAGACGGCGGAAGTCATTGTCAGCGATGGAATTCCAATCTCATACAGACAACTGCCGGGCGCGGACGAAATCCGCAAAGTGTCGGAAATTGACGGACTATATGACGCGGTTTTTGTGATGGAATGTTCGGATATTTCACGCCCGCAAATAAAAGGCTTGGAAAATCAGTGTGTCGTAAATATTGATCATCACGCGACGAGCGAACATTTCGGCACGATCAATTGGATTGACGCGACGGCTTCGGCGGTCGGTGAGATGATTTACAATCTGTGCAAGGCAATCGGCGGACGCATTACCAAAGAAATTGCCGAATGCGTCTATCTGGCACTCGTCACCGACACCGGCTCGTTTCATTTTCCCAATACAACCGAAAGGACATTAAAGGTGGCATCCGAACTTATCAAAGCCGGTGTCAAACCGGCTGATATTTCACAAGCCGTCTATAACAGTTATCCGTGGAGTCGAATCGAATTGATGCGAGAAGTTCTCGCCACGGTTAAACGCGACAAAAGCGGAAAAGTCGCCTGGATGCGCCAGACGCTTGAGATGAAAGAAGATTCCGGCGCGGTTGACGGCGACAATCACGGCTTTGTAAATATTCCGCTGACTGCCAAAGAAGTCGAAGCGGTAATTTATATGCGTGAGGTCGAACCAAATTTTTTTCGCGTCAGCCTGCGTTCCAAAGGTAATATAAATGTCGCGCGAATCGCCGAAAAATTTGACGGCGGCGGACACCGAAACGCCGCCGGTTGTCGGGCGGCGGGAGATTGGGACACTCAGGAATTTAGAATTGTTGCAGCCGTCTTAGAAGCCGTCGAAAAAGCCGAAAGCGATTTAAAGACCGTCGAAGAAGAGGAATTGGAATTGAGTTTGGCTTAAAATCGCTCCCGGAATCAAATTATAAAAATTCACCGATGACAGACACAAAAGAAAAGCGTTACAAATGGCGGCGCGAAGGATATAAAGAAAATACCAAAGGGTTGCTGATGATTAACACCGGCGACGGCAAAGGAAAAACTACCTGCGCGCTCGGTTTGATGATGCGCGCGGCGGGGCGCGGAATGCGCTGTTGTATGATCCAGTTTATGAAATCCAAAGCCGACCGCTACGGCGAACACGAATCGGCGGAACTGCTCGGCATCGAAGTTCACACGATGGGCGACGGTTTTACGTGGGATACCAACGACAAGGCGCAGGATATTAAAACTTCGGAAGAAACCTGGGCGTTGTGCGTCGAAAAAATGCGAAGCGGTGATTATGATCTGCTGGTTTTCGACGAACTCATCTATGTTTTGGATTATAAATTTTTAGATTTGGACGAGATTATCAACGAAATCAAAAATGTTCGCGCCGACCAGCCGAATCTACATCTGGTTTTGACCGGCAGAAACGCGCCGCAAAAACTAATCGAAGCGGCGGATTTGGTAACTGAAATGAAAGAAATCAAACATCCTTTTCACGCCGGCATTTTTGCCCAACAGGGAATTGAATTTTAGTTTTAGAAGCTGTGTTCAAACTCGTTTTTAGTGGATTTGTAACCACGAATCTCACAAAAAAACACTAAATAAAACAAAAAAGACAAATTTCGTGTTTATTAGTGTGCTTTAGTGATTAAAGTTCTTCTCATTTTCGAGTTTTCAAACAGCTTCTTAGAAAATTATTCTCTTTTTTCTCATAATTCACCGAATGGAAACGATTTTTTTTCAATCATCCGCTTCAATTCTTCGAGAGCTTTCTGAACTTTATCGTGAATTTCTAAAGAATATTTAAATTTTAT
Source organism: Pyrinomonadaceae bacterium (assembly GCA_965218105.1). Classification (GTDB taxonomy): domain Bacteria; phylum Acidobacteriota; class Blastocatellia; order Pyrinomonadales; family Pyrinomonadaceae. Next base: position 76,331 of record OZ244585.1, read on the forward strand.
TGAATTTTCTTCAAACTCATCCAAGTCCAAAATCTCAAAAGAATAATCCTTCCAGACCAAAACATCAATATCCAAGTCAACATAATCCAAAATGCCTTTTTCAAAAGTCGGCGGCATATTTATATTGCAGTAAAAATTTCTCAAATCGCCGTTCGGTTCGTGAAAGCGAAAAATATTGTACCAGCGTTCAAGCCAATAAAATTCGTGACTCATCGTTCCGCGTCTGATAACGCCAAGATGTGAATGTTTTACTTCACTTTCAAATTCACCGACAAAAGTCAGAAGGGAATCTTTCCGCCCGATAAATTCGGCTTTCCAACTTCGATGGATTTTCCCGTCAAATTTTCTTGAATTTATAGTAACAATTTTATTTTGATCTATCATTTCATTTCGCCGTCATTTTCGCCAATCAAATTTTTCCCCAACTTATCGAAAAGTTGAAACAAAATCAATTTTTCGGTTTCGGTAAAATCTAAAAAAAATCGATTTTCAATTTTCAGCCACTGTTCTTCAATCGAACTTTTTGCATTGAAACCTTTTTTCGTCAAAAAAGTTCTCATAATTCTACCGTCTTCAGCATCGCTTCTGGTAATTATAAAATCACTTTCAGCTAAATTTTTAACCATTTTATTAACAGTCGGCGGAGCTAAATTCAAATTATTTGAAAGCTCAATCTGGCTTTGCCCGTCCTGTTTGTAAAGAGAAAGCAAAACAAAAACCTGTCCGCTGTGCAGATTTATTTCTTTCATTGCATTTTCCAAAATTGACCAATAAGCATTGGAAACCGGTGTTAATAAATAGGTTAGCGTATTTTCAAATTCAATCATAAATCAATAGTATGCTAATTAAAATTTAATAGCAAACTAATTATTAGCTTCCTTATCAAAAATAATTAGCAAGCTAATTGTTTTCAAATAAAAACAAAAAAAGCGTTAATTATCTCACGCCCGAAACTACTCTCCATTCTAAAAATTATTTACTTCCGCTTTTAATCAATCATACAATCAGTGTAAAGCATTATTGGTCATTGAATATTAAAAACTTCAAATCGGGTTTTCGTGGAAAATTTTGGCGCATAAATCGAAAACTAAACATTAAAATATGAATGACTTATTAATCGGTCGAATCTTTTACGAGATTTTCCAATGATCCGATTCCCTCGATTTCCACCGTTACGACATCGCCGTCACTTAGCTTTGAAACTCCTGAGGGAGTTCCGGTGGCGATAATGTCTCCGGCATTCAACGTCATCTGTTTTGAAATATATCTGATCAAAAAAGGAACGGGGAAAACCATCTGTGATGTTCTGCCGTCCTGTTTAATTACGTCATTTACTTTGGTTAATACGCGAACATTGGAAATATCCGCTTCGGTTTCTATAAAAGAACCGATTGGACAAAAGGTATCAAAAGATTTTGCTCGCGTGAACTGTACGTCTCTGCGCTGCAAATCTCTGGCGGTTACGTCGTTAAGACAGGTGTAACCGAATACGTAAGTTAAAGGATCATCATTTTCGGAAAGATTTTTGCAGGCGCGTCCGATAACGACAGCAAGTTCGCCTTCGTGTTCAACCTGATTTGACTGCTCCGGGATAACAATTGATTCGCCTTCCGTAATTATTGAGGACGGAGCTTTTAAAAAAAGAAGCGGTTCTTCGGGAATTTTATTCCCAAGTTCGGCGGCGTGTTCGGCGTAATTTCGTCCGACGCAGACGATTTTCGAGGGCGTGACGGGCGGCAAAAATTTTATTTCAGATTTATTCAAAGCGTCTGAAAGTTTCAGATTATCAACAGAATTATCCTGAATTTTGTCTTCCGGCAAAGGAAAAATCGAATCGCCTTGGACGACACCATATTTTAATTCGTCATCGTGTAAAAATCGGCATAGTTTCATATATTTTTTGACTGTTCAGCCTGAAAAGAGATTTTGCCACGAATAACACGAATAACACGAATTTTTTTTTAATTCAACGAATAAATTTTTCAATTTGATCTCTCTAATCTAATAAATTCGTGTTATTTGTGTTATTCGTGGCTAATTTTTTTTCAAGCTAAACAATTACTATTTTTCATAAAATCTACGGAGCGGTTTCAGAAACGATTTCCGAAGGTGTGCTGACGTTTCCCGCTTTATCTTCGGCGGTTAGATAATAATAATAAGTTTTACCGGATTCGACTTGTTTATCCTGAAAAGTGTTGGTCGTCAAAAGTTCGGGCGTTAAGTTTTGCCATTCGTTCAGCGGCAGATTTTTATCTGTCGAACGATAGATTCTGTAGCCGGCGATGTCTTTTTCGGGGTTTGCAGCGAAGAAGATTGATAAATTATTAGGCGCGGCGGCGATAGTTATCGCGTCCGGCGCGCTTGGCGGAAAAACGTCTCCAGCCGAAATCTTGACGACGTTCGATTCCAGACTTTCGACCGGTTCGCCGCTGCTTCCCAACGAAACGGTTCGCGCGAAATAAAAATACTCTGCGCCGAATTCAAAAGTTTGATCGTCAAATTTTGTTTGGTTGATCGGCGTTTTGTTCAAAATTGTCGCTGTTTCATTTTTCGATGTCGAACGATAAACATTATAGCCGAGAACATTTGCGGGTTTTGACCCGTCAACATTAGCGGCGGGCGCATTCCAGTCCAAAACCACCGAATTTTCCGTAACTTCGCCAGAGAGAGAAGTCGGAGCTTCGGCAATTCTCGCCGCCGGTTCAATCAGCAAAAAATTTGAAAAAGACGCTTTCTGACCCGAAGAATTGACGAATCGAACCGCGTACCTAAGCCTGACAGATTGTCCGGCAAATTCGAGGGTGTCGGTAAAATTTAATTTTTTCAAACCGAAATCATCATCGGTGATCGGCACAGAGGCGATCAAAGTGCTGCGCGAAGCAAATTCTTCTTCCGACAGAGTTAGTGTCGAAGTTAAAGGTTCGGCTAAACGATAAATATCGGCGCGGTCAATATTTAAGACGCTGCCGTCGGGAGCGTTCCGGGCGGGCATCGTCCAGGTCAGATTGACTTTATTGCCGCGCTGAAAGCCGGAAATTTCGACCCGCTGCGAAACTCTCTCAATCGGCGGAAGCGGCGGACTACGTTTTCCGCAACTTAAACAACCAAAAAAAGCAAGCACTATAAATGCTAATGTCGCTTTACCGCTTGCTTTTTTGTTTAATCCGATTTGTTTAAGCATTCTGTTTAATTGGTGTTTAATTTACAAAACGTATTGTCTGAGGTTTTGATCTTTAACAAGTTCTTCGAGTTTGTCTTTGACATAATCGGCATCCAGAGTCTGATTCTTTTCTTCGAGTTCGCCGCCGAGAAAACTTATCTCTTCCAACAGCTTTTCTAAAAGCGTGTGAAGCCTTCGCGCCCCGATGTCTTCGGTGGTTTTGTTGATGTTGACGGTCATTTCGGCGAGCGTCGTAATCGCGTCTTCGGTAAATTGGAGATCAATTTCTTCGGTCTTAAGCAGTGCTTGATACTGCTTAATAAGCGAATTCTTAGGCTGTATAAGGATGCGCTTAAAGTCGTCTAATGTTAAGGACTCAAGTTCGACGCGAATCGGAAAACGTCCCTGCATTTCGGGAATCAAATCCGAAGGCTTTGAAACGTGAAACGCGCCGGCGGCGATGAACAGAATATGTTCGGTGTTGACCATTCCGTATCGCGTGTTGACGGTCGTGCCTTCGACAATCGGCAGAAGGTCGCGCTGAACGCCTTCCCGCGACACGTCCGGGCTGCCCGAACCGGATTCGCGTCCGGCGATTTTATCCATTTCGTCGAGAAAAATGATTCCCGAATTTTCCAGCGAATCAATCGCCGTTCGCGTGATCTGTTCCATATCAATCAGATTTTCTTGTTCGTCGCGGAGCATATAAGTTTTCGCATCGGCGATTTTTATTTTGCGGCGGACGGTTTTTGCCGGAAACAGATTTCCCATCATATCGCGCAGATTCACGCCCATTTCTTCCATTCCCTGACCGCCGACAAAATCAATCATCGCGTTTGAACGATCCTGCGTTTCAATTTCAATCAAACGATCATCGAGTTCGCCGCTGCGTAATTGTTCGCGGAGTTTTTCGCGCGTCCGGTTCGGCTGCGATTTTTCCGCCAAATCCAGCGAATTATCGTTTTCAAAACTGTAATTATTTGAAGTCGGAAGCAGAATGTCGAGAATTTTTTCCTCGACGTTCTGCTCGGCTCTTTCGAGAATTTCTTCATAAGCAGCCTGTTTCGTCATATCAACCGCCACATCGGTCAACTCGCGGATCATACTTTCGACATCGCGCCCGACGTAGCCGACTTCGGTAAATTTCGAGGCTTCGATTTTTATAAACGGCGAGTTGGCGAGCCGCGCTAAACGCCGCGCGATTTCGGTTTTTCCGACTCCGGTCGAACCGATCATCAGAATATTTTTCGGCAGCACGTCCCGCGCGATTTCCGGCGGCAGTTTTTGGCGGCGCACGCGATTGCGGAGCGCGACGGCGACGGCGCGTTTGGCGTTCGCCTGACCGACCACATATTTATCCAGTTCCGCGACGATTTGGCGCGGCGTTAAGTCGTCTAATTTTAGTTTTGGCACAGTTTCCTTTATCTCGCCACTCAAATAGATAGGCATTGTTTTATATGTATTATTTTATTAAATTTCTTCGATAATTATATCGGAATTGGTATAGATGCAGATTTCACCGGCGATTTTCAGCGATTCGCGCGCGATTTCGACGGCGGAAAGTTCCGTATGCTTCATCAACGCCCGCGCCGAAGCCAGCGCGTACATACTTCCCGAACCGACCGAAAGAAGACCTTCGTCGGAAGAAATAACATCGCCTTTACCCGAAATCAAAAAAGCGTCGGTTTTGTCGGCGACAATCAGAAGGGCTTCCAAGTGGCGCAGATATTTGTCCGTTCGCCACTCTTTGCTCAATTCAATCGCCGCGCGTTCAAGCTGTCCCTGATATTGTTCGAGTTTCGCCTCAAATTTCGATAAAAGCGAAAAAGCGTCGGCGGTCGCGCCGGCAAAACCGACGACCACCTGATCGTTATAAATTCGCCGCACTTTGCGGGCATTTCCTTTGATAACCGTTTCGCCGAGCGTCACCTGACCGTCGCCAGCCATCGCCATTTGATCGTCTTTCCGCACCAGCAGAACGGTTGTCGAACGTATTTTCATATTTTCGTGTTTCATAAAAACCTTAATGATAAATCTTTAAATTGAAATGCTCAAATTGACAGACGGCGACAAATTGTTTGAACATTGTAAAGTTTATGAAAGAAAGACCGAAAATCGGATTGACAATGCGTTTGGAAATTAAAACGCGGCGTTTTTATCTCGGACGCGATTACTGCGAAGCACTGGAAGCGTTCGGCGCGATTCCATATCACATTCCGCTGATTCCCGAAAAAGAATATATTACGCAGGCGATGCGGAAATTAGACGGCGTTTTACTGCCCGGATGCGATTCGGACGTTGACCCGCTTCGTTACGGCGAAGAACCGCACCCGAAACTCGGCGGCGTAGTTCCTGAGAAAGACGAAACCGATCTGCTGGTTTTGGCGGAAGCCGAAAAATTGCAGATGCCGGTTTTAGCGATTTGCTTCGGAATGCAGATAATGAATGTTTTTCGCGGCGGGTCTCTTTTTCAGGACATCGAAAGTCAAATTCCAAACTGCCTGAAACACGAACAGGGAACTTTACCCGGCAGAGATTCGCACAGCATTAAAATTGCCGCCGATAGTTTTATTGAGCGTCTGATAACGAATCAAAAAACAGGTGGCAATATTATAGTAAATTCTTCGCACCACCAGGCTGTAAAAAATACGGGGAAAAATTTAAGGGCGACGGCGTGGGCAAAAGATGAGGTGATCGAGTGCATCGAAGATACGCGCGAAGACAGATTTAATTTGGGCGTTCAGTGGCACCCGGAACTCTCCTGGAAAACCAATAATCTTTCCGGGAGAATATTTGAAACTTTTGTCGCCGCCTGTGCGAAATATGCTCAGGAAAAAGATTAAATTAACTTATGGAAAAATGTCAGCGAAAAGTTGTCAAATTAGGGCTGGAAAAGGTTTTAGACGAAAGGGTAAATCTGTTAAAAGGTCTGCGCGTCGGATTAATCTGTCATCCGGCATCCGTCAACCATCAATTTCAGCACGCGGCTGATTTGTTTTTTGAAAATAAAAATATCAATTTGACGACTCTATTCGGACCACAGCACGGAATTCGCGGCGATGTGCAGGATAATATGATCGAAACATCGCACATTATAGACAGCCGCACCGAAATTCCCATCTATTCTCTGTACAGTGAAACGCGCGAACCGACCGAAGAAATGCTCTCAGGTTTGGACGCGTTAGTCTTTGATTTACAAGATGTTGGCTGCCGCGTCTATACATTTATTTACACGATGGCAAACTGTATGCGGGCGTGTGCCAAATACGGCAAAAAAATGTTCGTGCTGGATCGTCCGAATCCGATAAACGGCGTTGATGTCGAGGGAAATTTACTCGAACCCGGACACGAATCTTTTGTCGGAATGTATCCGATCCCGATGCGGCACGGAATGACGGTCGGAGAACTCGCACAATTATTTAATGTGAACTTTGAACTTCACTGCGATCTTGAAGTTATCACAATGGACAACTGGAGCAGGAAAGACTTCTACGACGAAACCGACGCGCCGTGGGTGATGCCGTCGCCGAATATGCCGACAGTTGACACAGCCGTCGTTTTTCCGGCGACCGTCTATTTCGAAGGGACAAAAGTGTCGGAAGGACGCGGAACAACCAAACCTTTCGAGATTGTCGGCGCAGGTTACATTGATGCTTTGGAATTTGCGGACGTTCTCGCATCACTTGAACTTCCGGGCGTTATCTTCAGACCGATAAACTTCTTACCGACATTTCAAAAATTCGCCGATCAAAATTGCGGGGGAGTTTTTCTACATATCACCGACAGAGAATTATTTGAACCCGTCATCACCGGATTGGCGATGATAAAGACCGTTTTTGATCTTTATCCGAATAAATTCGAGTGGAAATCTCCGCCGTACGAGTATGTTTTTGACCGCAATCCATTCGATGTGATTGCCGGAACGACAAAAATCAGAGAATTTTTTGAGCGGGGGAGCGACATTTCGGCAATCAAATCGTCCTGGCGGGAAGATGTTAGAAAATTTTGCGAAGACCGGGAAAAATACTTGTTGTATTAGATTTAAAGTTAATTCCGGGGGAAAATATCTCTATTGGAAGTAACAGTTTACAAGATATTTATGAAACTAACTTTAACAGTCGTTAAGCCGACTGTTAAAGTTAGAAATTAGAAAAATCGAGGCATAAAAAATGGACAATCCGTATCTTATCGGAATAATTTCGTGGTTAGTTCCCGGTCTCGGGCATTTAATTCAGGGAAAAATAGCGCGCGGCATCATTATCGGCGCGGTCATTTGGACGATGTTTATCATCGCCGTCATCAGCGGCGGCGCGTATTATCCCGGTTTCGGTTTCAAAGACGGGGCGTTGCTTTATTTGCTGAATATTTTCGCGCGGCTCGGAAACGGTCTGGGCGCGCTGATAAGTTTTTTTCTCTCCGCAAGTCCGCCGCCGAATGTCGCGGCTTGGGCGACTTTTGAATACGGCGGAAGATTTTTGGAGATTGCCGGATTGCTGAATTATATGGCGATAATGGATGCCGTTGATATAAATTTGGGGAGAAAAAGATGATTCATTTTTTATATTTAATCGGTTTCGCATTTTTTGTGGCGGCGGCTTTCGGCGCGTTCTCCTCCGGCACATCCAAAGAAAAAGTGATTTACGGTTCTAAGATATTCGCTCAATTTGTCGTCATCAGTTTGGTTTTGGCGTGGATATTTTATTTTCTGCCTTGGTAATCGAAAATGGGTTTGATCGAAACGGAAGGGTTAATTCTAAAAAGCTACAGTTTGGCGGAAGCCGACAAAATAATCGTTTTGCTGACGCACAGCGAAGGACTCGTGCGCGGTGTCGCCAAAGGCGCGAAGCGTCTCAAAAGTAAATTCGGCGGCAGTCTTGAGCCGTTTTCCATCGTTCAAATTCAGTATTTTCAAAAAGAAGAACGCGAACTCGTCTCAATCAGACAGATAGATTTACTCAAATCGTTTTTTGACAACGCCAGTGAACCGCGGTTTCTGCAAAAATTTTCATATCTGGTTGATCTTTTGGTGGAATTCGCCCCGCCGCACGACCCGAATGAAAAACTTTATCGAATGACGAAAGTGTGTCTGGAAACCGCCGCTGAAAATCCCTCAAGTCTTGAAAGTATCGCGGTTTATTTTGAACTCTGGATTTTGAGATTGGGCGGATATTTGCCGAATTGGAACAACTGCGACGGCTGCCAAAGACAGTTCACCGACGGCGAAAATGCGCGGCTCCAGATAAATTTTCATCTCTATTGTCAAAACTGTCAAAAAAGCCCGAATAATTGGACTATTTCAGCGCGGCAGAGGCAGATTTTTATGAACGCGCAGAGATTTTCGCCGGCAAAATTTACCGAATTTGCGAATAATTATGCGGAAGAGGTGAGGGAGGTTTCCATAATTTTGAGAAGAATAATATCGCATATTTTAGGAAAAGAAACTGTCGGCGAAAAAATTCTGGCGGCAAAGTTGTAGTGTTAAATGAAGCATTTCAGTTGGTTAATTTCAGGCTATATCATCCGGTCAATTCTGCCTTATTTTATATTTTCGTGGCTGTTGTTGAGCGTTATTCTCTTCGTACAGCAAGCCAGCCGGTTTTCCGACATTTTTTTCAGCGTCAACATCCCGAAAGGTTTAGTCTGGCAACTGACGTTCGCGCTCGTGCCGAACGTCATCGCTTTCACCTGCCCGATGGCGGTGCTGGTCGGCGTAATCATCGGACTTTCGAAAATGCAGGGCGACAGCGAGTTGATCTCGATCCGCGCCGCCGGTGTCGGAAATATTCGGATCACTTTTCCGATAGTCATCTTGGGCATCCTGCTGTCATTTTTCGCGTTTTTTATAAATCTCAACGGCGTTCCTTTTGCCGCGCGAATCGTCCGTCAAGTCGCCCTCCAAACCGCCCTCTATAAACTGGAATCGCCGATTGAACCCGGCGTTTTTAATTCGGAAATAAACGGCTACACGATTTATGTCAAAGACGGAGATATTGAAAAAGGAACGTGGAAAAACATTTTTATTTACAACGAAGATAAAAATAACAACTTAGTGCGTCTGATAACGTCCAAAAGCGGGCGAATTGATACTAATGAAAACAAATCGGAACTGGTTTTGGACAACGCCGTCGTCAATTCATTTTCGGCGACGAACAAGCCGGAGAAATTTGTCTTTGAAAATGTCGGGCAAATTCGCTTCGCAATCAATACGAAACGAAGCGAATTAATTGAAAAACTGACTTCGAGCGAAGGTACGCCCGAAGAATTGGGTCTAAATGAACTCGCTCAACTGGCAAATTCAAAAGACGGCAAAGAGCGCATCGAGGCGCAGATACTCTGGCAGAGAAGAATAATTCTTTCGGTCACGCCGCTGATTTTCTCGCTCTTGGGAACGGCATTGGTGCTGCGCTTCAATCGCGGCGGCAGAGGCTTCGGAATTTTTCTGGCACTCGTCAGCCTGGTCATCTATTATCTGCTGACGCTTTTAGGCGAGCAGCTCGCCAGAACGAGTCAAATCAGCGTGTCGTCCGCCGGTCTGATGCCGCTGGTCGTTGGCGGGTTTTTTATCGTCTGGTTTTTTCTGTCAAACCGGTTTTTATTAAAAAAATCCGTCGGCGGTTTTGGAAAACTTTATAAAATCAGTTTTCCGTCAAATCTGAAAAAAATTTCAGCGCGAAATTTCTCCATTGATTTGACGACCGGGATTTTGGATTTGGATATTGTCCTCAATCTTTTAAAGTATTTTCTGCTGACGTTCGGATTTTTGACGACGATTTATATGATTTTTACGGCGTTTGAACTCTGGAAATTTGCCGGGGAAATCAATAACGGCGTGATACTTTTACTGACCTATCTTTTTTATCTGATTCCGTTCATATATATCCAACTCGCGCCGTCGGCGTTGATGATTGCGACGCTGGCGACCTACATTATCAAATCCAGACAAAACGAAATTGTGACGTGGACGGCTGCCGGACAGAGCGTCTACCGGCTTTTGATGCCGTGTTTTATTTTGATGTTTTTGATCGGCGCGATGAATTGGGGAATACAGGAATGGATTATGCCGCAGGCGAATCAGATTCAAGACCGACTGCGCGGTCAAATTCGCAGCCGCGGCGTTCCGGCAAATAAAACCGGCACAAACTGGGTGGCGAACGATCAAAGAATTTACTCCTTTGAACTCGAAGAGAGTAAAACGGGAGAGCCGCAAAAGGTCAAAAATCTGACGGTTTACGAGTTTGCCGATAATGATTCCAAACTTCAGGCAATTTACAAAACTCCGCAGGCGATCTGGGAGAAAGACAACATAAAATTACTGGCGGATACGGAAAAAATTATTTGGACGGAAGGAAAAGCGAACGTCGAACGATTTTCAAGTATAGAATTGCAGGAAAACTCAAATCCGTTCAATAATCTGAACGAAAAACCGAGCCATCTTTCGATGAAAGCGACGAAGGAACAGATCAAAAATTCCGAATCGGAAACCGAACAGAGAATCTACGAAGTCGCTCTGGAAAAAAAATCAACAACGCCGTTTCTGCCTCTCGTCATTACGCTTTTCACCGCTCCTTTCGCGTTGTCCCTGAGCCGCCAAGGAAAAGTTATGACCATCGGCTATGCGGTGGCGATCTGGCTTTTGTTTATGGGTTTGACAAGCACTTTCGAGCAGTTCGGCTTAAATGGCTTGGTTAGTCCGGCAATCGCCGTCTGGAGTCCCGTGATATTATTTTCCATACTCGGCGCGTATTTGATGTCCAAAATCAGAACGTAAAACCGCTTACCGTCTCTTGGCTTCTTCTTTTATTTCAAGTTCACGAATCAGGCGGTGGAGATTGTTCGGATGGATCGAAAGCCGCCGCGCCGCTTCGGAGTAATTTCCGCCGGCTTCTTTTAAGGCATTGAGAATGATTCGGCGTTTGGCGAGTTTGAGTTGCCGGTTCAGATCAGACGAAGCGGCATCTCCGTCAGTGAAATCATTAAAAATTTCAGACGGCAAATCTTCCGATTGAATGGTTTCGGCTGAACCTAAAACAATCGCCCTTTCGATGGTATTTTCCAATTCCCGAACATTGCCGCGCCAAACGTGGTTCACCAAAGCCTGTTGAGCTTTCGGCGAGATTCCGTCAACCTTTCGCTTGCAGATTTCGCTGTATTTGCGCGTAAAATGGCGCGCCAGCAGCGCAATATCGGACTTGCGGTTTCGCAGCGGCGGAACTTCAATCTGTACGACGTTCAGCCGAAAAAATAAATCTTCCCGAAAATTTCCGCTTTTCACCTCTTCCGCCAGCTTCCGATTGGTCGCCGCAATCAGGCGAATATTCGCCTTGATCGGTTTGCCGCCGCCGATTCTCTCAAATTCGCGTTCCTGTATCACCCGTAAAAGTTTTGCTTGAAGCGAAGGCGCAAGTTCGCCGATTTCGTCTAAAAAGAGCGTTCCGCCCTCGGCTGTTTCAATTTTCCCTCTGCGCTGCGCCGCCGCGCCGGTAAACGCGCCTTTTTCGTGTCCGAATAAATCGCTGTCTAAAAAATTCTCATTTAAAACAGCGCAATTCAGCGCGACGAAAGATTTATTCCGGCGCAGGCTGTTTTTGTGAATCGCCCGCGCGACGAGTTCTTTGCCGGTGCCGCTTTCGCCGCAAATTAAAACCGTCGAATCGGTCGGCGAAACCTTGGCGACGAGCTGCGCCAAATTTTTCATCGGATCGCTTTCACCGATCATATTCGTTTCGATGTGCGCCCAATTTTGCAGCGATTCATTTTCATATTTGAGATATTCGAGATGGCGCGCGTTTTTCAAAGCCGCGACCGTCAAATTGGCAATCGCCGTCATTTGCCGCAGATGTCTGTCTTCAAACTCAAAAAGCACGTCGCCCGAATCCAGATAAATCAATCCGCTGACATCGCCCAGCAAAAGCGGCACGCACAACACCGAATTAACGCCGGAAGTGATCAAACTTTCGGCTGTTTCCGAGTCATTCCGTGCGATATTGTTTTTCAAAACGGCGGTTTTGTCATTCAAAACCCGATTGGTAACGCTGCGGCTGACGTGCATCGGTTCAGCGTCGCGTTTAATTTTATTTAGAACGCAAACTGAATTCGGCGAAATAAAATCGTCGTTGAGCAAAATAATCGCGCCGCGTTCGGCGGGAATCAGTTCGAGAATTATTTCTAAAAATTTTTGCTGAAGTTTTTCGGAAGTGTCAATTTCTTCCAACGCTCTGCCGATTTTGGTCAGGACTCTCAAATCGGCTGATAAATCAGCCGCGCCCTGTTCAGACGGTATTTTAACGTCCGTCTGAGTCAAATGAACATCGTCGTCAAATTCAATTTCGCCGGAGAAAAGCGTCTCCCGAAATTCTTCTTCGGTTAAAAACAAAATGCCGGTCCGTCCGACGCGAATGCGGTCGCCGTGTTTGAGAAGCAGCGTTTGTACGGGGGAATTGTTGACAAAAGTTCCGTTGCGGCTGTCGAGGTCTTCGACCGTATAACCTTCCGCCGTCGCTCGAATCACCGCGTGTTCGCGCGACGAACCGTAGTCGGGAATCGCCAGATGATTTTTCACCGCCCGCCCGATGGTGAAAGTTTCAATATCTTCGAGGGAAATCATCTCCGGCTCCAGAGTGCCGTCTAAAATTATCAGGCGCGGTTTCATCAAAATAATTTTTTTCCTTTTGAGAATTTTTTGCAGACTAGAGCATATCATTTTGATTGTAAAACTATCAAAAATGATAGATCACAGTCTGACTCAGATTTTTGAAGAATTATTGGAAATACACGAATAAGCGGGAAAATCAGCCTATTTGACTTGCTGAGCGGGGAAATTTTCAGTATTTTTTTTGTGGCACGGCAATAGCATAGTATAAATTGTCGGTAACAATTTACCCTTACTTTCCTCACTCACTTTTTTAACCCGAAACATAAAAATCAGTTTCGTTTTGATAACTTTTCAACAGAATAACGATTTGTCCCACCCTCCTCACTTTTAAAATATAAAAATTTTTTACTTTTAGAAGCGATTCAACAAACGCTATTTTTGGTCGGTGAAAGTCTGTTCAACGCCGTCTGCGCTCTGAATCGGTCAAATTCGCGCGGTTTCTCCAAACTGAAAATTTCTACTATATTTCTTTATAAATATCTCAAAAAAAATTAAAACAAAAGGGAAGTATAAGAAAAGGAAAGACAAAAACGCGCGTCAATCGAGAAAAGTTTCATTTCCGATTGACGCGCGTCAGCAAATTGATAAATTCGAGTTTTTAATTCCTAAGAAGCTGTTTGAAAACTCGAAAATTTAAGAAATTTAACCACGCGCTCAACACAAATCAACACGAAAATTTGTGTGATTATTAAATTATTCGTGTATTTTCGTGTACTTTCGTGGTTTAAAAAGTTTAAAAAATAAAAAATAAGAGTTTTCAAACAGCCTCTAATTATGTTCCGGTTTCCCAACTCGACATATATTCGATCATTTCCGGCGTTAGAGTGTCTATTGAAATGCCGAGGGCGCGAAGTTTCAAACCGGCGATTTCCTGATCAACTTCTTCGGGCAACACGTGAACTTTATGTTCGAGTTCGCCCTGATTTTTGACCAGATATTCGGTCGAAAGTGCCTGATTGGCAAAGGACATATCCATCACGCTCGCCGGATGACCTTCGGCGGCGGCTAAATTTATCAGCCGACCTTCGCCGAGAACAATCACGCTTTTGCCGTTTGTGCCGATATATTCTTCGACAAACGGGCGGCGGGCGGCGACTTCGGAAGACATTTCGCGCAACGCTTCGAGATTTAATTCCAAGTCGAAGTGTCCGCTGTTGGCGACAATCGCGCCGTCTTTCATCACTTCAAAATGTTCTTTGTCAATCACGTGGCGGTTGCCAGTGACGGTTACAAAGAAATCCCCAACCTGAGCGGCTTCTTTGATCGGCAAAACGCGGAAGCCGTCCATCACGGCTTCGATTGCCTTGACCGGATCAATTTCCGTGACGATCACGTTCGCGCCCATTCCGCGCGCGCGCATCGCCACGCCTTTTCCGCACCAGCCGTAACCGACGACGACGAAATTTTTGCCGGCGAGCAGAATATTGGTCGCGCGAATGATTCCGTCCAGAGTTGATTGTCCGGTTCCGTAGCGGTTGTCAAAGAAATGTTTGGTCTGAGCGTCATTGACCGCCATCGAGGGGAAAGTCATCACACCGGCTTTTTCCATCGCTTTTAAGCGCACGATGCCGGTCGTCGTCTCTTCGGTCGTTCCGATGATGGATTCGGCTAACTCTTTCTTTTCTTTGAGCATCGTCGCCACGACATCAGAACCGTCATCAATAATTATCTGCGGGTTTGAATCCAGAGCCATCCGCACGTGGCGCATATATGTTTCGGTGGATTCGCCCTTGATCGCAAAAACCGGAATGCCCCAATCGGCAACCAGTGAGGCGGCAACGTCGTCCTGCGTCGAAAGCGGATTTGACGCGATTAAGATAGCTTCCGCGCCGCCCGCCTGAAGCGTTCGGGCGAGATTGGCGGTTTCCGTCGTGATGTGGGCGCAAGCCACAATCTTCACGCCTGCGAGCGGTTTTTCCTCTTCAAAACGCTCGCGGATCAGACGCAGAACGGGCATTTCGCGGTCAGCCCACTCGATTCTTTGTTTACCCTGCGCTGCAAGGTTAATGTCTTTTATGTCGTATTCCATTGAAATTCCTTCTTTAGCCATATTATTTTATATTTTTTTGAAAATATTTGATTTGAAAGTAAAAAAAGGCGAATGGTCAGGTTGAACTTTTTATCCAACCGAAACCATCAGCCGTTAAATAGACAAAGCTAGCTGCCGCCGCCGGCAGCGGCAGTCATCGCACCCAACAAAACGTCGGCTTTGTCGGTTTTTTCCCACGTAAATTCGTCGTTGGTGCGTCCGAAATGTCCGAATTTGGCGGTCGCTTTGAAAATCGGACGGCGCAGATCGAGCGTTTCGATAATGCCTTTCGGGGTCAGTTCAAAATTTTTGCGGACGGTTTCGGCAAGTACATCTTCGTCGAATCTGCCCGTCCCGTGCGTGTCCACGCGAACCGAAACCGGTTCGGCAACGCCGATGGCGTACGCCAATTGGACGGTGCATTTGTCGGCGAGTCCCGCCGCGACGATGTTTTTGGCGATGTAGCGCGCCATATAAGCGGCTGAACGGTCAACTTTCGTCGGGTCTTTGCCCGAAAACGCGCCGCCGCCGTGCGGCGCGTAGCCGCCGTACGTGTCAACGATAATTTTGCGCCCGGTAACGCCGGCATCGCCCATCGGACCGCCGACGACGAAACGACCCGTCGGATTGATGTGATATTTGGTGTTTTCATCCAGCAGATCGGACGAAACGGTGGCTTTGATAACCTTTTCTAAAATGTCTTCGCGCAGCTGCTCGGTCGTCACATCGTCGGAGTGCTGGGACGAGATGACGACGGCATCAACTCGAAACGGTTTGCCGTCGCGGTATTCGACGGTAACTTGCGATTTGCCGTCGGGACGCAGATAGGGAAGTTCGCCGCTGCGCCGCGCTTCGGAAAGTTTTCGGGTCAGATTATGGGCGAGCTGAATCGGCAGCGGCATCAACTCCGGCGTTTCATTACAGGCGAAGCCGAACATTAAACCCTGATCGCCCGCGCCGCCCGTATCAACGCCCTGCGCGATGTCCGGCGACTGCGTGCCGAGCGCGTTTAAGACCGAACAGGTATTACAATCATAGCCGTAGAGCGCGTCGTTATAACCAATATCATTGATGGTGTCGCGGACGATTTGCTGATAGTTGACCTCGGCTTTGGTGGTTATTTCACCGGCGACCACCGCCAAACCGGTGGTTACCAATGTTTCACAGGCGACTCTGGCGGTCGGGTCCTGTTCTAAAATCGCGTCCAAAATCGCATCCGAAATTTGATCGGCGATTTTATCCGGGTGTCCTTCGGTAACTGATTCCGAAGTGAATAAATAATTTGTGTTACTCAAAATGTTTGTAACTCCTTGATATACGTCAAAAATAAAAATCTCAGGGAAAGATAACAAAAGGGAAATAGTATCTTTTTATAAAGAACGTGTCAAAAGTCGCACAAATTAAAAAACACATCTTGCGTCCGATAATAAAGATTATGTTATATAAATGCGATTGTTGTGAATATCATTGACCGGCTTTGATCGAATCGAAGGCTTCTTTTAAGGCTTTGAGGACATCCCTTTTTTCAAAATTCTCCGCGCTCTTAAAATTAATAGTCAGCTCGAAAGAGTCGGCGGCGGAATTATATCTGTAAAAATTACCGTCAACATTTGTCTTGTCTCCGGCGGGAGCGGAACCAAAATTATTGACCGCTGAACTTTTTTCTTGGCGGGTTTTGTTGTGCCGCGCGCTCTGCCGGACATTTTCACGATTGAGACTCTGCTTTTTTACATCGCTCAAAAAATCGTGCATCGCTTTTTCGTCGAACTGGCGGGCGATTTCGAGCAGAGTGGATTTGGCGGTGATGTCGTTTTGACGGCACTTTTCACGAATCGAGTCCGGCAGTCCGGCGATGGCGAATGATTCGGTGACGGTGGAGCGGCTTTTGCCGATTTTTTTGGCAATTTCTTCGTGCGTGTAGCCGTAACGGTCGCTCAGAGCGGCTAAACCGTCGGCTTCCTCCCAAACGCTGAGGTCTTTTCGCTGTAAATTTTCAATGAGCGCGATTTCGGCGATGGATTTTTCGTCAATATCCAGCTCGATACACGGTACTTCGCGCAGTCCGGCGAGATTGGAAGCCCGCCAGCGTCTCTCGCCGGCGATGATCATCCACGTCCCGTCGCCGTTCGGTTTCACCAGCAGCGGTTCGAGGACACCTTTTTCTTTGATCGAACCGGCTAATTCGGTCAAATCTCCGATTTCGACGCGCGGCTGGTCGGGGTTCGGTTCGATTTGATTGATCGGAATTATTTTGCCGACGGAACGGCTCGGCGTTTTGGCGAATTCCTCGACATAATGAGCGTCGTGACGCATTTTGACACCGGACGGCAGACCTCTTTTAGACACGTTTTAAGACCTCCTTACTTAATTTGGTATATTCAATCGCCCCGGAAGATTTGGGCGAAAATGTAAAAATTGTTTCTTTATGAGCGGGCGACTCCTCCAGCCTGACGCTTCTCGTGATAATCGTTTTGAACGCTTTTTTTCCGAAAACTTTACGGATATGCGCCTCGACATCCTTTGAAAGAGATGTCCGTTTGTCAAAGAGCGTAACCAGCACGCCGAGCAAATCCAAGTCGGGATTCGGGCGCGAACGGACTTTTTCGATGGTTTCCAACAGGTCGTCAGTTCCCTCTAACGCAAAATATGAAGACTGGATCGGAATCAAAACGTGCGAGGCGGCGACCAGCGCGTTGACCGTGATCAAACCCAGAGTCGGCGGCGTATCAATAAAAATGAGATCATAATCCGAACGGATTTCTTCGATGCGGTCGCGCAGTCTGAAAATCGCGTCAAAATCGCCGACCAGTTTAGCCTCAAGTTTGGCGAGATTGATTTTTGACGGAACTATTTTGAGGTTTTTGACTTTCGTTTCGTATATGAATTCATCCCACGAATGGTTCAGTTCGGTAAAAAGTTCAAAAGCACTCTCGTTAATAATTTGCTGTTCGACAAAAGAGAGCGAACTGTTTCCCTGCGGGTCCAAATCAATCAGCAAAACTTTTTTCCCCTGCAGAGCGCACGCGGCGGAAAGATTGATGGCGGTCGTCGTTTTTCCGACTCCGCCCTTTTGATTGGCGATGACAATTATCATTCTAATATTTTTTTAATTTATGGTGTATAATCCGTTGAAAAAAAAACTTACATTTGATTTTTAGCCGATCAGATCAGGCCAGTCTTCGGCGGCGGTTTTTTCATCTTCAAAATCATTTTCAGTCTGCTTGGATGACGCTGAAATGTCCAGCACCTTCTGCTCGACAAAAATTGTCGAATCCATCCGCAGAGCGAGCGCGATGGCATCTGAAGGTCGCGCGTCGAGGACGGTCAAACTGCCTTTTTGGTCAATCAGTTCAATTGAGGCGTAAAAAGTATTTTCGCGCAAATCCACAATGATGATCCGCTGAATTTTGAAACCCGTCTCGACGATAAAATTACGCAGCAGATCGTGGGTTAAAGGTCGTTGGGGAACGATTTTTTCAATTTCCAGAGCGATGGCATTGGCTTCGTACGCGCCGACCCAGATGGGCAGAATCGTGTCCGAGTTAATTCCTTTTAACACAACAATTGGAGTGTTCGTATTAGGGTCCATTATTAACGCCCCGATTTTTACTTCGACTAACATATTTATTTACCGCGCAGCTCTCCGTATAAAGTATTGATTTTAGCTTCTAAAATTTTCACCTCGACAATTTTACCCAAAAGATCGGGTGATCCTCGAAAATTGACGACCTTTTGGCAGGTCGTATGACCGGACATTTCCTCTCCGCTTTTATTTGAAACTTTCTCGACGAGAACTTCGACCGTTTTATTGACATACTGCTGAAAGATGTCGGTTTGATTGAACTTGATCAAATTTTCAAACCTCAAAAATCTGTCCTTTTTATCCTGCGGCGAAACATTATCAACCATCTCGCCGGCGGGAGTTCCCGCTCTCGGCGAGTATTTGAAAATATACGCGCTGTCAAACTTACAGTAATCCGCCATTTTCAGCGTGTCTTGAAAATCCTTCTCGGTTTCGTTCGGAAAACCGATGATCACATCGGTGGTCAGCGAAATTTTGCGGGGAGAAGATTTAATTTTATCAATTCTCTTCAGATAATTTTCAATCGTATGTCCGCGGCGCATCGCTCTTAAAACGTCGTTGCTCCCCGACTGGACGGGGAGATGCACCCAGTTGCACAGGTTTTCGTGTTCATTGACGGCATCAACTATGTCATCGTGAAAATCTCTGGGAAACGACGTGTTAAATTTTATACGTTCTATGCCGGTTGCCGCAACTGCCCGCAGCAATCTCGAAAAAGGAGTCGCGCCGCGAAAATTTTCCAGACCGGCAGCGGTCGGCGGTCGGTAGCTGTTGACGTTTTGACCGATCAGATGAACCTCTTTGACACCGCGACCGCGCAAATTCAGGACTTGCCGCACAATCTCCGAAGCCGGCAGACTTTTTTCTCTGCCGCGCGAAAAAGGGACGATACAGTATGTGCAGAATTTATTGCAGCCTTCGATAATCGGCACAAAAGCGATATACGGCGAATGCTGCTGGGCGCGGCTGACCGACCAGTCATAGAGGTCGCCGCGGTCGCCGACGTCGAGATAATTTTTCCGCCCGTCAAAAACATTCTCGACGGCTTCGGAAATGCGCCCGACGGCTTTCGTTCCCAGAACGAAATCAATCTCGTTTCTGCCTTCAAAGAGAGTTTCGCCTTCGAGCTGCGCGACACAGCCGAGAACGCCGACAATTTGTTTTTTGTTATTTTGTATCGTTTGAGATTTGCGAATCTGCCCGACTCTCGTATAAAGTTTGTGTTCAGCCTTCTCTCTGACCGAACAGGTATTTATCAAAACGACATCGGCGGCGGTTTCGTCGGAAGTCATTTCAAAACCGTCGGAGACGAGCCGGGTGGCGACTCTCTCCGAATCGGAAACATTCATCTGACAGCCGTATGTTTCGAGATAAACTTTTTTCATAGCCATTCTTCAAATAATAAAAAAATATAACTGATTTGTCATAACAGGATGCAGTAAAGAGAATACAAGTATGAATCCAAATTACAAACCGCAAGATTTCGTTCATTTACATCTGCATACGGATTATAGCCTTTTGCAGAGCGCAATCCAACTCAAGCCGCTGACCAGGCGTTTGAAAGAACTGGAAATGCAGGCGTGCGCGATCACGGATTACGGCAATATGTTCGGCGCGATCTCATTTTACAACAGTCTCAAAGCGGCGGACATTCAGCCGATACTCGGTTACGAAGCGTTCGTCACGTTCGGCAGCCGCGCCGACCGCGAATCCAGAGTGGAGGGCGGCGAGCGACCTTATTACAACCTGATTTTGCTGGCGAAGGATTTGGAAGGATATTACAACCTGGCGTATCTGGCATCGAAGGCATACACCGAAGGGCTGCATCACAAACCGCGGATAGATCTGGAACTGCTGGCTGAAAAAAGCCGCGGTTTGATCGGTTTGTCCGCCGGTTTTGACGGCGCGCTCTGGCATTTTTTGAAGCAGGATAATTTTGCGAAGGCTGCCGGGAACGCCAAACTTCTCGAAGAAATTTTCGGCGCGGGAAATTTCTTCATCGAGATTCAGGATCACGGACTAAAAGAAGAGGAAAAAATCCGACGGCAGATCGTCGAACTCTCAAAAAAGACGGAAATTCCGCTGGTCGCCACCAACGACGCGCATTATCTGACCGGAGACGACGCGCGGGCGCACGAAGTACTGCTGGCAATCGGCGAACAAAAGACGGTCGGCGAAAACACCAAAGTCGAAAGCCCGAACTTCTATCTACGGTCGGCGGCGGAGATGTGGGACGTGTTCGGCGGCGAACTTCCCGAAGCCCTTCTGAATACGCTGAAAATCGCCGATATGTGTCAGGTTTCTTTTCCGAAAGAGAGCGCACTGACGCTGCCCGATTTCCCGATCCCGGAAGATTCCGGCTGCCGCGCGGTTGACGAATACTTTGAAAAAGTCGTGATGGAAGGATTTGAAGTTCGCCGCCGGAAAGTTTGGGATTCGATGCTGGCTGACGGAACGCTCAAATACTCGCTCGCCGATTATCACGACAGAATAAACAAAGAAATAAAGACAATCAGGGAGATGGGATTTCCGGGCTATTTTCTGATCGTCTGGGAATTTATGCGCTACGCGACGGAGAGAGGCATTCCGGTCGGACCCGGACGCGGTTCGGCGGCGGGATCGCTGGTGGCATACTGTCTCGACATAACGGATGTGGATCCGCTTCAGTACGACCTGCTGTTTGAAAGATTTCTCAACCCCGAACGCGTTTCGATGCCGGATATAGACATTGATTTCTGCGTGCGCGGTCGCGCCGAGGTCATCAATCACGTCACCGAATTTTACGGGCGCGAAGCGGTCTGTCAAATAATTACTTTCGGAACGCTGGCTTCCAAAGCGGCGATCAAAGATGTCGGGCGCGCTCTGAATCTGCCCTACGGTGAGGTCGAAAAAATCGGCAAGCTGATGCCGCCGCCGGTCAGAGGTCGCAACATCAGCATTTCAAAGGCTCTCGAACAGGTGCCGGAGCTGAGAAAAGCGGTCGAAACCGATCCCAAGATAGAGAATTTGATTGATCTGGCGAAGCGGCTCGAAGGCTGTTCGCGCCACTCTTCGGTGCATGCGGCGGGCGTGGTCATCTCTCCGCAGCCGCTTCACGAATTGATTCCGGTTTCGGTGTCGGCGAAAGGCGAATTGACCAGTCAATACACGATGGGCGATCTCGAAAAGGTCGGGATGCTTAAGATGGATTTCCTCGCTTTAACGACCTTAACCATCATAAGCGACTGCTTAAATTCGATTAAGCGGAAAAAAGGCATCGAGATTGACTGGAGCAAAGTTCCGCTCGCCGATGAAAAGACGATGGCGCTGTTCGGCGACGGCAAGACGGAGGCGATCTTCCAGTTTGAGTCTTCGGGAATGCAGGAGATCTGCCGCCGCTTAAAACCCACAGAACTCGAAGATTTAGCCGCCTTAAACGCCCTCTATCGTCCGGGTCCGCTCGACGGCGGAATGGTGGATGATTTTATCGCGCGGCATCGCGGCGAGAAAAAAGTACAGTACATCGTGCCGGAGATGAGAGACATTTTGAGCAACACCTACGGCATTCTCGTCTATCAGGAACAGATTATGCAGCTCGCCCAGGTTCTCGCCGGCTACACGCTCGGCGAAGCCGATATGATGCGGCGGGCGATGGGCAAAAAGAAGCGCGAAGAGATGGCGGTTCACGAAGAGAAGTTTATCGAAGGGGCGGTTTCCAGAAATATAAAGCGCGAAAAGGCAGCCGAAGTTTTCCATCTGATGGCGCAGTTCGCCGATTACGGATTCAATCGCAGCCACAGCGTCGCGTATGCTTATCTGGCTTACCAGACTGCTTATCTTAAAGCGCATTTTGCCGCTTATTTTTATGCGGCTGTTTTATCGAACGAATCGCAGGATACGACCAAGGTTTATAAATACTCGACCGAGCTGCGCTCGTCCGGCTTGAAACTGCTGCCGCCCGATATTAACGAAAGCGATTCCGATTTTACCCCGCTCGATAACGCCGTCAGGTTCGGTTTAAGTGCCATCAAGGGCATCGGCACGGCGAGCGTACAGTTGATTACCGAGGCGCGTCAGGACGGAAAGTTTTCATCTCTGTATGATTTCACGTCGAGGCTCGATCAGGGTGCCGTCAACCGGCGCGGACTGGAAAGTTTGATCACCGCCGGAGCCTTCGATTCGCTGATGCCGGACGGTTTGACGGCGAACAAGTGGCGGGCGAGACATTTTGCCGCCATTGAAAGTTCCCTGTCTCACGGTCAGAGAGTGTGGCAGGATAAAGTCAGAGGTCAGGATGATCTGTTCGGGGTCGTCGAGACTGCGAACGCCGATCTGCACGCGGAACTGCCGGAGGTCGCGGCTTGGACGCAAGCCGAACTTTCCAAGCTGGAAAAATCGTCGGTCGGCTTTTATTTATCCACGCATCCGCTCGACGAGTACGGTCAGATACTGTCCGATCTGAAAATTTTGAAGATCGCCGACTACGAAGACTTAAAGCCGGGAGACAAAATATCCATCGCCGGCATAGTGTCGGCTCTGCAGATAAAACACAGCAAAAAGGGCAACAGGTTTTGTATTTTCCGGCTCGAAGATCAGTCAATCGGCGTAAAATGTCTGGCGTGGGCGGAAGCGGCGGCTAGATACGCCGACTGTCTGAAAGATGACGAACTGCTGATCGTCAACGGAAAAGTCGAAGCCGTTGACGGACAGGAAATAACTTTGATTTTGGAAGAGACCAAAAAAATCGCCGATGCCGTTACTCAGAAAGCGCAAACCGTGTCCATTGAACTGCCCTCAAAACGGCTCGATGAAAAATATCTCGAAGAGATTTTCACCGTTTTGAGCAAAAATAAAGGAACCTGCCAGGTGTTCTTAAATATCCGTCTGGAACGCGACGTTGCTCTCAAACTTCATTCTCCGCCTTTGAGCGTTCAGGGTTCAAGCCGTCTGGAAAATGATTTGAAAGAAAAAGGCTGTCGGGTAAAATGGGTTTTGTAATCCGCAATCCGCAATCCGCTAAAATTTTTAATCGCGGATAATTCTGAAAGTTGATAGATAAATATGAAAGAGAAGAAAAATAGAGACGCTTTTGAGCGCGTACAGTTGGCGAGACATCCCGACAGACCGTACACGAAAGATTTACTGTCGGCGATTTTTACCGATTTTGTCGAAATACACGGAGATCGCCGGTATTCGGATGACGCGGCGATGGTCGGCGGTTTCGCCCGCCTCGGAGCTGCGGAAGTTGCCGTCATCGGTCAGCAGAAAGGGCGCGACATAAATCAGAGAAGATTTCGCAACTTCGGGATGCCGAAACCCGAAGGCTATCGAAAAGCCCTGAGAATAATGAAAATGGCGGAAAAGTTCGGCAGACCTCTGCTGACTTTTATAGATACGCCGGGAGCGTATCCGGGAATTGATGCCGAAGAGCGCGGACAAGCCGAAGCCATCGCTTTCAACCTGCGGGAGATGGTAAATCTCAAGATTCCGACGATTGTCGTGATACTGGGCGAAGGCGGTTCGGGCGGAGCTTTGGCAATCGGCATCGGCGACCGCGTTTTGATGCTGGAAAATGCGGTCTATTCCGTCATCACGCCGGAAGGCTGCGCGGCAATTTTGTGGAAAGATAACAACAAGGCTGATCTGGCGGCGGAGGTTCTCGGTTTGACCGCCGAAAATCTCTCGAAATTCGGATTGATAGATGAAATCGTGCCGGAATACACCGATTGGAAGGTCAGTCTGGACGAAAATTCCAAAAAGCACATCGAAGTTCAAGAGGCGTTCGATTTGACATCGGAAAATTTGAAAAAAGTTTTGCAGCGCAACTTGAAAGAATTGAAGAATTTGCAGCTGGCGGAAATGTTGGATTTGAGATTTAAAAAATTTAGAAAGATGGGCGACTGGATTTCGCCCGATTGAGAGCCGGAGTCGGCGGAGGATTTCCTCCGCCGACTCCGGCTCTCAATTTTTCAGTCAAAGAAATATGCCGCGGGCGCGACGTTAACAGATAAACAGCTAAACAGATCAATAGATCAATACGTAATTAAAACGGAATTAAAACGTAATTAAAACGGAATATCGTCGTCGGACGGAGTATTGGCGACATCGGAGTTGATGTCGGAGTCGGCGGTGTCCTGAGCGAAACTGTTATCCGAAGCGGAATTTGAAGATTCATCGCCGCGCTCTTCGCTGCCGAGAAATTGCAGTTCGGAGCCTTGAATAACCAGCGTCGTGCGGTTTTTGCCGTCCCGATCCGTCCACTCTTCGACCTGCAGCCGACCTTCGACGTAAACCTGCCGCCCTTTTGTCAGATATTTCGAGGCGTTTTCGGCTTGTTTGCGCCAAAATGTAACTTTAAACCAGGTGGTTACATCCTGCCACTCGCCCGCTTTGTCGCGTTTGCGGTCGTTGACGGCAACGGAAAAATCGCAGACGGCATCGCCCTGCGGCGTGTAGCGAAGTTCCGGGTCGCGCCCTAAATTTCCGATGATTGTAATTTTATTAAAAGACATTGTGCGTGATTTTCTCCAGTAGTTAATTTTTCAGCATTACTTTTCAGACGATCTTTTTATGAGAACAACTTCATCAATAATCGCGTCTAAGTAACGGCTGGTAGTTTTTGTATTCGAATATCATACTATAAAAACAAATCCGGCGATTGATTTTTCAAACTTTTTTTATGATGAAATATATCCGTCGAAGGCTTGCGGTAAAATTTGTGATAATTTTGAATCTGTCGTTCGCCGGCGTTCTGCCGATACGCGCGTCGGCGCAGGCTGATCCGCCGACGTTTGATCTCGCACTTCCTTTCAAACGGTGCTGGTCTTACGAAACAAACGGCGTAAAAAACAACATCGCGTCTGATAATGTAAAGAACGTCCTGTTTTCAGTGACGGGCGGAAAAATTCTGGCACTGGATTTTAATTCGGGAAAAAAAATTTGGGAGACGGATTTGGGCGGCGAAATCATCTCCGAACCGGTAAATACCGGAAGTAAAGATACTATTTATGTCGGCGTGAAAACACTTTCGAGCAGCGGGCGAAACAGAGCCGAACAGCCGACGGACTACACCGCGAGCGGAAATATACGGGTTACGGTAATACTGAGAGCGATAGACGAAAACACCGGTATTACAAAATGGCGGACGGCAATTTTAAAAGATGTCCCGGATACCGACGGGCTGTCCGTTTTTGTTGAAAAAGAGAAAATTTATGTGATCGGTCAGAATGGTCGGATGTCTGTTCTGAATGAATCAGACGGCAGAATTTTGCGTGAAGGTTCTCTAAATTTGGGGTCGCCCGTAAAATACTCGGACAGACAGGGTAAAAATTTTGTAATACTGGGCGAAAATAAGATAATACTGGCGGATATCGAAACCGGAAAATATGTCTCTCACAGAGAGACGAAGACGGATCTGACTGCGGCGTATCTCTCTGACGACGACAATTTGGTCTTGGGCGACAAAAAAGGAGAGTTGTTTTCAGTTGGTTTGAACACAAAAAAAATCAATTGGAGATTACGATTTGGCGCGCAAATTTCCAATATAAGTCCCACATCCGCCGGACTTTTGATCACGTCTTTTGACAATTTTATCTATTTGATCGCGCCGGAGAGCGGGAGAAAAATATGGAAGAGAAGGTTGGATACCAGACTGACTATCAGACCTTTTCTGGTTGAAGAATTTATATTGGTGTTGACCTTGGGCAGTCCGAAAGCGTCTGTGATCGAGTTGAACAGCGGAAAATTGATCAACCAGATATATCTGAACGGCGATAATTATTTTACGGACGGTCCCGTCTCCGACAAATATTTGCTCGCTTTTCCGACCGCCGGCGGGATATTTGCTTTTACAAATTCGGATAATAAATGTCCGACCGAGTAGAAAGCGAATTTTTGGCATCATTTTCCGAATTTTCCGATTGTTCCAGACGAGCAATATAACAAGGAATATTTTGATGACAAAAACCCGCTCTTTTACATTTTTTTTACATTTTACTTTTTGGTTAATTTCAGACCTGCTGCGAGGAATACTCCTGCAGCATTGAATACATTTCGTCTTTTACGTTAAGTTTCTTCTTCTTCAGCGTAGCCTCTTCCAATAACTCCTCGTCGCTCGGATAAGTTAATTCCGCCAGTTCGGTCAATCTCTCTTCGTATTCGTGATGCTGTTTCGCCAAGTGCTTGAACGCCTGATTTTCCTTGATAAGTTCATCTTTTACCGCATCGAGTGCTGCTGTTTCCATATTTTGTAATCTCCTTATCTGTTGATTCTCAGCTCGAAACCAAAACGGTTTTCAAAAATTCAAGTTCTCCCGATTTGTTTCAAAATGCTGTAACTTTGATGTTATATTACAAATTCACTTGAATCAAGTTACTTAATTTTTATCAACTCCAGTATTATAGATTTCAATTTTCGCTCTTCGCTTCCCTTTTTCGCTTTTCTTTTCTGCTCGATATCTATCTTTTTATAAAAATGAGAGCGCAGATTTTTGACGAAATTATGAGTGTTTTTGCAAATTCTATTAGTATTTTCGATTAGCTTTTTTTTATTTTATAACAGAGATGCAAAGTAAAGATGCAAAGTATGGATGTCTAAATCGTTATCAGACGCGTTTTTGATGTTTAAGCTGTTGGGCGCAAAAGCCGATTAAAGTTGCGAATTTATCGTCCATAATTTTTATTTGAACGCTTTTTGCCGGATGATTTACGCTGAAATGACCAGCCAGTTCAGTGTGCAAAAGTATCTTCGAAAATATCTCTTCATCCACAACTTTTGAAAAAGCGGCGATGCGATCCTGTTTCGTATCGGCGATATTATATTTTTCAAACGAACTTCCCGCGCTGAAGATGTGCCAAGCAATCTGTTTTCCGCCGACCGGTATTGCCGCCAGAGTCCGCTCATCAAATTTTTCGCCGAAAGCAATCGCTTCAAATAGTGAAACTTCGGCAATTTCGCAGTCGAGGGATTTCTTTAATCCGAGTGCCGTGGCTAATCCTATTCTGATTCCCGTCGCGCTCCCCGGTCCTGTGGAAATTGCCGTCAAATCGGGGTTTTTCACTCGATTGTTTTTTAAAATCAGGGAAATTTGCTCTAAAATATCATCCGCTCTGGAAACATTTGTGTTGCCAGCCCAGTAATCAATCTCCGTATTATTTTTTATTAAAGACAGACTTCCGCCCCGCAGCGCAGTTTCTATGGCGAGAGTAATCCTGTTATTTATCATATATGTCGCCCGAATTTTTTATTTTGTTCCGATATAAAAAACTCGACACTCGTCCGACCGATGGAATAAATCTCCCGAAAACATCGCCGATTTGATAAAAAAATCTCGTCGAAGCGTCAAAATCTCCTTCCATATTTACAGTTGACTGGAGCGGATTGGGCGGAAATCGTCTGCCTAATTGTTTGAAGAAATCTTTCCGGCTGCCCAGACAACTTTGCAGATACTTAAATTCAACCGGATTATTCCATTCCTTTTCGACGGCATTTATCAACCAGCCGGGAATTTTTTTGACCTCCTCGGCGAACGGCAAATCATCGGCTGCCAGACCGAAATATCTGTGTGTCAGCCCGATTGTATAAATAACCCATTTTCGACGCTTTGCCCCGACCGTTTTCAGACATCCGTCCCAATCAAAATCCGGCGGACGGTTTTTGACGGCGTAATAAATATCGAGCAGTTTCGCTTTCTCTCTGCCGCCGTCCGCCAGCCAGTGTACGCACAAAACTCTCAAATGATCTTCCGGTCGCAGAATTCTCACAGAGGTTTTTCCGCATTCGACCAAAATCGAACTATCAAATAAATCGTTCCACTGAAGTTTATCGAGCTTTCTCAAACCGTCGTGCAAATCCACTTCGCTCAGATGCAGTTCTTTTTTTAATACTGCGGCTCTTTCATAATCGGAAGGATTTACCGCCAAATCAAAATCACCCAGCCGCCGGGAATACGGATGCGGATAATTCAGAGCCGCCGCCCAGCCTTTTATCAAAATCGGCTCGATCTTTTTTTCCTCAAAATACTTCCAGATGTCTCCGAGTCTCTTTTCGTAAACCCGGAAAGTAATAATTTTCAGTTTTTCAAAATTTTTCGCCTCTTCGTCGTCCGCGCTCATACAGTGACCGCCGTCTTCTTCGGTGCCGGCACCTTTTAAACTGTCTAATTCAAGATCGTCCTGCACGCTCATCTCGATAAAAATTCCCGCCAAACCCAGTCTGTCAGACGGCTGGCTTCGCCCCGCTCACCGCCGAATGATGCCGCCCGCTCCGTCAGATTCGCCATTGTTCCGAAAATTTCCGACGGCGCGGCTCCCACGGAAGACCGGTAATAAAAGTTGTCCATCAATTTCAGAACGCTCTCGCCGCGCGACAGTTTTCGCGGCTTCCAGACGGCGTTTTCCCGATATTGCGAGAATAATATCAAATCAACTCTCTTCTTTTCGATGCCGTTTTTCGCTCCGAAATAATTCGCGTCTCTGTAAACCTTGCCTTTTTCCGTTCTGATTGACAAAGCTCTCGGAAAGGGCAGCATATTGCATCTCTCATCCAAAATTATACAGTCGTCGGAATAATAATCCGCTCCGGCTTTGATAAATTCTTTGACCAGCGTCGTTTTCCCGGCGCAGCTCGTACCCGGAATTAAAATGCCGAGTTCCCTCCAAACTACCGCTCCGGCGTGAAGATATATTTTCGAAGGGAGCGAAACCGCCGCCATTATCATCAAAATTTTATCGGCGGCGGCTTCAAACAATTTATCTGAAATTTCTTCGATGTGCATCGCCGGCTCTCCGTTAAAATACATTCCTTTTTCGCCTTCCTCCCGGCTGCCGGTAAAAAAAACGGTGTCGGATATATTTTCAAAATACTCTTCCTGTTTTACAAACGGGAGATATTCCCGCAGTTTCGCTCTCAACTGCCGTTCATCCGTCGTGACGTTTATTTTCGCGCCGTAACATTCGAGTCCAAATTTATCCGTCCGGGCGGTTGATCCCGAATTTTCTCCAATGGCGGTTAAATCATCCTTTTTTTCCGGCATAATTTGATATTCATCTTTGATATTCGTCATCGTCAAGCTCGAACATTTTTTACATTTTCCGAGTGTGAAAAAATTAAAAAAACTTACGGGCATATCTTAATTGAAATATGCCCGTAAGTTTTTCAAAACTCAAATTGCGTTTTTTTGACCGCTGATTTTACGCCGATGTCGGAGTGCAATTCGTGCAGGGAGCGGTCTGACAGGTTCCCGCACAGCACCTTTGACCGGTCGGACAGCCGAAATTTCCCGATGCGGTTCCTTCACAGACGGAGACCGGGCAGCCGACAGCCAGCGCGTTTTTCGGAAAACTGAGCATCGCCACCACCGGCAGTGCCGCCATCGAAGCGAAACCGATTCGTTTGATAACTTCGCGGCGCGACAATCCGCTGATTTTTGTTTCGACTTCTTTTTCCAGCAATTTATCTTTCGAGAGCTGATCTAGAGCCAGCCAGACAAAATCTTCCGGAATCGTCGTCTTAAATTCTTTTTCCAGTTTTGTTTTAATTTCTCCGATAGAACTAACGCCGTCACACGATTTCCAGACGGATGCCGCCGTTTGATTTAAGCAGTGAGCTTTGTTAGTTTCCAAATCATATACCAGTATCTCGTCCGGCATTTCCTGTATGACTAAGCCTTCCTTGCGGGCGACTGGCATTAGCGAATTGATCATAATTTTTCCTCCGATTTTTTGAACAGTTTATTTTTTGTTTAAGCAAAATGATAAGTTATTAAAAAGGCAAAATGGACGAATAAAACTACTCCATCCACTTACTTTGCAAAAGTATGGCACATTATACAAATTTATTCAACAGATTCGGCATTTTTTTTTAAGATGCTTGAAAAATGATCCATCCAAAAAACCGTCACAAACTTTTTTAAATTTCCCGCGCCGGTTTTCACCTGCGTAAAATTCGTCTCGGTAAATTTGATTTATTCACGGCGTTAGAATAAAAATTGGCGCGATTTGAAAATTTACATATCTTTCAATCCCGCTTATTTTATCCAAAAAAACATCGCTCCGATGATAATAAAAGACACAAAGCCGTAAAAGAGCGCGACCGCCCGATGAGAGTAGCCGCCGATCACCAACTGCTGATAAAAATGCCGGCGATGCGCCTGCCAGACTTTTTCCCCTCTGAAAAGCCGCCGGAAAAAAGTCAGAACGGTATCCGCCACGAAAAGGAAAACCAGCCCGACGGCGACGCACGGCAAAACGGAGAAATTAGCGGCGGCTTTATTTTTTGCCAAAAGCGGCAGAACCGCGAAGGTGTAACCCAAAAACGCGCTGCCGACATCGCCCATAAAAATTTTTGCCGGCTGCCAGTTGTGGAACAAAAAACCCAAACTCGCGCAGGCGATCACGCCGCCGAAAAAAGCGATGTCGTGAAACCCCAAAAATTCCCCGATAATCAGCCAGCCGATTCCGGCAGTGACCGCCTGTATTCCCGCGATGCCGTCAATGCCGTCCATAAAATTATACGCGTTGGTCAGCCAGACAATCCACAAAAAGGTCAGTATCGCCCCGAACTCTCCAAACCTTATCTGTTGAAAAAAAGGAAGATTAACCTCCTCGAAAAAGCCCGCCGAGATGACTGCCAAAACCGCCGCCGCCGCGTGGATTAAAAACCGCCAGACGAAAGAAATATCGGAAATATCGTCCAGCCAGCTGACGGCGGCTATCAACAACGCCCCGCTAAAATAGCCCCAGCAAAAACTATCTGAAAAAAAAATTGTATAAACCGCGTAAAAAATCAGGCTGACGAGCGCGATCACCGCGCCGCCGCCGCGCGGTGTCGGCGCGGTGTGCGAGCTTCTTTCATTGGGGATGTCAAAAAATTCGCGCCGCCGGCTCCAGCGTCGAAAAATTTCCACGCCGCCGTAAGAAATGAGAAAAACTGTTGTGAAAACTGTAATTTCAATCACGCAAACTGACCCTTATTTTTATTTTCAAGATAACATTTGACTTGCTTTTCGACTGCTTCCGCCATCGAAGTCTGCGGCTCAAAGTTATATTTTTCCCAAATTCTTCGCGCCGAGTAAATGTCATCGGACAACCATTTTTCCAACGTTTCCGAAACTTTGTTTATTTTTGCGATGTCCAGCGATTTTTTATTGAATGAGAACATTTTTTGCAGAACGCCGGTCGGAATATAAAGTTTCGGGGCTTTTTTTCTCAGCTGCTTTTCAATTTCTCCGACAAATTCCCTCATCAAAATCGGTTTTGCCGCCAGATTGAAAATCTCCGTTCCGGCTTTTTTATTTTTTAGGATTTCGACGACCGCCCGCGCCACATCGTTTTTGTAGATCAGTGTCTTGAGATTTCCGCCGTTTCCGATCCAGACGAATCGCCCCCGGTCAATCGCGCTGACCAGCCGCGCGGCGTTGCCGACGTTATTTTCGCCGATGACCGGCGCGAGCCGCAAAATCGTCAGCGGCAAGTCTTTATTTCTGCAAATTTCGAGACAAATCCGCTCGGCTTCCAACTTACTTTCCGCGTACGATGTTTCCGGCTGACACGGCGTGTCCTCATCAATTATAAAATTTTCGACGGATTTTTTATCACTTACGATATTCTTTTTGATCCCGTAAACCGCCGTCGAACTTATCAAAATAAGCTGGCGGACTTTTAATTTCACGGCTAAATTAGTAATGTTTTTCGTCCCCTTCACATTCACCCGGTAAAATTTCTCTTTTTCCGTGTCGCCGAATTGGTGCGCGAGTCCGGCGCAATGGACGACGGCATCAACATTCGGCAGCTTTTCCAGTTCCGTTAAGTTTTTATAATCGCTTATATCCGACACGAAATAATCGTCCGCTTCTCTCCCCAAAAATTCCGACGGTGCCGGTTTGGTTTTTATTACCTGAAGAACGGAATTTCCGCCTTTTGACAGTTCTGCGACAATTTCGCTTCCGATAAATCCTTTCGCGCCTGTTACTATTACTTTCATAAACGGAAATCTTTGCGTTATCGGACGCATAATCAGACGGCTTCTCTATATTTTTTCACCGCCGCTGCCATCGAATGTTTTTCAAGCGCGGATTCTCTGGCGCGAATCGCCATTTCGGGAATTTTATCGCGCTCTTCGTAAATTTTGTAGATCATCTGGAGAAGTTTTTCAGGTTCGCGCGGCGGAACGATCCAGCCGACCCGATCTTCTTCGACGACCCGGGCGACTTCCGAATTTTTCTCGGTCAACGCCAGAACGGGTTTTCCGGCAGCCAAAATATTATATGTGCGGCTCGGCATCGCCGTCCCGCGCATTTGTTTGACGAGCGGAACTAAACCGACATCGCACGCGTTCAGAAATAATTTTTGTTCGCTCCGCGGTTTCGGTTCCAGTATGGTGACGTTTTTCAGACCGCCGTCGTCCGCTTCCCTCTCCAGCCACTTTCTTTTGACTCCCGAACCGATAAATAAAAAATGAAAGCGTTCATCGTGTTTCAGTTTTTTCGCGCATTCGATGATGCTTTCGATGTCCTGCGGATGTCCCATATTTCCCGCGTATAAAAACACGAATTTATCTAAAAGGTCGAGTTCCCGAAGAAGCGTGTTTTCGCTTCGCAGAGCCGGCTCGACCTCTTCGAGCGATGCCCAGTTTTGAATGACTTCCACCGGAGTACGGCGTTTTCCGTCGCTCTTTAACTGAAGATTAACGAGTTCTCGCATATCGCGCCCGACGACGACGATTTTTTTCGCGCCCTTGTAAAGCCATTCATTCAAACGACTCAACGACTTATAAAACAACGAATCGGCTTTTAATTTGCCGACCGCCGCGAGAGTTTCGGGATATTTGTCCTGGATGATCAAAATATATTCGGCACCGCGCAGTTTTGCCGCTAAAGCCGTCACGAACGGCAGCGTCGGCGGCGCGGAAACCACCAGAACATCTTCGTTTTTATTAAATTTTATCAGCGATTTAATGAACATCGCCGCGCCCTGCGTCAGCATATTTATCAGACGAAAAGGCAGAACGTCTTTGTTCAGCGTGGTACTCCAAACGCGAAAAATTTCTACTTCCCGATAAAATTCCTTTTTCGGCGCGCGAATGCCGCGCGCCGCGTAATTCGGCTGACCGCAGATCACAGCGACTCTATATTTCTCCGTCAGACCTTCGGCAATTCCCGTCATATAATAACCGGTTTGATTGTTTTCGGGATAATACAACTCCGTTACGACCCACAGACGTTTTTTCCCCGCGTTTTCTTCATTCACGCCCGTCTCCATTGCACTTTTCACCAACCTTTCATTATAAATCACAAGACACTTTGCCGCCCGGAATAAGTTTCGGACAATAAGTTTCGGACGATGAGTCTTTGATTTTTGCCGGCTCAAACTTCTTTCAAATCAATTTCACCAATTTTTAAGGTTTTGCCGTTTATTTTATTAACTGATGTGTTTTCTCAAACTCGTATAACCTAAAATGATCTTGCTGACTGTTTGAGCGACGTTTTCAACGAGATATTCCGGCGGCGCGATCCAGTCAGCCGGTTGTGAAACGGCTATCTCAGCCGCCCGCAAAATAGCGTCCGCATTTGCGCCGCTCAGTATATTGCTGCCCGCTTCGAGCGTTTCCGGGCGTTCGGTAACGTCACGAATGGTGATATTCGGAATTTTGAAAATGGCGCATTCCTCCTGCACCGTTCCGCTGTCGGTTAAAACCGCCAGCGCGTTTTTTTCCAATTTTACAAAATCAAAAAAGCCGAGCGGTTCGAGCAGTTTAATTTTTCCCGCCGCTGGTTTCAAGCCGAATTTTTTCATTTTTTCCGCCGTTCGCGGGTGAATGCTGATCAGCATCTTTTTGTCGAATTTTTCGACGACTTTCGTTAAACCGTCAAAAATTTCCCGCAGTCTGTCCGGCAAATCCACATTTTCGGAACGGTGCAGTGTCACTAAAAAATAGTCGAACGCCTTCGTCTCAAATTTTTCCAAAGCGTCGCTCGCTGCAATTTTATCGGCGTGAGCGTCCAAAATTTCCTTTATCGGATTTCCGGTCACGAAAATTCTTTCGCGTTCGATACCTTCGCTGACCAAATTTTCTTTGCTTCTCTCCGTGTATGGCAGCAAAATCGTGCTTGAGTGGTCAATAATCCGCCGATTGACTTCTTCCGGTACGCGGTCGTCAAAACAGCGGTTGCCCGCTTCCATATGAAAGACCGGAATCCCGCGCCGCGCCGCGACAATTGCCGACAACGCGCTGTTCGTGTCGCCCAGAATCAAAATCTTATCGGGTTTGTATTTTTCCAAAACTTCATCGGTTTTTGATAAAATCTGCCCGATCTGCTCGCCGAAAGTTTTGGATTTTATGCCGAAATGCGCGTCCGGCGGTCTGACTTCCAAATCCCTCAAAAAAATATCGCTCAAACTTTCATCGTAATTCTGCCCCGTATGCACGGTTGTGTGTTCGCAGTATTGGTCGAGAATTTTCATCAGTTGGCTTAATCTGATAATTTCGGGTCGCGTTCCGAAAATCGTCATTATTTTCATATTTATTTCGCTGCTGTTGATTTTTTTATTCACTTCCAACGCTCGTAAGGTGTCGGATCAGCCGCCATCAACCCGATCATTTCCTTCCAGTCGGGCGGCACAAATCCGGTCGCGCCGCGAAACTTTGCTGAATTCAGACTTCTGTCAATGCAAAAATCCTCAAATCGTTCTATTTCAATATCAATTCCGTAGGCGTTTTTTATCAAGTGCAGAAGTTCAAATTTGTTGATAGGTTCGCTGGAGAGATGATACAAACCCGCCAAGTCCTCAAAATTGACGATTAGATCCGCGAGTATTTCAGCCAGCACAACGGTCGGAAAGCCCGTGTAAATTGCGTTGACAAATCCTTTTACTTTTTTCCCGCGGTTACTCAAAAACCATTCGACCAGACTGTGAGCCGTCCGCAGTTCCCGCCCGATGATCGAAGTTCTCAAAGTCAAACAATTTTTGTTGACGACTTCGCCCAGATTTTTACTTTTTCCGTACAAATCCGCCGCGTCCGAAACGTCGTTTTCAGAATAGTTCCCTTTCCTGCCGTCAAAAACACAGTCGGTGCTTATACAAATCAGACGCGCCTTGTATTTCTCCGCCAGGTTTTCAAGCCGATGCGGAAAAATTGAATTGACGTTCAGAGTGGTGATGATATTTTTTGAATCATCAATTTGCTTGATTATTCCCGCCGCGTTGATGACGACTTCGGGGTTTAATTTTTCAAAGATTCTTTCAACCGCTTCGATTTCTCCGACATCAATATTTTCCAGAGTTTTTTCGCGCTCAAAAATTTTATACTTTTCGTATTCTGCAAAATTTCCTCTGACGGTCGCCCAAACATCAAATCTTTCTTTCAAAATCTGCACCAGTTTATGTCCGAGCATTCCGCCGCCGCCGATAATTAGAATTCTCATAGTTTTTCATAGTTAAAGTAGTTTGGTAAAAGTCTGTTTGATGACGTATCAAGTAATGGATTAATTACGTAAATCGTTTAGTTACGGTATTTATCTAATTTTCTTAAAGTAATTTATAAGCTGTTTTTCAAAACTTTTAAAGTATCTTCTTCAGTTTTCGGATCTCCTAACCACTCGACCGCAAAAGCTCTGGCTTTACTTGATAAATCACTGTAACTAACGTCATCTAAGTCTATACAGTGATTGATAATTTTGATCCATTGTTCAGGTTCTTCGAGAGGTATATCCCAACCGATTTGTTTCGCTTCCAAATTCTTCCAGGGCGTTCGATTGCTGACCACCAACGGACAGCCCGCCGCCAACGCTTCGATAAATACGTGTCCGAAGTTTTCGCCGAGCGTCGGAAGAACAAAAAATTGATATTTAAATAGCGTTTCGACGACTTCTTCGTGCGGAATCGCGCCGCGATAATTTATCGTGATATTAGCGGGCAGTTTTTTTATTATTTGAAGCGCTTCGCGCCAGTAATCTTCATTTTCCAAATTGCCGTAAATATCAACCGCTAACTTTCCTTCAACGCCGTCCAGCAAACCCATTAGCCAGTTAAAGTTTTTGGTCAGCATATATCTCGAAAGAAAAACCAACTTCGCTTCACCGACAACTTTTTTTGGTTTTAATTCCTGGCGATAGTCCGTCAAAAACGCCCTCGCGGGCAAATTCGGCGCGATAAAAATTTGTCCGCCCTTCCCTTTTACACGTTCCGCTTCCTTTTTTTCGACCTCCGACGTTGTTTTCCAGATCAAATTCCGGTGCAGTCCCAATGTTTTGGCAAATTTCAAAAAGATTTTCTTTTTGGTCGGTTTCAAAGCCAGCGCGCTGTCGGAAATTTCCCCTTCGGGCGCGATGACAAAGCTGCGTCTCGGAATAAGCGAAAATTTTCGCAAAATCAGAACGTATATGGAAAGCGCGGCGAAAACGCTGTTGACATAGATCAAATCCGGCTGGACTTCTTTGATAAGTTCGCGCAGTTTCGAGATTTTCACTCTATCTTTTGATAAATAAAGAACTTTGGCATTTGCAGTTTCGTTCCAATTATTGATTTTCACGCCGTCGTACTGAACTCCGTCCACGTCGTGATCGAGCGTTATAATCCGAAAATCGAATTTATCTTTCAGCCGTTCAACCGTATTGACGATTGTGCGGAGGCTGCCGCCGCCTTTATAACCCGGTAAATAATAATTACAAACTATCAAAACCTTTGGTTTGTTTTCCGTAAAATTCTTTAACGCCATTTATGTTCAAAAAATTTGAGTCTCGTTTTCGTCTTTCATCATTTCCAGATACAAATTTTCATACAAGCCGGTGATGTTTGAAGATTCAAATCTTTTGATGTTTGCCAATCCTTTTGTGATCAAATTTTCCCTCAGATTTTCATCGTTGATTATTTTCAAAATACCTTCTCTGATGCTGTTTACTTCCAGAGGTTCAACCAACACCGCCGCTCCGCCCGCCACTTCCCTGAGCGGTTCGAGGTTGCTCGTGATTACCGGTTTGCCCATCGCCTGCGCTTCGATGATCGGCAGTCCGAAGCCCTCGTACGTCGAGCAAAATGTTACTATATCAGCTTTTTCATATTCATTTCTAATTTCGGCATCGTTCAAACCCGCGTCGTTTTCAAAATTGATTTGATTAACGATTAATAAATTTTTGATTTCCGCGCTCAATTCGCCGATGATTTTCAGACGGCAATTTATTCCCCTCAAGGCTTTTATCAAATTGTCCAAATTTTTATTATCGGTCGTGCCAATCTGTAAAATCAGCGGGCATTCGGAGTCAAACTTTTTTTTCTCCGTCCTGAAAATGCTGTCCATTAGCGGATTTTCAATCACTCTTATTTTTTTTTCGTCGCATTTTGTGTGTAAAATTAGTTCCTTTTTCGTCGTCTCGGAAATTGCCGTAATGTATTTCAATTTTTTGACCGGCAAATCGAAGAGCAATTTTTTCAACACATACCGCCGCAGACCTTTTCTGATGTACAAAATCCTGAGATCGTGAACGGTCAAAACCGTTCTGTTTTTTGGAAGCAGCAGAGCGATATAGTGGACGTGTCCGGTTATGTGATAAATGTCGGCGACCGGTTTTCTGTAATAAAGTAAATTTTTAAAGGTCGAAACGACATCGTTTGAAAAAGGAACGTTATCAAAAAAAAATTCAAATCGCTCTCTGGATAAATTTTTGGCAACCTGTCTGAAAACTCTTTCGATACTGACGCTTTCCGAAGGTTTTCTTTCGACGTAAACTATTTTTGTTTTCATACGCGTCTTGCTGATTAACTTTTTCGTTGCTAAACACTTCCTTTCGGTAAATTGTTCAGCATTTCCAGTGAAATCGGCGTTGTCCCGATGTGTTCGACCACCAAACCCGCCGCCCGATTAGCGAACTTCGCCGATTCAATAAGGTTCATTCCGCTTCCGATTGCCACCGCCAAACACGCGATGACCGTATCGCCCGCGCCCGTTACATCATACACATCTCTCGCCGAAGCCTTTAGATAACGCCGTTGTTTATTTTTCTCAAACAAACTCATTCCGTCTTCGCCTTGCGTAACCAGCAAAGCATCCAGATTTAGTTCGGAAATTATTTTCCGGCTTAATTTTTCCGCAAATTCCTCTTCAAAATTTTCCAGTTTATATCCTTCCAACACCTCCGAAAGATTCGGAGTGAGAATCGAGGCGTTCTTGTATTTTGTAAAATTTTTACCCTTTGGATCAACCAATACGATTTTGTTGATTTTATTCGCTGTCGTTATCAGACGCGTCAGCAAACTGTCCGTCAAAACTCCCTTGGCGTAGTCTGAAATAATAATCACGTCAACTTTCCCCAAAATATTCTCGATATTTCCCCAAACTTCGCTCTCCTCGTCGGCGTTTAATCCGTCTTTCGATTCCTGGTCGAGCCGCGCAATTTGTTGACCTTGAGCAATTATTCTGGTTTTGACGGTAGTTTGCCGGTGCGGACTTTTCACCACAAATTTTTCACTGACGTTTGAACGGCGCAGAAGTTCCGGGATGAAATTCGCTTCTTCGTCATCGCCGACCACACCGACTAAAAACGCCTGTGCGCCGAGACCGGCGACATTGGCGGCGACGTTCGCCGCGCCGCCGCCGACCAAACTCGTTTTCTCAAGTTTGACGACCGGCACCGGAGCTTCCGGTGAAATCCGCGTAACGTCGCCCCACCAAAAACGGTCAATCATCAGGTCGCCGACAATCAGAACTTTAACTTTTGAAAAGTTTTCAGTATTTATAAAATTCCCCGTTAAATTTTGAATGATTTATTTCAAGTCCGATTAATCGCAAAATTTTTTATCAATAATTTCGCACCAGATGTGAGCAACGGTTATGTGCGCTTCCTGAATCCGGGCGGTGCGCGAGGCGGGAATCATCAGGCTGTAATCCGACAGCGCAGCCAGTTTTTTGCCCTTTTCACCCGTCATTCCCAAAACTTTGCAGCCGATGTGACGCGCGGACATCACCGCCGAAATGACGTTCGGCGAATTTCCGCTGGTGCTGAGGGCAATCAGCAGATCGTCTTTTTGGGCGAGTGCTTCGATTTGTCTGGAAAAAACCCGCTCGAAATTGTAATCGTTCGTCAGCGCGGTCAAAGCGGAGGTGTCGGTCGTCAGCGCAATCGCCGGCAAAGCGCGGCGTTCGGTTTCGAAGCGTCCGACAAATTCCGCCGCAATGTGCTGCGCGTCCGCCGCGCTGCCGCCGTTTCCGCATATTAAGACTTTTTTTCCGCGATCAAATGTTTCAAAAATCAGTTCGGCACAATTGTTTATGTTTGATATTTCCTGAACTAAAATATCTTCAAATAAGTTGATATGTTCTTTTAACGAACTTTTTATCAAGCCGGTTTGAGTCGTTTCGACGAAACTTTCGACGACGGTATTTTTATCGGCGCGGTTTATTTTTTCGACAATCGCGCTGGACGAATAACCGTTTTTCAGCGGAATGGAAAACACTTCGCCGCCGTTTTCGATGACAAAATTCGCGCCGACGATTTCTTTTATTTCCCAATCGCCGCCTTTAACCAGAACATCCGGTTTTATTTCTCTGATCAACTTTTCGGGCGTTAGATCGTCAAAAATTCTCACTTCGTCAACGAATCGTACGCCGCTTAAAATTTCAGCCCGGTCAGCCTGGTTTTGAAAAGGTTTCCGTTTTCCCTTAATTTTTCTCACGGAAGAATCGCTGTTGATACCGACGATTAATTTTGAACCGAGCGCGCGCGCTCGTCTGAGCAAATCAATGTGTCCGGGATGAATTATATCGAAACATCCGTTGGTGAAAACTACTTTCTCCATTTAAGTTTATCTCTCTAATTAATATTAATCTCAACCAGCGGCGGCGACTGTCTGTATCTGAACTGAAAAAACAACACGAACAAAATGCCGATCACCGAAATCAGCCCGTATTTGATCAAATACGGAATAATCGTCCCGTAAAAACCTTCGTAGGAAACGCCGGTCAAAAGCATATAAAAAAGCGTCGTCCGCCAGATTGTGTAATCACCGTTTTCGACCAGCGCGGCGTAAATGATCCGCAGAATAAAACCGAGCAGAATCATTCCGAGCGGCACGCCGATTGGTCCGAAGTTTCTCAAAAGATCGCCCATCGGTGTCACCGTAAAGGAATTTTCGCTGTAATTGAAATACAAATCGGCGTATTTTCGAGGCTCCGAACCGACCGGTTTGTTCTGCCACAACGGTCTCGGAATAAAGAAGTAAAGACTGTCGTTGACAATATTGTTTTTCAGACCGTAGCTTTCTTCATACGGCTCAAGTTTTTCGTAATTTGAGACGACCACCGCCAGCGAACTGACTCCTTCGATTCGTTCGGTCAGAGCGGAGATTCCTTCTCCCAGATTATCAAACAAATCCTGTTCGACCATTTTATCAAGCGTCGTGCCGATAAATTCGCTGTATTCGTCGAGACCGATGCGATCTTCGCTCTGTTTGACATTACGAAAAGCCGTCCCGTAAATCATTCCGACGAAAATTGCCAAAACCAGCAGAATTGCTCCGTAAACCCGGTGGCGGGCTTCGATTTTCCGACCTGAAAAGGTGAAAGCGCAGGCGACCAGTATAAAAATCTGAAACAGACTTCCGCGGTTGCCCTGAAAAGCGGATTTCGTCATCGCCGTCGTCAGAATTAAGGCGATGATTAAAATATGATTGATGTTAAACTTTTTCACTTTGAAAACACTCGTCCAAAGTAAAAAACTGGCTTCCAGCCAAAAGAGCGTGAGCAAAAAAATCAATCCGTCATACGCGCCGATTTCATCTACCTTTTGATAACCTAAAATCCCGTAACCGAAGGCGATTAAGCTGTTTCCGATTCCGATGAACAAAAGCAGTATGCCGGGCAGATAAACATTTTCAGGTTTCCAGTCCCAAGCCGGCAGCCGGTCGCTGATTTTATCGCCGACTTTTTTTCCGAACGGGAAAAGAAAGCCGAGAGCCAAACCGCCGTATCCGAGTGCCACGTAAACCAGCGTCAGCGGCAGATTATATCTTTCGTCTTCGACAAAAACCAGAAAAAACGGCTGTGAAAGACCGCTTGCCAAAATAAATCCGCCAAAGAAAAATGCCGGGACAAAATACGACCAGGCGGCGAAAACTATCGGATTAAATAAATTAAAACGTCCCTTGTAAATCAAATAAAAATTCGGCGCGGCGATGACCGCGCCGAGCAGAAACACCCACGGCATCAGATACATATCCTTGAAAGGATTTATAGTATCGTCGGTCAAAACTACCAGCGAAAACGCGCCGACAAAAACTATCACTCCGATTATCAGCAGCGGAATTAAAAGCGCGGTATCTCTTTTTTGAATTGGCAGGCGATGTGAATTAAAATTGTTCATTGCTGGAAAACATTAGCCGTAACGATTCGGCGGCGAATCTTGATAAAA
The DNA here is from genome assembly GCA_965218105.1 of Pyrinomonadaceae bacterium. GTDB lineage: Bacteria > Acidobacteriota > Blastocatellia > Pyrinomonadales > Pyrinomonadaceae. The sequence continues at coordinate 118,133 of OZ244585.1, forward strand.
ATTCAATCCGTCATTTTGAGGCGGCATCCTTTATCTGACAAACCGCAATCACGCCGTCGCTCAACTGCGGAGAAAATTTGACGCAGACATCGTTGAATAAATTGTAAAACCAGCGGTTAAACTGCCGGTGTTCGGGTCCGACATCGTAAAAAACGAATTCGTTTAACTTTAACTTCTCCCTTTCCAAAACCAAATTCAGAGTTCGATACGAATAATAAGCGACGTGATCGGGATGCACCGGCTCGTTTTCCCCTTTTTTGCCGCGCAAACCGTAAATTATAAATCTCATCGCCGAATATGCGTTGATGGTCGTAATCAGCAAATCCGTTTTATCGTTCATAAACCTTTGAATTCCGCGCAGAAAAAGTCCCGGATTTGAAAGATGCTCGATCATTTCGCCGGCAATTATGACATCGAATGTTTCGTCGAGCGGAACATCTTCGAGTTTTTCCAAATCAGCGCGGTACAGATTTTTCGCGCCGGCTCTTTCCAAAATATCTATTCCCTTTTGATCGAAATCGAAACCGTAAAGTTCGACGGCGGCTTTTTCCAGCTCAAAATGAAGAAGCATTTTATTTTCAATCGCCCGTTCGGTGAACGGATAATCGGTGCAGCCGAGATGAAGCACTTTTTTGCCGACGCAGGCTTTTTTTATAAATTCGACTCTTTGAACCAGTGCAAAATTTTTATTCATTTATAAATTTATCGTTTGAGTATATTTTTTATCAGAAGTTTTTCTTCGACGGTCACGAAACCTAAAAGCCACAAAATCCCACAGTAAACTAAACCGCCGCCGATTACCGCCGAAATAAACATCGGATATGAAACCGGAAAATAGATACTAACAATTTTTTGGACGCACGCCGAAACCGCCGCCGAAACTCCCAGTATTCCGATAATCCGCAGCCACAAAGCCGACTGTACTTTTCCAAAAAACCACTTTTCCACGTAAAATACGGACAAAAACATCGCCCCGAAACCGGCAAATCTGCCGAATGCCACGCCCGTATTGCCAAAATTTTGCGTCAGACTCAGGACGACAAAAACATTTAATATCAAACATATCACAAAAATTTTCAGGTTATAACTCGGATAGCCCAAACCTTCCGTCAACTGCCACGAAACCGTCTGAATCGCCGCCAAGCTAAATGTAACGGTGTGAATAATTAAAAGAAAATACGTTTTTTCTGCAAATTCCGCGCCGAGCCATAATGTCAAAAATATTTTGCTTTGCATTATCAGCGTCGTCGCCATAAAAAATACAAAAAAACAGACGATTTTCGAGGCTTTGGTATAAAGTCTTAAAAGTTTTTCAGGATTATCTTTGAGTTCGCTGGCAAGCGGAAATATAACCAAAACGATGCTGCTGATAAAAGCGTGAATGTAAAACGACAGCAGCATCGGCACGTTGTAATAGGTCAGATTTTTGGCGCCCAGTTCTCGAAATATCCAGCCTCTTTCAAAAAGCATCAGCAAATTTCCCAGTATCTGATAGCCGACTATTCCCGAACTGTAAACCAAAACCAGTTTAATGACTTCCGGCTTGATCCTGAAACTTATTCCGAATTCCGGCAAAAGCCGTTTGGAAAATATGGCGACCACCCCGCAGGTTAGAGCGGTGATGACAAAATTCCAGACGATCAGACCGTTTATTCCGTATCCGTTTGAAGCCAGATAAATATTGCCCGACAAAAGAACAATCGTATTGACGTTGAAAATATTCGAATAGACATCAAAACGGTGAATTCCCTGTAACACCGCGTTGTAAATCTGGCTTAACATCTGAAAAAAGACGATTCCGGTGGCGATACGCAACGCTAAAATCGTTTTTTCCTGGTTTTCCGGCGCGATTTCAAACAAATCAACCACCAGCCAGTTGGCGATGTAAAAAATTACTGAAACTCCGAGAACGCCGACGATCAGATTTATAATAAACGTCGCGGAAATAACCTCTCTTATTTTGTGATTTTCACCGCTGTTTCGATATTCGGCGATATATTTGGTGATCGCCCGCCCGAAACTGAAATTGAACGAATAGCCGATAAACCCGAAAACCAGCGTGTAAATTCCGTAGTCGTTATCACCTAAATTTTTTATAATGATTCTCGTCGCAAAATAACTTAAAGCAAAAGGAATCATCCACGTCGAAACGCCGTATAAGACATTGCGAAATATACTTTTACTCGTTTCTGCCTGTTTGACGTTTTCCATTATCTTTCACGAAATGCGGCGAGATATTTTTCGACGGCAATTTTGGCGACTACGTTTTCGTTAAAATTTTCCAAAGCGAAGCGGCGACCGTTTTGGGAGAGTTTTCTTCTTAAATCTTCATCGTTTTTCAATGTTTGAATGGCTTCAAATAATAAATCGCCGTCTCCCGGCTCGATCAGCCAACCGGTTTCCAGATGTTTCAAGGCTTCGGGAATGGCGTTGATATTCGTCGAAATTGTCGGAATTCCGAGAGCCATCGCTTCGATAATCGAAATCGGCAAACCTTCCACATAACTCGGCAGAGCGAACAGATTCGCCAGCCGCATCAGCTTGAACAAATCAATGTGCTTCGTTCCGATCTGGTCTGAAGTAATCAGTTTGAAGTTTTCGCCCAAACCGTACTTCTCCGCTTTTTCCAAATCTTCCGCTTCCGGTTTTGAATTGGAAATCCAGACGAAAGCCGCATCGTCATTTTTTTCCAGCAATTTTTTCGCCGCTTCCAAAAATATCCAGCGACCTTTGCGGTCAATAAACTGACCGACGCAGAACACCAAAAACTTGTTTTCGGGCAAATTATATTTTTCTGAAATTTTCGCGCGGTCAATCTCCGAATTTAACGCTTCGTCAATTTCCTGCGGATTGACGTTGGCGTAAATGACCTCGATTTTATCGAAAGCGTCACGCGGGACGAGAGTTTTCAGACTTTCTTTGGTGTGTTTATTTGCCGTAAAAATATGAAAATTTTTGAGTCTCGTCAGCAGCCAAAATTTAACGCGCCACTGTTGAAAACGCCACCGGGCAAATTGCGACAGAGAATTATGCATCGTTATAAACACGGGAGTTTTTTTTGCCAGCAAAAATAAAATCAGAAATGAGTGCCACGGCGCGAACTCGGCGTGAATAATGCTGTCTTCCAAATCGAGTTTTCTCAGATGACGAAAAAAAATCAACTCGCTTCGCAATTTGTTTCGATGTCTTTCCAATTTTCTTTTAATTTTAACGGCTGGCTTTGCGTCCGTGTGCGATTCGACGAATTCGCATTTGACATTCAAATTATCCAAAAAATTCAGCAGTTGTTCGTTGGAATTTTCGGGGATAACGGCTATCACTTCGCTGATTTTTTTCGCTTCTTTCATCAAACCGAAAAAAAGAACCTGCGCCCCGCCCCATTCCAGATAATTCCAAACATAGTAGAATTTTGAAGGATATAGATGATTTTTTGTCGTTTGTGTTTGTTCGTTCAAGTTAAAAGTTAAGGGTCGGGGCGCAGACTCTTCAAGTAATTTATTGAATGTAAAGGCTAATGTCTTATTTTGCAGCGTTTACGGTAAAAACTTAATCCTTTACAACAGCGTCGGAAAACATTTCCGAAATGGTTTTTTCTAATTTATCTGAAGGTCCTGAAGAACCTCTCCGCATTAAAATTTTTGCAAAAAAGACCGCGTATGAAATAAATCCCTGTGATTTTTTTGGCGCGCTGTCAATGTGCATATAAAATCTTCGCCTCAGATTATGCGTGTGTCCCAAATTAAAGAAAAGAACATTCAATTTTTCCTTAAAAGACATTTTTGATATTTTCGGCGGAAACTCGTTTGGCTGACAAAAAACGCGCGCGCGCGGTTCGATTAACAATTTCCAGCCTTTTTTTTTGAGGCGCGGCGTGTATTCGGCATCTCCGAAATTCGGATACCTCTTAGAATTCATCAAACCTTCTTCCCTTATCGCTTCAACCGGAACTAAAACGCAATTGCCGACGATGATTCCGACCTCCCAGGGCTTTTTCGGAATTGTCCAAATCGTCTGTTGTTCAAAAAGCTGCCAGCCGCCGTTCCAAGTTTCCCATTTCGGCGAGACCTGAAACAGTTTGTGCGGCACGTCCCACAACAAAAGCAGCGAGCCGACGACCGAACGCGGATATTTTTCCGCCGTTTCGACCATATATTTCAAAAAATTTGAATCGAAGACTTGGTCGTCGTTTATCATCAAAACATAATCGGGATTATGTTTTAACGCCGCCCGAACGCCGACGTTGGTGCCTTCGGTGAACCACAGATTGCCGTCGCCTCTGACAACTTCAACATTCGGAAATTCTTTTTCAATCGCTTCGCTCGTGCCGTCGGTCGAACCGTCATCCACAATTATCGCGTGAATTTCCAAATTTCCCGTGTCGAGCCGCGCGATGCTGCGTAAACACTGCAAGGTTAAATCCCGCCGATTGTGAACCGGAGCTACTATTTCTATCCTCTTCACTTTTTTTTACAAACTTTCCGCCTTCGATAAATTATTTGTTTCTTTGCCCCAAAGTTCGGTTAAAAAATTTATTTGAGATTCGTCATCGTCGCTGCTCCGCCCGACCGGATTGTATTTGATATTAGATTTGTCCGTCAGCTCTTTTTTCAAGATGCGCCAAAAATCATAAACCGTAACTTCTTTTTCGCCGTCCGTAAAATCTTTCGCCTGCAAAGTCTTAAATTCTGAATCGGCGGTCGTGATTAAAACAATGTCAGCCTGCTCCAGACATTTCCGGGCGGAATCGAGAATCACGATTTTGCCTTTTAATTCCGCCTCGGCACTCTCATTCGCCAGCGGATCGTAAGCGACGACCCGCGCTCCCGACTCGGAAAGAGTTCTAGCCAGAAAAACGCCCTGCGATTCTTCTACGACGTGCGAACTCGGTTTGTAAGCCAACCCCAAAATCGCCACCGTCTGCCCTTGTTTTATGAGCGGACGCAATTTTTCGGTGATTCTCTCCGCCATCGAACGATTTACGCGGTCGGTCGTTTCGGCAATATCGGCGCAGGTGTCCAATGTTCTCGCCATATAACTCAAAGCGACATTATCGCGCGGAAAACAGGGTCCGCCGTAGCCGAGCGCGCCGGTCAGATATTTTCGCCCGATGCGCGAATCCGTGCCGAGCGCGTCGGTTACGACATCAACGTCGCCGCCGGGAATTCTTTCGCATAAATCCGCCAGCATATTGGCGAAAGTTATTTTCGTGGTGACAAACGTATTGACGGAAATTTTTGTCAGTTCGGCATTTTCCAAACTCATTCGTTTGCAGGGCGCATCGCCGAACATCACTTTTGAATAAAATTCTTCCAATTCGTCGCCGCTGCGCTCGTCAAACTCGCCGCAGAGCGTGAAATCGGGATTTAGAAAATCTTTGATTATACTGCCGAGCGCGATAAATTCGGGACTGTAACAAAGACCGAAATCTTCACCGCATTTTTTGCCGGATTCCTTTTCCAAAATCGGCAAAAGTCCGAAACGGGTCGCGCCCGGCAGAACCGTCGAGGTTAGGACAATAATGTGATAAGCGTCTTTTTTTGCCAACGCTTTGCCGATTTCCTTAAACGCCCAAGCCGCGTATTGAAGCGAAAACGAACCTTTCGCGTCGCTCGGAGTCGGCACAATGACAAAGGAAATGTCTGAATTTAACACTGCTTCTTCGTGGCTCATCGTCGCCCGAATTCTGTCTCTGTTTTCCGACAGATATTTTTCCAGATCAGTTTCCTGAACGGGTTCGCGTCCTTCATTGACGGCATCAACCGTTTTTTGATGAATGTCCACGCCAATAACTTCAAAACCGCGACTGGCAATCGCGGCAACCATACTCGCTCCTAATTTTCCCAAACCGATTACCGAAACTTTTTCAATCATTTATTTTTTTGTTAAAATCTTTGTCCAATTTTATTTTGCCCTGGCTGTTACGCAAAGATGCCAGCCGAGTTTTTTTTCCAAAAAACGAAATATGCTGTTTGGAAGAATTTTCCAATACCATTCTTTAACGTATTCATATTTTACATATTCCTTTATTCTGTAAGGAAATATGTGTTCAACATAATTTTCTTTTATCTCAAATCCATTCCCGATTAAATCTTTTACCGTTTTTTTCGTGTAGGAATACGTCACCGGACAACCTGTTTGAGCTTCGGAATGTTCGGCAATCCATCTGTCGAGTTTCCAAAATTGCCCTTTTCCGTGAGTCAGCATAATCCACAAAACTTTCCACGCATAACGGTAATAAACCATTATTTTCAATTCGCTGCCGGAGTGTACAAAATTCTCACGAATTTGCTCGATAATTTTTTCGGGATGCGGCGAATGATGAATTACGCCGAACGAGTACACCAAATCATATTTTTGAGGCGGAATATATTCGGAAAGTCTTTCGGCATTTACCTCATAAAAATTGATTCTGTCGGACAGACCAAAAATCTCAGCTCTCTTTTTTGCCAGTTTCAGAGATTCAGCCGACAAATCAACCGCCGTAACTTCCGCGCCCGCGCGCGCAAAATTTATTGTGTCGGTGCCGATGCCGCAGCCGATTTCCAAAACTTTTTTGCCTTTCCAACGCTCAAACTCGGCAAATGCCGGAATATGCGGCTCAACTAAATATTTTCGCTCTTCGACCTGATCAAAATATTTTTTTGTGCCGATTTCCGCCGTCGAATGCCGAATATTACACGGGCGACGATTCCAGTAATCCTGCACCTGCGCTATCGGAGTTTCTGCGAATTCACTACTCATTATTATAAATTATTTTTAAAAATATAAATCTTACGAAACCACGCTCTGAGAAAGAGCTTTTTGATTTGAATTGTCCTTTTTTTGTTCCCGAACCTGTTTCTCAATCCATTTGTAAGTTACCGCCAAACCGTCTTCGAGCGAAATTTGCGGCTCCCAGCCGAGAACTTCTCTGAGTTTTGTGTTATCGGAATTTCTTCCGCGTACGCCCTGCGGACCGTCAATATGTTTTTTGTTGATTTTTACACCGGCGATTTCCGCGATTATGTCGGCAAGCCCGTTGATCGTCACCATTCTGTCCTGTCCGAGATTGAGCGGTTCGTGAAAATCCGACCGCATTAACCGATAGAGACCTTCGACGCAATCGTCTATATAACAAAAAGAGCGCGTCTGTTCGCCGTCGCCCCAGATTTCGATTTCATTCTTTCCGTCTAATTTGGCTTCGGCAATTTTACGGCACATCGCCGCCGGTGCTTTTTCGCGCCCGCCTTGCCAGGTTCCTTCTTCGCCGAAAATATTATGAAAACGAACCGTACGCGTTTCGATGCCGTAATCGCTGCGATAGTGCATACAGAGAATTTCGGAAACGAGTTTTTCCCAGCCGTATGCGTCCTGCGGCTGCGCCGGATATGCCATTTCTTCCTTCAGCGGCTGGACATCGGTTTCTTCCTGTAAGTATTCGGGGTAAATACACGCCGAACTCGTATACAGATAACGTTTGACACCGTTTGTTTTGGCGGCTTCGAGCGTGTGCAGGTTAATCAGCGAATTATTGTAAAGAATTTGCGCGTGATTGGCGGAAATAAATCCCATTCCGCCCATATCGGCGGCGAGCGCGTAAACTTCTTCGATGTTTCGCGTCGCCTGCAAACAATTGTCCCAACGACGCAAATCTAAAATTTCAAATTCATCCGCATCGGTTTCGCCGAATTCGGGATATTTCAAATCCACGCCGCGCACCCAAAAATCTTTTTCTTTGAGATAACTTACCAGATGACTGCCGATAAATCCGCCCGCGCCCGTGACCAATACTTTTGTCTGTCGTTCCATAAAATTATTATATTCACAGTTCAAGGTTCAAAGTTTCATTTACAAACTTTGAACCTTGAACTGTAAACTTTTTCGATTACTCGTCATCCTGCCGGTAATTGTCCCGGTGATAATAACTTTGATAATAGTAACTGTTGTCCTGAGAATTCAGATTGACGTTGTTTAAAACCACGCCGAAGATTTTTACGCCGATGTCCTGCAGAAGCTGTTTGGAACGCCTGATAATCTGGCGCGAACTTTTGCCCGAATGCACGACGAGAATTACGCCGTCAACCATCGAAGCGATTAAAACGCCGTCGGTAAAAGAAGCAATCGGCGGCGAGTCAACGACGACGTGCGTAAAATGGGTCTGCAATTTTTTCAGCAGATTCGACATTTGTTCCGAACCGATCAGCTCCGCCGGATTTGGCGGCACCGGTCCCGAAGTCAGCAAATTGAGTTTTGACTCTTCATCGTAAGTGATGACATCAATCAGGTTTTCGTCAGCCAGTTCGGTAGAAAGCAAGGTACTCAAACCTCCGGCGTTGCTGATGTTGAAAACCGAGTGCAGGCGCGGACGGCGCATATCAGCGTCAATCAGCAAAACTTTCGCGCCCGTCTGCGCCAGACTGATCGCCGTATTAATGGCGGTCGTCGTTTTCCCTTCGGCGGGCAGACTCGACGTAATCAAAAGCGATTTCGGCGCGCGTCCGGCGGTCGAAAGCAGGATCGAAGTTCTGAGCTGCCGGTAAGCCTCAGCCAGCGAAGACCGCGAATCGTTGTGAATCAGCAATTCGGTGTTCGGGTTGGTTTCACCGCCTTCATTATTTGCGCCAACCAGCAAAAGTCGGCGTTTGGGCATCGAATCAATACGCGGAATCGCCGCCAATGCCGGCAATTGCAGCAGGGATTCGACCTCTTCCGTCGTGCGAACTGTGTCGTCGAGATATTCGAGAAACAGCGCGAGTCCCATTCCAAACAGCGATGACAAAAACAATGAGGCGATGACGGTCGTCAATCTTCTCGGCGCGACCGGAACCTTCGGCGGAATCGCAATCTCGGCGACGCTTATGTTATTATCCGTGCCGACGGCGTTGACATCGTTTTCACGCTGATTTTTTAGCAGATTGTCCCTAAAACCCTTTTTTTCCTCAATTCCCTGCTGCAGTAATTTTAACGATACAGCCGACTGATTTTGACCCTGAGCCTGATTATACTGCGCGTCGTAAGCCGATTTTATGCTGTCTTCAGTCAGTTTCGCTTTTATAAATTTGGTTTTCAAATCATTTAATATATTTTCGGTCGTCGTCTTGCGAAAATCATCCAAATCTTTCTGATTGTTTTGAACGACTTTATCAATGTCTCTCTGTAAAGATTCGATTTGCTTGTCAACTTCTTTGACTTCCAGCGCGGTCGGCAAATATTCTATTAAAAGCTGTTCTTTTCGCGCTTTTAAGTTGGCGATGTTTTCCTGATTTTTATTGACATACGATTGAATGGCATTTTGTCTTTCGGTCGTATATCGCAGTATTTCGCCTTCGGCTTTTGACTTTAATCTGTCCCGTGAAGTGCTGACCGAATTGTATTCCGCCTCGGCATTTTTGCGTTCATTTTCCGCATCAAGCAGCTGTTTGTTCAAGCCCGACAAGCGGTTTAAAACAATCGTTTCCTGCTCGCCGGTGTTGAGAATGCCGTATTCTTTCGTCAGCTGAACCAATTTATTTTCATCGCTTTTTATTTCGGCATCGAGTTCGGCGACTCTTTTTGCCAAAAAATCGTTGGTTTTACCGCTCGTTCCGGTGCGTTTTTCCTGATTGACTTTGGCGAAAACTTCGCTCACACCGTTGACTATCAAAGCCGCCAGATTCGGGTCTGTGTGTCGAAAAGTGATTTCGATTAAACGGGTGTCTTTGTTCGTTCCGCGTGATTCTCTGATCGGCTCGGTGCCTAGGTTTTTTGTGATAACGTCAACATACGGAGCCAGCCGCACGGCTTCGGCGATTTCCTCCGACGAAGCCGCCGAAATACCGGGCGAAGCCGTGATTTCATCTACTCCGTCGCTACCTTTTTCGGGCAAACTTTTGGCGAGTCCGACGGCTTTTAACATTCCGCTCAAAGCTGAACCTTTATTTTCGGCGATGGCTTTTTGGAACTCTTTGTTATTTTCCAAATCCAGGTCTTTGACTACTCTGCGTAACAGGCTCGAACTGGTCAAAAGTTGAAGCTGAGTATTAAAATAAGCCGCGTCCTGATTGACCACTCCGACTTTGCGATCACTTGTAAACAAATCGGGATTGCCCTGTTCGGAATCAACCTGAACTCTGGCGGTTGCCAAGAACACGTCGGGTTTTCGCGCCATATAAATGGCGGTCAAAGTGGTCAGCAAAACCGCGATGCCGATGACCAGCCAAAATCTTTTACGAATAATGCGCCAATAGGTAACAAGTTGAAAACTGTCCGGCGCGTAAACGTCACGATACGCGCCGTAACCGCCGTTGACAACCGGAATCTGCGGCTCGAACGGACGCTCGATCTCGACGGTTTCAACCTGTTTGTGCAATAATTCTCGACTATCTCTCATACAATTTTTTTACGGTCCGGGTATTCTCAGGAAAATATTTGAAACGCCGCCCGACAATGCCTTCAAAAATCCGTTCCGAACCGATTTTATTTTGTCATTCGATACCTGAACAATATCGTTCGCCTGAAGCTGCGGATCAGGAACTTTTTTATTACGAATATCCTTGAGATCAAACACCAATTCCGTTTTATTAACCTTTCCGGCTTCCTGTCTTTGGATAATAATTTTGTCGGTCTGCGCGGTCGAATCGAGTCCGCCGGCAATGGCAATCGCTTCCGTCAGAGTTTTCGGTTCTCGCAGTGAAATTTTGGCGGGTTTGAAAACATTTCCGATCACATACGCTTCGTCCGCTTCCAAAATTGAAACCACATCGCCCGGCTGCATCCAGGGATTTTGTGTTCCGTCAATTACATCGCTCAGTTTATACGTGATGAATTCAACCTTATCGTTTTCATCAGTTGGTTGTTGGCTTTCTTCGCAGACCGAGATGTTTCCGACTCTGGCGATTCTAATTTTTGAAGGCGATCTTTCGACATCAGGTCCGCCGGCTAAGGCGAGCAGACCGAGAAGTTGAATTCTCCTGTTTAAGTAAAAATTGCCCGGATTTTTTGCCGCTCCGATAACGGCAAACGGCTGTGATTTCTGGTCAACGGCGCGAACATTAACAAACGGATTTCGCAGATAAGTCTTGTAAAGGCTTTCGATAGTTTGTTTTAACTCTCTTTCCGTTTTGCAGACCGCGACAATCGGCTGATCAATACGCGGCATATAGATTGTTCCGTCTGAACTGATGTTCATCGTCTGCGAGAGTTCGGGATGCTTAAAAACACTGACTTCAACCGTGTCCTGATAACCGAGACGATACCGATCATTCATTCTGTCATTATCCGCGGTCTGATTGATAAAATCCTTTTTTTCATTAATATCAGAAGAATCGGGCTTTTCTTTTGGTTGGACTTGGGAAGTTTCGGTTTTATCCGAAGCGGACTTTTCTCTTGCGATGCCCGGTATTTGACCGGCAGGTTTGGAAACCGTTTTTTCCTGTCCTAATATTTCCAAATTTTGCAATATGCTCAAAAAAATGACAATACATATCGCCGACACAATTTTTGCTGCTTTCATAGTTCGATCTCCAAATTTACTTTTTATTACACGGGATAAGGAATTTAAATCAATAGATTCGATTTCATTCGGAAAAGTTTGTTGCCCAATTTGCAAGTTTATTGTAACAAAATACTTTGAAAAGAAATATATTATCAAATTCGCTTGGAAAAGCAACAATCAAAACTTTCTAACCGCTCAATTTATCTATTTCCGCATTTTAGGATAAAATTTTTTATCTCGGATTTTCCACATCAAAAAATTATGCAAACTGCTACGCCGATGCTGCGGCAATATCTCGAAATAAAAAAGAAATACCCCGGAACTCTGCTTTTTTTTCGGCTCGGTGATTTTTACGAATTATTTAACGACGACGCGGTGATCGGTTCGCGCGAGTTGGAAATTACTTTGACGGCGCGGCACAAAGATTCAAAAAATCCCGTTCCGATGTGCGGCGTTCCGCACCACGCGGCGGCGGGCTACATTTCGCGGCTCGTCAAAAAAGGTTACCGCGTCGCCGTCTGCGAACAGACGGAAGATGCCGGACAGGGCAGCAAGCTCGTCAAACGCGAAGTTGTGCGCGTCATCACGCCCGGAACGGCGATTGATCCGCAGTTGATCGAATCCAAAGACACAGTTTATTTGGCGGCGGTCTGCGGTTCGGGCGAAACCTTCGGCGCGTCGTTTTTGGATTTGTCCACAGGCGAGTTTTTCGCCACTCAAATTTCGGACGGAAACGCCTGGGAAAACATCTGCGCGACCATCGAAAGTTTTGCTCCGCGTGAACTTCTTTTTCCTGAATCATTACAAAGTTTAGTGGAAGATACATTTGAAAGTACTTTAACAAAAAAGCACAACAACAATGAAAATATAATTTCTATTTCGCCGCCGGTTTCAAATGAATTTTCGACCACTTTAACTTCTCTCGACGACTGGCTTTTTCATCAGGACGACGGTGAAAATCTTCTAAAGAATCAACTAAAAGTGGCGGAATTGTCGGGTTTCGGGCTTAACGGAAAACCACAAGCCATTCGCGCGGCGGGCGCGTGTCTTCGATACGCGCGGGAGACGCAGCGGGCATCAGCCGAACATATTTCTGATATAAATTATTTTCAAGCCGCCGATTATATGATTTTGGACGCGGTAACGCTCCGAAATCTCGAAATTGTCGAATCGCGCGGTCAATCGAATAAACTGACGCTTTTGGGAGTAATTGACGAAACCGTAACCGGAATGGGCGCGCGTCTGCTGCGTTCGTGGCTGCTGCGACCTTCAATCAAACGCAGTGAGATACAAACCAGACTTGCCGCCGTTTCCGAATTGACCGACTCTATTTTGCGCGACAAAATTCGATACCTTTTAAAGGAAGTTTCAGATTTGGAAAGATTAGTCGGGCGTTTAAATTTGGGAACGGCTTCGCCGCGCGATCTGCTCGCCTTAAATCGTTCCCTTTCACAAACGCCCAACATCATCCTTAAGTTATCAGACGCAAACAGTCTTTTGCTGCAAGTTCTCGGCGAAAACATTTTTGAGCTTCCCGAAATCAGAAAGTTGATAGAAAATTCAATTTCGGACGAACCGCCGATGAATATAAAAGACGGCGGCGTTATCCGCGAGGGTTTCGACGCGGAATTGGACGAATTGAGAAATCTTTCCAGTTCGGCAAAACAAATTATCGCCAATTTTGAAACTCAGGAGAAAGGACGCACCGGAATTTCCAATCTAAAAGTTAAATTTAACAATGTTTTCGGTTATTTTATCGAAATTTCAAAAGGCAATGTGGCGCGCGTTCCAGACGATTACGAACGTCGGCAGACGCTGACCAATGCCGAAAGATACACGACTCCGCAATTGAAGGAATGGGAGGCGAAAGTTCTCGGAGCCGAAGAAAAAATCGGCGAAATTGAAATTAAACTTTTCAACGAAATTCGCGCGGCTGTAACAAAAGAAACTCAAAATCTACAGTCAACGGCGCGGGCTTTGGCGACTTTGGATGCCCTGTCGAGTTTAGCCGAAACCGCCGCGCGTCGAAATTACGTTTTGCCGGTTTTGCATGACGGCGATGAGATCGAAATAAAAGACGGCAGACATCCGATTGTTGAAGCGTTCAGTTCGCAGACTTTTATACCGAATGATCTCGAAATGAACAATTCGACGGATCGAATGTTGATAGTAACCGGCGCGAATATGTCCGGTAAATCAACGATTATGCGGCAAATCGCCATCATTCAGATTCTCGCTCAAATCGGTTCTTTTGTTCCGGCGGCATCCGCTAAACTTCCGATTTTGGACAGAATCTGGACGCGGGTTGGCGCGTCGGACGATTTGGCGAGCGGGCGTTCGACGTTTATGGTCGAAATGACCGAAACCGCGACGATTCTGCACAACGCCACGCCGCGCAGTCTTATTCTGCTCGATGAAATCGGACGCGGAACATCAACTTTCGACGGGCTTTCGATTGCCTGGGCGGTCGCCGAATATCTTCATAATTCGCCCGAACATTCCGCCAAAACGATATTTGCCACGCATTATCACGAATTGACGGAATTAGCCGAAAAACTTCCCGGCGCGAAAAATTACCGCGTTACGGCGACCGAAAAAGACGGCGAGATCGTCTTTTTGCACAAACTCGAAAAAGGCAAAGCTTCAAAATCTTACGGAATTGCCGTCGCCAAACTCGCCGGTCTGCCGCAACAGACAATTTTGCGGGCGCAGAAGGTTTTGGAAAAACTTGAACAGTATGAATTAGCAGTTTTTTCAGATGCCAAACAGGAGACGGAAGCACTGGAAACCGCCGTCGGTCGCGCCGGAAAAAGCCAATTGGCTTCACAATTTTCACTTTTTGCCGTTTCCAATGAAGGAATAATTGACGAATTACGCGAACTGGAAACGGAAAAACTTTCTCCCGAAGAAGCCAAAAGTTTTTTGTTCGATATACAAAATCGAATAATTTAACTTAAATCATTTAACTGGCGTAACATCAAATACATTCAATAATCTCGAAAAGGTCGAAAATGAAAAAATATATATTCGCTTTGCTGCTCGTTTTCATCAGTTTCGCCGCGTCAACACGCGCCCAGATTCCCGTTCAAACGCTCGTCCGAATCGTCAAAGCCGAAGACGAACTGCGTTATGACGAAACGCTCGAAAATTTGATAAAAAACAAAAACGCCAAAATCCGCGAACGCGCCGCGCTCGCCGCCGGACGCATCGGTGACGAACGCGCGATTCCGGCACTTGCCGCGCGACTGGAAACCGATGAATCAATCGAAGTGCGCGTGATGATTGCCTTCGCGCTCGGCGAAATCGAATCCGCCAAAGGCGCGGACTCGATTTTAAGTTCGATGCGCGACGAGAAAAATTACAGAATTTTCGCGCGCACCATCGAAGCTGCCGGAAAAATCGCGGCGGCAAATCCGAAAGACGAAAAATTAAACGAACTTCGCGCGGAAATTCTCCAAGCTCTCGAAGATGAATCATTCCCGGCAAACCCGGACCGCACACTTACTTTGCTGGCACTCACCGCAGTTTTGCGGGCGAAACCCGACGGTGAGGAAGCGGTTGTCGCAAAATTTTTATCGAGTTCCGATGCCCGAATTCGTGCTGACGCGCTCAATACTTTAGCCAGATTACGCTCCAAAAACGTCAACGCTCCATCACGCGAGATGCTCGCCGGAGATTCCGATCCGCTTGTTCGCGCCAATGCCGCCCGGATGCTCGGAGTCGGCGCAGATCAATCGGCATTTGATTTGCTGTTAAATGCCGCCCTCAAAGATGCCGATTCGCGCGTTCGCGTTTCGGCGATTCGCAGTTTGGGAAATTTGAAGGACAAGCAAGCCGCGCCAAAATTAATGGAACGCGGCGCGAAATTGTTGGCTGATTTCAAAAAATCGAAGTTGGCGAATCCGCCGGAGAAAAACGAACTGCTTGAAATTGCGGCGGCTGTGGGCAGCATTTTGCCGAACACGAATGATAAAAACGCCGTCGAATTTTTGGATGAACTGCACCGCGCCGACAAATTTACCTCGCCCGAAACTGAAATCGCGCTGGCGCGAATCGCTCCGAAAATTTACGTGGATTCGATTGTCCGGGAAACCAACCAACTTTTCAAAGGCGATTGGCGGGCGAGTTCCGCCGCTTTTCAGGGTTTGGGCGAAATCGCCAACCTGGAATCGAACGCGGAAAATAATTTGATAAAATCACGAACGCGACTGCTTTTAATTCAGCTCATCGCCCAGTGGATTAACGCCAATTCGCGTCTGGAAGCCGCCGGAAACGAAAGTTTCGCCGTTCCCGATTTGCTGCGGGCTTTCGCCGCCTTCAAATCCGAAAATACGACCGGCATTTTTACGCCGATGCTGGAAATTGAACGCGACGTTTTTATTCGCGCCGCGCTCGCCGAAATTTTGGGCGATCAGCCGCCGACCAAAGAACTGGCTGCCGTTCTAAACAAATCATTCGCCACGACTTATCCGGCGGACGCGAAATATAACGACGCGCGGCTGGCGATTCTCGACGCGCTTTTCAAACTCGACAAACAACAAGCCGTTCCGACGCTTTTGACCGCGCTCGACGCGCCGGATTATCTGGTTCGCCACAAAGCGTTTGAACTGCTCAAAGACAATGATTTGCAAAGTTTAACTGCCGTCAAAACCGCGCTTGAAAACTTCAAGGCGCGTCATAAAAATCAGGTTGCGCCTTATAATCCGAAAACGGAAACGAAACTCGGACAGGTTTTAAACTATAACGCCGATTACCTTCGCGCCGTTTCGCGTAAAAGCGCGAGCGCGGTAATTACAACCGAAAAAGGAAGTTTTACCATCGAATTTTTCCCCGAAGCCGCGCCGCTGACGGTTGATAATTTTATCAAACTCGCCCGCGCGAATTATTTCAATAATCTGACGATTCACCGCGTCGTGCCGAATTTCGTCGTGCAGGACGGCGACCCGCGCGGCGACAGCAACGGCGGACCGGGCTGGGAAATCCGCGACGAAATCAACGAAATTCCGTATGAACGCGGCACGGTCGGAATGGCACTGTCGGGCAAAAACACGGGCGGTTCGCAGTGGTTCATCACCCATTCGCCGCAGCCGCATCTCGACGGCGGTTACACGGTTTTCGGAAAAGTGAACGAAACCGGTATGAAAATCGTAGATAATCTCGCGCGCGGCGATAAAATTACGAGCGTAAAAATTATCGAAGAAAAAACATCGAAAGAATAGGGAGAATTAGCCACGAACAAACACAAAAAGACACGAAAATCTGCATTTTTCATTTTGTGAAAATTGGTGTTTGTTCGCGGCTGATTATCAAATTATGGAAGATATACAAAAGCGTTCGCGGTTTGAAACGGCGTTAAAAGAGCGCAAGCAAATCGAACTCGAAGAAAGTTTGGAAAATCTGTCTAAATATCTCGACGATTGGATCAAAATTCCCGTCGTCGGCTGGCGTTTCGGGCTTGACGCGCTGATCGGTTTGATTCCGAACGTCGGCGATTCGATCACTTCGCTCGCGTCGTTTTATATTTTGATCGCGGGCGTTCGTTACGGCGTACCGAAAATTACGCTTTTGCGAATGGCGTTTAATATCGGTCTCGATTACGTCGTCGGCTCGATTCCGATTGTCGGCGACGCTTTCGATTTTGTCTGGAAATCGAATAAGCAGAATATGAATCTGATTCGTGAACGCGCGACCGGAAAAGATCAAGGCACCGCTGCGGATTATCTTTTTATCGGCGTTATAATTTTGATTTTGATTGCCATTCTGATCGGTTCGATTGCGGCGAGCGTTTATATTTTGTATCTTATTTTGAACGCGTTTCGTTAAATTTTGCGCTTTCAATAACGGATTTTGAGAATTTGCGGTTTATAAAAAAAGGAGTTGATTGTAAACAATCAACTCCTTTTTTATTTAATTCGGGAACAAAATTTTGACAATTGTCCGCGTTATTTCCCGATTAACCGGCGGCTTTCGACTTAGTTTCCGTGCCTTCGACCATCGGCTGCATTTTCATTTTTTCCATTTTTTCAGTTTCGGTTTTGATGCCGTCGGCGACGCGCTGACCGTATTCTTCGTCGCACTGCTTGAGCAGATCAATCATTCTGCCCTGAATATCTTTGTTGCACTGCGCGAGCGCGTTGGACAAATTCAGCACCAAATCGTCTTTTTCCCACTGTTCGATTGAACGATAGCGTTCGCCCGCCTGCTTGAAATTGTTTTCGCGGTCAATTTTCTGACGCACGAGATCTCCTTCGATATGCGGCGTATATTCGTCGCCGCCGAGCGGAGTTTCCCGCAAACCGCCGAGACTCGACGGTTCGTAATTGACGTGCGGATTTTCGCCGCCGCCGTCAACGTAAACCGCCATCGCGCCGTCGCGCTGATTGGTCGCGGTATATTTGCGCGGCGAATTGATTGGCAGCTGCAGATAATTCGCGCCGATGCGGTAACGCTGCGTGTCCGAATAGGAAAGCGTTCTGCCTTGCAGCATTTTGTCGTCGGAAAAATCCAGCCCGTCCACCAAAACGCCCGTTCCGAACGCCGACTGCTCGACTTCGGCGAAATAATTTTTCGGATTTCTGTCCAAAACCATTCGTCCAATCGGCATCAGCGGAAATTTGTCTTCGTCCCACGATTTCGTATCATCAAGCGGATCGAAATCGAGTTCGGGATGATCGTCGTCGGACATAATCTGCACGCAGAATTCCCATTCCGGGTAATCGCCGTTCTCAATCGCGTCGAACAAATCCTGCGTCGCGTGATTGAAATTTTCCGCCTGCACTTTGTTCGCCTGTTCCTGCGTGTAAGATTTAATTCCCTGTTTGGTTTTCCAGTGATATTTGACCAAAACGCCTTCGCCTTTGTCGTTGACCCATTTGTATGTGTTCACGCCGAAACCGTCCTGATGGCGATAATCCTGCGGAATTCCGCGCGGGCTGAACAAAAACGAAATCAGATGTAACGCTTCGGGCGTTAAGCTGATAAAGTCGAAAATGCGCTGCGCGTCCTGTCGAAATGTGACCGGATCGGGTTTAAAAGCGTGAACGACATCGGGAAATTTCATCGCGTCGCGGATAAAAAACACCGGCAGATTATTGCCGACCAAATCCCAGTTGCCGTCTTCGGTGTAAAATTTCGTCGCAAATCCGCGCGGATCGCGCAGCGTTTCCGGCGAATGTCCGCCGTGAATTACCGTCGAAAATCGCACGAAAACCGGCGTTTTCTCGCCTTTTTTCTGAAAAAGTTTGGCGCGCGTGTATTTCGCAATCGGTTCGTCGCCCGCTTTTCCATACGCTTCAAAATAGCCGTGCGCGCCCGCGCCGCGCGCGTGAACGACTCGTTCGGGAATCCGTTCGCGGTCGAAATGCGTGATTTTTTCGATAAACGGATAATTTTCCAGCGTCATCGGTCCGCGATTTCCCACCGTCCGCGAACTTTGATTGTTGTGAACCGGATGTCCCTGCCGCGTGGTTATGCCCGCTTGATCCGCCTGCGAATCCATCATTTTGCCGTCTTTACTGCCTTCGTATTTTTTGCCGTTGTCCTCTATCATTGCTTTTCCTCCGAATTATTTTTTTATTTTTTTAGAAAAAAAGTTCGCCGAAGTTGCGAAAACTCCGGCGAACTCGTTTCAAACATTCATACTTTCAAATTTTCACGTTCAGATTTTTGGTTTTCCGCGTCGCATTCGGGACACAAACCGCGCAGAGTCAATTCAATTGATTCGAGTTTGAATTTGGAAAATTCCGTCGCCATTTGAACGATTTCCGGCGGCAGTTCGATTTCCATATCAACCAATTTCCCGCAATCGTTACAAATCGCGTGATCGTGCCGCGCGGTCATCCGGTCGTAACGACTCGCGCCGCCGCCGAAATTTACTTCCGCGATGTGTCCCGCGTCCTTCAAAAAACGCAGAGAATTATAAACCGTCGCAAACGAAATCCCCGGCAAAAGCTGCTTGGCACCGTCAAAAACTTCATTCGCCGTCAAATGCTCGGCGGCATCGCGGATCACCTTGAAAACCACTTCGCGCTGTTTCGTCAAACCTAAATCTGCTGTTTTTTCCTTGATATGTTTCATTCCTAAATTAGATTTAGAATAATTCTAACCCTAAAATTTGTCAAGGTTTATTAATTTTTGAGCGATGATTTTTTTTGCATAACCTATTTAATTATTTTGATTATTCAGATTCAGCAAAGTTCCTCGACATATTTGCCCAAAACTTTTAACGCTTTCGCCAAATCAAACTGTTTAATCAAAATATGATCGCGTGAAAAAGCCGAAAGCGCGATGATTGAGATTTCCGCTTCGGCGAGAATTCGTGAAATTTCCGCGATAAAACCGACGAGGTTGAAATCAAGTTCGACATCAAAAGTCAAAAGCCGAAAATTCCCTTCCGTTTTCGCATCTCCGAGAGCGGAGCGAATCGCGCCGAAATCAATTTCATCGAGCAGCAGCGTGACCTCACGATTATCGAGAAAAATCATAAACGGCGCGGACATTCGCGGCGAAAGTTCGGGATTTTCGAGCAGTTTCAGCCAATTTTCGCGGCGCAGAGAAATTAAGTTGAATGTTTCCGGCGCAACTTCGACGCGGGTTTGACGTAAAAGGTTGAGAATTTTGTCGTTAGCCATTCTTTAATTCTGCTAATTCCGCTTTTAATTGCTTAATTTCCGCTTCGGCTTTAATACGCAAATCCTTTTCCAGTTCAGCACGTTCTTCGGCGAGTGCTAATTCGGCAAGGCTCGGCAGAAATTTTGTCGTTTGCGGATTGAAAAGCCTCAGGGTTTTGCCCGTGTCAACTAATTCTAAACCCAAAACCGCGCTGAAAACTCGATTATTCTCAAGCCGGATTTTTTGGAATTCGCCGTTTTCCAAGCGATATGCCAACAAAGACGGCAAAGTTTTTGGATATTCGGGGTTGTAAATAAAATATTCGTTCACGCCGAGCGATTCGTAAAGTTCGCGTTTTCCTTCGCGGTCGTTTTTGTAAGTGCTGTGCGAAGCGATTTCGATAATAACGGACGGCGCGACTTTTTCTTCCCAAAGTTTATAAATTCGCCGTTCTTGTTTCGTCACGCCGAAACAAACCATCACGTCGGGCGCGACGCATTCCTGCGGAACGCCTTCTAAATAATACAAAAGCAAATCGCCGGTGACGTAGATTTCCGCGTCTTCGGCGTAAAAAATTTTCAATGATTCGATTAATTCCACCATCAAATCACGGTGTTTATCGGTTTCCGCCATAGGTTCTCCGTCAGTTTCGGGATAAAAAACTTCGTCGTCGGCAAAACCGTAAGTCTTTCGCGTGAAGCGAGTGTTCGTTCTTAGATTTCCGTTCATAAACCTAAACCTCAACCAGCGTCGGCACAATCACGGGTTTCGTGCCGGTTTCTTTTTGGATAAACCGTTTCAGATGAATTCGCAGATTTTCCTTCGCCACATTCTGATCCTTGAAATCTTCGCGCTTCATCGCCGCCACCGCGTCGGCGACCGATTGACGCGCGTTTTTCAGCGTTCCGTTGAGCGGATCAATGCCCGCCACGCCCTGCACCGTGATTTGCGGTTCGCCTTTTAATTTTTTGGTGTCTTTGTCAATCGTCACGACGAGCGAAATCAAGCCGCTGAAACCGAGTTTTTTGCGTTCGCGCACGATGTCGTAATCAATTTCGCCGGAATGGGCTTCGTCAATAAACGATTTGCCGAAATCTTCGTGCGATGTGATGCGCGCGCCGCGTTCGTCCATTTCCAAAGTGTCGCCGTTTTCAATCAGAATGACGTTTTCGTCCGAATAACCTTCGACGTGGTTTTTGATAAATTCCTTGTGGCGAAACAGCATTCGATATTCGCCGTGAATCGGCACGACGTATTTCGGACGCGCCGTTTCGGTCAGCAGTTTGATGTCTTCCTGCGAGGCGTGTCCCGAAACGTGGATTAGACGGCGTTTTTCTTCGATGATGTTCGCCCCGCGTTTGTAAAGCTGACCGATCAAATTTGAAATTTCCTTTTCGTTGCCCGGAATGATGCGCGCCGACAGCAGAACCGTGTCGCCCTTTTCGATTTCCATTCCTTTGTAAGTTCCGTGCGCCAGATTTGCCAGTGCCGCGCGTGATTCGCCCTGTGAACCCGTCACCAGATAGACTATTTCGTCGTCCAGCAAACTGCGCGATTCGCCGAGCGCGACTAAAGTATTATGCGGAATATCCAATAATCCCTGATCGGTGGCGATTTCCACATTTTTCTGCATTGAACGACCTAAAACGCAGACTTTTTTATCAAAAGCCTGTGCCACGTCGAAAACAACCTGCAAACGATGGAGCGAAGAAGAAAACGTCGCCACGAAAATTCTGCCTTCCGCCTGCGCGAAAATTTCTTCAAACGCCGGAATGACGGCTTGTTCGGAAGGCGTTCTGCCCGCGACGGTCGCATTGGTCGAATCGGAAAGCAGCACCAAAACGCCTTCGTCGCCGTATTTGGCTAATGTTTTCAAATCGTATGGTTTGCCGATGACGGGCGTGTCATCAATTTTATAATCGCCGGTGTGAATCAGCGTGCCGACCGGCGTTTTGATCGCCAGCGAAAAACATTCGACCAGCGAATGAGAAGCGTGAATAAATTCGATTTCAAAACTGCCGATTCTGACGATTTCGTTGGCTTCGACGCGGTGCATCAAAACCGAATCGAGCAGATTATGTTCGTCGAGCCTTTTCTCCGCCAGTGCCAGCGTGAAACGCGAACTGTAAACCGGCAAGTTGAATCTTTTCAAAAAATAAGGCAGCGCGCCGATATGATCTTCGTGTCCGTGCGTCAAAATCAGCGCGGTCAAATCGTCCCGGTGTTCCTCCAAAAAATCGAAATTCGGAATCGAAATATCAACTCCGAACGGCGTTTCTTCGGGGAAACCCATTCCCGCGTCAACGACAATCATTTCGTCACCATAACGAATTCCCATACAATTCATACCAAATTCGCCGATTCCGCCGAGAGGTATTATTTCTATTTTTCCCACAAATTTTTTCCTTAAACAAGACTCACTGACAATTCAAAATTCTAAACTTGTCAGTATATCACAACCGGCAGCTTTTTAGATTATCTCAATGACGGAATTGCTCGACAATGATCCTGCCAACAAGCAAAATTGCCGTCAAAAGTCCGTTTTGCGGTAAATTACTATGTTTGGAAAACTCATTGAAATTTGTTGGCGACCGTAATTCCCTGCCAATCGTCGGAGCGAAACGGCGACGCGGGAAAACCCGCCGCGTTGTAAAGGTTCGCATCCGTCGGCGCGTCCGACCACGCATAACGAACCGCGACCGGATTTTTTACACTTTCGTTTGAAACGATGACTTTATCGCCCGCGATTTCGGCTTTCGCGTAGTAAAATTTCCTGTCCGCGCCCGCCATTTCAAAGCCTTTCAAATAGCCGAATTTATCTTTCGCGGTTAAGCCGCCGTCAGCGTATCTGAAGGAAACAATAGCTTTACCGTTTTCATATTTCACGGCTTCAAACAGCGGACTGCTAAACGGAATATCCTGTCTGTAAGTTTGTTTGAGCGCGATTGCCGCCAGTCGCAAACCGACATCCTGTTTGTTCGTCGGGTGAATGTCGTTAGCGTTTCCGATGTCGGTCGTCACCGCCATTCCGGTTTTCGGCAAACTGAGCGTCATCGTCTGCGCCTCGCGCAATTCCGCCCAACCGCTGCCCGCGTTGCTGTCCTGATTCGCGCCGTAACTCGACAACTGCACGAAATCGAAATAAAAATCATCATTCCATTTTTTGCGCCAGTCTTCGATCATCAGCGGAAAAGTTTTGCGATACTGATACGAACGCCCCGCATTGGTTTCGCCCTGATACCACAGCACGCCGCGCATCGCAAACGGCACGAGCGGCGCGATCATTCCGTTGTAAATTAATGTTCCGACGTTGTTGCTCGAATGCGCGTAAGTATGCGTTTCGGCGAAGGACGGCATCAATTTCCAATTATTATCACCGAGCGCGATTTTCTCATCGCCCGCTTTGACGAAAACGTCATCTGCCGAACCCTGAAAACCGAGTCCGAACCATTCCGGCTCGATGGCTTTGTTCATCTTTAGGACCAACCGGTTTGCGCCCGTTTTCCAAGAGTTTGGCGGAATTTTTATTTCACGCTTTCCTTTTGTCACGCCCGCGAAAATCTGTTTGCCGTTGATGTAAATTTCGTTGTAGCTGTTGCTTTCCGCCAAGCCCAAAACGGTTTCCCGCGCGACGAAATCCGCCGGAATTTCGACATCACGCGCCATAAAACCGTTGCCGCGCCACGCCCAAATTCCTTTCCAGTCCCACTGCCCAATCGGATTATTCGTCACCCATTTTGAAACATCGAAATTTGCATCTAAGTATTTTCTCTCGTCCGCCATCGTCGGATTGATATTCGCATCGCCGAGCGTCGCGCGTTTGACGTTTTTCTCCAAAATCGCGTCAGCTTCCGCCCAACTCGTCGGCAGATTTTGCCCGTAGGTTTTCAATTCGTCGGATGATAACATTCCTTCTTTGGAAATCCAGCCTTCGATCTGCGAGCCGCCCCACGACGAATGAATCAAGCCGATAGGAATTTTAAGTTTTTTGTAAACGTCCCGCGCGAAAAAGAATCCGACCGCCGTAAAATCGCCGACCGAATCCGGCGAACTCGCTTTCCAGTCGCCCGTTTTCAAATCCGTCTGCGGCGCAATTTCAACGTTATGTTCGACGTAAAATTGACGAATCTGCGGATAATTCGCATCTTTTTTCTCATCCGCGAAATTTTTCGCCTGCTTGACGGTAAATTCCATATTCGACTGCCCCGAACACAGCCAAACTTCGCCGATCAAAACATCTTGCGCCGCCGCCGTTCCCGATTTCGCCGCCGCTTTCAATTCCAGCGGCTCGTTTGAGGCTTCCAGCGGCGCGAAAATTACCGTCCATTTGCCCGACGAATTCGCCATCGCCGTTTTATTCTGATTGCCGAGCGAAACATTGACCGTTTCCGACGGATTCGCCCAACCCCAAACCGGAATCGGCTTCTGCCTCTGCAAAACAACGTGATCGGAAAAAAGCCGCGCCAATTTCACTTCGGCAAATGCGGCAGAATTTCCCAGGAAAAAACAAAAAAAGAGGGCGAATGAAACACTCTTCAAATTGAAAAACCGGTTTATTATTTTCATTATTAACACCCTGAAATTCCATTCATTCCGTAATTTGGAATTTGGAATCTGGAATCTGGAATCTGGAATCAAACATATTTTCTCATACAAACGCTGTTTTCGATATTCAGATATTGCCCATAGCTCGGAATAATTTTGTAACCGCTCTTGCGATAAAGCCCAATCGCTTCCGGCTGTTTTTTGCCGGTTTCCAAAACGCATTCCGTGAAATTTAACTCTTTCGCCCAATTTTCGAGTTCCGCCAAAATACGTCCGGCGATGCCGCGCCCGCGATTTTCTTCGCGCACATACATCCGTTTAATTTCCGCCGCGCCTTTTTCAAATTCCTTAAACGCGCCGCAGCCGACCGCCGTTTCGTTTTCGTAGGCGACGACGACTTCACGAATTTTATCAATTTTATTAAACTGCGCGTAAAAAGTGTGTTCCGCTCCATCGCGCCGCCCCAAATCCGCGTCGAGCAGCGCGACGAGTTCGCGGAAATCGGCATTGTCCGAATCGGTTCTCAATAGATTTATTTTCATTGCGATTTTACAAAACAATTTTCAAGACTTTAAATCTTTTCGCTAATTTTCCTAAATAATTTACAGATAAAATGTAAAATGACTCTTACCGTAAAAAATGAGGTTACATTACTTAACTTCTATTTTGTGATTATTCTAATAGAAGTATACATTTTCACAAAGTAAATTTTTCGAGACATTATATTATATGATAAAAAAAAATCATTTTCTCGATTATCTGATTGCGGCGGTTTGGCTCGGTAACGGCTTGTTCTGCAAGGTTTTAAATCTCGTTCCGCGCCATCAGGAAATCGTCGCCCGAATTTTAGGCGAAGATTACGCCCGACCTTTGACGCTGCTGATCGGTTTGGCGGAAATCGGAATGGTCGTCTGGATTTTAAGCCGGATTGCCAAACGCGCGAACGCGCTGGCGCAAATCACGATTATCGCGGTGATGAATTTAATCGAAATTGTTCTCGCGCCGGATTTGCTGTTGTTCGGCAGATTTAATATCATCATCGCGTTTATTTTTATTCTGATTATTTATTTTAATGAGTTCGGTTTCAGCAGCAAAACGGCGTAAAAATTATGTTTGCGTTTCTCAAAAATCACCCTTTCGCGGTCGAAGCGTTTTTTGAAAGTTCGCTGGTTTTGACCTTCGCCGCGCCGAAAAAACAACTCGAAAACTTCATTCCCGAATGTCTCGAACTCGATCTTTTTCAAGATGAACTGGCTTTTGTCGCAATGGCGATGGTGCAGACAAAACATTTGCGTCCGAGAGGTTTGCCGCGATTTCTCGGCAGCGATTTTTTTCTCATCGGCTATCGCGTTTTCGTCCGTTATACTGACGAAAACGGCAAAAATCGGCGCGGTTTGTATATCTTAAAATCCGAAACCGATAAGCAAAAAATGGAATTATTAGGCAATATTTTTACTCATTACGATTACTCGACGACCGACATTTCACAGATCGTCACCGGAAATCAAACCGAAATCAGTTCCGCCAAATCGAAGTTCAAAATTGTCATCGAAAACGATTCGGCGGCGGAAAAGTCTCTGCCCGCCGATTCGCCGTTTCCAAATTGGCAAACCGCCCGCAAATATGCCGGACCGCTGCCGTTTACGTTCACCTACAACCGGAAAAAAAAAGAAGTTTTAATCATCGAAGGCGTACGCCAAAACTGGATTCCGCAGCCGGTCGCAGTCGTCGAATACAAAATTTCATTTCTGGACGATCTGCATCTCGAAAAACCGAAATTGGCAAACGCTTTTATCATCAAAAACATTCCGTATCAGTGGAAAAAAGGCAAAATCGAAAAATGGCAGAATTGAGAAAACCGTTTCAGGGTGTCGGCAATATCGTCAGATTTAACCGGCATTTTTATTTATTTTCAGCGGTCGTCGTCACTGTTTTGCTCACCGCGTCTCTATTTCTCCGCGCGCCGTTTAATTTCCTGCTCATCGGCGGTTGTTTGGCGGCGATTTTGGTTACTGTAATTTCGCTCGTCGTTTCGTTTTACGTTTACGATTATTCAGACATTTACGATTTGAATTGGATCGAATCGAAAACTCCGCGCGGCGCAATCGTCAACATCAACGCCGGTTTTGATGAAATCAGTGAGACGCTCAAAAAAAGGTTTCCCGACGCTCAATTGATCGTCTGCGACTTTTACGACGCGGCGCGACACACGGAGATTTCCATCGAAAGAGCCAGAAAAACTTATCCGCCTTTTCCCGAAACTCAATCAATCAGCACAACTAAAATTCCGTTTGAAAATAATTCCATCGAAACAATTTTTCTGTTTTTCGCCGCGCACGAAATTCGCCTCGAAAGCGAAAAGACGGCGTTTTTCCACGAACTAAATCGCTGTCTGATGTCGCGCGGCGAGATTTACGTCGTCGAACATTTGCGCGACGGCGCAAATTTTTTCGCCTACAACATCGGATTTTTACATTTTTTTTCCAAAGCATCGTGGCGGCGCGTTTTTGCCGAAGCGAACTTCAAAATTGCAAATGAAACCAAGCTGACACCTTTTGTTTCGCTGTTTACACTATCGAAAAATGGAACTTCATCTTAAAATAATAGGCGTTTCTCTGATCTTTTTGGCATTGGTTCACGTCGTCTTTCCAAAATATTTTGATTGGGTCAACGAACTGAAACCATTGAGTTTAGTCAATCGCCAGGTGATGTATATTCACACATTTTTTATCGGGCTGACGGTTTTTCTGATGGGCGTTTTGTGTCTGACTTCCGCCGCCGAATTAGTCGCCACCGCGCTCGGCAAAAAAATCTGTCTCGGTTTGGGAATTTTTTGGCTGATTCGCCTGATAATGCAATTTTTCGGTTACTCTTCGGAATTGTGGAAGGGGAAAACTTTTGAAACTGTCGTCCATATCATTTTCGCTTTGCTATGGACATATCTGAGCGCGATTTTTTTATTGATTTACTGGTCATAACAAATTCAAAAAGTTCAACGCAGTTTTGATTCGGGATGTTCGCTCCAAGAAAAGTTATCTAAATGTTTTTCAAAATGTTCGTAATTCTGCTTCACCCAACACCTAAATTCTGCCGAATCAATAAATTCAAATTTATTTCTCGAAGATTCTTCGACAATCGCAAAATTAAAATCGCCGCATCTCGAAATTTGATAAATCGTAAAAAACTGCTTCGCGCCGTACGCGAAAAAATTCGATTTATCGTAATAATAATCAGTTCCGTAAAGCGAATCGAAATATATTTCATTCAGATAAACTTTGTATTGACGATCAGACATTTAAACTCTTTTTTCGTTTTCGCTTTCGCCGATCAATTTTTCCAGCCGCCGTTCGCGCGTCGCCTCCTGTTTCGCCGACATCACCCAATTCGTCATCTGTTTTTTATACCAATTCGCCTGACTCTCGAAAAAGTCCCAAGCCTTTTTATTCGCCTTAAAACGCCTTTCAAACTCGCCGGAAAACTGTTTCGCTTCATTCTCATAAGCGTAAATCGCCGATTTCTTCGCGTCGCGCCTTTCAAACGCCGCGATTCCCTTCGGTTTCATCAAACCTTTCGCGGTCAATTCCGCAACCTTGGCGATATTCACCGCGCTCCAAATTGAATTCACTTTGCGCGGCGTAAAACGAATGCAGTAACTTTCCTCATCAACTTTGCGCCGCACGCCGTCAATCCAACCGAAACACAACGCTTCATCAACCGATTCGCTCCACGTCATCGAAGATTTTCCCGAACCGACTTTGTAATAACCGACAATAATTTCAGTTTCCTGCTCGTGATTATCCTCAAGCCAGCGGCGAAAATCGGATTGTGTCGGAAAGAATTTCGGATTCATTTCAAGCAAAAGCGTATTCGTCATATTTACGCAGAGTTGGCGAGCGAAAGGCGAGAACGATTTTATCTTTCGGCACGCCGAGATTTTCTAAATCGGTAGCGATTCCTTTTTCCGTGGCATCTTTTTGAATCCATATTTTGCCGTTAATAATGTCGAGATGCGCGACCGAATAATACGTTCGCTCGTCATTGCCCCAAGCGATATTCAGTAAAAGATAACTATCGCTTTCACGGTCAAAGACGGTTTTAACCATATTTTCTTCGCTGTCCTGAGCGTTGGCGCGACGGTAAAATTCGGCGCGTTCGGTTAAAACTTTTTCGATTATTCGGCGAAAATTATTTACTTCTTCCATTGCACAATTACCTCTTTTTCAATATCAAAACCGATTATTTTCAAATTCACTCTTTCACTTAATTTACTGGCTTTCGGTTTCAGGAAAATATCCTTCAAGATTTCTATCGGCACTGCCAAAAACAAAATCCTATCCGGCTCTTTCTTCTTCCAGCGCGACTTGATAAACTAAAAATTGTCCGACCGCCAAATGCAAATCGTGCATTGTTGACTTGCCGATAAAAGTTTTTATTTCAACCGCGATCTTTTCGTTATCCTTTTCGGCGGCGATAACTTTTTCAGCCGCCGGATCAACATAAAGATTTTCGTCTTCATCCCATTTCAACTTATACGGATCAACCTTTATCGTCCAACCATCTTTGATGAGCGCGTTTTTTACTTTCTCATGAAAAATATCTTTTGCCGACATAATTTTCAGAAACTGAAAAAGTTTTGTTCAATAAGTCGCTTTGTCGGCGAAATATCTGGCGAGAATCGCTTTTATCTCTCGCAAACTTTCATCCGAAACGCCGTTGCCGTCAAGCCGCAAAAGTTCGAGTTGTAAATTGCTCGTCGTTTTCATATTTCCTAATTATAAGACCCTCTAACAAAAGTTTAGTTTCATCAATTATACTATTATAATGTTTCAAAAAGCGGCATAGATTTGAAAAGAGATTTTTTGTTTTGATTCGGCGAGAATTTTTCCAATCTTTCCAACGATTTTTCATAATAATTTTGATTTAATTCAAAACCGATAAACTGACGTTTCAAATGTTGTGAAGCGACCGCCGTTGTGCCGCTGCCCATAAACGGATCAAGAATTATTTGATTTTCTTTAGTCGTTAATTTGATTAAAAATTCGATCAATTCAATCGGTTTTTGAGCTTCGTGGAATCTTTCTTCTTTTGAACCAAATCCGAATTCGAGAAGATTTGTCGGCAATGAATCATTGATTTTACAATCTTCCGTATTTATCGCACCGACTTCATTTTTCAAAATGTTGTCGGTAATTGTATTTTTATAAGGTTTGAAAAACCAAGCAATCGGCTCATAAATCGGCGCGAGATTTCCCAAACGCCAGCCTTCCCATTCTTCGGCTTTTTCGGGTAAATTACGACGCTCAAAAACGATGCTGACTTTCTGCGCCCGATGATGCGCGTTCGGCTTTTTCCACGCCAGAACATCTTTTAATAAAAATCCCGAATCTTCAAAAGCATTGATAACGCGATGAATCGTCCGCCGCGCGCCGAAAACGAAAAGCGACGCGCCTTCTTTCATTTTCGGGAAAACCAGCGACGACCATTTTAAGCACCATTCTTGATATTCTTTTCCGATATTTCTGTCCGCCGAACTCCAACCGTTGATCGGTTTTCCGCGCCGCTTGAAACCCGATTTTCCTTCCTGCGCCGGAGAACTTCCGAGATATGCCGAATTCGTGTTGTTGTGCAAAACGTCCCAATCATCCAAACCGATGCCGTAAGGAATATCCGACAAAAATAAATCAATGCTTTCATCGTCGAGCAACGGTAAATGCTCGTTGGCATCAGCATTTGTAATTTTGTTCAGATATTGTAAATTCATTTAAGCCAAAGCGTGTTCCAAACTTCGCTCTTTGCAAGTCATTGAAGTTCGTTCGACATCTTCGATAATTCCTTCCAATTCATCTTTCGACGCGCCGAAAATTCTTTCGATTTCGGCATCGTTCAAAGTTTTGACAGCATAATTCAAAGCGGCTTCAAAAACTTGCAGTTCGTCAATTGAAATTTCGACTTCGGCTAATTCGACCGATGCGACTGATTTTGTTTTTAAGATTTTCATAATTATTTTAATGCGTCGGGCAAATCTTTCCGAAAAATGATTTCCCATTTGCCTGCTAATTGACGCTCGAAGCGATTGTATTTTGTTGTCCGAAAACTCGTATGATGCAGATTTTCGACAGTAAAAATATGCGTCCGTCCGCGCATTCCGACGAAAACATAATAACCAGTTTCAATATCGAGATAAATCTCATTAGTCTCGGCTTTATCTTGCAACGCTTCGCTCGTCGGACGCGATTCGTCCTCGTGTCGTTCGTCGCCGTGTTCAGTTCTTTCAGCCATTTTCAAAAATTGTTTTTGTTGTTAATAATGAATCCATTCACAGTTAAAATTTTCGCAAACTTTCATCCGAAACGCCGTTGCCGTAAAGCCGCAAAAGTTTGAGTTGTAAATTGCTAATCATTTCTAAATTTGTATTCAATCCTAAGTCCATTCACTCACCATTAAGATTTTATTTATTTCATCAGTCCAAATAATTAAAAAGTAATAAACATAATTGTCGTATTCGACTTGGCGAACGCGCTCATCGTCTCTGCCAAACCAATTTTTACTGATTATATAAAAATAGACATCTTTCCAATATAAACCTTTGAACAGGCGACACTCAAAGAATTTTAACGCAAAGTCGCAAAGTCGCTAAGACGCAAAGATTTTTAATTTTGTTATTGTCGGTTGAGAGATTTCATAAAATCGAGTGAGTTTATTTGTATTAAATCAATAAATCCTTGGCGGCTTTGCGTCATTGCGACTTTGCGTTAAAAAATCTTTGATGATTATTTAGGAAAGATGTCTAATTATTGATCTGAACACTTTCTAACAATTTGAGAAAATCATCCTTATGTTTCTCAAAAATAGCTTTGTCAAATTTGTGGGCTAAATCATCACTGTCTGCAAAACCATTTAAAAATCGTCTTACGCCGTACTTGTCAAAAATCTTAAAGTCGCTCGGCTTCACCAAATCAATTTCAAAAGCCTGTTGTAAATAGTTGCCATCGCCGACATAATTTTTTATCACTTCTCTGCGGCTGTCTTCCGCAAAAGATTTTGAATGAATAAAAACGTCAAATATTTCCGTTTCAGAAATATTCTCCATATTTGAATACGAAAACTCAGACAAACTCAAACCTTGACAATATTCGTTAACATCCTGTTGAGAAATTATCTTGAAACTAACCATATAAATTGATGTTTCCAACTGCTAAAAAGCAGGTTCTTCATAAATGCCGTAAACATCTCTCAAAGCCGTACAGATTTCTTCGACGGTGGCGTAGGCTTTGACGGCTTCGACGGTCAGGGGCATTAGATTGACATTTTCCTGTGCGCCTTTTTTGAGTTTTTCCAAAACATTAACAACTGCACCTTCGTCGCGTTTTTGTTTGACTTTTTCCAGTCTTTCCAATTGTGTTTCGCGGACGGTTTCGTCAATTTGCAGGATGTTGGTGACGGAAAGTTCGTCTTCCATAAAATATTTGTTGACCCCGACGATGGTTTGTTCGCCGCGTTCGACGGCTTTTTGGTATTGATACGCCGATTCTTGGATGTCGCGCTGCGGGAAACCGGCTTCGATGGATTCGACCATTCCGCCGAACGCGTCAATTTTGTCGAAATAATCGAAACAGCCGTCAATCATTTTCTGCGTCAGCGATTCGACGTAATACGAACCGCCGAGCGGGTCAACCGTGTTCGCCGCGCCGGTTTCTTCGGCGATGATCTGCTGTGTTCGCAGCGCGATTAACGCGGCTTGATCGGTCGGCAGTGCCAACGCTTCGTCGTAAGAATCGGTGTGCAAACTCTGTGTGCCGCCCAAAACTCCGGCGAGTGCCTGAATCGCAACTCTGGCGATGTTGTTCAAAGGCTGTTGCGAAGTTAGGGAAACTCCGGCGGTTTGCGTGTGAAAACGCATCTGCATTGTGCGCGGATTTTTCGCGCCGAAACGCTCTTTCATCGTCTTTGCCCAAATGACGCGGGCGGCGCGGAATTTGGCGATTTCCTCGAAAAAGTCGTTGTGCGAATTGAAGAAAAACGAGATTCGCGGGACGAATTCGTCAACGTCCATTCCGCGTTCCACGCCGTATTTGACGTATTCCACGCCGTCGCGCAGCGTGAACGCGAGTTCCTGCAACGCCGTCGAACCGGCTTCGCGGATGTGATAGCCGCTGACCGAAATCGGATTGTATTTCGGCAGATTTTTCGCGCAGAATTCAAACGTATCAATACACAATTTCATCGCCGGTTTGATCGGATAAATCCACTCTTTCTGCGCGATATATTCCTTCAAAATATCGTTCTGCAAAGTGCCGGAAATCTTTTTGAAATCACAGCCCTGTTTTTCCGCGAGCGCGACGTAAAACGCCAAAAAAATCCACGCCGGAGCGTTAATCGTCTGCGAAACCGTTACGTCTTCGAGGTTGATGCCGTCGAATAAAACTTCAAAATCCGCGAACGAAGAAATCGCCACGCCGCATTTGCCGACTTCGCCTTCCGACAGCGGCGAATCCGCGTCGAGTCCCATCAGCGCGGGCAAATCATACGCTACCGAAAGCCCGGTTTGTCCCTGCGACATCAGATATTTAAAGCGTTCGTTGGTGTTTTCCGGCGAAGAAAATCCGGCAAACTGCCGCATCGTCCACAATTTCCCGCGATAACCCGTCGGATGAATCCCGCGTTTATACGGATATTCGCCGGGGAAGCCGATTTCTTCGACATTTTCCGCGTCGGATTCCGTGTAAAGCCGCTCGACGGGTTCGAGCGACACGCCTTCAAAACTTTCTTTGCGCTCCGCTTTTTTATCTAAAACCTTTTGCAAAGTTTCCGCTTCCCAACGCTCTTTTTCTGCTTGTGATTGTGTGATTTCTTCTTCAATTTCCGGTGTCATAAATTTGTTAGCTCTATCAAATAGTTTTATAAAATTCTCAGGTTATTTTAGCATAATTCCGCTTTTTCTAAACAGGAATCGAAAACCGTCAGAAAGCATTTAGCCGCAGATTAGACAGATAAACGCAGATATTTTTTGATAAAATCACATTGCTTTATCTTCTAAATATCTGCGTTTATCTGCGTAAATCTGCGGCTGAAATCTCTTTTTAACGATTGCGCCCAAGTTGTTCGTGCGACGAAACCCATTCGTCGGCGACGACCGCGCTGCCGAGCGATAATTCTCCGGCGAGAACCGCTGCCGCGACGATTTCGGCGAATTTCTTCGCTTTGCCCGCGCCGTAACAATCCATTAATTCCAGACATTCGCGCTGTGTCGGAAGTCCCGTACCGCCGCCGAAAGTGGCGACAATAAGCGCGGGAATCGTGATCGAAAAATAATAATCGCCGTTCGTGTCTATATGCGCGTAGGCGAGCGCGGCGGACGATTCCGAAACATTCGCCACATCTTGACCGCAGGCGATAAACATCGCCGTGATGCCGTTCGCCGAATGCGAACCGTTGTTGTTTGCGCCCGCCAGAAAGCCGCCGAGCTGCGAACGCAGACGCGCGGCGAAAATTTGTTCGACCGAAACGTGCATTATTTCCTTGAGAACTTGTGCGGAAATCGTCGCCTCGGCGATGACTTTTTTGCCGCGCGTGTGAATGCGGTTCATCCACGAAGATTTTTTGTCGGTGGCGATGCTGCCTTCGAGCTGATAATGCTCGATTCCTTCATAATTTCGCATTATCCAGTCGCACGCCGCTTTCGTCGCTTTGCCCGACATATTTTGCCCTGCCGCATCGCCCGTCGTGTAATTAAATCGCAGATAAAGAAATTTCGCAGCGGGAAACTGCTGAATGTCGCGCAATTTGCCGACGCTCGTCGTCGTTTCGCTTTGCGCTTTAATCGCGTCAAAATTATCCTTCACCCAAACGCCGAAATTTTTCGCTTCACGCGCCGACGGAAAAACAAAAACCGGCGCGCGCTGCATCGCGTCATCAACGACGGTGACGGTCACGCCGCCCGATTCTTTCAAGAGTTTCATCCCGCGATTGTAACTCGCTACGAGCGTTCCTTCGGTCGTCGCCAAAGGAACGTAAAATTCGCCTTTCGCGTGTTCGCCGTTGACCAAAAGCGGTCCGGCAAGCCCAATCGGAACTTGCGCCGCGCCGATAAAATTTTCGATATTTCCCGGCAAAACCGCCGGATCAAACGAATATTTTCCGACGTGATTCAATTCCGCGTTCGTTTGTTCTTTGGCGAATTCACGCCTGTTTTGCGCGGCTTCGAGGGTGTAATCGTTTTCTTTATTTCTTGGAATTTTTGCGTTCATATATTAAATTTTAATCGTAGAGACGCGATGCATCGCGTCTCTACGTTGCGCGGATGTATCCTAAACATTTTCAGAATTTTCTCTCATCCAATCGTCAATTTTCTCGACATCTTTTTTCACCGTGCGCGAAGCGGCGAATAAAACAACCGTCAAAAGCGTGCTTAAAACCGGAATAATATACATCGCCGAACGCAGACCCGCGCCGCGAAAAGGTTCGAGCGTTTTCGCCGTGATCTGCGTTACGCCCGCCGCGACTGCCGCCTGCATCGTGAAATGATCCGAGATCAGACCGATAATATAAGGTCCGAGCGATGCGCCGAGCAGATACATCGCCAGAAAATAAACCGCCATCGCCGTGCCGCGCGAACCGGGTTCGGTTACGTCGGTGATCGTCGCGTAAACTATCGAATAATAAAAGTACATCAGCGCGACGCTTGCGCCGATCAGAGCGGCAAATTTTATGTATTCGCCTGCCGGAATTCCTATCGAGAAAAAGTAAAACGGGATTGAAAGCAGAATTGCAAAAGCCGCCAGCAATAACGCGCCGTCGGGACGTTTTTTCTTCGCCCAATCGCCGACGAAACCGCCGAGCAGAAGTCCGGGCGCGGTCAATAAACCGTAGATAATTGTTGCGACGTAACCGGCTTGCGCGATGTCCAAGCCGTGATGCCGCATCAAATACGGCGTAAGAAATCCGCCGAGCGCATACATATTGAAATTATGCAGCGCGCCGGACAAAATCAGCCAGATCATCGTCGGCGATTTGAGAATCAGTATTATCGCCGAACCTTCGCGTTTTCGCCCGCCGACATCAATCGCTTCGACCGCGCCGCGCTGCGGTTCTTTGATAAAAAACACAGCGAAAACGCACAAAAGTCCGGGCAGTCCGGCGACGAAAAACGCCGCCCGCCAGCCGTAATTTTTCGCCACCGCGCCCGAAACCGCGAAACTCAATGCCAGTCCGACGGGCAATCCGAGCATAAAAAACGACATCGCTTTGCCGCGCTTTTCCGACGGAAAAAGATCGCCGATCAGCGAACCGGCAGCCGGAGCACACGTCGCTTCGCCGACTCCGACACCGAGCCGCATTACGAAAATCTGCCAGAAATTTCTTGAAAGTCCCGAAGCCGCCGTCATCAAACTCCACACGAAAACGCCGATTGCCAGAATTTTTTTACGGCTGAATTTGTCCGCAAGTTTCCCTAAAGGCAAGCCGATAAATGCATAAAGCAGCGTAAACGCGGTATTTAACGCGCCGAGCGAAGAATCGCTCAAACCGAATTCCACGCGAATCGGTTCGCCGACCGCGCCGATAATCTGACGATCAAAAAAATTGAGCGCGTTGATGACGAACAAAACGGCGAGCGCGTAATATGCGGCTTGTGTTTTTTTCATAAATTAGTCGGCGGCGGAGGACTTTTTTAAATTTGCCCGCGAATAAACGCGAATAAACGAAAAGAAAATTAGCCGCAGATTAACACAGATAGACGCAGATTTTTTTTATTTTTTACAAAAATGATTTATCTTCATTTTTATCCGCGTTAATCTGTGAAAATATGCGGCAAAAAATTTCTTTCACGTCTTTTCGCGGGCAAAATCTACGCTTTCGCGTTTTTAGAACTTTGATTAAAAATCGCTTTTCGTTTCTGCATAAAAGCCGTAATTCCTTCGATAAAATCTGCGGAATGGAAACACTCGTCCTGATTGACGGCTTCAAATTCCAACGCTTCGGCGAGCGCGGCGTTTGAGGTTTGATTTAATCCGGCTTTGATTTTTTCGAGCGCGATTGACGGCAACGCCAAAAATCTTTCGGCGATTTTATCAACCGCCGCGTCGAGTTCGGCGAACGGCACGACTTTGTTGACGAAACCGAGTTTTTCGGCTTCGCGGGCGTTGATAATATCGCCGAGCGCGACCAGTTCAAACGCTTTTTGATAACCGACTGTGTGCGGCAAAAAAAACGTGCTTCCACCGTCGGGCATCAAACCGATTTTGACAAAAACTTGTCCGAACAGCGCGTCTTCCGAAGCGATTATTAGATCGGCGGCGAGCGCGAAATTACTGCCGATGCCGACCGCGTGACCGTGAACTCTGGCGATAATCGGCACTTTTAACGAGCGCATCAGTAAAATTGTCGGATTAACGATGTCGCGCAAATACGCCGTGATGTCGTAACCGGCGATCTCGCTTTCGGTTCGCGCCGCCAAATCCGCGCCCGCGCAAAAGGAATCTTTTGCGCCGCTCAAAATTATCACGCGCGTTCCGTCGTCCGCCGATTCGCGCATCGCGGCGAACAAATCTTCCGTCATTTCAGCGTCAACCGAATTTCTTTTCTCCGGCTGATTAAACGTGATTCGCTTGATGCCGTTTTCCAAATCTACGATAAGTTTTTCGTTGTTCATAATTTTTTTAATTTGCCGTCGTTTTTGCATCTTCAAATAAATCCGCGTCAGTTTGTTTCAGTCTCGTCAAAAAATCTTTCCACAGCGGCGCGAATGCCGGAATTTTGGCAATTTCTTCTTTCGTCTGTCGCGCCGCCGAACGCGAAATCGCAATCGGTTCGCGTCCCAAACTTCGCGCCGCCGCCGCGACCGACAAATTGCGCTGAATCATTCCTTCGAGCAGAACCATTCTGACAAACGCCATCTGAATATTATCGCCCGTCGCAATCGCGCCGTGATTCGGCAAAATCGCAATCGGCTTTTCTTTAAGCGACATCGCAATCGGCATCACGCGCTCTTCTTCGCTCGCCAAACCTTCGTAATCGTCTTCGACAATCGCCACGTCGTCGGTCAAAATACAGCTTTCCTGATCGTAAATTTCCGGTTCGAGACGAAACGCGCTGAACGTCACGGTCGCCGGCGGATGCGTGTGCGCGATTGCCGTCGCGTTCGGATTTTCGCGGTGAATAATTCCGTGCAGACGAATCGTGTCGTTGACATAAAAATCGCCGTCCAAAACCTTGCCCGAAAAATCTACGCGGACAATATTTTCCGGCTTCAAAGTCGCAAACGAAGGTCCGAAATGATTAACGAGCATCGTCTTTTCATCAATCGCCACGCTCAAATGTCCGGCATTTGCCACGCTCAAACCTTGTCTGTATAAAAGCCGCGCGGCACAGCAAATATCGAATTTTATTTGATCGAGATTGATAGAATTATCGTCCATAAATATTTCTCCATTTTACAAATTGGTTAAAGATTCGGCAGAATGAAGTTTCAGTATAAACGATTTGTAAAAAAACTCCTGCGAAATGCGCGGAAAGTCGCGGAATAAGTTCTTTAACCACGGATAAACGCAGATGAAATCGGATGAGAAAAAAGATAAAATCAAAAAATAGCTGCGTTTATCTGTGTCAATCTGTGGTTAAATATTCTTAAACCTTTTCCGCACAGTCAGCGGGCGGTAAAATCTCATAAAATTATGGCATTCACAGAAAACAACAAAACGAAAACCTTCTGGACGGAACAGGGCGCGGGCGAACCGCTTTTGCTGATAATGGGTTTGGGCGGCTCGCACAAAGAATGGCGGCGCATCGCTCCGAAATTGGCGGAAAAATACCGCGTGATTTTGCTTGATAATCGCGGTGTCGGCGAAACCGTTTTCACTGACGAACCTTTTTCGATTCCGCTGATGGCAGCCGACGCGAAGGCGGTTTTGGAGGCGGCGAACGTCGAATCGGCGCACATTTTAGGAATGTCTATGGGCGGAATGATCGCGCAGGAATTCGCTCTGAATTACCCGGAAATGACACGCTCGCTGACGCTCGCCGTGACCAATTGCGGCGGGCGCGAATCCTTTCCGCCCGCGCCCGAAGTGCTATTCACGCTGTCCGGTCGCGGCATCAAAACGCCCGAAGAGGCTTTCTGGGCGATGGCTCCGTATATTTACGACGAAACCACGCCGCGCGAAACCGTCGCCGAAGATTTGGCGGCGCGCGAAGGCAATTTCACCAAACCCGAAAATTTTATGCGCCAACTCCAAGCCATTATGAGCTGGCAGGGAACTTTTTCGAGACTGCCGAATATCACCGCGCCGACGCTCGTCATCGGCGGCGAAAACGACCAACTGATTCCGTGCGCCAACTCAAAAATTATCGCCGATCAAATCCCGAACGCGAAGTTCGTCGAACTCGAAAATTCGAGCCACATTTTTATGACCGATCAAACGGAAAAATCTGTCGAGGCAATTTTGGGGTTTTTAGAAAATAAATAACCTTATTGTTATGATAACTTAACCTTTATGTCGGATAAAATAAACACAATTATTGAAGGCAATAATCTTCAAATTCTAAAACACTTTGAAGACGAATGCGTTGATTTAATTGTTACTTCACCGCCTTATTTCCAACAGAGAAATTATGGAAACGGTAAGTCAGGTATTGGTAACGAATCCACAGAAAATGATTATTTGAAAAGTTTGCTAAAAGTCTTTAAGGAATGCGTTAGAGTAACAAAAAAAACAGGTTCAATAGTTTTTAATCTCGGAGATAAATATCTAAACGGCAATCTTGCTTTATTACCTTACAAGTTTGCAATCGAAGCGAACGAAAATAATGATGTTTTTCTGATAAATCAATTAACTTGGGCAAAATTGAATCCGACACCGCGCCAAGAAAAACGAAAATTGATTCAAGCCACCGAACCTTTTTTTATATTTGCAAAATCGAAGGATTATCACTTTGATTTGCAAAATTATTTGAGTCATTTAGACGAGTTCAATAAAAACGGCAAAAGCAAACCTACTGAAAATCTCGGTAAAAAATATCTTGAATTGATTGATTCCGCCGACCTTTGCGAAAGTGAGAAAGTAAAAGCTAAATACGAATTAAAGGAAGTAATAAATTTAATACACAAAGGCGAAATTGTCGGATTTAGAATGAAAATTCGCGGCATTCATAAACTTGCATACGGCGGAC
Organism: Pyrinomonadaceae bacterium; assembly: GCA_965218105.1. Lineage (GTDB taxonomy): Bacteria > Acidobacteriota > Blastocatellia > Pyrinomonadales > Pyrinomonadaceae. The sequence goes on from OZ244585.1 coordinate 157,905, forward strand.
AAAGCGGCGGAAGAAATAACCAAATCATAAATAACGGATTTACTATAATTAAAATTCTGGGCAATCGGATGAAAAAAGACATTATTGAAAGTCCCGTCGAAATTACGAAAGATAATCATCATCCTGCGGTTTATCCATCATATATTATTCAAGAATTGATTAAACTCTTAAGTAAAGAAAATGACCTTGTTCTCGATCCATTTTGTGGCAGTGGCACAACTTGTTTAGCGGCTAAATCACTACAAAGAAATTTTATTGGAATTGATATAAATCCTGAATATGTAAAACTCGCAAATAAAAGGTTAAATCAAACTACCATTCAACAAGAATTTTTTATATGAAGCCGGAAGAAATATTTGAAATAATCGAAGAAAATTACAAAAGCGCGTTGGAAATGGCTATCAACGAAACTTCCAATCAAGTTTCAAACGACATAAAATCCGGCGTAGATATTTTTATCGAAAAAATTGATACGGACAAATCTTTGGTGCAGGTAATCATTACAAGTTTGGTAAAAAAGATAATTTCGCCCGAACAAGATGTTCGTCTGCATATGGCGAAATTTGACGGCGGTTATTCTGCCAGAGTTTTGGACACAAAAGTTACGTCGCCGTTTTTCAAAAAACATTTTCCGACTTACGCAAATAAAGAAACTGCATTTTTAACTAAAGCAACTCGTGCTGAAATAATCTGGAATTTATCCGAAGGCAAAAAACTGCCGTTTAGAAGCAAACAATTAATTGAGCCGTTTTTGAGTTTGATGGACAAAATACAAAGTTCATCTTTCGATTTGAATAATTGTTTAACTTACATTTTTTTCCGACTTCATCAATTATCACAGCAACATCAAACCGTTTTCGACGATACTTTAGAAAGTGCCGATTTTTCAGATGTGTTGGACATAAACGGTGTTTTGGCGATGCTCGTAAAACATTTCGACAGCAAATTAAGTTCGAGATTGCCCGTGATCGCCATTTATTCGGCTTATATCCAATTATTTAAAACCATTAAAAGATACGAAGGTAAGATTTTAAGACCTCTTAATGTCCACACTTCCGCCGACAAACACGGTTACGGAGATATTGAAATTTGGAACGACAATGAAACACCTTTTGAAATGGTTGAAATCAAACACAATATTGCGATTGACCGAAACTTAATTTTTGATGTCGTTAAGAAAACTGAAAATACGACGGTCAAAATATATTATGTTTTGACGACTTTCAAAGGTAGCTTTTTGAATGAAATTGAAGAAATATACATTAATAAATTAACCCTCAAAATCAAAAAAGAACGCGATTTAGAAGTTATTCCAAACGGCATTATTCACAGTTTGAAATACTATTTGCGCTTTATTGATGATTATCAGAAATTCATAAAAACCTACACCGAAGAATTGATAAGAGATGCGAAGAATTCAACAGAAGTGAAAAACTATCATGTTGAAATCTGGAAATTGATATTGAAAGAATATCAATTAGAGCATTGACCAATATAATTTTACCGCATAAATTTTACTAAACTTCGGTATCAAAAACTTTCCCGAAATAATCGGCAATCTCGCTTGATAATTTCTCCTTATCGCGCTCGTCAATTCCGGCTAATTCGCGTGCTAAACCTTTTTTGAAATCAATCTGCATTTGTCGGGCGATTTGAATGCGTTGCGCTTGCGGCGAACCCGCGCCGTGCATTGATTCGGTTAAGTATCCGACGGCGTTTCTGCCGAGCGTCATATTTTCGATGAGGCGCAAAATCCGCATCCGGTTTTCAGTTGAAACGTCGGCGCGTCCTTTCAAGTATTTTTCCAGCAGATGCCCGACTTCTTCGCTGCGGAAATCTTTTTCCGACGGCAGAGTTACAACCAAACCGCCCGCCAAATCCTGCGCGAGCCGTCCGATTTCGTAGGGCATTTTGGTGACGTGGTGTTTGCAGACGTTGGCGATCATATCGTCGTTTAGATACGCGCCGCTTTTCGTCGGTTTTGACTGGTAGCTCGACGCGATTCCGGTGGCGTAGATCGTTTCGTTGAGGTGCGTCATTTCGACGAGTTTGTCTTTGATGTGCGAGACTGCTTCCACGCCGTTGTATTCGGCGATCTGCGCCGCCGCGCCGATCATCACGTCGCCGAGACCGCTTTTGCAGACGTAAGAACGGCGGTGATAACAGGTGAATCTTTCGACCAGCATTGACGCGAATTCGGTTTCGCCGTCCATAAACACGAGTTCATTCGGAATGAAAACGCGGTCGAGAATGACCATCGCTTCCTGTCCGCCGTATTGGGCGTTGCCGACATCAATCGTGCCGCCTTCCATCGAACGCGTGTCGCACGATTGGCGACCGTAAATGTAGGTGATGCCTTCCGCGTCCACCGGAATCGCGCCGACAATCGCGTAATCTTTATCTTTTTCCGTCAAACGCATCGTCGGCATCACGATCAGCCAGTGCGAATTTAAACAACCTGTCTGATGCGCCTTCGCGCCGGAAATATAAACGCCGTCGGCGATGCGTTCGACGATGTGAACGTATAAATCGGGATCAGCCTGCTCGTGCGGCGCGAGACTTCTATCGCCTTTGACATCGGTCATCGCGCCGCCGATGACGAGATTGTTAGTCTGCACTTCGACGATAAATTTCTTCAAACGCTCGTGATAATCGGTGTTTGATTTTTCGTCAATCTCGAAAGTTACCGAATACAGCGAATTAATCGCGTCCATCCCGACGCAGCGTTGAAAACAAGTTCCGGTCAATTGTCCCAAACGCCGCTGCATTTTGTTCTGCAAAACGACGTTTTCTCTGTCCATCACGATATGAACAAAGCGATTGACCTTTTCGCCCGTCAGATGCGAAGTCGCGCTCGCCAGTTCCGGTTCGCGTTCCGCCAAATCGTAAGTTTCGGCGACGGCGTTGATGCTCGGTCGAATCATCGGATGTTCAACGATGTCTTCGACGAGTTCGCCGAACAGATAAACTTTTAAGTTGCGGTTTCGCAATGAATTTATATAATCTTCGCTGGTTTTAATCGGCTGTTTTTTTTGCGGTGCTGTTTGAAAAGACATAATTTTTCCCTCGTATGAAAATTATAAAACATTTATTGACGGATAAACATTTTGACTTGAACGGTACTAATAAATTTTGTGAAACTTTAAGTTTGACGCAAAATCTGCAAATGACGACAATGTATTATTTCAAAAATTGATTCGACAAATCAATTTTTGAAATAAAAATACTAATTTATCGAGTTTTATCCAAATCAAAAAATGTCCGTAATTTTAACGAACGAGAACAATTCCGTTTTTACAATCACTCTGAATCGTCCCGAAAAACGTAACGCGCTCAATGACGATTTAATTTCCGATTTGAAAGACGCGCTGCGCGAAGCGGGTGAAAATGAACAGATTTGCGTCATTGTCATCAAAGGCGCGGGCAAAGACTTTTGTTCGGGCGCGGATTTGTCCGCGCTGCAAAAAATTTCAGATAGTTCCGTGATGGAAAATCTGGAAGACGCGGAAAGTCTGATGCGCTTATTTTCGCTGATTCGCAAAATAAAAATTCCCGTCATCGCGGCGGTTCACGGTCGCGCTCTAGCCGGCGGCTGCGGTTTGGCGACGGCTTGCGACGTTGTTTTGGCGGGCGAATCGGCGCGTTTCGGTTACCCGGAAGTGAAAATCGGATTCGTTCCGGCGATGGTGATGGCGATTCTGCGGCGTAACCTTTCGGAAAAACGCTCGTTTGAATTGATTACCAAAGGTTTCGATTTTTCCGCCGCCGATGCCGAAAAATTCGGTTTGATAAATCACGTTTTTTCCGATGATAATTTCGAGCGCGCAGTTTCGGATTTTGCTTTTGAATACACCAAAGTCAGCCGTTCAGCCGTCGTTTTGTCAAAAAAACTGCTTTATCAAATGGACGGAATGACGTTTGACGCGGCACTCGAAATTGGCGCGGAAGTCAACACTATCGCGCGTTTGACGGAAGATTGCCAAAAAGGAATTGCCAGATTTTTGAACAAATGATTTTTTTGATAAAAACTTTATTTTTGAATTAAAAACTTGCTCGGTATCGGTAATTTATTCGGTAAATTCCGGCTTTTTTCTTCCTTTATCAATCGGCGTAACATTGGCAGAACTCGGTTTTTCCTCTCTTTTTTTTCGTCGTTTTTTTTCTTCTTCGCCGGAAAATCTATTGCCGCTGATTACGACCAGCGAAACCAACGTGATAAATAGAAATGTAACTGCCGTGGTGTGCAGAACGAAATCGAACAAACTGTGAATTAACACCGCAAAACATCCGGCGAGCGCGCCGACGGCAACGCCGCGTCTGAAAGTGTCGGAAGTTTTAATATTTTGCAAACCCGTTCGGAAAAGCCGATACACAAAAAATCCGGCGATGAGCAAACCGACCAATCCGGCATCAGCCAGAACCTGCAAATAATCGTTGTGCGCCTGTTCAACCCGAAATGCGCCGTTTGAAGAATCATACGCCGTGTATGCCACATCATACGCGCCGATTCCCGCGCCGAACGGCAGATAATTTTTGACGATACTGAGCGTGACGTTCCAGATATGCGTCCGGTTGGCGGAAAAGTCGTCCGACGCGGCTGTTTCAGCCAATCTCGTCAGCGAAGATTCGCCGCCGATCAAAACCGCGCCGGCGATAATCGTCCCGACCAACAAAACCGCCAGTCCGATTTTGATGAATAATTGTCCCGAACTTCTCGTTTTCGTGGTGAGAATTATCAGAAAGAAAATCTCCGCCAGAAGCGAGATTAAACCGCCGCGCGAGCCGCTTAAAATAAGCGCGATTCCCATCAAACCGATTGCCGTAATATATAACAGCCGCCTGTCTTTCGGAACCGCGCCGACAAAGATCAAACCGAGCGGTAAAGCAATCGTCATTTCCATATAAGCGGCAAAATTATGGCGGTTGACGAACGAGCCGAAAGGCACGGCGTATGGAACATCGTAAATTCCGTAAATTTTATTCGGACTCAAAACAGCCTGCAAAATGGCGAAAAAAGCGTAGGCAAAACCGAAAATCGTGATTAACAGAGCGACTTTTCTAAATCTGTTGGCATCATTTATGTATGTGAGCAAAGCGGCGAGAAAAATCGCCAGCGACAAAATATGCAGCGCGGTCACCTGCGTCCAAAAAGGTTCGAGCGAAATCGTGCGCGGAATGCCCGCGACACCGGCAATTTCCGCTAAACTTCCAAACGGAATAACCTGAAAAAGCGCGTAGAGAAACGCGGCAAAAAGCGGAATTTGAATCAGGCTTTTGTTAAATCGCAGAACGCCGCTCGAAAAAGCGTCAATTGCCCAGAGCAGAACGACGACGACGGCTATGATATAGAAAAAAGCAATCACAGGTTGATGGACGGTTCCGTAAGCTAAGGTCGTGAAAACAATCGTCGCGCACAACAAAAAGAAAATCACTTTGCCCGCCCAGGTTGTTTTTGATATATCAGTCATCTTTTTGAGTCGGCAGTCAACCGTTGTCAGTTATCAGTTTTTCACAATTTTGCTGATAACTATTGGTCGTTGATTGTTTATTTAATTTTTTCCAAATTGAAATCGTCATACCAAAATGTGCCGACAATCGGGCAAACTTCCCCGCAAAAGGCGCGGGTCGTGCGTATTCCGACGGATTGTCCGTCAGGCGGCGCGACAAATTCCATTTTTATTTGCTGCCAGTCGCTTGTCCCGGCAAAAAAAGGCGCGGAAGTGGCGATATTGGCTTCCGTGTTGGCGTTGTAAATTTCCAAAGTCGGATTTCCGCCGCTTTTCAGATTTTCCGTCCGCACCCAGAATGTCAGAAGATATTTGGCGGAAGGTTCAACGACGACAGTTTGCGTCACGTTGTTAAGCGTCGGCGCAAAATAACCGTTAAAATAAACTCTCAAACTGCGGTTTCCCTCGTGCTTTTGCGTCGCGTCGGTTTTGATTTCCATTTTTTCAGCCGGCACAATTTTCCAACCGAAAAACGTATCTTTATTATTTTTAATCGGTTTTTCAAAACCCGCATTTTGTACGGTTTCAGCTTTCGCGTCAGGTTCGATGCCGAGTCCGCGATAAAATTCCAACGCCTGCGGATAAATCCGCTTTTCGTAAAAAGCCTGCGCGATAACTTTGGCGTAAGCGGCATTCGCCTGTTTTTCATCCGGCGAGAGCGAATTCCAGATTCTCAAAGAATCTCCGGCGCGTTCTTTACCGGCGTAAAACATCGCCAAACCTGCTCTGACTGTCGGATTATCGCCGGCAATCCGTTCGATTTTGTTTTCGTCTTTATCGTAATAGTCCCAGGCGAGCGAAAAAACTTGGTCGCGGAAGATCGGATTTGTTTCCGCGACTTTTTTTAATTCGGCAAAGGCTTCGTCGCTTCGATTGCGGCGCAGATAAAAATTGCCGAGCTGCCAGCGCGGATTCGTGTAAAAAGGAGCCAGTTCGACCGCCCGCAGATAGGATTTTTCCGCTTCGTCATAATTATCAGTCTGTTCAAAAGCGCGTCCGAGTTCAATCCACCAGCGAAAATCAAAAGGCGAAAGTTTCACGAGTTTTTTGTAATTATCTATAGCCGAAGAAGTTTCATCGGGCGAAAACATCTCTCTTTTTGTTTCGGCAAGCAGCCAATGCGGTTCGGGATCGCTCGGCGCGAGAGTTACGGCATATTCGGCAATTTGTTCGGCATTCGGGTCGGAAAATGTCGTCAAAGTCGCCAGCATATTGCCGAATTGCCAGCGCACCGCAAACCAGCCGAAAATCAGCGCGCACAAAACCGCCGCGCCGATTATAATTCGCACTTTCAAACTGCGTGAATCCAAAACTTCGATCTGACCTCTATTTTTTGCCATTTTCCCCAAATCTTCAACGAAAAATAAAACATATCTTGACAATTTCACGCCCGAAACGCAAATTGTATAAAAACCGTCCGGCAATTTTTATAAAAATTTTCAAAATCCTTAAATTGTTTCAAATTAGAAATTAAAAGTATGATTACAGACAATAAAAAGCGCGCCAGCCAAATCATCAAACGACTGAAAAAAGAGTATCCCGACGCGCATTGCGCGCTCGTTCATTCCAACGCTTTTGAACTTTTGATTGCGACGATTTTATCGGCGCAGTGTACCGATGTCCGCGTTAATATCGTGACGGCAGACCTTTTTCGCAAATATCGTCAGCCGGAAGATTACTTAAAAGTCGCGCCCGAAGAACTCGAACAAGACATTCGCTCGACCGGATTTTACCGCAATAAAGCGAAAAATATTCAGGGCGCGTGTGAAAGAATCGTCGAAAATTTCGGCGGCGCGATTCCGCAGACGATGGAAGAAATTTTAACCTTAAACGGCGTGGCGCGAAAAACGGCAAACGTCGTGTTGGGAAACGCTTTCGGCATCGCGTCCGGCGTGGTCGTTGACACGCACGTTTCGCGTCTGTCGCAGCGTTTGGCTTTAACGACTGAAACCACGCCCGAAAAAATTGAAAACGATTTGGCGGAAATCGTGCCGAAAAAAGACTGGATAATATTTCCTCATTTACTGATCTGGCACGGACGCGCCGTCTGTCAGGCGCGAAAACCGAAATGCGCCGAATGTGTGCTGGAAGATTTGTGTCCGTCTTCACTGCTCAAAAAATAACGCTTGCATTAATTTTCAATTTTCATATACATTACATCTCAATAACTGATGTTACGCAAAATGGAGAAAAAGACTGGAGCGCAATCCGTCCCGGTTGCAATGCCGCCTGAAACGGCAAAGATGCTCGCTTTTATTCAAATTGCAAGTAATCGAAACGCTTTTTCGCGCTCTCGCGCTCATTGCAACCGGGACGGATTGCGCTCCAGTCCAATTGCGTAACATCAGTCAATAATTACCGAAAAATAATTTTGCTGATTTCGCGTGTTCGCTAGAATTACAAAATTTAGAATTTTAAATCGAGGAGAAATAGTTTATGAAAATCAAATTGTTGGTGTTTTCCGCGCTCGTCCTAACGTTTTCCACACAGATTTTCGCCCAAAATAATCAAGGCGTTCCATACAATCAAACTGCTGTTCAGCCGCAAGTATCAATTGAAGCCATTTCGTCCGAACTGACAAAAGTCTCCGGTTCACTGCAAATTTTCAATCAAAATTTCAAGGCGTTTCTCGACAAACTGCCGCAAGGCGTTCAATTCAGCCAAAAACAGCAAAATCTTCTGCTTTCGTTTGAAATTCTCAATCGCGCCGAACAAAGATTGGAGATTTTACAAAAATTTCAAATCGAACTGACGGAAAAACAATCCGATTTAAAAAATCGCCAGACACAAATCGAACAAAGTATCACGCCCCAAGGAATTGATCGGGACGCGGCATTTCTAGGTTCGACGCAGGCTCCTGAAATCAAGGAAAACCGGCGAAAAACTCTGGAAGCCGAACGAATCAGCCTGCGGCAATTGATGACGCAGGTCAGCCAGAATCTCGCCGACACCAATAACGAAGTAAGCGACGCGGCAAATTTTGTCAGAAGGCTGCGCGCCAAAATTTTGCCGCAGATCGAGCGCGAAGTTTCGGATTTGCAATGATTTGCAAATTACCGCAAACTCGCTAAACTTAACGGATATGCAACCGGAAACCAAACCAAAATCAAAAAGTAAACTCGAACTTTTGCGGGAAAAATCGCAGTCGGCGGAACAGGGCGGCGGCGCGGCGCGGGTTGAAAAACAAAAAGCGCAGGGAAAAATGGCGGCGCGGGAACGCATCGAATTTTTTCTCGACGAAGGTTCATTTGAAGAATTTGATAAATTCGTCGTCCATCGTTCGACCGATTTCGGACTCGAAAATCAGAAATTTCCCGGCGACGGCGTAATCACCGGACACGGGCTGGTTGACGGGCGCGAAGTTTTCATCTTCGCGCAGGATTTTACGGTTTTCGGCGGTTCGTTGAGCGAGACACACGCCCAGAAAATCGTCAAAGTGATGGATTTTGCGATGAAAACCGGCGCGCCGATTATCGGTTTGAACGATTCCGGCGGCGCGAGAATTCAGGAAGGCGTGGTTTCTTTGGGCGGTTACGCCGATATTTTTCTGCGAAACACATTGGCGAGCGGCGTTGTTCCGCAAATTAGCTGTATTTTAGGACCGTGCGCGGGCGGCGCGGTTTATTCGCCGGCGATTACGGATTTTAACGTGATGGTCAAAGACACTTCTTATATGTTCATCACCGGACCGGACGTGATCAAAACCGTCACGCACGAAGAAGTGACCAAGAACGAACTCGGCGGCGCAATGACGCACAACATCAAATCCGGCGTGGCGCATTTCGCGGCTGACGATGACGAACACGCTTTGCGTCTGACGCGCGAACTGCTGTCGTTCGTGCCGTCAAATAATATGGAAAATCCGCCGTTTGTGCCGACAAATGATGACTCAAATCGCGCAGATGAAAAGCTGAATTCCATCGTGCCGGAAGTTTCGACGCAGCCTTATGACATCCGCGACATAATAAATAATGTCGCCGACGAAAATTATTTTTTTGAAGTGCAGGAACATTTCGCGCCGAACATCGTCGTCGGTTTCGCTCGTTTGGGCGGATTTTCGGTCGGCATCGTCGCCAATCAACCGGCATTTCTCGCCGGAGTTTTGGACATTGACGCGTCAGTCAAAGCGGCGCGTTTCGTGCGTTTTTGCGATTGTTTTAATATTCCGCTGATTACGTTTGAAGACGTTCCGGGTTTTCTGCCGGGTATCAATCAGGAACACGGCGGAATCATTCGTCACGGCGCGAAACTGCTCTACGCGTTTGCCGAAGCGACCGTTCCGAAAATTACGGTCATCACGCGCAAGGCTTACGGCGGCGCGTATTGCGTGATGGCTTCCAAACATATTCGCACCGATCTGAATTTCGCTTACCCGACGGCGGAAATCGCCGTGATGGGCGCGGAAGGCGCGGTCGGCGTTTTGTATCGCAAGGAAATCTCGGAAAATTCGGAAGAATATCGCAAAAATAAAGTCGCCGAATTTGAAGATAAATTCGCCAATCCGTACATCGCCGCCGAACGCGGATTTATTGACGAAGTGATCGAACCGGCGATGACGCGACCGAAACTTATTCGCGCTTTGACGCTGCTGCAAAACAAACGCGACACCAATCCGCCGAAAAAACACGGCAATATTCCGCTTTAGTAGAAATTACTTTAACAGTCGCCGCGCCGACTGTTAAAGTAATTTCTCAGAAAAAGCGTAACGCAGTCGTCCCGCCTGCCGTATCGGATGCGTCCCGCTTCCGTGTGAAAAAAGTTTAAGTCTGTCGGGAGACGTGATCGCGGGACGCACTCACGACGGCAAGCGGGACGCTTGCGGTACGGCGACGCTTGCGCTGCGGCATTTGAGTTTACTATTTTTTCATTTTTAATATGCAATCGCCAAACGCACAGCGTCCGACGCGGGCGGAAATTAATCTGGACAATCTGGCGTTCAATTTCCACTCGGTCAAAAAATTTGTCGCTAAAAACATCGAATATGTGGCGGTCGTCAAAGCCGACGCTTACGGTCACGGCGCGGTCGAATGCGCGCGGCGGCTGGAAAAAGAAAAAATTGACTGGCTGGCGGTCGCTCTGCCCGAAGAGGGTTTGGAGCTGCGAGAAAACGGCATTGAAAAGCCGATTTTGTGTTTGGGCGGATTTTGGAACGGACAGGAAAATCTGCTGCTTGAAAACAATTTAACGCCGGTTATTTATAGGACAGAACAAGCGGAAACGCTCAGTCGAGCCGCCGTAGAGAAAAAAATCACGGCAAATATTCACGTAAAAATTGATACCGGAATGGGCAGAATCGGCGTTCGTTTTGATCGCGTTGAAGAATTTGCAAGAGACTTGAAGAACCGCGAAAATTTAAATGTCGAAGGTTTGATGACGCATTTCGCGGCGGCGGATAATTTAGCGGAAAATGAATTTACGAGCGGACAAATAGATAAATTTAATCAGGCGGTGAAGATATTTGAAGAAAACGGTTTTCGCCCGAAATACAAGGATTTAGCCAATTCTCCGGCGACGGTCGCGCACGAAAATTCGCTCGGAAATATGGTTCGTTTGGGCGGCGTTTTATACGGTTTGGGCGATGACGTTTTGCCGAAAAACATCGAAAAACCGGAACTTCGCGCCGTGATGTCGCTTCATTCGCAAATTTCGCATCTGAAAAAAGTCCCGAAAGGCGAAACTTTGGGTTACAGCCGAACTTTTACGACCGAACGCGATTCGCTGATCGCCACGATTCCAATCGGTTATCACGACGGCTACGAACGCTGTTTTTCAAATCGCGGACGAGTTATTGTCAACGGATTTTTCGCTCCAATAGTCGGCAGAATTTCGATGGATTGGACGATTTTGGACGTAACCGGCATTCCGAACGTCAAATTAAATGACGAAGTAATTTTGATCGGCGAACAGTCCGGCAAAAAAGTTACGGCGGAAAATCTGGCAAAGTTGGGCGACACGATTTCTTACGAAATAACCTGCGGAATAAGCAGCCGCGTGCCGAGAAAATATGTTGAAAGCAAATAAAAGCGCGTGGTTTGAAAAGGTTTTCGCAGTTTATAACCGCAATTTATTCAAACGCCGCTTTCATTCGCTGCACGTTTCGGGAATGAAATTTCTTCACAAAAAAGATGCTGAAGTTCCGCTGATAATCTACGCAAATCATTCCGGCTGGTGGGACGGACTCGTCGTTTTTGAAATTTGCCGTCGCGCGAAATTGGATTTTTACGTGATGATGGAAGAAAAACAGTTGAAGAATTTGTTTCTTTTCCGCAAACTCGGCGCGTTTTCGGTGGTTCGTGAGAATGCGCGAAAAGCGATTGAAAGTGTAAATTACGCCGTCGAACTTCTGGAAAATCCGCGAACGACGCTTTTAATTTTTCCGCAGGGCGAGATTTTGCCGAATGACGCGCGACCGCTAAAGTTTTACAACGGTTTGTCGAAAATCATTGAAAAATCCGGTGCAGTTTTAACTGTTCCGCTGGCGATTCGATACGAATTTCTCGGCGAATTCAAACCGCAGATTTTTATCAAAATCGGCGCGCCGGAGTTGAAAGAAGATCAAAACAAAACCAGTTCAAAACAACTGACGCGGGAAAATTCTCTGCGTCTGACAAGTCTGCTCGACGAGTTGAAAACGGACATTTTAGATAAAAATTTTAACGATTACGAACGAATAATTTAGTGTCGATTCCGAAAATTTCATCAATCGAAATGCCGATTTTGCAGGAACTCGCCGCCACCGGCGGCGCGGACAATCTGCGTTTTTTATACGAACGGCTGCCCGCTTATTTCCCGCAACTTTCGGAAAAAGAAATCAGCGAAATCAAAGCCGGAACGAATAAAAACTGGCGCAGTGCCGTGCAGAAAGCGGGCAAATTTTTAGACGAGCGAAAACTGATCGAACGCGAACGCGGATATTGGAAAATCACCGAAAAAGGCAGAATCGAAGTCGAAAAAGAAACTTCAGGTTTCACTTTAACCGTTTCACAGCCGAAAAGTCTTTCACACACGAACATTCAGGAAATGCTGGTGAAAATCGGTGAAAGTCTAGGATTTCACGCCGCGACGGAATACGAATATTACGACGTAATCTGGCGCGAAACGCCGAACAGTCCGCGCATTTCGCATATTTTTGAAGTGCAGAGCAAAGGAAATATTGATTCCGCCTTCGCCAAATTAAAACGCGCGTATCAGGCGCAGCGCACAAAACCTTTTCTGGTCATCGCGTCGGAAAGAGATTTGAATCGCGCCCGCCAATCTTTGAGCCGCGAATTTCACGACATCGAAACGGTCGTCACGCTTTTGACCTTCGCGCAAATCAAACAAGTTCATCAAAACCTGAAAAACATCGCTGAAATTATCAAAGAGTTTCTGTTAAAATAGTTCAGTTCAAAATTCAAAGTTAAAATTCAAAGGTCTGGAAGCCAAATCTGGAATTTGAAATGTGGAATTTGGAATTTGGAATGGACGACTTTCCGATGAAAAACGAAACCCCAATCCGGCGGCAGTATCTTGAGATCAAAGCCAAACACCAGGACGCGATTTTGCTTTTTCGGCTGGGCGATTTCTACGAAGCCTTTGACGACGACGCGCGGCTTTTGGCGCGTGAACTGGACATCGCGCTGACTTCCAAACCGATGGGCAAAAATATGCGCGTGCCGCTCGCCGGAATTCCGTATCACGTTCTCGAAAAACATTTGGCGACGCTGATTTCGCGCGGTCATCGCGTGGCGATTTGCGAACAAACGTCGAGCGTTCCGGTCAAAAACGACGACGGCAAAAGGTTGATTCAGCGTGAGGTCGTCCGCACCGTAACCGCCGGAACGGTCATCGAACCGCAGCTTTTAGACAGCAAATCGAACAATTATCTGGTTTCGTTTTTCAGCGACGGACACCGCGCCGGCATCGCTTACGCCGACATCACGACCGGCGATTTCGCGGCGACGGAAATCGAAAATAAAGATGCGTTAAGCGAATTGCAGCGGCTCGCGCCCGCCGAAATCGTCATCGCCGATACGCAGGAAACTTTCAGCAATCGAGATTTGCCGCAGTTTGTCACTAAAATTGACGCGGAAATTTTCGCTTTTGAAAACGCCCGCCAAACGCTTTTCACACATTTTCACGCGAAAACTTTACAGCCGTTCGGACTCGAAAACGCGCCGCTCGCAGTTTCGGCGGCGGGCGCGCTGATCGAATATCTGCACATCACGCAGGGCGACGCGGCGGAACAACTGACGCGGCTGACGAATTACGATTTCAGCGAATTTATGCTGCTCGACGGCAACACTTTGCGAAGTTTGGAAATTTTTGAAAGTTACTCCGGCGCGAGTCTGCTGTCGGTCATTGACCGCACCGAAACGGCGATGGGCGGCAGACTTTTGCGAAAATGGCTGCGTCAGCCGCTGCTCGACGGCGCGGAAATTTACCGGCGGCAGGAACATATTCAATGGTTTGTCGAAAATTCCGCCGAGCGCGAAAAAATCAGGCAGATTCTCGCCGAGGTCAAAGATTTGGAAAGACTTTCGAGCCGCGCCAAAGCCAATTATATTTCGGCTTACGAACTTCGCGCGTTCGGCAAAAGTCTGGAATTGATTCCGCTGATAAAGGAAGTTTTGCGAACAGACACGATTCGTTTCGGGCAGGTTTTAACGCACCTGCCGGAATGCGTCGCAACCGCGCAATTAATTGAAGACGGAATTTCCGCCGAACTTCCGTCGCGCTACAACGAACAGGTCGGCATCATCCGCGAGAATTTTTCCGAAGAACTCGACAAACTTCGTGAAACATTGAAAAACGGCAGAGGTTTTCTGGCGGAAATGGAAAAACGCGAGCGCGAAAAAACCGGAATTAAATCTCTGCGCGTCGGATTTAACAAAGTTTTCGGCTATTATATCGAAGTCACCAAACCGAATCTGCATCTTGTGCCGAGCGATTACAGCCGCAAACAGACGCTGATTCCGGCGGAAAGATATATCACGCTCGAACTAAAAGAACACGAATCTCTGGTAATTCACGCGCAGGAACGCGTCGCCGAACTCGAAAACAGTCTGTTTCGCCAAATCTGCGCGGAAGTCGGCAAAAAACGCCCGGAAATTTTACTCGCGGCGGCGACCGTCGCTTATCTCGACGCGATTTGTTCGCTCGCCGAAGTCGCCGAAACCAACGATTATGCGCGTCCGACGGTCAATGAAACTTCCCTTCTGCGAATCAAAAACGGGCGGCACGCTTCGATTGAGAAAATTTTGCGCGGCAAAGACATCGAATTTATTCCGAACGATGCCGCGCTCGGCGGCAACGGCGCGCCGCAAATCGCGCTGATTACGGGACCGAACGCTTCGGGCAAATCAACTTATCTGCGGCAAATCGCCCTGATTGTGCTGCTCGCGCAGATCGGCAGTTTCGTTCCCGCCGACGAAGCCGTGATCGGAATTTGCGACCGAATTTTCACGCGCATCGGACTTTACGACCGCATCGGCAGCGGCGAATCAACATTTATGACGGAGATGATCGAAACCGCCGAAATTCTGCATCACGCTTCGCCGAACAGCTTGATTTTGCTCGACGAACTCGGACGCGGAACTTCGACTTACGACGGTTTGGCGGTCGCGCGGTCGGTTTTGGAATTCATCCACAATCACCCGAAACTGAAAACGCGGACGCTTTTCGCCACGCATTATCACGAACTCGCCGAACTCGAAGAACTTTTGCCGCGTCTCGAAAATTTCTATTTTGTAATTGAAGAAAAAAACGCTAAACTGACCTTCAAATATAAAATCGAAAAAGGCACCGCGCTGAAAAGTTACGGTGTTTACGTTTCAAAACTCGCCGGTCTGCCGAAACCCGTCGTGCGCCGCGCCGAACAACTGCTTGCCGAATATGACGGGCAAGACGACGCAAACATTTCACATTCGCGCTCGCCGCAAATGAGCGAACTGGAGAGAAAACTGGCGGAAATTGACACGGACGCGCTCTCGCCGGTCGAAGCGTTGATGAAACTTTATGAATTGAAAAAGTTATTAAAAGAGCAGCCCGAACGAATCAGAGCGGCGGGTTAAACGTGAAATAAATAAAATGAATTTTAAAAACTTCCAATTTAAAGCATTTATTTACAAACTTTACGACAAAATATTTGAAGAAGATATTTTGAGCAGCGGAGCGCAGGTGGCGTTTTATTTTTCCTTCGCGCTTTTTCCGCTGCTGCTTTTTTTGATCACTTTATTCGGAATGGTTCTGAGTTCCGCCGACGATTTGCGCGGCGAACTTTTTTATTATCTGCGCCAGGTTATGCCTTATTCGGCTTACAATTTGGTGCAGACGACGATCAAAGAAGTGACGGAAAACAGTTCGGGCGGCAAATTGACCATCGGTTTTTTTATCGCGCTGTGGTCGGCTTCGGCGGGCGTTGACAGCATTCGCGTCGCGCTCAATTCGGTTTATAGTTTGCGGGAAACGCGCGATTGGTGGAAAACAAAATTGCTTTCTCTGGGGTTTACCGTCGTCATCACAATTCTCGTTTCGCTGGCACTGGCGATAGTTTTTTACGGCTGGAAATTTGTTTCTCTCGCTTTTACCACGCTGTCGCTGCCCGTTCCCGCGCCGTTTTTTCTGGTTGTCATCCAATGGGTGGCGATTTTGATCGTTTTGCTGATCGTCTTCGGTATGCTTTACAATTTTATACCGAATCATTCTCCGCGCCGATGGCATTGGATAACGCCCGGTTCAGTCGTCAGCATTGTTCTGTGGCTGATTTTGTCGAGCATTTTTCGCATTTACCTGCATTATTTCAACAGTTACGACAAAACTTACGGTTCACTCGGCGCGGTCATTATTTTGATGTTATGGCTTTATTTGACTTCATTGGTGATTTTGATCGGCGGTTTGATAAATTGTACAATTCTCGAAATGCGCCGATCAGAGGAAAATATCAAAAACAAAAAATTAACCAACGAAATCAGAAGCAGCCGTGAAGATACGACAAATGTCGCCGTTGATGTCAACGCCGTCAACACTTAACAATTTGTAATCTGAGTTTTTAAAACCATCGAAATTAAAAATGTTTATCGTCGAAGCGCGATCATTTCCCGTTTTTACCTTAAAATTTGGCTGAAGACGTTAATTCTTTGAGCGCGTTTTTCGCTTTTTGAAGTTTTACTTTAACTTTTTGCTTTTCGTATTCGGTTTGCAAAGTCTGTTCGGCAAATTCTCTGACTAATTCGATTTGTTCGCGGACAATTTGGCGGCGATCTTCTTTTTCGGTGTTTTCGGCGACATAAGCCAATGCTCCGATGAGCCGTTGAAAAATTGCTTGATTGGCTTCACCGCTGATGCGAATTTGATCAAACGAGGTTTCGACATATTTACGAAAATCATCCGCTTTGACCAGCACACAAATTTTTCCGTCTTCGATGCGAACAGGTTCGGGCAGTTGTTTTTCGGCAATTTCGCCGAGGATTACTCCGAGAAAATCTATGCAGGTGATTGCCGTCGTCGTATCGTTAATGCCGGGAGACAGAGCTTTGAGCGCGATGTCCACGATTTGCCGGATGCCGAAGCCGATGTCCTGCTCGATTGTGCGGTAACGATTGATGCTGAACAGATTATTTATTTCGTCTTCGGTTTCGTCATTGATATGTTGTTCAAAATTTTGCCCGTCGCCGGTCAGCGACACGAGAGCCGCGCCTTTGCCGACGAACTGCCCGATGCCGCGCTCCATTTTGACGATAAACTCGTTTTCCCGCGCCCATTCGGTTAATTGATCGGTATCCACAAGTTGAATATAACCGCTTTTCTGCGCGGGAATTTTCCGCCAGTTTTTGTATTTTTCAATTATCTCCGCCTCAGTCTTTTCGGGTTTTTCGGCGGGTTTTCCCATCTCTTTCGGGAAAATAGTTCCGACCGCTTCTCTCGTTTCGTCCACGATATTGCCGATAATTTCCGAAACTTGCAGCGAAGTTGCGATGTGATGAATAAAATAAATCAAAACGACGATACCGCCGATTGCCAGAACTAAACCGCCCATCACGCCCAAAGCCGGAACAAATTCCAAATCGCTTGCACCGCGAATCGTTCGCAGAACGACCAGACAATACCCAAAAACGCTGACAAAATAGCCGAGAACAAATTGATTAACGCGGTCGCGCATAAAATTCCGCAAAATGCGCGGAGTATACTGCGCCGAAGCCTGCGCCAAAGCCGCCAAAGTCAGCGAAAAAGCAAGCGCGGCAACCGTCAGCATCGAACTCGCAATCGCCGTCAGCATTCCGCGCGAACCATCCGCGCCGAGTCCGAAAAGTCGCGGATATTTCAAAAGCATTTGGCGGTCAACCAGCGATTCCGCATCAATCAACAGCAGTGCCAGCACAATCGAACCGGCAATCATCAAACCCGGCACAAACCACAGCGACGAGCGCAGAGCAATCCAAAAATTTCTTAACTTCTGCATAAAATGATTTTACATCAAATTTTTAATCAGGAAAATTTGATTTGCATTTTATCGCCGGTTAGTTCTGTTTATTTTGAGCAGCCGGTGGATACCAAAAAAAAACAGGCAAAGCACAAATTGATTCGCGCTTTGCCTGCGATAAAAATAATTGGCGCGGACAGTTTTTCCAAAAACATTTAGCCGTTCGCGCCGATGTATGTTTGGTCAGCAGTAATTTTGTTTGAGTAATAAACTGCCGAAACCGCGCATTATTTAATTTTTTGTCCGTTCGGGTTTTGACCACCGGGACTAAAAATCAGTTCATCGAAATCTTCACCGACAAACAACGTCTGCGGACTATAAACATAGCGTTTTGACTGAATTGTAAAAACGTAAGTTTCGCCTGCCGGAACGTCCGTAAAGTGAAAATAGCCGAACGCCGACGCAGCTGCAATGCGAATGCCGCCGTCTTGCGCGGTCATCGTTACGCGGGCGTTTTGCAAGCCTCTGCCCTGCGGCGTTAAAACCCGTCCGCCGATTGACACGCTTGCCGCCGTCGGTGCGAGAACCGTGAACCGTCCGTTCGTCGTCATTGATGAAGGATTCCCTTCATTAAACATAAACGCATCGAACGTCAAATTTGTTGAGCCGGTTGCCGTTCCCGCCGTGCCGACGACGTTAAAACGCAGATTCAGTAATGTTCCCTGTCCGGTCAATTCCTGCGTCCCGAAGCCGGAAATTGTCAACCGTCCCGGCACTTGCGGATTCGGCGTAATCACAAAACCACTCGACAGCGTATTAGAATTATCAGCGGCGGGACTTGCCGGTGTCAGCACATTCGGGTCAAACGAAACCGTAAAGTCGTAGCTGAAAATTCCCTGATTGGTCGTATCTCCGACGGTAATCGGGATGACGACGACTGTTCCTTTTGAAGCGGCGGCGTTTGACGGCAGCGAGACAGATATGCCCGCTTGAACGGCACGCGGTTTGTCTGTCTGCCGCGCGTCGCTTTGTTCCGCTGCTGAATCTTCGTTTATAACGGAATCGTCGGTTTTCCGGTTCGCTCCGTAAAGTTTCTGTGTTTCTTCATAAACCTGCTCTTCCTGACGATCTGCTTCGGTTTGTTCGGCTTCGGTCAAAGGATTCTGCACGGGCGCGGAATTCGGAGCCGTCCAGTTGCCCGACACTTCGCCCATCAGAATCGCGTCGTAGTTTTGCGCCGTCTGATTTGCCGTCAGATTTTGATAATTTCTCGAAGCGGGCGCGAATTTCCATTGACCGGCGATTCCGATGTTGGAAATTCCGCTGGCTGTTCGCGCTATCAAAGATGCGTCAAAACTGGAAATCGTACCGTCATTCGACACATCGGCGGCAATCAATTGATTTGCCGTCAAAGTCGTCAGATTCGCCGTTTTTCTCGAAACCAAAGAAGCGTCGAAACTGGAAATCGAATTGACATCGCCGCTTTTTGACGGCGTAACCGTGTAATTTCCGCCCGATGTGAGATTATTTATCTGATAAGCACCGCTCATGTCTGTCGAAGCACTAGCGGAAGAAGTTCCGGCGGCGGATAACAAAACTCCGGGAACGAATTTCACCGCATCGCCCGTCGGCGTTGTGCCGTAGGCGACCATTCCCGATATGCTGTATGCGGCGGCGGATTGCGTAATGACAAAGGTTTGTCCGGCAATTGTAATCGAACCGCTGCGAGCCGCGCCGCTGTTGGCGGCAACCGAATAAGAAGCCGTTCCCGCGCCCGTGCCGGAGACGGAAGTAACCGTAATCCAGCTATTGTTAGACACCGCCGTCCAGTTGCAGCCTGCCGCAGTCGTTACCGAAATCGTTCCCGCCGCGCCGCCTGAAGCGACGCTCGCGCTCGTCGGATTGATTGAATACGTGCAATTCTGCGCGGCGGCGGTAAAGTTTGCCGTTTGATCCGACACCGCACCGGTGAACAGGCTATTTGCCGGACTGAAACTATAATTTGTCAAAGCCGGCGCAACGGTATAAGTTCCTCCGGCAGTCAGATTAGTGAACGAATAATTGCCGGACGAATCGGTAATTACCATTGCGGATGAAGAACCCGAAAGAGAAACAACCACGCCCGCCAACGGATTTCCGCCGGATGTGATCTGACCGCTGATGGTTATCAAACCGTTGGCGTTCGCCAGAGAATTCCAAAAGCCGCCGAAGATAATGTAAGAACCGCTGGAAAGCGTTCCGGCACTTGATTGCCCGATTGTGCCGTCGAGCGAGAATGTGCCGCCCGTCGAATTTTGTCCGCCGCCGCCTGCGATGACCGATTGATTGAGCGAGAATGTGCCGCCCGTCGCCACTTGCGCCTTTGTAAAAATTACTGTGCCGCCGATCAGCGCGATAACAAAACAGATTGCCGTTAGTTGTTTTTTTATATTCATTTATTTATTCCCCCGAAAATTATTTACTGTTATTGCAGCGTGGTAAATTTCCAGCCCGCCGCCGTGCAGATGTAAAGCCGGACGTTCGCCGCGTCAACTTTCTGTCGTCCGTATTGACTCGCCGCATTGCATTCGCTCGCGGGCGGCGCGCCGCTCGTTAGCGGCAATTGAACGAAGCCGCCGGAAACATTCGTCGCGTTCGTCGCGTTCGTCGCATTCGTGGCGTTCGTGGCGTTCGTCGCATTCGTCGCATTTGTCGCATTGTCGGCATTGGCGGCGCGATAAGCATTATTCGCCGTGTTTGCCCGCATCGCCAGCGGCACGGCGGTCAGCGGCTGGCGCGGCGTAAGTTTCGTGTATGCGCCCGTCGAAGTTCCCGCCCGCACCGAGATTTCAAAAAACGAGTTTTCCGCGTCGAGAATCGCCGGATTCAATTTCAGATTGGATACCGCCGCGCCGCTGCTGCTCGCCGACACTGCATTCGCGCCCAAATCAAGTTGGACGGTGAACACGCCGTTTGTTACCCGCACGTCTTCGAGTTTGATTTGCGTCGTTTGCGCCGCGCCGCCGGTCGCCGCATCAAACAATTGGAACTGCAAATCGTAAATGCCGTTTGCCGCCTGTGCGCCGTCGCTCAATCTGCCTTGATACGTTATCAAACGCGAGTTCGCGCCGTCCGCGCTGCACAGTTGCGAGTTAGAGTCAGAGAACGAAGCGGTGGCGAAGTTTGAGCCGAGATTCCAGGTTTCGTTCGTTCCAATCGAAATCGTGACGGCGACGACGCGCGGATGGACACCCGGCGCGAAAACACTCGGAGCGTTCGGCACATTAAAAACGGGCGCAAAATAATTGTTCGGTGAATCCTCGGCAATGTAAAAATTATTCGGAAGTTTGCTCGAATAACCGAAGTAAGCGATGTAATTGCCGGTCGCCGCGCCGCTCTGGTTATATTCGCGCTCGACGCAATCCACAAACGGCACAATATTTTCTGACTGCGCCCGCGCCGCCGTCGCGCCGAGAAATAACACCAAAGTAAAAATCACCGCCGCTAAAATGCTGTGTGTTGAATCGTTTATTAGTTTCATAACATTCTATTATCGAAATTTTGGTCGCCTAATTTTTGAGATACTGAAAAATTTTATCAAATCGTAATTTTTTCGGTCAACTGACGATGTGTCCGTGCCGTTCGCCGAAAAGTTTATCGTTTTTCTACAACAGTTTTCAGTATATTTATTGCACTAATTAACTAATCGCAATTCGCCGCCCGTTCCGCTCATTCGCTTGAAAAATATTTTTTCGGCAAAATGAGTGCATTAACTATCGTCTTTGTTCGCAAGCGGGCGCGTAAAGACATTTGCCTTTGTCCGCCGCTGATTTTTCCTGTTCGATCTGTGTTTGTTTGTCTTCGGCAAATTTGTCGTGTCTGATTCCGGTAACTTGCCACGAAACTTCGACGTTCGGTTTGTCAGTTTTGATTTTGAATTGATTGCCCTTGATTTTCTCGAATACGATTGCCTGCGCGAATGTGCCGATGACGGTTAGTTGATAGCGGAAATCTCTGTTTAACGCTTCAAAATACGCGGGCATCGTAATCGTTGCTTCGCCTTCTGCGTTCGTCGTGATATTGCCGTCGTAGATATTTTTCATATCAGGCGATTCGACTGAAGTGTAAGTTAAAGTTTTATTAAGCGGATCGAGCGGATGATCTATTTCGAAATTCTTCGTGTTCGCCGTCAAAGTGCCGAAAACCTGTAAGCCGCTGTCAGTGACGCGGACGCGCTCAAAAGAGTTGGTGTAAAGGCTGACTTGACCGTTGCTGTTGCTGAACAAGCCACCGTCGTCGTCGCCGCTGTCGCCTTTGAAGCCGTAACCGTTATTGTTTGTGCCGTAAGTGCCGGGTGCGCCGCCGCGTGCAAGAAAGCCGTTGGCGACGGATTTGTCAGCCGTTAAAGTTCCGCCGATTGTTCCGCCGCCGCTGACCGTCAGATTGCCGTTGATGCTTGCGCCCGTGTCGCTCAATAACATTCGTCCGGTGCCGTTGGTCAGATCGTAAAATAAAAGTTTGCCCGCGCCTTCGCCGTTGCCCGCGCCGGTCGAGATGACGCTCCATTTTTTCCCGCCCGTCGTCGTATTATCTAAAGTCAGCCACGTTCCGATTGGCGACGAACCCTGCACATTCAATAATCTTTCGGTCGTGCCGCCGATATTCGTCGTGTTCGCCGTCAGCGTTCCGCCGATTGTTCCGCTGCCGCTGATATTGAAATTTGAATTCGTCTGCTGCGTCGCTGAGTTTTGGATGTAATTTGCGCTGTTCGCCGGAAGCGTCGCGTTGAGCGTTCCCGTCACATTCAGATTGCCGCCGATTGTCCCATTGCCGGAAATGTTAAAGTTTGCCGAGTTTTGCTGCGTCGTCGTGTTTTGAATGTAATTGCCGCTTCCGGCAGTCGGCGTGCGGGCATCGCTCAAACGCGCGTCGTTTGTCTGGACGAATTGACTCGCCGCCGTGCCGCCGAGCTTTGTGGAGTTCGTCGCGTTCGTCGCATTGTCAGCATTAGTTGCATTGTCGGCGTTGACGGCTCGATAAGAAACTGTTGCCGAGTCCGCCCGCATCGCTAACGGCACGGCGGTCAGCGGCTGGCGCGGGGTTAAAGTCGTGAACGCGCCCGTCGAAGTTCCGGCTCGCACGCCGATTTCAAAAAACGAATTATCCGCATCGAGAATCGCCGGATTCAGTTTCAGGTTCGGGGTTATTCCCGAATTGCCCGACAGCAGCGCATTCGCGCCCAAATCCAGTTGGACGGTAAAAACGCCGTTCGTCACCGAAACATCTTCGAGATTGATCTTCGTCGTCCGTGCTTCGCCGCCGGTTGCCGCATTGAACAATTGAAACTGCAAATCGTAAGTGCCATTCGCCGCCGCGCTGCCGTCGCTCAATTTGCCCTGATAAGTGATCAACCGCGAGTTTGAGTCGTTGTTGTTGTTGCTGCACAACGAGCCGATGGAAAAATTGGCGGCAACAAAAGATGTGCCGAGAAACCACGTTATACCCGAACCGACCGGCAAAGTGACGGCGACCACGCGCCGGTGAATACCCGGAAAAAAGACCGTCGGCGGATTTTGCACATCAACGAGCGGCGAAAAAAAATTGTTCGCGCTCCGGTATGGAAGCGTATAAGTAGTGGTTGTCGTGTTCGTATAACCGTAATAAATGATATTGTTATCGGTAAACGCGCCGCTGCTGTCGCGCTCGCGCTCGTAGCAATCCATAAACGGCTGTAACATAGTTGACTGCGCCCGCGCCGTCGTCGCGCCGAACGCCATCGTTAAAACTAATCCTGCCAATAATGCCAAAACGCTTTGGCTCGTCAATTTATTTAATCGTTTCATAATTTTAATTCCCTGAACGCTGTAATTTAATTGTGATTTCCCGCGCTCATTTTTTATCCCGACAAACTTCCGCGTCGGGTTTCATCGCGCAGACAATTAATTTCAAATCGTCAATCTGCTTTTGCTGTTTTTCGATTTGCACGTTCTGCGTTTCGATTTGTGTTTGCTGTTCTTTGAAGGCGTTGACAAAGGCGACGCTCAAACGGTCGTATTTCACGCCTTCGACTTCGCCTTTGTCGTTAAATGACACAAACAACGGATTAATTTTTGCCACGTCTTCCGCCCCGAAGCCGACATCTTTCATTCCGCCGTCCTTCCAATCGAAACTGATTGGACGCAGTTGGTTAATGAAACTCAAGCCCGACGAAAACGACGCGATGTTGGTTTTGTAGCGCAAGCTGGACGAGCAAGTGGAGATTTCATTGTTGGCGTTGCGGCAAAGCTGCGTTGAACCAGCCGCGCCGAGTCCGAAGATTCTCACTTTATCAGAGCCGTCCTCGCGTCCCAGAACAATCGTGTTAGCGGTGCGAACGACGGCGTTTGAGCCGATGGCGGCGGCATACGTCAATGCGCCGCTGCCGACATTAGCATTAGCACCGATGACGGTGTTGTTGCTGCCCGTCGTGTTGACTGCGCCCGCGCTCGTGCCGATAAACGAGTTGTTGCCGCCCGTCGTGTTAGCGAAGCCCGCATTCGTGCCGACAAACGAGCCGCTGAAGCCCGTCGTGTTGTTTTGACCCGCGCTCTTGCCGACAAACGAGTTGTCGCTGCCCGACGTATTGAATAAGCCTGCGTTTGAGCCGACGAACGAGTTGCTGCCGCCCGTCCTGTTATATCCGCCTGCGCTCCTGCCGACAAACGAGTTTTCGCTGCCCGACGAGTTAAATACGCCTGCTGCCGCGCCGACAAACGAGTTGTTAAAGCCCGTCGTGTTGTTTTGACCCGCGCTCGTGCCGACAAACGAGTTGCCGAAGCCGTTGGTGTTGGCGAAGCCCGCAAGATCGCCGACAAACAGGTTGCTCGATCCGCCGATGCTCAAGACGCGGCTGTCGCCGATGTTGTATTGTGTCGTGGCGTTAAAGATGTTTGCCCCGCCCGTTCCCGAGATGCTGAAACCGGCGGGCGTTTGCGTCGCCGCGGATTGATTCTGAATATAATTCGCGCTTCCGGCAGTCGGCGTTCGGGCATCGGACAGGCGCGTGTCGTCGGTTTGCACGAATTGACTCGCCGCCGTGCCGCCGAGCTGCGCCGCCGTGTCTGCCGACTTCGCGTTCTGAGCGCGAATCGCATACGGCGTTGACGTAACCTGTTGGCGCGGCGTGAGCGTCGTGAAATTGGTTTCGCCCGATTTCTTGACCGTGATTTCCAAATATCTGTTCGCGCCGGGAAATGCCGCCGCGCCGAAATCGAGCGAAACGGTAAAAATACCGTTGGCGATTGTTACATTAGCGCGAGTCTGAGCCGCGCCGATTTGGTTGCCGCCCGTCGCCGCATCATAAAGTGCGAAACCCAGATCATAACTGCCGTTCGCCGACATCGAAGAATCGGTCAAGCGTCCCTGATAAGTGAAAGCCGTCGTTTGCGCTCGAACGGCGACTTGTGCCGACACTAAAATAAACAGTGCGGTTAAAATGATTTTCGTGTTGATCAATTTCATTTTACTTTGTTTTTTCATTTTATTTTCCATTAAATTCCTTTTGAATTTTCCGCGCCGTTCGCCGCATCCGTCTCCACGCGCAAAATTGTTTCAACCGGCGGCAGACAAATCATCACCGCGCCAGTTTCGGTTTCGACGAAGTGCCGCGCGCCCGCTTCAATCGTCTGATAAATTCGGCGGCGGCTGACGCGCAAAATTTCGGCGGCTTGTTCGGCGGCAAACATCGGCGAACCGCATTCGGGACAAATGAATTGGTCGTTCGCCGATGCCTGCCGAACGACGAAGCGGCGTGTCGCTTCGATAAAAATTTCGGTTGTGCGTTTGATTTCCATTTTAAATTTCACGACGGTTTAAGCTAAACTTGAAACAGCCTGATTTTTTACCGTCGGCGATGACACGAACTTACAAATTTCGTGTTTCAGAAGTCCTGACAAACGACGGAAACTTTTCGGACAAAATTCGGACACGAATGGAAATCAAGGAAACAAACGGTTTATACGATTTCGGCGGCTTTCGTCTGGACGCGAAAAATCGTCTTTTATATTCTGCGGACAGTGGCGAACAGGTCGCGCTGACGCTCAAAGAGTTTGAAATTTTGTATTTTTTCGTCGAAAATCACGCGCAGGTCGTCAAAAAAGACGATCTGCTCGATGCCGTCTGGAAGGATACTTTTGTCGAAGAAGGAACATTGACGCGCAACATTTCGCGCTTGCGGAAAAAGCTCGGCGAAGCGAATGAAGACGCAGATAAATTTATCGAAACGCTGCCGAAACGCGGTTATCGTTTTCTGCCGCAAGTCGTCAAATCAAACGAAAACGCCCTCATCGTTGAAGAACAGACGCAACTGCGCGTCCGAATCGAGGAAACAATCTTTGAAGTTCCAACTCCTTCGGAAGTCCAAAGTCCAAAGTCCAAAGCCCAAAGTCAACTACCGGAAAATCCAAAATCCAAAATCCAAAATCCAAAATGGTTTTGGTTATTGGGTGTCGTTTTGTTGGCGGCAATCGGTTTCGTCGTGTGGAACGCCTATTTTCGCCACAGCGAACCGAAAACGATTTTGACGGCGAACATTTCGCCGTTTTCCGGCGCGACGGGACTCGAAAACACGCCCGCTTTTTCGCCCGACGGCAAACAAATCGTCTTTTCGTGGAACGGCGGCGAAGACGTGGGCAATTTCGATATTTACGTGCGGCTCGTCGGCGCGATTAAACCCGTGCGTCTGACCGACAATGAATTTAACGAACAATATCCGATTTTTTCGCCCGACGGAAATTCAATCGCCTTTGTCCGTTCGTTTCCCGATCACGGCGAAGTCATTTTAATTCCCGCGCTCGGCGGCGCGGAACGGCGCGTTGCAAAACTTTTTTCCGGTTTTGCCAGCATTTCATTCGCGCCCGACGGACAAAGCATCGCCGTTATTGACACGGCAGATTCAAAAGACGGCGGTCAATACGCGGTTTATATTATCAATCTACAAACGGGCGAACGGCGGCGCATTACAAATCCGGGCGAATTCGCGGGCGAAACCACGCCGCGCTTTTCGCCCGACGGCAAATCTCTGGCGTTCGTGCGCGTTTTCGCCGATAAAAATCAGGATTTGTTCGTCGTGCCGACTTCGGGCGGCGAAGCCGAACAAATAACTTTCGACAAAACAATTATCAATTCGCTGGCGTGGGACGCGGACGGGCGCAACATTTTTTTCGTGTCGTATCGCGGCGGCGTTCAATCGAAAATTTGGCGCGTTTCGGCTGGCGGCGGCGAAGCGGCGGAATTGGCGGCGACGAGCGGCAGAGATATTACAAACATCGCCGCCGCACCCGACGGCAAAACGCTCGCCTTCGTCGAACTTCAACAAAACACGGACATCCGGCGCGTTTCGGCGAATCAGCCGACACCACAAAAATTCGCCGCTTCGATTTACAGCGAACAGGAAGCGAGTTTTTCGCCCGACAGTTCGCGCGTCGTATTTATCTCAAACCGCACGGGAAAATACGCGGTTTGGCTGGCGGACGCGGACGGAAAAAATTTGCGGCTCCTGACCGATTCGCTGTTCAAAGTTACTTCGCCGCATTTTTCGCCCGACGGCGCAGACATCGTTTTCGGCGGGACGAGCGAAGAAAATGCCGACATTTTCGTCGTTTCAGCCGAAGGCGGCACGACGCGGCGTTTGACCGAAAACGCCGGACGAAACGCCGCGCCGACGTGGAGCGCGGACGGCAAATGGATTTATTTCACCTCGAACCGCACCGGCGAAGCGGACATCTGGAAAGTTTCGGCAACCGGCGGCGAAGCCGTGCAAATCACTCGAAACGGCGCGTTCCAAGCGTTCGCCGCGCCGGACGGGAAAACTGTTTTTTACAGAAAACAAAGCAATTCATCCGAATTATGGCGAGTTCCGGCAAACGGCGGCGCGGAGGAGTTTATGCCGGAATTCACACGCGCCAGTTTCATGGGAAGTTGGACGATGACGCAAAAAGGCATTTATTTTTTGGCGCGGGATTCGGAACAATTTCTGAAAATAATGTTTTATGATTTTGCCGACAAAAAAATCAAAGATGCGGGCGGCGATTACAAGATACCGGAAAATACTTTCGGCAATCTCGACGCGACGAACGACGGCGACGTTATTTTATATTCGCTGCTCGATCAAAACGCCAGCAATATCGTTTTTGCCGAATTACCGGCGAACGACGATTGAGGTTATCAACTTTCTAACAAACCGTTTTGTTTTACGCTCGCCGTTTTTTATCAATAAGACTTTCAAAAAAACTTTTAACGCAAAGACGCAGAGGCGCAAAGACGCAAAGAAAATAACAAATATTTATTCATTTTTATTCGTTCATTTAAATTTATTTATTGATTTTTGCGCCTCTGCGTCTTTGCGTTAAATTTTTCTTGAAATGAGAAAATCCTGATCAAGTTACCTGTATCTGTCTCTCGCGCAAATAATTGATTTTATCACGAACTTCCGCCGCTTGTTCAAATTTCATTTCACGCGCCGCCTGCCGCATATCGGCTTCGAGCTGCAAGATTGTTTCCTTTAACTGCTTCGGCGAATATTCTTCGTATTTTTCGATTTCGAGCGGCACTTTGAAATAATCGGCTTCATACGCCGTCACGAGCGTCGCGTCAATTGATTTGACAATCGTCGTCGGCGTGATGCCGTGTTCGGCGTTGTATTCTTCCTGAATTTTACGCCGCCGCGCCGTTTCGTCAATCGCGTATTTCATTGATTTGGTGATTTTATCGGCGTACAAAATCGCTTTGCCGTCGGAATTTCGCGCGGCGCGTCCGATGGTTTGAATCAAACTTCTTTCGCTTCTCAGAAAACCTTCTTTGTCGGCATCGAGAATCGCCACCAAGGATACTTCGGGTAAATCCAAACCTTCGCGCAAAAGATTGATGCCGACCAGCACGTCAAACTCGCCGCGCCGCAGATTTCGCAGAATTTTTATGCGTTCTAAAGTTACGATGTCCGAATGTAAATACTGCACTTTCACGCCGACTTCCGCGAAATATTCGGTCAAACTTTCCGACATTTTTTTCGTCAGCGTTGTCACTAAAACTCGTTCATTTCGTTCGGCGCGAATGCGGCATTCTTCCAAAAGGTCGTCAATTTGACCTTTGACCGGACGAACTTCGACAATCGGATCGAGAAGTCCCGTCGGACGAATAACCTGTTCGATGACTTCGCCTTCGGTCTTTTCGAGTTCGTAATTTCCCGGCGTGGCTGAAACGTAAATCGTCTGCCCGATGCGCTCGTTGAATTCTTCAAAATTGAGCGGGCGATTGTCCATCGCGCTCGGCAGACGGAAACCGTATTCGACCAAATTCCCTTTGCGCGAACGGTCGCCTTTATACATCGCGCCGAGCTGCGGCACGGTTTGATGTGATTCGTCAATGACGATCATCGTGTCTTCGTGCAGATAATCGAGCAGCGTCGGCGGCGGCGCGCCCGCCGGTTTGCCGGTCAAATGCCGCGAATAATTTTCGATGCCGCGACAAAATCCCATTTCCTTGATCATTTCGAGATCATACATCGTCCGCTGATGAAGCCGCTGCGATTCGACGATTTTTCCCTGCTTTATCAGTTCTTCTTCCCACCAGACGAGTTCGTCTTTGATCGTTTTCAGCGCGCGTTTGATCGTCGGTTTCGACATCACATAATGCGTTTTCGGATAGATCGGCAGACGCGATTCGTGCTTTTGCAGAACTTCGCCGAGCAGCGGATCAATCGTATAAATGCCGTCAATTTCGTCGCCCCAAAATTCGACGCGATACGCCTGATCCTGATAACTCGGATAAATTTCCACGACATCGCCGCGCACGCGAAAAGTTCCGCGCTCGAATTCGATGTGCGAGCGTTCATACTGCAAATTGACGAGTTCCTTTAAAAATTCGTCGCGCTTGATTTTTTGTCCGGGTTCGACGAATACAATCATCCCGAAATACGCGTCCGGGTCGCCGAGACCGTAAATGCACGAAACCGATGCGACGACAATCACGTCGCGGCGTTCAAAAAGCCCGCGCGTCGCCGACAATCGCAGACGGTCAATTTCTTCGTTGACCGTCGCTTCTTTTTCGATATACAAATCCGACGCGGGAACGTAGGCTTCCGGCTGATAATAATCGTAATAGGAAACGAAATATTCGACGGCGTTTTCGGGGAAAAACGTCTTAAATTCCTGATAAAGCTGCGCGGCGAGCGTTTTATTGTGCGCCAAAACGAGCGTCGGACGCTGAACTTCCTGGATGACGTTGGCAATCGTGAAAGTTTTGCCGCTGCCCGTAATTCCCAAAAGAACCTGATCTTTGGTATGTTGATTTAATTCGCCGACAATCTGCGCGATTGCCTGCGGCTGATCGCCTTTCGGCTGGTTATCCGAAACTAATTTAAATTGCATTTATAAATTTTAACGCGAAAAAGAATCAAATGCACGAAGCCGATTTTATAATTTTCAACAATTTTTGATGACGGCGGATTCGTCGTTTTCAGTTTTGTTTCAAGTCAATTTTACAAATATGTTTCTCACTGAAAATCGGGAAAAAGCCGCCTGAATTTTAACATTCGGCGGCTTTGAATTTTGAATTTTAATCTGTATTTAGAGCGTTAAACCGTAACGAAACCGATTTCTTCTATCGTTTTGTCAATTTCTTCCTGTAATTCGAGCGGCAAAGATTTTCGTTCAAGCAGAGTGTACAGACCTTCCAGAGCTTTCTGATTTTTCATAATTTTGATGACGTGCAAAATAGCTCTCCGCACGTTCAAATCATCGTGATTTTCCAACGCTTTAAAGATAGCTTCCGTTTCGTTGGCTTTGATGAGCAGAGCCAGCAGCGTAAAACCTTCGTAGGCAAATTTGCGGTCGGAATGAACCAACCGGCTGAAAGTTCTTTCAACCATATCGCCTTCAATCGCCGCCCGCGCCGCCTGCACCATTCTGCCTTCTTCTTCGGTTTCAATGATTCGCGTCCAAGCGTCGGCGCGATTGCAGCTCAGACGGGTCAAAGCGCGAGCCGCCGCCGCCCGAACTTCCCGCGTCGGGTCGGCACCGGCTATTAAAATCGTCGAAAAAACAGATTCGTGATCGAATTCCGACAAAATAGTTACGGCTTTTGAACGCAAATTCGCCGACAAATCGTAAAGCGCGACCTGCGAAAGAGCCTCCACCGAATTTTGAGTCTTGAAGGCATTCAAAATCCTGACGGCGAGTTCGCGCACCGTTTCATCTTCTTCAAATTCATCTTGAGTTTGTTCGATTGCGCTGACCAACGCCGGATCGTTTGAAAGCGGCAGTTTTTCAAACGAATGGGCTGGTTCAAGCGCGTCAATTGAAAAAATCGGCAGCGTTGCCGGATCTATCTGAATGTCGTCGGATGATGTTTTTTTCGTCGTCTGAACGTCAATAAAGTTCGGCTTGGAGGGCGATTTTTTACTGTCTGTCGCGCCCATAGCTTTATGATTCTTTCTCAGCCATTCCATTTCTTTATTTGCGTCGAGCGCGCCGATTTCCCACGAATTGTCTTTTGTCGAAGTATTTTTTTTCTTTGAATTTTTTCCTTTTTCCACGGCTTTCCGCTTGCTGTTCCACCAAAAAATTGCTCCCGCTAAACCGAGGACTAAAGCAAAAAGCACGGGATAAAACCACCAAAATTCGGTTGCAGATTCCGCTTCCGCTTCCGGCGAAGGAACCGGCACCGACGGCATCTGTGACCAAACTTTAACAGTTGTAAATAAAATAACCGTTATCAAATTCGTCAGCCGATATTTTATATTGTGCATTTGTAATATATTTCCTGAAAGAATCTTGCCCATATTTTGTTTGTAAAAGTTAAACTAACGAGGTGTTTAGCGAAGGAGATGTGCTAAATTTCGAGTCCGATTTATTGTTGGATTTTTTGTGAAAGATATGTCGGCTTTGAAGCGACATTTAACATTATGCACAATTTTAATTTTGATGTCATCTATTTTTTGCAATTATTTATCATTTTTAACATCTTTTTACATTTTTTGTCTTTTCTTTATTTTTTTTTGATAATTGTCCTTTACCAAAATAAAAATTCGTAATAAAGTTAGCATATTCAAAATTTTCAACTCCACCGAAATTTAAATTTATGACGGCAGTTAAAACGGTTTCCGAAACTAATATTGCGGGTTTGCCGCTTATCCATCGCGGCAAAGTTCGTGATGTCTATGGCTTTGAAAACGACAAATTATTGTTGGCGGCAACCGACCGCATATCCGCTTTTGACTGCGTAATGCCGACTCCGATTCCATATAAAGGAACGGTTTTGACGCAGATTTCAAAATTTTGGTTTGAATTTCTGCGCGATGTCGTCAAAAATCATCTGCTCGTCGCCGATTTTGAAAATATGCCTGAAATTGTCCGGCGAAATGAAGAGCTGCGCGGACGTTCGATGTTGGTGAAAAAGACGAAAGTTTTCCCCGTCGAATGCGTCGTGCGCGGATATTTGGAAGGTTCGGGCTGGAAAGATTATCAGGCGACGGGCAAAGTCTGCGGACACGATTTGCCCGATAATTTACCGCATTGCGGCAAACTTCCCGCGCCGCTTTTTACGCCTGCGACCAAAGCTGAAACGGGACACGACCAAAATATAAACGAACGGCGGTTTGCCGAGATTATCGGCGCGGAAAATGCGAAAAAGTTAAAAACGCTTTCGCTTGAAATCTACCAAAAAGCCGCCGATTACGCTTTGACTCGCGGAATTATTATCGCCGACACGAAATTTGAATTCGGTTTGGACGTTGATGACAATATTTTATTGATAGACGAAGTTTTAACGCCCGATTCTTCGCGCTTTTGGTCGGTTGAAACCTACGCGCCCGGAAAATCGCAAGCGTCTTTCGACAAACAATTTGTCCGTGATTATCTGGAAACTCTGGATTGGAACAAACAGCCGCCCGCGCCCGCTCTGCCAAATGAAATCGTCGAAGCAACTACCGCCCGTTATTTGGAGGCTTACAAAATTTTAACCGGCAAAGAGATTTAACTTGTCAGAAATAAACGACTTACGAACTATGCAAATGCGCGAGCGAATGGAAAATTTGATTGACGAAATGCTTGACGGGCAAATTTTGCTCAATGAAGCGATGGCGGAATTTGAAAAAGTGTACATTCAAAACGCTCTGCAACGCTGTGACAATCACTTGCTGAAAACCTCCGAAATTTTGGGAATTCACCGCAATACGCTTTCCAAACGCGTCGCCGCTTATCAAGAACCGACCAAAAAGCCGAAACGCCTGCTCGGACGGCGTTCGCGCTAGTTTTTCGTTTCGATGACTTCGACTTCATCGCCGATTTTCAGTTCATCGCCAAAATTTTCCGCGATCAGATTTTGCCCGAAAAGGATTTTTTGTCTTTTCAGACGAAACGAAGCCAGAGTTTTTAAAGGTTCTTTCCCGTCGGAAATTCCGGTTTGCTGGTCAATCGTCGTCATCACGCAGCGGGCGCACGGTTTGACGACGTGAAAAATAACATTCCCGATTCTGATTTTTTTCCAATTGTCTTCGGCAAACGCGGCTGAATCTTTGACGACAAAATTCGGACGAAATCTGTTCATCGGCAAAGGTTTTTCGAGTTTTGAATTTAATGCGGCGAGCGAATTTTCACCGATCAGCAAAAACGGATAACCGTCGGCGAAACTCACCGTATCTTCGTATTTACTGACGGCGTAAAAGGGACTTACAATGCGGCGGGTTTCTTCGGGCATCAAAACAAGTTTGCAGTCGGTTTGCAGAATTTGCCCAAACCAGTCATTTATTTTGTCTTCGTAAACCGTTGCGCGACAGCGGCTTTTCCAAATTTTAACGCTTGCTGTTTCCGTCGTTTGCGGCTCAAAAGGAATCGAGATTTCTTCATTTTCAAACGAAACAACCAGATCATTTTCGGAAATTACAACATTAAAAGCTGCCATTTGCGGAAATTCGCGCTGCGTTAAAAATTGATTTTTTTCGTCAACCAGCATCCGGCGGCGATCAAATTGCAAACCGCGTTTTTCCACGACGGAATGATCCGACGCGATTCCGCCTAAAGATTTTATCGGATAAATAGTTATTTCGGACAGATTCATAATTATCCGGGAGCGCGGACGGCTCGTCCGCCAACGAGCGAAGCGACGTTGAGTGAGTTACTCAACAAGTCTTTAAGCAGCACGGGTGCATCATTCGCTGCGCTCTGATGGCGGACGAGCCGCCCGCGCTCCATCAGTGAATTTTTTTGATATAAATATAACAAAATTTAAATTACAAACTAATAGTCTTTCTTTGATTAGTTTTAAACAGTTAAGTTAAACTCAAATTATATGTCAAATTCCGCGTATGCTGAAATTTATTTTATAACGGCGATGATGATTTTAATTCTCGTCATCTGCGCCGTGTCCGTCTATTTTTTCTTTAAAACATACAAAAAAGAAATGAAACAGCGC
Source organism: Pyrinomonadaceae bacterium (assembly GCA_965218105.1). GTDB lineage: Bacteria > Acidobacteriota > Blastocatellia > Pyrinomonadales > Pyrinomonadaceae. Next base: position 192,237 of record OZ244585.1, read on the forward strand.
GAACACCAAAAAAAAGCCAAACAAGTTGAAAAGAAACCGTCCGAAGTTCAAAAATAATATGCGGCATCCTTTAATATTAGAAAAAGAAAATACGGCTTTGGTCGTGGTTGATTTTCAGGAAGCGTTTCGTTTTCCGATAAATGATTTCGCACAAATCGCCTCTCGCATTTCGATTGCCGTTCGCGGTTTTCAAATTTTGAATCTGCCGATAATCGTTACCGAACAATATCCGAAAGGTCTGGGCAGAACTGCTGAAGAGATACTTTTTTCGCTGCCGCCGGATTTTGAATTCGTTGAAAAAACGGCGTTCAGTTCGTGCGGCGCGAGTGCTTTTATGGAAAAACTGCGCGAAACCGGCGCGCATCAAGTTGTTCTGTGCGGATTGGAAACTCACATCTGCATTAACCAAACCGCCCACGATTTATTGAGCGAAGATTTTCAGGTTCACATTTTGGAAGATTGCGTCGGTTCGCGCTTCAACCGCGACAAAGAAACCGCCCTAAAAAAAATGGAAATGAACGGAGTTATTCCGTCGTGCGTCGAAATGGCTCTTTTTGAAACGATGCGCGATTCAAAACACGAACAGTTCAAGGAAATTCAAAATTTAGTAAAGTAGTTCAGCCGCGGCGCGGCTATTTGCCAAATTTCATTGACGATCAGGAAATTCAACAAAAAACGAATTCTTGACTGGAGCGCAATCCGTCCCGGTTGCCATTGAGCGTCGCTTCGATGCGAAAAGTTACTCGCTAATCTGAAAATTCAAAATACCGTGACGTTTTTTCGCGCTCTCGCGCTCATTGCAACCGGGACGGATTGCGCTCCAGTCTTTATTTCAAACGAACTTAGACGACTGAAATTTTCAACTTAAATTTTCCGCGCCACTGGTCGGCTTTGGTGCATTCTGTAATCGTTACGCGATAAACGCCTTCGACGGTCGGTTTTATTTCCTTGCGATTGTTGCAGGAAGCGTCCGAATCGCCGACATATTTGCCCGTCGAATCCGAAATTACGACCGTAATGTATTCGTTAGAATCTTTTTCCTTTATCTGTTCGGTGTTGAGCGTCTGACCCGACTTGACGGAGACGAGAAAACTTTCAGAATCAACATAATCGGTCAAATCTCCGGTGACAATCGTCGAAGTCGCGCCGGCTTCAAATTTGACGTTTTCAGTCTTTTTTTTCGGCTTTTCAGCGGGATCATAATACGGCAGAGGCGGCGGTTCTTCGCCTTCCGCCGGAAACTCGCGGTTCATTCTTTTATAGATGCTGAGAATAACGTCTCTGCCGCTTTTGGCTTCCGTGTTTTCCGCGTCGTATTTCAAAGCCCGCCGGTAATCGCCGAGCGCGGAAGCGTATTGACGCGCTTCGGTCAGCGCGACGGCGCGCGCGGTGTAGGCTTCAGACAAGTTCTTTTTCGCCGCTTCATCTTTCGGTTTGGCTTTGAAATCCTTTTCGGCTTTTTCGATTTTCGCATTATATTCTTTCACGTCAATCGGCGTTCCGCTTTGCGTCCACTTTGTTTTCGTGTCCGATTTCGGCACAATCTCCGAATTTTGCGCGGCTGTCGTGTTGTCCGCAATTTCCGAATGGCTCGAAATAATCGGCGAATCGTTTGAATTGTTCAACGAAACATTGACATTGGCAGTTTGAGCGGTGTTTCCGCAGGCAATCGAAAATACGGTTAAAGCGATTAAAATTACAAGTTTTTTCATATTATTTGTTATCAATATACGGACGAGCCTGAAGTAGATAAATTCTGCCGTTCATAATTCCCCATTCAATATCCTGTTCTTTTTTGCCGCCGAAAGTCTGTTTTATCGTCGAAGCGACTTTGACCAGTTCGCGGACGTTTCGATCAGTTAAAACGCGGCGGTTTAACTTTTCGTCGGTTTCGACCAAATCGCCGTTTTCGCCGAATTTCAAAACAGTGTCCTGCTGTGAAAGCGTTAAAACCTGAACGGCGTTCGATTTCGGATTGTAAAGCACCTGTTCGGGAACAAATTTATTGGCGGTAATCGGATCGTTATGTCCCCAAACCGCGCTGATGTAAACCGCGCCTTTGTTTTCGCCGTTAAACGGATCGGTCGTAAACATCACGCCGCCGCTGTCCATATTGACACCGACCTGAATCAACGCCGACATATAAACCGTGTCTTGATTGACGTAATTGCTAACCCGCGCTCCGTAAGCATCAAAATTCCACAGCGAAGCCCAGACGGTTTTGACCGCTTCGATAATAGCTTTGTCGGTCTTCACATTTTTTACGGTGTCGTAAAGTCCCGCGCCCGTAAAGTTCGGCAAATCTTCCGCGTTGGACGAACTGCGAACAAAAACGGCTTGTCCGCCGAGTTCGGTTTTCCATTTATTTATTATTTCAGCATTTAATTGTTCGTTAAACTGTCCGTTTTGCAGCATTTGGCGAAAACTTTCCAATCTTTGCCGTCGAACGCGCGGATTGTGAACAAAATCATTATCATCCATCATATCACTGATAATTTTATCAAAACCGTTGTCGGTCATAAATTTTTCATACCAGTAAAACGGCACGGTAAATCCGGCGGGAACAATCGTGTTCGGAATTTTGGCGTGAATCAACTCGCCCAAATTCGCCGATTTTGAGCCGTAAATTATGCTGTCCTTTTTTCGCATTTCGCCGATTGAAGCGAGTTTTTTCACTTCCAAATTTGACGGAGCGGCGGATTCTTCGGGCGACGGATTTTTCCGCAAATCGTCGAGACTCGCCGGAACAATTTTTCTATCGGTCAACTCCGCCGTAAATCTGACCCAGCGATTATCGTATTCTTTGAGCAGTTTATCGGCATCTTTGATGTAAACATTCGGAATTCCCCAACCTTTCGCCAAAATATTGACGTGCGACAGCGGCGTTGAAGATTCCGCGACGATAATTCCGCGCACCGGCGGCAAACTTATCGGCAGTTCTTTGAGAACCAAAATTTCGTTGTCGCCGATTTCCACCGTGTCATCGAGTTTTTCGATGATGTGAATGCGCCCGACGGCTTCGCCCGTGTTGAGCGCGAGATAGGACTGATTTTTCTGAATTTCGTCCGCCGAAATGCGGTTGATTCCGAGATTTTCCGAATTTTCGTCCTGCAAAATCGAATTCGGTTTGAAGGCGACTGGCGCGAAAAAAGTTTTGTTGATCGTGTCGTAAGCCAGTTTTATCAAATCGGGATTCGCCAAATCGCCTTCGTAAAGTTCAAACGTAAATTTTTCAATCGGCGTTTGCCAGACGACCGTGCCGACGATAAAACGCCGGTCTTGACGAATGTAAATCGGATTGTAAACATCTTCGCCGCGCGCGACGAGATAATTTGCCAGCAGAAAATCTTTGTGAAAACGAAATTTTTGCGAGTTGACGTAGTAAATTTTATTTTTGTTGCGGCGGTCAATAATAAACATCGCGTGCGGCAGCGCGTACGGCGTTCCCTGATGATAAACCCGCGCCATCGAGTCGAAATCCGCGCGCGAATTTATGACGTTCAGAGCGCGTTTCGCCGAATCCGGCGTTTTATCCATCGCGCCCGCCGGTTCACGCGTCGGCGAAGGTTTCCGCGACATCTGCCCGTAAATGTTCAGCGGCAGCCATAAAGCCGTCAGCAGCAAGCCGACTAAAAAATAATTCGTCGTTCGTAATTCGTGATTCGTAATCTTCATATTCCAATTTTCTGACGTTTGATGAGCGTTTTGAGATGCAGATTTTTTGCAATCCGTGTGTTGTTATTCTTTATCACGTTTGCCCGTCGGCAGGCGGCGTTCAAATTTCGCTATTTCTTTTTCAACCCACATTCTGGTTTTGTCGCTTTCGTTTTGCACGGCGTAAACCAAAACGTCAATTTTGGCGGATTGTTGATTGACTATTTTCAGCAACTCTTTGTTATCCCGTTTCAAATTTTCAATTTCTTTTTCGTGACGATCAACATTTGCGGTCAATGTAAAGACATTCGCCATCAAATCGAATAGTTTTTCCCACATTTTATTTCTCCAGTGGAATTCCCCATTTTTCCATTCGTTGTGAAGTTCGTTCCATTATTTTTTTTGTTTCGGCGAGATTTTGATCAAATTCTTCCTGATATTTATCAAGTCGCGCCGCGCGTTCGGGACTTTCCTTTTTCATTCTGTTTAGGATTTCCAAAGTATCGTCAAGTAATTTTTCAAATTTCTGCGCCTGACTTTCGGTTATTTCAAATGTAATTGTCTTTTCCATCTTTTGCTCCTTACCCGCTAAATTATTACCTTTCGTCGCCTTTATCATTCTTTGGGGCGGGAAACCGTCGTTCAAATTTTAATAATTGGTTTTCCACCAGAGCTAAAACTTTTTCGCGTTCCGATTCTTGACGGTCGCCGACCCGGTTAATAGCAATAATCAAATCACGATACAAATGGTTAAGTTCTTTGACTTCTTCATTTAATTTTTCAATTTGTTTGTCGTGCAATTCAACCGTTATTGTTAGTTTAAAAACTCTCGACAAAAGTTCATAAAATCTTTCCCACATTAAATTTGCTCCTGAACCGCTTCTAAACGATTGTTTCGTTCTTTTAGAATTGCCAGTTGCTCTTGAATATCTCTTTTTATTTCACCTGTTTCAATTTGCGTTTGAGCAATTCTCGTTGCGCGTTCGGGACCTTCTTTCTCCATTCGGCGGAGAGCTTTTAATGTTGTGTCCAAAAGTTTTTCAAAATTTTTCGCTTCACTTTCCGGCATTTCAAATGTAATTGTCTTTTCCATTTTCAAATTCTCCTTATCTTCGACCATTTTACGCCATTTCTCGCGGAAGTTCACGTTTTTTTCAAAGCCGCTTCAATCGCGTCGCAAGCCATCCGTGTTCCGTGTTCGGCTCTGACAATTTTGCCCGCTTCAATCGCATTTGTCTTGTAACTCTCATCTTTTAATAATTCACGTAATTGGGCGGCGGCGTTTTCCGCCGTATATTTTTCACGCGCAATCGCGCGCCCGACACCGATTCTTTCGCAACGCGCCGCATTATCCGGCTGATCGTGCGAATACGGCATTATCAAATGCGGAACTCCGGCGCGAAGAACCTGCGCCGTCGTGCCGATTCCGCCCTGATGCACGACACACGCGGCACGCGGAAAAACCGGCGAATACGGCGCGTAATCAAACGCGGCAATCTTTTTATCGGTAATTTTCGGCGGTTCGTTGTAAATGCCGTAAAGCAAAACGGCGCGGCGATTGAGTATTTGCGCGGCGCGTCCGCTTTCTTCAAAAAAATCCCGCGCGTCCATCACCGCCGCGCTTCCCAATGTAAAAATAATCGGCGGCTCGCCCGCGTCTAAAAATTTCGTCAAATCTTCCGGCATTACGCCCAAATCATTTTGCCCGTCGTAAAAACAAAAACCGGTTTGCAGCGTCGGGACGTGCCAATCGGGTTGGGGTTTGCCGAGAACTTTGGAAAACATTGCGAGATGCAGCAGATTTGAAAATTTATTTTTGAAAACCGGATCGTGATTTTCGCTCAAACCGATTTCGCGCCGAAAATCTTTGTAAGGTTCAAGCCACGAATCAACTCTTTGATGAACCAGCGAATAAATTCCGCGATGAAACGCCGCGCCGAGAAAGCGAAAATGTTTGAGCCACTGCGCCGTCGGCGGCACGAACGGATCGTGCGGCGACAAAAAAGAGGCGGGCGCGAGACTCGTCGTAATCCATTTGACATTTGTTTTTTCGGCGACGGAGGCGGCGGGAAAAAGAACTTCACCCGTAATCAAACAATCCGCGCCCGTGACCGCTTTCATCAAATCTTCATACATCGCCCGCACATTCGGCAGCAGGATTTCACGAAGAAGTTTTTCCGTGCCTCCTTTCGCGTTCATTATTTCCCGCGCCATATGACGGTCTTGGTCGGGATTGACATCGGGGCGCAGCGGAAAAAAACGAAAGCCGAGCGCGGCAATTTTTTCGCGGTAAACTTCCATCGTATTGATCGAAATTTCGTGTCCGCGCCGCCGCAGTTCAATCGCCAACGCCAACATCGGATGCAAATCGCCGAGTGAGCCGAAAGTCGCTAACAATATTTTTGACATTTTTTGTGCAGACTGTTGAGAATCGCGTCTAATCGCCTTCGTTCACGGACTTTACTGCCAGCGCGTTTTTCTCTCTTTCCCGCTGTTCCATTCTCTCTTTGACCTGAAAACGATAACTCAGAAAAAAGCAGACCGCGCCGCCGACGGTTGAGATAAACATCGCGTCGTTGTTGCCTTTCCACAAAAAGAATACGGCAACTCCCGCCAGAATTGCCGCCAGAATTTGAAACAGTTTTTCCATTTTATTTACTCGATTTTAAGTTCGTCACGGGCGATTTCGCTCGCCAAATTTTGCTTTCTGCGCTTACTCCAAAAGTATCGCAAAATTAAGCAGATTGGCAAAACCACCAACAAAAGAAACGGCAGAAGCGCGATTAAAATGGTTATTAAAATCAAAATAAAATTCAGTGCCGCGCTGTAACCGCTGCCGATTGATTCTTTCAATTGATAAAAAAAGCCGGACGAGTTGGCGGAAAATGCCGTCGGCGACTGCAATGTAATTTTGATCGTCGAAAGGCTCGCCTGATTTTCCAAAAATCGCTTTCTGCCTTCGATTTGTTCGATTTCGCCGCGCACTTCGGCGAGTTCGCGCTGCACATTCAAAGCGTCTTCGACCGAATTTGAACGCTTCATTATTTCGAGAAACTGTTCTTCGAGAGCTTTTTTCGCCTTCAGACGCGCTTCGATGTCAATGTATTCTTCGGTTACGTCTTCGCCTTTGACCGTTTCGACGATGACGCGGTTTGCATTTTGACGAATTTCGTTTAGAGTTTCATCAAATTTTTCGGCGGGAACGCGAATCGTCATCGCCACCGTCTCGCGCGTCGTCGCCTGCGCGTCGCTGCTGCTCTGCGTTGATTCGACGACGAAACCGCCTTTGCCATTAACAATTGAAGCAATTTTTTGCTGTGCTTCTTCCGGCGAATTCGCTTCTAAAGTTAAATCGGCGTTGCGAATAATTTTGCGTTCGACAACGACGGGCGCGTTTTGAGTTTGTTCTGTTTGCTCAAGCGAAATTTTTTGCGCTGCCGATTCTTCACGCCCGCCGCCGCCGCCGCCGCTACCGCCACCTTTCGGCACAGAACTTGAACTTGCCATATCGGTGGCGGCACTCATCAAACTTTTTTCACTTGTTGGAGACGAACAAGCCGTCAATAAAATTCCAGATAGTAAAAAAATTGCAGATAATTTCGCTTTCATAATTTTTCCTCTCAAATTTTCGTCATTTTCAATTCAATTATTTCGCATCGAGTTTAGAACGAAACCAACTGGTAACATCTTGCAAACTTTCCGGTGAAATTTCGTGCGCCATCGGATATTCTTTGTATTCCAAATCAACCGGCAGCCGCGACAAAATTTCTTCAGTGGCGCGACCGTTTTCTATTGGCAGAACCTGATCGTAAATTCCGTGCGTGACGAGAATCGGAAAATCTTTGAGCGCGGCGTAATCTTTCTGCTCCGGCAGCATTTCCGGCATTGCGCGTCCGCTCATCGCCGCGACTCCGGCAAATTTTTCCGGTTTGCTCATTAAACAACTCAAACTCATTATCGCGCCCTGACTAAATCCGCACAAATAAACATTTTCCGCGTCCAAATTGTGTTCGGCGATTAATTCATCAACGAATTTTAGTATTATTTCGCGGCTTTGTTCAAATTCCTTGACGCTGAAACCGATATTATTCGGCTGAATCACCAATTCAAACCAGGCGAAACCGCCGTAAGGCAGCGCGAACGGCGCGCGCGGGCTGGCGATAAAAAACCGCTCATCCAAATACGGCGCGAGTCCGAAAAGATCGTTTTCGTCCGCGCCCAAACCGTGCAGCAACAGCAAAAGCGGCGATTTTTTGTTTTCGCCGCTCGCTCTTGCGGGTTCTTTATGACGATATTTAAGATTCATAATTTTTAATTTTTAAAGTATCAGAAGGCGGAAACACAAAGGTTTTTGTCACGTTAATTATTGATTTTACTCTAAACTTTCGCCGCCGAAACTACAACTTTACCCTCGTTCGCCGCATCAAACCTGAAAATATTGACGGATTTTCAGGAGTTATTATGTCATCCTTTTCAATCAAATCTTTTTTGCAAATTACTTTTCTTTTGTTATTTTCAGCATTTATCGTCAATTCCCAAACGCCCGCTCCGACACCGGAAGAGCCGACGGAAAAAGTTTTTACGGAAGAAATAAAACTCAATGTTTTCGCCACGGATATTGACGGAAAATTTGTTCCCGACGTAAAAAAAGAAGATTTGGTAATCACGGAAGACGGGCGAATTCATCAGCCGAGCAGCATCAAACGCGTTCCCGCCAATGTTTTAATCGTTTTGGATACGGGCGGTGAAATGCGTCAGGTCAAAGGTTTTAAACAAACGGTTGATGCGGCGAAAGGATTGATTAATTCTTTGCAGCCTGAAGATTCGGTGGCGATAATGCAGTACAATGATAAAGTTGAAATCATTGCCGAATGGACTAATAAGCAGGAAGCATTGACGCTTCTAAACAGCAGAGCCGGTTTTGGCAAACGTTCGGTTTTTTTGGACGCGCTGGAAACGGCGACGAAGTTTTTGCAGAAATCCGCGCTCGACAACCGGCATCTCGTCTTGATTACGGACGGCACGGACACTTTCAACAAATTGTCCGAAAGAGACGCGGCGATGAAAAATCTGCTGGCAACTGATGTGAATGTTCACGTTATCAGTTACACGCTGCTCGAACGAGCCGACATCGAACCGCGCACCAAAGGCGTTTCGACATCGCCGCCGCCGAAAGCGATGCCCGATGAAATTGCCGCGCAGATGCCGCCCGGAATTATTGCGATGAATCGCGGCAGTCATATTTTGACAATTAACACCGATAAAGCTTTTTTGAGAAAAATGCGCCAGCGAAAACAGGATTTAATTGACAGCGAAAATTTTTTATCCGATCTTTCTAGAGACACCAACGGTGAGATATTTCTTCCCGAAACAAAGCAGGAAATGCTTGATAAAACCTCGCTCGTCGCCAATAATATTGATTCGAGCTATGTCATCACATACACGCCCAAACGTCCGCTTGCCGATTCAGCACCGGGGGAAATCCGCGACATCCAAGTAACTTCGCGTCGCCCGAATCTCAGCGTTCAGGCACATCGCAAACTTTTAGTGAATAAATCTTAGTTTGGGTAAGTTAATTATGCGGAAGCCCGCACGAAGTAAGGGCGCGAATGGAATCTCCCTTACTTCGCGCGGGCTTCCGCATCTCATAGACATTCATATCTAATTGCGTCTCTTGATTCAGGAATCTTAAAATGCCTGCGAGAAACGGAAATGAATTTGTCCCTGTTTCAGGATGTAAAAAGCGTTCGTGCCGTCAGTTTGCGGAATTAAAAACTTCGGCGGATTTAATAAATAACCGTAGTCAACCGCAAATTCTCCTCCAATCGGCGTTTTAATTCGCAAACCCAAACCGACCGTATTTGACCAAATTGCCCGCAGATTTTGTCTGAAAACGTCATCAGCAGGAATATCCCGCTGCGGTTTAAAAATATCGCTGACCCGGCGAAAGACGTTGCCGCCGTCGTAAAAAGGAACGACGCGAACGAGTTCCGTAACCGGAATTCGCGCTTCGAGATTGACAATTGCCAGCGCGTTTCCGCCGAACGGGACGGTAAAAGGACTCAAATAAACCTGATCGCCGTTGCTGTTGAGGAAAGTTCCCTGCGGCACAATCGCAACGCGCGGTCCCGCGCCTTCAAATTCAAAACCTCGAAGAGTTGTCGAACCGCCCGCGAAAAATCTTTCGCTGATCGGCAAACTGTCATTTAAATCGGGAAACTGCGTCGAGTTAAAATTTTGATTTCTGGAAAAAACGGTCGCTAAACCGAGAATGGCGCGTCCGGCGAGCGTCGTATTTTTAAGCCGGGAAATTGTAAAATATCTGTTATACTGCGCCTGAAATTTATGAATTCCGGTGTTTGCGCCCAGAAAAGGCGCGGAAATTTTATATTCGGCGGTTATGTAATTGCCGGTCGTCGGATCGCTCGCGCTGTAACGACACGGATCGCCGGACGTGCCTTTTTGGATGAGTTCGAGAAAAGTATATTTGATATTACAGTTTTCCCGCGTGTCATAAACAAAGTTCGCGCCGAAACCGGAAAGCCGCACTCTCGAATCAGGACGCAGCAAATCTTTGACCAGCAGACTTTCAAAATTTTTCAGACGCACGTCTTCAAAACGATAATTGGCAAACAGAAAACTTTTTTTCTTGATGCTCAGTGTGCGGCTGGTTTCCGCCGAAAACGTCAGACGATTGATGGTCGGGTCGCCGGTGCTGTTGCCGAATTGGTCAATCGGATTGCCTTTTTCGTCAACTCTTTGCACAATTCCGCCCGTTCCCTGATCGAACGTCGAACGGAAAAAGCGCGTTACGGTCGAATCTCGCTGATAAGCCGCCGTAATCGTCAGCGGCGAAAAACGATTTTTTCCGTCGGGCATAAAGCGCGGATTGACATAATCAATCTGCACGAGCTGCTGAAGTCGGCTGATGCGAACGCGCGCGCCGCCCTGCTGCAATTTGCCGAACAGATTGAAATGTCGAATATCGAAAAAGCCGTTCGCGCCGATGTCGGTCGAATATCCGCCGCCGTAAGTAATCAGGCGCGGCTTTTGTTCTTCGAGATTAATGATTATATCCGACAGCCGCGCTGTTCCGTCCGTCGTTTCGCCCGCCGGTTCGGGTTTGACTTCCACCAAACTGAAAGCGTCCGTCGCGTATAGATTTTGTTCGCTGGCGAAAATATCGGTTGTCCGCAAAACTTGATCCGGTTTGACATTGACGGCTTTCAAAACGGCTTCGCGTTTGGTCATATCATTGCCGTTTATCAAAATGCGGTTGACAAAGACTTTTTTGCCTTCATTTTCGACGGTATAAACGAGTTTTACTTGGTCTTTCGTCTGATTTTCTTCGTTCGGCAGTTCAACGACGGAGTAATTTACCTTCGCGTCGTAATATCCGTTTTCCGAATAAAACTGCGAAATTTCTTTAACGCCGTTGCGCGCCCGTACGCGCGAAAAATTCTCGCCCTGCAAATCGGGCAGTTTTGCAAAAAGTTCGGCATCCGAATATGAAGTATTTCCGTCAATTTCGACACTTTCCACCTTCGTCGGAATTCCTTCGCTGACGACAAATGTGATAATTAAATCTTCGCCGTTGAGCGCGACACCCTGTCGAACGGAAACTTCAGCGCGGCGATAACCGAGTTCGCGCAAAACCGATTGAACAGCCAAACGGTCTTCTTCCAAAGTTTCACTGCTCGTGTAACCGCGCCCGTAGCCGAAAAACGGAATGAATCCGAGAATATTCGCTTCCTGCGAACCCAAAATACCTTTAATGTCTTCGGCTGTAAATTTATCGGTTCCCTGCACCCGAATATCAACCAGTTTGAGCCGGCGGTTCAGATCAACATTATATTTGATGTCAACCACGCGATCTTTTAACGTCGCGCCGGTCAGCGCGCCGCACAAAACATCGGTTTCGTTGGTCGTTTCACCGGCTTCGTTTTCAGTAAAATCCGGCTTGACGGAACAGACGGCATTTACGTCGGCGAAGAAATAGCCATTTTCCTGAAAATAATTCCGCAGCCGTCTGGAACCTTCGACAATCGCCGCGTAATCGAGCGTTCCTTCGCGCTTGACGGTCAAAAGTTCGGTTAATTTTTTATCGCTGATTTTTTCGCGTCCGGCATCAACTTCGATATTGACAATCGCGCCGACTTCGCCTTTTAACTCAACGCTTACCGAATTTTTTTCAAAGTCATAAACAATGCGCGGTTCATCGAGTTCGGGAGCGATGTATTTTTCCTCGCGCAGAGCCTGACGGATTCTGGCGACATCTTCGTTTAAAAGTTCGCGCGAATAAAATTCGCCGGGCTGCAATTCTAATTTCGGGCGAACTTTTGCCGGATTAAATCCGGCGATTGCGATGTTAAATTTTTCAATTTTCGCCTGCGCGTTCGGCGTTACGTCAAAAGTTACGGTTACTTCGGTTTCGCTTTTTATCGGCTGCTGGCTGAATTTGACTTCCGCTTTATAAAAACCGCGCTGCCGCAAATAAGCCAAAATCACATCGGCGTTGTCGCGCAAAGTTTGTTCGGTAATCGAAGTTCCGGGATTGAGTAAGTTTAGTTTTAGAAGAAGTTCCTGCTCGGTAACTTTGTCGCCGACGGTGTTGCCGACGTTGATATTTACTTTTTCAGCCTTTGTTTTGCGCTTTATTAAAAAGCGCACATTGACGCTGTTTTGCCCGACTTCGCTGGCGGCGACCGAAGTTGAAACAATTTTATCCGTTCTGTAAAGAGCCGCAATCGCGTCGCGCACTTTGACGGTCGAATAGTCGTCGCCGAGCGCGGTTCGCGCGATCAGCCGAAACTGTTCGGCGGCGGAAGCGTCGCTGTCAGTTCCCGTAAAAGCTATCTCAACATCATTTATTTGTTTGTTCTCAAATTGATTTTGCGCCCGCGCTGAAAGCGGCAAAAAGCAAACGGCGAGCGACAGAAAAAATAAAAAACGAAAACCTGAACGCGAAAAACCGAACGCGCGTTTCTCTAAATTTTCGATTTTCGATTTTTCATTTTTCATTTTTAAACGGTGCAGTGAAAAATCCATTAAAATCTTTTTCTCAGACGAACTTCAAAACTAAAAACATTATTCTTACGCGTTACATTACTAAGGGAACGCTGCTCATACTGCGCGACAAAAGACAGACGGTTCGACACGCGATATTCGAGAGCTAAAACCTGATTCTGATCTTCCGACAGATTGGTCGAATAAGTAACAAGCAGATTTCTGTTGATTTGTCGTCCAACCGTTAGACGCGCCGAAGGATTCAAGCGTTGACCGGAAACAATCGGATTCAGCTCAAATTTATTCAAACCGAAAAGTTTATCGGTCGCTTTGCTCAACGGATTGTTAATCAGTTCATCAGTTAAGATTTCCGCCGCCGTGTTAATTCCCGACTGCGCGAGCGTCGGAATTCCCGAATCGTTATTTGCCAGATTTCCGGTCGTAATCAACGAGATAACATCTCCCTGCGGCAGTGCCGGACTCGAACGAACCGTCGCGTTGAGCGATTCGGTATTGGTCAACTCGCCGACCAGACTGACGGTTATCTGATAGCCTTTAATGTCGGTTGAAGCCTGTAAATTTATATACGGTTCGATGCTCGTATTCGGCGGAAATTCCAGAACGCCGCGCTGCACTTCGTAGCGGTCTTTGCGAAAGAAAATAGTGCCGCTGTTGGCGGTAACTCTGCCGGAAATCTGCGGGTATTCGACATCGCCGGTGACGCGCAGCGAGATCGAAGCCGTTAGATCAGCCAGATTATTGCGAACAACCAGCGCGTCGCGTCCTTCGAGGCGAATGTCTAATTTCGGCACACCCAAAAATGACGAAGATGACGAATCGGAACCGCCCGAACCCGCCGACAGCGAACCTTCGCGCCGCCCGCTGATAAAGTCCGCCAAATCAATATCTTTATCATAGATACTGCGGCGGGCGTAAATCGTTCCCGAAATCAACGTGTTCATTTCGCCGTCAACGCGATTTCCGCTGATTTGAATTTCGGCATCACCCGTTGTAATAAAATCAGGCGGCAGAGGCGCGGTAAAATTCGTTCCATTGATGTCAAAACGAAAACCCTGTAATTCCAACCCCGACAGCAGCGCGCCGCCGGAAGCCGTGATTCTTCCGCCGCCCAAATATCCGGTGAGATTTTCAATCTGCGCCTGGTTTGAGGTGAAAAGAATTCGTCCCTTTACGCGATTGAGCGTCAGACGCTGCGCGCCGACAAACGTCGCCACCGAAGCATTGTCGAGCTGTGCCGAACCGATCAGCCGCGCAGTTTTATTGACTCCGGTCAGTCGCACGCCGACATCGGCGATGCCCGTAAAAAATGTATCTTTTGAAAGCGCGTTCAAAATCCGCAGATTAACTTTTCCGTCAATCGCCAGATTATTATTTCCGTCTTCGGTCAAAGATTTTGTTCCGCTAACGACGATGTTCGATCCGCCGCCCGAAAATTTCGCGCTCTCGACGACAATTTCTTTTGTATTAAACCGCACGGAAACCGGTTCGGTCGCCACCAGCGGCGTTTCGTCAATCTGCAAAGCGAGTTGACTGAACATCGCTCCGCCGCTGATATTATCGGCTGAAAACGCGCGTTTGCCGTCCGCGCCAACCGGATAAAGATTGCCGGAAACGACGACGTTTCCCGTCGCCTGACCCGAAACGTCAACGCCTTCGGGTTTGACGAGCGCGACGAGCGGCGCAAGCTGCGTGTTGTTGAAACCGGTCTCGGCGCGAAACGGCAAATTTTCGTCGGCAAAATTGACGCTTGCGTTGAGAATTTGCGGCTGACCCTGAAAATTAACCGTGACGTTGGCATTTAACTGCTGATTTTCAGTTTTTCCGTTGACCGTAATGTCGCCGAGCGCGTTTCCGTCATAAATTACATTGCGCCCGACGGCGTTAAAATTTACGTCGAAAGTTTTTGGATCGGTGCCGACACCTAAAGCCGTCGCCTGCAAATCTATGATTCCGTTGATGTTGGAAATATCCGTTCCGGCGGGCAGAAACGGCGCGATGCGCGCGACCTGAATATCTTTGCCGTTGACGACCACGTTAAACGCCGTCGAATCGGTGTTGTAAGTGCCGTTCGCCTTCAGAGAACCGTCGCCGAAACGCACGAGAAAATTTTCGAGATTAACGAGATTTCCCTGAAAAGTCGCCTTCGCGTCAAAACCGTCAAACGGCTGATTGTTGATCGTGCCTTTGCCGGATGAAATATCGGCTGCGCCCTGCAAATCGCCGGGAATTCCGCTGATATTGATCGTGCCGGAAGTCTGCGCCTGAAAATTTTTTAACTGGTCGGGCAAAACATCAACCGGCAGCGCGGCGAGTAAATTTCCCGTGTTGACGCTGTTTAATTTCGCCTGCACCGCAATATTATTTTCGCCGACGCGCGGCACATTGACGTTAAACGTCAGATTTCCGCCGTCGCGTTCCTGCAATTTTCCGTCGTTTAGCTGAATGACATCCGGCGAAACCAAAACATTCGTCGAAAAAGTTCCCAAATCGCGTCCGCGCAGAACGAGCGAATCGAGCGAAGCGCGTCCGTCGAGCGTCGGATTCGTCAGATTTCCCGTGATTGTGCCGGTAAAATCGAGTTTTCCGGCAAGCTGCGCCTGATAGTTGTCAATCTGCGCTTCGAGTTCGGGCGAGATGTTCAAAATTCTGAGAATGCGGTCAATTTCGCTCGCATCGGCGGAGTTGAGCGCAATGTTCAGATTGGAATTATTGCCGCTTAAATCAAATTTTCCGGTCAAATTGAGTCCGGTTTTTTCCGTGTTCAAATCGGCGTAATCAACATTAAAAAGTCCGTTATTGGCGGTTAATTGAACTTTTCCGCTGACCGGCACGAGTCCGCGTTCGGCAGTTCCGGCGTTCGCCGCAAAATCCGCCGTCGCCGTTCCGCTGGCGGTTTTGAAGTTTGTTCCGGCAAAGTTCAGGTTGATATTGCCGGTCGTCTTTCCTTCAATCGGCACGATTTGTCCGCCTTGCAGCGCGAGAATTTTTGATAAATCGAGATTTGTAAAAGAAGCGTCAACATTCGAGCGTTTGCGTTCGGTCAAAGCGATCGTCGCATTGCCGTTGATGCTGCCGTCCATCACTTCCGCCTG
Organism: Pyrinomonadaceae bacterium; assembly: GCA_965218105.1. Taxonomy (GTDB): domain Bacteria; phylum Acidobacteriota; class Blastocatellia; order Pyrinomonadales; family Pyrinomonadaceae. The sequence goes on from OZ244585.1 coordinate 208,010, forward strand.
TAAATTACTCAGCGCGATTTGATCGTTCTGCGCGACGACCGAAGCCCGCGCCGCGCCGAGTTTGACGTTGCCGACCACGCCGCCGCCCAAACTCATATCGAGACTCGCGCGATAACGTCCCGACGGTTCAAGCACGAACACGGGTTTGTAAATTTTGACGTTTTCGAGATTTCCGCCGTCCGGCACGGCGGATTTGGAAAGCGCGACGTTTCCGGCGTTGATGTCGCCCGAACGCGCTTCGATAGTTCCCTGTTTAATTGACAAACGAAGTCCGGCGACGTTAATGCTTCCCAAAGTCGCCGCGTCGGTTGTAACTTTTGCGACTTTCGCATTATTCGCATAAACTTCCGTCGTACTTCCGACAACTTTTGCCGTCACGCCCGAAGCCTGCAATGCGCCGACTTTCGTTCCGCCCGCGTCCAAACCGTCAGCCGTAACATTATTTGCCGCAACATTTGTCGTGCCGTTATTGAGCGTTAGATCAACGCCGTTTGCCGCCAAATTGTTGACTTTTCCATCTTTGGTGCGAAGATTTGCGGCTCGCAAACTGTTGATTCGCGCCGTCGTTTTGTCGCCGCGATTCGTCGCTTTTACGCCGCTGACGGTTACGCCGTTAATTTCAGTTCCTTCGAGTTTGACGGAATTGGCGCGCGCACCCGGCATAGTGATATTCGTCGTGCCGTCGGCGGACGTAACTCTAATGTTATTCGCCTGCAAATTCTGCACGGCGGCATCGGGCGAGTTGAAATTTCCCGCGCGAAGAGTTCCGACCGTCGCCGCCAATTTTTCGTCTTTGTATTCGGCAGCCGCATCGGTGATATACAGTCCGGCGATTGTTCCCAAAGGCGATTTCGCCGCCGCCGCCTGCAATTCGCCGACCCATTTGAAATCGGTTCCCGTCCCGCGAATATTGCTGATAAGCTGAAGCTGTTCGATTTGATAATCTTCAAACGTCAGCAGTTCGGCGACCGCTTTGCCGTTCGCTTCATACATCGAATTTTCGCCCGCGACCGTCGCCGCGACGTTCAAACCTTTCAGCCGAATATTGTCCGCCGCCAGCGCGTCCGACTGAATTTCGCCTTCGATATTATATTTTGTGCCTTCGCCGACGACTTTTCCGTTGAAATTCGCCGCGCCGCGCAACGCCGTGCCGAGCGGCAGAATATTCGATGTCTGCGTCAAATCTACGGTCGAATTGATATTCAAATCGTATTTTAACGCCGCCCAATCGGTTAATTTTCCGTTCAAAGACGATTCGCCGAGCGGCGTGGTTAATTTTAATTCGGAAATCTCCGCGCCGTTGTTGTCGGCGATTCCCTGAGCGCGAATATCAATCGGCTGAACCGGATTTTCGTCGTAAATTATATTTGAATCGGTCGAAGCGAAGTTGATTTTGTAACGCTTCTGCTCGTCGGGAACGTCGTAATTTTCCGGTTCGAGCGCGAGCGCGATGTTTTTTGCGTCGGCGGAAATCTTGTGCTGCACGTCGCCGAAATGCACTAAACCGTTTTTAATCGAGGCTTTAACGGAAGAATAAGTAAAATTAACGCGCGAAGTTCCGGTTTCGTCCTGCACGAAATTCAAATTTGAAAAATTCGACTTCCCGTTTTCGTCAAATTTCACCCACGCTTCAAAACCGTCAACATCGGTCGTGTCGAGACTGATGTCGCGGCTCAATTGCCAAGCGTAAAGGTCTTTAATTCGCAAATACAGGTCGGCTTGGTTGATAAAAAAGAGTTTATCGCCCGAAACTTTGTCGTTAAAAGTCGCGTTTTTAATCTCTAATTTGAGCGGCGAAACCGTCAGCCGAAAAGTGTCGGCGGAAAAAACAACGCCGATGTCCGCCATTTTTGCGACGAATTGTTCTTTGACGTAATTGTCGAAAACGCCGGTGCGATACGAAATCGCCACCAACAGCGCGAGCGCGATGCCCAACAGCGCGACGATGCCGAGCGCGACGACTCCGTTGCGGCGCGTGAAAAATCTTCGTCTCGAAGGTTCTGCGTCTGAAGTTTCTTCCGGCGCATTATCCTGAGATTCAATTCCTTCGGTTTCTCCTATTTGATTTTCGTTTTCGTCTGACATTTGTAAATGAGAGAGCTGCTGAAAACATTCTAACGATTTTTACTGTTTATTAAAAGCTGAAATGAATATTCTGACTAAAATTACTATTTATAGCGGTTCAACATCAATAATCTCCAAATCAAACGCTTCAATCGCATTGACTTTCGGCGGATGATTGGTCAAAAGCCGAATGTTTTTCACGCCTAAATCATTCAAAATCTGCGCCCCGATGCCGTAATCGCGGTAACTGCCGTAGCCGGTTTTTTTTCGCGCCGTCTGGAAATCGAGATTTTCCTTCTGCATCACGGCGTAAGTTTGTAACTGATGAATCAAATCGAGATTATGCTGGTTCTGGCGCAGATAAAGAATTATTCCTTTGCCCGCGTGGGAGATTTTTTTCAGCGAAGAATGAATCGCCTGCGACGCTTCGCCGAGTTTTGAACCGAACATTGCGAACGTAATATTCTCCGTTTGGACGCGCACCAGAACGGGTTCGGTTGTCCGCGAAAAATTATTTCCCAAAACCATCGCCAAATGTGTTTCGCCGTTGATGATATTTTCGTAAGCGATGGCGGTAAAATCTCCGTAATCGGTCGGCAGAATCGTTTCGGCGACGCGGCGCACGAGCGTTTCTTTTTGAATGCGATAGCGCACCAGATCGGCGACGGAAATTATTTTCAAATCGTGCTTTTCGGCAAATTTTTCAAGCTGAGGTATTCGCGCCATCGTGCCGTCGTCATTCATTATTTCGCAAATCACCGCCGACGGGTCGAGTCCGGCGATACGCGCCATATCAACGCTCGCTTCGGTTTGCCCGACGCGCACGAGAACGCCGCCGCGTTTGGCGCGAAGCGGAAAAATATGTCCCGGACGCGCCAAATCCGCCGGTTTTGTTTTCGGATCAACGGCGGTCAAAATAGTTTTCGCGCGGTCGGCGGCGGAAATTCCGGTCGTTACGCCTTCGCGTGCTTCGATGGAAATCGTAAAAGCCGTTCCCATACTCGAAGTATTTTCAGCAGTTTGCGGCGGCAGATGCAGTTCGTCGCAGCGTTCTTCGGTCAGCGGCAGACAAATCAAACCGCGCGCGTGCGTCACCATAAAATTGATGATTTCCGGCGTGATTTTTTCCGCCGCGCAGACCAGATCGCCTTCGTTTTCGCGGTCTTCGTCGTCAACGATAATTATCATTTTGCCGTTTTTTATATCTTCGGCGGCGGCTTCGATTTGACTTAAAGGCATTATTTGATTGAGTCTGAAACTTCTTAACTTAAAACGTAAATTTTAGCGGAAAGACAGCGATTTGGCGAATAATAAAGGCGGAAATACGAAATTTGGAGTTTGGCATCCGCAATTCAATACATTAAAATTACGATTTTAATTTCAATGAAGGGAAATTTAATCATCATCAGTTCACCGTCGGGCGGCGGCAAAGGTACTTTAATTAAGGAAGTGCTGAAAACCGTCCCGGAAATCGGCTATTCCGTTTCATTTACGACGCGGCAAATGCGTGTCGGCGAAGAAAACGGGCGCGATTATTTTTTTATCACGAAAAAAGAATTCGCCGATTTGATTGAGCAACGCGAATTTCTCGAATACGCCGAAGTTCATCGTAATTTTTACGGCACGTCAATCAAAAGAGTCAAAGCCGAAACCGAATTGGGGCGCGATATTATTTTAGAAATTGACGTGCAGGGCGCGGCAAATGTCCGCCGTCTGATGCCGGAAGCCGTCAGCATTTTTATAATGCCGCCGTCTTTCGAGGTTTTGGAAAGACGTTTGACCGCCCGCGCGACCGAAAAACAGACGGATTTGAGCGTTCGGCTGCGAAACGCTTTCGGCGAAGTGAGCCGCTGCGCGGAATTTGAATATGTTGTCATTAATGATGAAGTCGGCGAAGCCGCCGCGAAACTGCAAAATATAATTTTAGCCGAAAGATTAAAATGGATTAGACAAACAGAGGCGATTCGAGTTATTTTAGATAGTTTCGATGTTTCTATTTTAAATACCTTTGGAGAGTAACAATTTATATATGGTTGAATCAACCGAACAACTTGTCGAAGAAAGCGCGGAAGAAAAAATCGCCAATCCCGAAATCACTTCCAAATACCGCAAAATAATTTTGGCGGCGCAGCGCAGTAAACAATTGCAGCGCGGCGCGACTCCGCGCGTTGATATGGATCCGCGAAAAAGCAAATCAACCCGCATTGCGATGCAGGAACTTGAAGAAGATAAAATTGATTTTAAATTAACGCCGGTCGCCGGAATGGACGAATTAGAGTAAAATTTACAAGCAAAAATTTACAAAAAGAAATGACATCATAAACGAAATGTAAATTATTTTGTCTTTATTATTTCTTTGAATTATTTCGTTTTTATTTGGTGAGTTTGATATTATTGCGGCAATTCGGCAATTCCCTTTTTGCCAATTGATCGCCGATTCGTTTTCCAAATTTAACTATTGTCTCAACTGTTTTCAGAAGAATCCTCCAAAAAGTTTTCGATGAACGGGAATATAAATATTAAATCGCATATCGAAGAAAATAATAATTAAATTCCATAATTATTAGATTTTTAAGGAGTTAAGATGAACCGAAAATTATTTTTTACCTTCTTCCTGCTTTTATTTTCCGCGCAACTCAGTTTTCCACAAACGATTTCCAATGCTGGTAAAAACGAAATTTCTCCCGAAATACGGAAAGATGCCGTTGTATTTTTGCGCGAAACATCCGCTGAAGTCAATAATCTGCGAACGCTGGAAAACCGCATCAGCTTTTCGGCGGAACTCGCCGGTTTGATGTGGTTTGAAGACGAAAAAGAAGCGCGAACGATGTTCCAAACCGTTATTACCGATTTCAGACAGCTTTTAACGCAGTATGACGCGCAAATCAACACGGCGGAAATTTCACCGAACGAAGAACAAATTTCCCCGCTCGGCGGAGATTCTTCGGCGCAGTTGTACAGAAAATTTATGAAAGCCCTCGCCGTGCGGCAGCAAATTGCGACGACCATCTCCGAACACGACGCGCGGTTGGCTTTGGATTTTTTTAATGACACCGCGCTGGTCGTTTCAAATCCGGTTTTCAAAAAACAAATTGTTGGTCAGGACGGCTATTTTGAAACCCGACTGCTTCAGCAAATTGCTGAAAAAGATGTTGACACGGCTTTGAAATACGCCCGCAAGTCTTTGGAAAAAGGTTTCAACTATGAAACTGTCGGTTTGCTCAAAAAAATATACGAAAAAGACGCTGACAAAGGAATTTCTTTCGGCGAAGACGTTTTGGCAAAGGTAAAATCCGGCAGCACCGACCCCGAAAATTTCTATATTCTTGACTCACTGCTCAATTTCGGCGCGGAAAACTTTGATTCTAATAATGGAAAAAGCGACAAAAAACCGATTTTCAGCCAACAGTCAATGGGCGAAATCGCAGATTTGTTGGCGCAGCGCATTTTGAGCCGGGAAAATGCCGAAAGCAGAAATTTTTTAGACTCTGTTTCGATAATTGAAAGATTTGCTCCTTCTCGCGCCGCGCAAATTCGGCAGAAATTTAAAATCCAAAATCAGAAAAATTCGGTCAGAGCCGAAAGCGCGGATTCCGGTGAAATGACGGCAAAGGCGGAATCAGTCGAGGATTCGCCTGAAAAATTACTGGAAAATATCGGCAATCTCGAAGAAAAACAGCTTTCAAAAGAAGAAAGAGAAAAAGCTGTCGCGGCGGCGCGGAAAATAATCGGCGGCATTAAAGACCCGAATCAAAAACTTTTCGCGCTGTCGGCTCTGGCTTTGCAGGTTGCCAAATCCGGCGACAAAGAAACGGCTTCTAAAATTATGGATGAAAGCCGCGCGCTGGTCACTTCGCCGCCGAAAAATTATCAGGATTTTATGAAAGTTTGGCTGTTGGCGGGCGGATACGCGCAATTTGACGCGGACAAAGCCTTTCCGATTTTGGAGGACGCGATTTTCCGGCTTAACGAGACGATTGCCGCATTCGTCAAAGTCGGCGAATTTATGGATGTCAACGGCGATATTATCGAGGACGGAGAAATTCAGCTCGGCAGTTTCGGCGGCGAGATGTCCCGCGAACTGCTGCAAAATCTCGGCGCGACGGACACTTCTATCCGCAGTCTCGCGGTCGCTGATTTTGCGCGAACGCGGGCTTTAACCAATAAATTTGACCGCCCGGAAGCGCGAATTCTGGCGAAAATGCTCGTTCTGCGCGGCGTTTTGAATGATGAAAAAAAGGCGGCAAATGTGGAAAAGGCGGCAAAGTGAAAAAAGGTGAAAAGGTGAAATAAAATAAATATCAAAACTTTACTTTACTTTTTCAACCTTTCCACCTTTTCACTTTTCTACCCTAAACCGGTTCCGGTCAGCCAATGTCCGCCGTCAACGACCAAAGTTACGCCGCTGATATAATTTGCCGCGTCCGAGCATAAAAACAGCGCGGCGTTTTCGATGTCGGCGATTCTGCCGAAACGCCGCATCGGGATTTTTTCCGCCAATTTTTCCTTCAAAGGTTCCGGCACCAGACGCTTAAATCCTTCGGTGTCGGCAATCGGTCCCGGCGCGATGCCGTTGACGCGAATGCCGTATTTTCCCCATTCGAGCGATAAATTTCGCGTCATCGCGTCAACGCCCGCCTTTGCCGCCGAAACGTGAATCTGCATCGGAGTCGCCGTGTAATGCAGCGTCGCGCTGATATTTAGAATTTGTCCCTGCGATTTTTTCAATTCTTCAAAGGCGGCGCGGCAGACGTTGAACGTGCCTTTGGTGTCAATGTCAATAACCGTGCCGAAACCGTTCGCCGAAAGTTCTTCGGGTTTGACGAGAAAATTTCCCGCCGCGCCGTTGACGGCGATGTCAATTTTGCCGAAATGTTCAACCGTTTGCGTGACGGCGTTGGCAACCGCTTCGTAATCGCGCACGTCGGCGACGACCGCGAAACATTCGCCGCCGCCGTCTTCGATCAGCTTTTTCATCGGTTCGAGATTTTCGATTTTGCGCGAAGTAATCGCCACTTTCGCGCCGTGTTCAGCCAACGCCCGCGCCACGCCGCCCGTAATTCCCGTGCCGCCGCCGGTGACGAACGCGACTTTACCGTCGAAAATATTTTTTCCAAAAATTTCATTATTCATATTCGCTAATTTATCCGAAAAATCACCGCTAAACAAACCGGTTTATAAATTTCCCGCATTTTGTGCTTGAATCGTCTATAATTATTTATCAATATCACGATTCACGATTTACGATTCACGATTTGCGATTTACGATATTTATGAACATTCTAATGATTGCCGATGTTGTCGCGCGTCCCGGAAGACTCGCGGTTTTGGAAAAAATTAAGGAAATTCGCGCCGAGCATCAAATAGATATTGCCACGATGAACGGCGAAAACGTCGCCGGAGGATTTTCGATTACGCCGAAAATCGCCGACGAACTTTTTGAAAGCGGCATTGATTTGATGACTTCGGGCAATCATATTTTTGATAAAAGCGAAATAATTCCCTACATCGAAAAAAATTCGCGCCTGCTGCGTCCGGCAAATTATCCGCCCGGAACGCCGGGAAACGGTCTGTTCGTCGGCGAAATCAACGGTTTTAAAATTGCCGCGCTCAATCTGCTCGGCAGAGTTTTTATGCCGCCGGTTGACGATCCGTTCCGCATCGCCGAACGGGAAATTAATAAAATTCCCGAAGATGTCAAAATTCGGCTGGTTGATATGCACTGCGAAGCGACTTCGGAAAAATACGCGCTCGGCTGGTTTTTGGCGGGCAGAGTTTCGGCGGTCGTCGGTTCGCACACGCACGTTCAGACGGCTGACGAACGCATTTTAGAAGGCGGCACGGCTTATATTACCGATGTCGGAATGACCGGAAGCTACAACGGCGTGATCGGAATGGATAAGGATCACGTCATCAATCGTTTCATCAATTTTCCCGCCCGCCGCGCCGACCACGCTCAGGGAAACGTCTGGATTTGCGCGGTCGTCATTGAAATTGACGAAAAAACAGGTGAAGCGAAAAGCATCAAAAGACTTCGTTTGGAACTTGAGAATTAAAATTTATTGACATTTGCGAAGGCGGGCGAATTTGCCGCGTTCCAAAGTAAAAATGCCGATTTTTTCTTTAGTTTCCGGCAAAATGACGTTGAGCGTCATTTTGTCGCCCGAAATTTTGCCTTCGTATCGCGCCGGTTTAGGTTTGGGCGGATTATCTTCTCTGATCGGACCGAAACTTTCGGGCGTGTAAAGCCCGTTCACCGTGAATTCGCCGTTCTCGCCGACACTTAATTTTTCATTAATTTCGCCGACGGCGCAGTCGAATTCGATTTTGACACCATTTTCTTCGACCGCCAAAGCGATACCCGTCGCGCCCCAATTTCCGGGCGAAATCGTCGTTGATTGATTCATATTTTGGTTATGATTTTTCTGATTAGAAGCGTTGGGCGTAGTTGTGGGCGTTGCAATTTCCAAACTTTGCTTCGGCGGCATTACGTCAATATTTTTGCGCCCGCAATTTGCCGAAAAAAATGCGATGAACAGCAGGCACGACACGGGAAAATAAAAATTTTTGGACTTTCTGAATAACATTTTCATATTCTACACAATTTTTTCGCGCGTCATCAAAAAAAGTCTAGATTTCTACAATAATCGGCGGATTTGTCGGTTCGTAACTTTCATCGCAATTTGAAGCGTTGACAAACTTTACGCCGAATTTTTCAGCCGCGCCGTAGCCGCAGTGAATATGCCCGAAAACGTGGAGTTTGAGATTTTTCAGACGTATCTTTTCCACTCTTTTTCGCAATTCTTCGCAACCGGTGTTTTCTACAAAATACCGGCGCGGAACTTCGTCCAAAATTCCGTTCGGCGGTCCGTGCGTGATTAAAATATCCGTATCGTCGGGAATTAATTTCCATTTTTCCGCCAATTCCGCGCCGCGATTTAAATTGAACGCCCAATCAAAAAATCTCGGCTGCCACGGCGAACCGTAAATTTTCAGATTCTCGATTTCAACAAATGAATCCTGCAAATAAATTATTGATTTATCAAGCAAATTGCGGGCGAATCGGTTATTAGTTTCAAAAAGCCAGTCGTGATTTCCGGCGACGAAAATTTTATAGCGATGCGGCAAGTTCGCAAACCAGTTGTTAAATAAAACAACTTCGTCAACCGTTCCCGTAATTGTCGCATCGCCGGCGTGAATCAAAATATCGCCGTCAGGCACGGAAATCTGCCCGTTGCAATTGTGCGTGTCGGACAGACAAATTATTTTTATTTTTTTTCCGGTTGTCGTCATCGCGTCAAAATAAGTATAAACTAAGTCAGGCTTTTTTCATCAAAGCAAAACTCTTCCGCGAATTCAAAATAAAAAATAATCGGAGAATACAAAATTTAATGGATTTGGTAACAAATTACTTGTTGACGGCTGCCGGATCAATTTTGCTCGCCCTGGTTTTTTACGATATTTACGCCACGATTTTAAGAGGCACCAAACATTTGGGACTTTTCAGCAGATTGCTAAATCGCGGTTTGTGGCGCGGCGTGGCGGTTTTAACAAAAAATTTGAATCGTCGCTGGCGGCATCGTATTCTGGCGGCAATCGGACCGCTGTTGATGCCACTGCTGATTTCGATTTTTATCGTGACGCTGCTCACCGGATTTGCGCTTATTTATATGCCGCGAATGGAGAGCGGTTTCAAAATTAATGATGCGGTTGACGGCGGTTTGATTTTCAAAGCGTTTTATTTTAGCGGCATTACCCTTTTGACCATCGGTTACGGCGATATTCTTCCGACGACCGATTTTACGCGCGTGACGGCGATTATCGAAGGCGCGGCGGGAATCGGCATTATTTCGCTTTCGATTACATACTTGCTGACGGTTTACGGCGCGCTTGAACGTAAACGCGCCGTTGCCCTGAAATTTTATCATCAGGCGCGGCAGGGCGCGGATATTTCCGGCTTCATCACCAGCCATTTTGCGCGCGGGCGTTTTTACAGCCTGACCGAATCGCTGCGCGAGGCGACGCGCGATTTGCAGGAATCGCTGGAATCACATCTCGAACATCCGATAATTCACTATTTTCATTCGACCGAAGTCTATAAAGGACTTCCGCGCGCGCTTTTTGTCGTTCTCGAAACGGTTGCCATTATAAACGCCCACATTGACGAACAGCAATATATCGAAGCCGGCGATCATCCCGACGTTTTGATCGCCGGCGACAACGCGCGGCACGTTTTATTTGAACTTCTCGCCTCTCTCCAATTTGAAAAACACGCCGCCGACGCGTTTGAACCCGAAGAGGTAACTTTGATACGGCGGCAAAAATGTTTTAATCGAGCTTTGAGACAACTGAAAAAAAGCGGCATAAAAACCAGCCCCGATGTTAAGCAGGCGTTTCTCGAATATTCAAAAGACCGCGCGGCGTGGGAATCGCAACTTTATCATTTTGCCGAATTTCTCGGTTACGACTGGGACGAAGTTACCGGCGACCGCAGTTTGAAAGACGCGACCGACGATGAAGTAACCGAACGACACGAACTTTTAACTTCCGATGATGAAATCGTTTGAAGAATTTTAAAATTACTTTTTATTTGTAAATTTTCTTCATAAAATTACCGTTCAAAAATTCGTTCGGCTCAATTTGACTTTGCAGAACAACGCCTTTGAAATCGTTTGAAAGAAGCATCATCGCCGCTTCGATCAAAGGCGCGGCGGTCGTCGTCTGAATCGCTCTGAGCGTGTGTCCGTTGATTTCCAAAGGTTCGACGAAAAATGCCTTTTCAATCATTCGGCGCGTTCCTTTTTCATCAAAACCTTCGACCGAAGCGTAAACGAGAACAAAATCGTCTTCGACCGCCGGAATTTCCCGCAAAAATTCCGCCAGCAAATTTTTCGGCAAATTTTCGTCGTTCGGAAATTTTCGAATCACACCGTCAACCCAAACGTAATGTCCGACGTGACGCAGAGTTTTGTAATCGAGCCGTTTCGCTTTACCGGCAAAAAATTCGGGCAAATCCGCCGCGCCGCCGCTCGTTAAATCGGCTTCGTAAGTTCTGCCGCCGATAATGATCGTTTCCCGGTCGGAAAGCGCGGGTTGTTCGGTAATCTGATAATCACGAATGACGCGCGAAGGTTTAACGTATTCGGTCGCCACGCCAATCGGCGACCACGTGAAACCGTAAAAATGCGGCTGGTGCGCGTGCGCGGACAGCGCGCCGACTTTCATTCCGATTTTTTCGACTTTTTCAACTCCGAATTGGGCGGCGAATTTTTTATAGAGCGACATCGCCAGAACATTGATAAATCCGGGCGCGAGTCCGGTCTGCAAAATAAAACCCGTTTCGGCATCTTCGGCAATTTTTTTGATTTCTTCGGTTTCGGCGACATATTCGGTCAAATTCGCGTAGTGCATTTTGAAATCTTTGGCAAAACGCGCCATTCGCGGAGCCTGATTTCCCGGCGAACAATCGAGCAAAATGTCCGATTGCTCAAATGCCGTCTTCATTTCATTGTTAATTCCGTCGGACGACATCAAAACAGTTCTGACGCTGGATGTTTTTTGAGAATTCTCCAAAACAAATTGTTTAGTTTTGTGAAGATTCGCTTCGTTTATGTCGCCGAGAAAAATTTCCGTTTCAAAGTCCGCCCATTCACGAATGAGAATTGCCGCCGCTTCGCCGATTCCGCCGGAACCGGCAATAAATGTTTTTCGATTCATAAGCAACAAATTTCACCATAATCCGTCCGCAAATACAAAATCCGAGATTAAGATATTTTTTATTTTGGAAGAATTTAATGATTGAGTCTGTCTATAAAGTAACCAAGACAACTCAAAGGAACAGCGGAAAACGGAGAAGAGCAGGCGGCTTTCGGGAGGCGGATTTCGGAAAACGAAATCCGCCGTCGGAGAAGGCGGAAGCCCGCGCGAAATAATGGCGCACCAGCAACAAACGCCATTATTTCGCGCGGGCTTTATCGCTTAATCCCCAAAAAATAATTTTTTACTTGCCAAAGCACTCGGAATTAGTGTAAAAATGATTTTGTCGTTTGCAAAAGTTTTCTGCATAAGCGACAATCGGTTCTTCAAAAGTTAAAACAATACGACAATTTAGATAGTTTTTTCCAAATCTTGTAATCCGGGATTTTTAGAAAGTTTTTTGTTTTAACTCGTTTTAAAATGAAGTTTGATCTTCATTTTCCTCAAACCTTTCAAGTAATAAATTTAAAAACCAGGAGCTGTCTTTGATGAATTTGAGAAAGTCTTTTCGCGTATCTATATTTTTAATATTATCTTCTGTCTTTTTCGCCGGAAATTTGTTTTCGCAGGATCGCACGAGAATTGCGCCGGAAAAACCGCCGGAAATTCCGATGTCAAATCCGGCGCAAAAACCGCCGAACGCAACACCTCAAAGACAAAGACCGCCGCTCACAAATCAACTTATCGTTCAAAATCTACAGCCGCTCGTCAAAAAAACAGGTTCTTCACAACCAATCAACGCTCCTTCAAACAGTTACGTCAGCAAATATTCATACAGTCCGGTTTTCAGCCAAAGATTATTATTATCAATTCAAAATAAATTCGGCATTCCGTATCGTTACGGTTCGACGGGTCCGAACACTTACGATTGTTCGGGTTTGGTCTGGAGCGTTTTTCAGGAAGCGGGCTTTTATTTTGACCGCACCAGCGCGAGAACTCTGTGGCAGGAATCAGAGCCGGTCGAGGGCAGTGACCGATTCAAATTCGGCACGCTCGTCTTTTTTAATTCGCTCGGACACATCGGCATCGTCGCCGACGAAAACGGTTTTTATCACGCTTCTTCCAGTCAGGGCGTAACTTATTCCAAATTTGAAGGTTACTGGCAAAAGCGCATCGTCGGTTTCCGGCGGCTTCCAATCAGCATCGCGCCGCAGAAATTGATGCCGACAGTTGAAAGCGGTTACAAGCAGACGACCGCGCCGGAAAATAACCAAAGATAATCTTTAAAGATTCGCAGCAAAAAATTTACCTCTAACAATAAAAAAAGTTCCGTCCGTCCAAACTTGGACGGACGGAACTTTGCGCTTTAAAGCCGGAAATTAAATAACAAATCCGGGACGGTGCTGATTTTCTTTTTCTTCCCAGACAATCGCTATTTTATCAATTGCCACATACGCCGCACGTTCTTCGTCGTCGCGTAAAAACAGTACGCCGTCAATAACATTAACTACTTCCCCGCTGAAATTCGCGCTCGCGCCGCAGGAAATATCTACTTTTTTTCCCATTAACTGTTTCAAAAATTCTTCCATCAATCCTTCTGTCCTTTATTTTCGTTAAATTTTCGTAAATCAAAGTTTTTTTCGACTATTTTTAAGAAAGACACTCAAATTATTGCCGACAAACCAAAATTCGACTAAACTTTATCACAAAATCAGTGAAAAAAAATCTTCAAACACAATATATTTTGGCTTTAGACATCGGAACTTCGAGCGTTCGCGCCGCGCTCTATGATTTTGACGGCAATGTTTTGCCCGCGACGATGGTCAAAAACGAGCGGCAGTTGACGGCGACCGAAGACGGCGGCGCGGAAATTGACGCGCTGACCGCGTTCGCGCAAACCGAAAAAGCGATTGATGACGTTTTGGAAAAATCAACGGAAATAAAAGGCTCGATTTTATACGCCGCCGCTTCGTCGTTCTGGCACAGTCTTGTCGGCATTGACGAAAATGGAAATCCGACCACCAAAGTTTTCGGCTGGGCGGACACGAGAAGCGCGAAATACGTCGCTGATTTGCGGGAAAATCTTGACGAAAGCGAAGTCCACAATCGAACCGGCGCGCGATTTCATTCGAGCTTTTGGACGGCGAAACTTTTGTGGATTCGCAAAGATTATCCGAAAGTGTTCGAGAAAACCGTCAAGTGGCTCTCATTCAGCGATTTTGTCGCGCTGAAATTATTCGGCGAATCGCCGACCGGCGTTTCGATGGCTTCGGCAACCGGAATTTTTAATATTCGCTCGAACAATTGGGACGCTGAATTGATTGAATTTCTAAAAATCAAACCTGAAAATTTGCCGAAAGTCGCCGCTCAAGATACTGATACTTTTCATCTCAAACCAAAATATCAAAAGCGTTGGGAACGATTAAAAACCGCCGGTTGGTTTTTGGCAATCGGCGACGGCGCGGCAAATAATATTGGCGCGGGCTGTGTTGAAAAATCAAAAGCCGCGCTGATGATCGGGACTTCCGGCGCGATGCGCGTCGCGTTCGCGGGCGATGTGCCGCGACAAATTCCCGCCGGTTTATGGTGCTATCGCATTGACCGACAACGAATTATCATCGGCGGCGCATTGAGCGACGGCGGCGGACTTTACCGCTGGCTGAAAGACACTTTGAGAATAAATGACGTTGACGACATCGTGGAAGAAGAAATCGAAAACCGTCCGCCCGACGCTCACGGACTGACTTTTCTGCCGTTCGTCGCGGGCGAACGCAGCACGGGTTATCACGAAAACGCCCACGGCGCGATTTTGGGATTAAAGTCCGTTACGGACGCGGTTGACATCGTACAAGCCGCGCTCGAAGCGGTCGCGTATCGGTTCGCGGAAATCTACGACCAATTGAATAACGTAACAAATATCAAAGAAATAATCGCGTCCGGCGGCGCATTGCGCGAATCGCCGATTTGGACGCAGATAATCACCGATGTTCTGGCGCAGAATATGAGTCTTCCCGACGTGCGCGAAGCGTCATCGCGCGGCGCGGTTCTGCTCGCGCTCGAAGCGATTGGCGAAATAAAAAGCATTGAAAAAATTGAAACGCCGAAAGGTCGAAAATTTAAATTCAACAAAAAACGGCATTTAATTTACGAAAAAGCGCGGGCGCGACACGAATATTTTTACAAATTGTTAATGCAGTGAAGCTGGATAATTTTGAAGCTGAAATCGAACCGAAAATCGTCGAACGCGGAGGAGAATATCCCGCGACGGCAACTTTTCTTTCGTGTTAAAATAATATTATGAAAACAATAGCTGTAAGCGTTCCCGACGAAATTTTCGGCTTTCTCGGTTCGGTGTCAAAAGATCAGGAAAAGTTTGTTCTGGAGGCGATAAAGGAAAAAGTCAGCCGCGAGAAAAAGCGTGATTTGAAAATGATTCTTGCGGAAGGTTATCGAGCGACGGCGGCGGAAGATTTGAAAATCACCAAAGAATTTGAAGCCGCCGATTTGGAAAATTTATGAGCCGGGTTTTGAAGGGCGAAATTCATCTGGCGGATTTGAATCCGACGGTCGGCAGCGAAATTGCCAAAACTCGTCCCGTATTGATTGTTTCCAACGACATCAACAATCAATACGCCGACACCGCAACAATCGTGCCGATTACTTCCAGCACCGAAAAAATTTATCCGTTTGAAGTTTTTATGTCGAAGGGCGAAGGAAATTTGACAAATGATTCAAAAGCTAAAGCCAATAAAATTAGAACGATTGACAAGTTGCGCCTGAAAAAGCGACTTGGCAAAATTAGTAGAGAAATCTTAAAGAAAACCGAACAGGCAATTTTAATACATCTTGAAATCGAATCTTAAAAATTATGACAACCGCAACCAAAACAGAACAAAATCTTGACCAACTTTGTATCAACACAATTAGAACTTTGTCGCCTGATGTCGTGCAGAAAGCGGGAAAATTTTTGTCAGCATAATTAAAGGATGAACATCGGGTTAGCTGAAAAAAAAATAACCGATCAAACCGCCTTGCAAGAGGAAATAATCCAAATTGACAAAAATTTGGAGCAAACTTTCTCTGACAAATTGGAAGTTTGCAGAGATTTGTCTCGTATTTTGGTTAGCTTTCAGGGTAACAAATCTCGTCCGTCATATCGCTGGTATAAATACAAGGAAGGTTTTTCTGCTTCGCTGGTTGATTATTTTTTGAATGAAAATGATTTGGACGGAGGAACGATTTTAGACCCTTTTGCCGGAAGCGGAACGACTTTATTTGTCGCCGGTGAACGCGGATTAAAGGCGGAAGGCATCGAGCTTCTGCCTATTTGCCAACAGATTATAAAGAAGCGGGAAATTCTTGAAACGAGATTGACCGAACAGGATATTCTCACTCTGCAAAATTTTATTTCGCAAAGGGTTTGGGAAACGGAAATTGAAAAATTCGATTTGAACGAATTGAGAATTACCGGCGGCGCATATCCGAAGGAAACTAAAGAAAACATCGAAAGATTTTTAGCCGCGATTAAAGATGTAGCCGATGAAAATGTTCGCGCGGCTTTGGAATTTGCTTTGTTCTGTATTTTAGAATCAATCAGCTACACCAGAAAAGACGGTCAGTATTTGCGCTGGGACAACCGTTCGGGAAAGCGTGACGATGTGAAAAAGCCGTTCAGTAAGGGAGTTATTCTTGATTTTACAACTGCGATAACCGAAAAAATTAAGGAAATGATTGAAGATTTACAAGCTAACAATTTGTTCAAAAATGAAAACGAAAGCGAGAAAATCAAGTTATACGAAGGCTCTTGTCTCTACATAATGCCTTCTTTGTCAGACGATTTTTATGACGGATTGATAACTTCGCCGCCGTATTGTAATCGTTATGATTACACGAGAACTTACGCTCTTGAGTTGGCGTTGCTTGGGATTGACGAAAAAGGATTGGTTGATTTGAGGCAGCGAATGTTGAGCTGCACGGTTGAAAATAAGGCGAAAGACCTTTTAGCAATTAAGCCGAAATGGAAAAAAGCGATTGAAGTTGCGGACAATCAAAAACTTTTGCAGGAAATTCTCGAATACCTCCGCATTGAAAAAGAAGAAAAGCGATTGAACAACAGCGGAATTTTACGAATGGTGCGCGGTTATTTTTACGAAATGGCTTGCGTAATTGCCGAAAGTGCAAGAGTCTTAAAGCGTGACGCGCCTTTGATAATGGTTAATGACAACGTGCGTTATGCGGGAGTAAGCGTTTCGGTTGATTTAATTCTCTCCGATTTCGCAAGAAATTTAGGATTTGAAGTTGAAAAAATCTTGGTTTTGCCGGGAAGCAAAGGAAACAGCAGTCAGCAGATGGGCGCACACGGACGCGAAATTTTGAGAAAATGTGTTTATATCTGGAGAAAAATTTAGTGAGCAATTACTTGGCACATCTCAAAACTTCCGAAGATTTAATCACGAGCTATGAAGCCAGACGAGCGGGTTTTGTCGCGCTGGCTTTGGAAAAAAACCGACGCGCTACGCCGTTTGTCGAACAGGCGAGAGCTTTAAAAATTATCGCTTCGACGGCGAAAAAACCCTCTGCGCTAATAAAAATAGATGATATTCAATCCGCTTTGCTGACCGCCGCCGGAATTTCAGATAAAGCCGTCGGACATTTGCAGGAGCAGGACAAATTAGACGCAATTCAGGGATTGATTCAGAATTTTCTTGAACCGTCAGGCGCAAATTTTGTGGAGGAATTGGTTTATCGTTTTCTGCTGACACGCGGCGACGCTTTGGGCGGTTCGATGCGAAACGCGGGCGGAGTTGTCGCGCAAAGGAAATTTATCAGGGCGTTGATTTCACACTTGAGAATTTCGGGAAGTTCCTACGAATGGCTTGATTCGCGTAATAGTGAATGGCTGAAATCAACTGAAAACGATGCCGATATTGAGATTACATTACGCGGATTGAGTTGGCAAAAAGACGACAAATGTCGCACATTGATTTTTAATCTTACCGTTCCGGCAGTAAGAAACAACATAGATTTATGCCTGATAAACTGCTCATCTGCACAAATTAATAAAAAACAAGCAAAAGAAATTTACCAAAACCCGAAATCTTTTCTCGCCTTTGGGGAATTAAAAGGCGGGATTGATCCGGCAGGCGCGGATGAGCATTGGAAAACCGCGCGAACCGCTCTGATTCGGATTGAATCGGCATTTGCTAAAATCAATCTGAAACCGAAATTGTTTTTCGTCGGCTCTGCAATCGAAAGAAAAATGGCGACGGAAATCTGGAATATGTTAGAGGAAAATTCATTAACCAATGTGGCAAACTTAACCGACGAAATCCAGTTAAATTCTCTGGTTCGCTGGTTATGCGACATTTAGAAATTTATTATTAATAATTATGACAACCGCAACCAAAACAGAACAAAATCTTGACCAACTTTGTATCAACACGATCCGCACATTGTCGCTCGATGCCGTGCAGAAAGCGGAATCGGGGCATCCGGGTTTGCCGCTTGGGATGGCTCCGGCGGCTTACGTTTTGTGGACGAAGTTTATGCGCTACAATCCGAAAAATCCGAAGTGGTTTAACCGCGACAGATTTTTGTTGTCCGCCGGACACGGCTCAATGCTGATTTATTCGTTGCTGCATTTGACGGGTTATGATTTGTCGCTCGACGAGATTAAAAATTTTCGTCAGCTTCATTCAAAAACGCCGGGGCATCCTGAAAATACTTTGACTCCGGGCGTGGAAATTACGACCGGACCGCTCGGACAGGGTTTTGCGAACGGTGTCGGAATGGGTATCGCGGCGAAACATCTGGCGGCGAAATTTAATCAGGACGGGTTTCCGATTGTGGATCATTTTATCTACTGCATCTGCTCGGACGGCGATTTGATGGAAGGAATCGCTTACGAATCGGCGAGTTTAGCGGGACATTTGCAGCTCGATAATCTGATTTATCTGTATGATGACAATCACATTACGATTGAGGGCGAAACGGTGATCGCGTTCACCGAAGACGCAACCGAACGCTTTGAAGCCGCCGGCTGGCACGTCATAATGGTCGAAGACGGCAACGATTTGGGCGCGATTGAAAAGGCGATTGCCGACGCGCAGAAAATCAAAGACAAGCCGAAACTAATTCGCGTGAAAACGATTATCGGCTTCGGAATGCCGAGTCAGGGAACGCGCAAAGCGCACTCGGACGCGCCCGGCGAAGAAGCCGTCAAAGAGACGAAACGCAATCTCGGCTGGGACGAAAATAAGGACTTTTACATTCCGAAAGAGGCGTTAAATCATTTCCGCGAAGCCGTCAAACGCGGCGCGAAAGAAGAAAAGGAATGGGACGCGCTGGTTAAAAAATTCGAGAAAACGCACGCCGATTTGGGCAAAAATTTGCAGGAAACGCGCCTCAACAAACTGCCCGCAGGCTGGGAAAAATACCTGCCGAAATTCGATAACGTGCAGTCGAAAGCGACGCGCGCGTATTCGGGCGAAGTCATCAACGCCATCGCCGACAAGCTGCCGCAACTGCTCGGCGGTTCCGCCGATCTCGCGCCGTCAAACAACACGAAAATTGACGCTTCCGGCAGTTTCGAGCCGAACAATTACGCCGCCCGAAATCTGCATTACGGCGTGCGCGAACATTCGATGGGCGCGGAAATGAACGGAATGGCACTTTACGGCAGCGTCATTCCATACGGCGGCACGTTCCAGACTTTTTCCGATTATATGCGTCCGGCGATTCGCCTCGCCGCGCTGTCGTACATTCAGGTTTTGTTCGTTTTCACGCACGATTCCATCGGTTTGGGCGAAGACGGTCCGACGCATCAATCGGTCGAACAACTCGCGGCGTTAAGAGCGATTCCGAATCTCAACGTCATTCGCCCGTGCGACGCGCACGAAACCCGCGAAATGTGGCGCGCCGCGCTCGACAGCGACACTGCGCCGACCGCTTTTTCATTATCGCGCCAGAAAGTCAATATCATTGACCGCGTAAAATTCGCCGACGCGAAAGGCTTGCACAAAGGCGCGTATATTTTAGCCGAAGCCGAAACCAAAAAAGGCGAAAAAGCCGACCCGCAATTAATTTTAATCGCCACCGGCTCGGAAGTCGGTCTAGCGATGGAAGCCCGCGAAAAACTAACCGCTTCGGGAACGCCGACGCGCGTCGTCTCGATGCCGTGCTGGAATTTCTTCGACGCGCAATCCGACAAATACAAAGAAACCGTTCTGCCCGCCAACGTCAAAGCGCGTCTGGCAATCGAAGCCGGAGTTTCGATGGGCTGGGCAAAATACGTCGGACTTTCCGGCGACACGCTAACCGTTGACAAATTCGGCGCGTCCGGCAAGGGCGAAGACGTTTTCAAAGATTACGGGTTTACGGTGGAAAATGTCGTGAAGAAGGCGAAAAAATTGGTGTGATTTTGTGATAAAGTCGCAGACGAGGTGGAATTTATGCAGACAGAAGTTGCCGATAAAATTCTTGCAAAAGTGAAAATTTTATCAACCGAACAACAAGAACAGGTATTGGAATTTGTCGAAAATCTAGAGCCGCCGCGCCGAACGCTTTGGGAGATGTGGCAAGAACATTTGAAAGATATTCCCGAAGAAGAACTCGACAAAATTCCGACCGACGCGTCGGTTAATCTCGATCATTATCTTTACGGTGCGCCGAAAAAATGAATGAAATTTTTGTTGACACATTACACCTCGTCGCGCTCGTTAATCCGAAAGACCAATGGCATCAAAAATCGGTTGAAGTCGAAACGGCGACGAGAGATTTTGATTTAATCTTAACTGAGGAAGTTCTCACCGAATTTCTGAATTTTTATGCCGAACACGGCAGACTTATGCGGGCGAAAATGGCGGCTTTCGTCCGCGAAATTTTGCTTGATACGCGCGTCAAAGTCGTCGCCCGAAACGAATTGTCTTTTCTCAACGCGCTCGAACTTTACGAATCGCGCCTCGACAAAGGTTACAGTTTGACCGACTGCATTTCGATGAACGTCTGCCGCGAACTCAATATAATGGAAATTCTCACGCACGACCATCATTTTGAGCAGGAAGGTTTTAAGATTTTGTTGTAAATTTTGGTACTAAATTGAGAATAGAAACTTAAAACAAAGAAAGTTTCGGTAAATAAAATTTTTCGACTATGTGATTAGGAATAATTAACTTTTCAAGGGAGCGCGGCTCGACTTTGATCGCGCCGCTTCCGTATGATTTTCCGACGAATTGTAAATTAAAAAGCGTGTCGGAATGATTTAGAGCAAGCCACAAATTTTCGTTAAAATTTTCGTCTTTACTGAGAGAATAAACACAGAGAAAACTGGTCAATGGAAGAACGCCGATTGAATTTTTGACGAAGCGGATATTTCGCCGTCCGAGATAAGCGAAAAGAAATGTCGGCGGAACGCGCTTTTCCATTTTATACCAAGGTTTTCTTTGGGAAATCAATGCTTTTTCGGGCAAACCCAGTTCTTCACCTTTGAGTAAATAATCTTTTACATCGCAGGGGAAATCTTCCAACTTTCTGCCGTCCGGCGAAAAAAGAAGCGTCGGTCTTCCTTTTTTATCGAGCGCGTCAATATCTTCAAAACTTATTTCTTCAGATTCAATATCTCTGGTTCTGCCAATCGCGGTTTGCAGAAATTCGGCGGGAATATTTTTTTCTTTCGCCTGCGCTCTGGTAAAAAAAAAGAATTCGTTCGCGCCGGTAGCGATGCCGCGCATTACGCGGGCAAACTGTGAAAGTTCAACGCCGTCGGGTTTGTTTTCAGGCGAACGCGAAAGTCCGGTTTTGATTCCTTCACTAATTTTTCTTTGATGAATTTCGAGTGATTCTGATTTCTGTTTGAAATCGGAAGCGACGAGTTTTTTTAAATCCTTTGCCCAAGGTTTTTTACATTTTATCCAAAGAAAATCAGTGTGCGGGCGAGATTTTTTGATAAAGAAAATCAAAGGATTGGTATCAACGTCTGGAAACGGTGTCGCTTCCGAAGTAAAAGTAACAACACTTTCGAGACAAAAATTTTGCGTAATCCATCTCCATAATTTCTCCGCAAAAATTCCTTCGCAAACATCGGCTGGCATAATAAACGCCAGTCTGCCATTTTCCGCCAATGATTCAAGCGCGCGCAAGAAAAAATAAACGTGAAAACCGGCGCGTCCGTCCACCGAAAAATCAACCAAATTTTGACTGAACTTTTTAAGGAATAATTTCTTTTCCTGACTCAAACGATGATGACGAATGTAAGGCGGATTAGAGACAATAGCAGAAAATTTTTGTTTCGGCGGATTTGAAACGAAATCGGAAACCTGCACATTTGCCAAATCTTGCGATGACAAGCCATTTTTAATTGCTTGCGTCAGAACTTCCGAATCAATCTCATAACCGAAAAGTTTCGGCGTGTAGCCCAGTTCTGCATTTAATTTTTTCGCCGTTTGATAAAAAACTCCTTCGCCGACCGCAGGATCAAAAAGAATCGGACTTTTATCAAGCAAAACGTAACTTAACATCGCTTCCGCGACCCATTCGGGAGTCCAAAATTGTCCTTTGTTTCTGAGCGTTTCTCTGGCAAAACCGGATGAAGGCAAAAGCTGGTGCCGGATTTTTTTTGAGGAATTGATCGGTGCTAATTTTTCAGAGAAAGCCATTCGTGAATTGTAGCCTGATTGATCTCGATTTCGCCACAAATGAAATAAGTATTCGCAGGTTACTCGCATACTGCGGAAATTCTCACGGACGAACGACATCCTGAGCAGGAAGGTTTTAAGATTTTGTTATAGCGGTAAGGTTAAGAATTTTGAATAATTGATTTCGCATTACAAATTAAAAGATTTTAATTGAGTTTACGTTCTATAAAGAGTAAAATAAAAAAGCTGTAAAAAAATTGCTTTTCTTACAGCTTGAAAAAACGGCGAGTATCCGGTTCGAACGGATGAAGGATGTGTCAGCATCCTTACTTGATTTTCAGTCAAGCGCAATTAGCCTGCTCTGCCAACTCGCCACATCAAAGTCAAAAACTAGTTTGAGGAATTTTCTTCGACTAGTTTTTTTCTTTTTCAAAAACCTAAAAATACAATACCAAAAGATAGCGCGTCATGCAAGAGAAAAATGGCGCGCCATCAAAAACAATTTGGCGCGTAGCTTGACGCTATATTTTCTTCCATGATAGCTTATGTTTGGAGGAAAATAACATGGCAAATACAACCCGAAGTCCAAATTATCCAAGAATAGATTTAAGTCAGGCAATAGAGAAGATTAAGAAGATATACGAGAAAGAAACATTTCACGCTGCAAGCCCAAAAGTCATTGCAGAAGACTTAGGATATTCAGGGGTAAATGGCGCGTCAACTGCTGTTGTTTCTGCGCTAAAGAAGTACGAACTTTTAGTTTCAGATGGCGGAAATCTAAAGCTAAGTGACGACGCTATAACGATATTAGAATCTCCTTCAGAAACAGAAAAGGGCGAAGCTATTCGTAGATGTGCTTTTGCTCCAGACTTGTTTGAAGAGTTATACCAAACATATGGCGATAACCCTCCAAGTGAAGCAAATTTGAGGCATGAATTAATAAAGAAAAAGTTTAACCCCAAAAAAGCTGATGAAGTTATAAGAATTTATCGAGATACTTTATTTTTTGTAGCGCAAAATTCTAAAATAGATGTTTCTTTAGAGTCGAAGCCAATTCAGGAAATTGTAGAAACATCTTCTAATAAATTTTCTCCTGATGTTGTTAGAACTGTTCAGTACCAGTTTCAGAAAAATAGTATTCCTGCAATCATTGACGACATTAATGATGAGAATCAAGAATTAAAATTTAGGATTTCGGAAGATAGTGAAGCTAAAGTTATATTTCGCGGAGAAGTGACTCAAGAAGCTATAGAAAAATTAATCAAACTATTAGACATAAGCAAAGACACCTTTCCACGCAAGAGAGGTTTGACACAAAATTTCCAAAAAGAAGATAAGCAACTAAGTTTATTAGATAATGAAAGTCTAATTGATGGAAATTAATTTCAAATAATTGATATATGAATTTAAATTAAAAACATTTTATCTTTGTGTTATTCACATACAAAAATTATGGCTACAAAAGAATTTTTAATTGACCAATTTACTTCCAATTACGACACGGACGGTTGGTTTGTCGCGCTAAAAAATACTTTTAAGAATTTGTCGGCGGAAGATGCGGCTTGGAAACCGGACGGCGTGGATAATTCGATTTGGGGTATTGTGCGGCATCTGAATTTTTACAACGAGCGGTATTTGAAAAGATTTAAGGGCGAACAGGTTGAGAAATCGGAAATGGAAAACAGCGAAACTTTTGCGGGCGTATCAAATGCGACGGATGAAGCGTGGCAAGCCGAAATCGAAAGATTCGACCGCGTGATGAGCGGTTGGCGAAGCGCATTCGAAGCGGCGGATGAAGAAAAATTCCGGCAAAAGTATTCGGAAGAAAATCAAACGACCTGGGCGGAGATCATCGGGCTGATGAACACACACCACGCACATCACGGCGGGCAGATCGTTATTTTGCGAAAATTGCAGGGCAGTTGGGATGCGTCGAAAGGCGTTTCTTAGAAGCTGTTTGAAAACTCGTTTTTAATGGATTTGTAACCACCAATCTACACTAAAAAACACTAAATAAAACAAAGAAAACAAATTTCGTGTTGATTAGTGTGTTTTAGTGGTTAAATTTATTCTCATTGTCGAGTTTTCAAACAGCTTCTTAGATTTACGCCGGTTCTTTGACGTTCGGGATCAGTTCGCGGGCGACGCGCTGTAAACTTTGGGCGATCTCGGCGCGTTGTTCGGGCGACCAATCGGCGATTATTTCGTTTAAATTTTCGCGGCGGGCTGTGACCAGACGATTCAGCACGTCGCAGCCTTCTTTGGTGACTTCGTAATTTTGATTTTGAACGATCAATTTCTTTTCGGTTAATTCGCTGATTCCGGTTTCCAGACGGCTGATTTCAACCTGGTGTCGGCGGCTTAAATAATCGAGTTTGACCGCCGGATTGTCTTCGATTTTGACGAGCAGCCACGCCGCCGCCGCGCTCAAATCAACTTTTGCGCGGCTGACGACGGATTCGATGTAGCGGCGGCGCACGTCGCGGTCGGCGAAAACCGCCAAGCCGCGCAGCAGATGCGGTTCGGAATCGGCGGCGGTCGGCATCGGAAAGGCGCGTCCCATTTCGCCGCCAACCGCTTTTTGATCCGCCGCGATGGTTTGCCGCAGAGGTTTTTCGGGCAAAAGCCAAGTTAAGATGAAAGCGAAGCAGGCGATGCCGGCGGCGACGAGAAAAACCGTCGTCAGCGAAGCGGTGAAGGCTTGCAGATACGCGTCGCGGATATTGGGCGCGAGTCGGCTCAACGCCTGCGCGTTCGCGCCGAGACCGAGCGATTCCAATTCGGCTGCGCCGGACGGAAGCAATCGCTGAAGATTGCCCGCCAGACCCGACGCGAAAATCGTTCCGAAAACCGCCGTGCCGAGCGAGCCGCCGATCAGACGAAAAAGCGTCGCGCCCGAAGTCGCCACGCCCAAATCCGAATAATCAACCGCGTTCTGCACGGCGATCACCAACACCTGCATCACCAAACCCAAACCCAAACCAAGCACGAGCATCATCAGCGCGGTAACAATAACTGATGTTTCAACGCCGATTTGCGAGAGCAGAAACAAACCGAGCGTCATCAGAGCCGTGCCGACAATCGGGAAAATTTTGTAGCGTCCCCAGCGGCTGATCAGCTGTCCCGAACCGATTGATGTCACCAGAACGCCGCCCATCATCGTAATCATCTGCAAACCCGAAGCCGTCGGGCTGGAATTTTTGATGACCTGCAAATAAAGCGGCATAAACGTCACCGAACCGAACAGCGCGAAACCGACGACCAAACCGACCGCCGAGGTCAGCGCGAACGTGCGGTTGGCGAAAAGTCGCAGCGGCAGAACGGGTTCGGCGGCGCGGCTTTCGGCGAAAATAAAACCGGCGAGACCGACGACGGAAACCGCGATTAAGCCGAGAATAAACGCCGAAGTCCACGCGAATTCAGTTCCGCCCAAATCGGAAACGAGAATGATCGCGCTCAGAGTGACGGCGAAAAGTCCCGCGCCGAGATAATCAATTTTGCGCCGCAGATGATTCGCCTGCGACGGCAAAACGGCGGCGATGACGAGCAGCGCGATGATGCCGACCGGCAGATTGATGTAGAAAATCCAACGCCACGAAAGATTGGTCGCAAAATAACCGCCGATCAGCGGTCCGGCGACGCTCGAAACGCCGAACACCGCGCCGAAAATTCCCTGGTAACGTCCGCGTTCGCGCGGCGCGACAATATCGCCGACGACCGCCTGCGTCGTAACGGTCAAACCGCCGCCGCCGAATCCCTGAATGGCGCGAAAAATAATCAACTGCGTCAAACTGCCGCTCAAACCGCACAATGCCGAACCGATGAGAAAAATCACGATGCCGATTTGCAGCACGCGCTTGCGCCCGTAAAGATCGCCGAGTTTCCCGTAAAGCGGCGTAACAATCGTCTGCGCCAGCAAATACGCCGTCACCACCCACGAAAGATGCGCCAGCCCGCCGAGTTCGCCGACAATCGTCGGCAGCGCGGTCGAAACAATCGTCCCGTCGAGCGCGGCGAGCAGCATCACCAAAACCAAACCGCCGAACACGAGATAAATCTTCTCCTGCGACAGCGCAATCGGCACATTTTCTTCGGTTGTTGTTTCCATCAGGCTTTCAGTTTAGCAAAATGTTTTTGCGGCGAGAAATTTGATGTGAAATAGAAATGTGAAAAGGCTTTTTTATTGCGGATTTTGCAGCTTTAATCGGGAACGAATTCGGAAAGCTGATCGGCGGTTCGGGCGGCTAAATCGGCGGCGGCTTCGGTCGCTTCGGGTTCGGAGTTTCCGACGCTCGTCATCACTCGGATCATCGCGCCGTCGCTGCGGCGGCGCGTGATGCTGTCCCAAACCGTGTAGATTTTATCTTCGTATTCGCTGGCGACGGCGCGTCCGCGACCTTGGTACCAGTAGATTAAAACTTCTTTGTACACGCCGTTTTCGATGATGAACCAATTGGCTTTAAAAGTTTTGCTTGTCGGAGTCTTAATTTCAATCACGTCCGGCTTTTTCATTTCCCAACCCGCGCCCGGCAGACAATTTTGCGGGCTGTGATACGTCGCGCCCGTGCGTTGCGAAGCGTAATAACCGATGTATAAATTGGCGAGACGACCGTCGGGCGCGGTATATTCGCGCATCGTATAATCATCGGCGCGGAGAACACCTTCGGTTTGCCGGTCAAAACGAAACTCACTTCCCTTTTGCCGCCAATCGCCGAGCTGCGCGGGAATTTCCGTCAAAGATTCGCGCCCGACTTTTACCTCGCCGCGCGTGGCGAACCAGTTGATAAATATTCCGCCGACAAACAACACTGAAACTAAAAGCCAAAGAGAATTATTGTGAAGTGCGAACTGCGAACCTTGGACTTTGGAATTTGGAATTTGGAATTTGGAATTTGGACTTTGGACTTTTTTCAAAATATAGTTGATTGATAACAAAAAAACCAACGCCGCGACGTAAACGAGCCAGCCGGAAAGTTCGTGCCACAGGTTTTCCGTCGCCTGTTTGCCGTAATAATAGCTCAAAACTCCGGTCGCCGTCACGCGCGCCGCGTTGGTGAAAATCGCAATCGGAATCGCCAAAAACATTAAAATTATCGTTCGCCAAAAGTCGGGATTTTGCTGAAACGGTTTGTTTTCGTTGATTTTTTCCCGCGTAAAATAACCTAAAACCAAAGCGAGCGTGATTAAGGTCATCAGCGAACGGATGCCGCTGCACGCTTGGACGACTTCGAGCGCGATGATCTGCGTCGCGCCGCGCGGCAGAATTTCAATCACATTTCCCTTTCTGACCGACGCGACTTCAAACAATCTGATTCCCCAAATCGCCATTTGCGAAGCCCAAATTTGCAGCGGAAAAGCGATTTTATTAAAGATAATCTGCGGAATCGGAATCGCCAAAAGCAATAAGGCGAACGGCACGACGAGAAGTTTTAATATCTTCGCGCCAAAAAAATAAACCAGAATTCCAGCTAACATTAGCACAAATGAAATCCGCTGAGTAAAAAGTTCCGCGCCGAGCGTTCCGCCCAAAAGCAGAATTATCGCCGAAAATATAAAAATTCCGCCAAGTCTTAACTGCGATTTTTGGCGGGCAAATTTTAATTTATCGAATTCCGCCCAAATTATGTAACCGATGACAAAAGGAACCAACAAACCGTGAGAATAATTATCGTCGTTCCACCAATCGGCGGCGAGTTTGACCAAAACGGCGGCGTATAGAAAAATTACCGCCGCCGCTGTCAGAAACGGCTGCCAAAATTTTGTAACAATTTTTGTGATATTTACTGAAGAAGAATTCATCACGCTCTAGGGCAAATAAACAATCGCGGCAAAATTTCCGCGTCGGGTAATAGATTATAGCAAAATTTTCGCAGCAAAACGGAATTATTTTTTCGGCGAAAATGCCCGTTGATGTTATATCTTTGATTATTTTCGGTTCTCAAATTTAATAGCCGGCTAATTCTGTGATAAATTCAAAACCAATGTTGACGAAAGAACTCGAAACCGCCGTTGATTTGGCTAAACAAGCGGGAAAGATAATTTTAGATTTTTACGAAAACGGTTTTGAAATCGAAGAAAAAATCTTTGACGACAATTTTTCCGAACCCGTAACGATTGCCGACCGGACGGCGAGTAAAATTATTGTCGAAGGTTTAAGCGCGGCGTTTCCCGACGACGGAATTTTATCCGAAGAAGAGTTCGACGACCGGCAGAGATTGGGCAAAAAGCGCGTTTGGATCATTGATCCGCTCGACGGCACAAAAGGTTTTATCGAAAAAAACGGCGATTTTGCCGTGCAGATCGGTTTAGCCGAATACGGCGCGAGCATTTTGGGCGTGGTGTTTCTGCCGCTTGAAAATATTTTGTATTTCGCAAGTTACGCCGACGGCGCGTTTATGGTTGAAAAAGACGAAAAACCGCGACGTTTGCGCGTTTCCGAAAAAACCGACTTCGGCGAAATGCTGCTGGCTTCGAGCCGCCATCATCGAAGTCCGCGAATGAACCGCGTCTTTGACGATTTTGATTTGAAACAGGAAGTCAGACGCGGCAGCGTCGGTTTAAAAGTCGGTTTGATTGCGCGGCAAATCGCCGATTTGTACATTCATCTTTCGCCGCGCACAAAACAGTGGGACACCTGCGCGCCGGAAATTATTCTGCGCGAAGCGGGCGGCGAAATGACCGACTTGTTCGGCGCGAAAATTATTTACAACACGGACGACGTGCATAATTACAACGGAGTTTTGGCGAGCAACGGAATTTCCCACAAAACGGCGGCGGCACAATTAAAGCCTCTTTTGAGTGAATTTGGCAGACTTCGCGTGAAATCTTAACTTTGTCAATCGAGTTTCTTGATATTTTAAATACAATAATTTCCGCTGACGGAGCGCGGACGGGCTGTGTGCGCTCCGTCGGCGGAAAAATCTTTAAATATTATAAAAATTAATTTATACTGTGAATGAATCTATTCGCTCAAATACTGACAACGCCTTTTGATTGGAACACTTTAGAATAATTTGCCGACTCTTACAACTTTTTTATGAATAAGATAATACTTTCGCCTTCTCAAGCCTTTTTAACGCTTCGACTATCGTTTTTCGTTTTGGTGACGTTCTTTTGTTTCGGCGGTTCGTTTTTAATCGGCGCGCAGACGGCGGCTGACAACGGAATCGGCGCGATTGATCCGCTGCTCGAAAACTTCAAATCGCCGCGCCGCCGAAATTACGATCACTCCGGCAATACTTCGCCGAATGATGATTTCAGAAAGCAGCCGAACGCGGTTTCACCGGCTGACGGAGAACTCGACCCGACGCTCAATGTAACTATTGATTCGATTCCGGGAAATGTTCGCGCGACGGTCGTGCAGCCGGACGGAAAAATTCTCGTGGGCGGTTATTTTCGCTCGGTTAATGATGAACGACAAAAAAGTATCGCTCGTTTGAACGCCGATTTTACGCTCGATTCGTCATTTTCCGCTGAAGTCAACGGGACAATTCTCGCCATCGCCGTTCAAACCGACGGCAAAATCGTCATCGGCGGATCGTTTACATTAGTCGGCGGAGCGAGCCGCAACCGGATCGCGCGGCTCAACGCCGACGGTTCGCTCGACACAAGTTTTAATCCCGGCGCGGGCGCGGACGCGCTCGTTTATGATGTCGCCGTCCAACCGGACGGAAAAATTTTGATCGGCGGTAATTTCTATCAGGTAAATTCAAAGAGCAGTTACGCCGTTGCCCGTCTTAACTCCGACGGGTCGGTTGATTCTTCGTTCACGTCACCGATTCCGCCGCCGATTTCAACGACGAATGCGCTGCCAATTCCCGCAATTGTTTACAGCATCGCGCTCCAAACCGATGGAAAAATCATCATCGGCGGATTTATCGTCGAGCGATACGATCTGGTTATAATAACAACTCCGATTGCCCGCTTAAATCAGGACGGAAGTTTTGATCCGTCTTTTGCTCTCGTTACCGGCAACAGCAATGCGTTGAAAGTTGCCGTCCAATCGGATGGAAAAATTTTGCTGGTTGGATATTTTACGGCAATTAACGAAGTCGGCAACAATTTTATCGCGCGTTTTAACCCGGACGGTTCGCTCGATTCGTCTTTTAAGACCGGAACGGGAGCGAATAACCCGATTTTTACACTGGCTTTGCAGCCGGATGGCGATATTTTAATCGGAGGATTGTTTTCTACATTCAACGGCAAAAGTCGCAGTCAAGTGGCGCGGCTCAACGCTGACGGTTCAACCGATACGGCTTTCGATCCGGCAAGCACCTTCAGGTTAGGCACAATTTACAGCCTCAGCGCGTTATCGGGCGGAAAAGTTCTCATCGGCGGTTCGTTCGGCGGCGGATTTTTCAGCAGCGATTCGCTCAAACTGTTCAACGCTGACGGCTCAACCGATCAGTCTCTCAAATTCACCACGACGGCTCTCGGCGGCGTGCGGGCAATTGCCGTCCAACCCGACGGGAAAATCATCGTCGGTGGAAATTTCAACCGTCCGAGCGGCAATTCTCTCAGTCAGATTTTTCGCCTTAATACCGACGGTTCGCTTGATACGACTTTCGGCGGCTCTTTGGGCAATTTTCTTATATTATCTAACGGGCAAATTAATTCGATTATCGTGCAGCCGGACGGGAAAATTATTCTCGTCGGATATAATTTCGGTTTCGCAGTCAGCGGCAGTTTCGGCGTAATAACCAGCATCGCGCGGCTCAAAGCCGATGGCACTGCCGATGATTCGTTCAATGCGGCAGGAATTCTGACCAGATTTGGTATTAATGCCGCCGCTTTACAGCCGGACGGGAAAATTGTCGTCGTTTGGGGCAGTAATTCTGCAAACGGATTTCCTAACGGCGGAATCGCGCGTCTGAACAGCGACGGCTCGCTCGATTTGACCTTTAACAATCCGCTTCCCGCCGCTCTTTTCGATTCGGTCGTCATTCAGCCGGACGGGAAAATTCTCGTCGGCGGAGAATTTAAAATCAGCTTCGTCAACAGTCAGACGGGCAGCGTTAGTTATAACGGAGTCATAAGGCTCAACGCCGACGGCAGCCGCGACGAGACGTTTGTTCCGGCGACGACTTCTAATTTTGACACGGCGCGTGTTACCGAAGTTTCCGCGCTGGCACTGCAAACGGACGGAAAAATTTTAGTCGGCGGCAGAATTTACGCCGGAGGAAGCGCGACGGCTGCCGGAATAGCGCGGCTCAATTCAAGCGGCGCGCTTGATGCGACATTTAATTTGTCCGATATTTCCGGCGTTGCCGACATCGCCCGCGTCGAAGATATTTACCCGCTTTCAAACGGAAAAATTCTCATCGGCGGATTTTTCGACCGCATCGGCTCTAGCACACGGCACAATATCGCCCGTTTGAATGCCGACGGTTCGGTGGACAATTCTTTTGTAACTACTACCGATAACACGGTTTATAAAATAACGACCCAATCAGACGGCAAAATCTTAATCGGCGGTGATTTTGAAACCGTCAATGGAGTTGTCCGCACATCGCTCGCCCGACTTTTGAGCGCATCTTCCGCCGCCGCGCGTCGCGCAAAGTTTGATTTCGACGGCGACGGCAAAGCCGACATTTCCGTTTATCGTCCCGATAACGGCGTGTGGTATCTGCTGAATTCACAGAATGGCTTTACAGCCGCACAATTCGGCGCGGCATCAGATAAACCTGTCCCCGCCGATTACGACGGCGACGGCAAAACCGACCTCGCCGTTTATCGCGGCGGAACGTGGTATCTGAACCGCTCGACCGCCGGATTTACCGGCATCGTCTTCGGCGCGTCCGATGACATTCCGCAGCCCGCCGATTTTGACGGCGACGGCAAAGCCGAACTTGCGGTTTGGCGACCTTCAAACGGCACTTGGTATGTTTATAATCTGTCGAACGGTCAATTCACTGCCGCGCAATTCGGAACAACCGGCGACAAACCGATCGCCTCTGATTACGACGGCGACGGCAAAGCCGATTACGCGGTTTTCCGCCCGTCAAACGGCACCTGGTATCTAAACAGAAGCACCGCCGGATTTACCGGCATACAATTTGGCGAAATGACCGACAAACCGGTTCCGGCAGATTACGACGGCGATAATAAAACAGACATAGCCGTGTTTCGTCCGTCAAACGGAACGTGGTATCGCTTAAACAGTTCAAACGGTCAATTCGTCGGAACTCAATTCGGCATTTCGACTGATTTGCCGACACCGGCAGATTACGACGGTGACGGCAAAACTGACATTGCAGTGTTCAGAAACGGCATCTGGTATCTCCAACAAAGCGCAAACGGATTTACCGGCATACAATTTGGAATAAACACAGATAAACCTGTGCCAAATATTTTTTTACCCTAAACAAAAATAAATATCTAAAACCAAAAAGGTATTGTGACAACAAATCTGTTGTCACAATACCTTTTTGGTTTAGAAATGGAGCCATCCAGGGGATTCAAACCCACGACCTTTCGATTACGAAGCCGTCCTGAAGCCAATTTCATCCCGTTTCATTGAATTTCAAATCCCCTCAACTCGTTCACAAACAATAATTTAACCGCATCAAGTCGTTTCACCCCGAAACACTGAATAACAGGTAAATCGCAAATTTTTGTGTGCAAAATTGTGTGCAGTTTTTTCAAAAGTGAATTTTATTTCAAGCATATCTTCCAATTATTTAAGGTTGCAGAAATTTTTCGTAATTTCTAATAAGAATCTATACTAAACTAAAGATTTCATATTATTTCACCGTTTTGCTAAGATTTTCACAAGATTGCTAAGGTTTTTGTATTATAATATCTCATAGCTAATATTCTCACAGAGCTGCTAATAAATATCGCGGGCAATTGATGATTTAACATTGAAAGTTTGTTTAACGAAAAACTACCGGCGCAGCGGCAAGAGAATAGCAGAAATTATGAACGACGAAGCAGATCAAGAACTAAAACTTCCGGCTTTAATTGGATTAATGGGATTAATTAAAACTTTCGACTTGAAAGTTCCGTTGCCGGCAGTGCGTTCAACCATATCTTCAGGCACCAGAAAAACAAATAACATCAGCGGAATCATCAATGAATACTACCCCAAATCTTATGCCCCGCAAGGCTTATTCGGAAATATAAAATTTGCAATGCGTTATGAACCAGTTGATTTGGAAGTATGGCAAGCGGTGTTTGAAGAAATTGATAAGCAATGGCTGGAGGAACAAATTAGAGGCGAACCGACCGGAATATATGCCCGCCGCGTTTGGTATTTATATGAACTGCTGACGGGGAAAACACTCGATGTGTCACATCCCGGCAAAAATGAATTTTACGCCTCCCGGATTATTGTTTCCGGTAACGGATACATTGGGTTGGATGATCGGATTAATGGTCGTGGCAGCTTCCGCGCAAGAGCGTGAAGGAGTAGACAAACTATTTGCTGTTAATTAATATGAACGAAGAGAGGGAAAACTTATGATCAAAGAAGAAAAACGTCCGATGGCGGACGAGATTGAAGGCGAAAAATTGCCGTATCCGGCGAAACAGTCGGAGATGAAGCGGCAGCCCGATTCGGATTTGTCGAATTATAAAGCGGCG
The DNA here is from genome assembly GCA_965218105.1 of Pyrinomonadaceae bacterium. GTDB lineage: Bacteria > Acidobacteriota > Blastocatellia > Pyrinomonadales > Pyrinomonadaceae. The sequence continues at coordinate 241,984 of OZ244585.1, forward strand.
GGAAAATTAAAAGATAAAACGGCGATTGTGACGGGCGCGGATTCCGGCATCGGTCGCGCGGTGGCGATTGCGTTTTGCAAAGAAGGCGCGAATGTGGCGATTGTCTATAACGAAAACGACGATGATGCGGCGGAAACAAAGCGTTTGTGTGAGAAAAACGGCGGCAAATGTCTGGTCATAAAATCCGACGTGCGCTATCGTCAAAAGTGTTTCGACGCGGTTGAAAAATGCGTCGCGGAATTCGGCGGTTTAAATATTCTCGTCAACAACGCCGCGTTTCAAAAAACGCAGAAGAACTTTGAAGACATCGAAGAAGAAGATTTGCGCCGCACGTTTGAAACGAATATCTTCGGCTACTTTTTTATGGCGCAAGCCGCCGTTCCGCATCTCGCAAAAGGCGACGCGATTATCAACACGGGCAGCATCGTCGGGCGCGTCGGCATTCCGATTCTGATTGATTATTCTTCGACTAAAGGCGCGATTCATTCGTTTACGAAATCGCTGGCGATGAATTTGGGCGAGAAAGGAATTCGCGTCAATTCAGTCGTTCCCGGTCCGGTTTGGACACCGAATATTCCCGGCACGATGCCGATTGAAGAAGTCGAAAACTTCGGTCACGAAGTCGCTTTGAAACGTCCCGGACAGCCCGAAGAACTCGCTCCGGCGTATGTTTATCTCGCTTCGGAAGATTCCAGTTTTGTAACCGGCTGTCTGCTCGATGTCACCGGCGGCAAAATGTCGAGCGATTAATTTTCGATGAAAAATCAGACGTTTGAAAAGTTTCAGGCATTGCTTGAAAGCGATTTTGTAACCGACGCGACGCGGCGCGTTTTGCTGGAGAGATTAAATACCGGCGAGCTTCCGCCGCGTTTTTTCGACCGCGACGAATTCGAGATTTTAAAAGCCGTCTGTGCCGCGCTCGCGCCTTCCGAAGTCGTGCCGCGCTGGTTTGCGGCGTGCGCGATTGACAAACGGCTGGCTGAAAATTCCGGCGGCAACGGTTGGCGTTACGACCGGATGCCGACCGACGGCGAAACTTACAAAATCGGTCTGCGATTGTTAAACGAAACGGCGCGGGAAAATTATCAAACCGAATTTGCCGCGCTCGAAATCGAAAAACGAACGAGTATTTTAAAAGATGAGGCTGCAAAGCAAAATGCGCCGCCGAATTTCACGTTCGCTTGTTTTCTCGAAGAAATCTGCGCTGAATTCGCCGAGATTTTTTACTCGCACCCGTTCGCGCTCGCGGAAATCGGTTACATCGGTTTTGCCGATAAACACGGCTGGAATTTGGAGATTCCAGATTCAAAATTCCAATTTCCAATTTCCAATTTCCAGCAAATTCCAGATTCCAGAGTTGAAGCTGAGAATTCAGAATCCAAAATCCAGAATCCAAAATCCAACATTGTTGATGCCGTCGTTATCGGAACGGGCGCGGGCGGCGCGCCGATTCTGGCGAGATTGGCGCAAGCCGGTTTGAAAGTCGTCGCGCTCGAAGCGGGAAAAAGTTTCGACTACACGAAATTTGCGACCGATGAACGCGAGCAAAGCAAACTTTTCTGGACTGATGAACGCCTGAGCGCGGGAGAAAATCCGGTCGCGTTCGGCAGCAACAATTCCGGCTGCGGAGTCGGCGGCTCGACTTTGCATTTTACGGCTTATGTGCCGCGTCCGCAGGCTGACGATTTTCGGCTTTTTTCAGAGTTCGGTGTCGGGCGCGATTGGTGCTTGTCTTATGCGGATTTAGAACATTATTACGACGAACTCGAATGGTTTTTGGGCGTGTCGGGCGCGTCAGATTATCCGTGGGGAACGCGCCGGAAAAATTATCCGCTGCCGCCGCTTCCCTTAAACGGCGCGGCAAAATTGATGCGGCGAGGTTGTGAAAAGCTGAATATTCAAACCGCGCCCGCGCCGAACGCCGCCGTTTCGCAAAATTATTTCGAGGAAAAAATCGGCTGGCGACGAGCCTGCACGAATCGCGGTTTCTGCCAAGCCGGTTGCTCGACGGGCGCGAAAAGTTCGATGGATGTAACTTTTCTGCCGCTCGCCGTTCAGCGCGGCGCGGAAATTCGCGCCGAATGTTTCGTCACCGAATTTGAGTTTGATTCCGAAGGCAAAATCAAAGCCGTCGTCTATTCGCAAAACGGCGAAACGAAAAAGCAGCTTTGCAAAAACGTTTTCCTCTGCGCGGGCGCGGTTGAAACGCCGCGTCTGCTGTTGATCAACAATCTGGCAAATTCGAGCGGTCAGGTCGGTAAAAATTTTATGGCGCACTGCGGCGTGCAAATTTGGGGAACATTCGACGAAGCGATTTATCCGCACAAAGGAATTCCCGGCGGCTTGATTTCCGAGCAGACGCACCGCCCGAAAGATGCCGATTTTGCAGGCGGTTATCTGCTGCAATCAATCGGCGTGATGCCCGTAACTTATGTGTCGCAGCTCGCGCGCGGCGAGAAAATCTGGGGCGGCGATTTGGGCGCATGGATGAAGGATTACAATCACACGGCGGGAATAAATATTCTGGGCGATTGTCTGCCGCGCGAAGAAAATTTTCTGGAATTGGCTGACGAAAAGGACGCTCGCGGCTTGCCGAAACCGCGCGTCTATTTTTCGCAGGGCGAGAACGAAAACCGGATGACGCGCCACGCCGAAAATTTAATGAAGGAAATCTGGACGGCGGCGGGCGCAAGAAAAATCTGGACGTATCAGCGCAGCGCGCACATCATCGGCACTTGCCGGATGGGAAAAGACGCGGCGGAAAATGTCGTTGACGAAAATTGTCGCTCGTTCGATGTTCCAAACCTTTATATTTGTGACAACTCGGTTTTTCCGAGCGCGTTATCGGTTAATCCGGCGTTGACGATTATGGCTTTGGCACTCAGAACGGCTGATAAATTTCTCAAAAATCAGGTTTGAATTTTTGAAAATAAAAAATTTAAACCACAGATTTACACAGACGGATACGGATAAAATCAAGATGAAATTCAAATAAAACAATCTTTTTATCTTAAAAAATCCGTGTCTATCTGTGTAAATCTGTGGCAAATAAATTTATGACTAAAAAAAGTTTTCTCGACATCATCCAAAAATCGCGCGGCGACGGCAATTACGCGGGCGACGAGTTCGGCGGCGGGCGCGGGCAGGACGGAAGCGGAATGCCGACCGGAAACGCCGGTAATTTTATGTTCGCCACCGGAATCGAATGTTCGTATCCGACAATTGAAAACGGCAAAATCAGACGCGATCTTTTGGAAGAATGCGGGCATTACGAACGCTTTGAAGAAGATTTACAGCTTATCAAGGATTTGGGTTTGAAAGTCGTTCGTTACGGTTTGCCGTATTACAAAATCAGCCGCACCGAAGGCAGATACGATTGGGAATTTGCCGACAAAGCGATGAATTTGATCAAAAAACTGGAACTCACGCCGATTCTCGATTTGATGCACTTCGGCGTTCCCGATTGGGTCGGCGATTATCAAAATCCCGAACTGCCGATTCATTTTGCCAAATACTGCGCGGCGGTCGCCAGACGTTATCCGTGGGTGCGATATTACACGCCGATCAACGAAATTTACGTAACCGCGAAATTCAGCGCGAAAGACGGCGTTTGGAACGAGCAGTTAAAGAGCGATAAAGCGTTTGTCACGGCGATGAAACACACGGTTGCCGCCAGCATTCTCGGAACGCAGGAAATCGCCAAACACCGCAACGACTGCGTGATCGTTCAATCGGAAACCGCCGAATATCTGCACGAAACCTGCGCCGAAGTCTCGCAAAAAACCAGAATGGAAAATAAGCAGCGGCTGATTTCGCTCGATCTGCTCTACGCCTATCAATCGGACGCAGAAATTTATCAATATCTATTGGATAACGGAATGACGCGCGAGGAATACGATTGGTTTATGGTCGGCGAACCGCCCGGGTATCAGGTGATGGGCAACGATTATTACGGCGATAACGAGCGCATTTTAAAGCCCGACGGCACGATCTGCACCGCGGAAGATGTTTACGGCTGGTATCAAATCACGAAGGATTATTACACGCGCTATAAAAAACCCGTAATGCACACCGAAACCAATCACAAAGACCCGGAAAAAGCTCCGACGTGGCTCTGGAAACAATGGATAAACGTCCTGCGAATGCGCGCCGACGGCGTTCCGGTGCTGGGTTTTACGTGGTATAGCCTGATTGACCAGATTGATTGGGACAAAGGACTCGCTAAAAAAGAAGGCACGGTCAACGAATGCGGTTTGTATGATTTGAACCGCCAGCCGCGTCCCGTTGCCGAAGCCTATCGAATGTTGTTGGAAGAATACGGTCAAATCACGATTGTCCCGCACGGCGAGATGTTTGAAATCACCGACGAAGCGGCGCGGCTGAAAGTCGAGGTTTGATTGTGATGTTCAGGTTTTTCAGCACACAAAACCCTTTGAAATGTTCAAGTTTTTTTTAGACAAAAAACTGTCTGCGGTCAACGACGATTGGCACGGTCGGATTTTTGAGCGCAGGATGAAAGCGCAGTTTGTTCGCGGCGAAAACCATCATTAGAGATTTTCCCGAACCTTGAAAATGCCGGGTTAAGTCCTTTTTAATTGCGATTGTGATCATAGCGTTTTTAATTGTAAGAAGCTGTTTGAAAACTCGACAATGAGAAGAAACTTAACCACTAAAGCACACTAATAAACACGAAATTTGTCTTTTTTGTTTTATTTAGTGTGGTTTAGTGTAGATTGGTGGTTACAAATCCACCAAAAACGAGTTTTCAAACAGCTTCTAACTCAATTTTCAACTTCTCTTTAGTCTTTCGTCGAAAACAATCTCGCGTTTCGCCAAACCGGATTTTGCTCCAATCCGCGTGTGCCGGATTGAGCAAATATTTTTTTCGAGCGGCACGATTGAAGTCGGAACTTCCAATAATTGGAATTCAGCAACAACTCATTTAATTATTGCACCTACAACACGTTAATTTTGTCCTCGCATATAAGAATCGAACTGCAATATTTTAGTTAACGGCTTGTGAATTCAATAAATTTGGAAATTTCCAGCTCGAAAATATATCTTCAAGTCTAGTTGTATGCAAAATTGTATGCAGAAGAAAAACGGCTTATAAATGCGTTTACCGCAATTATATAAGCCGTTTATTTTGTACAAGATAAGTGGAGCCATCCATGGGATTCAAACCCACGACCTTTCGATTACGAATCGAATGCGTCTTGAAAATTAGTATATCTCAGGGCATCAGCGATTTCCAGTTGAATTCTATAAACTCAATCAATTCAATGCTTTAATATATCTTGTTGTATCATTTGCTCTCAACTACTATCACAAACTATCATAGACCTATAAGGATACTTATAAGGATACCAAAGGATACTGTTATGGAAAATGAAAAGACCGATGAAAAACTACGTCGTCCCCGTTCACGCGAAGGCGGGTATAAATGGATGAAGAGCAACTTATATGCGCGGATTCAATATCAAGACGACACGGGAAAGTTAAAGGAAAAGTTGCGCCGTGTGCCAAGCGGGAAAATAACGGATGTTTGGAAAGAAGTTCGGGCAATGCGCGATGAACTAAATCAACACGGCGAAGAAACTTTGAACGCCGACAAAATGACGTTTCTGACACTTGCCGAAAAATATAAGGAAGCAAAAGTGTTTCCGGCAATTATTAAAGATGGTCATAAGGTTGCCGGTTTGAAGTCTCATAAACCTGTTGAAACTTACGTTAAGATTGCCAGCGAACATTTCGGTAAAAAATATATTCGCTCGATCAAACCGCGTGATATTGAAAATTTTAGAACCTTGCGGCTGAAAACTCCGGTTGAGATTGAGATAAAAAAGAAAACCAAAGAACTTAATCCGAAAACCAAAAGACAGAAAACCAAAATAACAAAAGTAAAAAGAGTAACCGAGCGCAAACTCTCATCAGTCAACCGTGAACTTGCAACTTTGCGGCGAATGTTGAATTTCGCCGTTAATGAAGGTTGGCTGATTGCGAATCCTTTTCAGAAAACCGACAAAATGATTTCCAACTCATCGGAAAAAGCCAGAGAGCGCGTTTTGGAATATCACGAAGAAATAGCCTTGCTGAATGAATGCAAAAACGAACGCGAACACATCAAGGCGATCTTGATTTGCGCTTTGGATACGGCGATGCGCCCGGAAGAAATTTATAAACTGATCTGGAGCGATATTGATTTTACAAACGGCATTATTATCATTCGCGCCGAAAACACGAAAACCGAAACGGAAAGAATTGTCGGAATTACTCCGCGTCTGAACGACGAACTCGAAAAAGTTTGGAATCAAAGTCCAAAGGAATTAGGTTTTACAGTCTTCGGCGTGAAATTTATCAAGACAGCATTCAAGACGGCTTGCCGGAAAGCTGAGATTAAAAATTTTCGCTTTCGGGATTGTCGGCACACAGCGACAACAAGAATGGTAAATAGCGGAATGCCGCAAGCTGAAATAATGAAAACTACCGGACATACCCAACTCAAAACATTTTTGCGGTATGTAAATTTGACTGCGAAAAGCGTAGGTGAAAACGCAAAAAATTTTGGTGAATTTTTGGAAAATAAGATTGCCGATGTTAGCAACAAAAATAATATTAAATTAAAAACAGAGTTTCTTAATTAAATTGTTACATTTGATTTGTTTTGACAGATAAAAAAACATAGAAATTAAAATTATTAAATACTACACCCTATAAGAATTTAATAGACGGTTGACAATAAAAGATTCACTAATATAACTTATGAATAAAGAAAAAGCGTTTCGCGGCTACCAAACTTTGAAACGCCTTTCTCAATTGTTGTAAGCAAATATTATTTTGCTTATTTTTTGTTCTTTGAAATCGTGAAAAGTGAAGATTTTAAAAATTAAATTCTTAACCACACAAAATCAAACAGATGAACAAATTGAAAATTTTTCATTACAATTCGTTCAACTTATGTCAACCTATGCAAATTAAATTGCATAGGTTGCATTATGCTACTTTAAGTTACAGTAATGAGATATGTCAATGGCATTTGTTTCAAATTGTCCCACACTGGAACATTCTGAAACAATTACATATTTGCTAGTTGTGCGTTTATTATCAACTCATTAAAAATCAATTCGGGCATTTCATTTTGAATAGTATTTATTTGCTTATTGAAGCAACATTCAATCTTTCACGATTTCAAAGAACTCATTTCCAAACTTTTTTGTGGAGAAAAAATAATGAGTTTAGAACCAAAAAACGAACAATCAAATAACCTTCTTAGCGTGAAAGAAGCGGCTAAATTTTTAGGCATTTCGCAAGTTACCTTACGTCGTATTATAAAAGGACAGAAAATCGGATTTTTTCGCGTCGGTTATAGAATCTTGTTTTCTAAAGAGCAGCACCTTTTTCCCTATCTTGATAAATGTGAAATACAACCCAAAGCGGAGGTAATATAAATGTATTCTGACACCCGTAGCAATACTTTGCAGGTGTCATCTACTAAAATTGATGCTGCCGCATTCCAAGCTGAAGCTGAAAATTTATTCTCTTCAAAGGTTAGGATCACACACGATGCCGTTTTGCGTGAAATTCTCGATAATTGTCCACAAGATTTTGACTTTCGCGCCGTCGCCGGACTTGGCGTAGATGACAAACTAAGCAAAAAAACACAAGTCGTTTTAACTATCCGTGAAGTCTTAAAAGTAGCGAATAAATTAAATTGCGGTTTGTGTATTCATCTCGGTTTTGTCTATTCCTACAACGGTGAAATGTGGCAACTGCTTGATAAAGAAGAATTGAAAATTTTTCTCGCCGACTTTGCCAAAATTTTAAGCGTGGACACTATCACGGCGGATTATCATAAATTCAAAGACGAACTTTATAAACAATTTCTTGCCGTCGCATATCTGCCAAAACCCGAAACGACAAATAAAGCGGTTCTAATCAATTTTCAGAACGGCACTGGTGAAATAACAAAGGACGGAATAAAACTCCGTCCGTTTGCCCGCGCCGACTTTCTCAAATATCAATTAAGTTTCGCCTACGACAAAACGGCAGTTTATCGAAAATGGCAATCCTTCCTTGATGAAGTCTTGCCGGAAAAAGACAAGGACGGAAAAATAGTTGACGCAGAAAAATCACGGCAAAAAGTTCTAGCCGAATACATCGCTTATATTTTCACATCTTTGAAATTAGAAAAGACTCTGATTTTATACGGCACGGGTGCAAATGGTAAATCGGTATTTTTTGAAGTGATTTATGCACTTTTGGGAAAAGACAACATTTCAAATTACAGTTTGGAATCTCTTTCCGATCAATACTACCGGGCGATGCTTGCCAACAAACTTCTCAATTATTCGTCTGAAATCTCGAATCGTTTGCAAGCGGAAAAGTTCAAACAATTAACGAGCGGCGAACCGATTGAAGCGCGTCTGCCATACGGTCAACCGCTGACACTAACCAATTACGCAAAACTGGCATTTAACACCAACGAATTTCCAAAGGACGTAGAACACGCGGAAGCCTATTTCAGACGGTTTCAGATAATCCCGTTTGACGTAACCATTCCCGAAGAAAAACGAAATCCGAATTTAGCCAATGAGATTATCGAATCGGAACTTTCCGGCGTGTTCAATTGGATTTTGGAAGGATTAAACCGACTGATTAGACAAAAGAAGTTTTCAGAATGTGATGCGGCTCAGAAAGCAGTCGAAACATACCGGATTGAATCGGATTCGGTAGCGATGTTTATAGACGAAAACGGCTACAAACAATCAGTCGAAGATTTTCAATCACTTCAAGACCTTTATAAAAGCTACAAAAACTTTTGTCTTGATAACGGTTTCCGCCCGGTGCATTCCAGAAACTTGATTAAACGCTTGGAAGCATTAGGTTTTGAAACCGATAAAAAGTCTTTCGGCAAGATTATTTATCTCGAAAGGTGAAAAATAAAAGATTTGTTTGGTGCATCATTATCGTCATTTGCGTCATAAACCGAAAAATAAAAATGACGCAAATTACGCAAATGACGGTTCTAACAAAACTTTATTTTTTGATGAAATTATGATTTAACTCGAAACATACAAAGGAACGAAATCACGGCACACTTGCCCCGCGTGTAATTCACGGCTTTGCTTCGTTCGGTATGTCAAAGAAGACGGCGAATATGTCGGCGCGGATGTCGGACGCTGCAACCGTGAAAGCAAATGTGGTTATCACTATAAGCCTAAACAATTTTTTGCGGACAATCCGACGGCAAAAGCGATGCGCGGCAACCGATCCGACAAACCGAAAAAGTGCGGCTTATCCAATTACGGTTCTGCCAAACAAAGCAGACTACAAAATAATTCGGCAAATTTGCAGACTAAGCCGGACTTCATACCGTTTGAACATTTCAAAGCGACATTGACTGGCTACGATCAAAATAACTTTGTTCAATTTCTTTTGAATTTGTTCCCGGATTGTGTCGAAGAAATTCAAGACATCTTGAAAATGTATTTTGTCGGCAGCTTTGAAGATTATACTTGTTTTCCGAGTATTGACTCGCAGAACCGCATTTGCCGCGCAAAACTCATCAGGTTTAATTCGACGAATGGCAAACGGCTTAAAAGCGATTTTGATATTTCATCACTGCCGGCAAAGCTGAAATTGAAAAAAGATTTTAAATATAAGCAAGTCTTTTTCGGCGAACATCTTTTATTAAAATTTCCGAATATGCCGGTTGCCATTGTCGAAGCTGAAAAAACGGCAATTATCGCTAGTCTTTGTTTTACCGAATTTGTTTGGCTCGGATGCAATTCTAAAACGTGGCTCAACGCGACGCGATTGCACAGACTCGGACAACGGCACATAATTCTCTACCCGGATGCAGACGGCTTCGATCTCTGGCAGAAAATCGCACAGAACGCGGCGCGGCAAGGTTTAACAGTCAAAGTATCCGATCTGATAGAAACACGCGCCACAGCCGAACAGAAAGCGAACGGTTGCGATCTGGCGGACTATTTGATAAGCCAACAGACTGAAATAAATCACAGTCATTCTCTAATTGACCGATATAACGATAGCCTGAAATCAAACTGAAAACTTAACGCTTATAATGTAGTTTTTTCAGCGAAACTGGCACATAGATTTTAATCATCCGTTTCTTGAATTTTGGACACCTCTTGCAAATGCGATCACCTCATGTAAATGCGATACCTCATGCAAATGCCGTTACCCCATGCAAATGATTTGACACTGCTTATTTCCAGCGCGAAAACACGGTGGAAGGTTCAATAAAAGTTTTTGCTCGTCTAAACTTAGATCACGGCGTTACTTCAAATACTCCGACATCCGCCGACAGGAAAACGCCGTTTGACTCTTTAGTTAAAGAAAATGCAGTAGGAAGAAAAAGATTTGGAAAGTTTACTGATCTGTTGGTGTTGGCAAATAATCTCCAGCCGAATAGCCAGGAGATTATTGAAATCATCTTGACTAAGCGTCAGATTAAAGCCTGTCCTTAAAATCAAACAGTCAAAGCAGAGTTGGAGTTTCAGTTACTTTTTGATGTAATCTTCGCCGAAGATTTCCAGATTGTCCTGATGGAGTCCCTGAATCATCGCCTCGCTCAGTCTTTTGCTCGCTGCTTCTGATTTCGCCCGCTGTTCGGGTGTCAGTCTGAGCGATTGGTTTTCCTTCGAGGGCATCGGCTGTTCGGGTATCGTAGGCGAGTTGTTTTCGATTTTGTCAGAGTTTTTCATAATTTACTTTTCAAACAATCCATTTAATTTGCTCAGTGGCAGAATAAATGAAAATTGTTTATCAATGGATTCCCTTTCATACAAATGTCTGATTGACGGGAAAATTTCAAACAGAAAGTAGTGTGTTGACTACAACGAATTATAACTTATGGGAATCAATAATAGAAAATAAGCAGACGAGAAAGAATACTGAGATTTTTTTACTTACAGAATCTCACATCATTCACATTTATTTACTCGTCCATTAAGTTAAAGATAGTCATAGTTTTTTGAGATTTCAACGGCTTTCATATTTCAATCTATTTTAACCGACGAAGAAATCGTCAACTTCTGTTTGTTCTGCAATCAGACGAAAATTTATCGCCAGGAAATTTGATATTTTGGTGGATTGTTGAACATCGAAATTAAGACATCAAAATCACACAATTTTGGATACCCCGTGAAGGAGCGGTAACCTCTTGTACATGACTGACACAAATTTATGTGGTGCAAAAACCCGGCGCGGAACCGCGTGCCGTCGCGCACCGATGCCGAACGGCAGATGCTCGAAACACGGCGGCAAATCATTGAAACTTTTCGCTCATCCAAACTTCAAGCACGGGCGTTATTCTAAATATTCCGGCATCCGTGAACAGGAAGCGGCTCTGCGACTAAAGAAAAAGATGGAGGCGAGGCGATGGAAAAGAATTGGTAAGGCGTTTGAACGCTTTTATCTGGCACATAACCGTGAACCAGACATTGACGAGAGTTATGAAATCATTCGAGCTAACTGGTGTTGAAAAACACAATCTTGAAATTAATAAACCAAAATAAAGTTTCTTGAAAATTAGAACCTTTTTGAGTAGATTAGGATCATCCCGTTTTGTTTTCTGAACCACCGAGGCGAGTAAACTGCCGTAGGTCGTATTAAACAAGCGGGACTTTGTTTATTATTTGACTTTATAAATTTTCCAGTTTCAATTAAAAACGATTCTCCATTTTCGTCAACGGCTTAAAAAATATCATTTTCATTTATGCCGTAAAGTTTTTTTGCTATACTTTTAATAACTCCTGTCGCTCTGATTAGCCCGTTGCTCGCGCGATTCGCATCAGTTTTTGAAAGCGTCAGGAGTTACTTCAATTTCAACTACTTCGTGAAAACAGAAACGAGTGTTATTCACGTCGTGCCGAACAATCATAAAAGCAAGATATTCCTGCCCCATCGTTTTACAAAGGACATAAAATTCGAGGGTTTGCCGTTTTACACAAGTCGCTCATCCAGCGTTTTCGCCATTTTCAGTTTTTCGTTTATACTGGTTGCAGCAACTGGTTTGTTTTGCAAGGATGCGCCCTCTTCGGAGCTTGCCGCCTGTGAAATAAATGAACCGGTTGCTTTCTTATTTTTATTTGTAGTGTTCTAAAATTTTTCGTTGGCATTTATTGAATTTAGATAATTATTGATTAAAGAAATTTATTTGTGGCTTTGCCTTAAAAGTCGAGTTTTCTACAGATTTTTAAGGCAAGTTTAAGCGGTTTTTGGGCAAAAGAAAATTTTAGTATCATATTTCGATATGGACAAAAAACGAATTAACGAGATTTATGCTTTCGTTGATGATGAAATAAAAGACAAGGTAAAACTTTTTTTGGAAAACGGAGTGGAAACCTACGAGTCTTGTCAAGGCGGCGAAGGACACGCTTATTTTGAGCCAACAATCCGTTTTCACGGCGAACGCGCCGAAGGTTTTCGCGCTCTAAGTGTGGCAATGACAAACCGAATGGAAGTAAAGGAATTAAAAAGAGTTTGGGTGGTTAACGATGGCGAACCAACGGGGGCTTGGTGGGAAATGACTTTCAATCCCACCAAGTAAAAAAGTTACAAATATCGTTAGCCTAATCTAGCACATTCTTTGCACAGCGGCTTGCCGCCCGTGCCTTGTCTAAGATTTTCTTTTTCGATATTGTTTCCGGTGTTACAATCGGTGTCGTTGCGATGGACACTCTGTTTAGTTGAATGCCAAGCAGCTTTCTTCATAGTATTTCATACCCTTGCCTTTTCAGGCGGTCAAAAGTGAAGTTGACTTAGGAAAGCAAAAAAGATATTTTAAGTAAAGAAATACTATCTGTTTGCAGTCCTAAGCAACAGTATTTTAGTTAAACGACCTGCCGAATACAGGTCGTTTTCTGTTGTGCATTATACCAATGAAAATCCTATGTTTCAAGCGTGAAACGATTGATTTTAAACGAGTTCCTGCCAAAAATCAGGTTTCACGCCAAACTCAAGCATTGATTGAATCAAGCAACAAAGATTGTAGCAAAGGATTTTGCATATTGATTCATTGATTTGCGCCCGTATTGAATTTACAGTAGTTTAGTATGAATTTTAAGACTTTTATGCGACAAGTCTGAGTTTTGTTTTTTGGGGTAAATAGCAATCCATATATTCTGGCTCACTTAGTAAAATCAAATCCCCTAAATCATTTATGTCAAAATTTAAATCCTCCAAATGAAACTCAACCAATTCCCGTAAAAGCGATGGCGGTTCGCACGGTGGGTCAAGTCTTGGCGGTTCTTTCAGCCTATACCCCTTTTTGCCCATTTTCATCCAAAAATTGCGTCTCTGTCTTTCATTTATAGAGCCGACCGAATAAGCTTTCTCTAAAATGGATTGCATCGAGGTTCGCCAATGAAGTTTAAGATTGGCAAGTTTTTCCATACTCAAATTTGACAAGTAAGGCTTTATATCCTTTGATGGCATCAAAAATTCGGATGCAAACCTATCTGCCTCTTTTTCAAGCGGATCGTCTGGACGCGGGGCGTTGTGCATTACGAGATGTCCTAATTCGTGCGCCAAAGTAAATCTTTGGCGGTCGGTCGGCATTTTATTAACAAAAAGTATGTGGAAATTATTATCAATAAACAGACTCGCGCCCGAAAATTTTCTAATATCAAAATCAAGTTCAATAATGATTACGCCAAACTTCTCAATTATCTCAGTTATGTTTTCCACAAAACCGCGTGGCATCTTCAGATATTCCCGAACAGCAATGGCTGCGTTTTCCGGTGTGCCATACTCTTCAATCGAAAAGTCAGGAATTTGTATGTAATCAATATCAGCAGAAGTCAATAATCTACGCACTCTTTCACGATAAACATTTATCAAAGCGGCAACCTTTTTTAACTCTTTAGCAGAAGCAGTTTTATGTTTTCGATAAAAATTTTGCCAAAGCGGATAAACTCTAAACTCTTGAAAAAAGAAAGATTTCGGATACTCTAAAACCTTTGCCATTTTCAAAAGAACAGATTCAGGAAAATCTTGTAAATAGCCGTTTTCAATTCGTGAAAGTTCGTATTGTTCTAAACCAATACGTGCAGATAATTGTTGCTGAGTTAAACCTCTTGACTCTCTCGCCAAGACTACCATTTCTGGATTAACCCCTAGTTCCATCCTTTTTCACCTTTTCCTTTTTTTCTTCTTCTGTATTGCTTTTTGCTTTTATTCTTTTCGGTTTTTTAGTTGTAACCTCTAACTGAATTGGGAAATTTGCTACATTATCACTGCCTGTGTCTGAAATGCCTAAATCCATCAAACCGCTATCACCTAAATTTTCAATCCAAGCGAGTTTTGAGTTGCTCTCAGGGCAAGTTACAACTACATCTTGAATATCAGTTCCGAGTTCATCCCATTGATGCCCCAAGTTAATATGTGTCGGCTGCAACATTTTAGAATTGGCTTCCCAATCTAAGCCGTCGAGATATGGCTGCTGAGTATAGCCAATAAATTTTTGTAAATTAAAGTTGCTTGCTTTCTTCGTCGGTATATTCGCCGTCAAATAATTGCCATTCACTTTCTTAATTCTTACCCAAGCCGCGCCGTCGATACCGTGCGGGAATCCTGAAAACTCAATATAAAAAGAACTGTCAGGCTGGTCAATAATTGAAATGCCTTGTGAAAATTTTCCGTCGAAAACTATTCGCGCTTCATCAACCGCTAAATCTCTAAAGAAGTTCGCAACCGTCGTCTTTCTCAAGGCGTGTCGTTCACCATCAATCAAAGTAAGCCTCTTTTTAGCCTTACTTAATATTGTAAGAAGCTGTATATAATGCGGTCTGATTATTTCAATCGTTTCTTTTTGTGTTAGCATATATTTATACGAAGTGGCAAAATCTAAGTTGAAAAAAATTTTAACACGATAGGGTGGCAAAACACAAGGAAAATATGCAAGTTTTTCTATAAATCTCTGTAAACCCTTTTTTTAAGCAGTTTGGGTTGTCAAAATACTTTTAAGGCAAGATTAAGCACTTATAAGGTAAAAACGACTTTTAAGGCAAAGCCTTTATTTGTCCTTTTTTATTTTGGATTGAAAACAGGCTAAAACAATTTCCTGCCGCCAAGCGTGAATATATTCACGCGCAAAATCTTCGTTGTAATCAAACCAACTGCCTTGTTCCAAAGCCGCATTTTTCGCACCTGCAACAAATCTTGGAATTGCCTCTTCATCATCCCAATTCGATAGACCGAGTAAATAATGTTCAGGATCGCCGGTTTCCAAAATACCGCAGTAAATAACGTGGCAAATCGAATATATGTCATCAATATACTCAATTCCTTCGAGTTCAACTCCTCCGGCATCGGGCATTAGTTCATAAATGCTTTTGTCCGGCAGACAATTTTTCATTGCTTGAGAGCCGACATTTAAAAAAACATCTGATTGTTCGCTCAATGAAAGACATCTGAATAATTGAAGCAATCTCTATTCATCAGTGCTGATTTCATTGTCCATAAATTATTCCAGATCAGTTTATTTTTCAGCCTTCGTAAATGGTTCTCAATTAACGGTTGGCATTGACTCGATTAGAAAGTAAATCCTAGCCGAAACCATTGACGGCGGGCGGCGGTTTGAGCGTCGCTGTTGATTCGCAGACGGACGATTGTGGCGCGTCCGGTTTTGGTTAAGCCGGTGATTTCGCCACTTTCCGTGTCAAATGTAAAATGTTCGCGCCAAACGTCGCGTCGCGGATTGAAAAGATGTGTTTCGCTGTTTGTTTGTTCGTCGAACGCCGTGACAAAAGCCGATTTGTAAAGATTGCACGAGCGACACGACAGAGCCAGATTTTCCGCGACGGTTTCGCCGCCCGACGCTTGCGGCGTAATGTGTTCGACTTCAAAGGCGAGATTAAAAACTGCTTCGGGGGCGTGGCAGTATTCGCAAACGTGGCGGGCGCGAGCCGAAACGAGCGGGTAATGCTGATTCACGACGGCAATCCGCCTGCTAAATGTTCGGCGCGTCGTCGCGCTCCGTCAAGTTCGGTTTCAATCAACTGCTCAAGTTCGATTTCTTCCGCCGGTGTCAGATTGCCGACGCTGCGGCGCATCGTTAAATCGGTCAGACGTTTTTGCTGCGCTTGGTTAAAAAACGCATCGGCTTTGCGGTTTTGAACGATGACAAGCGTTCCGTTTTCGTCGTCATCAAGCTGTGAATTGAGTAAATCGAGAGCTTCGCCAGCCGTGCGCCCGACTGATTCGCGCGTTCCGGCGACGGCGCGAAAACTGCCGACTTTTTCGGGTAAAATCGTGATTGTCGTCATAACATCCAAATTTTAACATCAATCAATCAACTAATCCACAGTTTACTGATTTTTTGTCAGCTTTCGAGTTCTACACTTCAGAATTCCGAAACGCATTCATCTATTTGGTATTTATTGCATTTTGTTGGTTCCATCGCGGAGTTAATCCGGTTTCCGCCATATATCCGCCATATCCGCCACATTTGATTTATCCGTCGAATAGAAAGTATTTGGCAGCCTTTTTTTCTCCTCTCTTTTCTAAGATTTCTTTTGAAACTAAATCATCGAGGTCTCGGAGAGCGGTTCTGTCAGATGTTTCATTTAATTTTCGATACTCACCGTTGGTAACACTTCCGTTTTCCTTAATGTAAGAAACCGCTTTAATTTGTCTTTCGTTCAAATCTAATTTTCTTAACTGTTCTTCCGTAAAACGATTCTTGAAAATCTCAACCAAAAATCCGCCGTCTTGTTCGATAATTAACGGTTCGGGAAGTTCGGCTTCGCGGCAGGCGTTGATGATTTTTAGCGTTCCGCGTCCCCAAGCGTCAATATAACCGCCTTTGAAACAAACGTCGGCAATCAGCGGATTACGCGGACGCGAAGGATGTTGGCGTTTTAACGCTTCCAGACTCAAACCTTCGGGCAGAGTTCCTTCGTTCCAGATCGAAAATTTATCGTCATAAAGGCGAATCTGCACGGAAGTTCCCATATAATCGCGGTGAACTAAGGCATTAAGAAGCATTTCGCGGACGGCGGCGACCGGATATTCGCCTTTTTCGATGCGCTGTAAGCCTTCAAAATCTATCGGTTTAATAAAGAATTTGCGGTTAAGTTGTTCAGAAGTTTCGCTGAGAAGAAAAAGCAGATTGCCTTCGACGGTTTCCTGAAATCTGAGATCGTCGTCGGATTTGCCGAAACGTCCGATCTTGGCAACT
Source organism: Pyrinomonadaceae bacterium (assembly GCA_965218105.1). Taxonomy (GTDB): domain Bacteria; phylum Acidobacteriota; class Blastocatellia; order Pyrinomonadales; family Pyrinomonadaceae. The sequence goes on from OZ244585.1 coordinate 259,193, forward strand.
TGATTCGGATAAAAACGGCTCGGTTCTTTGCCGAACAGGACAATCGCGGCGCGTTTTAATTGTCCGTTTTCCGTTAAGCGTAGTTTTTCGAGAAATTCGGCAAGCGTCGAATCTTCTTCAAGCGGAAGTCGCCCTGATCTTGCGGCATCTTTCTTAAATTGTGCGATGCTTTGCACGTCAATGTCGGCAAGCGCGGCGCGTGGTTCTAAACAATCATCCCAAGTTTTGCCGGATTTGCGGAGCAGAAATTCATTAAGCGCATTGCCTTTTAATTCTTGCTTGGTCGAACCGCTTCGATAATAATAACTGCCGCGCAGAGAGATCGGGACAGAATACGGCGGCGTGATAATTTCGATAAAATACAAACCGCCGTCTTCGCGCAGATTGACTTCCGCCATAATGCCGAGAACATCACGAATCTTATTCGGCAGATCGTCCATTAGCTTTTTGTAATCCGAAACGCCAACCGTTTTGCCGTCGTCGTCTTTGCCGATGTAAATTGTTCCGCCGTTGGCATTGGCAAAACCGCTAATCCATTTCAAATAATCGTCGTGCCAACTTTCTTTATATTCGATGTTTTGCTGTTCGGGCATCTTTTTAACATTTAATTTACTTACTCTCTGCCCTCGACAATCCGAATTTTATCTTCGGTCAGGTCGTAGGGGCGATAAACCAAATCACCAATCTCGTCTTCAAGTTCGTCAGCTTCGATCCTAAACTTATCACTCTATTTATAAATCATTGTGCAAAAAGAAATATATTATTCGTTCTTAATGCTGGACAAAACCCAACCGCTTGGGTTATTGTAATAAGTGGAAATGAATTGTCAATGTGAAATAATAGTAAATATCGTAAATGGACGTAATGATAAATGGCAAGTTGGCGACAAAATGGATTCAGATTTGTTATTTATTCAAATGATCACACGCCAGCACATGTTCACGTTAGACGAGAAAAAAGTGAGGTCATTATTTATCTTGGTAGTTTAGATAAAAAAAAAGAAAAGCCCACAGTGAGAGAAAACAAAAGAATGCAAACCAGAGATATAATGAAAGCATTAAAAATCTGTTACGAGAATCAAAAAGAATATTTAGAAAAATGGGAGAGTATCCATGGCAGTAAATAAAGTTGGAGAATGGGAATTTTCCGAAGAAGAAATTTTAAGAGATATAGAAGAAGCCACAAAACGCGGAGAAGAATCGTTAAAGAATGAGCTGTGTGCTGAAAGTGTGGAATTGGATAAGGACAAAAACTTGATAATGCTTCATCTGGCTAATGGCAGTATTTTTGGGTTTCCGCCTGATCTTGTAAAAGAACTTGAAAATGCTGAACTAGATGAAATCGCCCAAGTTGAACTTACTCCACTCGGAACAGGTGTTTTTTGGGAAAATCTCGATGCTGATTATACGGTTGCAGGTCTTCTCAACGGTGTGTTCGGCACAAAAGCGTGGATGAAGGAATTAGGGCGCAAAGGCGGACGCGCGAAGTCCGAAGCGAAAAGAGAAGCGGCAAAAATCAACGGAGCGAAGGGCGGAAGACCTCGAAAAGATGTCGGAGTGCATCATTTTCAGGTTAATCTGCCCAAAACTGATTTTTTATCCTCTTTCAGTTCGGCAAAAGATTATTTGCCGTTTAAGGCAAACGTAACAACTCTGAACGCCGTTCCGGTCAGCAGGCTTGAGGAAACGAAAGAATATCTCGAAGAGCCGGTGAATCACAAAAACAAACAAATAATCGAGGCAAAAGTTTTGCCCTTCCGCACAAAAACAGAAACTAATCTGACAATCAAAAATATACGAGTTTCAGAATTGGAGGAAGAATATGCAGGCGAGTCCATTGCAGCTTGAGATTTATTTTCTGAAAGATTTGAGTTTTTCATTAACCAACGATTTGAAAAAATTGGAAGAGGAAAAAGTCGAATTTGAAGGACTAGACATCAGTATTAAAGATAATACTACGTCGGTTGATGACGATCCGCGAAAATGGCACAGCGAGGTTATTGTTGAAGCGAAAAGCAAAAGCAAGACTAAAGTTCCATACGTTTTCAAGGTTGTAATGGCTGGATTTTTTAGTGTTGATGCCGATTATCCCGAAGACCGGACAAAAATTCTGGCGGAAACAAATGCTCCGGCGATTCTTTATTCTTCCATCCGCGAGATTATCATAAATCTTACCAGCCGAAGTCCGTATCCGAATTTACTGTTACCTTCGATTACATTTCTGAAACCGCCGGAAGATGCTAAAAAGACGGCAAAGAAACCTATTAAGAAAACAACTTCAAAAAGCAAAAGCAAAAGTTGAAAAAAAACGGCGAAGTTAAATTTCTCGCCGTTTTTTAACCCAATTTTCAATCTTTGCCCTCGACAATCCGAATTTCATCTTTGCTCAAGTCGTAAAGTTTATAAACCAAATCGTCAATCTCGCCTTCGAGTTCGCTCGTATCAGCCTGCGGATTTTCGCGTTTCGCGTCTAAAATCTGCTCGACTTTGTTTTCGATTTCCGCTTTTTCTGCTTCGGTAGGATTATAAATTGGAATCTCTAAAAGGGGCTGTTTATCAATTTGGTAATTATTCCCTTGCATTTTACCTTTATGACGCAACCAAAATGCGATTAGTGTTGAGGTAAAATTGCCGAAACGAGGATTACGCGCCGCCCGCGACAAATTTTTGTGAGTTGTTCATAAGTCTGATTTGTATCAGTCCGAAAGCGATGTGCTTCGTCAACAAAAATGTGCCGATACTTTTCAGCTTTCGGATCGTTTTTTTCTAAAAATCTGCCGAGAGATTCGAGTTTGCCGATTGATTCGGCTTTATAAGATAGACCGAAATCACGAAAGACGTTATTCCAAGAACCCGGATTGTTTTCATCAAGAAGCGCAGGCGGCGCGACAATTACGCTTTTGCCGTCAAGTTGTTGAGCCAAAAGTGCCGACATATAAGTTTTTCCCAACCCGACGACATCGGAAAGAAAAACTCCGCCGTATTTTTCGACTATACTTTTGGCATTAAAAACAGCGTCCGCCTGATATTTTAGTTTTTTGAATGTTTTTGGTGTTTCGGAATCGTCAATATCTTGCGTTTGGCTGAGTTCGGTTTTGAAATGCTCATAAAGAAATTTGAGATAAAGTTCAAAGGCGGAAAATGGCGTGAACGGAGATTTTGTTTTAATCGTTTCAACATATTCCTTTGTTACTTCAACCCCGTCTTTCCAAAGTTCATCAAATTTTTCCAAGGCATATTCATAATCGCTTCTATTTTTCAGTTCGACATTAAATTCCAGATTTCCTTCTAAACCCGACTTTGAAAAATTACTTGAGCCTGTAACCACACGCCCTTTATCGCGGTCGCCTTCAAAAAAAGTCATTATGTAGAGTTTCGCGTGTATATTTCGGGAAGGATAAACTTTAACTTCGAGTTTGCCGGAACTGCACCATTCAAGAAATTTTTTCACGCCGTTTTCTACTTTTATGCTATCTTCGGACGTTTCAAAATCTTTGGAAAGTATTTTGGGGATTTTATCCTTTACTTGTGCATCTGATAGGAAAGAAAATTCGCGTTGCTTTTTTGTTTCTTCAATTAACCTAAAAGTTTTGTTGTCAGTTTTCAATCCGATCAAAATTCTAATTTTCTCAGTTTGTTCTAATTGAGGATAAAGCAGATGAAACCCGCTCAAATAAAAATAGCCGACTAAACAATCGAAAAACTTAGTGGTAGGGTTAAATAAATCCTTAAGCCGATCTTTTAGGCTTACATCTTGTTCATTCGTTATGAAAGTTAAGTCTGTGTTCATTTATTTGAGTTTTTGTTGATTTTATATTCTGAGTTGTAAGTATTTGTTTATTTTAATTATTTTCGGTTTTTGGTGGTCTTCCCGGTCTTCGTTCAAGGCTTTCAACCCGTTTAACTTCGCTTTCCAGAATAAAATTATCCCGTCCGATCTTTTCAGCTTTAATAACGCCGTCTAAAATCATTCGCCGAACTCTTGACGGAACGACATTCAATCTTTCGGCTGCCTGTTTTGTTGTTAGATAACCTTTCATTACTTTCAATTTATACCACAAAAAAAATATCACGCAAAAGTGTGAATTTCGGCTTTTCCTATTTGATTAAATAACACGCTAGAGTTATAATTATAGATAGTTGGAAACAACAAATCTTAAATTTTACGGAGTAACAAAATGATTAAATTAACGAACGAAAATACACAAAACGCCGTCGCTAAATGCCGACAATTAAAGCCGCGCGTCCAATTCATCAAAGATCGGTTCTTTGCAGTGTCTTCTGCAAATAACTCGAATGTCTATCACGTTAGCTGTGACGTTCGGAACGGCGAAAAGTTCGGTCAATGTGAATGCAAAGCCAGTGAGCGCGGTTTGGTTTGCTATCACATCGTAGCCGGTGCAACGGCAAACATTTACCGGCAATCCTTGAAACTTGCCAAATAACAACGAAAGGCTTTCCTAAACCGCAAAGCTAGGAAAGCCTCTCTAAAAATCCAATCAATAAAATTTACTGGAGTAACTGATAAATAATCTAACACAGACAAAAATGACGCAAAACAAACGTATCTCGACAGGCAAGCAAACGAAATGTTAACGACATACCAAAACGCCAATAGAAGCGAACGAAATGCGGTTATTAGACAAATTGATTCTTTTCTTGAGATATTATCACAAGACGCAAAAATCTTTTGGCTAAAGTTTCGGCGCAAACTCAAAGGGCTAAATGAGCAAAATTTTTGGGACTTTTTGCTTATGAGCAAATTTATGAGCAAACCAAAGATAAAAGGCATCAATTTCGATGCCTTTGAATCTGTAAGTTGTTGAAAATAATGGAGCCATCCAGGGGATTCAAACCCCCGACCTTTCGATTACGAATCGAATGCTCTATCAGCTGAGCTAGGATGGCAATTTTTTTTATTTTGTCGTTTTTATTACAAATTGTAAATACGTAAATTCGCTTTTGGTTAGGCTGATTATTATATCTTCCGTGAATTTATTGTTTGTAAAAACTACAAATATCTGCCGATTGTTTTAGAAAAATTTTCTTTAAAACAATCGGAAAACAAAATACTACTAATTTTTTTTGAATTTGAAAAGTGCCAGCAAACAAAATTTGTTGAAAAGTACTGTCTGTGACATTTATTTCTAATGAATATCCCGACCAAAAACCATACAATTATCTACTTTTCTGTGAAAGATAATTCTTTGTTTACTTTCTTGATGTTTTTCTTCTTATTTCACTTTTCAAACAGGTTCTAGCGCAAACATTTGCTCAAATGTTTAATTATAAGGTGGAAAATTTCGGAAATATCAGAACCTGCTAAACGGAAATTTATTAACTATTTGTTTTTACCAGCTTGATTTGAAATAAACATTTTTTTAATTTCCGGGGGCGTATCTCCTTTCAATACGTCCTTTTAGCTGAGACGGATAAAAATACACTTCGCGCAAATTGCCGGAAGAGTAGCGGAGTGCTTCGTCGTTAAAGTGCGGAGATTTCGGATCACCGCTTTCGCCGCCGGCGGTGACGGCTTTGGCGCGAACCTGTTTGCCGAACTCGACTACTGCCACAAAACTGTTGCCGCTCGTGCCGTACCATTTTTTTGTGCCGCGCGTCGGTGCCGCGCCGAATGACGCGAGTGAACCCCAGTTTCCTGAAGTAAAACCCACAGGAATGCTGGGCGCGGCATCGCTGAACGGCTGCACGATGTCGCCCGTCAAACGCTGGAAGCGGTTGATACTGCCCCAGGGAGTTTGCCACTTCCCGAAATCCGCCGTGAGCCGGTCTGAGGCGCGCGCCAGAGATTCAAGCAGCTGCGCGGATGTCGCTTTGGCGACCACATTATCTTCTGACGGTATGCCCGGACTCGCGCCCAAAGAACGAACGATGTCCGTCGCCCAGAACACCGCCAGCGAAGTCGCTGCCGAATCGGTTGACCAACGCAGATTCCAATTTTTGAGGACGCTTATCTGATCAGCCAGTTTTGTTTTTGACGGGTCTTTTGCGGGCAGCTTGTCCCACGCCGCAATCAATGCGGGAATGGTCTTTTCAAACCACGGCAGATAACTGTCGTAAGCCGCTTCGCGCAATTTTTCGAGCGTAAAATCTTTGCGGTTTTCCAGCACCTTAATCGCGTGTCGTCCGCGCGCCGATTCGATGCCGTTGTCAACATATTTCGGGAAATCCTCCTGCTTGAGACTGCTCATTCCAGCCGCCGACCACGGAGAATTGTTGCTGTTGTAAAGCCATCCGCTCGCCGGATCGAGCAGATTCGGCGATTCTTCAAACGAGAGTAATCCTTTCCAATCGCTTTCCGGGTCGCTTCCGTCAACCGGCTTCGTCCAGTCAAATTTCAAATTACGGCGCGGGATAAAATTGGCGTGAAAATAAGCGATATGTCCGTCGGCATCGGCATAAATGGTGTTGTTCGACGAGTTCGCGTGAAGCTGCATAACTTCGGTGAACTCTTTATAATTTTTAGCTTTTGTTCTCGTAAAAGACTGAATCAGAGCTTTTACCGGTTCGTTCATCAACCCGACGGTAATCCATTTCCCTTCTTCGTCTTTCCTGATAACCGCACCGTGATGCGTTCGGTAAACTGTAAAAGTCCGCTCCGCCGTTCCGCTTGCGGTTTTATACGGCACTTTGACAGTTTCCGTCGTTAACGGTCTTTCTTCGCCGCCGAATTTGTAGAAAAATTTGCCGCCTTTTTTTGAAACCGTTTCGCGCCATTCGTCAATCGCGTCAACGGCACTCGAAGTGTGCATCCAGCCGAGACGCTCGTTAAATCCTTGATAAATAAAAATTTGCCCCCAAGTCGCCGCGCCGTATGCGTTGAGACCTTCGCCGCTCGTCATCTGCAATTCCGAACGGAAGAAAAATGAAGTGTGCGGATTTATCAGCAGAAGAGCATTTCCGCCGGTCGTATTTTGCGGAGCGACGGCGATTCCGTTTGAACCGCGCGGCTCGGCGAGAAAATCCGGTTCTTCAATTTTTGCAGTTGTTTCCGTGTCGTAAAAATTTTGGAGACGGCTGAGGTTGATTGATTCGATGTCGCCGCCGATGCTTCCTTCAGTGAACGAAAGTGCCATCCACGGCTCAAATTTGGTTATGACGCGCGGTTTAACTTGCGGATGTTTGGCGAGATAAAAATTCAAACCGTCCGCCCAGGCGACCATTAATTTTTGCAGCCACGGTGGGCTTTTTTGAAATTTCTTTTTTAATTCTTCCGGCTGAATAAAGATTTTCATCCGCAAATCGCGCCAGACGGCAGATTCGCCTTCCGCCTCGGCAAGCCGCCCCATCGCATTTAGATAATTTGTTTCGACGCGGTTGAAATCATCTTCCGCCTGCGCGTAAACCATTCCGAAGACGGCATCAGCGTCCGTTTTGCCGGTAATATGAGCGATGCCCCAATCGTCGCGGACGATAGAAACATTTTTCGCCTGCCGCTCCCAGTCGGCAATTTTTTTATCGCCCGCGCCATAGACCGGCATCCACAGCAGGAAGAATGTCAAAATAAGCAGATATTTATCACGAATGTAAACGGAATTTGATGAAATCATAAGATTTTTGATAGAAAATAATTCACTGCCGCCGACATTTGTGCGCTAGTCAGTAACACGCACAGAATCCCGCACGAAGTAAGGGCGCGAGATTCGTTAATTTTGACAGTTGATGTTGCACAATGAACTGGAGCGCAAGCAGCCTGCCTGCTTCGTGCGAGCGAAGCAAGGACGGGAAACGTCGCTCGATCTGCAATCAACTTTTGAGCCGGTGCGACGCGCGTCCGTTCGTGCTTCGCGCCGAACGGACGGCAAGCAGGCTGCTTGCGCTCCAGTCGGTAGTCCAACTAACAGTCAACAAAAAAAATTCGGAATCGCTGTATGATGCGCTTGCTTGTTAAAAATCGAGACTCAAAAAATCAAAGTGCGGGCTGCGTTATAATTTCAGCTAAAGATTGTAACCGAGCCGTGTCTTCCGCGTTTTTCGACGAGCCGACGCTCTTTTTCAAAGACGGCACAAAGGTTTTGAGTTTTTTCACATCTTCCTGCTTCATTTTTGAACCTTCCGCTTTTCCAATCGCCTGTCGCAGAGCCGCAAGTTGATCGGAAGGCAGAGCTTTTGAACGCTCCAGCTGATCTAAATATGCTTTGGCGACGACTAACTTTTGGGGATAATCAATTTTCTGCTGATTCTGCACGTTCAGTTCATCCACTCGAACCGATTTCGCGGCATCAATCTCATTCTGCGTCAAAAATTTGCTTGGCGTAAGCTCAAAAACGTCCAGACCACGCGCGATTTCCGACGCGTAAATGTTTCCGTTATACCAGTAAGCCGACCAGTCGCCGCCCAGCACGAGAGTTTTCGGATCAATCGGACCACGGTCGAAATAGGCGATCTCGAACGGTTTTTCCGCGTCGGTAAAATCCATAACGGAAATGCCGCCTTGATACCAGGCTTGGACTTCGATGTCTCGACCCGGAACCGGAATGAGCGAGCCGTTGTGCGCCACGCAATTCTCGCTGTCGCCCTATGCCGCCGGGAGTTTATAATAATTGGCGAATTTCAGCTTATTGTCCGTCAGGTTAAAAATCGCATCGGCACCCCATTTGTTCGGATCATTCGCCCGACAGCGCGCGCCCAATCCGCCGCCCCACTCATCGGTGAACACGACTTTTTTTCCGTCATTTGAAAACGTAGCTGAATGCCAGTAAGAATAATTCGGATCATTCACCGCGTCAACGCGCTTCGGATTTGCCGGGTCTTTGATGTCCAGCAAAATTCCGTTGCCCGAACACGCGCCCGCCGCGAGTCCGATCTCCGAATAAACGGTTATATCGTGACACTGATTGGTGTCGGACGGTTTTGTCAACCCCTTGTCATTATGTGTGCCGCCGTTGTTCAGTCCGTTTAACGCGCCGGTTCTCGGATCAATAAAAACTCTCGGACTCGACACTATTTTTGCATTTTGCGGAGCTTCAAGCGGCACTTTTATTACGTCAATGCGAAAGAGCGCGGTATTTGAATCTTTATCGGGAGATTCCGCCGAACATCCGGCTAATTCTTCGCCCGGACGAACAAAAGACGTTCCCGAAACGTAAATGTAAACGTTTTTGTTATCGTTCGGATCAGTTACCAGAGTGTGCGTGTGCGAGCCGCGACAGGTTTGCACCGCTCCGATCTGCTTTGGCTTTCTGATGTCCGAGATGTCGAAAATTCGCACCCCGCGAAAGCGGTCTTTTTGAACATCAGGCTTGCTCTCCTGCCCTTCTGCGGGCGCAGCCATCGCCGGAAAACCTTCCGTACTGCAATCCAATTTGCCGTTCGGCATCTCGACCGACATAAACAGCAAATTTTTATAGACGGAAACGTCGCCCTGTCCGCCCGGACAAATGATCGAAGTCAATAAGTTTGTTTTCGCCGGATCGGAAATATCGTAGATGTTCACGCCGTAAAAATTTCCCTGAAACAGGCGGCTGCCCTGAAACGCCAAATCCGAGTTGGCAAAAGCCAGTTGAGCGAAAACCAGTTGGAGAGGTTTCGGCATCTTCGAGGAATCGCCGACACCGAGGATGCCCAAAGTCTTCTGCACCTTTGGATTATCAGGATCGTCAGAGCCGAGCTGAAACGCGTTCGGCTTTTTGAGCAATAAAATATGCTTCATACCCAGCGCGGCTTCACCCGCATCGTACAAACCGGGCGACAGTTTGGAGCGCAGGTCGTTCGCATCCGAACCCGTCATTCCGGTCGGCAGTTTTGGTGCCGGTTCGACATTTTGTGCCAATGTTCCGGCGGCGAAACAAGAAACTAAAACAAAGAAAGCCGTCATCAAACGTAAAGCGGCTGTGCGTGTTTGATTCATTAATTCTCCTCTCTTCTCTCTACGGTTTTTCACCCAGCATATTCTGCATAATCCTGATTTCAGCGCGTTGACCGCTGTCAACATCCGTCGTGAAATTAAAAAGTTCGGCATCCTGCCCCGCGCCAGCCGTTCCGAACAATTCCTTGACCATCACCAAAGCTCCATTGTGATGCTGAATCATTCCGGTCAAAAACAGCCGGTCGAACTTCGCGCCTCTGGCTTTTCTCAAAGCGTCCATCTGTTTTGCCGTGAGCATTCCGGGCATCAGCATAGCGTGACGGCTCAACATATCCATACCCGCCATTTCCATATTTTCCATTCCCGGCATCGGTGCCGAAATCGGCTCGTTTTTGGCTTCGAGCCAATTTTTCATAAAATTCATTTCGGCTGACTGTGATTGGCTGATACGCGCTCCGAGCAGTCGGAGATTCTTGTTCTCCGTCCGCGAATCCATAAGTGCCGTCATCTCAATCGCTTGCGCGTGGTGCATAATCATTCCCTGCATAAATTCCACATCTTTTCGTGAAAGAGGCGGCAGTTTCGCCCTCGTCTCCGGCGAAAGTATGCGGGTTGGCTGACCCGGCGCGCCGGGCTGAACCACGACCGGCGAATTAGAATCAGTTTGCTGGGCGCAGACCGGCAGCGATAAGAAAAACACGAAAAAACCGGCGGCGATGATCCCGCTTCCTGAAACGGCAGCCGTAAGTGCCGACTGCGGCTGACGCGCGGCACTTAAAATTACCGACTTTAACGACGTTGATTGATTAAACATTGAGCGATTACTTTACCACAAAATAATCTCCTTTCGCCAACCAAAAAACAGTGTCCGTCGAACGCCTCCGGCGACAAATGTAATTATTTTGTTTGAAATGACTTTTGATATTCTTTTGAACAGTTAACAGCTTAAAACGGAAATCCGCGCCGAACGACAAAACCGACGGGACATCAGAGCCAAACAGGAAGTTGTCAAAGGCGGAACCGCGAATCGAATTTTTTATCTTCATTCTTCATCGTCGTCATCTTTGATTATTCCTGCCGTCATCAGATCAAAAGCCGGAAAGCTGCGCGCCTGCGGCATTTTCTCTTTTTTGCCGCGCACCGAAAACCAGATGATTTCGTTCAAAGCCTGCGGATCAGCCATATCCTGATGAGCTAAATCCTGTTCGGCGGTCAGTTTCATAAACGAACGCATCGTGGCGGAAGTTCTTTCGGGCGGATACAAATTATCGAGCGCGACGTTTGGCAGAACGGCTTTAAACGGTGTCAGATCGGCTTCGGTCTGAAAAATATCAATCGGCGCGGAGGTCGCGTCCAAAAGGTTCATCGGTTCGATTCCGAGCAAAATTTCCATTGTCCTAATCAAACTGACGGTGTTGTGAAAATCGTGCATCAGAACGCCTTTCCGGTTATACGCGCTGATGACGAGCGCGGGCGAACGGTGCGCGTCAACGTGATCGGGACCGTTTTGCGCGTCGTCTTCGACGATGAAAATCGCCGTGTCCTTCCAATACGGAGAATTTGAAACTTCCTCGACCAGTTTGCCGACGGCGTAATCGTTTTCGGCGACGTAAAACTGCGGAGTCGGAACGCCCCGCCGCAATCCGGCGGTGTGATCGTTGGAAAATCTGATGATTGACAAATTCGGCAGAGTATCCACTTTTCCATTTTTCAAATTCTCGACGTAGCCGCGAAATTCCTTCCGCCAATCGCCGAACCGCGACGCGCCGCGAAACTTTTCCGTTTTATTGTCGGTCGTGATCGCCGGATCAATCGCGCCGTTTGATTCGACGGCGTGGCGGTAAGAATCGGTCGTAAAACTGTCGGGCGTGTCCTGATCGAAATTGCGGACGGTCGGCGAAAAATGATTTTCGAGCGATTTTTTAGTCGGAACGGCTTTTAAGGTCGGCGAAATATCCGGGTATTTTTTCGGGCGGCGCGTGTTCACTTCTTTGAGATCGGCGGCGGAAACGGTGGCGACATATTCGCCGTAATTGCGGTAAGTCAAATTCGCCGCGCGCGCCGCGTCCCATAAATAGAGCGTTTCCGGTTCGCCCACGTCGCGCGCGCCGTTCGTGTATGGAATGTATTTTTTCAGATAATCGGCGACATCGTTCTCCGTCGCGGGCAGATCGAAAACCGGCGGCAGACTGACCGGCGGCTGATTTGACGGCGGATTATACGACGGCAGACGATTGAAGCCTTCAAAATCGTAAGTGCGTCCGCGACCCGAATAATTCCAGCGAAAGGCTTTGTCAATATAATCGTTGGAAAACGCGGCGGTTGACCAATTGTGACCGTCGGGCGAGGCTTCGGCGTTGACGAAAAATCTGTCCAGCAAACCGAACCGCAAAGCCAAAGCGCGGACGTTCGGCGTGATATTCTGCGCTTTTCCGCTCGGAGATTTAGCCGTTTCGCCCGCGCCGAAAATCGCCAAACCCGCGTCGCCGTCCGCCTTCGCGCCGTCGCCGGATTTTTCCAAATCGCCGAAAACCTGATCGTATGTGCGATTTTCCCTGATGATGTAAATAATGTGCTTGATCGGCGACGCGCCTTTGAAAAGCGCGGTTTTCTTCGCGCCGATCAAATTGTTGTTTCGCATTACGTCGTTCGTGTAAGTGAAAAGTTTTCTTTCGCCCGGAATCGAGATCAGGCTGATATTTCCGGCGACGATTGAAACCGAATATTGTCCGCCCTGTCTTCTTTCGGTCGAGGGAAACTCTCTGTTCGGAGCGTTCGGCACGCGCCCGGAATTGTTGACCGCCATCGAAGAATTTTCAACGCCCGTGCCTTTGCCGTTGGCGACGAACAAATTATCGCCGACAACCGCAACCGCCGAAGCGTATTGTCCGGTCGGAATAAAACCGAGGACTTTCGATTTTAGATTTTGGATTTCGGATTTTGGATTTACTTCGTTTTTGTCCTTTTCTTCGTTTTCGTTCTTTTTGGCTTCGTCGTCGTCTTCCGATTCTTTATTTTCGACTTTGAATTTTGAATTTTCGATCTTGAACTCTGCTTCCCGCGCTTCGGCTTCCGAATCCGCTTCGAGCGCGACGACGGCGACGGCGTTGGCGTGCGCGTTGGCGACGTAGAGCGTTTTTTCGTTCGCGCTCAACGCCAAACCTTCGGGACTCGCGCCGATCTTTTCGGTTTCGGCGAGTTTCAAATTGATTCGTTCGAGCAGTTTGTCGTTTGCCGTGTCAATTATCGAAACGCTGTCGGCGTTGGAATTGACGACGAACAATTTCGTTTTAGCTTGATTCAAAATCATCGCCGTCGGATGGCGGTCAACCGTGATGTGCGAAACTTTATTTTGATTTTTCAGATCAACGACGGCGATTGAACCGTCGCCCCACAATGAAACGTAGGCTTTCGACGCGTTTTTTCCGTCGGCGGCGGGCAGAATTTCCACGTCATACGGATAAACGAATTGTTTCGATCCGGGACGAACGAGCGAAATCCGCGAAAGTTTTCGCTGATCGCGCAAATCGCCGACGATGCCGAGCGTGTCGCCGAGATTGTTGGCGGTGAAGAGCGTTTCGCCGTCTGGACTCAGCGCGATTCCCGTCGGATAAACCGCCGCCGTGTTGCCGTTGTAATTCGGCGACGGCGCGTTCGTCGCCAAACCGCTGACATCTATAAACGGCGCGGTGATTTTCGTGTTTTCGCCTTTCGCGTCCTTGCCGTCGGACGCGGGCGTGATCGGTTTCGGCTGATTCGGCGTGAAATTGAAAATCCAGACTTTATTTTCAAATCCGCCCGCCGCAAAAAGGCGGAAATTGCCGTCGGAATCGGGCGCGGATTGAAACCGAACGCCGAAATTAACGCTTTGCGGAGACGGAAAATAGACGTTTTGGACGACCTGCGGCGCGGGTTTGGCGTTCAGATCAATGACGGCGATTGACTGTTCGGCGCGATTCGATTCGGCATCGAACTGCACGCCGAAACCGCTGTTGATCGCCAGCAAATACCGACCTCTGCCGTCCGCGCCGGAAGTGTCCGGGCTTCTCACGAAATCCATCGTCAACGCGCCGATTGCCGGTTTTCCGGTCGTCGCGTCGGTCAAAAGTTCGCCCGCCGGAGTGATCGCGCGACCTTCCGAAGCGGGCTGATCGGCGATTTTTTCATCTTCCGCCAGAGACGCGAGCGGCTTATAAATAAACGCGAATAATAAAAAAAACGTTATCGCCGAAGCCGAAATAACAAACAGCGAACCGCGCCGCCGGACGGAAATTTTATTGAATTTCATTTGAATCTCTTCAAAATTTACGGCGTTTGCCGCCGAAAATTACACGGAAAATTTTATATTTGGAAAAGCACGAACATTTTACACTATTTCAATTCCTTCGATAGATTTTTATTGTCCGATTTGCCGAACAAATTGTTTAAAGTTTCCGCATAAAATTTTGAAGGCAGTTCGACGCGTTTCAAATCGGCGGAATAGACGGTTTTATAATTCTTCTCTTTTTTCTATTTTTGCGGTTCAAAAATTGAAAATAGTCAGCAAAATTAAAAACTTATTTTGCGCCTTCGCGGGAAAAAGATTTGTTTACCGCAAAGGCGCGAAGAATAAAAATTCAAACGAATTCTGAAAGTTTCAATTAAAAGCGGAAACGCGCCGCGATTTGAAAGCGTCGGGCGTTCGTCCCGTCCGGCTGCGAGCCGTCGTTGTTCGCCACGCCGAAACTGTTATTCAGCAGAAACTGAATCGGCGTGTCGGCGAGCGGCGGATTCGGCGACGGCGTTATCGTGTTGTAAAGCGTCGTGTTGAATCCGTTGAAATTGGCGCGATTGAACAAATTGAACGCTTCGCCGAGCAGTTCGACGCGCACTTTTTCCGTGACGTTAAAAGTGCGCGACAGACGCAGGTCAACTTTGTAGTTGGCTTCGCCGTAAATGCTGTTGCGTTCGATGTTCGGCGCGAGACTCAAACCGCCGATGCCGAGCGTTCCGCCGCCGAACGGCGTGAAAATCTGCCCGTTCTGCACGAAGTTTATCGTCGGAATCGAGATGTTCGCCGAATACGGTCTGCCCGATTCGCCCGTGAAAATTCCGCTCAATTGATAACCGTTGAGCAGCGCGCGGGCAAATTTATTGGTGTTCTTCACTTTCGGCAATTGCCAAATTCCGCTGAACACGAAACGATGACGCTGATCGGTCGGCGCGGCGGCGCGGTTCGTCGAATTGTCGAACTGATTAAACAAACCCGAACCGCCGAACGGACTTTCCGAACCGCTTCCGCTGCCGTTTCCCGTGCCGGATAAATTCTCGGCTTTCGCCAGAGTGTATGCGATATTGAACTGAAAATTCTGCGCGAAACGGCGTTTTACTTCGACAAACAAAGCTCTGTAATAAGTTTCGCCGATTGAACGCAGTTGTTCGAGCGAACCGAAATTCGGATTCGGACGCGAAGCGTTGACGTTGACGCGATTCGCCGCCGGACAAGAACCGTTCGCCGGAGCGATGGTACAGGTCAAACCCGCGCCGAACGGAACTGCATAAGCCGTGCCGTCGGGCAGCAGATAATTTCTCGTGAACACCGGTTCGGGCAAATTCGTGTCGAATGTAACCGGCAGACGCTCGCCCTTCGTGTAAATAAGACTCGCCGAAACGCTCAGATTATTGAACAATTGGCGTTCGTAGCCGACGTTTAATTCCTGAAGGCGCGGATTTTTATAATTCGGGTCGAGCCGAAAAACATTGGTGCTGGTTGATAAGCTCGACGGAAAATCAGACAGAATCGTCGGGAAAACCGGCGCGCCCGTCGTGTTCGGCGTAACCGAAATTCCGACGACCGTTCTGGTCAAATCCGGCAAACCATTGGCATCGCGCAAACCGGTCTGCGTCAAAGCGTTGTAAATCGTGCCGTTCGGCGTTCTTCCGTAATAAATTCCGTAACCGCCGCGAATCAAATTCTTTTGATCGCCGAAAATATCCCACGCTGCGCCGATGCGCGGTCCTAAATTAGCATTCGCCTGATTGATAACGGTCGTTTCGGGAATTTCCGGGTTCGGCGCGACCGGTTCGGGCAAACGCTGCAAATCGTAGCGCAAACCGTAATTGATCGTCACATTCTTGCGAATTCGCCACTGATCCTGAACGAACGCCGAATAATCGGTGGTCGAAAAAGTCAATCCCGGCAGACCGAAACTCTGCGTGTATCTCGTGTAATTTCTCGCCTCAACGCCGTTGTCGAGAGCGATCAAATCGCGCCCGTAAGTCAAAGCGTTGGCGTAGGAATATGAGCCGCCGAAATTTGACGGATTGTTGATCTTGTCGCGGACGTAATTGATGTCGCCGCCGATTTTGACCGAGTGATTGCCGAAGGTGTAGCTGACATTATCAACAATTTGATAGCGTCTTTCGTCCGGCAGCGCGGGACGTTCGAGAAAACTGGCGCGTCCGAACGAAAATCCGCCGACGAAAACCTGCGGCGGCGGTTGATTTCCAAATTCGTATTCAAAATCGCGCTTGACCTCAAAACGAAATTCATTGACCGCTTTCGGATTGATAACGCTCGTCAGACGACCGTTCAGAGTGTTGATCCGCACGTCGTCCGAACCGTTGCGCCCGACGTTGCCGAGAACCAGAGGCGTTTGGATGCCGTTGATATTGCGGGCGTTCAAATAGTTGTAAGTCAGCGAAAAATTGTTTGAATCATTGAGCAGATAATCAAATTTGGCAAGCACCAAATTCTGATTAAATTCACGCGGCAGAGGATTTCCGGGCGCGCCGCCGGGAAATCGGCTGGCTAAATCAGCTGTGCCGCGAGCAAACGCCGTTCTGTCAGCCGCGCTTGCGTTGGTCGGCAGTCCGGTCGTTAAAACGCCGCTCAAATCTTCGGTAACAAGCGGGAAATTGCGGATTTGCTGTTCGTAGTTTGAAAAGAAAAATAATTTGTCCTTGATAATTGCGCCGCTGAATGAACCGCCGAATTGATCGCGGCGTTCTTCGGGGTTGATCGTCGCCAGCGGATCGCGCGCGCTGAAGTCCTGATTGCGAAAATACCAGAAGCCGTCGCCGTGAAACTGGTTGCCGCCCGAACGCACGACGGCGTTGATGCCGCCGCCCGCCGAACGTCCGAATTCGGGCAAAAAGTTTGAAGTCGCCACCTGAAATTCCTGAATCGCGTTCGCGCTGATGTTGCTGGCGATGCGCGTTCTGCCCGCCGCTTCCGAAAAATACGCCTGATTATCGTCGTTGCCTTCGAGCGTGAAATTGTTAAAAACGCCCGATTGTCCGCGATACGAAAGCAGACCGAAACGCCCGTCGCGCGCCACTCCGGGCGCGAGCAGCGCAAATTGATCGGCGCGTCGTCCGTTGATCGGCAGTTCGTTAATCTGTGTGCGCGTGATTAAAGTTGATTCGTCGGTTTTCACCGTGTCAATAATCGGCGTGTTTTCCACCGTTACGACGGCGGTGATCGCGCCGGTTTCCAGAATCGGGCGAAGCGTCGTCGTCCTTCCGACATTGACGCTCAAATTTTTCTGTTCGATTCTTGAAAAGCCTTCTTTTTCAATAACTACCGTATAATTTCCGATTGGCAGCACCGAAGCGATGAATATGCCGTCGTTGTTTGTCACAAGATTGCGCGTTTGATTGGTTTCTTCATTGACGACCGTCACGGACGCGCCCGTTACTATTGCTCCGTTAATATCCTGCACCGTCCCGCTGATCGCGCCAGTCGTCAACTGCGACTGCGCCGAAACAGCTAAAGTAAAAGCGAAAAATACTCCGATTAAAAAGATTTTTGAAATCTTCATTATAATAATCTCCTTGTTTTGATTTATTTATTAATCTATTTGTTAAAGTATTTTTCAAGATAATGTGCTGAAGTTAAATAAAAAGTAATTCGGTCTTAAATTAAGATTAATTAATTCAATAATTTAGGGCGATTTATACTATTCTGGAGTTAATACGGCGGCGATTTTTTAAGTTTTGATCAGGACAATTCAGAATAATTATTGATCGTTCTGTTGAGCCGATACAGCAAATTAAAAATTATTTTTAATTTGCGAATAGTTTTGAAAATGTTTAAATTTGAACTTCAATTAATTTTTTTATTTTTCAATCATTTTTCATTTTTCAAGGGAGGGTAATATGAACAAGAAATCTAACGGCGAAGCTGCCGCAACTCAGGCGCATTCGTCGCCTGCCGTCATTCCAATCAATCTAAAAATCAACGGCGCGAATCACGCATTAAATATCGAGCCGCGTGTCAGTCTGCTCGACGCTTTGCGCGAATTTATCGGGCTGACCGGCACGAAAAAAGGCTGCAATCAGGGCGCGTGCGGTGCCTGCACGGTTTTGGCTGACGGGACGCGAATTAACTCGTGTTTCGCTTTGGCGGTGCAGTATGAAGGCGCGTCCATTACGACGATTGAAGGCTTGGCAAACGGCGAACTGCATCCGCTGCAAGCCGCGTTTGTTGAACACGACGGTTTTCAGTGCGGTTACTGCACACCGGGACAGATTTGTTCGGCGATTGGAATGGTCAATGAATTTCAAAACAATCTGCCGAGCGCGGTTTCCGATTCGATGAAAGGAAATTACGAATTTTCCGATGAGGAAATCAAGGAACGAATGAGCGGCAATCTGTGTCGGTGCGGAGCTTACGTCGGCATCGTGGACGCGATTCACGAAGCCTTTGACGCGGAGGTGAACGGGTGAACAATTTTACTTATCAAAGAGCCGCAACAGCGGACGCGGCGATCAATTTAATCGGGCAAACGGTAAGCGCGAAATTCTTGGGCGGCGGGACGAATCTGGTTGATTTGATGAGAGAAAACATCGAACAGCCTGACGCGTTGGTTGATGTGACGCATCTTTCCAAAGAAATCGAAGAAACTGAAAACGGCGGCATCAGAATCGGCGCGGCGGTTAAAAATACGACGCTGGCGAACAACGAAATCGTCCGGGAAAGATTTCCGGTTTTATCGCAGGCGATAGTGTTCGGCGCGTCTGGACAAATCAGAAATATGGCGACGGTCGGCGGCAACATTTTGCAGCGAACGCGCTGTTATTATTTTTACGATACGGCGGCGAACTGCAATAAACGCGAGCCTGATTCCGGCTGCGATGCGATTGGCGGATTCAACCGCATTCACGCCATTCTCGGCACTTCGGACGCTTGCATTGCGACGCATCCGTCGGATATGTGCGTCGCGCTCACCGCTTTGGACGCGAAAATTTTGATTGAAGGCGCAAATGGAAAACGTGAAATAAATTTCAATGATTTTTACAAGCTGCCGGGAGATACGCCGCAGATTGAAACTGAACTGCAAGACGGCGAATTGATAACATTTGTCGAGATTCCGAAAACAGATTTCGCGGCAAATTCGCTGTATCGCAAAGTGCGCGACCGCGCGAGTTACGCGTTTGCGCTCGTTTCTGTGTCGGCGGCGTTAGAAGTTGAAAACGATCAAGTAAAAAATGTGCGAATCGCGCTCGGCGGAGTCGCGCCGAAACCGTGGCGGGCGTTTAAGGCGGAAAAATTCTTGCAAAACGCCGAAGCGACGGAAGAAAACTATCGAGAAGCGGCGGAAGCGGAACTAAAAAATGCGCAAGGTTTCGGGCATAACGATTTCAAAATCGAATTGGCGAAACGTACGATTGTCAGTGTTTTAAATGAATTAACCGAAAAAGGAGGTTCGACGAAATAATTGGTAGGGGCGAACCCTGGTGGTCGCCCGCGCTTGTGTGAAGTTCAAGAACGGGCGAGGACAAGCCGTCGCCCTTACAATAAAGAACGGACGAGGACAAGCCCACAATTCGTCATAAAAATTATGAGTGTAATGCAGAAAATAATGGAAACGGTCGTGCAGTTTATGCCCGATAAAGAAGTTGATCCGCTGATTCAGCATAAACACGGCTACATCGGAAAGCCGTTCAGCCGCGCCGACGGACAGCTCAAAGTCAAAGGCGAAGCGGCGTTTACGGCGGAATTCAAATTGGAAAATATCGCTTACGCCGCGCTCGTTTATTCGACGATTGCGAAAGGCAAAATCACGAATATTGATTTGTCGGAAGCGGAAAAAGCGGCGGGCGTATTGAGCATTATCACGCCCGAAAACGCGCCGCGGTTGAATGATCCGCCGTTGCTTGATATGACCGGGCAAACCAAAGGTGCGGCGGCGAGCGATGCGCCGGTGATGCAGAACGAGAAAATTTATTGGAACGGTCAGCCGATTGCTATTGTCGTCGCCGAAACGCTCGATCAGGCGGAATACGCCGCTTCGCGTGTGCGTGTCGAGTATGATGTCGAAGAACCCGACGTTTCGTTTGACGCGCTCAAAGAAAACGCCGAAACGCCGGATAATGTTTTAGGCGAACCGTCGGAAATTGAAATCGGCGAAGCGGAAAAGGCTTTGAAAGCGGCTGAATTTTCCGTTGATAATATTTACCGAACGCCGCGCTACAACCACAACGCGATTGAGCCGCACGCGACAATTGCCGTGTGGAACGACGACGGCAGTTTGACATTGTTTGATTCGACGCAGTTTGTTTACGGCACTAAAAACACGATTGCCGAAATTTTTTCGCTTAAACCCGAACAAGTGCAAACCATCGCGCCGTTTGTCGGCGGCGGTTTCGGCGGCAAAGGCGGCTGGAGCAACACCACGCTTGCCGCGCTCGCCGCGAAAGTCGCCAAGCGTCCCGTTAAACTTGCTGTTTCGCGCGAAGGCGTTTTCCGCATCGTCGGCGGGCGAACCGTTACCGAACAGCGCGTCGCTTTGGGAACGGAAAAGGGCGGAAAATTGACCGCGCTGATTCACAGCGGCACGACCACGACGACCGAACACAGCGCATTAAAAACCGAACCGTTCACTTTTCCGGCGCGGCATCTCTACGCGGCGGAAAATATCTTTTTGGGTCAAAAAATAGTCAATCTTGATGCGATTGCCAATACTTTTATGCGCGCTCCCGGCGAATCACCCGGCACTTTTGCGCTGGAATCGGCGATTGACGAACTCGCGCTTGAGATGAAAATTGATCCGGTTGAACTCCGAAAAATCAACGAACCGGAAAAAGACCCGACCAAAGACACCGAATTTTCGATGCGGAATTTAACGCTCGCTTATCAAAGCGGCGCGGAGAAATTCGGCTGGAAAAACAATCCGCCGCGCTCACAAAAAAACGGTAAATGGCTCGTCGGGCAGGGCGTGGCGACGGCTTATTATCCGTATTATCGAATGCCCGCGACGGCTCGCGTCCGCATCTCAAAGGACGGCACGGCAGTCGTTGCGGCGGCGGCGCAAGAAATGGGAATGGGAACGGCAACGGTGCAAATTCAACACGCGGCGGAAAGATTAGGCTTGCCGATTGACAAAGTTTCGTTTGAATACGGCGACAGCAATTTGCCCGAATCGCCGCTCGCCGGCGGCTCGAATCAAACCGCGAGCGTCGTCGCTTCGGTTGCCGCGGCAATCGAAAAAGCGCAAAAGGAATTGCTCGCACTCGCCGGAGATGATTACGATTCGCCGCTTGCAAATTTGAAATACGAAGAAATCGAAGCCAGAGACGGCGGACTTTTCAGCAAAAAAGATCGGTCAAAAGGCGAAACTTACGCGGCGATTTTGCAACGCGTCGGGCAGGATTACGTCGAAGTCGAAGAATCTTCCGCCGCGCCGCTGGAGATGATGAAATACTCGATGCACTCTTACGGAGCGCAGTTCTGCGAAGTCAGAGTCAACGAAGAATCCGGCGAAGTTAGAGTTTCGCGCTGGCTCGGCTCGTTCGACTGCGGCACGATTTTGAATCCGAAAACCGCCGTCAGCCAATTTCGCGGCGGAATAATTATGGGAATCGGAATGGCTCTGACCGAAGAAACATTTTTCGACGAAAGAACGGGCAGAATAATGAACCCGACGCTCGCCGAATATCACGTTCCGGTCAATCTCGACATTCCGAAAATCGAAATCATTTACAACGACATCCCGGACGAACACGCGCCGCTCGGCTTACACGGCATCGGCGAGATCGGCATCACGGGCGCGGCGGCGGCGGTTGCGAACGCGGTTTTCAATGCGACCGGCAAACGAATTCGTGATTTGCCGATTACATTGGATAAATTAATTTAGCCTTTCGCGCAGGCAATCTGCCTGCGCGAAAGGCTTACACAATCTACAAATTTCAGCCGGTTTAGTCAAACATCGTTTGCCGCGTCGCGCGTTGATTTTGTTTGCTCTAAACCGACTTCTTCCCAGATTTTAACGTCGTTCGATTCGCGCAGTAAAAGAGAGCCGACGACGAACGTGATTCCGGCGACGATGATCGGATAATACCTTTTCATT
Organism: Pyrinomonadaceae bacterium; assembly: GCA_965218105.1. Taxonomy (GTDB): domain Bacteria; phylum Acidobacteriota; class Blastocatellia; order Pyrinomonadales; family Pyrinomonadaceae. The sequence continues at coordinate 281,350 of OZ244585.1, forward strand.
TGGAATTAAATGGGCATTGAGAAAATCAAAGTCCAATAAAACTGATTTTACTATCTGAGCCTTATCTTTATTGGAAATTTTGACGGATTTCTTTGCTTGTCGGTCAACAAAAAGTGCCTTCGACGGCTGAGAAAAACAAGGAATAAAAAACAAAAATAGAAGAATTTTGAGAGTTAATATATTTTTCATATTTTGTATGATGCGGAACTCCATCAATCTTGGTATCTTTTCAAAAGATTTTTAACAATTTCTCAATAAATTCTTTACAATATTAAAATAAAGTCCTCGAAGCATTACATTATCTCGTAAATTTTCTCTTCAATTAAAGTAAACGTTCTGCCGATTTCGCCGTTGACGAGCGGCTCACGATCATTGAAAACCGCTTCGATGAAATCTTCGATCAGCGGTTGATGGAAGTTTTGATGCGGCGGATGGTTTTCGCCGCGTTCGCCGTTTTCAGTTTTAATTTCGATTGCGCCGCGATTCAAAACGGCGACCAAATCGCGCCGGTCCGCATACCATTTTCGCGCCCCGAATTCTTTGGCAAACTCTTTGGCAAGTTCGGCGCGTCGGCGCGAAACCGCGACTAATTCGCAGTTCGGCAAATCACGCAAAGCCGGCGCGATTCGCTTTTTGGCGATGTCGCCCGCGCCAATCAATCCCCATTTCAATATAAATTTTGTAGGGGCGAACCCTTGTGGTCGCCCGACTTGGTTCATCATCGAGAAAGAACGGGCGGGGAACAAGCCGTTGCCCTTACAATTTTTAAACTCAAATTACATAAGGATTTGAGTCTTTGCGGCTATGCCGCCCGATGTGCGGAAATGCTGTGCCTTTCCGTTAGAATCCCCTCAAAAATTAGAGGCTGCGCCTCGATTTATCGCTAAAGTGAGGCGCAGCCTCAAGAAATCTGGAAGTAATACACGGAAAGGCACAGCCTTTCCGCACATCGGCGGGTGCAACCCTTAAAAATATATTTTGCGTAACATCCATCAGTTAATATTTGCGTTTCAGCCATTCTTCCGGCACGGGAATAATACAGATATTCATAGATTTTCCGTCTGCCGAAAGCATCGCCGATTGGATTTCGATTTCCGTTCCGTCGGGTTTCATCGTCGGATGCGGATGATCGGCGGCGGTCGGTTTGTGTCCGGTTGAAAGCATAATCATCTCTTTTGAATGCCGGTCAATCAAATAAATGCTGCGCGAAAAATCGTCGCCGACGGCAAAACGTCCGTCGGGCGAACCGGAAACGTGCCACAAACCGCTGCCCGACGGCGTTTGTCCGGCGATCATCATTTCGCGCGTTCGCAAATTGACGATGCCCAATCCCGTTGGTTTTTCGCGCGTTCCCGAATGTCCCCAAGCCGCGTCCTGTCCGGGATTTGCACCGCTCACTTCCGTTTCGGCGGCGACTTTGAGCGTGCTGTTTGGAATCTGGCGATGTCCCATAATCGCAATCGCCACTTCGTCTTTGGAAATCACGGCTTCGTGCGTCACCCATTCGTAAATTGATTCAGGATAAAGCGGGCGCAAGCCGCTGCCGTCGGACATTGCCGTCCAAGTTCTCTGCAGCGATTTGCCGCCGGTTTCCCAGCAAAAAACGATTTCGCCGGGAACCCACGGATTCGTCTGAATATGCCCGATTTGAAAACCGACCGAAACGACGTGTTTGATTTCGCCGGTTTTGACGTTCATCGCGGCGATTCCTGAAAGTCCCGCGCCCATATTTCGCGGACCGAAATTCGGTTCGATTTTCGTGCCGGATGCGAGATGGCGGGCGGCTTCGTCGCGTCCGACGCGAAAATAAACCCGTGTTTCATCGCCGTCCAGAGCCATATCGCCGCCCGCCTTAATTTCCGGCGGAGTCGTGCCGCAAACGCGCTGGTAATAATCGGCGGATTTCAATTTTCCCGCTGCGCTGTCGGCGAAAAGTTTCGCCAGATCAACTTCGACGATTTGCAGCAATGAAGGTTCGCGTCTGGCAAAAGATTCGACATTATTTTGATTTCGCTCCACCTGTCTGTTCGGGTCGCGCATAAAATACAGCTTCATCGAATTTCGCGCGACGTTGAGCATTCCCGTGTAACCGCCGCGTCGTTAAAATCAGTGTTTTCAGCATTTTCAGCCGAATCTTGATAAAATAACCAGTCGTTATCAAAATCTTTCGTCACGCGAACCTGCGGCAGAACATCGGCGGCGCGAGCGAAACTAAAAAGCAACGCGAAATTCAGCGCGGCAATCGAAAAGACGGCAAAACAGACAGAAAATCGAATGTTCATAATTCTCGGAAAGCCAAAGTGTTTAGTTTGGTAAAGCGGTTAACTTGAAATATAATAGCAGAAAATTGCCCTTCCCTAAAGTAAAATAAAAATATGAAGAAAATATTCAGAAGCAATCCGAAAGTTCGCGCCCGATGCAGCGCAGTCGTCCCGACTGCTGTCGTGAGTGCGTCTCGCGCTCACGACTTCGAACGCGCCGAAAATTCTGACTCGGAAGCGGGACGCATCCGAGACGGCAGTCGGGACGACTTCGTTACGCGCGCTTTGCTCAATCTCAGTTTAATTTTGACGTTAATCGTGTGCGCCGTTTTCAGTACAGTTACCGCGCAAACAAAAGTCATTTCCAATTCTGACAATTTGCCCGATTGGATAAAAAACGTCGGCGCGCGAACCGCGCCGAAAGCGTCTAAAGTCTTTTGGGCGAACAATTTCGGCGCAAACGGCGACGGCAAAACTATTTTAACGAGTGCGATTCAGAAAGCGATTGACGGCAACGGCAAAAAATGGTGGGACAAATACAGAACTTTGCGAAATGTAAATTTGCAAACTTCCTTTGGAAATAAAGTTGAAATTAAAAATAGTGAGAATGTTGAATCGCCCAATGTTAAAAAGCAAACCGAAGGAATCAAGGCGACGGTTACGGGCAAACTTCAATTTCAGGAAGGTCGCGGATATTTCATTCTGGTTAGAGACAGCCAACGCAATTGGGAGAGCAAAGTTTGGTTGAGAGTCAGCGAAAATCGAATATTAATTAACAAACTTCAAGGACTAATTGATAAAACAGTGATGGCAAACGGCGAACTCGGTCAATTACCGGGAAATGTAACTGCCAGTGTTCCCCCGAACGGTATTTACCTTCAAAGTTTTGAGATTGAAGGTGTCTGAAATATTCGGTTGTTGAACTTAATTTAGGGTTTTATATTACATACAGGCTAAAACCCTAAACTAGCACATAACTCTTATTAAACTCAGTTCAAATCAGGAACTTCGATTTTGATATTCGGGTCTGATTCGTAAATCGTGTTTGATTGAAATTTGGAAATATATTTTTTCGGTTTGAAATAATCTTTTCAACAATTTTTATAGGATGATAAAGTGACCGATTTTATCGGGGAGCGGACGCAATTGAATAGCCGCCGGTGTTGAATCCATAAAATCCGCCGTTGTTTGCGTCATATAATAATCCCCAATTTCTCGCCGTTCCTGTTTCACCGATGACTTGGAGGAGAAGCGTTCGCGCCGGGATGTTTTCTCCGCCGCCGACGACTCTGCTTTGCATCAAACCATTATCCGCCATACCAAAATGTTCGACCGAAGTGCCGGTTTTTTTGGATAATTCGCTGAGAATCAATTCGATTGTGTCCCAACCGCTGCGCCGTTCGGCGGGAATTGAAATCGGCGTGTCCAAAATCGAAACGACATCTTTGTCCTGACCGTCTGTATCTTTGAATGAAACGCCGACTACGGCAAAACGATTGTTTGATTCCTGCCGCACGGCGTATCTTCCGGGATTGCCGCTGCGATTGTAGTCGGCGACGATCTTTTCTAAAATTTGTTTTTCGCCGTCCGCCGCCGTCGGCTTCGCCAGATGATTCCGCGTATTCGGATTGAAAACTGCCGCCCGCCATCATTAAAGTTCCGGGACGAGGCTTGATCTGTTCCGCTTTAAACCATTTTGAATTCCCCGCCTCAATTAATTCGGCAATATTCGGCGGCTCTTCGTAATCAATTTTCCACCCGTATTTTAATCGCAGAAAGTCAACCGCCACTTGCAGCGGGCGCGGGCTGTCAATCGTCATAACAATGGAATCACCTTGATGAGTGATGGCAATCGGGCTGATAAACTCGTTTGGATGCAGAATTTTTTCCGCGTTCAAGGCGGCGGTCGGCAAATCTTTTCCCTTCGGATCGAGAACGCGGTAATCCGGCGGCGGCTGAAAAATCGCGGCATCCGGCTCTCGGCGAGTGATGTTGTCGAGTTGTGTAATCTCGTCTTCACCGTTCGGATTGCGCCGAATATGCAATAAAACGACGCGCAATTCGGGCGATGTCCACGACTCATCAATTATGGTGAACGAACTTTTATCATTGTTTGAACCGGCGGGAATAAGCGTATAAACGCGGCATCCGCGCGTCAAAATTCCCTGAATCACGCGTTCGCCCAAACTTTCGGAACGCTGATTTTTATCGTTCGGATAATTGCGGGCGGCGGTGTAACCCGTCTGATCCATTTCGCATCTGTCGAGCGGCTGCCGAATCGTAGAAAACTGAGTCGGCGCAGATTGATAAGCGACCTTGCTCAAATCGTCCCATTTTGTTTCTATTTTGGTGAGCGGATCAACGACGGAGACGGCGTGAGCGTTAAAAGCAGCACCGCGTCCGTCCGCGTCAGGAACCTGCGGAGAGGCGAGCTGTTCACGAAAAACACGACCCTGCGAATCTCGCGCGGCAATGCCGTGATATTCGGATACTATCTTTATTCCGTTTGATTTGGATTCCACCAAACGCGCGTTAACTTCCGCCCGAAACGGCTGTCCGATTATTACCGAATACGCATTAAAAGCTGCCGCATCGTTAAACGGTCGCGCGCCCGAAGAATACCGGCTGTCGAGCGGCGGTTTCGTTAATTCCTCCGGCAAAGACCGGTCAGCAGTCTGCCGGTCAGTTTTATCCTGCTGCGCGGCGATATTAATCACCAGAAGAAATGCGCTGAAGAATATCAAAACGAATCTTTTAAGCATCCGAAACCTCCCGATTTTACCGACAATTTTCTTGAATTTCTGTGAAGTCAATTACAAAGATGCGCCTGAAGTAATTTCCGGTTGTATCTAGAAGCTGTTTGAAAACTCGACAATGAGAAGAAATTTAACCACTAAAGCACACTACTAAACACGAAATTTGTTTTTTTTGTTTTATTTGGTGTTTTTTAGTGTGGATTCGTGGTTACAAATCCGCTAAAAACGAGTTTTCAAATAACTTCTTAGGTCTAAATTTATTTTATAAACTCTATGTCGAGAAGAATTATCTCAAACAAAATTTTGATTTAAATTAATCGTGAACTTACAGATTATTTCGATGTTACTTTCCAAACCTTAAAATTGTCGTAAGTAATCAAGGACACGCCTTCCATCGAACGCAAGCCGATGCGTCCCGCGCCGAGCGGTTTTTCCGTATCGTTCCATTTGAAAATCGCTTTGCCGTCAATTTCCATTTCGATATGTCCGCCGAACTTTAAGTTTCTGATGTGAAAGGGTTTATCGGTCGCGCCGGTCGTTAAATTTCGCCCTTCGGGGATGAGTTTGAAGCCGGGATTTTTTCGCAGTCGGTTGGTCAGACTTTCGATTTTAGTGTTGCGGCTGAAATACGAATCGGAATAATCGGCAATCGCGCCGCTGTGATAATTTTTGTAATCGGCGAGTCTCGGCGGCAGATTCAAATCGAAAATATCTTCGCCGTTTTTTCCGGTCGCGCTGAAAAAACCGCTCGGCAAATCGTTCGGGTTCATCTCGAATTCGAGCAGAAAATTTTCGGGAAAAATTTGTTTGTTCCAAATGACGAGATGCGAACGCTTTGCGCCGGAAATTTGATTTCCGTCCTTATCAAACGACACGGGCGACGCGCGAAGTTTCCCGTTTTTGACATCCACGCCGCCCGCACCTTCGGCAATCCATTCGGCGTTTTTGGCGGGTTTTCCCGTTCGCGTCCAACTGCCGTCGGCGTTATGTTTGATGAAATCTTTTTCAAAGACGATTTTCTGATTTTTGCTGAAATCGTTGTCGTAATTTTTTTTGAGTTTGTATTTTGAAACATCAATCGGCTGTCGGCTGGTTGATGACGGGCGAAGTGGCGATTTTTGAATCCTGTGCAAAAACAGAGAAATGTGAACAGAAAAAAAACGCCGTGAACAGAAATTTAATGCAGAAGCCCGCACGAAGTAAGGGCGACATTCCTGCGCCCTTACTTCGTGCGGGCTTCTGCAATTGTATCTTTTCAATTTTCACACTTCCCGTTTTCGTCCAATTCCAGCCGCAGATAATCGTATTCCACGCCGCTCATCACATTTCCGGCGGGGACGATTAACCGCAGAACATTCGTGCCGGATTTCATCGTTGAAGCGTCAAAGGAAACCGCTTTTTCCTGCCAGTAACCGCGATCCGCATCGCCCCAATGAATAATGAATGTCAATGTCCGCCGGAACTGATTTTTCGTCGCCGTCATACTCGAATTTGCAGGAAATAATCGCGCGCGTCCCTTTATTCGCCGACGGATTCAGCAAAATCGCCGCCGTTCGTTTTTTGCCGAAATCGAGCGGCATCGCGGGCAGTTTTCAAAATCCGTCAATTCCCATCGCGCCGAGCAGTTCGAGATTTTTGTATTTATACGAAATAATCGAAGCCGAACTTTTATCAATTTTCACGGTCACGATGCCGTTGTCGAGCGTGTAATTCGTGCCGTTGTCAATCAGCGAAACCGGTTGATTATTTTTCGGCGCAGATTGCGCAAAACTAGAATTTGCGCCGGCAGTCAACAAAATCGCGGTCAAAACGGTTATCAAAAATTTCATTTCAGATTGTAAACATCTTTTATCTCTGCCATCCGTTGTTCGTTTCGTCGGCATCCATAAAAATTCCGCCGTCCAAATTCAACGATTTTATTTTCTTTTTCGTCGGAATATTGACAATCGCCTGCTGTTGATTTGCAAACCAGATTTCCGGCGTTTGGTGCAGCGTCTGCGTCGTGCCGTCATCGTATTTGACGACGACATCAACCGGCGCGTCGAAACCGCCGATGTTTTGAATCGTCAGCGCGTAGCCGTCGCTCGAAGGCGCGACGTTTCCGACCGCCAGATCAATATAGCCGTTCGTGAAATACCAGTTGTTGAAAAACCAGTTCAAATCTCTGCCCGACGCGCTGTTGAAACTGTTGAACATATCCCACGGCAGCGGATGTTTGCCGTGCCAGCGGTTGATAAATTCGTGCAGCGATTTTTTGAACAGCGCGTCGCCCAATAAATCTTTGATCGCCAGATAGCCGAGCGCGGCTTTGCCGTATTCGTTATTGCCGAAACCCGCTCCGGTCAGCGCGTCGCCCGCCGTGATAATCGGAATATCGCCGTCGGCGGACGGCGTTTTGATCCAACCGGCGACGCGGAAAAGTTTGAAAAGATTGTCCGCCGCTTCGTCGCCGAAATCGTTTCTGCCGATCAGCAGTTCAAACGCCGTCGTCCAGCCTTCGTCCATAAATCCGTAACGCCGCTCGTTGATGCCCATATAAAACGGAAACCAAGTGTGCAGAAGTTCGTGTTCGGCGATGAACTTGGTGAAATTCGGGTCTTTTTGCGAACTGTCGTTAATCATCATCGGATATTCCATATCGGCAAAACCACGCACCATCGTCGTTTTTTGATACGGATACGGCGTTCCCGGATAATTATTCGATGTCCAGTCGAGCGTGTGTTTGCCGTATTCGACCATTTTCTGAAAATCTTTCGCCTCCGAGTTGTAAGCCGCCTGCACGCTCGCGCGGCGATTGGTGGTTTTGTCAACGACGACGCTGCCGCCGTCCCAGATGAAATGATCGCTCAACGCCAGCGCGACTTCCGTCACGTTGTCGGCTTTCCATCGCCACGTTACCGCATCTTTCTGCGCCGTGACCGCGTTGTTTTTCAGTTCGTCGAGCGTGGCGATGTGAATCACGTCGTCGCTCGTCATCGAATTTTTGAGCCGTTCCGCAAATTTCGGCTGAAGCGTTTCGTCCGCGTTCAGCAAATCGCCGGTCGCCCAGACGACGAAATTTTTCGGCACGGTAACGGCGAAATTATAATCGCAAAAATCGTTGTAAAATTCGTGACCTTCGGTGAAATTCTGCGTGTCCCAGCCGTCAATATCGTCGTAAACGGCGACGCGCGGATAAAAATAAGCGATGAAAAAAGTCGTCGGGTCAATCGCGCCTTCGCGCCCGCTCTGCACGGAAACGTCGTAATGCCACTTGAACGAAAGTTTAACCGAATCGCCCGCCGCCAGTTTTTTATCCAGCTTAAATCCCTGCACGGTGTTGCCTTTTCTCTGCCGCCAATCTTTGACTTTGCCATTTTCCCGGTATTCATCAATGTGAACGCCGGAAGTCAGATAATCGGTTTCCACCCTTTCTTCACGCGGCGCTTCCGGCGCGTGTGAATTCAAAGTCAGCCGAAAAACGATGTTGTCGAGCGCGTTCGGACTGTTGTTTTTGTAAACGATTTCCTCAGTTCCCGTCACCGTCCGGTTCGGCGGCGCGACGCTGATGCTGATGTTGTAAACGGCGGTGTTCTGCCAGTATTTCGCGCCCGGCTTGCCGTCCGCCGCGCGCGTCCCGTTCGCAAAAGCCGCTTTCACATCGCGCGGCATATACAATTGCTGCGCGTAAATATTGACGCAGGCGAACAGAGCGAAAAGTAAACCGAATATATTTTTTCTCATCATTTATTTTTGAAAATTAATCCCTAAACTTTAATCACATAAAACGGAGCATCGAGATATTTGTTTCAATTTCAATCGTGAAAGATGCGTGAATAATCAAATCTTTTAATCGTCAAAACATTATTTTCAACGCTTTTACCGAACATCGCGCGCGCAGCGAAATCCGAGATTATTCAATCCCGAATCAGGTGTCGAATGACTTCTGCCGGCGACGCGGTAATTCGTGCAGAAATTTCCCGCGCATAAAAAAGAGCCGCCGCGAATCACTTTTTCCGCGCCGTTCGCCGCGCCCGTTGGATTTGATTTTGGCGAATTTTCGTAATAATCATCGGCATACCAATCGGAATTCCATTCCCAGACGTTGCCCGTCGTGTCGTATAAACCGTAACCGTTCGGCGGGAAACTTTTGACCGGCGCGCGGCGCAAAAAACCGTCCGCGCCGGTGTTTTTGACGGGAAAATCGCCCTGCCAGTAGTTCGCCATAAACTTTCCGTCCGGCGCGAGTTCGTCGCCCCACGCGTATTTTTTATTTTGCAGACCGCCGCGCGAAGCGTATTCAAATTCGGCTTCGGTCGGCAAACGCTTGCCCGCCCATTTTGCGTAGGCGTTCGCGTCCGTCCACGAAATTTGGCAGACGGGTTCGTCCGCCTTCGCCGTCGAATCCGCGCCGTCGGGATGTCGCCAATCCGCGCCGTCGGATTTTTCCCATTCGCCTGTTTCCTGATTAAAAACGCCCGACCAGCCGAATTTTTCCGCGTCGGTGCGGTAATTCGTCGCTTCCGCAAATTCGGCGAACTGCCGCACGGTCACTTCGTGTTCGTCCATCAAAAACGATTTGATTTCGACCGCGTGAACCGGCGATTCAAACGGCATTCCGTCGCTCGCGCCCATCTGAAAACTTCCGCCGTCAATCAAAATCATCTCTTTCGGCGCGGGCTGATTTTGAGATTCGTTTTGCACAATTTGATCAGTCGAAACTGATTTTTGACAGGCTTGATCGGCAAGCAGAAAACTTGCGGCGCAGAAAAAATAAATAACTCGTAAAACTTTTCGCATCAATTAAATAAACGCTCAATTTAAGATTTTTTAACCGCCGATAAACGCGGATAAACGCAGATTTTTAAATCAATTTTTAAAATTTCTTTTATCCGCGTCCATCTGCGTTCATCGGCGGTTAAATTCTTCCCTTATTTGCTAGTATCATACCAAATCGCCGATTCGACGTGTTGATTTTTCATAATTGCCGCCATTTCATTGACGATTTTCGGATTTTCGGCGGCGACATTCAACTGTTCATTTTCATCGTTAATGCGCGCGCCGATTTTCGTCGGCGCGGTGAAATCGAACGGCGTGTTTTTGACGCTTTTCAGTTCGCCCGTCGGAATCGCCCCGCTGTCTTTGACGGGCGTAAAACGGTCGGCGTTGATTTGCAGAACGTGATCGGCAATCGTGCCGGAACTCGCGCCTTTCAAATTAAAATACGAATGATTCGTCAAATTGATAATCGTATCCTGATCGCTGTTTGCCAAATATTCAATTTTCAATTCGTTGTTTTCGGTCAGCGTGTAAACGACTTTGACCGACAAATTGCCCGGATAATTTTCTTCACCGTTCCGATGGACGCAAAGGCGTTCGGACCATCGTTGCTGAGATTAAACAGCGGTAATCCGCCGGAAGTTAAACTCGGAAGTCCCAGAGCGGCTGCCACGTTTTCTCCGCCGTCAACCGAATACTGCCAAACTTAAGAGGAGCATAATTATAAAAGTTTGAGTTAACCGCATAAATTTCCTCCAGATAATCTACTTATATCTTTGTTGGTTTGATAATGTTTGCCATCCAAACTATTTATTTTCTTATAATTGGAATGACCAATTAATAGTTATGAACTGTAAATTAGTATTCTGTGATTAGCAATTATCAATGATTTTTCAACTCCTGCCGGTTGGTTTGACGTTCACAGGTTAAATCAATTGTTAGGCAACAAATAACTACATAAGAGCAAATTAAATTTTATTAGTAAACCGCTTAACTGACTTTTTTAATAAAAGAACCTTTACGAAAGGTTCAGACTCAAAACGATCACAAGTTTAACTAAAAGGTAAAACAACTTTCTAAAACAGGATAGGTTGAAAAAGTAACATCTTTTTTTGAACTTGTCCGGTAAAAAGTTAATTTTTGTGTAAATTTTAGGAAAAAACTCTTTTTTTTAAACTCTGTACAGTCAACTAAATTGCCGTAAATTTTAAATAAAAGTTGTGTCAATGACAATTTTCGCGTAAAAATAGTTATTGATTTTTCAATTTTATTTTATAAACTTATTTAATTGTTATGAGAATTAAAGACGTTGCCCGTGAAGCGGCAGTTTCCACTGCTACGGTTTCCCACGTTATCAATGAAACCAAATATGTCGCCGAAGAAACTCGCCAAAAAGTTTTGAAAGCGATTGAAAAGCTCAACTTTTACCCGAATGCCAACGCGCGTTCTTTGGCATCGGGGCGAAGTAATATCATCGGTTTACTGATTTCGGATATTTGTAATCCTTTTTTTCCCGAACTCGTCAAAAGCATCGAATCAGCCGCGTTCGATCACGGATATAACGTAATTTTGTTTAATACGAATTACGACGCGCGGCGGGCGGCTGATTATGTGCGGCGTTTAATCGAATTGAAAGTCGCCGGTGTCGCCTTGATGACCGCTGAACTCGAACCCGCCTTGATAGACGAACTCGTCAAAAAACAAGTGCGCGTCGTCTTCAACGATCTCGGCGTTGTAACGGAATATATGAGCAATATAACTCTGGATTATTCCGCCGGAATAAACGAAGCTGTCCGCCATTTGGTATCGCTCGGACACCAAAAAATCGCTCATATTGCCGGCGCGAGTCGAATTCATTCGGGAATGATTCGGCGCGAAGCATTCATCAGCGCAATTAATAAACATCTGCCAAACGGAGACGCTTCAATGATTTACGAGGGCGATTTTAGAATCGAAAGCGGTCAGCGGGCGGCAAATGAGATTTTAGATTTGCCCGAATTGCCGACCGCCGTGATTGCCGCCAACGATATGATGGCACTCGGCGCGATGGAGGAATTCAAATCAGCCGGACTAACTATTCCGCAGGATATTTCGATCATCGGATTCGACGACATCGCTTTTGCCGCTCTGTCCGATCCGCCGCTGACGACTATTTGTTCGCCGCGTGTCGAAATCGGTCGCCGCGCGATTGAAGCTCTAATGACAACTATCGAACAACCCAATCAGAGCGGTGTCGGAATTCGTATTCCGACTTATTTAATCACCCGAAAATCCACCGCTCCGCCGCGCAAAAATAAAGCGGATTAGTTTTGTTGCCGACGGCAATTAAATAATTTAATTTAAAATAATTTATTTTTTACATATTAACTGATGTTACGCAGATGAATTTGATTTGCGGCATAGCCCGAAAAAAATGTATTTTGCGTAACATCAGATATTAATTCACCTCATTGATTCCAAATACCGAAAAACTTGCTTGTTTTGAAGAAAAATATATGATTTTCTAATTCAGTTAAACGGTTAAATCAACTATTTTAGGCGGCTTCTCTCCGACAGATAAAATTTAAATCCTTTTAAAGGTTATTTGAGTTTTGGAGTATAAATATGAATAACTATAAAAAAAATTTCAAATTCTTCCGTGCTTTTTTTCTTTTTTTACTTCTCGCCTGCTCGAATGTTTCAGCGCAGAGCAATAAATATTTCAGCAATTGGGAAAAAGGAACTTCGCCGCAGGAAATCGGCAGGAAGATTTCCGAAAATTGGCTGGCGCGAATTTTTGACATCGGGATTAACCGCCGTCAAAGTGACGGTTTTGCCGTTGACCGAAGCCGAACCGTTTAAGCCCCACAAATTGGCTTTCGTCTCCTTTTTCTGGCTGTCGAAACGCGAAAATGAAACCTGCGGCGACGCGAATTCGGCGCGGACGGCGGTTGCTCCGGTGTGCGGCATATATATTTCAAAAATGTGATAATTCGGCGTAACGATAAATTTATCTTCGTAAGCCAAAAACAGCGAATGAATCGTGTTAATTAACTGCGCCGGATTCGCCATCGCCACTTTGTCGGCGTGGCGTTGAAAAGTGTCGAGATTCAACCCGGAAACCAGCGCGTCGCGCAGCGTTCCCGCATAGGCGTAGAGATACGCGGGCGGCACGTCCGCGTCCTGCGAATGCCACGCGCCCCATTCGTCAACGACCAGTTTAAGCTGATTATCAGCGAATACGGCGGCAACAGCGATTTGCGCCTGCATTCGACAAAACCGCGCCGTTTCGATTCGACGACCGAATATCAGCGAATACTGCACGAATCTTACCTCGCGCAAATCAACGCGCGACCGTTTATTGCGGGCAGCGCGCTCTGGAACGCCTTCGATTTCGGGGCGGAACTGCGCGGCGAAAATATGCCGCACGTCAACAACAAAGGTCTGGTCACTTTCGACCGCCAGCCGAAAGACGTTTACTATTTTTATCAGGCGAATTTGTCGAGTGAACCCGTTCTGCACATCGCCGCGCGGGATTGGAAATATCGCGCCGCAACTGATGCAGCCGCGCAAAAGGTTGACGTTTATTCAAATTTGGCGGAAGTCGAACTGTTCTGCAATGGAATTTCACTTGGCAGACAAAAACCGAATGAACTTCACAAAGCGACGTGGGAAGTTGTTTTTAGGGACGAAAAAAACTCGCTCGTCGCCCAGGGCGCGAAAAATAATTCTCTGATCACCGACGCGGCGGAAATTTTTTATAACCTCGTCACCGTCAATTCAAACGAAATCGCCGTCAACGTCGGTTCAAACGCTGAATTCGTTGACGCAAGCAAAACCGTCTGGCTCGCCGATCAACCTTACAAAACGGGCGGTTTCGGCTATATCGGAGACAGTACGCCCGCCGGTGAAGGTTTGCAAAACGACCGCAATGTGCTGAACACTGCCGACGATCCGCTATTTCAAACGATGCGGGAAAATCTGACCGCCTATCGTTTCGACGTGCCGCAAGGCGTTTACGAAGTCGAATTAAAATTCGCCGAAACTAAATTTGAAAAACCGAACGAGCGCGTTTTCGATGTGAATATCAACGGGCAAACGCTGCTTGAAAAACTGGATTTGGCGAAAGAAATCGGTTTTCAGCAGGCGTTCACCAGAAAATTCAGAATAACCGCCGATCACGGAATTGTGATTGATTTCACGGCGGTTCAGGGAAAACCGATTCTGAGCGCGGTACGCGTTCGGCGAATGTAGAAATCGAAATGAAACCGCGAAATTGACGGCTGAAAACGGGATTTTCTTTGATGTAAGCCGTGAAAATTCGCGGTTTCAAAGCGTTGAAACTCATTTCTTGTTTGCCTGAATCGCCGTTTCGACCGCCGCGATCATTTTGTCGAACGGTTCGACGAATAATCTAACCGCGTCGGTCAGCAATTGATCGGTCGCCGCGTCCAGCGAAACGCCCGCTTTTTCCAGATCGGCGAGCGTCTTTTTCGCGCCGCTGACATCTTCCGTCAGACTTTTCCGCAATTTTCCGTGATCGCGGAAAGCGTCCCACGTTTTCGGCGGAATCGTGTTTACCGTATCTTTGCCGATTAACTCTTCGACGTATAAAACATCGCGGAATTCCGGGTTTTTCGTGCTGGTCGAAGCCCACAAAACGCGCTGCGTCTGCGCTCCTTTCGCCGCCAATTTTTCCCAGCGTTCGCCCGAAAACAGTTTTTCGTAAGTTTGATAAGCCATTTTCGCGTTGGCAATCGCCACTTTGCCGAGCAGACTTTCCAACAGCGTTTTTTCTTCGCCGCTCGCCGTTTTCAATTTTTCTTCGATTTGCGAATCAACCAGCGTGTCAATTCTCGACACGAAAAAGCTGGCGACCGAAGCGACGCTTGCCAGTTCTTTGCCTTCCGCCGCGCGTTTTTCGAGTCCGGCGATGTAGGCTTCGGCAACCTGCGCGTAAGCGTCCTGCGAGAAAAGCAGCGTTACATTAATATTGATGCCTTCGCTGATAAGCTGCTGAATCGTCGCGTAGCCGACGGCGGTCGCCGGAACTTTGACCATCAGATTCGGGCGATCAACCGCTTTCCACAAACGCCGCGCTTCTTCGAGCGTTCCGGCGGATTCGTCGGCGAGCGCGGGCGAAACTTCCAGCGAAACATAGCCGTCGCGCTTGTTCGTTTCGTCGTAAACCGGGCGCAGCGCGTCCGCCGCCCGCTGAATGTCTTCAATCGCAATTTTTTCGTAAATCGCCGTCGCGTCCAAATCTTTTTCGGCGGCGAGTTCGGCAATCGAATCCTTATAATATTCGCTGCCGATGGCTTTCTCGAAAATCGCCGGATTCGAGGTCATTCCCTTCAAACCGTCTTCTTCGATCAGACGTTTCAGTTCGCCCGTCGTAAACAAATCGCGGCGAATATAATCGAGCCACGGCGACTGCCCGTAAGCGGCGAGTTCCCGTAACGGATTCGTTTGTGTTTTTGTGGTTGCGTCCATAATTTTTAATTTATCTCCTTATAAAATTTTGTCTTCGAGCGCGGAAACTTTTCCAAACGTCGAAGATGTTTCATTTTCTGCCTGAACTTCGCCGCCAAAGCCGTTCGCGCTGACTACTTTACTGATTCTACGCCGATAATCCGCATATCTGAAATTAAAACGATCATTTTATATCAGCTTCAAGCTCTGACGCGCTGAATATTTGATTTTGACGGTCGAAGACGGCGTTAATATGATGACATCTTCCCGAATATTTCGCCGTATTGCGGGGTGATATTGATGGAAAAACAATTTGTTAACATCGTCAGAGTCAGCAAAAATATCGTTTTCATTTTCGTAAATGTTGAATTTGAAATTATTTTAACTGGCAAATATCCAGCACATTCATATCGGTATAATCCAAATTTTCGCCGCCCATCGCCCAGACGAAACTGTAATTCGACGTGCCAACGCCCATACGGATTGACCACGGCGGCGATAAAACGACTTCTTCGTTCGCCATCACAATCGTCCGCGTGTCTTCGGTCTGCGCGAAGATTAATTTTGGTGATTATCGGCTTTTTCAACGATTTTTTGACCGAGAAAATCTTCCCGAAGCGGCGAGAAAATATCAATTAAAATCACTTCTTCGTCGAGCATCGCCGCGCCGTGCCGATTGTGCGGCGGAAAATGAATCACGTCGCCCGCCTGCAAAATATGTTCTTCGCCGCTGATCGTAAATTTCACTTTGCCTTTGACGACCAAAGTCATCTGTTCGTGATGATGACTGTGTTCGGGCGTGACGACGAACGGTGCGAAGCGAAAACGACACAGCATCATATTTTCGCCGACGACCATTTGCCGTTCGATGCCTTCGGCGGTTTTATCCATCGGAATTTTGCTCCAATCGGTAATCAAAGCGTCTGTCTGAATTTTCTCAGCGACCATAAATTATAATTATTCCATTAAATATTTTTAATTTCACAACTTAAAAGTTTATTTTAATAAGTGGACAAAATAATTTTAATGTGCCGGAGCGCGGACACTCCTGTCCGCCGACATCGCTCTAAGTCGGCGTTGCGCGGGTGTTTTTAACGCCGCACACGTCGCTGCGCGTGGTTGGCGGACAGGAGCGTCCGCGCTCCATTGCAAAAATTATTTTGTCCACTTACTTAGAATTTAAAAGTTTAGTTTATCAACTCCGAAAGAAAATAATTACATTTCAAACTAAAAGCGGAATATCAAAAAACACGCCAAAATTTTACTACATTTGAACAATTTTATTGCCTTTTGAGATTGATTAGATTTATCATAATAAAATATTGATTATGAGCGACCAAACTTACAACTACGACGAACAACAGCCGTTTGCCGCCGCCGAATTTGCTGAAAATCCCGAACCGCGCTGTCCTTGCGTGCTGCTGCTCGACACTTCCGGTTCGATGCAGGGCGATTCGATTGAAGAACTCAATCGCGGATTGCATTTATTTCGTGAGGAACTTTTCAGCGATTCGCTGAGTATGAAGCGCGTCGAAATTGCCGTCATCACGTTCGGACCCGTCGCGGTGATGCAGGATTTTATCACCGCCGATCAATTTCGCCCGATCAAACTCGAAGCCGCCGGAGATACGCCGCTCGGCGCAGCCGTCGGACGCGGACTGACGCTTCTGAAACAGCGCAAAGAGATTTTGCGCTCGAACGGCATCAAACTTTTTCGCCCGTGGATATTTTTAATGACCGACGGCGCGCCGACTGACGCTTGGAAGCATTTGCCGCAGATCATTCGGGCGGGTGAAGAAAGCAAATCTTATTCTTTTTTCGCGCTCGGCGTTCAGAACGCTGATTTTGACGTTTTGCGGCAGATCGCCGTGCGCGAACCGCTGAAATTAAACGGCGCGCGCTTCAAAGAGTTTTTCCTGTGGCTGTCGGCATCGCTGAAAAATGTTTCGCGGTCAACGCCGGGCGAAACGGTGGCAATTCCCGATTATAAACCTTACGGGTGGGCGGACGTTTAATGAAGTTGGGAAAATGGCGCGTCGCGCGGGCTTCGGTCATCGGCGCGGCGCACGTCAGCCAAAATACGGTTTGTCAGGACAGATTTTTGTGCCGCCGGATTGAAACCGCGAATGGTGAGGTTTTGATCGCCGCCGTCGCCGACGGCGCGGGCAGCGCGGCGCGTGGACAGCGCGGGGCGGAAATCGCCTGTGAGTTTTTCGCCGCGCAGACGGCGGAGTTTTTAAAGTCCGCAAACGCTTCGGTCGCTTCAATGACGGAAGAATTCGGAAAACGAATGATCGGTTTTTTGCAGGAAAAGATTGCCGGTGTCGCCGCGAATGAGAAAAAGCCGCTGCGCGAATTCGCCACGACTTTCGTCGGCGCGGTGGCTGGTGAAAACGGCGCGGCGTTTTACCAAATCGGCGACGGCGCGGCGGTTTTTTCCGCGAGCGGCGCGGCGGAAAGTTATCGTTTCGGCATCGAACCGGCGGAATCGGAATATATTAATATGACCGATTTCGTCACCGACGAGACGGCGGGCGAACGGCTGCGGTTCGCGTTTGTCGCGGAAGCCGTTGAAGATTTGATTTTATTTTCCGACGGCATTTTCGCCGTCGCCGTCAATTACCAAACGATGAAACCGCACGAGCCTTTTCTAATGCCGATGATCGCGCCGCTGAGAAACGGAAACGGCATCGAGGGATTAAACGAGAAACTCGAAAATTTTCTCGCATCGCCCAAAATAAATGAGAAAACCGACGACGACAAAACGATTGTTTTAGCTTCGCGTCACACGGCGGAAATCCGCGAGTAAGCGAGAGCGCGATTTTTATTTTTTGGTTTTTGGATTTTTTGGTCTTTTTGGTCTTTTGGTTTTAATTTGGAATCTGAAATTTGGAATCTGGAATTTAAAATTATGTCAGTGTTTTATGACGGTCAAAATCAACCTTACACATTGTCCGAACGGCGCGGCGGCGGCGGCGAAGGGACGGTTTACGCTTGTGATGATGTAAATTTGGTCGCCAAAATTTATCACGAACCGCTGACGGAAGAAAAAGCCGAAAAACTGCTCTGGATGGCGGCGCATAAAAACGAACGGTTGTTGAAAGTCGCCGCGTGGGTCGTTGACGTGCTGCGCGACGCGCCCGACGGAAAAATCGTCGGTTTTTTGATGCCGAACATCAACGCCAAAGAAATTCACGAACTCTATTCGCTGAAAAGCCGCCGCGTTTATTTTCCCGACGCGACGTGGCATTTTCTCGCGCATACGGCGGCAAATCTGGCGCGCGCTTTTTACATTCTGCACCGCGACGCGCATATAATGGGCGATGTCAATCACGGCAACTGCGTCGTGATGCGCGACGGGACGGTCAAATTAATTGACTGCGACAGTTACAGCATCAAAACCGATGAATCGCGCTACCCGTGTGAAGTCGGCGTGGCGACGCATCTCGCGCCGGAATTGCAGGGCGTAAATCTGCGCGAAATCGAACGCGAAAACAAACACGACAATTTCGGGCTGGCGGTGATTATTTTTCAGCTTCTTTTTTTGGGCAGACATCCGTTCGCCGGAAATTATCTCGGCGACGAAGACAAATCGCTCGAAGACTGCATCCGCGAATATCGTTTCGCTTACGGCGACAACGCGGCGATAAAAAATGTTCGGCAGCCGCCCGGAACGCTGCCGCTCGCCGCCGTTTCGCCGCGCGTCGCGCTGATGTTTGAGCGGGCTTTTTTGACCGAAGACCGTCCCGAACCGAGCGAATGGATCGAAGCTCTCGAAGATTTATCGCGCAATCTCAAACAGTGCGGTCTGCATCCGGGACATCTCTATTTTGATGAATTGAAAGACTGCCCGTGGTGCGAAATCGAAATGCAGACCGGTTTGATGCTGTTCCCGTTCATCACTTCCGGCGAGCATCTGAGCGGCGACCAGCCGTTTAATATCTTCACCGTCGAAAATTTAATCGCCAGTTTCGGCATCCAGAATACGCTTCCCGCCAAACTACCGCCGCCCGCGCGGGTGCCGCCTTCGCCGGAAATGATTGATGCCCGCCGCGAACGTCGAAAGACGGCTTATCTCGTCGTTGCCGCACATTTTTTCGCCCTGCTTTTTATGAATTGGATGTTTGGAGTCGGCGCGTCATCTATGCTGGGCATCATTATGGCTTTTTGTCTGATCGTTTTTCTCAGAGATATTTACGCGTCCGTCCGCCAGCCGATCAACGGAATGCTTAGTTCCAGTCAACAGCAGCTGGAAAAAATCGAAAAGCAGCGAAACCGCGCCGAAGTTCCGCCGGTAATCGGTGAAAATTTGGTCAAAATCAGAAGTAAAATCGCCGCTTATCAGAGCGTTCAGCGCAAAAGCGTCAGCGAATTGAAATCGCTGCAAGCGGATGTTTCCAGCCGCGAATTTTACAGATATTTGCGTTCAAAAAAGATAACCGACGCTCAAATATCCGGCGTGACCGCGCCGGAGCGGAAAATGCTGGCGGCGGCGGGCGTTAAAACGGCGGCGGAAATTGACGAAATCCGGCTGCGTGATGTGTATAAAATTGATGATGAAACGATTCCGAAACTTCTCGAATGGCGGGAACGGCTGAACGTGGATTTCGACGGAGATGAAAACGCCGTCAAAAATATCAAAGCCGAACAGACGCAGTTTATCAACCGAATCGGCAGCCAACGCCGCCGGATCGAACGCGACATCGAACAGCTTTTGATTTTGCTGCGCGCCGGCGCGGTTTATCTGAAAAAAGATCAGCAAATGCTGACGGCAAAAGCGGAAGAGTTGGCAAAACAAATTTCGCAAGCCCGAACCGAACTGAAAACTGTCGGCAGCAATCTGCCCGCCGCCTTCGCTTTGATATTATTTTCCGTGGTTGTACCGATGTCTGGTGTTTTTGTCCCTATAAATAATGAGGTTTACAAATATCCGACGATCAGCGCACAAAACGGGATTATTTCCGCCGCCGCGCCGCCGCCGCTGCCGAAGAACGACGATTCCAACTTAAATATTCCGTCCGAAAGTATGACCGACGCTGAAATCAGCGATTTGTCACAAACTGAAAGGATGCGTGTCGCGGAAAATCTTTATAATGCGGCGATCACTTATAATTATGACAATATTGATCGTGTTAAAGCCGAAAAACTCAGTCGTCAAGCGATTCGGTTCGCCGCCGACCAGCCGCGTTTTATCAACCAACTCGGCTACGCGCTTTACGGGCGGCAAAAATACGGCGAATCGCTAAAAAACTTGAATCGGTCGTTGAAACTTGACCCGGAAAACAGCGAAACTAAAATTTTTATCTCGATGAATTATCTGGCGACCGACAGATTTAAGGATTCCGTCAAAATTCTCAAAGAAGTTGTCGAAAAAAATCCTGATTTATTTGAAGCGTATTACAGTCTCGGATTAGCCTTCAACGGTCTCAAAAATTACGCGGCGGCGGAGGATGTTTTTCGCCGCGCCGCTGAAATAAGATCGAGTGATGCCGACATTCACTATCAGTTAGGAATTTGTCTCTATAAACTAAACAAAAAAGAGGAAATGCGAAACGAATATCACATTCTGCTGTCGTTGAACCCGAAAACGGCTCAAAAATTAGATGAGGAAACAAATTTTGATGCCGGTTCTTTTGAAAGTTCATCGCCGGAAACCGGAAGTCGGGGCGAGACTGCCGGTTCTTACTCACTCAAGTAAAGATCAGAGAGTCAGAATTATCCGTGAAAGCTGCAAATTCTAAAATTTATTAAATAGACGCTTCCGCCGCCGTATCGAATTTGCCGTCAGTCGCATCCGGCAGTAAAGTTTTTCCGCTCAAGATCGCAGCGGCGCGCGCCGCGTCAAATTCGCCTTCCCATTTAGCCACCACAATTGTCGCCACGCCGTTTCCGATCAAATTTGTAAAAGCTCTGGCTTCCGACATAAAACGGTCAATGCCGAGCAGCAGCGCGATGCCCGCGACCGGAATTGTTCCCATACCGGCGAGAGTCGCCGCGAGAGTTATAAAACCGCCGCCCGTCACCGTCGCCGCGCCTTTGGAAGTGAGCATCAGCACCAGCAAAATTGTCAATTCCTGTCCCCAGGTAAGCTGCGTGTTCGTCGCCTGCGCGATAAAAATCGCGGCAATCGTCAGATAAATTGAAGTTCCGTCGAGATTGAACGAATAACCGCTCGGAATGACCAAACCGACGACGGATTTCGAGCAGCCGAGATATTCGAGCTTCGCCATCATTCGCGGCAGCACCGACTCGCTCGACGAAGTGCCGACGACGATTAAAATTTCTTCCTTGATAAATTTGATAAATTTGAAAATCGAAAATCCGGCGAGCCGCGCAATCGTTCCCAGCACGAAGACGATAAAAAGCGCGCAGGTCGCATAAACGCACACCATTACTTTGGCGAGCGGAAGCAGAGTGGCGATGCCGTATTTGCCGATGGTAAAAGCCATCGCGCCGAACGCGCCGACGGGCGCGACGCGCATAATAATCGCAATAATTCCGAAAAAAACTTTGCCCGTCACGTCAACCGCTTTGATGACGGGTTTGCCGCGCTCGCCCAGTGTCGTCAGGGCGATGCCGAAAAGTATGGCGAAAAATAAAACCTGTAAAATCTCGCCGTTGGCAAACGCGCCGAAAACCGTGTCGGGTATGATGTGAAGCAGGAAATCCCACGCGCCGCCGCCGGTTTGCGCCGCTTTCGTGTATTGTTCGACAGCCTTCGGATCGAGCGTCGAAACGTCCGCGTTGATGCCCGCGCCCGGCTGCACGAGTTTGACTATTAATAAGCCGATAAATAAGGCGAACGTCGTGACGACTTCAAAATAAAGCAGGGCTTTGAGTCCGACCCGACCGAGCTTTTTCATATCACCGATTCCGGCGATGCCGGACACGACGGTCAGAAAAATAATCGGCGCGATAACCATTTTTATCAGTTTGATAAACGCGTCACCGAGCGGCTTTAAACTCGTGCCGAATTCGGGGAATAAAAATCCGACCAGCACGCCGATTACAATTGCGACGAGAACCTGAAAGTATAAAACTTTATAAATCGGCTGACGCGGCTTCACCTGAGCGGCGCGCGCTTCAAAATCTGTTTCCATTTTTTTATTGTTAATAATTACTAACTGATGTTACGCAAAATGGAGAAAAAGACTGGAGCGCAATCCGTCCCGGTTGCAATGCCGCCTGAAACGGCAAAGATGCTCGCTTTTATTCAAATTGCAAGTAATCGAAACGCATTTTCGCGCTCTCGCGCTCATTGCAACCGAAACGGATTGCGCTCCAGTCCAATTGCGTAACATCAGTTACTAATCGAAAGCGATAAATTGTTTCGCAATTGAGTATTCTGCCGACAACGATTAAAATCTTGAAATTATTTTCGATGCGGCACCAAAATATGCGAGCATTATAGACGAGTTAAAACGGGAATTCCCACCCGTCGCGTAAAAAAAAGCAATAAGTTTTAACAATTTCCGGTTAAAAAGTGTTTTTCGCGCCGATTTGGTTGTGATGCCGATAACCAACTGATACTAAACAAAAGAATAAAATATTTTTATAAATCAACGGAATTTTTTTTCAGCGAAACCGTCAAATAAAGCTCACGATATTCTTACACAACTATTACGAACGTCCCGCGCCGCGTCTGCTATGCTTGAAGCGTTCAAAGTATAGTTATCAAAAAATTTACCAAATGCAAAATGTTATCGAATTAGAGCAGACACGCGAAAGCATAAACTGGAGAAATCTGTTTATGCTGACAACTTTTCATCTTATTTCCATTGCGGCATTGTTTACGTTCAGCTGGAAAAACTTTGCGGCGATGATGATCGGAAACTGGATCGTCGGCAGTCTCGGCGTTGGACTCGGCTATCATCGTTTATTGACTCATAGAAGTTTCAAGGCTCCGAAATGGCTCGAATACACGCTGACGGCGTTCGGCACGATGTCAATGCAGGACGCGCCGGACAAATGGGTGGCGACGCACCGGCTTCATCACGCTTTTACGGAAACCGATAAAGACCCGCATTCGACACGTCCGGGCTTTTGGTGGGCGCATATCGGCTGGGTCGTGATGGGAACGGCGCAGGATCACGACGCGGCGACTTTTAAAAAATATATTCCTGATTTGTTAAAAGATAGATTTCACGTCATTTTGGCAAAATATTACCTCGTTCCGATTATTCTTTCCGGCTTTTTGCTTTACGCCATCGGCGGCTGGTCAATGGTTTTGTGGGGCGTTTTCGTCCGCGTCGTTGTCGGCTGGCACACGACGTGGTTTGTAAATTCGCTTTCGCACATTTTCGGCGAGCGGCGTTTTGAAACGAATGACGATTCGACAAACAATTGGTTTGTCGCTATTTTGACCTTCGGCGAAGGCTGGCACAACAACCATCACGCTTATCCGTCGTCGGCGCGCCACGGTTTGAAATGGTTTCAGTTCGATATGAACTGGATTACGATTCGCATTTTCGAGAAATTCGGCTGGGCAAAACAGATTCGCGTTTATGATACTATGAAAAACGCGGAAAAGTTGACTGAATCGGCGTAAACAAATTGGAAATTGTTCTTTAATTTTCTCGTGAAAAAAGAAGTAATCATTATCGGCGCGGGAATCGGCGGACTTTCCGCCGCGATCAGACTCGCTAAATCAGACTTTTCCGTAACAATTTTGGAGAAAAACGAAAATGTCGGCGGAAAAGTCAATTTTGTCGAATCGAACGGTTACAAATTCGACACGGGCGCGAGTTTGCTGACGATGCGCCACGTTTTGGAAGAACTTTTTGAATTTGCCGAACGCCGTATCGCAGATTATTTGACGATTCTTCCGCTCGAACCGATTTGTCGTTACTTCTGGGCGGACGGCGCGAAATTTGACGCTTCGACGAATTTGCAAAAAACCGAACTGGAAATTGCGAAATTGGAATTGCGCGACGTGGCAAACTTTCGCCAATATCTCGCCGATGCGAAAAGAAAATACGAAATCGCCGAAAAAACTTTTCTCGCCCACAGTTTAAATGATTTGCCAAAACTTCTGCGCCCGAAATATCTCAAAGATTTGCTCGCCATTTCCAGTTTGAAAACTCTCGACAAACACAATCGAAACTATTTTCAGTCGCCCAAATTGCGCCAGCTTTTCAATCGTTTCGCCACTTACAACGGTTCGTCGCCGTTCCAAACGCCGGCGACTTTCGCGCTTGTGCCGTATGTCGAATTCGGTTTGGGCGCGTGGTATGTCAAGGGCGGAATGTATGAAATTCCGAAAGCTTTGGAAAAATTGGCAAAGGAATTCGGCGTGAAAATTTATACCGAATCGGAAGTCGAAAAAATCGAGATCGAGAACGGAAAAGCAATCGGCGTGAAAGTCGGCGGCGAAGTTTTCGCGTGTGATTTCGTCATCGCCAATTCCGACGCGGTGGAAACATATCGAAATTTGATTGACGAAAAAGCGCGAAAAAATTTCTCGAACAAAAAAATCGAAAAAGCCGAACCTTCGTGCAGCGGTTTTGTTCTGCTGTTGGGAACAACAAAGCGATTTCCGCAATTGGCGCATCATAACATTTTCTTTTCGGACGATTACAAAGCTGAATTTGAAGCGATTTTCAATCAGAAACGTCCGGCGCAAAATCCGACAATCTACGTTTGCGCGACTTCTCGAACCGACGAAACGCAGTCGCCGGACGGACACGAAAATTTATTTATTTTGGTAAACGCGCCTTATACAAGCGAAGCGATTAGTTGGGAAAAAGAGAAAAAATCTTACCGCGATTTAATTGTAAAAAAATTGGAAAATTTCGGTTTGGAAAACTTGGAAAACTCGATAGATTTCGAGCAAATAATCACGCCCGAAGATTTTGAAAAAAAATATCGCGCCAACAAAGGTTCAATTTACGGCGTTTCGTCAAACGGAATTTTCTCGGCTTTTCTGCGTCCGCCAAATAAAGCCAAAGACATCGAAAACCTATATTTCGTCGGCGGCGCGACACATCCGGGCGGCGGCATTCCGCTGGTTTTACTGTCCGGCAAAATGGCGGGCGATTTGATCTTGCGGGAAATATCAAAACTCTAAATTGAATAATTAAAGGACTTGTAGCCGCAGATGAACGCGGATAAACACAGATTTAATTTCAATTTGTCTGTGTTTATCCGCGTTCATCTGCGGTTGATTTTTTTCCGACAAGTTTTTCAATAAGTTAAGGATGGATTTCAGCTTGAACCGACGAGCCGTAAATTTCGAGCAGTTTTTTGATTTCATCATCAGAAGTCAAACTCCAAGCCGTCTCACCGTCGCTGTTTTTCAAATTGACATCCGCGCCTGCCGCCAATAAAATTTTGACATTTTCCAGATTATCGTCTTCTGCGGCATTCATCAAAGCTGTTTGTCCGTCATTATTTTGAGCGTTTAATTTTGCGCCGTGATTCAGTAGATACTGCAAGACTGTGGCATTAACCGAATTTGCGGAAAGAATTAATGCTGAATTTCTTTCCTTGTCAACTGCATTTATTTTCGCGCCGTAGCTGATGAGCAGATTGACAAGTTCGGGTTTTGCGTCATCATCCAAACTCATTAGAGGCGTTCGTTTTTCATCATCACGAGCGTTCACTTTCGCGCCGAAATCCAATAAAATCCCGACCATTTTTGTATTTCCCTCTTCAACAGCGACAAACAAAGATGTAATTCCGCTGTAATTTTTGTCTTTCGCGTTAACGTTCGCACCTTTGGCGAGAAGCGATTTTACTTCATCAATTTCATTTTCGGAAACCGAACGAAGCAGCGGCTGCTCATAATCAACAAACATCGCGCCGCCGACGGCTACGTTCAAATCGCCGATTTCCAAAGATACATTATGTTCAAAATCGCTTCCGTTTTTTATTTTTATGCCGGTAATTTCCGCATTTTTGAAATTCAATGATTCAACTTTGATTTTATAATCGCCGTCCGCAACTTCCTTAAATTTGTAAACTCCTTCTTCATTTGACAGAGTATTTTGATTTTGATTATTATTCTCGTCAATTAAAGAAACATTCGCCGCCGGAATTACCGCGCCGTTCGGGTCTGTAACAATTCCTGAAACAACCGCTGTTTTGGTTTCTTTCGATTTAACGCTTTTGTTTTGGGAAACATCGGAGGTTTCATTTTTTTCGTTTAAAAGTTTAGTGAATGAAGCTCCGTCCTGCGCGTAAACGACGATTGAAACTGCCAGCGAAGTACTTAAAACACTTGCCGCAACGCCAACGCGCCGCGCGATTTGATAAAGTTTATCTGAAAACACAGGCGCGTCAGTTCGCGGATTTTTTATATAGCGAACGCAAATTCCGCCTTTTGACTGCCGCGCCAAACGTAACGCTGCCTTGCGCGTCATTTCCGAAAGATTATTGACGCTCAAATCGCAATGCTCGCAAAACCGCACTCTGTCGTTACCCTTCATCGAATCCCAATTCTGAGAACAAGGCGATGTTACGCGAAAAGTATCAGCTAAATTTCTCTTTGTCATATAAAAAACTCTCCCATAAATTTTTGGATACAAAACAAATTCAAGCAGAAAAATTGTATTCGTTTGCTGAAAAGATGCGGTGAATTTCGGATTAGGTTGCAGCGGGACAAAAATAAAGTCAATATCAGTGCTATATTTACTATTAAGCGGCTTCGGTTTATTATCATAGAGAAGTTGATAATTTTTTGAAAAATTATGAAACAATGTCCGAATTGTCAAACAAAATATACCGATGACACGCTCAAATTTTGTCTTCAGGACGGAACGCCGCTGGTTGAAGAGGCGAACGCCGACACGGAAATGCCGACAATCGCGTTTACCGATTCGGAAACGCTTGTTTCGCCGCGCCGGGTTGAACGGCTCGATATTCCGATTGAAAAGTCAAATTCGCGCGATTGGGAACAAAGCCGTCAGACGCAAATTTCGGAATTTCCGCCGGAAATTAAAAAATCAAATACATTTTCAATTGTCGCGCTGACGGCGTTTGTGATGATTTTGCTGTTCGGCGGCGCAATCGGAACGTGGCTTTACCTGCGAAAAGGTAAAACCGAAACGGTGCAAAATAAAAACAACAAAGTCGCGGTCAATCAGAATTCCGCGCCGAAAACAAACGCGAACGCGGAAGTTTCGCCGTCGCCCGAAGAAACTTCGCCTACGCCGACGGCAACGCCCACAATTTCTCCGACCGCGACTCCGACCGCCGCGCCCGCGCCGGATTTTAATCCCGAACAGGTTCGGAGAGAGGTTTCGGAAAAAGTTGACGCGTGGAAAAGAGCGACCGAATCGGGAAATGTGAACGCCATCACCAACAATTACGCCGATACGATTGATTATTATAATAAGAAAAACGTGAGTTTGGATGCTGTCAGAAAAGACAAACAAAGGGCTTTCAGCAAATTTTACAATATCGAAATGAACATCAGCAATCTGCGCGTTACGCCTGACAATTCGGGAACGCGCGCGACCGCCGTTTTTGACAAAGAATGGAATTTTGAAGGTGATGATAATTATTCGTCGGGCAAAGTTCAAACGCAGCTTCAGCTTCAAAAGTTTGGCGGAAAATGGCTGATTACCGGCGAAAAAGACTTGAAAGTTTATTACACGGAGTAAAAGCGTGAATAGTAATTCGTAATTCGTCAAGAAACTCGATTATAGACAACTATAAATGGTTCATAAAGATAATTGACAATCAATTTTCTTCAAAACGAATTACGAATTACTATTCACGTCTTAAAACTATATGCAAAACACATCCGATTTAAAGATCGCATCGCTTCTTCCTTCGGCGACGGAAATCGTCTGCGCGCTCGGTTTAGAAGAAAATCTCGTCGGCGTAACGCACGAATGCGATTTTCCGGCGGACATTGAAAAAAAGCCGCATTTGACGGCGAGCCGCATTTCGCACGAAACGATGTCGAGCGCGGAAATTGACCACGCCGTTCGCTCGCAGCTTGACGGACACGGTTCGATTTACGATCTGGACACGGAACTTTTGCAGAAATTGAAACCGGATTTGATCATCACGCAGGAACTTTGCGACGTGTGCGCCGTTTCTTACAAAATCGTCCAAAAAGCCGCGAAAATTTACGCCGCTGATGCACAAATCGTGTCGCTCGAACCGAATACGATTGCCGACATTTTTGAGAATATCAAAACCGTCGGCGAATTGTGCGGCGTTTCTGAAAAAGCGGATGAAGTTGTCAGAAATCTTAAAAATCGTCTTGATGAAATCCGTCAAAAAACAGAAAAAATTGAACAATCTCCGCGCGTTTTTATGCTCGAATGGCTCGAACCGCCGTTCGCGCCCGGACACTGGACACCGGAACAGGTTGAAATCGCGGGCGGAATTTGTCTTTTGGGCGAAGCGGGCGAAAAATCCGTCACGACAACTTACCGGGAAATTATCGAATCAAAGCCGGAGATTATGGTTTTGATTCCGTGCGGTTATTACACCGAAGATATTTTGCGGCAATTGCCGAACACGAAATTTCCCGCCGATTTTAGCGAAATTCCGGCGTTTCAAAACGATGAAATTTGGGCGTTGGACGCGACTTCGTATTTTTCGCGCCCCGCGCCGCGCGTCGTGGACGGCGTTGAGATTTTGGCGAAGATATTTCATCCTGAGATTTTCGGCGAACCGTGCGAAACGGAAGCCGTTAAAGTTTCACGGGATTTGATTAAATTTGAAGACAAAACTTCGGCGGGAAAACCCTGACAAATACTGATTTTATGAGATTTATTACAGCAATTTTTTGTTTATTGATTTTTAGTTTCACATCATTCGCTCAGAAATCCGACGAAATTCTGGCAACGGCAAACGGGCAAAAATTTACCGCGAGAGACCTTTCGCCCGAAGCTGCCGAAGTTTTCAATAATCTGCCGGTGAGTTTGGGCGAACTTCGCAAATCGCTGCTCGAACAGCAGATTGCTGAAATTTTATTTGAAACCGAAGCGGCGGCGCGTAAAACGACGGCTGAAAAACTCGTCGAAACGGACGTAACGAGCAAAATTCCCGCGCCGACACAAAAGGAAATTCAGGTGGTTTACGATGCAAATCGTGATAATGTCGGTGATAAAACCGTTGATGAACTGCGCCCGCAAATCGTCGCTTTTCTGCGCCGCGAACCCGAACAAAAGGCTTTGGCGGAATATCTTTCAAAGTTAAAAGTTAAATACAAAACGTCGTCCGGCAAAGATGTCAACGCGCCGAATCTGAAACCTTTTGACGTTTTGGCGACGGTCAACGGGAAAACGATTTCGGTTGATGATTACGAAGCGAAAAACAAAGTGCGGCTTTACGAATTTCAAGCCGGCATTTACGATCAAATTCAAAAACTTCTCGAACAAAAAGTTTACGATTCGCTGGCGGCGGCGGAAGCCAAATCTCAAAACATCGAAGCCGGTGATTTAATTGCCCGCGAAATTACCGACAAACTGCGCGATTATTCGGAAGAAGAACGTCTGAAATTGCAGACGGATTTGGAAAACCGGCTTTTTCAAAAATACGACGCGAAATTTTTATTAAAAAGTCCCGCGCCGCTTGTGCAGAATATTTCGACGGAAAACCAACCGTCGCAAGGCAGCCAAACCGCGCCCGTAACGGTCGTAATGTTCACCGATTTTCAATGTCCGGCGTGTTCGGCGGTGCATCCGGTTTTGAAAAAAGTTTTGGCGGAATACGGCGACAAAATCCGTTTCGTCGTGCGCGACTTCCCTCTCACCGGCATTCACGAAAACGCTTTTCGCGCCGCGCTTGCGGCAAACGCCGCGAACGCGCAGGGCAAGTTTTTTGAATACACTGAAGTATTGTATAAAAATCAAACCGCTTTAGACGCGGCTTCGCTCAAAAAATATGCCGCCGATCTCGGTTTAAATCAAAAGCAATTTGATTTAGACTTAACAAGCGAAAAATACGCCGCCGATGTTAAAAAAGATATGGCTGACGGCAAAATTTACGGCATCAACGGAACGCCGACAATTTTCGTCAACGGCGTAAAAGTCCGCGAACTGTCGGCGGAAGATTTTAGAAAGGCGATTGATCGGACGTTAAAAATTCCAAATTGAAAATTCCGAATTCCAGATTAAAAAGTCCACATTGAATTTGAAAATTGGAATCTGAAATTAAATATTTATGCGTTTTTATTTTGTATTTTCTCTACTTCTTTTATCGCTGGCTTGCAGCGAAAAACCGGCGCGTTCAAATATGAATTTAACCGTCAATAAAACCAGCACCAATTCGGCGAAAACTTCGGCAGCTTTGCCCGTTTACACTTACGAAATCGTCAAAACTTACCCGCACGATCCGAAAGCGTTCACCGAAGGTTTATTTTTTTACAACGGTTTTCTATACGAAAGTACAGGACAGGAAGGCAGATCGGATTTGCGAAAAGTCGAGCTTGAAACCGGCAAAATCGTTCAGCAGTTCAAGCTGCCGAAAGACAGTTTCGGCGAAGGCACGACTGTTTTAAACGGTAAAATTTATCAACTGACTTATCAGGAAGGCAGGGCTTTTGTTTACGACGCTGAAACTTTTAAACTTTTGAATGAATTCAGTTATCAGGGCGAAGGCTGGGGTTTGACAACTGACGGCACAAACTTATTTATGACCGACAGAACTCACGTTATTCGCGTCATTGACCCGGAAACTTTTCGGACGATTCGTTCATTGGTAGTTCTGCGCGAGGACGGAAAACCGCTGATGCAGATTAACGAACTCGAATACATTAAAGGCGAAATCTGGTCAAATATCTGGCATTCGGAAGAGTCGAATATTCTCGGAAAGGAAAATTATATCGCGCGAATTGATCCGAATTCCGGCAATATTCTCGGCTGGATTGATTTGAGCGGAATTTCGCCCGAAGATGTCGCGCGCGACAGCGAAAATACTTTGAACGGGATCGCTTACGACGCGCAGAACGACAGAATTTTCGTTACCGGAAAGCAGTGGAAAAAACTTTTTGAGATCAAAATAAAACCGAAAAACTGAAAATTCCAGATTCCAGAATTCAAATCCCGAATTGAAGGCGGAAAAACTGGAATCTGAAATCTGAAACCTGAAATATGACGGAAAAAGACGAGTATTTTATGCTCAGAGCCATTCGTTTGGCGCAAAAAGCGATTGATTCAAACGTCGGCGGACCGTTCGGCGCGGTCATCGTTAAAAACGGCGAAATTGTCGGCGAAGGCTGCAACCGGGTAACTTCAACCAACGATCCGACGGCGCACGCCGAAGTCGTCGCCATCAGAAACGCCTGCGAAAATCTGGCGAGCCACCAGCTTGAAAACTGTATCCTTTACGCTTCGTGCGAACCCTGCCCGATGTGTCTGGGCGCGATTTACTGGGCGCGTCCGGCGCGGGTTTTTTACGCCGCGACCCGCGAAGACGCGGCGAACGTCGGCTTTGACGACCAATTTATTTACGAAGAAATCGTCAAAAATTTTGAAGATCGGCAGATGAAGCTCGTTAATTTGCTGCGCGATGAAGGTTTGACGGTTTTCAAAAATTGGGAAAATAAAACGGACAAAGAGAAATATTAATGCTGAATAACAGTGAATAAAATCTAAAACTCACTGCTGATTATCCGTCGTTCACGACTTGAAAATGACTTTTTTCAACAATTATTTTTTCATTTTTCTCGCTATTCTCGCGGGAATGGCGATGCCGACGCAGGCGACCGTCAACAGTAAACTCGCCGAATCCGCCGGCAGTCCGCTCATCGCCGCATTTATTTCTTTTTCCGTCGGAACGCTGACGCTGATCGTCTGTATCCTGTTGACGGGCATTCCTTTAAGCAGTTTCATTTCCGCCGGAAATGCGCCGCCGATTGCCTGGATCGGCGGATTTTTAGGCGCATTTTTCGTGTCGGTGATGGCGACGATTGTGCCGCGCGTCGGTGTCGCGCTGGCGTTCAGTCTGGCAATCGGCGGGCAAATGCTGACGACATTGCTGATTGACAATTACGGATGGCTTGACGTTCCGGTCAAACCGCTCAATCCGGCGCGGATTATCGGCGCGTTTTTGATCGTCGTCGGTGTGATTTTGATTCGTAAATTTTGAGAATTTGCCGAGCGGTTCGACTTTTTTGAATTTTGCTCTTTATCACGACATTTACGCTCAAAATTTCTTAAAAGTATAACCGACATAAATCAGATTGTTGTCAATTCCCGGATTTTGTTCACCGCGATTTCCGTTTGAAAGGTGAAAATATTTGTAGCCGACGGTTACGGCGCGATCATTTTTTAACCGAAATTCCGCGCCCGCGCCGACATCCGCCGTAAAGGTGAAATGCGTTCCGACATCGGTTGGAATTCGATTGTTAAAATAGACAAATCCGCCGCTGCCGTCAATAAACGGCTGAACTTTTTTGCGCGGGCGAAAGTTTATTTGTAAACCGACCGGAATTATGCCGTAAGCATAAGAAGTCCGGCGCGTTTCGTCAACCCGAAAAGAGTTCGCGCCCGTTTGTATAAATCGAAAATCGGGATTTGATAAAATCGCCAATGGAACTAAATCCAGCGTATATTTCAAATTAACCTTATTATTGTTGTTAAATCGCCGTGCGTAACGCACTGCCAAAAGTCCGAAACGCGCGTTTTTGGTGCGTCCTGTTCCGGTGATAATCGTTGACGAATCGGGCGAAAATCCGCCCCACACGCTCAATTCGTTTTTCCCCGATTCATCGGCTTGCGCCGCCACCGACAATGCCAAAATTAAGGCTGTTAAAACCGACAATATAATTTTCATAAATTAAACGCGGAAATTGTAAATTGAAAACAAATTTAATGATAAATAAAAGTTTTACGGAAGCTGATTTCTACAAATCCGGCTCAACGACACATAGTTTTGCCAGAATCTTTCCAAATTTTTAATCTCATCTTCGTCTAATTCTCGTTTGACCTTCGCCGGACTTCCCATAACTAACGAGCGCGGCGGAATTTGGGTGTTCGGCGTGAGCAGACTTCCGGCTGCGACGAGCGAGTTTTTGCCGACGCGAACTCCGTCTAATATAATCGCGCCGATGCCGATTAAGCAACCTCTTTCCACGTAACAGCCGTGCAGAGTTACGCGATGTCCGAGCGTGATTTCGTCTTCCAAGACAGTCGGATGCGTTTTTGAAGAAACGTGAATTACACACGCATCCTGAATATTGGTTCGCGCGCCGATGCGAATATAATTAACGTCGCCGCGCAGAATCGAACCGCACCAAACGCTCGATTCCGCGCCGATTTCGACATCGCCGATGACGACCGCATTTTCGGCGATAAAAGCTGTTTCGTGGATTTTTGGACTGAGTTTTTGAAAAGATTTAATCATTTCTGAATCATTATTTAACGCAAAGCCGCAAAAACGCAAAGACGCAAAGTTTTTTTATTAATTTTTACAAATCAACCGAACATCGGATGGTTGGAAATTTTGCCCGTTCGTGGCAAACTTGCAATACCGGAAATAATTATTATGGCAAAAAAACCGAAAATTCTAGCGTTCGCCGGCAGTTTGCGCGAACATTCATACAATAAAAGAGTCGTAAAAACGGCGGTAGAAGGCGCGAAAAATGCCGGTGCGGAAGTTACATACGTTGACTTAAATCAATATCCGATGCCGATTTACAACGGGGACGAACACGAAAAGTTCGGCTTCGGTGAAAATGCGCTGGCATTTCAAAAACTTTTGGGCGAACACGACGGATTTTTGATCGCTTCGCCGGAATATAACGGTTCGATTCCGGGCGGTTTGAAAAATGCGATTGACTGGGCATCGCGCAAAAGCGAAAATTACGGAATGGTCGAAGTTTTCAAAGGAAAAGTCGCGGCGATTATGACGGCTTCGCCCGGCGCGTTCGGCGGCATTCGCTGTTTGTCTCATTTGCGCGGCACGCTGACGATTATGCTGGTCAATGTTCTGCCGTCGGAAATTGCGGTCGCCAATGTCGGCAAAATGTTTGAAGGCGAAAGCGAAACGATGACGGACGAAAAAATGAAGAAGATTTTAGAAGAATTAGGCGCGTCGCTCGTTGATATTCTCAAGAAAACGCACGGCGAAATCGAAGTTGTCGAAGAAGCGGGACAGTAATTAAACGCGAAAGTTAAAACCGGCAAATACAACGGTTTAGCGTCCGATTTGAAAACATCGGTCAATATGTTCAGTCGTCTTTACGGAACAATTATCGAAGCGCGTAATTCGCTCTATGAAAAAAGCGTTTTCAAATCTCATTCGCTCGGCGTTCCGGTTGTCAGCATCGGAAATATTACGGTCGGCGGCACGGGCAAAACTCCGCTGGTCACTTTTGCCGCAGAAATTTTAGCCGGAAAAAATGAAAAAGTTTGTGTAATTTCGCGCGGTTACGGGCGCAGAAATTCGCAGGATCGCGTTCTCGTCTCCGACGGCGCAAATATTTTGGCTGATGTGAAACAAGCGGGCGACGAACCTTTTGAACTGGCGCGAAAACTTTTGGGAAAAGCGATTGTCGTCGCCGATGCAAACCGCGTTTCATCGGGAATTTGGGCGCGCGACAAATTTGGAATTACGGCGTTCATACTTGACGACGCTTTTCAGCATCGCAAAGTTAAACGCGATTTGGACATCGTAACGATTGACGCGACAAATCCGTTCGGCAATAAAAAAATGCTTCCGTCGGGAATTTTGCGCGAACCGTTGAAGAATTTGAGCCGCGCCGACGCAATTGTTATCACGCGAGCGAACTTGTGCGCGGATATTTCTGACTTGAAACGGCAAATTGAAAAATATGCTCGGAAAAGTCGAATTTTTGTTTCCGAGAATAGAATCTCAGGATTGATAAATTTGGAAAACTTTCGCGCGCCGCCGCAAATTTCAAAAGATAAACGGATGATAAAAAATAATGAACAAGGCAGAAAATCAGTGGCTTTCTGCGCGTTGGGAAATCCGAATAATTTTTTCGAGCTGCTGCGACTGGAAAATTTTGATTTGGCAGCCGCGCTGACATTTTCCGATCATCATTTTTACACCCGGAAAGATATAAAAAAAATTGAAGAAACGGCGAGGGAAAATAACGCCGAAAATCTGCTGACGACGGCAAAAGATGCCGTAAAATTAAAAGGTTTACAATTTAGTTTGCCGTGTTTTGTAGTTGAAAGCGAGATGATTTTTGATGACGAGAGCGGATTTCGCAATTTGCTGGAAAATATCCCGAAACCTGCGGTGAAGTAGTTCCGATTTCCGAAAATTTGGATTTTTATTCCGTGCAGTCGCCGATTTGATTCCAATTACAGCCAAATAAATTAGGCGCAAATTCTTTGGTCTGCATTCTGACATTTCTCCAAACGATTGAATTACCGTGAGTTTCCGCCGTCCAGCCCAAAATTTTGCGGTTTTGCCAGACAAATTGATACGCTTCTTTTTCGTCCGCGCCTTGCAGATGCCGCGCTTCGTGCAGAAGTATGGCGGCGCGTTCGGTGTCGTCGAGCGTATCGGTGAAAAATTCGGGATAAATCGTCATAATCTCAATCGGGAAATTGGTCGCCGCGTAAGCGTTTTCAAATTTGGTCGAAGCGTTGAGCCAGTTGTCGTTGCCGCGAAAACTTGTCAAATGATTGAGCAGAAAAACTTCTCTGGAAAAGCCTTTTTCATCGAGAATATCAATTGCTTTTTCGACCGTTTGCTTTTCGTCGTAACTGAGAGGTTTAGACGTGTAGAGCAGGGACAAATAAAAACCCAGCAACGTGAGAAAAATGACGACGACGCAGATGATCGCCCGCTGAAAAAATCCGGGCTGCAAGGCGAATTTTTTCGCGCCGTCTTCACGCAGCGTCGAAACTTCAATCAGACACGAACGACAGCGCACGCACTCCTTCGAATGTGAAAAATTCACCATTTGGCATTTAGGACATCTTTTTTTCATTGATTGCGGGATAATTTTTTAGCTGAATAAGCCGTTATTTAAAGAAAAGCGCAAACTGTTTTTCTTTCCAAATTTTATTTTGAGAGCGGAAAGAAACTTAATAAACTTTTTTTGCATCAAAGTTTCAAGTTGCCAAACATATTATAGAAGATTAAGATTTTCAATCCAAGTTTTTTTTTAGAAAAAGGAACACAAAATGAAATATTTCAACTCCGCAATTTTTTTAATTGCAGTTTTACTTTTGACAAATTTAGCGATTTCCGCGCAGGAAACCG
Source organism: Pyrinomonadaceae bacterium (assembly GCA_965218105.1). Taxonomy (GTDB): domain Bacteria; phylum Acidobacteriota; class Blastocatellia; order Pyrinomonadales; family Pyrinomonadaceae. Next base: position 317,720 of record OZ244585.1, read on the forward strand.
AAATGAAGGTCGTTGACGAAGTTATCGCTCAGGTCAACGACGGCGTTGTAACGCTTTCGCGGGTTAAACGCGAAATGAAAGATGCGGTTGACGCATCCGTTGCGGAAGGCAAACCGCGCGAACAGGCGCAGGCGGAAATAGAGGCAAAGCAGCCGGAATTGATCGCCAATATTATCAACGAAGAACTTCTTCTGCAAAAAGGCAAAGACCTCGATGTTGATTCGGAAGTTCAGTCGAGAATAAATGAGCGGCTCGCCGAAATTATGAAACAACGGGATATTAAAACGCTCGATGCTTTAAACAAAGAAATGGAAAGCAGCGGCGTTGATCCGCAGGAAATTCGTGAGGTTTGGCGCAAAGAAATCACCAGAGATTTGGTTTTACAGAGAGAAGTTGACCAAAAAGTTTATTTCGGCTGGTCACCAAAAGAAATAAAAAGTTATTACGAAGCAAATAAAGCCAAATTCACCAAACCCGAATCCCTTTCGATCAGCGAAATTTTTCTGAGTTTTGCCGGACGCGATGAAGCGGCGGTCAGAGAAAAAGCCAAACAATTGGTCGCGCAGGCGCGAAGCGGCGCGGATTTCAGCAAACTCGCGGTCGAAAATTCGGAGCGTTCGGATGTCGCCGCGACCAAAGGAAAAGTCGGAACGGTCAACCTCAAAGAGATGGATCAAAGATTTGCCAAACCGCTGGAAAGCGTCAAAGTCGGCGGCGTTACCGACCCGATTGAAGTTACCGAAGGAATGGAAATACTGCACGTTGACGAGCGAACGAAAGCCAGCAATGAATCGTATTTTGACGAATCCGAAGTGCGAAAAGCGATGACTTACGAAATACTTCCAAACAAACGCAAAGAATATCTGGGAACTTTGCGAAATGAGGCGTACATAAAAATTAACGATAAATATCGTCCGTCGGTTTCGCCGATTTTATTCACTGAAGAAAGAAAAGCTGAAGCTAAAAAAAGCGGAAAGTAGAAAGACAAGTCAAACAAATCCAAAAACGTCTGACAAAAAGTATTCACTTTTTGTCAGACGTTTTAGTTTCGGCGGCGTTAAAAATTTAATCGAGAATAAAAGTCAGAATCATCGGCTGCTGTTGGTGGTTTAAGTGAAGTCTCTTAATCATTAGAACTAAACCGTTTATTGCTTGAGTTTAACCATTCGCTACCGCCAACGGTTCTGACCGCTCATCAAAAATTAATGAGTTTTCTTGCTCATAAAAATTCACGATCAATGCGGAAGCCCGCGCGAAATTAGAGCGAAACGATCAAGAAGGCTCTAACTTCGCGCGGGCTTCCGCGAAAAAACTCTAAGAAGCTGTTTGAAAACTTTTATTTTTTATTTTTTAACCACGAAAGTACACGAAAATACACGAATAATTTAATAATCACACAAATTTTCGTGTTAATTTGTGTTGAGCGCGTGGTTAAATTTCTTAAATTTTCGAGTTTTCAAACAGCTTCTAAGTAATTTTTTACTTTTTATCTTCTTTTGGCGTTGTGTAAAAAGGTCGGTGCTGAACTTCAAACTGTTTGTCATCGTAAACGCCGTCGCCGTTTACATCAACTTTTACGTCGAGTTTGTATTTTTTGCCGGGTTCGCGTTTTTCGCCCGCGTCGTAAGCGATGCTGTACTGATTTCGCAGCAGAGCGTTTATTGACTGTAAATAAGCCGGCAATTCACCTTCAAATGTCATCGGATAATGTTTTCCGCCGGATTCTTTGGCAAAAGTATTCATGGCGTTTTGCGCCTGTAGAAAGGTCAATCTGCCGGGCATTCCGCTTATGCTGTCGGTGGCGGGAAGCTGACTTTCGTATCTTTTATAGAAAAGATTTCCGGTGCTGATGATATAGATTGGAATTCCGGCATTTTGGATGATTTTACGAACTTCGTCATAATTCGTTTTGCTGAAAGTATCAATGCCGGAAGCGACCAGAATGATCGCGCGGCGTTTCGCCTGAACGTCAACCATTCCGCCGTACTGAGCGGTTGATTCTTTTGAATTTTCCAAAACAACCGAATCGCCTTTGCCGCCGACCAGCGCGAATTTAATGGCATCAAATAAATTATTTTCCCGAAAAGCGGGACTATTGCGAAGCAGAATATCAACCGTTTGGCGCAGACGATTCGGGTCGTTTGTAAAGTCCGTAATCGGAGTCGGACGCATATCAAAAGCGATGACCGATGCGTAATCGTCGGGAGCTTTTATAAATTTGGAAAGAAAATAAGCGACCGGACGAACAACTTCGAGTTTGCCGGAACTAAAACCGCCGTCGTAACCGAAAAGCTCCGACCATTTGCTGTATTCGACGACCAAAGTGACGGTTATCGGTGCTTCCGGCGTGGCGAAATTCGTTACTTCCTGCTTCACTCCGTTTTCAAAGACGGCAAAATTTTCTTTTTTCAAACCGGTTATAATCTGTCCGGTCTTTTTGTTGTAAACCACCGCGTCAACATTGACGACATTTGTTTTGATTTCGATAACATCGTCAAGAGCGACGGCATCTTTCTCTTCTTCTTTTTGCCGTTGAAGTTCCTGTTCTTTTTCCTGTTCTTTTTTTAGCTCTTCTTCAGTTTTGGGAACCGGACGCTGATTTTTTTTCCCGCTGCCCTGCGGCGTATCAGGTTTTTGCTGGCGCGACTGCGCCAAGGAAATGTTATTAAATGTCAGGAAAACGGCGATTAGTGTAACTAATAATCCGAAAAGACGGAATGACGAAACGGTTTTCATAAATTTTGCCTCTACTTAGATTTCTTTTTCCTTTAGATACTGATTGTCAGCTTTTAGTTGGAAGAAATCAAGACAAAAGTAAATGTACCGCCAAATATAATTGAAACCGGCATTTAATTGCCGATTTCAGGAAAAATCTCAACTTTTACGTCGAACGCGCCGTTATTGTCATCAAGTTTTCCTTCATTAACGCCTAAAAACAACGCCCCGTCGCGTGAAGCGACGAATTCAATCGAATTGCCGACGTAGATAAAATCATTATTATCATCGCCCACAACCGCAATCAGCGCGCCGGTCGGCTGGTTTTTCATCAATTTATCGGGATCGGGAAGAGAAGGTGTGCCGCCCGGAGCGGCAGAACGCCCGCCGCCCAGCGAAATGGTGCCGTTTCCCGTGATTCTTATTTTTTGACCCTGCCGAACCACCCAGCCCGAATTTGTCCAGCCGTTTGAAGTGTTGTCCGCCAATACTTTGACATTTAAAGAGATCGGTTTCGGCGCGGTCGGCGAACTACTTTGAGCCGGAATTACCGGATTCGGTTTTGGAGATGAAATTTGCGGGCTGGAAGCCGTACCTGTTTGTCCGACGGTGATGACTGTATTATCGCCGTTCTTGACAGTCCTGTTCGGTGTTTGATTGGATATTTTTATATTGTCCGTCAGTGCCGAAGTCGAATCAAAAGCGATTGATTCAACTTCGTCGGCGGAATAAACCATCTGCCGCTGACGCGCGCCGTCGTCAAACATCACGGTAAATCTGCCGCCGTCAAAACTGACGATTTTACCTTTGACTATTCTTCCGTCTTTCAAACGAATCGTATCGGCAAAAGCCAAAACTGACAAAGACGCGATCAAACTTATAACGAGAAAAACTTTATAAAATTTGGATATAAACAACATATTTCCTCCACAGACCAGCTGATATTTCAGAAGTGTTAAAATTCAGCGCGGGTTCCGCACAAAGATTTTCGTTGCGAAGAACCATTTTGAGAGAGCAGCATTCGCAGCTAAAAAATAGATGCTGGATTAACATAAAAAGATTGCAGCAATTTGCAATAAAGCAACAAAAACGAATTATACACAAACTTTCTAAAGTTGTGAATTAACTTTGTGTATTTAAAGATTGATTGCGTTTAGATTTAGAGTAAATCAGAAACAGGTGCAAAATCTAACGGCAGAATTCTGCGCGTGAGCAAAAGCGCATCGGTAAAAGTCTGAAGGATAAAAGCTGAAAGAGAAATTCTTTCGCTTTTATCCTTCAGACTTCATCCGTATTTTTAAGGGAGCGCGGTGAAATTAAATCCGGTTACGCTGATTGCGGCAAACAAAACAGTCGGCACAATCGGACGATTTAACAATTTTTGCGACATCGCCGAATCGGTGGATTATGGTAAAGAAGTCGTCCCGACTGCCGCATCGGATGCGTCTCGCTTCGGAGTCAAAAAAATTGTAAAAGCGAAGACGCGAATGCGGGACGCATTCACGACGGCGGTCGGGACGACTGCGTTACTTTCCCGTTTTCGATGGCGAAAATTTCCGCGCTTGCGCCGAATGTTTCGAGAAAACTTTCTTTTGAAGTGGTGACGAAAGTCTGCGTTTTGTCGCGTAAAAATTCCAGCAGTTGACCGATTCGCGTGTAATCTAGTTCCGCGTCAATATCGTCGAGCAAAAACAGCGGATATTCTTTGTGCTGTTCGTAATAAACCGACAAAGTGGCAAGCTGCAAAATCAAAAGCGCGCTTCTTTGCTGTCCCGAAGACCCGTATTTTCGCAAATCGTGTTCGTCAAATAAAATTTCGAGATCGTCGCGGTGCGTTCCGATCAAGGCGTAACCGGAACGAAGTTCGGCTTGAACGCGCAGTTTCAAACGCTCTTCCAAAAGCGCGGCGTAATCCGACAAATCGCCTTTGCCTTCCAGAGACGAAATGTAGCGAATCGAAATTTCTTCGCGGTCAAAAAGTTTTTTCTCCAAAACTTCCTGCAATCTTTCCACATAACGCAAACGCGCTTTGTGAATTCGCGCCGCGTGAATAATTAGCTGTTCGTTCCACGGTTCAAGCAGTTCGGCGACTTTTTCAAGCGAAAATTCCTGTGCCTGCGCCGATTGCAACAGCGAATTTTTCTGGCGAACGACGCGGTTATAATCGGTCAAAGTTTGAATAAACGGCGGATAAATCGAAACGATTCCGCCGTCGAGAAACTTGCGGCGCGCCTCCGGCGAACCGCGCACGATTTCCAGTTCGTCCGAATTGAAATTGACGGCGTGAAGCTGTCCCAAAAATCTTTGAACGGTTTCTTTTTTGTTGTTGACGGACAAAATCTTCATATTTCCCTGCAAAGCGACTTGCAGAACGCGGTTTATTTCCTCGCCCTGATGAACGCGCCCGCGCACGAGTGCCAGTTCCGCGTCAAATTTTATCGCTTCGGCAAGCCGCGCGGTTTTGAAAGATTTGGTCGTCGCCAGCAGATAAATCGCTTCGAGCCAGTTGGTTTTGCCCTGTCCGTTTTCGCCGAAAATAATATTTAATCCTTTTCCGCAAGTTATTTCATCGTTTAAGTTACGGAAATTTTCGGCTGAAAGTGTTTCGAGCTGCATTGCTTGATTTTATCACATAAAAAGCAAATTTGATCGGAAACATCTAAAGCCAAATTGTACGTTTGAGTTCCCTGTCAAATAACAATTATTTTTTTTCATTCTTGATTGGCGCAGATTTCCGATTGTCAAAAAGATAGCTTACTGCTCGAAGATTTCGCCGATTTCAGCCGGACGGATTCGCTTTCCAATTCATTAAATTCTTTGCTGTAATCGTCTAAAATGTTTTTTATGTGAAAGTCGGCGAATTCTTGGTTGTCGGCTGCCAAATCTGTTCGATGCTGCGTAAATTCGTTTTCAAGGTGCGGCGATTTTTGTTTTTCGATGAGTTCATCACGCGCTTTTTCGCAAAGTTTTCGGGCTGTTTCAACTTTTTTCAAAAAAATTTCTTCCTTCGATAAAAACAAATCCAGATAATGATTATCTTCATTAAACACGGTATTTTCTTCCAGATACTCAAATTCTTGAAGCAGTTCTTCAATTGTTTCTTCGTCTTCGACTGTTTCCGCATTAATCAACTCATTCAAGTTTTCCCGGTAATACAATAGTTCGCCTTCCAGACGAATCAGTTCAATTTCATTTAACTGCATCTGACAAAGAGCAAGCTGTACTTCGACATTTTCAAACAAACGTTTGTCCGTTTCGTTCGTTTCGACGTATTCAATTTCGCCTTTTTCATCTTCTTCAACCGGAGAAAATAAGTTTATCAGTTCAGAGTTTTCCTGCGTCAAAAGATGAATATTATAAATTAATTCACCGCTGATCGAATTTAACGTAACTTTGCTGATCGAAGCGATTTCTCGTCGTCTTTTATCACGGCGGAAAATAAAATTCTTTAGAGACGTAACCGTCATTGAAATTAAAAGACTTATCATAAAACCGAATGTAACGGCAAAAAATAGATTTTGATACAAGTCTCCCAAGTCTTGAGTCAACGTCATAAAAGTAACGATTAATCCGATAATTGCGGTTGAAATAAACACAAATTTCAAAGAAACCATCTGCGAAAAATCATCTTTTCCTTTAGCCGGCAAAGATGAATCGGTAAAGTCAGTCTCTCCGCAGTCGAGACAATACGGCGCGTCCGCCCGATTGTAAAATTCACAGTTTACACATCTCATAACATTCGTGATTTTTTGATCCGAAATTTTACCACAAAGCAAAAGAAAACACCTCACAATAATTTATACTGCTGGTTATAAAAACAATCGGGATAAATAAACGCTGCCAATTGAAAGATTTTTGTCCGCTATTTTACAAGTTAAAATCCAATCTGCAAACTTTGTTTCGCGTCAAATGAAACATATAATACGTTTATGCCGAAAACAGACTGGCTGATTGCCGCGCCGATGTCCGCCACCAACAGTAAAGCCGACACGCCGCTTTATCCGTATCTGGCGCGATTGATTCGCGGCGAAGATTTGTCTTTGGAGGAATCTGCCGATTTTTTTCGCGTTTTGACCGTTCAAAATGCAAATCCGGCGCAGATTGCGGGCGCGTTGGCGGCGTTGACCGCCAAAGGCGAAACTTTTCAGGAATTGGCGGGAATGGCGGGCGTAATGCGCGAAAAGGCGGTGAAAATCTCTACGCGGCAGAAAAATTTTATTGATTTAGCCGGAACGGGTTTGAGTTCGGCGAAAACTTTTAATATTTCGACGGCGGCGACCTTTGTTGCCGCCGGCGCGGGTTTGACGGTTGCCAAACACGCCAGCCGCGCCGGAATGAGTCAAACCGGAAGCGCGGATGTGTTGGGAAAATTGGGCGTAAAAATTTCCGGCGAACCGGAAATCGCGCAAGCCTGTCTGAACGGCGCGGGCATTTGTTTTATGTTCGCGCCGAAATTTCATCCGGCACTGCGGCGCGTCGGCGATGTGCGCCGCAGTTTGGGCATTCGCACTTGTTTAAATCTTTTGGGCGTGTTGTCAAATCCGGCAAATGCGCCGAAACAGCTGGTCGGCGTTTGGCATCCGTCTTTGGTCGAACCGATGGCAAAGGCACTCGTTATGTTGGGAACGGAAAAGGCTTGGGTCGTTCACGGTTCGGACGGCTTGGACGAAATAACTTTGACGGGCGAAACTTTTATTACCGAAGTGTCGAAAGGAAAATTTAGAAAATTCAGCATTTCGCCCAAAGATTTTGGCTTGCAGAGCGGTGAAATCAAGCATTTGAAAGCTAAAACACCGGAACAGAGCGCGGACATAATCAAAGAAGTTTTGGGAAGCAAACGCCGCGACGAAGCGCGTTCGCTGGTGGTGTTGAACGCCGCCGCCGCGCTCGTCATCGGCGGAATCGCCAAAGAACCGATGCACGCCGCGCGTCTCGCCGAACAAAGTATTGACAGCCATTCGGCACAGGTCAAACTGGAAAGACTAATTCAAACTACCAATAAACGGTGAGTGATGAGCGATTGTTAAAAACTTGATAATTTATTTTTTTTAGCTCTAAAGCTGTTTGAAAAGTGAACAAAAAGAAAAACATTAAGAAATTAGACGCGGATTTTCGCTGATTCGGCGAAATGCCGCAGATTTTTAATTTAATCCCCGTTGATTTGCCTGATCCGCATTCATTCGCGTCTAATTTCCGAATTTAAACCAAGTTTCTCAGATTATTGAAGCGCAAAATTTGTGCATTGCAATCGCCACTAATTTTGAAGTGCGATTATCAATATCGAAATTCGGGTTGACTTCGGTAAATTCGACGATTTTTGTTCTCTTGTCATTTCCGGCAAATTCCGCCAATTCGACAAATTCTTCCGCCGACAAACCAATCGGACTCGGCGCGGAAACACCGGGCGCGTCGGACGCGCGAACCGAATCAGCGTCGAAACCGAAAAAAAGATTTATTTCTTTTTTTTCGGGGAAAAAGAGCTGAGTTTCCAGATAAGAAAATAAATTCCGCGCGTTCAGATCGGTAATTTGTCTGATTTTATCGAGTTGATACAAGTTGACTCCGAGATTTTTCAAATATTCAAAATATACCGGCGAATTGCTTTGCGGCTGAAAAGCGAATTCGTAAAATAATTCGGGCTTGAGAAGTTTTTCCTCCAAAAGCTGGCGATAAGGCGTTCCGCTGTTGCGCGGCGAATCGGCGCGAACGTCAAAATGCGCGTCAATATTCAGCGCGAGCCAATTTTCGCAGCCGAAAACTTTTGCCATCGCTTTGCCGTCGGCGTATGAAATATCATTGCCGCCGCCGAGAACGATCAGTTTTTTATCGTCCCGCAAAACCTGTTCGACAATTTGCGCGTGAAAATAGTGGGTTTCTTCTAAATTGTCCTGAATTAACACGTCTCCCAAATCAAATATTTTAACCTTTAATCCAAAATTAGAAAGTTTATAAAATTGAGCGCGAATCGCGTCGGGAGCAAGTTTCGCGCCGATTCTGCCGCCGTTTCGCCGAACGCCTTCGTCCTGCGGACAGCCGAGAATAATAATTTCCGACGCTTCGTAATCATCAATTTCGGACGAAACAATTTCGCCCAAACGAAGATCGCCGGCATCATTTCTACGAAAAAATAAGTCGCGGTCGGGTCGCGCCGCCAGCTGGAAAATATCGCTCATAAATTTGCTAAAATTTTGACGTTAAGTTATAAATATCATAACGCAGATATTAAAATTCAATCCGTCATTATGGAAAACAAACACCAATTTAATCAAAATCTTTTGAATTGGCGAGCGCGCGTTTTGGTTTTCTAAAATGCGCGAAATTTATATCATTGGCAAATAATCGAAATTTTTAGAAGACCTGCTGCTTGAAAAAATCTTTTCGCGGCGGGTTTTTGTCATTTATGGAAGAATCTGAAATATACAATGCAAAACGTCCGGCGTGGCTGCTTCCGACACCTAAGCGGATTGATGAGCCGCCGATTCAGGGCTTGCGCGGATTGCTGCTGAATTTAATGCGGGGGGAAAATTTGAATCGCGGCGAAGCTGCCGATTTACTAAATTATTTGTTGGACGGCGAAGCGACCGACGCGCAGATTTCCGCCGCGCTCGTCGCGCTCGCCGTCAAAGGCGAAACAATCGAAGAACTGGCGGGAATGGCGGAAGCGATGCGGGCGCATTCGGTCAAAATCAATTCGATACACACGCGTTTTATTGACACGGCGGGAACCGGATCGAGCAAAGTAAAAACCTTTAATATTTCAACCGCCGCCGCCTTTGTCATCGCCGGCGCGGGTTTGCCGGTCGCCAAACACGGCAGCCGCGCGGCGACTTCAAAATCGGGCAGCGCGGATGTTTTAGAAAAACTCGGCGTAAATGTTTCGGTCAGCCGCGAAGTTTCTGAAAGGTGCCTGAATGAAATCGGAATTTGCTTTATGTTCGCGCCGCTCTATCACGCTTCGACGGCGCGGGTGGCGAAAATCCGCCGCGAACTCGGCGTTCACACGACCTTTAATTTGCTCGGTCCGATGACGAATCCGGCAAACGCGCCGTTTCAGATTATGGGCGTATGGCATCGCGCTTTAGTCGAACCGATTGCGCGAACGCACGCCGCGCTTCAGACAAAAAAAGCGTGGATCGTTCACGGCTCGGACGGTTTGGACGAAATCACCGTCAGCGACAAAACTATCGTCGCGGAAGTTGAAAACGGCGAAGTAAAACTTTTTGAAATCTCGCCCGAAGAATTCGGTTTTACAAGAGTTTCGGTCAAAGATTTAGAAGATTTGCGCGGCGGAAATGCCGAACAAAACGCCGAGATTATCAGGCAAATCTTAAAAAACGAGAGGAAAGATGCGGCGCGCGATTTAGTCTTATTAAACGCGGCGGCGGCACTTTTCGTCGGCGGAAAAGCGAATACTTTACAGGAATCCGTCAATCTTGCGAAAAAAAGTTTAGAAGGCGGAAATGCTCTGCGTAAATTGGAAAGTTTGATTAAAATGACAACGGAACGCGAAATTTAATTCGCTTTTCGTCGTTTCGATCCTTATAAAAATGTTTTTAACGGAAATTATCGAATTAAAGAAAAAGCGTCTGGAATCTGCCAAACAAAAACGCGATTTTGACGAACTGAAAAAATCTGCCGTTGCCAAAAGAGAAAATGCGGAAAAACATCGTTTGCGGGCGGCTTTGCAAAAAAATCAAATTAATATTATCGCTGAAATCAAACGCGCGTCGCCGTCGAAAGGCGTGATAGATGATAAAATTGATGTCGCCAAAGTCGCGCGAGATTACGAAAAAGGCGGCGCGAGCGCGATTTCGGTTTTGACGGAGGAAGATCGTTTTAAAGGAAGTTTAGAAGATTTGAAAACAGCGCGAAATGCTGTGAAATTACCGATTTTGCGAAAGGATTTTATCTTTGACGAATTTCAAATCTACGAAGCCGCAGAAGCCGGCGCGGACGTGATTCTGCTGATCGCGGCGATGCTCGACGACGCGCAATTGCGGCGATTACACGATTTAGCCGAAAATGTATTAAAACTCGACGCGCTCGTCGAAGTTCACACTTTGGAAGAATTGGAAAGAGTGAAAAAAATAAACGCGAAAATCATCGGCATCAACAACCGCGATTTGCACACATTCAAAGTATCGCTCGACGTGTCGCGCGAATTGATAAAATACACGCCCGAAAACGCGCTGATGATTACCGAAAGCGGAATTTCAACGAAAGAGGAAATTACAGAATTGCGCGAACTCGGCTTTGCCGGATTTTTGATCGGCGAAACTTTGATGCGAAGCGGAAATGCGGCGGAAGAATTGAAGAAATTAAACACATAGTAACATAGAAAACATAGCCGAAAAACTAAAAAAACTATGTTTTTTGTGTTCATATATGTTTCAAAAATATGACGAAGGTTAAAATTTGCGGCATTACAAATTTGGAAGACGCGCTCATTTCGGCGAAATTCGGCGCGGACGCGCTCGGCTTTAATTTTTACGAGAAAAGTCCGCGCTACATCGCGCCGAAAAAAGCACGTCAGATTACCGAACAGTTGCCGGAAAAAGTTTTGAAAGTCGGCGTTTTCGTCAATGAAAACTTGGAAAAAATCATCGAAATTGCAAAAGTTGCCAAACTCGACGCGCTCCAACTTCACGGCGAAGAATCGCCGGAATTCGCGCGTGAATTAAAACAAAAGACGAATCTGGAAATCATCAAAGCCTTTCGAGTTTCGCCCGATTTCGCGCCGGAAGATGTTACGCAATATGCAGTTGACGCGATTTTGCTCGACGCTTATTCGCCCAAAGAACACGGCGGAACTGGCGAAACTTTCGATTGGGAAATTGCGAAAAAAGTGCAGGAAATTTTTCCGAAAATGTATCTCGCGGGCGGACTTTCGCAAGATAATATTGTCGAGGCTATTTTTAATGTAAGACCATTCGCAATTGATGCTTGTAGCAAAATTGAAAGTAAAAAGGGTAAAAAGGAAAAGATTGGTTTAATCAATTTAGTAACTCTGAATAAGCACTTAAAATTTTATGAACAATCAAAACTAAATAATTACAAGATTTCAAATGTTTATGATTTATTAAACCTAATTCATCCAAGACCGGCTTTGTATTTAGGGACAAAATCAATTTTACGCTTGAGAAGCTACCTCGATGGATTTGGATACGCACTCGATATAAAGAAAATAAAATTTGATTGGAAAAAGTTCTATTCAGAAGATAATTTTCAGGATAGTTTCCACGAATTTACGGCAAAGTATTTTAGTTGGTGTGAATCAACAGCAGGCTGGCAAAATATAATTTTAAAAGAATGTAATAACGATGAAGAAAAAGCAGTAGATGTTTTCTTTGCGCTTTTAGAAGAATTTAAATTAGAAAAAGAAGATTTAGATTTGGAAATAAGGCAATGAGAAAAAGCGGGCGGCGAAGATTTGTAACATTCGAGAAAAATCTTGATGAAACGAATTAAACGAAAGCAATTAACAAAGCAAATTCGGCGGAAAGTTTGATGCGGCGATTATGTTAAAATTCTCCAAGCGAGGTAAAAAATGATGACAACAGTTGAAGCCATTTATGAAAACGGTATCTTCAAGCCTGTTTCCAGTGTTCCCGAAACGCTCAAAGAATATGAGCGCGTGAAAGTTATTATCGAAAATAAATCTGAAAATGTTCGGGTTTCCAATGAACTTTTGCGCGAAATGCTGGCGGAAGGAATGATTAGCCATATTCCCGAAGGCATTACCAATGAAGGAGATGATTCTGAACCGATTGAGATAAAAGGCAAACCGATTTCGGAAACGATTCTTGAGGACAGAAATTAATGGCTGTTTTGTTTTTAGATTCAAGCGGTTTGGTGAAAAGATATATTGTCGAAACGGGAACGGCGTGGATAATTAATCAGCTTCGGACTTCTGCCGGAAATGATATTTTTATCGCTGGTATCACCGGAATAGAAGTTGCGGCGGCGATTGCGCGAAGGGCAAAAGGTAGAAGCCTCAGTCAAAAAATTGCCGATAAAGCGTTGAAAAGATTTAAGCGCGATTTTGACAGAAGATTTATCGTCGTTGATTTGACTCCGAAAATTATTGAAGAAGGAATTTTATTAGCTCAAAAACACGGATTGCGCGGATATGATACGGAGCAGCTCGCCGTCGGTTTGAGTGTTAGAAATCGTTTGGCAAAGGGCGGCGTTCCGAATTTTACCTTTATTTCCGCTGACAAAGACCTAAATTCAGCCGCGACTGCCGAAGGTTTGGCAGTTGATAATCCGAATAATCATTAAAAATTTATGAATTTTCAACCGAATGAATTAGGCTACTGGGGCGAATTCGGCGGGCGGTTTGTTCCCGAAACGCTGATGTCGCCGATTGAGGAATTGACGGATGCTTATTTTGCCGTCAGAGATGATGCGGATTTTCAGGCGGAATTTTTGCAACTGTTGAAAGATTTTTCCGGTCGTCCGACTCCGCTTTTTTACGCGAAAAGATTGTCGGAAAAACTCGGCGGCGCGAAGATTTATTTGAAGCGCGAAGATTTGGGACACACGGGTTCGCACAAGATCAATAACGCGCTCGGACAAATTTTGCTGGCGCGGAAAATGGGCAAAAAACGCATTATCGCCGAAACGGGCGCGGGTCAGCACGGCGTGGCGACGGCGACGGTGTGCGCGTTATTCGGTTTAGAATGTGTGGTTTATATGGGAACCGAAGATATGCGGCGGCAGGCGTTGAATGTTTTTCGGATGGAATTGCTCGGCGCGGAAGTGCGCGGCGTTGACGCGGGCGCGAAGACTTTGAAAGACGCGATTAACGAGGCGTTGCGCGATTGGGTGACGAATGTTGATGAAACTTATTATCTTTTAGGCAGCGCATTAGGTCCGCATCCGTATCCGTTGATGGTCAGAGATTTTCAATCAATAATCGGACGTGAAGCGCGTGAGCAAATCATCGAAAAAGAAGGACGTTTGCCGGATTTGCTGGTCGCGTGTGTCGGCGGCGGTTCAAATTCAATCGGACTTTTTCATCCGTTTTTGAATGACGAATCGGTGAAAATGGTCGGCGTGGAAGCGGGCGGAAAAAGTTCAAAACTCGGCGAACACGCGGCGCGATTTAATAAAGCGGGCGGCGGCAAAATCGGCGTTTTGCAGGGAACGAAAAGCTGGCTTTTACAGGACGAAAATGGGCAAATCGCCGCGACGCATTCGATTTCGGCGGGACTCGATTACGCTTCCGTCGGACCGGAACACGCGTTTTTACAGTCAATCGGGCGCATTGATTACGCTTTTGCGACGGACGACGAAGCACTGAACGCGTTTCAGGTTTTGTCGCAGACCGAAGGAATCATTCCCGCGCTCGAAAGCTCACACGGCATCGCGCACGTTCTGAAAATCGCGCCGGAAATGTCGGCGAATGAAATTATCATCGTCAATCTTTCGGGACGCGGTGATAAGGATGTTAATCAAGTTCAGGAAATGCTTGATGAAATGCCGTCAGGATGACGGCGTTTCGATTGATAATTTCAAAAGATTCTCGACGATGTTTTCCGCGCTGTTCGGACGCGCCAAATGTGAAACATTCTCTCTCATCTTTGCAAAGCGTCTTTCGTCGGACAAAAGTTTGTCGAATTTGTAGGCGAGCGTCGGCAAATTGTTGCATTTTATCGCGCATCCTTCTTCCAAAAGATGATCGGAATTGCGTTCTTCCTGTCCGGGAATCGGGTTGACGACGACAAAAACCAAACCTTTCGCCAACGCTTCCGAAGTCGTCAGCCCGCCGGGTTTTCCGACAATGACATCCGCCGCCGACATATATTCGTCCATCGCGTTTGTGAAACCGATTAACTTGAAATCAACTGTTTGATTGTTCAGTTTTTCGCTCGCCAATTTTTCGAGTTTCGCTTTTAATTCTTCGTTGCGTCCGCACAAAGCGACGATTTGCGCGGGCGTTTTCATTTCGGACAACGCCTGCAAAAGATGTTCGATATTCCCGACACCGAAACCGCCTGCGGAAACGAGAATGACGATTTTATCTTTGTCCAGACCGTATTTCTCGCGCATCTCGATTTTGTCTTTTGTTTCAGCAAAAACCGGATCAATCGGAATGCCGGAAACGACAATTTTACCGGCGGGAATTCCCAATTTTTCAAGATGAACGCGCGTTTCATCGAGCGCGACGAAATATTTTTCGTAGTGATGACACAACCACAAAGCGTGCGCGTCAAAATCCGTCACGACAATCGCCTGCGGACAGGAAATTTTCTCTTTCGCTCTGAGCCACGAAATAATTTCGGCGGGCAAAAAATGTGTGCAAACGGCGATGTCGGGTTTTTCTTTTTTTAATAATTTTATCAACGGCTGCGTATTCAACCTGTCCAAAGCGAGCCGTCTTTTTTCGTTTTGCCAAGGTTTATCGAGCGAATCATACATCCAGCCGAGAACTTCGGGCATTGTATTGACCATTTCAAGATACGCTTTGCCGTAGAGACGGCGAAAAAGCGGATTTGTGTAGTTCAAAACGTCAATATTTTTGACTTCCTCCGCCGCGTTCAGTTTCACAAACGCTTTTTCCAGCGCGTCCGCCGCGCGAAGATGTCCCGCGCCGACCGATGCCGATAAAATCAATACTTTTTTGAACATTATTTGCGCTCCCGGCTAATTTATTTGATAAAAATAGAGGATTATTCGCGCAGAATAAACACCGGATATTTTTTGATTTACCGAATTTCCAATTATCTTTGTCATCTGATTTGATTCGTGAAAATCTGTCGCCGGAGAAATCTTGCATAACAATATGCGACCGACTGCACACTGTTTGAGCCATTTCATATATTAGCAGAAACCTCTTTCAAAATCTCAACAATTTAAATTTGTGGTTCGAGATTATCAATTTGCCGCTTTGTAGAAATTCATTTCGTTACCAAATAAAGCGGCGAAAAATCAATAAATTTCATCGCAAATTCTTTGGAACAAAATTCTATCTTCGCGCGTGGTTTTAGTGGTATTCTTAATATAAATTATGGGAAACTTCAAAATTAGAATTTACCAAAGTCTTTTGCCGGTTTTAATTATTTTATTTGTCGCCTCTCACAGCAACTCTCAAATCGCCGGCAAATTTAATTCGTCAAATAAAGTCGAAAATGCTCAAAACGCCATCGAAAAACTGCGTGAATTTTATCTGAACCGCGATTATGAAAATGGTTTTGAAACGGGACGTAAATTAATCGAACGATTTCCCGACAATATCGAATTGCGGGCGTGGTTTATCGTCAATATGGCGCGGAACGAAATGAGCAAAGAAGCCGTCGAAGCCGCGGAAAAGCTGGTCGAAAATAACAAAGAAAACGCTTGGGCGCGGTTTGCCGCCGCTAACGCTTACATTCGCAATTTGCAGAAAGACGAAGCGATTGCCGCCAGCCGAAAAGCGTTGGAACTCAAACCGGACGACGAAGAATTTATACTTCTTTTCGGCTCTTCGCTGCTGATGCAGCGGAAATATGACGAAATTTATGGTTTTTTGGATAAAAATTCATCGAAAATAACGGACAAATCGCGGCTTTTGGTGATGAAAGGCGAAGCGCAGTATCGGGAAGCGGTTGACGGCGATAAAGATGAAGGGAAAATTAAATCGAGTTTTAAAACATTCGCCAAATCATTGGAGATAAATCCGAATTCGGTGAATGCAAATTACGTTTACGGCGTTTATTTGATTTACGCGAACCGGTTTGCCGACGCTTATCCGCTGCTGAAAAAAGCCGTCGCGCTGTCGCCGGAAGTTGCGGAAATTAGACGCGAATTTTGGAAAACAGTTTTGAACGGACAACCGACAAAAAGCGACGAACGAAGAAAAGCTGAAGTCATCGCCGACATCAACGCTTTTGAAAAACTGCATCCCGATTCGGTCAAAAATCTTGAAACAATTTCCGCATTTTGCAGCGAATTCAATTTGCCGGACAAAAAACAAGAAATTGACGCGCTGATTCTCAAAAAATTTCCACAGACGGCGCAGGCGGAACGAGTTTTGATCAGAGAAATCAGAAGATTTGATTATTACGACGAAAACAAAAAACCAGACGAGAAAAAACGCTCGCAACTTATACAAATGATTCGGGATTTTATCAATCGTCCGAATCATTTGAATTCAAGCTATCTCAGCGAGTCTTATGAAAATCTTTTTTTTCAAATCAAAGAAAATAAAAACATTTCAGACGCGGAACTTTTGCAGATTGCCGAAGAAATAAATAAGTTGAAGCAAACTCAAAGCGACAAAATTTATTCGATGATTGTTTTAGCGTTTATTGATCGCAAGATGTTTTGGGAAGGTGAAAAGTTCGTTAATTTCGGCTTTGAAAAAGTTAAAAAAGAAAGTGCTGAACAGCGAAAAAACATCACAGATGAAGAAGAATTAAAGCGAAATCTGGATGAAATGAACGCTAATCTTCATAGCATCAGCGGTTGGCTTTTATTTAAAGAAAATCGTCTGGAAGAAGCTGAAAAGGAGTTTGAAACTGCCGTCGAACTCAATAAACAAGATTTAGTCGGTTACAATCGTTTGGGGCAAATTTACGAAGCGGAAAATAAATTGGACGAAGCGGAAAACGCTTATATCAAAGGATTTGCATCATCACCGTCGGCAAATCAACTGAACCGCGCGTCACTCGAAAATCTTTACGAAAAAAGTCACGGCGATAAAAGAGGCATCGAAACGTATTTTGAAAAAGTAAACGTCGTCGAACGCGAAACGCGCAAAAATCGCCTTCTTTCCGCGAAAATCAAAAACGCGAAAATTGTTACGCCGTTTACGTTGAAAGACTTAAACGCTAAAACGATTTCATCGGCAAATTTGAACGGTAAAATCATCGTCATCAACTTATGGGCGTTGTGGTGCGCTCCGTGCGTTCGGGAAATGCCCGAACTTCAGGAACTTTACAAAAAATATCAAAACGATAACGATGTCGTGATTTTGACGATTAACGATAATGACGAACTGCCAAAACTGAAGCAGTTTATGAGCAGCAAAAAGTTAGATTTTCCCGTTTTGCGCTCTGAAAATTATATCGAAGATGTCGGAATAAACGCTTTTCCGACAACGTGGTTTATTGATCGGGAAGGGAAAATAGTTTTTCTTCAAGTCGGCGGCACTGACAAATTTATGGAAGAATTTAGCTGGCGAATTGAAGAGATAAAACAAGAAAAGTAATTCTCAAAATAAGAAAGACTTCGCGGTGTTGAAATGCGAAGTCTTTCTCGAATTTGCGAAACAAATTATTTTTTATCAAATAAATAATCCACTTTGTCAGCCGCGCCGAATACGTAAGACGAATTTGAATAATTATCCGTTGCAGGTTGATAATTATTATCGAACATTATCCACAAATTCCATTTTCCGCCGGAAATCAAAACCGGAGATTTGTTGGTAATTTCGTATTTTTCGCCCGCATATTCAAAAATTATTTTATTGTCTAAAATCATTCCCGTTTTCTGAAAATTAAATTCCGTTTGCGGATGAAACGAAAAGAGGAATCTGCCTTTTCCCGGAATGTAAACCCAAACCACATTTCCCGCCGCGCGCGTGCCGTGATTGCTTTTTTGCCCGTTAACCGAAATTTCAGGTTTATCCAGCATAAGATTGACATCATTTAACGTAAAGTCTTTCGCCTTTTCGCGTTCGGAAAAATACGGCGCGGCAAATTTATTCGGTTTTCCGGTGATTTTTATAAAATCCGAAATCTTCATACTTGTTTTCTGATTTTCGAGAATGTCCAGCGTAATTGTGTCACCGTCGTCAATCGTGACGGCTTCCGGGTATTTTGGCAGAGATTTTTCCGTAAAGTTTGTATAATTCGGTTTTTCTCCGCTGAAAGATGTCGCCGAACCCAGCAATTTATCGAGAGGTTTCGATAAAGGCTTGATTGTCACTTTAAATTTTCCGGTTTCACCGAGTTTTTCGATTGCCAAATCATATCCGAAATAAGTTTTGCTTTTATTGTCAAACATCACGCGGCTAACGGTTTCGCCGAGATAATCCGTCACCGACGAATAGGAGTTTCCGAACGGACTCGAATCGCTCGGCGGGACGGTTTCGGTTTTTATCACTACGGTTGTTCCGCTCGGCAGTTGATAAATTCCGTATTGCGCTTCGGCAGTCGCGCAGAAAAGCGTGAACATCAACATCGCCAAAATTCCTGTTTTTGCCAAATATTTATTTTTCATTTTGATTTACCTCTTTGCTAATTCTCAGATTCATTTCCGACACGGGCTGAAATCCTTCAAGATTTGAGCGCGTCAGATATTTGTTGTCTTCTATTTTGTTCTTCAGCGCAAAATCTTCTTTTGCCGGAAGATTCTGCTCTTTTTTTTCGTTTTTATTCACATAAATTGTCTGTGTAACAATTTTTTCTCTAATTACGGGAACTTCGACGATCTTTTCCCGAATCACCGGAACTTCGACAATTTTCACTGTCGTTTTTCGGGCATCCGCTTCATTTTTAATTTGATTTAAGTCACTATTTTCTTGCACTTCCGGCATCAAAACGACAATCTCACTTGCCGACATTCTGCCGATTTGAAACGCCGTGATTGTCGCCAAAGCGAATAAAATCAACGCCGCCGCAAAAGCAAAGCGCGGAATGCCGAACCAGCCGATTTTCTGTGTCGTCTGTTTTGTTTCGACTTTTTCCCGACGTTTTGCTTCGTGGAAATTTTGAAACGCACTCAACACATTTTCGCCGAGCAAAGGCGGCGCGGAAACTTTGAAATTTTGTTTCAGAGTTCGCCGAACCGCACTTATATTTTCAAAAGTCGTTCGGCAGGAAACGCAATTTTCCAAATGCGACTCGATTTCCTGCGGTGAAACGATTTCGCCGTCGAAAAAAGCGTCTAATTTTTTTTCCACTTCAATGCACTTCATAATGTTTTTCCTTTTCGTCCGTCAAATACGGCGCGAGTTCCCGCGCCAAATTTCGCCGTGCGCGATACAGACGGCTTTTGATAACGCCGATGTCGGTTTCCGTAATTTCGGCGATTTCCTCGTAAGACAAATCTTCCAATTCCCGTAAAATCAACACTTCACGCTGAAACGGTGAAAGTTCGGCGACATATTTTTCGATTTTGGCGGAAAATTCTTTGTCCAGTAAAACTCTCAGCGGAGATTTTCCGCTGCCGTTTGATAAATTTTCGACATCTTTGACTTCAAAATTGTTCGTTTCGAGCCGCGTTCCGCTTTTTTTCAAATAATTCAAAATTCGATTTCGCGCCACGCCGCACAAAAAAGAAAAAAGCGAGCCGCGTTCCGCATCGTATTTTTCGGGATATTCGACAAAAAACATAAAAACTTCCTGCGTGATGTCCTCGGCGACGGAATTTTTATTCGTCATTCGATACGCAAAACCGTAAATCGAATCGCACAGCGCGTAATAAATCTCGCCGAACGCCGCCGCGTCGCCTTGCGCGGCTTTTTCTATCAAATGTTGTTCAATTTCCTTGCTCAATTTTTCTTCACGAACGAAAGCGATTTTTGTTTTTCTCGATAACTATTTTCTCGAAAGTCGAAAAAGTTACGCTAACCGGAACGCAGACGGCTCGTCCGCTTCGAGCGTGGGCGCGAGAAAAGAATTTACGCTAAAGTATAGTTTTGATAATGTAAGGTTTTCAACGCTCGCTTTGCCGGCGTTGGCGGACGAGCCGTCCGCGCTCCGACTATTGCATTTTTTACTTTTAGTGAGCATAAACTAAAATTGCCGAAACAGTTTTTATTTTCGCGTGAAAAACGAGACAATCAAATATCCGCCGACATTTGTTATCAAAGCCGTGCAGTTTGCCGGACTTTTTATCAGCGTAATTTTGTGGCGGATAAAATTTCGTAATTTGGAAAATATTCCGCAAAATATGAAAGGCGGTTTAATTGTGGTCGCCAATCATCAGACTTATTTCGATCCGTTTTGGATTTGTTTGAAAATTCACAGAAAATTTCGTTTTATGGCTTGGGATAAAGCGTTTGACTGGTTTTTGATCGGCAGATTTATTCGTTATCTCGGCGCGTTTCCGGTCAGTTTGGAACGCGGCGGCACGGTGAAAACGCTCAAACAAACGCTCGCGGCGTTGCGCGACGGCGCGACTTTGGTGATTTTCCCGGAAGGTTCGCGCGAATTTTCCGACGGCAAAATGCTGGAATTCAAAACCGGCGCGGCGCGTTTGGCAATCGAAGCGAACGTGCCAATTTTGCCGGTGACGGTGCGCGGCGGAAATCGCATTTGGGCGCAGGATATAAAGTCTCCGCGACTTGGAAAAGTCGAAATTATTTATCATCCGCTGTTGAAAGTCGAACAGTTAAAAGAGTTTGCCGACATCGTAGAAATAACCGCACATCTTGTCTCTATCATCAAATCGGAAATCTGATAAGCTAATTTCAGATAAATTTTAGAATTATGTTGTTGGAAAAAGATGACGAAAAAACCTTCAGAACAAACGCCGCCGACCGTCAAAACCGACTTTATCGGCGGACATTTGCGCTCGTTTCGCAAACGTCCAACCGAATTTTTGACGCGCCTTTCAAAACTCGGCGACGTTTCAACTTTTAAAATCGCCGGAGCGCAGGCATTTTTGGTTAATCACCCGGATTTGATTCGTGATTTGCTCGTGACAAATCATTCAAAATTCGTCAAAGGTCGCGCGTTGCAGCGGGCGAAAAGTCTTTTGGGCGAAGGACTTTTGACCAGTGAACACGAATTTCATTTGCGCCAGCGGCGGATGATTCAACCGGCGTTTCATCGAAATCGAATCAACGATTACGCTAATTCGATGATCGAATTCGGGACGCGAATGGCGGACGAATGGCGCGACGGCGACGCGCGCGATATTGACAAGGAAATGATGCGGCTGACGTTGTGGATTGTCGGGAAAACTTTGTTCAGCGCGAACGTCGAAGACGAAGCGATGCAGGTCGGCGAAGCGATGACGACGATTGTTTCGATGTTTAATTTTATGCTGTTCCCGTTCGCCGAACTGCTCGAAAAACTGCCGCTGCCGCCGATTAAAAAACTCAAAAACGCGCGAAAAACGCTCGACGAAGTGATGTACAAAATCATTAATGAACGGCGCAAAACGGGCGAAGACAAAGGCGATCTGCTTTCGACGCTGCTGACGGCGCAGGACGAAGAAACCGGCGGCGCGATGACCGACGAACAAGTCCGCGACGAATGTCTGACGCTCTTTCTCGCCGGACACGAAACGACGGCGAACGCGCTGACGTGGACGTTTTATTTACTGTCGCAAAATCCCGCAAGCGAGCGAAAATTTCACGCTGAATTGGACGAAGTTTTGGGCGATAAAAGTTTAACGCCCGAAGATTATCCGCGTTTGAAATACACCGAATGTGTTCTCGCCGAATCAATGCGTTTGTTTCCGCCCGCGTGGACGCTCGGCAGATTGGCGACCGAAGCGCACGAGTTTAATAATTTTCAAATTCCGCCGAAATCGCTCGTTCTGGCGAGCCAATTCGTAATGCACCGCGACGCGCGTTTTTGGGAAAACGCCGGTGAATTTATTCCCGAACGCTGGGAAAAAACATCAATCAAAGAAGCCGGCAACAAATTTATCTATTTCCCGTTCAGCAAAGGCGTAAGAAGCTGCATCGGCGAAAGTTTCGCGTGGATGGAAGGTGTGCTTTTATTAGCAATTTTGGGCAGAAAGTGGAAACTGAGTTTGATGCCCGAACAAAAAATCGCGCTCAATCCGCTGATTACTTTGCGCCCGAAATTCGGGATGAAAATGCGGATTGAAAAGAGATGATTTAGCCGCGAACAAACACGAAAATTCACGAAATAAATAAAAACCAAATATTGTAAGTCTAAAATTATTGGATAGAATTTATCTTTTTTTTTAATTTTCGTGTTTTTTTCGTGTTTGTTCGCGGCTAAAATTCTTTGAACTGATTTGCCAAATAAATCGTAAAGGTTTATGTTAAAAATATAGTCGTTCAGGAAGAACGGCGAAAATACAGAACACGGAGAGTGTTGAGAAAATGAACAAGAAATATGATTTCGGAATCGTCATCGGACGGTTTCAGCCCTTCCATTTAACACATCAAAAATTAATCGAATACAGTTTGTCGCTCGCCGAAAAGGTCATCGTGATTCTCGGCTCGGCTAGAAGTGCGCCCGACGTGAAAAATCCGTTCACGCCGGCGATGCGCGAGGAGATTATTTGCGCCTGTTTTCCCGGCGAAAACGAGCGTTTGATTTTTCGCGCTGTGCGTGATTATCCGTATAACGATCACGTTTGGACGGCGGAAGTGCAGAATATCGTCGGCGAAATCGTCGAAGAAAATCAAACGGAACACGCGAAAACGGCGATTATCGGTTTTTTCAAAGACAAAAGCTCGTATTATTTGAACCTTTTTCCGCAGTGGAGTTTCGAGGAATTTTACACTTCCGACCGTAAACTTTTGAGCATCAACGCGACCCAAGTGCGCGAAAGTTTTTTCACGGAAGACGATATTTGGCGCAAACTCGTGCCGAAAACGGCGGAAACGTATTTGAATGTTTTCAAAACGACGGAATTTTTCCCGCATCTCAAAAGCGAATTCGCGTATCTGCAAAAGTATAAACAAGATACAAAATTCGTCGGCGTGCCGTTCGCGCCGGTTTTCATCACGACCGATGCCGTCGTCGTGCAAAGCGGACACGTTCTCGTCATCCGGCGCGGATTTCAGCCGGGGAAAGGCTTGCTCGCGCTTCCGGGCGGATTTCTCGCGCCCGACGCGACGCTCGAAGATTCGATGATTCGGGAATTAAAAGAAGAAACGCAAATCAAAGTTCCCGCACAGGTTTTGCGCGGCAGCATCAAAAATTCGCACGCCTTCGATTATCCCGAACGCTCACAGCGCGGGCGCACGATAACTTTTGCATATCACATCGAACTCGAACCGAGTTTGAAAGACGGTTTGCCGCGCGTCAAAGACGGCGACGATGCGGCGAAAGCCTTTTGGCTGCCGCTGTCCGCGCTCGGCGAAAAGGAAGATGAATTTTTTGAAGATCATCTGCACATTATCAAGTATTTTTTGGGTTTATAGTTTGTGCAGCAGTTTGTTGCACAATTACAAAATAAAATTATGAGCGAAGAAATTTTGAGTTTGACGAAAGAATACGGCGATTTTTTGCAGTCGCTAAAGTCGCGGATTCAGCAGGCGCAAATCAGAGCGGCGTTGGCGGTTAATCGTGAACTCGTTTTGCTTTACTGGCACATCGGGCGCGAAATCTTGGAACGCCAAAAAGCGCAGGGCTGGGGCGCGAAAGTTATCGAACAATTATCGAAAGATTTGCGGGCTGAGTTTCCGCAAATGAAAGGTTTTTCACGAACTAACTTGTTGTATATGCGTAGTTTCGCGGAAAGTTATCCTGACGAGCAAATTGTCCAGCAAGCTGCTGGACAAATTCCGTGGTTTCACAACTGCGTAATTTTAGACAAAGTAAAAGATGCGAAACAGCGTGAATTTTACATTCGTAAAACGATTGAAAACGGCTGGAGCCGCAATGTTTTGGTGCTGCAAATCGAAAGTAAACTTTACGAGCGACAGGGCAAAGCGGTGACGAATTTCGAGAGGACTTTGCCGCCCGCGCAGTCGGATTTGGCGACGCAGCTTTTGAAAGACCCGTATAATTTCGATTTTTTGACGCTGCACGACGCGGCGGTCGAGCGCGATTTGGAAAACGCGCTGCTGCAAAATTTGCGTAAATTCCTGATTGAACTAGGAGTCGGTTTCGCGTTCGTCGGCAGTCAGTATCATCTCGAAGTCGGCGAGCAGGATTTTTACATTGATCTGCTTTTTTATCATTTAAAACTGCGCGCTTTTGTCGTCATTGATTTGAAAATGCGCGACTTCAAACCCGAAGACGCGGGCAAAATGAGTTTTTATCTGACGGCGACCGACAAAATTCTGAAACACGAAACGGACGCGCCGACTATCGGGATGATTTTGTGCAGAACGAAAAACAAACTCGTCGCCGAATACGCGCTGCAAAACATTAACAGTCCAATCGGCGTGTCGGAGATGCAGTTGGCGGAAGCTCTGCCCGAAAATTTGAAAGGCAGTTTGCCGACGATTGCGGAAATCGAGAAGGAATTGAATGAGGAGATTTAAACACATAGGGACATAGAAAACATAGAAAAACCTTTTGAATTTCTTGTCTATGTGTTCTATGTCCCTATGTGTTTAAAAATAAAAATTAGGCTTTCGGGTAGAGAGCCGAAAATGGAGAAATAAAAATATGTTTGAAATTAACAGAATAATTGACACGGATTCGTATAAAGCGAGTCATTTTTTGCAATACCCGGCGAATACGACGCGGGCGTTTTTCTATCTCGAATCGCGCGGTTCGGAGCGGGATTATACGGAAACCGTTTTTTTCGGTTTGCAGTATATTTTGAAGCGTTATTTCGTCGAAAAATTGACGCAGGCGATGGTTGAAGAGGCGCGTGAGGTCATCGAGGCGCACGGTTTGCCGTTTAATTATAACGGCTGGACGAGTTTAATTACAAAGCATAAAGGCAAATTGCCGCTGCGGATTCGCGCCGTCGCGGAAGGTTCGGTGGTGCCGACGCATAATGTTTTGATGACGGTCGAGACGACCGACGACGAATTTGCGTGGCTCGGCAGTTGGTTTGAAACTCAGTTGATGCGAATTTGGTACCCAATAACTGTTGCAACGCAGTCGTTTTGCATCAAGCGCGACGTTTACCGGTTTTTGCGCGAAACGGCGGACGACGCGGACGCGGAAATTGATTTCAAAGTTCACGATTTCGGTTCGCGCGGCGTGTCTTCGCAGGAAACGGCGGCGATTGGCGGCGCGGCGCATCTGGTAAATTTTCTCGGTTCGGACACGATGGCGGCTCTGCTTCTGCACCGCGAATTTTATCACGCGCCGATGGCTGGTTTTTCGATTCCGGCGGCGGAACATTCGACGATTACGTCTTGGGGACGCGATAACGAAATCGAAGCGTATCGCAATATGTTAAACCAATTCGCCAAGCTAAACTCAACGGTGGCAATAGTTTCCGATTCGTGGAACATTTACCACGCGGTCGAAAAAATCTGGGGCGAACAGCTTAAACAGGAAGTCGTTGATTCGGGCGCGACGATTGTGATTCGTCCCGATTCGGGCGAGCCGCTGGAAGTCGTCTCGAAAATCGCCGCGATTTTAGGCGAAAAATTCGGCACGACGACGAACTCGAAAGGCTTCAAAGTTTTGAAAAACGTGCGAATCATTCAGGGCGACGGCGTGAATCAGGAATCAATCAGGGCGATTTTGGAGAGATTAAAATCGGAAGGTTTCAGCGCGTCAAACATCGCGTTCGGCATCGGCGGCTCGCTGCTGCAAAAGATCAGCCGCGACACTTTGAAATTCGCTTACAAATGCTCGGCAATCGTGACCAACGGCGAATGGCGCGACGTTTACAAACAGCCGATCACCGACAGCGGCAAGAACAGCAAACGCGGAAGATTGAATTTGATTTTGGATGAAAACGGCGAATACAAAACCGTGAAAATCGAAGATGCCGAAACTATCGCAGCCGAAAATTCACAACTGCGAAGCGTTTACGAAAACGGCGAAATGTTGATTGACGATAACTTAGAAGCGATCAGAAAACGCGCAAAATAAAAAGTACCGCAGTCGTTCCGACTGCCGTCGGAGAAGCGTCTCGCGGCTCCACGTTTTAAGTGAACGAAAGACCGGCAAATAAACGAAAGACCGGCAGGCAGGATGCCCGCCGGACGGCAGTCGGGACGACTGCGGTACACCTATCACGCGGCAGTCGGGACGATTGCGTTACTCGCCGATGTTCAAACGCCCGGTCAGACTGGCGATGACGGTGGTTAATTCGTCGGGTTCGACCGGTTTTGAAACGTGGTTTTGAAAACCGCTCGACAGCGCGCGCATTCGGTCTTGGGCGCGGGTGAACGCCGTCAGCGCGATTGCCGGAATGTGGCGATGCTGTTCGTCGGGCAGCGCGCGAACTTTGCGAATCAGAGAATAGCCGTCCTCGTTCGGCATTCCGATGTCGGAAACCATTATGTCGGGACTTTTTTCTTCAATTTCTTCGAGCGCGTTTTCCGCCGAATCCGCGCTGATGACGGTCGCGCCGTGAAACGTCAGCGACTGCACCAAAAGCTGCCGCGTATCTTCTTCATCATCAACGACTAAAACGAGCAGTCCGTCCAAACTTATTTCGGGAATATTATTTTTTGATGAGGATTTTCCGTTCACATTCTTTTCAGATTCATCTTCGGTCGGCGAAGTAACCAGCGGCAGTTTGACGATGAATGTCGAGCCTTTGTCCTCGCCCGCGCTGAAAACTTCGACCGTGCCGCCGTGCATTTCGGTAATGTGCCGGACAATCGCCAAGCCGAGTCCGAGTCCGCCGAATTTGCGAATACTCGAAGCGTCCGCCTGCCGAAAACGGTCGAAAACGTGCGGCAGAAATTCTTCCTTAATGCCGACTCCGGTGTCTTTGACGCGCAGTTCGACGTAATCATCGGAACGCTCGATTTCCAGCGTTACTCTGCCGTCGTTCGGCGTAAATTTGATGGCGTTCGAGAGCAGATTCCAAATCACCTGCTGCAAACGGTTCGGGTCGCCGGAAATATGGCTGATGTCCACGCCTTCTTTTATTTCGAGTTTGATGCCCTTGGCTTCCGCCGCCGGACGCACCGTTTCAAGCGCGGATTCGACGATGTTGATCGGTTTAACGGTGATTACTTCGAGCCGCAGTTTGCCGGAAATGATGCGCGACACGTCGAGCAAATCTTCAATCAGGCGATTTTGCGATTCGGCGTTGCGAACAATCGTATTAATCGCTTTTTCCTTCGTCGGTTCGTTGAGATTTCCCTTTTCCAAAAGCCTGCCCCAGCCCAAAATCGAATTAAGCGGCGCGCGCAGTTCGTGCGAAACGGTGGCGAGAAATTCGTCGCGCATCCGGTTGGCGATTTCCGCTTCTTTGCGGGCGGATTGTTCGCGTTTGAGAAATTCTTCGCGGTCGGCTTCGGCGCGTTTGCGGTCGGAAATATCAATATGCGAGATGACCGCGCCGCCGCTCGCGCCGCGCATCGCGCTGACCTGAAGCAGAAACCAGCGTTCTTCCTGCGGCGAATGACACGGATATTCAAACGCGAAACTTTTTTCTCCGCCGTCCAAAATCGCCTGTAAATGCGCGACGATTTTTTTCGTGTCTTCTTCAAAAGCCGCCGATCTCTCGCAAACCCGCAAATAATTCTGTCCGACTCCGGTCGCGGAAATCTGCTGTTCTTCGACGCAGTTTCCCTGCGCGAAACGCTCCCACGCTTCGTTGACGGCGATGATTTTTCCGGCTCTGTCAATGACGGCGATGTGCGCCGACAGCGAATCGAGAATCGCCCGGTTGAAAACGCCGCTTTCCATCAAAACGGATTCGTATTCTTTGTTCTCGGTGATGTCGCTGCAATGCCCGACGATATTGACGATTTCGCCGTTTTCGTCATATTGCGGCTGTCCGATGCAGTGATTCCAGCGCATCGAACCGTCGGGCATTTTGACGCGAAATTTCGCATTAAAACTGGCGCGTTCAGCGAGCGATTTTTGATACAATTCTTTTATCTGCGGATAATCTTCTTCGTAAATCCGGCTGAAAACTTTTTCGTGCGAACCGTCGAAATCTTCCGCGCCAAAGCCGAAAAGAGTCAAACTTCGTTCATCTATTTCGGCTTTGTTGTTTTTCGGGTCTAACGTCCAGGTTCCCAAATTTCCGGCTTCGAGAGCGGTGCGGCGGCGATGTTCGGATTGTTCGCGCTGTTTGATCTGCTCTTCCAATTCTTTATTTTTCTCCGAAATTTCGCGCGTTCTTTGATCAACCCGCTTTTCCAAATGCTTGTTCGCGTCGCGGATTTCATTTTCCGCCACGCGACGCTTGCCGACTTCTCGAAAAATGGCGAAATCGGCGATGCCCAAAAATATAATTCCGGCGATGCTCGCCAGCAGAAGCATTCGGTAAGTCGTTCTGACGCTGCCGTCCAAATTTCCTTCGCGCGTCAGCAGCAGATTTCTTTCCTGATCTTTCATTTCGCCGATCAGCGCGCGAATTTGCAGCATCAAATCTCTGCCGCGATTTTTCGCCACCTGATCTCTGACCGCCTCCAGATTTTGCGTGCGGCGCAGTTCAATGACTTGTGTCAAAAGCGCGTATTTTTCATTGATTAAACCTTCCAGCCGGTCAATCCGCTGCGTCTGCGGCGGATTGTCGGCAGTCAGCAGGCGCAGATGCGACAGTGTGCCGTTGATATTCTGTCCGGTCTGCGTGTAGGGTTCCAAATAAGAATCATCCGCCGTAATCAAAAATCCGCGTCCGGCGGTTTCCGCATTGACGACCGAAAGCAGCGTTTCGTCCAACTGCAAAAGTACTTCCTGCGTGTGTTTTTCCCAGCCCAACGCTTCGGTCAGCGAAGTTACGCTTTGATACGCGAAAAATCCGATCAGCGAAAGCATTATCAAGGCGAAAATAAAAGCTAACTGTATTTGTCTTTCAAGAGCGAGTTTCATAAATTTCAACCCAAATTGTAATTACCAATCGGCGGATGCCGAATTAAACACAACATTTATTAAACCGTAAATTTGCCGCGTTTCACAAGTTAATCACGTTTATAAATATTTTTGCCGTCGTTAAATCAAGGTCAAAACTATTTGCGGCAGCGAATGGTTTAATTTTAACAATTAAAAAACTTAACTTGAACCGCCCGCTGCCGCAGACGGTTCTGACTGTCCTTCTCACTAATAAAATAATTAGTTTCGTTACTTGCGAGCGACAAAACCGGCGAAATCGCCGCGCGGCATATTCCAAATACCGAATTCCAGATTCCACATTAAAATTGCTATCCTCAAATCAAGTGTCGGAATTTGGAAAATTTATGAAAATTGTAACTTTGAACGAAAAGAGACTGATTGCCGGCTGCCAATATTTGGCGGAGCGCGATCAGGATTTGGCGTTTATTTTTCAAACTTACGGTGCGCCGCCGCTGTGGTCGCGCGAGCCGAATTTTTCGACGCTTCTGCACATCATTCTCGAACAGCAGGTTTCGCTCGCTTCGGCACTGGCGGCGTTCAATAAATTACAGGAAAAACTCGGCGCGATTACGCCTGAAGGCATTTTATCGCTGACCGACGCGGAAATGAAAGCGGCGTATTTTTCGCGGCAGAAAACAGTTTACGCGCGGCATTTGGCAAAAGCGATTTCAGACGGAAGTTTGAATTTAGCGTCGCTCGAAAATCTGCCGGACGCGGCGGTCAAAATCGAACTGAAAAAAATCAAAGGAGTCGGCGAATGGACTGCGGATATTTATCTTTTGATGGCGATGCTGCGCCCGGACGTGATGCCGAAAGGCGATCTGGCTCTGCATATCGCGTGGCAAAAACTCAAAAAATCGGAACATCGCCCGACTTCCGACGAGTTTCAGCAAATCGCGGAAAAATGGCAGCCGCAGCGCGCGGTCGCGGCGCGGCTGCTCTGGCATTTTTATCTGAGTTTTAAGAAACAAACTTAAAATATTTTTTGATCTTTGATTGTTATTTTTATAAATCTGCCAAAAGCAGTCTGTTAATTTGCAATTTCAGAAATCAGTCTATTTTGGTCTGAAAAAACATTTGCTTTTGTAAAAATTTGAAGTATAATCGCTCCAATTCACAAAATTTGCGAAAATTAGCGTAGATGTTTTGAAGTCCTGAAAACAATATGTTCACGATTTTTTTCTTTGCGAGACACTAAAATTCAATTTTTTCTGAAATTTGCGGTTGATTGTCTGTTTTTTATAAAAGCCAATGAAATTTGGCTGTTTTGAAAGTTGAAGAATAATTTTCTCAACTCACTTCTTGAAAATACACCTTAATTTTTTCTTATAAATTTGCTAAAAAGTTTGCCCTTTTTGGCAAGTTAAAAATAAAATTTGTCGAGAATTTTCGCAGTCAAATGCCCTGACCGCTGAAAATTTAGAGCGAAAAATTTATTTTTGTTTGAGGAAATTTCTATCACCCAAAAATGCGAAATAGAGAGTGCCGAATTTTCCAATTTTTACTGCTTGCCGTTTTACTCGGCGGCGGTCTTTTCCTTTTTTCATCCTGCAGCAGTCAATCTAAAGAAAAACATCTCGCCCGCGGCGAAGAATATCTGCAAAAACGCAAGTTTCAGGAAGCCGTGATGGAATTTCGTTCCGCCGCCGATATTGATAAAAGTTCGGCGGAAGCGCACTGGGGTTTGGCGCGCAGTTTTGAAAAACTCGGACAGTTTTACGAAACAATTGAAGAACTTCGCAGCGTTGCCGAACTTGCGCCCGAAAATCTCGAAGCTAAAACAAAACTGGGCAGTTATTATCTGGCAGCGCAGCCGCCAAACACCGACGAAGCCTCTAAAATTCTCGAAGATATTTTTGCCCGCGATCCGAACTTTATCGAAGCTCACATATTAAAAGCCGACTTGCTGACGGCGCAGGGAAAATCCGAACGGGAAATTTTGGACGTTCTCGACCACGCCATCTCGCTCAATCCCAACCGCGCCGAAACTTATCTGAGTTTGTCCCGTTATTTTATGAAAATAAAGCGGCAGGCAGAGGCGGAAAAATCTATCCAAAAAGCGATTTCAGTCAATCCGAACAATGCGGCGGGTTATCTCGAATACGGCAGATTTCTCGCTTATGAAAACCGCGATGCCGAAGCCGAAACGCAGTTTAACAAGGCGGCGGCGGTCGAACCGAAAAATCTCGAAGCGCGGGAAACGGCGGCGGAATTTTATCTCGCGCGAAAACAATTTGACAAAGCCGAAACAGCTTATAAACAATTGGCTGAAGTTCAGGAGAACAGTCCCGAAAGTCGTTTGGAACTGGCAAATTTTTATTCTCAAGTCGGACGCGAAAATGACGCGCTTTCGGTTTTAAACGAAATCGTCGCCGGATTTCCCGAATACGCGCGCGCGCGCTATCGTTTGGGAGAGATTTATCTTGAACGCAAAGAATACGAAAAAGTCAGCGAACAGGCTGGTGAACTTTTAAATTTAAACAACAACGATGCCGACGCGCTGATGCTTCGCGCCAGAGTCAACCTGCAAAAAAATGATGCCGACGAAGCCGTAAAAGATTTGGAAGAGGTTCTGAAAAAACAGCCGAGCCAGAAAGACGCGCTTTTTTATATGACGCAGGCGCGGCTTTCGCTCGGACAAATTGATCAGGCGCGAGCGTTTATCGGCGATTTGGACAAATATCATCCGGGATTTTTGAAAACCGGATTGTTAAAAATTCAGGCGAGTTTTTCGGAAAACGAACCGGAAAACGCTTTGCGCCAATCAAACGAACTGCTCGAAACGGTCAAACACGCTTTTCCGAATGCCGAAACCGACGCGCAGGATTTGGAAGAATTGCGGGTTCGCGCTTTGACGGCTCGCGGTCTGGCTTTTTTGGAACTCGGAAAATTTTCGGAATCACGCGCGGATTTGCAGGAAGTCGCCCGACTTTCGCCGTCTTCGTCCGCCGCCGCGATCAATCTGGCAAAGATCGCCGCTGCTGAAAGAAATTTGGCGGAAGCGTCCAATCTTTACGAAAAAGTTTTGGCAGCGGACGGCAAAAACTTTGACGCGTTGAGCGGTTTGGTAACTATTTTGACCGGACAAAATCAGTTTGACCGCGCCGCCGCGAAAATTGACAATGCGATCAACGCGGGAAACGGACAACCTGATATTTTAGCGGCTCTTCATTATTTGAAAGCGAATGTTTTTATGGCGCGGAAAAACACCGCTTCAGCCGAAGCCGAACTCAAAACCGCGATTGAACTCGACGAAAATTATCTGCCCGCGTATTCGGCTTTCGCCTCCCTTTTGGCGACGCGAAACCAAGTTGACCGAGCCGTCGAACAATATAACAACGTCATTGCAAAGAAACCTTCGGCTTCCGTCTATACGTTACTCGGAATGTTGGAAGACGGGCGCGGAAACACGATGCAAGCCGAAAATCATTATCGCAAGGCACTGGAAATTACGCCGAACACGCCGATTGCGTCGAACAATCTGGCGTGGCTGATTACGTCCGGCGGCGGAAATTTGGACGAAGCCTTAAAATTAGCGCAGACGGCAGTTGATCGAAACTCGAATACGGCTGGATTTTACGACACGCTCGGCTGGATTTATTACAAAAAAGGACTTTATTCGCCCGCCGTCGAGCAGTTGAAAAGAGCGATTGCGCTTGACGAAACAGAATCAAACAGAAACGGACAGAAACCGGCGGCGGCATATCGTCTGCGGCTGGCGACGGCGTTGGCTTCGGCGGGCGATAAATCTTCGGCTCGCCGAGAGGTCGAAATTTCATTATTGAACGGACAAAATTTGAGCGAGCAAGAAACTCGTGATGCGAAAAATCTGCTTGCCGGCTTGTAAAATGTTATTAGGTTTACTGGAAATAATAAAGAAACATTTGTTTTTCGGTTCTGTGCCGGAACAGTTCGGATTGTTCGCATTCGGAATTCTCTTAATTGTTTCGGCGGTAATTATGCGGCGATTTTTTGATCGGAAAGAAGAACAGTAGAAATTAAGAAATAAACCGGATTTTCGGAAAAAAAAGATGAGCGTAGAATTTAGACAAAGAACGGCGGGCGAATTTATTAGAATGCTGAAACGGCGCAAATGGCTGATTTTGCTGCCGATTATTACAATGACGGCGGCAATCGGCTATGTCGTAAACAGTTTGCCGAGTGTTTACGAATCGAAAACACTGCTGACGGTCAAACCGCCGACAATTTCCGACAAAGTTGTTCAGTCTTTGACCGACGAAGATTTAACGCAGCGTCTGCAAACCATCAATCAGGAAGTTTTAAGCCGTTCATCGTTGGAACCGATGATCACGAAATATAAACTTTTTGAACTCGAACGCAACGCCGGCGTGCCGATGGAAATGATTATTGACAAGATGTACAAAAACATCAAGGTCGAAACGGAAAGAAGCGACGACGACCGAAAAGTCGCGGCTTTTCATATAATTTATCGGGATCGTTCGCCGGAAGCGGCGCGAAACGTGACGGCGGAACTCGCCAGCAAATACGTCAACGCGCAGGTTTTAGCGTCAACTCAAACGGCGGAAACAACCCGCGAATTTCTTGATAATCAGGTCGGTCAGGCGAAAGGAACGCTCGACGCGCTGGAAAAACAGCGGCTCGAAATAATGATGCGGAACGTCGAAACTCTGCCTGATTCTTCGCAGGGCTTGATCGCCCAACTGCAAGGTTTGCGCCAGCGCGAAGAAACCGTTTCTAAAGAAAAAGAAACTCTTTTTACGGAAAAAGGTCGTCTCAACGACAGCATTCGCACGCTGAATTCGCAGTCGCGGCTGATTGAAGATTTCGGCGAAAAGGAAACGCAGGCGGCGATCAGCGACGCGACGCGCATCGAAGACACGCCGGCTTACGCCCAACTCGTTCAAAGACGTGCCGAGTTGACGGCGAAACTTGAAAATTTGAAATTGTCTCTGCGCGAAAAACATCCCGACGTAATCAAAGCGCAAAATGATATTGATAAAGTCAATGACGAGCTTGAAGCGTTGAAAAAAAATACGCAGTCGCGGGTTAAAAACGCCGCCGCCGCCGGAACGAGAAAAGCCGAATTGCAGCAGCAGAATATGCAGATCGAGAGACAAAAGGCTGAAAGTCAAATTGCTCAGATAGACCAAAGTCTGCAATACAAAGATCAGGAAATACAGCAAAACGCCAAACAAATCGCCATTCTCGAAGCGAAAATCAATACGATTCCGAATGTCAAAGTCGCGCTCGAAGGCATTACCAATCAATACGAATCGGCAAAAACAACTTACGACGATTATTTGAAAAAAAGAAACGACGCGAGCCTGCAGGTTGACCGCGAACAAAACGCGCAGGGCGAAACGATTCGCGTGCAGGACGCGGCGAACCTTCCGTCGTCGCCGGTCGCGCCGAAACGCGCGATGCTGACGGCAATCGGCTCGGCAGTCGGGCTTTTTCTCGGTTTATTTTTGGCGGTTGCCTTTGAACTTCCGCGCGTTCTGAAAATTCAAAATATCGAAGACGCGAAACATTACACCGGACTTCCGATTTTGGCATCAGTTCCGCCGCTGCTTTCACACGGCGAAAAAACCCGGCAAAATCGCGTTCATTGGTTAAAAGTTTTGACCGGAATTATCGTCGCCATCGGTCTCATTCCTTTAATTATTATCGCACTGGAGAAAACCCGCGTCTTTGAACGCGTAGTTTCTTAAAGATTCGAGATTCGAGATTTTAAGTTGCGAATTGTCAGAAAAATTTGAAATCTCAAATCTGGAGAAAGCAAATGTATGTATAAAGAATTTTTTGGATTGGAAGAAACGCCGTTTACATTAACGCCCGACCCGCGATTTCTCGTTTTTACGCCGAGTTATAACGAAGTTTTGGCGAGTCTTTATTACGGATTAGAGAACGCCAAAGGTTTAATTGTTCTGACGGGCGAAGTCGGCACGGGTAAAACAACGGCGTTGCGCTGGATTTTGCGCCGTTTGGATTCGAGCGTTTTAGCGGCGTATATTTTTAATCCGCGACTTTCGATTGATGAGTTTTATCACCACGTTACGCAGATGCTCGGCATTACAAATTGGAATAACAAAGCCGAACTGCTGACGGAAATGGGCAGAGTTTTAGAAGCGCGGCACGCCCGCGGGCTTCGCACGGTTTTGATTATTGACGAAGCGCACGAACTTTCCGATTACGTTTTGGAAGAAATTCGTCTGCTGATGAATTTTGAATCGGACAACGCCAAACATCTGCAAATCGTCCTGACCGGACAGCCCGAACTTCGCGCCAAACTCAATCAGCCGAATTTGCGCCAACTCAAACAGCGCGTCGCCCTTCGCTGCAAAATGCACGCGCTTCCGAACGTGGACGAAATCGAGCGTTATATCACCGAACGACTTTTAATCGCCGGCTCCGAACAGCCGAATGTTTTCACGCCGGGTGCGATAGATTTTATCTATCAATGTTCGGAAGGAATTCCGCGTCAAATCAATAATTTGTGCGACAACGCAATGCTGGCGGGATACGCCGCCGGCGAGCAGATCATCGGCAGACAAACGATTGAATCTGTTGCCGACAATCTGGATTTGCTCCCGCGCAATGAAATGCTCGCCGGAAGCGAACAGTTATTGGAAGTCGTCGGTTCTTCCAGAGTTTTGACGGCGGAAGCCCGCGAAGAATTGTGGAACAACCAAAACCGCGTCGAGGTCAATAAGCCTAATACATTTAATTTCGCTAACGGCGGCGGAAACGTCGGCAGCCGAATTCCGCGCCCGATTGAAAATTTGGACGACGAAATAAGTCTGGAAATCGAAGAAGTAGGCGGATTTTATTAGAATTTAAAGTCCGCTGTCTAAAATTCAAAGTCATTTTGATTTTAGAACCCGAAACTTTGAACCTTTTATCTTGAACTTTGAACCGAAAGATTATGAGTATTCTAAAAGCGTTGCAAAAGAAACAGGCGGAAGAAACAGGCGGAGTCGAAATTCCGATTTCGGCGAATGTTGTTCCTTTTAACAAAAATGGAAGACAAGCCAATGTCGAGCCGGAACTTTTTACGAATAATGACCTAAAAATCGGAAAACCGAGTTTGGCGTTCAATGGGCAGTCGGATTCATTAGTCGGGAAGGCACTCCCTGAGATGGAAACGAAAATTGCTGCCGGGGCAACTTTGAACGCTGTCGGCTCAACGCGCGCCGCGCCGGATAACTTGCCTGAATTTATCAGGTGGGAAGTCGAAGCGGAACGCGTTGAGCCGCGCCTTGTCGCCATCACTCATCCGAACTCGAATTACTGCGAAGAATACCGCAGTTTGCGAACGCAGATTCTGCACAAAAGCCAGCGTCAGAAATTGCAGTCAATCGTTGTGGCGAGCGTCAATCCGAGCGAAGGTAAATCAGTGACGGCGTTAAATTTAGCGTGGATGCTGGCACAAAGCGACGGCATTCGCGCATTGATTATTGACAGCGATTTGCGGATGCCGAGTTTGGCTGATTATTTGGCAATTGAAGCCGACAAAGGTCTTTCCGATATTCTTTCGGAAAAAGCGACGCTCACCGAATCAATCATCAAACTAGAACCAGCCGGACTGCACATTCTGCCCGGAGGCGAAGCTCGAAACGATTTCGCGGAACTGATTTCGGGACAAAAATTCAAAGAAATACTGCGTCAGGCGCGTGAGATGTTCGATTATATAATTATTGACGCGCCGCCGCTCGGCATTTTTACCGACGCGACTTTGCTCATCAATCAAGCCGATGCCGCAATGCTCGTCATTCGCGCCGGAAAAACTCGTTACAGTATGGTTGACGGCATTCTTGAAACTCTTCCGCGCGACAGAATGCTCGGCGTTGTGCTTAATGAAAGCGAAGACGTTTTAGCGGAATCGCATTATAATTACGGCTATTACAATGCCAGCCGCCGTTTAGGAAGCTGAAATTTGATATTAATTGACCGATGGATGGAACTAAATTTTTCCCGCGCACGATTTGGCTGATATTAGCCGATGCCGTAATTATTTACGGCGGCATCATTCTCGCGTTGTATTTGCGATTGGGAATTGACGGCATTGATCACGAGTTGAACGAAAAAAACGGCTGGTCGAAAATTGCTCTCGCTGTGCTGGTCTGCCTGTTGATTTTATATTTTTACGACCTTTACGATTTTACCGTAATGGGAAACCGGCGCGAATTAATGCTCGGTTTGGTTCAGGCACTCGGAATCGCGTGGGCGTTGCTGGCATTTTTATTTTACTTCCTTCCGCCTTTATTTATCGGGCGCGGCGTTTCGGTCATTTCAGTTCCGGTTGTTTTGGTTTTGCTTTTAACCTGGCGCATTCTCATCCATTATCTGACCGGACATCCCGATATTGGTGAAAAAATTTTGATAGTCGGCACCGGACATATCGCTCAGGACACGGCGCAGTCAGTGTGGGAAAGACGCGACGCGGGTTATCGAATAGTCGGATTTGTCACGGAGAACGGCGGACAGCCGGAAGATATGCCCGCCCACATCAATCTGCTCGGTTCATCCGCAAATCTCAAAGAAATTATTAAACGGGAAAAAATCAACCGGATAGTGATCGCCGTGCGCGAGCGGCGCGGGACTTTTCCGACCGAAACGCTTTTGAAGATGAGTTTGGCGGGCGATGTCAACATCGAAGAATGCACCTCGTTTTTCGAGCGCGTCACCGGTCAGGTGCATCTCGATATGGTGCGTCCGTCGTGGCTGATCTTCGGCGGGCGCAAACGCGACACTCAATTGAAGACTTTTATCCGCGAGATAATTCATCGTCTGCTGGCTCTGGCGGGCTTGGTCGGCTCGCTGCCGATTGCGCTGTTGACGGCGGTTTTAATCAAACTCGATTCACCGGGTCCGATCTTTTACCGGCAGGAGCGGGTCGGGAAAAACGGGCATTCTTTCGAGGTCATCAAGTTTCGTTCGATGAAGACGGATGCGGAAAAGGACGGCAAGCCGATCTGGGCGACGACCGACGATGATCGCACGACCCGAGTCGGGCGCGTGATTCGGAAGATTCGCGTGGACGAGATTCCGCAGTTTTGGAACATCATCAAAGGGGAGATGAGTTTCGTCGGACCGCGCCCGGAGCGACCGCATTTTGTAGCGCAACTGGCGGAAGAGATACCGTATTACGAGCATCGGCATCTGGCGGCGCCGGGATTGACGGGGTGGGCGCAGATCAAACATCCCTACGGCGCGTCGGTCGAGGATGCGCGCAGCAAGCTGCAGTATGATTTGTATTACATCAAGAATCAGAGTCTCGCGCTGGATTTGATCATCGTCTTTGAAACGGTCAAAACCGTCCTCTTCAGTCGCGGCGGAAGATGATAGAATTACAGATTGCGGATTACGAATTGGAAATCGGTTCGTAATCTGCAACAAAATTTGCAGTTTGAAATATGCAATCCTGATGAGTGTTTATTATGACGGAGAAAAAATATGAAAGCAGTTAAATTAAAAAATTTTGGCGTTTTATTTTTGGTTTGCGGTTTAATTTTCTCGCTCGAAATTTCCGCGCAGCAAACACAGCCGAAGAATCGTCAGAAAACAGCAAAAAATAAAAAGAATACAAAAGCAGCCGCTAAAGAGTCCGAAGATGAAATAAAAAAACTGGACGCGCCCGAAAGCCTTGAAATTCAGGCTGAACAGACGAACAAAAACGATGAACAAAACCTGCGGCGCGAAGGTTTGAGCGAAGAAGAAGCGGCGATTATTCCTTATTACAATAACTATCTGAGCGAATATCGGCTCGGACCGCAGGATGTTATTTCAATCGATGTTTTCGGGCAATGTCCTGATTACTGCAAAACGATTATCATTCCGCCGACTGCCAAAATTTCTTATCCGCTGATTCGTGAAGGCATATTTGTCGGCGGCAAAACGGTCGAACAGGTGCAGGAAGAAATCACCAAAAAGCTCGACGAATATATTATTGATCCGCAGGTTACAATCAATATTGATAAAGTCGGTTCGGCGCGTTACAGCGTATTGGGCGATGTCGCGCAACCGGGCGTAAAGCTGATGGAGCGGCGTTTGAGCGTTTACGAGGCGATTGTCGAGGCGGGCGGAGTTTTGCGAACCGGAGATAAAAAGCGGGTAACGATTTATCGGCAGACGCAAAACGGCATCGCGCCGCTTGCCGTCAATATGGAAGATGTCGCCCGCGGCAAGTCGGAAATGATATATTTAGTTCCGGGCGATCAGGTGATTGTCCCGGGCAACAAAATCAAAACGGTGGACAAAGTTCTCGATATTGTCGGCAAGTTGAGCATCGTTCGTCTGCTCTTCGGCAGTCCTTTTTAAGAATCCGACATTTGGTATCGGAGATTTGATTATG
This sequence comes from Pyrinomonadaceae bacterium, assembly GCA_965218105.1. Taxonomy (GTDB): domain Bacteria; phylum Acidobacteriota; class Blastocatellia; order Pyrinomonadales; family Pyrinomonadaceae. The sequence continues at coordinate 357,353 of OZ244585.1, forward strand.
AATTCGTTTAAAAAATTCCTGATTTTACTGGTAATTTTCGGCGGCTTTCAGACGGCGAAAGCTGATTGGGTAAAACGAGAATTCAACACGCTGGCGTGGCTTCACGACGTGTATTTTATTGACGAACACAGGGGCTGGATTGCCGGAAGCGGCGGAACGCTTCTGGTCACGACTGACGGCGGAGAAATTTGGAAAAAAACCGCAAATTTTACTCAGGACAATATAAAACAAGTCTATTTTTCGGATGAAAATAACGGCTGGCTGTTGTGTGAACGAAGCATTTATAATCGAGGCGCAAATTCGTCTTCATATTCACTCAAAACTTCCGACGGCGGAGAAAATTGGGAAACGGTGAATTTTGCGGGCAACGGACGTGAGCGCATCGCCCGTATTTTCTTCAATAAAAAGGGTTCCGGCTGGGCAATCGGCGAAGCGGGCGCGTTGTTTGTTTTGCAAAATGATCCGCAAACGTGGAAAAAAATTTCTTCGCCAATGCGGTATTTATTGCTTGACGGAGTTTTCACCGACGATTCAAACGGCGCGATTGTCGGCGCGGGCGGAACGATTTTTTTTACGGATGATGCGGGTTCGAGCTGGAATCCGGCGACAATTGCGGAAAAATCAGACGCAAAATTTAATTCACTGTTTTTTTTCAATCAAAAAACAGGCTGGACGGCTGGGACAAAGGGCAAAATCTTTCAGACAATTAACGGCGGAAAATTTTGGCGCGAACAAAATTCGACAGTTGATTTAAATTTAAACGACATATTTTTCAAAAACAGCGCGGAAGGCTGGGCGGTCGGCGACGATGGCATTGTTTTGCATACGACGACGGCTGGAAATATCTGGATTTCCGAGAAAACACAAGTAAAACACAAACTCGAAAAAGTTTTTTTTGTCGGAAATAATGGATGGATAGTCGGTTTCGGCGGCACAATTTTGAACTGTACTGAAGCAAAATCCGACAAAGATTCAATAAAACCGCAATTAAAACCAAAACTCCAAAATTGACGAAAGCTGAATCTCAAACTTCCTTCAAATAGTCAAATTTATTAGTCGCCGCCCGGTCGGTGAAAAGTGCATTGCGGCTTTGAAAGTCTCGGTACATTTTATCGTAAGTGGCGATCAAAAAATCGGTCGAAGCCTCGCGCGTGTTGCGCTCGGCGGTTTTCAGAGCGTTGGCGATTTTCGCTCGCGTCAATTCGGGCTTTTCGACGATTTCACGAATTTTTGCGGCAAATTCACTCGCGTTCGGTTCGGCGAGCCACATATTTTCGCTGGTCGCATACGAAAGAAGTCCGCCCGCGTTCGGCGCGACGGTCGGCGTGCCGGAAGCCATCGCTTCGAGCGGCGCGATGCCGAACGGTTCTTTCGGGTTCGGATGCACGAAAATATCGGCGTTGGCGTAATAATTCGCTAAAGTTTCTTTATCAAGATGTCCGAGCTGAATGATTTTATTCGGAACTCGCGCGTCGGTTTGTTGTTGCAGCCATTCGGCTTGCGGTCCCGCGCCGGCTGCTAAAAGGCGATAATCATTTTCGTCTTTCGCCAAAATTTCCATCAAATCCGGCAGCAGTCCGATATTTTTTTCCGGCGAAATTCGTCCGGCGTAAAGCAGAATAATCGCGTCGTCGGGGATATTCGCGGCGCGGCGCAGTTCATTTTTTCCCGCCTCGGATTTACGCGCCGGAGAAAATTGTCTGTTATCTACGCCGCGCGGACAAACAAAAATTCGCTCTTCGACCGGCATTCGCGGAGCTTTGAAAAATTGCCAGCATTTATTGAAAAACCAGTCCGAACGGCGCGGGTTTTCGTTTTTCGCCAAGGATTTGTAAAATTCGTCCGCCGTGTATGGCGAATTGGCGATGTGAAAATCAAACGACGGCAGATTGTAATTGCCCATCAAACGCCGCGCCAGCCATTTTCCGGCGTTTCCGCCCGACAAAAACGAACCGATATTGTCGTCCATTCGTTCACACGAAAAATGCACGAGCATCGGACGACCGATCTGTTTGAATTTTCCCAATCTAATCATCGCGCCGATCATACTGAGCGTGTATTTGTCGGTAACTTCAATCATATCAGGCATTTCAGCGAGCAAAATCTTACGAATGGCGGAATCGTTCGGCATATACTGCCACGGCATTATTATCCGGTAACGCTTGTCGAAAACCGGCGATTGTTTGGCGGGGACGTAATAAATTTTGGCGTAATCGTTGACCTCTTCGACCGCTTCAATTTCGCCGGGAACGATCAGGCGCATCAGTCTTTTGTGTCGTCCGGCGGCGGCGAGCAGCGCGTTGTAAGACGTGCTGATCCCGCCCGAATTTTTGTGATAATAATTGGTGATGTGAACTGATTTGATTGACACTTTAAAAATTATTCGGCGAAAAATTCGCTGATGACAGCTTGCCCATCGGCTAAAATTCCTGAATCGGCAGTTTGTCTTTTTTCTTTCGGCTCAAAATAAAAATTGATAAAACGACGGCAACCGTCATTAAAATGATACCGTCAACGCCCCAGAATTTTATAAAAGGGATTTCCTGACCGCCGTGATGCGACCAAAATAATTTACTTGTCACCGCCCAGCAGACGAGCTGCGAAAAAATACCGAAACCCAAAATGCTGAGAAAGGACGGGATTATTTCGCCGCGCCGCGCCATTCGCGCGATTTCCAGAGGAATAAAAGCGAGAAAATCAAACACCAGCAGCGGCAAATGAATGATGTCGTTAAACAGCGATTTGCTCTCCGATTCGCCGACGATCATCACGTTGCGCCGCATAATATACAGGCTGAACAAAGCCGAAAAAATCGAAAGGCAGATCGAACGAATAATCGCCTGATCGGTATGATTGGCGGTGGCGGTGTAGTATGTGAAGCTGGACTGCACGAAATATTCAAAGATATGACTGATGACCGGCACGACGAGCAGAATTGACAGCAGAGCTTTCCACGCCGGTTCGACACGGCGGAAAGACTGAATCAGCGCGCCGCCGACTCCGGCAAACAAAAAACGAAAAAGAAACTGCGCCAACGCCGCGCCGAGCGCGAGTTTCAGACTTTCCTTTGCAATTAAATAAGTCGCCAAAAAAATAGGCGCGCGAATCGCGCCGCTCAAAATCGCGCCTTTGTAATTCCAGTGCCGGATAAAAACGCCCGGATCACGCAGAATATTTAACCAAGCCTCGCGGATGGTATTTTTCGGAGCGATCAGCGGCGGTTCTTCAAACATTATTTCTTCCATAATAAAATGACACGAACGGCTTTTACATAAATAATTCGGCAAAAAGCATTGCCGTTATTTGTTTGCTTATTTTTTCTTTCGCAGCTTTTTTTTGTTGTCTAAAAAAACTTTGGCTTCGCCGTAAGCCTGATAAACCGTTTCAAAAACCGAATCCCACGAACGCGAAAGCGCAAATTCGCGCGACAGCTTTTTCATTTCCGATAATTTTTCGGGATTTTCTATCAATTCGATGGAATATTTAACGAATTCGTCAAAGTCTTTGGCGATAAAACCCGTTTCGCCGTGCCGCACAAAAAATTTCGGTCCGCCTTTGTCGGAAACCAGCGCGGGAACGCTCGAAGCCATCGCTTCCTGCGGAACATTTCCGTAAGCGTCCGTTTCCGACGGAAACACGAAAACGTCCATATTAGCATACGCTTCCGATAAACGCTCGCCTTCGAGAAAGCCGGTCAGTTCCGCCGTCCGCATATTTTTTTCCAAAAAGGCGCGTTCATCGCCTTCGCCGACGATTAAAAATTTGAAATTCTTTTTTCCGGCTTTAAACAGCGCGTTTTCCAAATCAGCCAGCATTCGCACGTTTTTCTCCGAGCGCAGTCTGCCGACAAAACCGAAACGCAGAACTCCGTCGTCAACCGTTCTTTTGGCGGCGGAAAAAATTTCCGTATCAACGCCGCGCACCATTAAATGCACTTTGCGCGCCGTGCCTTCGTTCAGCATATCAATCAATTCCTGATTGGGCGCGAGCAGAATTTGCGGCATCCGGTAATAATATTTTGCGCCGTCCAAAATTCGATTTTCGAGAAAATCGGTAAACGGGTGAAGAAATTTTTTCGGCAGAAAACTGAATTTTTTACGCAGACGGCGGGCGGCGTATTCGTGCAGGTTCGTGTGCCACGAACCGACCAGCGCGACATCCATTTGCCACGCCAGATACGCGCCCATAATGCTGACATCGTTCAAACCTGTGATGTGAAAAACGTCCGGGCGAAATTTTTCCAGTTGTATTCTCACCAACGACGTATGACGCTGAAAAAACGGGTCGTACTTTAAACCTTCGTCCATTCTGAACGACAGCGGAGATTGTTTGAGCGAAATGAAAGTTATATTTTCGACTTGTTTGACTTCCGTTTTTTTGCCGGAATAGACACACAAAAAAGGGTAGCCGCGCTTTCGGACAAACCCTGTAAGTTTATTACTTGTCATCGCTACGCCGTTGACTTCCAGATAAGAATCGGGAAAATACGCGACGCGTGGAATTTGTTTCAAGATAAAATCAGTATAAAAACAACGGCTGATAATTCCCGCGTAAAAGAAAATTATGACCGATTTAAATTATTATGAAAGGTAAAAGTTTATAAATACAGTGGCAAAATCTTTTGCCTTTAACTTATCATCATTTTTTGATTATGAAAACTTCCCTTCAGACCTCGTAATTTTAATTATAAAACCGCATCTGATGAAAGATTCGGCGAAATTTCTTCGAGATTGGGAATTTCAAATTTTGTTTCGGCGGCATCTTTCGGAACGCGGTCGTGTTTTTTCCGCGCCAAAGCAAATACCGGACGCATTTTCGGGCTGCCGAAAAAGCCGAGCGTTCGAACCGCCCAGCGAAGCCACGTCGGACCGCCGCGATCCCAATGAACCGAAAGCGGACGAACTCCAAAGCCGTCGCCGATGTCGAAATGTACGCGGTCAAACCATCTTCGACGATTTTCGGGAAATTCAGGATAATTTTTTAAAATTTCCGCGAACGACTGTAATTGGCGCGAATGAAGCGGATGTTTGTATTCCGGCATCAAAACGACTTCGCTGCGTTTATCTACGCGAATTTCTTCGGCGAATTCGGCAAAAGTCTTGCTGTTGGTCAGATTTATGACCGTATTCGGCTTGCACCCGTGGCGGTCGCCGCCCGTAACCAGCGGATAACCCAACGCTTCCGCCATTTCGATAACGGCTTTATTTTCCGACCACGAACGAAAACCATTGATTTCAAACGCGTGAATCCAGCGTCCGTGTTCCTTTAGAAAATCTTTCAGCAAAAGAGCGTGTCTTTCTTTTCCCACCATTTCAATGTCCCAAATCGGATGATTGAGAATCACCAAAACTTCCGGCATTTTATTAAGCATCGAAAACATTTCACGCAGATTATTGTTACTGTGATTTTCTTTGTTAAATGTGTAATCAAGCAGTTTTTTGGTCAATTCAACCGCATTTTCCTTCGGCAGATTGTGAACGCCGACGTGAAAAAAACCGTATTCAAAAGGCACAGTCCATTCCAGCGAAATCGGAGCTTGTTCGTTAGCCGTCTTCCGGCAAATTTGCAAATTTGCGTCAATGCTGTCGTGGTCGGTTACGGACGTAACAGCCTCAAGTCCGGCTTCGTTTATCTGCTTTTTTTCGAGATTATAGACTTCCTGCGGGGTTAGCGGCGGCGACCAAAAGCCGGTTGAAAAATCGGGCGGTCTGCCTTCGCGCTCTGTATATTTTTTACGTTCTTTTTGCCAAAAGTAAGAAATTATCGGAAGTTTGTCGGCATAATGCGGGACAAAATCCAACATTTCTTTGGAATATTCAGTGTGACAATGGAGAGAAACACCGGTCTTAGCTTCTTTGCTCAAATCTTTCGGTTTGTGCAAGATATGCAGTCGAGTTTTTTTTAGATTCATTTCATTCTCCGCAAATTCTTACTTCAATCAAATCATTAAAACTATCAAATTCATTGAATAAAGTAAATTCGTCAGATGTTTAACTACGGTAAACCGTTGCATTTGTTTATTTTCCGGTTAAATCAACCGGCAAAAACTTTTTTGGAAAGATAAATATTCCCAGAAAAGGGAGATGAAAAAAATTATCCAAAAAATAGTGTCATAAATTGAAAACCGGCGGTGTTCTTTAAATAGCAAAGGGAAAATTACCTAATTTATATCAAAAGGAGAATGCAGTTATGACTTGGTTATATTCAATTTTCATCGCCGGTTTAATGTTTTCAAACGGAATTACGCCGCCCGTTCACGCGGATTTTATTTTCACGAAATCAAACGCCCTGCGAAGTGTCAAGTTAGACGAAATCGAGAGATTTGAGCAGACATATCCGCTCAGTTCCAATGGCAAAATCAGAGTTTCAAATATCAACGGTTCGATAAAAATCGAGGCTTGGGACAGATCGGAAGTGAAACTCGAAGCGGTAAAAATCGCGGACAGCCGTGAACGCCTGTCCGAATTTTCGGTGAAAATCAATTCGCAACCCGATTATCTGGAGATTCAAACCGAATATGAAAGGCAGAATAACCGGCAATACGGCAAAAATCAGAAGACCGAAGTCCAATATCGGCTGACCGTTCCGCAAAATGCGGTTTTGGATGAAATTGAAACCGTCAACGGCGAGATCAGCATTTCAAATATGATAAACACCACAAAGGCTTCCGCCGTCAACGGAAAAGTTATCGGTCTCAATCTTCAGGGAACGGCGAAACTTTCGACCGTCAACGGCACGGTCGAAGCCGATTTTGACAGATTGCAGACATCCGGCAGAATTTCGCTCGATACGGTCAACGGCACGGTAAATTTATCAATTCCGTCGGATGCCAACGCGACCATCAAAGCCGACACGGTTAACGGAACCATCAACAACGAATTCGGCTTGCCGGTTCGCAAAGGTAAATATGTCGGGAGCGATTTATACGGCAGAATCGGCAGCGGCGACGTGCAGATCAAACTCAGCAGCGTCAACGGAGGATTGTCCGTCAAACGCAAAAACGACGGCAAAAACGTCAATCCCGCGACCAATCTGCTGCCCGCCAAAAATAGCGTCGAAGATGACTGGAACGCGCCCGACGGCGACGAAAATTTTCGTGTCGTCAGACCGCCGAAACCGCCAATTGTTCCGCCAACACCGCTTCCGCCGGATTTTGGCGGCTTGGTTAATAATGCCGAAATGCAAAAGAAAATTGACAAAGCATTAAAGGAAGCGCAAAAAGAAATGGGCAGAATTACACCGGAAATGCGTAAACAAATCGAAGATGAATTAAAAAAAGCCAACGTCAATCTCAACACCGAAGAAATGCGTGAGCAAATGAAATTGGCGCAGGAGAAATATAAACAAGCGATGGCGCAAATGTCCGGTCTCAACTGGTGGGTCGGTTCGCCGGTGATTGAGAAAAAAAGTGATTCTTTCGCGGTCAAAACTACTCCGAACGTAACGATTGAAGCCAATAAATGCGCGGTCAGCGTGCGCGGCTGGGACAAACCGGAAGTTCACTATTCGATAACGAAAATCGGCAAAAATATTAATCAAACGCCGATAAACGTTCAGGCAAGTCAAACCGGCGCGGATGTGAATATAAAAGTGGTAAATGACGCTGAAACTTCGCCTGTTATTGGAGCAAATAATACCCGTTTGGAGATTTTCGTGCCAAAAAAGTTGAATCTGAAAATTGTAACTGACGGCGAAATACGGCTCGAAGGCATTTCGGGTGAAATTGATCTGAAAGGCATTGACGGTGAGATAAACGTGCGCGATTCTGAAGGAAATATGCGTATGACGGCATCGGACGGAAAAATTCGCGTACTCGGTTTTAAAGGCGAAATTTACGCTCAAAGTGCCGACGGCGATGTCAATCTCGAAGGCGATTTTCAAAAACTTACGGCTCGCACTGAAACCGGTTTGATTATCTTAACTTTGCCCGAAGAGGCGGACGCGAATCTGACGGCTAACAAAGAAATTACCAGCGAAGGGTTAAATCTCACAAAAGAAAAGGAAAACAACTGGCACATCGGCAAAGGCGGCGCGGATTTTCGATTGCAGACAACCGACGGAAAAATTTTTCTTCGGAGCGCGGCTGTTATGAAATCGAACTGAAAAAATATATCATATAAAATTTGCTTTGATCCGAATGTTTTTTGTTAACATCCCGCGCGGAGTTGCGTCTTATCAAGCAGGCGATTTTACTATTTTCTTCCCGCCTGAGATTTTTTCCATTTCATCGAGCTGTGTTTACTATGAAATTTTTTGCTGCTTTTTTAACCGTCATATTCTTAACGATTCATCTTCAAGCGCAGTCGCCGAATAAAAATGCCGCTGATTTGGACAGCCAATCGCCAAATACCGCAGGAAATCCGAGTTTGATACTTCCGCCGGAAAAATCTCATCCGGCAACTGTTCCCAAAATTTCCGCGCCGCCCGTCATTGACGGAAAACTCGATGAGGAAATGTGGAAAACCGCCGCCGTTTTCAAGGATTTTATTCAAACCGATCCGGGCGATAACGTCGCGTCTTCCAAACCGACCGAAGCGTATCTGGCGTATGACGAGAAAAATTTGTATATCGGCTTTAAATGCTGGGACGATCCGGGCAAAGTTCGGGCGACGGTCGCCAAACGCGACGAAGTTTTCGGCGAAGATAACGTGCGCGTCTGGCTCGACACTTATAACGACCAGCGGCGCGCTTATATTTTAGGCTGGAATCCGCTCGGAATTCAGCAGGACGGAATTTATACCGAAGGACGCGGCAACGATTATTCGGTTGACATCGTGATGGAATCGAAAGGCGTGATTACGGAATGGGGCTGGTCAGTCGAAGTGAAAATTCCGTTCAAATCGCTGCGCTACACGGCGGGAAAAGATAAATTCTGGGGTTTTAACGCCGCGCGAAATATTGACCGGCTCAATGACGAATTCGATTCGTGGATGCCGCTCAACCGCAATATTTCAGGTCAGCTTATCCAACACGGCAAAATCGGCGGGCTTGATGAAATTAAAACCGAACGCACTTTGGAAGTCGTGCCGAGCGTCACCGTTTCCGAATCCGGCGAGCGGCGGCGGACGTTTTTTCGCTCAGTCGTCAACGATTTGCCGCCCGGCGCGATTATTGATCCGGGACGCTTTCTCAACCAGGGACTTCACAAAGACATCGGCGTAAATTTGAAATACAGCATCACGCCGAACATCACTTTGGATGCCGCCTATAATCCCGATTTCGCCGAAATCGAAGCCGACGCGCCGGTCGTTAGCGCCAATCAGCGTTTTCCGATCTACTTTAAGGAAAAACGCCCGTTCTTTTTAGAAGGCGCGGACATTTTTCAAACGCCGCTGCAGACATTTTATTCGAGAACGATTATTGATCCCGACATCGCGGCGAAACTGACGGGCAAAATCGGCAAAACTTCGTTCGGTTTTCTCGCCGCTTCCGACAACGCGCCGGGAAATTATTCGGAAGAAGAACGCACTGATCCGGGCGCGCCGATCAGCCGTGAATTTTTGGACAAAAACGCGCTTTTCAGCGTCGTCCGCGTCAAACGCGACATCGGCAGGGAAAACAACGTCGGTTTTTTCGGCACGATGCGGACGTTTCCGCGCCAGCGAAACTTCACTTCCGGTTTTGACGGAAAATTCAAGTTAAATCCGAAAACCACGACGCAGTTTCAAATTGTCGGCACTCATTCGCGCCGCAATTTTTACGATCCAGACACCAACCGCGCCTCGTATCGCACGGGAAACGGCATCGGTTATTACTGGAATTTGGATTTCACGGCGAAAAATTACGGGTATTACATTGAAGCCAGCGGACGTTCACGCTATTACCGCGCCGATGCCGGATTTACGCGCCGCGTCAATACCAACAGCTTTCTGCTCGCCGGTCGGCTCAGTACCGAGCCGAAACCAAACGCCCGCCTGATCCGGCTTGACTGGCGACCCGTCGCCCGCATCAATTACGATTGGCGGGGACGCTCGCAAAGTGCCGTTCTGGGCAACGAATTCGATTTCAGTTTGCAGCACAATACATCGGTTTCCGCCGAATTCGGAGTCAGTTACGAGCGGCTGTTTGAAGAAGAGTTCGGCGCGAAACGTACGGCGACGCGACCGGGAGCGTTTTTCGGCGCGCCGGAACGCTCGGCGTATCAGCCTTACACCAATTTCGGCATTAACCGGACAATCAACAAGCGGCTTTCCGTCTATGGCTATGTCAGTTCAAGCTGGAACGCTTTTGACTTCGACTTCGGAAACGGGCGCGGCGGCGGATTTGATACGCGATTTCCGCGCGTCAGTCCGGCTTATTCGAGTTATTTGAACAGTGCCGACTATTTAGAATATCTGCGCTTGCTGGCGATAAATCCGAACGATCCGAATAATTTCCCGCCGAATGAGCCGCCGCTCGATCCGGGCAGAGGCAGACAATTTGATTTGGAAACCGGATTTGAATACAAACCGATTGATCCGCTGCGAATTTCGCTCGATTATCAAAAAAGCAAACTGACGCGCTATGACACTAATAAAGAAACATTTAACGCCGATATAGTCACGCTGCGCTCGACTTATCAGTTTACGCGCTTCATTTTCGCCAGAACGCGCGTTGATTACAATTCCCTGTCGTCAAACGTCAGCGGACAGATGCTTTTGGGCTGGAATCCGAGTCCGGGAACGGCTTTTTATCTCGGCTACAACGATAACTTAAATTACAACGGCTTTAATCCGTACACCGGACAATTTGAACCGCGCTTTGAACGCAACAGCCGCACGTTTTTTATTCGCGCTTCGTATTTATTTAGAAAAAGTTTTTAGGCTGAGAAAATGAGAACTTTTAGTCAAAAAAAGATAAGAGAATCGTTCTAAAAAATTCCAGTCCACAAAAATTTAGAGTTCAAAATTCGCTCCACGACGTTGAACTGCCGCGCAAAACGAATTTTGAACTCTAAAAAAACATTACCGCTTAAACTAAAAACCGCTTAAAAATATCCGGCACACACTGCAAAAATAAGTCTTACTAAGTTTTTAAGCACTCAAACTGCGTCCGGTCGCTAAACGGTAAATTGCCAAAACAATAATCGCGCCGATGACGGCAAAAATCAGACCGACAATGCTGAACGTATCGTTGCCGGCATTAGTGTTAAATAAAGCTCTGCCGATGAATCCGCCGACAATCGCGCCGACAATTCCTAAAATCGTCGTCAAAATGAAACCGCCGCCATCAGGACCCGGCATAATCAATTTTGCCAAATATCCTGCCACAAAACCCACAACAATCCAAATAATAAGTGAAATTAACATTCTTTTTCTCCATTCTCCTTTTAATCTTATTTTTAATAACCACTAATTGATTATTAATTTCCGATGTTCCCAAGTTTGAAACACTTCTGAAAAATAATAGAGCAAAAGTTGTGCCAATTGCCGGATATAAAAGAAAATCTGTAAATTGCTAATAAACAGTAAGATACAGTTTGTAAATAATACTTATCCAAAATTATGTTTGTATTGATTCAATACGAGATATTTCAAACTGTCTGTAAAAGATATGAAAGCCAAAACCGGGACTTGGGGCAGACAAACACGTTCAGTTTCAAACTCCCAAACCAAATTAACTGTTTTTTGTATTTGAGAGCGATTCAATACTTCCGACATTGCGCTGTTCGTGAGCGACATTCCGCTTAAAAATCGCAGATGGGAAACAAACGCCGGAATATTATTGGTTATTTTGCGTCATCTATGAGATGTTCAGAATTATTTTACTTCAACAACTTCACTTCTGAATTTATTTGAAACAGACATTTCACAATATCTTATCGAGAAAAACCGCTCCGCCGAATGTCAAAAATAAAATTACGCTGACGAACGCATTGGTCGTAAAAAATGCCGCGTTCATCCGGCTCAAATCGTTTGGTTTGACGAGCGTATGCTGATAAATCATCAACGCGCCGACGGCGACGACACCGATCAGCGACAGCCAGCCCAAATCTGTCGTTAAATAGAGCAGAACTAAAACGATAAACGCCTGAAGATGAAGAAGCCGCGAGATGTAAAGCGAGTTTTTTATGCCGAAACGCGCCGGAATCGAACGAAGTCCGGCTTTTTTGTCGTATTCGTAATCTTGACAGGCGTATAAAACATCGAACCCCGCCGTCCACATCAAAACCAGAAGCGACAGCAGAATAGGAATTTCAGAATTCAAACTGCCCTTCACGGAAATCCACGCGGCAGTCGGCGAAATTGCCAATGCCCAACCCAAAATCAAATGCGCGAATGCCGTAAATCTTTTGGCGTAAGAATAACCGAGAACGCTCGCCAGAGCGACCGGCGACAGCGCAAATGTCAGCCAATTCAGCGAATACGCGGCGGTTTCAAACAAAACGACGGAAACGATAAAAAACGCCCACGCGAACGAAACGGAAAGTTTGCCGCTCGGCAATTCGCGGTTCGCCGTGCGCGGATTTTCCGCGTCGAATTTGCGGTCAACGATGCGGTTAAAGGTCATCGCCGCCGAGCGCGCGCCGAACATCGCCGCCGTAATCCAGACAATTTGCCAAATCGTCGGCAAACCGTCCGCCGCTAAAACCGCGCCGAGAAACGCAAAAGGAAGCGCGAATAAAGTATGCTCGAACTTTATCATTTCGAGCGTCGTTTTAAGTTTTGTCCAAAAATTATTCATTACAAATTCCAGACTGCGTAACTGCAAATTAAAAGCCGAAGGAAAATTCTAACAAAATCAGTAGATGTTTTCAGTTTTGTTCCGCAGATTGCAAATTTTTATTTGCCGAATTGCAAAATGCGTTACAATAATTTGCGGAAGTTCTCTCGGTCAAACAACCCGAAATTCAAAATCGAACCCGATGCCTTCAGGAAAAACACACGACGCGGTTACATTTCTTTTGGTCGCTCCGACTTTTGCGGCGAGTTGGATAAGCACGAAAAATTTTGCGGCTGCCGCGGTTGTGACGGCGGCATTTCTTTTCGGCGGCTTGATGTTCGGTCCCGATTTGGACACGCAGTCAAAACAATACACTCGCTGGAGCATTTTCAGCTTTCTGTGGTTTCCTTATAAAGTTTTTTTCAAACATCGTTCGCGGTGGTCGCACGGATTGATTTTCGGTACTTTTTTTCGCGTCGTCTATTTTATGGGCGCGATGACGCTTTTATCTTTTTTGATTACCTTTTTAATTATTTTTTGTTCGGGCGGAACTTTGCCGAATTTGTTGGAATTTACAAAAACGTGGAGTTCAATCGGCGCATTTTTCCGTCAAAACTTCGGCGAATATGCCTTTCTGTCAATTTTTATCGGACTCTGGCTCGGCGCGGCAAGTCATACGCTGACCGATATGGCTGGCTCGTTCATCAAACACGGACGCGTGATGGAACCATTTTAATTCCAAATTTCAAACTCCAAATCGGAAAATTAAAAAGCGGCGCAGAAAATTTGGAATCTGGAATCTGGAATCTGGAATCTGGAATTACACGCGCGATTTATTTTCCCGCTCTCGTGTTGATAAGCCGTAACGACTGTCGGCGCACGGCATCGGAAACATTTCGGTTTTTGGTCAGCGCGTTCAAGTCCTTCAACTGCAGACGGTTTATAATTCCGATGACATTGGCAATCGGCGTACGCGGATTTCGCGCCAGGTTGTGAACGGTTGTGTAATTTCGCGCCCAGTTTCGGTTGACGGCGATTTGCCGCAAAACGTCTTCCGGCGCGGAACGCATCGCCGCGATTTTTTCGACTTCCTGATCGGTAATGCGCGGGTTATTGATGACGGCTTGGGAAACGATGCGGTTTGGGTCGCGGATGAGAATATTGCGGGCTTCGCGGTCGCCTTTCATCGCCAGTTTTACGCGGTCTTTCATTCCCATTCGCATAATGCGATTGATCATCGAAATGCGTTCGCTGGAAATTTCATCGTCCTCGACGCTCAACTCGCCCAATATTTTACTGACGTTCGATTCGCGCTGTTCCTCTGTTTCTTCGTAAAATTCTTCGATATATTCGAGCGAAAGCCAAGAATCGTCGGTTTCGCTGTCGGGAACTTCAATGTGCGAGGCGAGTAGAATTGCGTCCTTCAAACTCAAATCCGAATCGGCGGAAGTCGAATCTAAATCTTGACTAAACTCCGCCTGCTCGATAAATTCCGCCGCCGCCGTTTTGCCCTGCGCTCGAAGTTCGTTGGCGATTTGTTGCGCGCCGCGCGTTTTTTCAAAAAATTCGCGCTTGACTTCCGCCGCGCGTCTTTCGGCTTCCGCCGTCCGAAACGGATTGGCGATAATCGCTTCCATTATCTGCGGCGAGCGAATCAAAAGCTGCTGATTAAAAGAAAGAAGTTCGAGCAGTTCGCCTTTTTGCGTCTGACGCGCAAATTGGACAATTGCTCTGTCCGGCGTTTTCGGGTTGGTTAAAATCGTTTCCTGAATCGTCGGCGAAAGATTTTCCCGAACGGCAAAATAAGCCAACACCTGCGGCGCGACTTCATTTGATTTGATAATATTTTCAAGTTCGTTCAAATCCTGCGCGGCGAGTGTATTTTGAGCATTTTCCGCCAATTCAACGTCGTTATTTTGAGAAAGAGCGACTAAAATTTCAAGCAAATCGCTTTGCGGCAAGGGCAAAATTCCGCGTGCCGCCGCAAGCTGGGCAGGACGCGGCGCGGTTCCGCCGACAACCGCTTTCACAACCGGATTAGTCGAATTTACTTCAAAATTCATAAATTTGGAAATTCATTGTGATTAAATATCTTAAGTAAAATATGAATGACTACAAGTTCTGGATTTACGTTTAAATTATAACACAAAATTATCAATATAAATTGTATTCTTGACTATCGAAGTAGCTTAACTTAGTCTAATTGTTTGCGGGGAAATGCCTTTGTTCAGTCTCAAATCTTCCTTGCAAAGTAATATTTTATTAAAATCAACACAGAAATTATGATTAAAGACGATATAAAAAATCTTATTGCGGAAAAATCCGCGCGCATCGGCGTTATCGGACTCGGATACGTCGGATTACCATTAATAATAGAGTTCGGTTTGAAAGATTTTCAAGGCATCGGTTTTGAAGTTGACCAAAAAAAGGTTGACCAAATCAACGCCGGACGTTCATACATTGTAGATGTAACGGACGAAAATGTTCAAAAATGTGTCGAAAACGGAAAATTGACGGCGACCACTGATTTTTCCGAACTGAAAAACTGCGATGTAATTATCATCTGCGTTCCGACACCGCTCAGAAAAACAAAAGACCCGGATATGTCGTATATTTTAGCCGCCGGCGGCGAGATCAAAAAATATATGCGCCCCGGACAGCTCGTTATTTTAGAATCAACGACTTATCCCGGCACAACCGACGAAGTATTACAGCCGATGTTTGAAGAAGCCGGATTTGAATTGGACAAAGATTTTCTGCTCGCCTTTTCGCCGGAAAGAGTTGATCCGGGAAATCCGCAGTTTCAAACGCACAACATCCCGAAAGTCGTCGGCGGAGTTTCCGCCGATTCGGGCGAAATCGCTTCTTTTCTCTATTCAAAAATTGTTGAAAACGTCCATTCCGTGTCGAGCGCGCGAGTCGCCGAAGCCTGCAAACTGTGGGAAAATACGTTTCGCGCTATCAATATCGGAATGGCAAACGAGATGGCAAAAGTCTGTAACGCGCTCGGCATTGACACTTGGGAAGTCGTCCGCGCCGCCGCCACCAAACCGTTCGGCTTTATGGCATTTTATCCCGGACCCGGAATTGGCGGACACTGCATCCCGCTCGACCCGCATTATTTGTCGTGGAAAGCGCGGCAGCACGGTTTCGATTCGCAATTTATCACGCTCGCCGAACAGATCAATTCGGGAATGCCGAAATACGTCATTAAACTCGTTTCCGATTCTTTGAACGAAGAGGAAAAGAGCGTCAAAGGCTCGAAAGTTTTAATTTTGGGCGTGGCTTATAAAAAAGATATTGACGATATGCGCGAATCGCCCGCGCTTTCGGTGATTGATTTATTGAGAGCAAAAGGCGCGGAAGTCGTCTATCACGATCCGTTCGTGCCGGAAGTAACTTTCGATCACGCTTACACTATCGGCGACGGCGAACCGCTCTACAACACGGAATTGACCGACGATTTGATCAAAAATTCCGACTGCGTAATCATCTGCACCGAACACAGCAATGTTGATTACGACAAAGTTTGCGAACTCGCTTCTCTGGTCGTTGACACGCGCAACGCGCTCGACAAAGATTTGCGCGAACACAGCAACGCGAAAATCGTGCGGCTTTAGATTTCAGATTCCAAATTCCAAATTCCAAAAAAAAATTAGAAATTAATTTGGAATCTAAAATTTGGAATCTGGAATTTGGAATTTGGAATGCTTAAAGTATTGAACATCGTCGGCGCACGTCCGAATTTTATGAAAATCGCGCCGATTGTCCGCGAAATGAAGCGGCGCGAAAATGAGTTTCAGCCGCTCATCGTCCACACCGGACAGCATTACGACGCGGCGATGTCCGATTCGTTTTTTGCAGATTTGGGAATTCCGAAACCGGATTATCATTTGGAAATCGGCTCGGCTTCGCATGCGGTTCAGACTGCCAAAATTATGACGGCGTTCGAGCCGGTCGTTGTGCAGGAAAAACCCGATTGGGTCTTAGTCGTCGGCGATGTCAATTCGACGATTGCCTGCGCGCTGGTTTGTTCAAAACTCGGCGTAAAAGTCGCACACGTCGAAGCCGGACTTCGTTCGGGCGATTTAACGATGCCCGAAGAAGTCAATCGTCTTTTGACCGACAGAATTTCCGATTTGCTGCTCACGCCTTCACCTGACGGCGATGAAAATTTACTAAAGGAAGGAATCGCGCCCGAAAAAATTAAATTTGTCGGCAACGTAATGATTGATTCGCTGTTTTACAGTTTGAAACTTGCGGAAAATTCAAGTGTTCGTGAAAATTTAAAAATAACAGAAAAAGACTACGCGGTTTTGACGCTTCATCGTCCGTCTAATGTTGATGAAAAAGAAACTTTCGCCGAATTGCTCGACGCGCTGGTTGAAATCGGCGAAAAAATTCCCGTTATTTTTCCCGCACATCCGCGCACTAAATCGAACATCGAAAAATTCGGTTTTTCGGAAAAAATTCAAAATTCAAATATAAAACTAATCGAACCGCTCGGTTATTTGGATTTTCTGCGTTTATACAGCGGCGCAAAACTTGTTTTAACCGATTCTGGCGGACTGCAAGAAGAAACAACCGCGCTCGGAATTCCCTGCCTGACGCTGCGCGAAAATACCGAAAGACCGATCACAATTGAATTGGGAACAAACATTTTAGCCGGAACAAATCGCGCAAAAATTACACACACCGTTTTTGATATTTTGAGCAGAAAACAAATTCAAGACGCAAAAATTCCGCCGCTTTGGGACGGCAAAACGGCGGAACGTATTTGTGACTGCCTGCTGAAAATAAGTTGAAATTAATTATACAGTTGCATTCTCAAGCAATCGGCTTTTTATATTTTCCGAAAAGTTTACGATCTCAAACATCGTCTGCGGGTAAAGATAATCTTCTTCGGATTCGTCAATAATCCGCAAATAGGCGTGAGGATCGTTATTTTCAGACTTAACAATCGGATATATTTTATTTAGTTGTAAATCATCGCACTCTGAATTTTCCAAACACAGCGCAAAACCAATAATTTTCATATCTAATCAAGTAATCTTTTAATTTTCATCTTTCTTTTGCCGATACCGTGACACTCATACCAATGCAGCTCTGCATTGTGAACTGATCCGTCGGTCAATTCGACATTAGCTTTTCCCTTCAGCTTTCGCCAATTATCACCGCCGAATTTTTGCCGCAGTTCCCGTCTTTCTCTGATAGAAAATCTCCGCGTTATAATTTCAATATCTTGAATCGGCGGAAAATATTTTCTAAAAGAAATCTTGGATTCAAGTAGTAAGTGCAACTCTTGAAGTTGTTATCAAAGGGTAAGTCGAAGTTGCATCTTCGCTCTTTGATGATGACATCGAAGAGTTACCATGAAAAATTACAAACAACTTACCCTTGAACAAAGATACCAAATTTCTGCACTTTTGAAACTTGGTTTTAACAAATCAGCCATTGCCGGAGAACTCGGAGTTGACAAATCCAGTATTGGTCGGGAACTCAAGCGGAATTTCTCAAAACGTGGTTATCGCCCCCGGTTTGCTGACCAACAGGCAACCGAGCGGCGACGCAATAAAGTCGCGCCGCGCATCACACAGGATAGGTGGACGGAAGTTGAAAACAAAGTCAAAGAACAATGGTCGCCCGAGCAAATCTGTGGCAGACTTGCTCTGGAAGGCAGGCAGACGATCAGCCACGAGTGGATTTATCAGCGAATCTACCAAGATAAACGTGCGGGCGGCACACTTTATTTGAATTTGCGCTGTCAAAAGAAACGGCGCAAACGCTATGGCAAGTATGACCGCCGCGGGGCATTGGTTAATCAAATCAGCATTGAGCAGCGTCCATCGGTGGTTGATCAAAAAAGTCGGCTCGGCGATTGGGAACTCGATACCGTCATCGGCAACCGGCATCAGGGGGCGATTGTTTCGATGACGGACAGAAAATCCAAACTGCTGCGGATCAAAAAAGTGAAGCGAAAAACCAGCGCACTGGTCGGACAGGCGATCTGCCGGAAACTGGTTGGTCTTCAGGTTCACACTTTAACGAGCGACAATGGACGAGAGTTTTCCGAACACGCTCGAATCGCCGAAAAACTAACTGCCTCATTCTACTTTTGTCATCCCTTTTCGTCGTGGGAACGAGGCTTAAACGAGAATACCAACGGACTGCTTCGTCAATACTTTCCAAAAAAGATGGAATTCGATAAAATCAGCCATTGGCAAATCAGGCAAGTGGAACGGAAATTAAACAATCGTCCACGCAAAACCTTGAATTATCAAACACCAAATGAAGTGTATTTCAAAGAACAGGAGCAATTGAGAAAAGTTGCACTTACTACTTGAATCCAAGAATCATAATACAGCGATAAACTTAAATTAATCAGCCGCGAAAATACGCGAAATAACACGAAAATATATCAAACTTAATTTCGTAATTTTTTTCGTGCTTGTTTGCGGCTAAAAATTCTCGTGTATCTGCGTTTTTTTTATTTCCCCTGTTCCATCGGATAACCGGCATTTTTCCAAGCCGCCGTTCCGCCAAGCAAAGCATACGCGTTTTTTACACCTTTTTCTTTCAAAATCTGCACCGCACGGGCGCTGGTATGTTCGTTCGGTCAGGAACAATAGGCGATAATTTTTTTGTTTTTCGGAACTTCCGTATATCGAGTTTTAAAAGTTTCAGCGGGAATGTTAATCGAGCCTTTGATATGTTCGACGTTGTAAGCGGCTTCGGCGCGGGTGTCAACGAATATCGCGCTTCCGTTATCGAAATCTTTCTTCGCCTCATCCAAACTTATGCGCGGCGCGTCGTCTTCTTCGTTAGCCGCCGCCGGTGTCATTACGGTTTTTTCGGCGGCAGTGGTATTAGAATTAGCCGTCGCGTTTGTCATTGAGTCGGATTTGGTCGCCATACTTGATTTTGAACAAGTCTGCATCGCCAAAGTAACCGCCGACATCATTATCATTGTTAAAATTAATTTCATATTTTATCTCCAAATCGTAAATTTTAGATTCCAAATCAACGATTTACGATTTACGATTCACGATTTACGACTTCAACTATTATCTATTGTCGGTTCGCCGCCTGCAACCTGCGTCGGGTATTTTCCGTTCCAGCAGGCGACGCACGACGAATCTTTTTCAAACCCAATCGCCGTAAGCATTCCTTCCATCGAAAGATAACCCAACGAATCAGCTTCGATATAGCGGCAAACTTCGTCAACCGACATTTGCGCGGCGATCAAATCGGCTTTGCGCGGCGTGTCAACGCCGTAATAACAGGGCGAAACCGTCGGCGGACAACTTATCCGCATATGTACCTCACGCGCTCCGGCATCGCGCACCATTTCGACGATTTTTTTTGAAGTCGTGCCGCGCACGATTGAATCGTCAACCAAAATAACCCGTCTGCCTTCGATCAAATCACGAATCGGATTGAGTTTCAAACGAACGCCGAACGAACGAATTGATTGCGAAGGTTCAATAAAAGTGCGCCCGACGTAATGAT
Organism: Pyrinomonadaceae bacterium; assembly: GCA_965218105.1. Classification (GTDB taxonomy): domain Bacteria; phylum Acidobacteriota; class Blastocatellia; order Pyrinomonadales; family Pyrinomonadaceae. The sequence continues at coordinate 377,504 of OZ244585.1, forward strand.
TTCTGATGATCGCCTGACGATAATTGATGCCCGATTCTCTGGCGTAACCGATTGCCGCCGCCACGCCCGAATCAGGAACGGGAACGACCAAATCCGCGTCAACCGGATGTTCGATTGCCAGTTGTTTGCCCATCAGATGGCGCGATTGATTGACGGATTTGCCAAATATTATCGAATCGGGACGCGAAAAATAAACGTGTTCAAAGGTGCAGACCGAACGCGGTTTTTCTTCAAAAGGAAACGTCGAATGCAAGCCGTTTTCGTCAATTACGAGCATTTCACCCGCTTTTACTTCGCGCACATATTCCGCGTCAATCAAATCAAACGCGCAGGTTTCCGACGCGACGCACCACGCTTCTTTCAATCTCCCCAAATTCAGCGGACGAAAACCGCGCGGATCGCGCACGGCGATCAACGCCGTCGGCGTTAAAAATAAAAGAGAAAACGCGCCTTCGGTGTCGCGCAAAACTTTGGCAATCGCTTCGACCGTATCTTTCGCATCGGTGCGGGCGATTGAATGCAAAATAGTTTCGGTGTCGGATGTCGAAGAAAAAATCGCGCCGTTTTTTTCGAGTTCAGCACGTTTTTCGTTGGCAAACGGTAAATTTCCGTTATGACAGACGGCGATTTTTCCGTGTTGACACGCGACCGAAAACGGCTGAACTTCTTTGATCGTATTTTTTCCGGCGGTCGAATATCGTGTGTGTCCGATGGCACTCGCGCCTTTCAATTTTCTCAAAACATCTTCGCTCAAAGCGTCGGCGACGAGTCCCATCGAACGAAATTGATGAAGTTCCGCGCCGTCTGACGAAACAATTCCGCAGGCTTCCTGTCCGCGATGCTGAAGCGCGAAAAGTCCGAGCTGCGTCAAAGTCGAGGCTTCACGGTGTCCGAAAACACCGAAAACTCCGCACTCTTCGTGAAATTTATCAAGAATAAAATCGTTCATTACCACTATTGTAACGAAATAATTGAATATCCTGAATTGCTTGAGTGTAAAATGTTAATTCGGCAGATCGCCGACGAAATAACTTGCTTTTTGATCGGCATCAACCAGTTTTCAGATGCGTCCGAGCTTCCCACAATTCGGGGAAAAATTTCTTGTCCAAAGTCGTTCGCAGATAACCCGAACCTTCCGAACCGCCCGTACCGCGCTTCATTCCGAGCATTCTTTCGACCATTAAAACGTGATGATAACGCCACAGCGCGATGTTTTCGTCGTGTTCGATCAGCAAATCCTGCATTATAAAAAGCTCGGCGTATTTTTCGGGATGGGTCAAAATTTCGACGATTGATTTAACTTTCGCGTCGGGATTTTCCACTTTAAAACCTTCGCTTTTCAGCAAATTCCAAAACGTATCGGCAAGGCTCGGCGCGTTAAATCTTGCGGTCAAACGCCGGTGCGCGAATTCGTCAAATTTGAAAAAATTGAGAATTTTTTCGTCCTTTGCGCCCGAAACAAATTCGAGTTCGCGGAACTGAGTTGACTGGAAACCGCTCGCCGGATTGAGTTTATCCCGAAATTCTAAAAACCCGATCTGCGCCATCGTTTCCAAAATATGAATCTGCGTAATAATCACGCGTTCAATCGCCGTCACGGATTTCAGCGAATGATTGGCGCGAAACATTCGTTTTTCGTTCATCCAAACAATCGTCGCGTCAATTTCGTGCAGAATCTGCTTGAACCAGAGTTCGTAAGTCTGATGAATGACAATAAAAAGCAGTTCGTCGTGGCTGACCGGTTCGGATAAAACGTCCTGCAAATTTATCAGTTCGGGAACCTTTAAATATTCGTTATAAGAAAGTTGTGGATTTTTTCCGTATTCAATCATATTTTGATTATACTACACAGCATTTTCGATAGATTCGAGTTTAAAATTTAGCTTCATTAAACAAAAATCTCACAAATTCCAGAATGTCTAAAGTCGAAGTAATATTTTGTGATGTATTGAGCCTACATTTTTTTTCCAAAAATCACTTGCAAAACATTAAAAAGTGAATATAATGTATCGCGGCTTTGTTCGTTCGTGTGTCCCACGAGTGAACGAAGCCTTTTTAATTTTAATGGCTAATTTCCACAGAGGTTAAATGAGATTATGCCGAAACTTGCGCCGATAAAACGAAAAGATTTAATATATTACCTTCGTCAGCTTGGCTTTGACGGACCGTATTCAGGAGGAAATCATCAATTTATGAAAAAAGATTTGTTGAAAGTCCGTCTTCCAAATCCGCATCAAGCCGATATTGGAAAAACTTTGCTTTCTAATATTTCGAAACAAGCAAATGTCGAAAGAAAAATTTGGGAAGAATTATAATAATACTAATTCAGATTTGAGTGTGCGTGTTTGATGTAAGGATATAAAGTCATTGATTTGACTAATTCCGGCTGCTTAAAATACTTTTCCAGAATTTTCGTCAGATGTTTTTCAGCTTCATCCAAACTTTCAAACACGCAAAACTCCAACCCGCTTCTTAACTGCTCGAAGAATCTCTCGACCGGATTGAGTTCCGGCGCGTAAGCCGGTAATTTGACTAACTCGATTTTCTCCGCTGCCAGCCGATGCGCCGTCGCCCCGTCAGCGACCATCAGTATTTTCCGCTTTAATGACAGGCTTCGTTCGCCGGCAAACAAACCGAAACATTCTTTGTCCAGACGCGGCAAAAACATCGCAAACAACTCGCCCGTGAACGGCTTGACCGACACATACAAATATAAATACTCATATCCGATCTTCTGTCGCCCCAAGGGACGCACTCCGATTGGAGTCCATTTCCTGCCTAATGCGGTGCGCGTCCCGACCCGCATCTCATCTTCAAACTCAATATCTTCGTCTAAATATCCGGCTCTCAGATGACGGAAGTTTTTTTATATTGCAGCACCTCGGTTTCATCTTTGAAATAATTGCTCGGACGCGCCGTCTTCAATTTGATCCGCAACCTGATACACAAATCACTAAGCCCGCCAATCGTATAACTGACACCGAACGAATCCCGCACATAGGCTTGAATCTCCGCCAAAGAACGCGCTCCGAACTCCCGCAAATACTCGTTCAGGCGACTGATCTCGACGCTCGAAAGTTTCCCGAAGCCGCGCCGCTCGCTTTTCTCCAACACGCCCGCCAAGCCACGCTCCCGATATATCTGCCAAATCTTTTGTGATTGCCGCACCTTCCACCCGACTTTAATTCCAGCGGCTTTTTGCGTTTTCGCTTCGCCGCTTTTAAGATAAATCAAAAACCGCATCCGTTTCTCAAATTGAACCAGTTTCTGTTTCTTTTCAATAGCACCTAATTCTTCTAACTGCTCGCCAATCAACTCATCATATTTCATTCAAACATTATACGCACAACCTATTCTGATTTGGTATAATTTCAGGAAATCTTTTCGACAGACAATTTCAGTCCGTCCACAACCGGAAGCGTTGTGTTATCCGAAAGATGAAGAAAAATCCATTCTTCCAAAACCTCGGCGAGTTCTTCACGGCATTCTTCAAGTGTTTTGGCATTAGACCAAACACCTTGAAATTCGGGAATTTCTCCGTAAAAACTTCCGTCATCTTCTAAAATTTCGTATTTCGCTTTGCGAAGTGCCGCCTGAATATATTTGTTCAGCATAAATTTAGTTTAACCTTTTAAAATTGTTTTCGGCAATAAAAATTTTACCGAAGTTTGCGAAGTGCCGCCGCGCTCATTTCCTTCATCGGTGCGGGTTTTCCCGTCCAAATCTCGAATTGCTTCATTCCCTGCGCGACGAGCATCGCCATTCCGCCGATTTTCGGAACGTGAACCTCGTCGGCTTCCGACATCAAGCGCGTTTGAAAAGGATTGTAAACCAAATCGTAAATTAAGTTTGCGTCTTTGATTTGTTCGGCAACGGCGACGGTTTCATTTTCCGATTTTCCTTTTGTTCCCAAAGGCGTGGTGTTGACCAAAATATCAAATTCCGTGTAATTTTCGCCCGGAACTTTGAAATTATTACTTTTTACTTTGAACTCAGCCGCTAAACTTTTCGCTTTTTCGGCATCACGCGCAAAAATGGTTACGTCCGCATTTTCCTGCGTCAGCGCGTAAACACAAGCCCGCGCCGCGCCGCCTGCGCCGAAAATCCCGACTTTCGCGCCGTTCAAATCGCCGTAAGCATTTTTCAAAGGTTCGATAAATCCGTTTGCGTCGGTATTGTAACCGTGTAGTTTGCCGTTTTCGATTTTTACCGTATTGACCGCGCCGATTTTTTTTGCCGTTTCGTCAACAAAGTCTAAATATTTGATAATGTTCTGTTTGTGCGGGTTCGTCACCGAAAAACCTCTGAAATTGAGTTCAATTTCCCGTGTCGCGGGTTTGACCATTCGCGCGATGAATTCGTCCAAATTTTTCACTTGAAGCGGCACAAAAACGGCATTTAAACCGCGCGATTTAAACGCCGCGTTGTGCATAAAAGGAGATAACGAATAACTCGTATTTCCGCCGATTATTCCGTAAACTTCAGTGTTTTCATCGAGTTCTTTGGCGCGGTAAACTTCGATCAAATCCGTAACGGAAACTTGTCCGGGCGCGGTTTCATTTCCCTCGTCGAGCGAAGCGTAGGTCATAAACGCGCCGTGCGCCAAACCCAAAATCCGCGTCCATTTTCCGGCTTCGCCCATCGCAATCGGGATAATTTGTTTGTTTTCCGATTGTGCGCGTTCGAGCAGTTTCCAAATCGGAATCGTGTCGGTGATGTCGTCGGCTTGAAAGGCGATTTTGGGAACTTCCGAATTAGCGGAAAGGTTATCGTAAATTTCATTCAAATTTTCGGGAACGCCCGAAAAATTGTGAAAAGAGCGAATTGTTACCTGATTTGAAACTTTTTGCAGGTTCATCAAGTCATATTCATAATCAAACCAAAGTTTTTTCGCGTCAGTTGTTCCGTTGATAACAAAAGCATTCCAGAATACTTCTCTTTGAAACAAATCGGCTTCAATTTTTCTACCTTGCTCTTTCGGACGATAAGTTAAAAGCAAAGTTTTTTTTGAAGCAAGAAACGCAAAGGCTTTATGAATTTGTTTTGACTCGATGCAGTCAAAACGAATTTCGATGACATCCGCCAAATCTTCGGCGCGTCTGATTTGCTCAAGCATTTCGTCTGCCGTTTCAGCGCAAATAGAAACACATATTTTTCCGTTATTCATTAAATTTTATAAAAGACTGGAGCGCAAGCGGCTCGCTTGCTCCGTTCAAGCGCAGCGGAGAACGGAAATCGTTTCACGCTTAATCAAAATATTAGGCAAATGCGGCGTTCGTTCGCTCTTGCTTCGCTCGAACGAACGGCAAGCGAGCCGCTTGCGCTCCGGTCAAATTATTTTCGCTCCGTATTAAGCTGCAAAAATGCGGTTAACGCCGTAATTAGTAGCGCGATCACGCCGAACGCGGCGCAGACGACAATTGGCGTTTTGCCGCTTTGTTTGACGGCGATTGCCGTTAAAGCCCACGCGATTGCCAAAGGATAGGCGAAAATTGCCAGTTTAAAACGAATCAAAATTCCTAAAATTACTGCGGCGGCGATTAAAATCGAACTTAAAATTATCGAATTTGATTCACTCATATTTGCGCCGAGAAAAACCAGCGCGACGGAAAAATTTAAAATCGCCGCCACCGTAATCCAGCCGAAATAAAGGCTGAACGGAATCCGCGCGAGCCAGGTTTCCGCCATCGTTGCGGCGTTTTGCAGATTCGCGTTGATCAAAACCAGCGTTCCGAGAATAATAAACATCACGCCGAGAGCCGCCAAAATCTGGTCGTAATGCCACAGATAAATCCACAAACAATTTGCCGCGCAGTTGGCGATATACAGCGAGCGCAGATTTTTGAAACGCGGATTTTCGGTTTGTGAAGGCAGCATTTGATAAATGCTGAACGCGATTAAACCCAAATAAATCAGACTCCAAATCGAAAAAGCGTAACCGGCGGGCGTGATAAACGTCGGATATTTATCGGAAATCGCGGCGGGCGTAATGTCGTTGATGTAACCTTGCGCGGCGAAATAATTTATGGCAATTACGCCGAACGTGGCGATGACGACGAGAATTTGTTTCAGATTTATTTTCATTGTTCGACTATTTTAGGTTCAACGAGAATTGTTTTAAAGCTCGCCAAGCTGACGAGTCCCGCCGCCGCGCCTTTCGGTTTGCCGACGAATTTTTTCTGCGTGTAATGAACCGCGACTTTTCCCTGCGATCCGGCTTGACTGAAAAATGCGGCGATTTGCGCGGCTTCGAGCAATGTTTTCGGCGAAATTTCCTGACGGTTCGGATTCTTCACAACGACGTGCGAACCCGGATAATCCGCCGCGTGAAGCCATAAATCGAGCGATTTGGCGACGCGGAAAGTTAAAAAATCATTGTCTTTGGCTTTTTTACCGACGAGAATTTCAAAACCTTCGGACGAAAAATATTGCCGCGCGCCTTTAAAGTCTGCGGTTTGTTTTTCTTTGTTTCCCGCAGTTGGCTTTTCACTTTTTTCGTCGGCGAATTCGGCTAAAATTCCTTCATCCTTTTCATCAATCGCTTCTTCAAGCCGTTGTTTTTGCGCGCGCAAATCGCGCAGTTCGGCTTCGACGATTTGCAGTCGTTTGGCAACTTCTTCGTTGGCGTTTCGCGCTTTCGTGTAGCGTTTGAAAAACTTTTCGGCGGCTTCGGTCAGCGGAATATGTTCTTCGACCGCGACTTCGACCGTCGGCGTATTTTCGTCGTAAAAATCCGTCACAAAAACGACATCGCCTTCACGTTTTGCCAGCGCAATGTTTGCCAAAAGTAAATCGCCGAAGCGTTTCCATTTTTCCGCGTCGCCGTGATTTTTCAAATCCTGATTGAGGTTTTTTAATAATTTTTCGCGCTTTTTTGTTTCTTGATTGAGTTTATTGCGCGCCGCGTTCGCCTTTGATTGAAAAACTTTTTCCGCTTCGATTTCAAGATAATGCGCGTCCAACGCTTCGGATAAACTTTCAAACTTACCTTGCGAAAAACTTTCTTCGGAGGTTCGATTATTTTCGCCTTCACGCGGCGGCGGCGGCGCGTATTTTTCGTTGACCTGCTGACCCGAGCCCGAATTTTCGCGCATCGCGTCGAGAATAAATTCGTTCGCATCGAGCAGAAAAAGATTCGCCGAACGTCCGGTCAATTGCAGAATCAGCGCGTAATTTTCCGTTTGTCCGATTTCGTTTCGCGCCCCAAAGTTAAAGCGCAAAATGCGTTCGTTTTTCAGTTTTTCGATTGTCTGCAAAACGGAATTGGCTAGTTTGCTTCGCAGAAAAATGATAAACGGCGTAGAGTTTTTCGATTGTTTTTCGAGATCGCGCAACCGCCGCGTAATTAAATAAACGCGCGGCGCGGAAGGTTCGACGCTGATGTAGAGATAATTTGAATCGCGCAGACGAAAATCAATCGCCAGCCGAAAACGCGAGAGCGCAAAAATTTTGCCGAACTTTTGTCCGCTCAACCGCGACGCAAGTTCGGCACAGATTTTTTCGAGAGTTTTTTCGTTCACTCTTTGATTGTCCAAAGTCCAAAGTTCAATGTCCAATGGTGAAACACAAAAAACTTTGAGCTGTGAACTGATTTAGAATTCTTTGACGACTATCGTTTTAGAAATCAAATCGTGAGCGGCGCGGTTTTCTTCGTTAAAAAAAATCGTCAGAAATCCGATCCCGCAAAAAAGCAAAGACAAAATATAGACGGCTGAACTGACCGCCGCCTGGTGCATCGTCGGATATTCTTCGCCTTCGATGTCAACGACTTCCAGCGAAAAAAGCCGCATTCCAAAAGTTCTGCCGTAAAATCCGATGGTCGTCGTCAAATAAATAAACATTACGATGGCGGCGGTTGCCAGAAAAGCGAAAAACCCTTCAAAAGTGAACCAGCTTCCGCCGGAAATGGCAAACGGCGTGATCAAAACCATACTCAAAAATGAACCGATTATTAAATCGAAAAGTCCGGCGTTAAACCGCATCGCCAACGGAGCGCAATCATCCGTTTCTTCGCTGATTTCTTCCGTTTCGATAATCTCAGCGTCTTTTTTTTGGGCGTTTTTTTCAATTTTCGCTTCACCGATGAAAGTGTCTATGAGACGTTGGGCAAAACTGAACGAAGATTTCGCTTCCTGCGGCAGCGGCGGCAATTTATTGGTGTTAAACGGTTTATTGTCCGATTTCAGCGGCGGTGCGAGCTTCGGTTTAAGCGGTGGATTTATTGTGGCTTTAACGGATGTCGGCACAACTTCCGCCTGTTTTGTTGCAATATAAAACGGATGTTTGTTGTTCGCCGGCGGCGTTAATATGGTCGGCGCGGCTTCTGCTTTTTCTTCCTCCAAAAATTTTTGGCGCGATTCTTCGATGCGCTGCAAAGCGCTGTTTAACGTCGCATTTTGTCGTTCGACTTCAATCTTTTCGGGGACAATTTCGGCTTTCAGCGCGTTTGCGCCGCTGATCGCCAGTATTTTTTGACGCGGCGGCTGAGAATCTGAACTTTCCGATTGACGGACGGACGGCAAAACAGCCGTTTCCGCCGCCAAATCATCTTTACCCTGCCGCTTTCGCACGGCATTCTGTACCTTTAACCGCCATTCGGGAATGCTCGTGTCTCTGCTTTGAAAATCAACCAAAGTCGGACTGGTCATTTTAATCGTGATTTCCGCCGTATGTTTTTTCGGTTCAGACGGATTTGACGAATTGGCTGCTGAAACTTGATGATTCAATTTGTTCGATGTTGGCGATTTTTCTTTCATTTCAAAATTTATTTCTTTGACGGCAGGAGAAACTTTAGGATTGAGTTCTTGACGAACAGAATCGTTCAACATTGTTCCGCAAGTCGGGCAAACTGACAAAATTACGGAATTCGTTCGATTACAAACGGGACAATTCATAGTTTTGAAAGACTAAAAACAGTTATGTATTTCTAAATATTTGGGAAAATTTTGCGATTTATAAAAACTGAGAAGGATATTATCAGAAAGTACTTTAACTCGTCAATAGTAAATTTAAGCAAAACCACAAGTTTTTGAATTTCAAAATCCGTTTAATTTTCAAATTCAATAAAAAAACTCATTTTTTTGTTTGGCTTTGGCAATTAATAATTATTTTAGTATAAAATCGGCATAATTATCCAATGCGATTTGTGAGAAATTCATCCTACAAAACTCAATGTTTATAATTGTTCTAAATTAAATCAAAATGAAAATTCTGATAACCGCGCCGAGCCTTGAAATTAAAGAAAATGTCAGCGGAATTTCCTCCGTCGTCCGGCAGATTATTAATCACAGTCGGTTGGATTTTTATCATTTTCAGGCAGGAAGAAAAGACGGCGAAAAGCCGAATCTCGGCTGGATTTTTAATCAGATGTTGAGCGTTCCGCGTTTTTACCGGACAATTATCCGCGAAAAAGTTGATATTGTTCATATAAATACCGCGCTCAATCCGCTTTCTATTTTGCGCGACGCGGCTTTTGTGAGCGCGGCGCGGACGGCGAAACGTCCGATTCTGCTGCATCTTCACGGCGGAAAATTTTTGGCGCGGGAGTTTGATAATAAATTTCTGGCGCGAATTTCAGAGAAAATGTTGAAGACGGCGAACGTCGTCGTCGTTTTAAGCGAACTCGAAAAGAAAATCATCAAAAATCGCCGGCAAAATCTGAACGCGCGCGTTTTGGAAAATGCAGTCGCGGTTCGCAAAATACAATTACCAAAACAAAAGTCTGACGAAAAAACACTGATTTTTCTCGGACGACTGCACGAATCGAAAGGTTTACACGAAATTATTCAGGCGTGCCGGTTTCTAAAGAATGAAAATTTCAAATTTCGTTTTAACTGTTTCGGCGCGGGCGATTTGAAAGATTATTTTGTTTCGGAAATGACCGGAATTCTCGGTGACAAATTTTATTACGGCGGCGTTGTTTCCGGCGCGGAAAAGGAAAAAGCGTTGAACGAAGCTGATATTTTCCTGCTTCCGTCGCGTTACGGCGAAGGTTTGCCGATGGCGATGCTCGAAGCGATGGCGGCTGGCTGTGTCGTCGTCGCGTCGGAAATGGCTTCAATCGGCGCGGTCGTCGAAGACGGCGAAAACGGTTTTACCGTCGAACCGAACAATGTTTCGCAGTTGGTGGAAAAGTTAAAGTCTTTGCTTTCCGGCGAGAAAGATTTAGAAGTTTTGGGCGAAAACGCGCGGGCGACAATCGTCGAAAAATTCGATTTAAATCATTATATTAGGAAACTCGAGGACATTTACGAAGCAATTGACAAACCGCCTTCGCAATAAAAATGGAACGCTTCGGATACTGACAAAAGCGTTCCATTCCAGTGAATTTGATTAAAAACTAACTCGTTTGCGGCGCGGCATTTTTGACTTCTTCGGAAACTCCGTCCTCAAATTTCTTGAAATTTTCGTTAAAAAGTTTCGCCAGATGCGCGGCTTTCGCGTCATAAGCGTCATGGTCTTCCCAAGTCTCGCGCGGATTTAAAACTTCGTCGGGAACGTCGGGACAGGAAACCGGAACGTGAACGCCGAAAGTCGGATCAATTCGCGTTTCGACTTTTTCGAGTTCCCCGTTTAAGATGGCGCGAATCATCGCGCGGGTGTGTTTGATGGAAATTCTTTGTCCGACACCGTACGCGCCGCCGCTCCAGCCGGTGTTGACCAGCCAGCAGGTCGAATCGTGTTCGTTCATTTTTTTGGCGAGCAGTTCGGCGTAAACGGACGGATGCAAAACCATAAACGGCGCGCCGAAACAGGTCGAAAACGTCGCCGTCGGTTCGGTTACGCCTTTTTCCGTTCCCGCGACTTTCGCCGTGTAGCCGGAAATAAAATGATACATCGCCTGTTCCGGCGTAAGGCGCGAAACCGGCGGCAAAACGCCGAAAGCGTCCGCCGTCAGCATAATAATATTGTCGGGATGTCCGGCGCGTCCTGATTCGACGATGTTCGGGATTGATTCGAGCGGATAAGAAGCGCGGGTGTTTTCCGTGATGGTCGCGTCATCCAAGTCAACCTTTTTGGTATTTTCGTCATAAATGACATTTTCCAAAATCGTGCCGAACATCGAAGTCGTGCGGTAAATATCCGGCTCGGCTTCGGGATTTAATTTGATGACTTTGGCGTAACAGCCGCCTTCATAATTAAAAACTCCGTCGTCCGACCAGCCGTGTTCGTCGTCGCCGATCAGAGCGCGTTCCGGGTCTGCGCTCAAAGTCGTTTTTCCGGTTCCCGAAAGTCCGAAGAAAACCGCCACGTCGTCATCTTTGCCGACGTTTGCCGAGCAGTGCATTGACATTACATCGCGCTGCGGCATCAAATAGTTCATTAGTGAAAAAACCGATTTTTTTGTTTCGCCCGCGTATTCCGTGCCGCCGATCAACACAAGTTTTTGACCGAGATCAACGAGAATAAATGTTCCGGCGCGTGTTCCGTCAATTTCCGGTTCGGCTTTAAAGCTCGGAACATTGATGACCGTAAACTCCGGTTTGAAAGGTTCATCTTTTGTTCGGCGAACGAACATATTGTTCGCAAAAAGCGAATGCCACGCAAGTTGGGTGATGATGCGAACCGGCAATTCGTATTTTTCATCCGCGCCCGCGTAAGTGTCCTGCACGAATAAATCTTTGCCCTTCAAATAGTCCATCATCCGGTCTTTGAGCGCGTTAAATTTCTCCTGCGGAAATTTTTTATTGGCTTCGCTCCACCAAATTTTATTTTCGCTCGAAGGTTCGACGACAAAGGCTTTGTCTTTCGCGCTGCGTCCGGTGTTTTCGCCGGTATTTACGAGCAAAACGCCTTCCGGCGTAACTTCGCCTTCGCCGCGTTTTTTGACTTGTTCATAAAGTTCCTTCGGCTCTAAATTCCAATAAACCGCTCCCGGTTCGGTAATTCCGTAATTGCCTAATTCGTAATTTGTATTTTTACTTCCCTTATTAATTGATTCTTTTTGTAAATTCGGTTCCATAAAATTTCTCCAGTAATTTTTTTTAATAAAACGCGCAATAACCCCGCGTTTTCTGAAATTATCAAAATAGTTTATCACAGGATTAGAAATATCAAAGTTTGTGTTAACTTCAAAATAAACCGAATAGTTTTTGAACTTAAAATTTAAAATCGAACAAACTCTATATAAAATTGCGAATTATTTGTGAAATAACCTCAGAAAATTTTATGATAAAATATCGGATGTCAGCTGCAATTTTTAGTGTAATTTCAGAAAATTAATTTTAGCCTCAAATGTTTCAAACAGTAAACACCGAATATTCATCCGCCAAACGGCTTTATGTTTGCCTGAGCATTGTTGCTCTGACTTTTACGGCGGCTTTGGCTTCATACATTTATATCGGATTTTTTACGAGATATTGGTATGACGATTTTTGCACTGCCGGAACTTTGCGTCAGGAAGGATTTTTTAATTCGCAGATTTACTGGTACACAAATTGGTCTGGAAGATTTTCATACCATATAATTGTCAATATTGCAGAACTTATCGGACCTCAAATTGTGACTGTTCTTCCATTGTTGGCGGTTTTTACTTGGTGCGCCTGCACAACTTGGACAATTTATCAGATATTTTCGGCGTTTCGTTTACCGTTCGCCTCGTTCAGTTCATTTGTTTTAGCGTTAGCCGTAATTTTTTCAACGCTTAACAGCACTCCAGATATTGTTCAGTCTCTCTACTGGCAAACTGGAATGTTGACGTATTTGGCTCCGATTATTTTGCTTACCGTTTGGATAGGCTTGCTGGTTTTTATCTCACGAAATCAATCAAAAGGATTCATATTTAGATTGTTTTTACTGATCGGTTTTATTCTCTGTTTCGTCGCCGGCGGTTTGTCTGAAACATACGGCATCTTGCAACTGGGCATATTATCAATCATTTTGTTGACAGCGGGTTTAATTTGTTTTTTTGGCGGTGTTAAAAGAATAAATTCCACTTTTATTTTGGTCGGTTTTCTGGGAGCAATTCTGGCATTTTCAATTGTCTTTATCGCACCCGGAAATAAAGACAGACAAGCCGTTTTACCGGAACCGCCCTCTAAAATTTCCGTTGTAGAATCATCGTTTTTATACACTTTAAATTTCGCCGAGAGACATTCCCGCCGCTCACGCGGAGTCGCGCTTTTGAGTTTGATATTTCCCGTCTGGCTCGCACTGATTCTTCGTAAAGAGAAACCTGACGGCGAAATATATTCAGCATTTTCCGATCTAAAAATAAAACAGGCGTTAATAATAATCGCGTTATGTATATTTATCGGATTTTTTCTGATGTTTGTTTGTTTCGTCCCCGCTTTTTACGCTTTATCGGAAACATTACCGTTGAGGGCGCAAATTCTGCCCAAATTTGTTCTTGTAACATTTATGATGTCTGCCGGATTCATTTTTACGCAGGCGTTCTTAAATTCCTACGCCGATTATCACAAACTAAAATTTTGGACTTTAGCGGGCGCATCAGCGGCTTTAATTGTATTATTGTTACTGGTTCCGCTGTTTTCTGCCCGAAAAACATTTGCATTGGGAAAAGAAGCGAGCGTTTATGCGGAAAAATGGGACGAAATCGAGCGCGAAATGTCAGCGGCAAAAAGCAGCGGCGTAAATGATGTAATTATTCCAAATATAAACGCCGATGAATTTGAACTTGGATTCGGACGCGCTGAAATGCTGCCGACTTCAAACCCGAAAGAAGGTCAAAATATGTGTATGGCGAAGTATTTCGGTTTTAATTCGGTAGTTGCCAAGTAAAAGAACTTTATAATCAATAAGCCCGCGCGAAAACGACTCTTTGTTTTGAAGGTTCGCCCGAATAAACGTCTTTTCCTTGTTCAGTTTCCGCGCCGAAAGGAATACAGCGAATCGTCGCTTTGGTTTCTTCCTTGATTTTTTCTTCCGTTTCGCTCGTTCCGTCCCAGTGCGCCAGAATAAAGCCGCCTTTTTCGATTTGTTCTTTGAATTCTTCCCACGAATCAACTCTAAATGTATTTTCTTCGCGGAATTTCAAGGCTTTTTGGTAAATACTTGATTGAATTTCGTCGAGCAAATCTACGATATAATCGGTGATTCCGTCAATCGAACGCGATTCTTTTGACAAAGTATCGCGGCGGGCGACTTCAATCGTGCCGTTTTCGAGGTCGCGCATTCCGATTCCCAAACGCACGGGAACGCCGCGCAATTCGTATTCGGCGAATTTATAACCGGGTTTGTATTTGTCGTCGTCGTCGTATTTGACCGAAATTCCTTTCGATTTTAAATCGCTGATAAGCGGCTGAATTTTTTCGCTGATTTTCGCCAAATCTTCTTCGGCGCGATAAATCGGGACGATGACGACCTGAATCGGCGCAAGTTTTGGCGGCAGAACCAAACCGTTGTCGTCGGAATGCGCCATAATCAACGCGCCCATCAAACGCGTCGAAACGCCCCAGCTCGTTCCCCAAACGTATTCGAGCTGATTTTCCTTGTTGACAAACTGCACGTCGAACGATTTTGCAAAATTCTGACCGAGAAAATGCGAAGTTCCGCACTGCAAGGCTTTGCCGTCCTGCATCAAACCTTCGATACACAAAGTATCTTCCGCGCCCGCGAATCTTTCGTTGGCGGTTTTCGCTCCTTTTATGACCGGCAACGCCATCCAATCTTCGGCAAATGTCGCGTAAACGCCGAGCATTTTATTGGTTTCTTCGACCGCTTCATCTTTCGTGGCGTGCGCCGTGTGTCCTTCCTGCCAGAGAAATTCGGCGGTTCGCAGGAAAATTCGCGTCCGCATTTCCCAGCGCACGACGTTCGCCCACTGATTTATCAGTAATGGAAGATCGCGCCACGACTGAACCCAACCTTTGTAAGTGTTCCAAATCACGGCTTCCGAAGTCGGGCGAATGATTAATTCTTCTTCGAGTTTGGCGTTCGGATCAACGATTAAACCTTTGCCGTCCGGGTTATTTTTCAGACGATAATGCGTCACGACGGCGCATTCTTTGGCGAAACCTTCGGCGTGTTCTTCTTCTTTTTCCAAAAAACTTTTCGGCACGAACAGAGGGAAATAAGCGTTTTGATGCCCGGTTTCCTTGAACATATCGTCTAACGCGCGCTGCATTTTCTCCCAAATCGCAAACCCGTAAGGTTTAATCACCATACAGCCGCGCACGGCGGAATTTTCCGCGAGTTCGGCGCGTTTGACTATTTCGTTGTACCATTCCGAATAATTTTCCGATCTTTTCGGCAATCCTTTGCTCATATAATTTCCTCTAATTAAAAGTAAAAATAATAAAGGAAAACGGCTAAAGAAACAATCCGCGTTTATTTTTCGGCGAATTGAGATACAATTATCTTAATGGGACTTGCAAAATTAAAAGAAGAAACGACGCGCGAATATACGGTTGAAGAATATCTCGAACTGGAACGCGCCGCCGATGAACGCAGCGAATATATCAACGGCGAAATATTTGCGATGGCTGGCGAGAGCGACAATCACGGAATTATTTCAATGAATCTTGCCGGCATTATTCATCAAGAATTGAAAGGAACTAAATGTCAGGGGAGAATGAAAGACACGAAAGTTACCAGCAACATTCTACCCGAAGAAAAACAATACTCGATGAAAGGAATGTTTTCGTATCCTGATTTGGTGATAATCTGCGGCGAACCCGAATATCACGACGAACACAAAGATATTATTCTCAATCCGAAAGTGATTGTCGAAGTTCTTTCCGAATCCACCGAACTTTTTGACCGCAATACGAAATTTATTCGTTACAGCAAATTTAATCCGACGCTGACCGACTATATTTTGGTTTCGCAGGACAAACCGATGGTCGAACATTTTATCAGACAAGACGACGAAAGCTGGAAAATCTACACTTATTTCGGCACGAAAGCAGCCTTTACAATCGAATCCGTCAAATGCAAACTGAAATTGTCCGATATTTTCGACCGCGTAAAATTTTCAAAAGAAGCGATGAAATTTCTAAAAGAAATTATGAATGCCCGATGAATGACATAAAATTAAACTTTCAAGACACAAAAACAGCTTTTGCCGACAAATCCGACGCGGAACTCGAAAAAAAATACTGGCTTTTCAAACTGATGAATTCGCCTTTTTTGACGAATCTCGGCACGAAAACAACGGCTTTGGCTTTAAAATTCGGCTTGCCGATTAAAGGTTTGGTGAAACAAACCATTTTCAAACAATTTTGCGGCGGCGAAACGATTGAAGAATGCCAGCCGACGATTGAAAAACTCGGCAGTTCGCACATCGGCACGATTTTGGATTATTCGGTCGAAGGAAAATCTGCCGACGAAGATTTTGAGCGCACGAAAGACGAAACGATTTTGAATCTCGAACGCGCCAAAAACGACGATAAAATTCCGTTCGCCGTTTTCAAAGTTACGGGAATCGCGCCGCTCGGCACACTGGAAAAAGTCAGCAATCACAAAAAACTCGACGCGAAAGGAAACGCCAAATGGCATCGCACAAATAAGCGCGTCAATGAGATTTGCGAATTCGCGCATTCCATCGAACAGCCGATTTTTATTGACGCGGAAGAGTCGTGGATTCAGGGCGCGATTGACGGTTTGGCGACGGAAATGATGGAAAAATACAATCGTGAACAGCCGATTGTGTTTAACACGATTCAGCTTTACCGCCGAGATCGCCTGGAATTTTTAAAGTCATCACACCACCAAGCCGTCGAAAACGGCTACATTCTCGCCGTTAAACTCGTGCGCGGCGCGTATATGGAAAAAGAACGCGAGCGAGCCGCCGAGATGAATTACGAATCGCCGATTCAGCCGAATAAGGAAGCGACCGACCGCGATTATAATCTGGCAATCGAATATTGTCTGGAAAACATTGACGACATTGCCTTTGTCGCCGGAACGCACAATGAAATAAGTGTTCAAAGACTGGCTCAAAAATTAGATGAAAAAGGGATTCCGCACGATCATCCGCACGTTTTCTTTTCGCAGCTTTACGGAATGAGCGACAATCTTTCGTATATTTTAGCCGATAAAAATTACAATGTTTCCAAATACGTGCCTTACGGTCCGGTTGCCGACACCTTGCCTTATTTGATTCGGCGGGCGAAGGAAAATACGTCTGTGATGGGACAAATGAGCCGCGAACTCGATCTGATTGATAAGGAATTAAAGCGGCGCAAGGCGTAGAAAAGTCAAAGAAACCGAACAGGAGTTTTAGAAATATGAATACAATCGAAACGACTCTGCGCGAAAATCCGGGTGCGGTTTTAATCGCCGTCTCAAATGTTTTGCCTGAAATTATCGAACATATAAATTCGAGAGCGAACGGCGGCGAAACAGAAATTTGTGATGAAAGTGCGAAAATGATTGACGCGGAAAAACAGATTGAAATTGTTGACGGAGAAGTGGAGATAAAAGATATGGCAGGAGCAAGACACGGCGGAATATCGGCGCGAATAATCGTGAAAATCGGCATCTATTTGGAAGATAATCCAATCGGCAATCTTTATACTCCCGACACATTATTTTCAATCGGCGACAATGACCGGATGCCGGATGTGTCGTTTGTTTCAGTAAACAGGATTCCTGAAACCGGCGAACCGGAGGGACAATGGGAAATCGCGCCGGATTTGGCGATTGAAGTCGTTTTGCCGACTGATGTTTATACAAAAATTCTCAAAAAAATCCGCGAATATCTAAATGCCGGAGTCAAGCAGGTTTGGCTGATTGAACCCGAATTTCAAACTTTGGCGATTTACACGCCGCCGATGAAAAGTGAAACTTTGACCGCCGAAGATACGCTGATTTGTAAAGAGATTTTACCGAACTTCAAATTGCCTCTGAAGGACATATTTCGTCAGCCGTTAAAATAAAAAGCCAAAATGTTTTGTCCGAATTGCGGAAAATCAGACCAAAAAGAGAACGCTTATTGCCGACAATGCGGCGAGTTTTTGTCTAATTTCAACAAAAGTACTTTAACGAGTTTCGGCAGCGTTACGCCGCGGCAAAATGCAAACACGATAGGTTTTATCAATGTTTGTGCGTCTATTTTTTCATTGCTTGCGGGTCTTTGGATGTTTGCGACTAATTTTAGTGTGCCGATTGTGTTATATCTGGGCGCGGCTTTATTGATTTGTAACGCTATTTGGCACACTTCAAATTTTTATATGATTAAAAAATTATCTAAACGGTTAAATCCGACGAAGGATGATTTTTCAAAACAGTTAGAAGACCAAAAAGCATCACAAAAGCAATTGCAAGAAGCTGATTTTAGTAATAACGTCCCGAACAGCGTAACGGAGAATACCACGCGGCATTTATCGGAAGAAAAGGTAAAAAACAAATCAACGCAGTCCGAGCATCAATCTGACCGAACGGTCTGAAACTTCGCGGTTCGGATCATTTTTCCAATTTTCATAAGCCTTTAATTCATCGTCGCGCAAAATTTCATTTTTCATTCGCGCCACCTGCGTCGCTTCAAAAGCGCGGGTCGTCAGCGCGATGTGCGGATAATTGATCGTTAAATTCGCCGGATTTTCCAGTGCCGCATCCGCCATTTCAATGTCGAGAAACATTTCGTTGTAAGAAGCCAGATGCCAGATTTTGTCTTCCGGCGTTTCTTCAATCGCCAAAAGTCTCAAAAGTCCGTAACCGCTTTCGATTTGAAAAATTAGAAAATCGCCCGCCTGAAAATTTTGTGACACAATAAAAAAATCTCCCGAAAATTAAAGATTAGCACAAAATTTGAGTTAGCGATAAAATGCGAAAACTATGAATAAGGAACTCGACTATCAAGAGATGCTGAAAACGGCGATTGAAGAAGCGAAAAAAGGTCTGGAAGAAGGCGGAATTCCCATCGGCGCGGCGTTGTTCGACAAAAACGGAAATCTTCTCGGCAAAGGGCGCAATCGGCGCGTACAGGAAAGTGATCCGTCAATTCACGGCGAAACCGACGCTTTTCGCCGTGCCGGTCGGCAGAAATCTTACCGCGATTGCGTAATGGTGACGACGCTCGCGCCGTGCTGGTATTGTTCTGGACTCGTGCGGCAATTCAAAATCGGCACGGTTGTCGTCGGCGAATCGAGAACTTTTCAAGGCGGAATCGAATGGTTGAAAGAAAACGGTGTCGAAGTAGTTGATTTGAATTCGCAGGAATGTGTCGAATTGCTTAATGAATTTATTACAGAACATCCTGAAATCTGGAATGAAGACATCGGCGAAGAATAATTAAATTTCAGCCGCATACGTCGCTTTTTCGTTTCGGTAAAATCTTTGTTATCATTAACAGATAAAATAATTTATATCAAAAACGAGGAGTTAAATGACAGATACCAAACAAGCAGTAATTATCAGTGCCGCGCGAACGGCGACGGGGAAATTTTTAGGTTCATTGAAAGGATTTTCAGCGACGGATTTGGGCAGTATTGCGATTAAAGAAGCGGTCAAACGCGCCAATATTAAGCCGGAGCAGGTTGACGAAGTGATTATGGGCTGCGTCGTGCAAGCAGGTTTAGGACAAGCACCGGCGCGGCAGGCGGCGTTAAAAGCGGAACTTCCGCCGGAAGTTTCGGCACTGACCGTGAATATGGTGTGCGGTTCGGGACTGCGCGCCGTTTCATTAGCCGCCCAAGCCGTCAAGTTGGGCGACGCGGATTTTGTCGTCGCGGGCGGAATGGAGTCAATGTCGAATATTCCTTATGCGCTGCCGAATGCGCGGGAAGGTTACCGAATGGGTAATCAAACCGACATTGATTTGCTGATTCACGACGGATTGTGGTGTCCGTTTGAGAACTGGCACATGGGAAACACGGGCGAAGTCGTGTCGGAAAAATATCAAATTTCGCGTGAAACACAGGACGAATACGCTTTTAATTCGCACCGTAAAGCGATGGAAGCTAGAGATTCAGGCAGATTTGACGAGGAGATCGTGCCGGTTGAAATTCCGCAACGCAAGGGCGATCCGGTCAATTTTGACCACGACGAAACGATCCGCGACGATACTTCGATTGAATCTTTGGGCAAATTAAAACCGGCGTTCAAAAAAGACGGCGGAACCGTCACGGCGGGCAACGCGCCCGGAGTTAATGACGGCGCATCGGCGATTGTCATCACTTCGGCGGAAAAAGCGAAAGAGTTAAATATCGAACCGTTAGCGCGAATCGTCGCGTATGCGACGAGCGGCATCGAACCGAAATTGATTATGATGGCTCCGGTCGAAGGCGTGAAAAATGTTTTGAAAAAAGCCGGTTGGGAAATGGCTGATGTTGATTTGTTTGAACTCAACGAAGCGTTTTCCGTGCAGGCTTTGGGCGTGATGCAGGAACTCGGACTCGATCTGGAAAAAGTCAACGTCAACGGCGGCGCGGTCGCGCTCGGACACGCCATCGGCAATTCCGGCGGGCGAATTTTAACGACTTTGCTTTACGAAATGAAACGCCGAAATGTGAAAAAAGGCGTTGCCGCGCTGTGTCTGGGCGGCGGAAATTCAGTGGCGATGGCGGTTGAAAGAGATTGAGAAATTAGCCGCGAACAAACACAAACACAAAAATAATTCATAAAATTTCGTGTATTTTCGTGTTTGTTCGCGGCTAATAATTTTTGTTAGGGGAAAATTAAAATGAATGAAATTATCGGTGTAATTGGCGCGGGAACGATGGGAAACGGCATCGCGCAAACTGCCGCAAGTCACGGTTATGAAGTCGTGATGTATGATGTTAAACCCGAATTTATCGAGCGCGGCGTGCAGAATATCGCTAAAAGTCTGGATCGTTTTGTTAAAAAAGAAACGATCACGGAAAACGACAAAAATGAGATTTTGAAAAAAATCAGAGCGACGAATGATTTTGATAGTTTTAAGGATTGCTCATTGATTGTCGAAGCCGCCGTCGAAAATTTCGAAGTAAAAAAGGGAATTTTCCAGGAACTCGACAAACTGACCGCGCCGGATGCGATTTTGGCGACGAACACTTCTTCGATTTCGATTACGAAAATCGCCGCGACGACTTCGCGCCCTGAAAAAATCGTCGGAATGCACTTTTTCAATCCCGTGCCGCTGATGAAATTGGTGGAAATTATTCGCGGCATCGCCACGTCGGACGAAACTTACACGAAAGTCAAAAACTTATCGGAAAAGCTCGGCAAAGTTCCGGTTGAATGCAATGATTACCCCGGTTTCGTTTCAAATCGCGTGCTGATGCCGATGATTAACGAAGCGATTTACTGTTTATATGAAAACGTGGCGACCGTCGAATCAATTGACGAGATTATGAAACTCGGAATGAATCATCCGATGGGACCTTTGACATTGGCTGATTTTATCGGGTTGGATGTTTGTCTGGCGATTTTAAATGTGCTGCACGAAGGACTCGGCGATCCGAAATATCGTCCGTGTCCGCTGCTGAAAAAATATGTTGACGCGGGCTGGTTAGGTCGCAAATCCGGCAAAGGTTTTTATGATTACGCCTGAATAATATTGGAATAATTTACCAATAGCGTCAATTATAAAACAACCTGTCTTTTCCCAAAAATTAAAAATTATGCTGAAAAAATTATTGAGTTTTTCACTCGTTTTATTGTTCTTTCCGCCGTGTCCGGCAACAGCGCAAACCAAACAAAACATTAGCCTTTTGCTGTACGACGGCAAAGTTTTTTCAGCGGACGAAAAAGGCTCGATTTACGAAGCGGTGGCAGTTGACGGCGAAAAAATTGTCGCGGTCGGAACTTCGCAGGATTTGCGGAATAAGTATCAAGCCGCTAAAGAAATTGATCTGGGCGGCAAACTCGTTACGCCCGGATTTAACGACGCGCATATTCATTTTGTCGAAGTCGGCTTGGCACTTTTGCAAGTTGATCTGAACGGTTCAAACACGCTGGATGAAGCAAAACGCCGAATTGCGGCGAAGGTCAAAGAAACGCCGAAAGGCGCGTGGATTTTGGGGCGCGGCTGGGATCATACTCTATGGAATAATCGCTTGCCGACTCGTCAGGATTTGGACGACATCGCGCCGGATAATCCGGTTTTTTTCCAGCGCGTTGACGGACACATCGCGTGGGCGAATTCACTTGCGCTGAAGTTGGCGAAAGTTACCAAAGACACGCCGAATCCGCAAGGCGGCGAAATTGTCCGCGATGCAAACGGCGAACCCGCCGGAGTTGTCAAAGAAACGGCGCAGGGTTTGGTTGATAAAGTAATTCCGCCGCCGTCGCCCGAAATGGTCACAAAAGGCTTGATGCTCGCGCTGGCTGAAGCGAAAAAATACGGCGTAACGAGCGTTCAGGGCGGCGAAGATGCCGCTGCAATGCCGCTTTACGAAAAATTATTAGCCGAAAATAAATTGACCGCGCGGGTGGCGATTTGGCAGGATTTTGAAAAATCGGTCGCGGATTTGAAAAAAGAACGCGCGGATTTTAACGACTTGAAATTCAATCCGGCGCGTTTGAAATTCAGTATGCTGAAAGGTTATCTCGACGGCTCATTGGGATCGCGCACCGCCGCGTTGCTCGCGCCGTATTCGGACGATCCGGCAAACAGCGGCATTCCGCGCAAACCCGCCGAAGAAATGATAAAAATGATCGTCGAACGCGATGCCGCCGGTTTTCAAATCGGACTTCACGCGATTGGCGATAAATCGAATCGGATTGCTTTGGATGGGTTTGAATCTGCTTCGGATAAACAAGGTAAATATATAGTAACTTGTGCGTCAAATGCGGTTGCTGAATTAGGAATCTGTCAAAAATTACCACGCCATCGAATCGAACACGCGCAAGTCGTCGCGCCGTCTGATTTCAAGCGTTTTGCCGAACTTGGCGTGATTGCTTCGATGCAGCCGACGCACGCGATTTCGGATAAGCGTTGGGCGGGCGACAGACTTGGCGAATATCGCGTTTTGGGCGCGTATTCGTGGCACACATTTGAATCTTACGGCGTTCACGTCACCTTCGGAACTGACGCGCCGGTTGAATTATTGAATCCTTATCAAACGCTCTACGCCGCCGTTTCGCGTCAGGATTTAGAAGGAAATCCAATCGGCGGCTGGCAGCCGCAGGAAAAAGTTTCGATGGAGCAGGCGATTCGTGATTACACTTATGAGTCGGCTTACGCGGAATTTGCCGAAAAAGAAAAAGGAACTATCGCCGCCGGAATGCTGGCGGATTTGGTCGTTCACTCCAAAGATTTGCTGACGATTGCGCCGAAGGAAATTATGACGACCGAACCGATTTATACGATTTTTAACGGTCAGATAATTTACGAGAAGTAACCACCGGGAGCGCAAACGGCTCGTCCGCTTTAGGGAGCGCGGACGGCTCGTCCGCTTCGAGCGTGGGCGCGAGACCAGCCGCCACGTTAATATTCCGTCATTTCGACGGAGAACACTACAACTTTGCTTCGCTCGTTGGCGGACGAGCCGTCCGCGCTCCGACTGTCGGCGAATGAGCCGTCCGCGCTCCGATTGATTGAACTATTATGAAAATTGCCAAAATTATCAAATCGAATTCCCATATTGATTACGTCGGGCGCGTGATTGATGAACTCGACACGGGAACGCCGCCGTCGGCGGAAGATTACGGGTTCGCGCAGTTTGTCAATTTGCCGCAGGAAGATAAAACCGCAATCGTCGGCGTGATTTACAATTCGATGCTCGTCAATCCTGAATACGCCAGTTTCGGTCCGCGTCTTTCGCCGAAACCGGAACTCGGCTCGTTTAGTCCCGATTATTTGAACGAACAGGGATTTTTAATCGGAATTCTGCTGCTTGGCGTGAAAGACAACGCCGATGAAATCACGCACGGAGTTCCGCGCCGCGTCGTTCCCGCCGGACAGGATGTTTATAAAATCGAAAACGCCGAGGTGAAAAAATTTCACACCGACGAAAACGAGTGTCTGCAAATTCATTATTACTCGCAAGTCGTCGCTCACGCCGGACTTTTCGCCGTGCCTTTGCTCGAAGCAATTATCGAACAATTGACGCTCAACTGTTCCGACACTGACAAACAGCGGCTCGGCGTTTTAAAACAAACGCTCGCATGGCAACGAACTCTCGGCGGAATGCGTCTATAATAATGAGTCCCAAATGTCAAATTCCAGATCACAAACTTAAAATTATGAGAAAAACACTATTTTTACTTATGTTCGGACTATTAATCGGTGTCGCCGCGGTTTCGGCGCAGCCTCGTCCGATGGAAAAAGGAACTAATAAGACTGAAACAAACTCCACACCAAAAAAATCCGCGCCGGCTTCGTTTGAAGCGAAATACGAGGGCGGAATGTTCGGCTTTGATAAAAAGGAAACCGGAGTGTTGAAGTTTGACGACATCAATCAGCGGCTGATTTTTTTCGGCAAAGATCAAAAAGAGAAATTCTCGATTCCGTATAAATCGCTGCTCGTCGTCTCGCCGCAATCACAATCGGTACGTTCGACGACCGGCACGGTAATCAGCGCGGTTCCGCTTCCGGGCGCGGGTTTGGCAGGGTTGCTGCGTAAAAAAAATCGCTATTTGGTGATTAATTTCGACGATCCTGATGTCAACGCACACGGCATTGCTAATTTTAAGCTCGACAACCTGGATTTACTCGAATCAGTCGTTTCGACTCTGGGCGAGAAAGCCGAATTAAGTCAGCGCGGCGACGCTTATTATCGTCCGAAAAATCAATCGAACTAATGATTATAATTATCAAAAAGACGGAAAGAAATTTGCAGGGATGACGGAATAAACAAGATTTACTGTAAAAATTTGATAACTTTCCGTTAATTTTAGCAATCAATGTAAGTTTCTTTTCGTCTTTCTAATTTCGACTATTTCGCCTTCAAATTCTCATCGTAAAATATTTGGTAAACGCGGTAATTTGTCATCACTTTATAGACGTAATCTTTTGATTGGGAGTAAATAATTTCCGGGACGTAACGATCAGGATCATCGGATTTGGCGCGCGCCAGCCAGCGTTTCATAGTATCTTCGCCGCCGTTAAAACTCGCCGCGACTGCCGGCGATTGGTTGGGAAATTGTTTATATAAATTCGACAAATACTGCGAACCGAACAAAATCGCCGTCGGCGGGTTGTAAAGTTCTTCCTGTTTGAAGTTCGCGCGTCCGAGTTCGGCGGCGATTTGGTCGGCGGTCGTTGAAATAAACTGCATCAAACCACGCGCGGCGGCGTAAGATTTGACATCTGGACGATAGCGCGATTCCTGGCGCATAATTGACAACATAAAACGCGAATCAACATTTCGCGGCGGCGCAAAATTCAAAAGCGAATCCGAATATGGCGCGGGATAAAGCAGTTCCAACTGGTCGCGCGGAATCAGTTCGATTTCGTAATCGGCGGGAATATTTCTCCACAGCGGTTCGATAAATGAAACCGCTTTGTTCGCCCAATCGCCGCGTTTGTAAAAGGTCGCCAAGGTGAAAGCCAGATCGTTCGATTTTGGATTTTGGATTTTGGATTTTGGATTTTCGTTCGCGTTTGTTTGATTATTCAGGCTGAAATCGAGTTCCGGCGTTCCTTCGTCGTAAAGTCCGAGAAATAAAAATTCGTCGGCGAGAATTTTATGCTGATTCTCGTTTGAAACTTCGCGCTTTTCCCTTAAAACTTCCTTGCGTCCGAAGTCGAGTAATTTGAAATTCGGGGTTTTGTAACTCGGCACTTGCGCGTAAGATTTATTAATTAATTCCAGATATTTTTTATCGTTCGTCAAACGATAAAGCGGCTGAAATAATTTTATTTTGTCAGACGGTGAAAGTTTTATAATATCAGGACTGTAAAATTCCCTTTTCTTCTCAATAAAATTTTGAGTTGGCTGGTTGTTTGCCAATGTCTTTAATCTTTCCGTCGCCCGCCAGCCGTAATATTCACCTCTGCCGTCGGGAATTGAAAGATATACATCAATCGCTTCGGGAAAACGGCTGAGGTTTTCTAATGCTAAACCTTTCAAAAAATTAACTTCGGCTTTGTTGGTGCCGCCGGGAACTTTCGTGCCGCCCAAATCGGGAAACGTCAGCAAAACGCTCAAATCGGAAAGCGCGTTCGTCCAATCGTTTTGCGAAATGTGAATTCGCGCCTGCGCGAACAGCGCAATCGCTGCGGGCAGTTTTCCTTTGAAATCGGTTTGCGTTTTCGCCGTCCATTTTAACGCTTCAGCGTCATCGCCCTGATCGCGCGAAATGTCCACGATATTTAAATAAGCGCGTTCCAGATTGTCGGCGTTCGGGTAATTTTGGATGTATTTTTGATAACGCGAAATCGCTTCGCCGGGTTTGTTGATTTTCGAATATGCCGAAGCGGTTTGACTCAGCGCGTCGCGGGCGATTTCGTCGTTCGGAAACTGCGTTTGCACGCGCTCGAACCATTCAACCGCTTTGTTATAATCGCCTTCCTGCGCGAAACCGCGAGCGATTTGATACAGCGAATTAGCGACATAATTACTATTCGGAAAGTCTTTGATAATCGCCTGAAAGTGCAGCCGCGCGAGCGGGAAATTGCGGTTGAACTGATAAATTAAAGCGCGGCGATAATGTTCAGCGTCAGACAATTGCGGCGCGGCTACGCCGAAATTTTCGCCGCCGCCGTCGAGCAGATCGAGATTTTTCGCCGCCGCCAGAGCGAAATCGTCCGGCTGCGCGGGATTCGGGAGGTTATTGAGCAATTTTGCGTAAATTTCACGCGCTCGCGGAATTTGACCGGTTTGCTGATAAGATTCGCCGAGCAATACGAGATTTTCGCGCGTTTGTCCGTTGTCCTTTGCCGCTGACGGTTGAAGATTGGCGACGGCTGACTGACCGTTTAATAATTGAATCGTCGTTTCAAAATCTTTGCTTTCAAAATAATTTCGCGCCGTTCGCTGTCTGATCGCGTCGCTCAAAAGACTGTCGAGCGCGATTATTGAAAGTTTTTGCAAATAAATTCTTTCAAGCGTTAAATTCCCGCTTGATCGGAAAATTTGCGAAAGATGCCATAAAGCGTATTCGCTCAAAACTGAATTTCGATTGGCGACTTGTTGATAATTTGCCATCGCCGGCGCAAAATCGCCGCTTTTTTCCGCCATTCGCGCCAGCAGATAATCGTAATTGTTTAGCGTGAAAAATTTCTCGTCCGATTTTTCGAGGTTTTGCAATTCGCTGATCGCTGTTTGATATTCATTTTTTTCAACCGCGCTTTTAATTTTGGCGGAAATATCCTGTGCCGAAATTTCGACGGAAAGTAATAGATATAGAAGAAATACGATTAATTTTTTGTTCATATAAACATTCGAAATTCTAAATCTTCTGTATTTTACATTAAAATATTATTTCTGATCTCTGTATTTTTGTCCGCTTGAAAATTTTCCGTTTTCATATACTTACTTTTATTTCGCGGGCAAAAATTTGAATTTCAAACAGACTCCAACTTATTTTTCACTCGGAAAAATGCTTGCAGTATTTTACACTTTTTGCTACTATCAATTGAATTTTGTCAAAATTCACTCACTTTTTTAACTAACCTGATAAACAAACACTTTAATTTGGAGAGTATCTATGAAAAAAATTTTATCTCTGTCACTGACATTTTTGATGCTGCAAGGATTTTTTAGTTTGGTATTAATTCCTGAACAAATTGCGGCAAAATCTTTTGGCGGAAAAATTTCGATGCAGGAAATTCTGACGAACAAAACCGTTGTTGAAATGGTCAAATCAGGTTTTTCCGAAGAAGTTATCAAAACAAAAATCAAAACCACAAAAAGTTCCTTCGACACGTCAGCCGCAGGTTTACAGGATTTAAAGAAAGCCGGCGTTTCTGATTCAATTATTCTAGCCATAATGCAGAAATCGGCGGGAATGGAAGTTGTCGTTAAGGATAACGGCACTTCAGATTCCGGTTCGGCAAGCGTTACGGTTCCCGACGGAACGGAATTTAAAATCGCCACCACGGAAGACATCAGCGGTCAAAAAGTCGTCGAAGGAGACCCTTTGACTTTCAAAGTTTCCGAAGATGTCAAAATTGACGGCAAAACCGTCATCGCCAAAGACACTCTGGTCAAAGGAACAGTTTCAACGGCGAAGAAGAAAGGTTTTATGGGAAAAGGCGGCGAATTAAGCGTCCGAATCGAATCAACTCAAACCGTTGACGATCAAAAAGTGAAACTTCGCGCCTCAAAAAGTGGTGAAGGCGGCGATAATATGGGATCAACCGTTGCTTTAACAGTTTTGTTCGGACCTTTGGGTTTATTGCGTAAAGGCAAGGAAGCCAAAATAAAAGCGGGAACAATTTTAACCGCTTATACAGATGAGGCGAAAACCGTAATGGCAAAAAATTAGTTCGCAAAAAGGATCAAAATAATCAAAAAAAGAAAAAGCATCTCTGAAAAAGCGGTGCTTTTTCTTTTTGATTTGTATAAATATTTATTCCTCTTCAACCGAACAAAGCAGCGGATATTCGCTGGCGCGGGCGAGATTCATCGCTTTTTCGGCTTTCATCGTCGCCACTTCGTAGGAATAAATTCCGGCTAAACCGACTCCTTCGTTGTGAACTTTGAGCATAATCGTAAATGCTTCCGCATCGGAGCGCATAAAAACGTGGCTTAAAATAAAAACCACAAATTCCATCGTCGTGAAATCGTCGTTGTGCAGCAGAACTTTATAAAGTTTCGGCTTTTCAAGTTTAGTTTCACTTTCGGCTAAAACTTCCCCGTCGTGTTCAAATTCAGGCATATTTTTGTTAGAAGCTGTTTGAAAACTCGAAAATGAGAAGAAATTTAACCACTAAAGCACACTAATAAATACTAGATAAAACAAAAAAAACAAACTTTGTGTTTATTAGTGTAATTCGTAGTTACAAATCCACTAAAAATGAGTTTTCAAACAGCTTCTTAGTGAATTATAAGCGGCGAACGATTGATTTATAAAATTTACAAAAACACACCGTTCAGCATCGTAAATCACGCTCATCAAAGTTTATTTACTTCAAAATAAACTTTGATCGCTTTATATTTCGCAGAATTATTCAAGATGTCGAAAGCCGTTTCGTAATTTTCGAGTCCTTCGATTTTGTGCGTCAACATTTTTGAAAGCCAGCCCTGATACATCGCCTGACAGAGTGCCAAATCTTTTACGCCCATCTCAAAATGTTCGATGTTGGCGTTGACCGTGCCGAACATTACGCGATTTCCCAATACAAATTTTTGATTGATTTTGTCGGACGGCACGGCATCGGTTTCGCGCCCGCCGCCGGTCACGGAAGCCAAAATCAACACGCCGTTTTCGTTTAACGACTGCATTGCGTCAAAAATAATCGGCGAATATCCGGTGCATTCAAAAATCAAATCGTATTCGCCGTATTTTTCAGCCGAAGCGACGACCGAAGTTTCCAGCGTCGAATCGTAAGTTACGCCGATTTCTTCGAGCAGTTCCGCATTTAAGTAGCTTTCGCGCGTGTCTTTGCCGAAGCCGTGAACTTCGTAGCCGCGCAGACGCAGAGCCATCGCCGTCAAAAGTCCGACGCTTCCGGTTCCCAAAACCGCCGCCGTTTTCGGTCGCCAGATTTTTAATCTTTCCTGAATGTCGCTCGCCTGTTTCAAACCTTTTTCGATAATCGAAAGCGGTTCGAGCAAAACTGCGATTTCTTTTATCGCGGGCGGAATTTTCACCAGAAAATCTACGTTTTCGACATAAAATTCCGACATATAACCGTGCAGACGAGCAATGCCGCGCTCGAAATATTTGCTGTCGGTCGTAAAATCCTGTTCGCCGATTTTGTCGTAGAAACTGTGTCCCGGACGACGAACGGAGGCGACGACGTAATCGCCGACGGCAAGTTCTTTTACATTTTCGCCGATTTCCGCGACTCGTCCGAAATTTTCGTGTCCGAGAACGAGAAAATCGAAGCCTTTCGGCGCGACACCGTATTCGCCGTCGTTGATTTCCCTGTCCGTTCCGCAGGCTCCGACGCGCAGAACTTCGACCAAAACTCCGCGCCCGTCTTTTATAAAAGAGATTTCAGGCTTTTCCATTTCCTGTAACCGCACGGAATTTATTGTTTTTGGCGTTACCGCTATAGCTTTCATAATTTTTGTCAATTGATAATCTATTTTTACAGATTTTGTTTCAAATCGCCACTTATTTGCAAACCTCAAAACTACTTTTTCCGATACGGATCAAGCAGGCAAATTGCAAAAATAGTTTCCACATAAAATTAAGGTGAAACAATTATATTAAAAATCCAAATAAAAAGCTGTTCTTTTCCTTTTTTGATTTTTTTGTTTAATATAGGTGAAATTTATGGAAACCGTTACTTTATTTCGACCCGTCGGCAAAAATGAATTGGCGTTGATCGAATCGAGTAATTTCACGTCATTTCCGCCGCGACTGCCCGAACAGCCAATTTTCTATCCGGTAACAAATGAAGAATATGCCGCGCAAATCGCCCGCGATTGGAATGCGAAATATAACGCCGATAAAACCGGCTATGTCACAAAGTTTAAGGTCAAAAAAGAATATCTCGATAATTACGAAGTCAAAATAGTCGGCGGGGCAGCGCACGAAGAATACTGGATTCCGGCGGAAGATTTGGAAGAATTTAACCGCAATATCGTCGGAAAGATTAAAGTTATTGCGGAGTTCAGAGGAAAGTAAAATGGATTATACAGAACTAAATTTCAAAATTCCCATCGAGGCTGAAGATTATGAAGAATGTTCTTTATTTGTAACTCAAACTATCAATGAAATAATTGTTCAAGCCGTCAAAAATGGAAAAAATAAGATTGTTATTAACTCACCTTACGCGGAGAACTGAATAGGGTTCATTTCCCGCAAAGTTTGAAAAGCTGAATGCAGGGCATTAACATATAATTTCATTTTCATTGCAAAATGATTTGTCTTTGTTTCTACTTTCAGCATTTCCAGTTTGATATAGCCGCATAAAGCGGCGAAAAAATGATTTGTTTGCGTGGTTTCCGTCTGCGTCGGAGACTTTGCCAAACTGACATTTTGTTTTAATGATTTATGGTAACATTCCACGTTCCATCGTTTTTGATAAATTGTGGTCAGTTGGTCAATACAAAGCGTTATATCGCTTGAAATTAAATACTGAATGCCGATACTTTCATCTTCGTTTGTGAAGACTCGTTTGATTAACTTTAAGGGGAAATCTACTCCTTCGAGATAGATTTCCAATCCGGCATCCGGCTCGCTCAAAAGCGTTGAAACTGCCCGATAGCGACCGTTTTGTTTGTCTTCGAGCGAAAGCGCAACTTTACGATTTCCCTTGAGCGGACAAATCACATCTTTTCCAACTTCGTGTTTGATAAACAGCAGGTTTTCCGCCGAAGCGAACCAAATGTCGAACAACACGAAACTGAAAAGAACTCCGTTTTTGACAGCTTGTAGGATCATTTTTCGCGCCATTTCATTTTTCGTGATCGGCGAACGGTGTTTGCTGGTATTGGTCTTTTTATCGAGATATTCTTCGGTTTTTGCCACCAACTCAAAAGCCAATGGTAGAGAAATATCTTGGTTGTGATAAAGCGTTGACACAAAGTTAATGCCTTTGACATGACGCTTTTTCGAGTGATCCCAATGCCAGCAAATGATCTCATTTTCATCGGTGTAAGGCTTTTCTTCGATTGAATCGTCAATGATCAAAACGCCTTCACAGGAATTGATCTTCCGTTGTAACGGTTTGGCGACGAGCCACAAATCCTGACTGGTTTTCTTTTCAGCCGAAAGAAATCGTGTAACT
Organism: Pyrinomonadaceae bacterium; assembly: GCA_965218105.1. Taxonomy (GTDB): domain Bacteria; phylum Acidobacteriota; class Blastocatellia; order Pyrinomonadales; family Pyrinomonadaceae. Next base: position 409,179 of record OZ244585.1, read on the forward strand.
TGGTCGTGGCTGATCGCCCCGTCCATCAAATTACTCAAACCGGTCGCCGAAGTTTGCGAAAATGATGCCAACAAGTAGTCTGAATAAATATCCAACATCTTTTTCATAATGAAGGATATTTTAGCTTTTTTTTCAAATATCGCGTAAGGTGAGTTATTAATACAAATTTGAAGCGCGGCTTGCCAATGGAAAATATTAACAAAATTGCTGGTCCGAATATTGAGGCTTGGGCATTTGAGGTTTTTTACGATGTTTTAGAAAATAATAAAAATGAATTTCAACTTATAAACGTTGAAGCTCAGGGAAAATTAAGCCGCGCCGATATAGTTTTACAATTTCAGCGTCAGAGAAAAAATTCTGAATCGGGAATTACCGCCGAAGTTGATGTCAAAGCTACTGCTGAAGACATAGTTACTTCCGACAAATCTCCTAACATTACCTCCTTTGCAAGAATTCGCTGTGCATATATCAAAGACCCTGATTATATTTTTATAATTCTCTCGCTTAAACACCGTGTTTACTCGACAAAAAATACGGATAACTTAATGATGGACGGCATTATGGAAATTGTCGGACATAAAGTTTATGACTTAAAATATGTTTCAAGTCAGGACTTGAACTGTAATCCGGCTTTAGGATATGGTCAAATCCAAATCAAAGATATTAATTATGTGAGTATTGAAAAGCGAACTGCTTGGGAATTTTGCCAGTTGTTAGACCGCAAATATTTAAATTCAAACAAACGCAGTTTTGAAAACTGGTTTGAAATAGCCAAAAAATTTGAATGGATAAAAACCGATGAGTAATATAAAAATTATAGAAGGTGATTCTCTCGAAGTTTTAGAACAAATCCCCGCCGATACAATTGATCTGGTCGTTGCCGACCCGCCGTATAATCTTGGGAAAAATTACGGAAACAATCACGATTTGAAAGGATTTGAAGAATATCTTCATTTTTCAAGAAAATGGCTGAGACTTGCCCACGAAAAATTGAAACCTTCTGGAACAATTTATGTTTTTATGGGCGTGAGATTTATTTCTTATCTTTATCATATTCTCGACCAAGAAATTGGAATGTATTTTAACAGCTGGATAACTTGGCATTACACACAAGGAATTGGAAAAACAAAAGGGTTTTCGCCGCGCCATGATGATATTTTGATGTTCACGAAATCTGAATCATTTAAATTTGACTTAGATAACATCAGAATTCCTCAAAAATATTATCGGGAGCGCAATAATATGGCAGGTGCAAATCCCGGAGATGTATGGCAGTTTTCTCACGTTCATTATTCAAATCCCGAAAGAGAAAATCATCCGACGCAAAAACCGGAAGGTTTAATCGAAAGAATTATTCTTGCATCTTCGGACGAGAATGATTTTGTTTTAGACCCTTTTCTCGGAAGCGGAACGACGGCAAGAGTTTGTCAACAGTTAAACAGGAATTGTGTTGGAATTGAATTGAATCCTTTGTTTGCGAAAATGGCTGAAAAAAGGTTAGCTAAAGATTTCAAAGGCTTCGACAGCATTGACCCGCGATCTACGCGCAAATCGAAAGATCTACCGGAAGATAAAAAGCGAAACGTCAAAAACAAAAATCAGCCTTTTTTAATTGCCATTACTGAGAAATAAAATTTACAAATGAAACTTTTTATCGCCAACGGTCATTTGATTGACCCGAATGAAGGACAAAACAGCGGGAAAAATCTGCTCATCGAAAACGGAAAAGTCGCCGCGTGGCTCGGACAAAATGAATCCGCGCCGGAAGATGCGGAAGTTTTTGACGCTTCGGGAATGATCGTCGCGCCGGGTTTTATTGATCTGCACGTTCATCTGAGAGAACCGGGACAGGAACATAAGGAAACGATTGCGTCGGGCTGCGCGGCGGCTGTGGCGGGCGGTTTTACGAGCGTCTGTCCGATGCCGAATACGAATCCGATTAACGATAATGCGGCGATTACGCGCTATATGATCGAACAGGCGGAACACGCGGGATTGGCGAATGTTTTTCCAATCGGCGCGATTACGAAAAGTTCCGACGGGGCGGAACTCGCCGAAATGGGCGAGATGAAAGCGGCGGGCGCGGTTGCCGTATCCGACGACGGGCGACCCGTGCCGAATGCCGGAATAATGCGGCGGGCGATGGAATATGCGAAGGATTTTGATTTGCCGGTCGTTGACCACTGCGAGGACAAATCGCTGTCGAGCGGCGGCGTAATGCACGAAGGGAAAATCTCTTTATTGTTGGGATTAAAGGGAATGCCCGCGCTCGCCGAAGAAATTGACGCGGTGCGCGATATTCTGCTGGCGAAGAAAACGGGAAGCGCGATTCACATCGCGCATATTTCGACCAAAGGCGCGATTGAAATTGTCCGGCGGGCGAAAAATGAAAATATCAATGTAACCTGCGAAGTTACGCCGCATCATTTCACTTTGACCGATAGAGCGGTCGAAGGTTACGACACAAATACAAAAATGTCGCCGCCTTTGCGAAGCGCGGAACATCTCGAAGCGATTTTAGAAGGCATCAAAGACGGCACGATTGACGCGATTGCGACCGACCACGCGCCGCATCACGCGGACGAAAAAGCTCTCGAATACGACCGCGCGCCGTTCGGCATCACCGGACTCGAAACGGCTGTCGGTCTGGCGTTTGCGGAATTGGTCAATAAAGGCGTAATTGATCTGGTCAAATTGGTCAAATTATTTTCCGCGCACCCGGCGAAGATTTTTAAATTAAAAAATCGCGGAACTTTGAAAGTCGGTTCAATCGCCGACGTGACGATTCTCGATCCTGATGTAAACTGGACTTACAAAGTTTCCGAAAGCAAATCAAAATCCAAAAATTCGCCGTTTGATAACCGGCAGTTCACGGGCGCGGCAGTCGCTTCGATTGTCGGCGGTAAAATAGTCTTTCGCAAATAAAAACAAGCGGAAATTTACCAAAGGCATCGCCGGTCAAAACCATTTTCCGAAGTTTGATTGCAGTCATAAAATAATATAACTTTCTAAATAATAAATTCCCAATAAATTATCAGACGTTTTTCGTTTTCGATAATTTATTGCGGTGTAGAATTTTCCGGCAGCTTAATTATGTACAGACAAATCGGAGTGATAACGGGCGGCGGCGACGCGCCCGGATTAAATGCGGTAATTCGCGCGGCGGTTCGCACGGCGATTAAAGAGTTCGGGATGAAAGTTGTCGGAATCGAAGATAGTTTTGAAGGACTTATCGGCGAACCGCGGACGATGAAACTGACGACCAGATCGGTCAGCGGAATTTTGCCGCGCGGCGGAACTATTCTGGGAACGCGAAATTCGGGAAGTTTTTGCAGGTTTATTGACGGCGTAATGACCTTTCCCGAAGAAACGATCAGGGAAGCGATTGGAAATTTGAAAAAGCTCGAAGTTGAAGCTCTCATTGTGCTTGGCGGCGAAGGAACGCTGGAAATCGCGCTGGAATTTCACAAACGCGGATTCCCCGTCATCGGCGTTCCGAAAACGATTGACAACGATCTGGCGGCGACCGAATTGACCTTCGGCTTTATGACGGCGATTGATATTGCGACCGAAGCTCTCGACCGGCTGCACACGACCGCCGCGTCGCACGACCGCGTGATGATTTTGGAAGTGATGGGCAGAAATACCGGCTGGATCGCGCTGCACGCCGGACTTGCCGGCAGCGCGGACGTGATTTTAATACCGGAAATTCCTTTTTCTTTTGAATCAATGGCGCAAAAAATTTTCGCGCGCGAGAAAAGCGGTTCGCGTTTTACAAACATCGTCGTTGCCGAAGGCGCGATGGAAATAGGAAAATCGGAAATTTATCAGGATTTCGGCGACACCACGTCCGCGCCCCGGCTGGGCGGAATCGGCGATTACGTTCGTCAGAAAGTCGAAGAAATGACCGGCAAAGAAGCCCGCTGCGTCGTTCTCGGACATCTTCAGCGCGGCGGCAGTCCGAACGCTTTTGACAGAATGCTCGGCACAAATTTCGGCGCGTGCGCGGTGCGCGCTCTGGCAAGCGGCGAAATGGGCAAAATGGTCGCGCTGCAAGCCGGAACGGTCGTCAACGTGCCGCTTTCCGAAGCCATCGCCAACATTAAAACCGTGCCGATTGACGGGCAGCTCGTCCGCACGGCGCGGGACATCGGTATTTCATTCGCCGCGCTGAAAGAAGCGAAACTCTAAGAAATCAGAAATTTCAAGGTTCAAAGTTCAAGATTTAAGAGTTATACTCTATATCTTAAAAGTTGAATTAAATTATATGGAAGCAATCAGAAAAAAAATACAGGATGAATTGAAGGAACTCGAAAACGAACTGCGTTTTAAGTTGCCGAAGGAAATACAATTGGCGCGGGAATTTGGCGATTTAAAGGAAAACGCCGAATATAAAGCAGCTTTGGAAAAACAGAAAATGGTTATGGCGCGGGTTGTTCAACTGAGCCAGCGTTTGAGCGAAGTCGAATCAATTGATTTATCGAAAATTCCGCACGACCGCATCGCCTACGGTTCGACAGTCGTTTTATACGACATTGACCGCGACGAAGACATCACTTATAAATTGGTAACATCGGAAGAAAGCGACCCGGACAACGGGTTGATTTCAACCGTTACGCCGATTGGACAAGGTTTGATGGGCAAAGAAGAAGGCGACGAAGTGAAAATAAAAACGCCGAACGGCTGGCGCAATTTTGAAGTCAAAAAACTAACCACAATTCACGAACAATAGCAGTTGTCGGTTGTCAGAATAAGACAAAAAACCGACAACTGACAACCGACAACTGACAACCGATTATGTTTGGAGCGAGCATCGGACGAGGAGCAATGCGAATCATCAACGCGATGGTGCGCTGGCTGGCATTCGGCGGCATTAATCCGAACATTTTAACGATCATCGGCGTGACAATAAATGTCGGCTGCGGTGTGCTTTTCGGGTTCGGCGAATTTTTCTGGGCGGGAATTGTGTTAATCGTCGCCAATCTTTTCGATATGCTCGACGGCAACGTCGCGCGGCTGTCGGGCAGAGTTACGCGGTTCGGCGGTTTTCTCGACTCGTCGCTCGACCGGCTTTCCGATATGGTTTCGTTTCTCGGCATCATCGTTTTTTACGCCGGCAATTCGCCGCAGCATTCGCTGTTAAACGTAACTTTGGCAGGTGTCGGAATGATGTTTTCGGTGATGGTCAGCTATACGACGGCGCGTTCCGAAGGGTTCGGTGTCAAAGCCAACGTCGGATTTTTGCAGCGTCCCGAAAGAGTCGTTTTGCTCGTAATTGGCGCGCTGTCGTCATTTCCGAATTCGACTTCATTTTTTGCCAATCGAATGCCGCAGGTGTTGTGGGTTCTGGCAATCGGTTCGCTGTGGACTTTTATTCATCGAATGTTTCATATCTGGAAAGAAATTCGCAGTATCGAAGCGGCGGAAATCAAGTGAGTTCGTCGGTGATTAGCAAACTCATCTAACAGTTTTCGCAAGTGTCTTATGGAATGGTTTGAGGATATACGACAGTGGCTTGAACGATTTTGGGAATCGCTGACCTGGGTAAAAATCGCCTGGGGTTTGGCGATTACAGTCGTTTCGATAATTGCCAGTTACGGCTTGATTGTCGTTGGAATGATAAAAATTCCGGCAGATTATTTCAGCTCTTCGTATGAAAAAAAAGTAGATTCCGACAAACATTTTTCCGTTCGCTGGGGCGCGGTGATTATCAAAAATACGATTGGTTTTATTATGATTATCGCCGGAATAATTATGATTTTTACGCCCGGTCCGGGCGTTCCGACGATTCTTTTGGGTTTAATAATGATGGATATTCCGGGAAAACGTCCGCTTGAAGCTAAACTGATTCAGCGTCCGATGGTTTTGTCGGCAGTCAATGAACTGCGAGCCAAATATAATAAACCGCCTCTGATAATGGATTAAAAAAATGGGATTTTTTGATATTTTTAAACCGAAAAAAGAAGTTGATTTGGACAAACAGCGGCGGGAATTTTTGCAGACCAAAGGCAGAATTACCGACGGCGTAATCATTGATAATGAACTGGCTGAGAACGGCGACGAAATAGTTTATTACGTTTACAACATTCAAGGCGTAGATTTTGAATCATCCGAAATTCTGACCGAAGATAAGTTGGAAAATCCTCTGAAATACGCGCCCGGCGCAAAAGTCGGCGTTCGTTTCGATCCGAAAAATCACGGGAATTCTATTTTAGATTGAAAGTGCGGGTGATATAATTTCGGTGAGGTGAAAGTGATGAAAGAAATTGATGAATCAACAAAAAATAACGGAAATAAATCGGGTGAAGAAAAGAAAATCCCGATAATTCAGACTTTGAAGCCGAAAAAGCGTTTGACTAAAGCGGATAAAGAATTGATTGAAGCAACAAATGCTGTAATGGAAGCTATCGCCAGACAACAAAATGCCAAAATTTAACTTTTTTGTTTTTGACCAAAATATCTTCACCGAATACTTTAAAGTCATTCACAACAGCGTTACTTTGACGGTAAAAATGCGCCTATCCAGTGTGGTTTTGTATGAAATGACTGCAACAACCGTTTCAGCCGATGATTTAGACCTTTATGAACGCTTGCGAAAATTACACGATAAAAAAGGCACTTTACTAACTCCCGACAAAAATGATTGGTGGGAAACGGCGAAGTTGATTCGCCGTTTGCGGTTTGGCGACAAATCGGCTTCGCACGGATTGACTCCGAAACTTCAACACGCCCACCGGCTGCAAAACGACGCTTTGATTGCCCGCACCGCGACTTTGGCAAAATGTTATGTCGTTACCAAAGACGTTGACGATTTTCAGCAGTTTGCGCCGTTTATGCCGAATCTCGAAGTCGTCAGCGACGTTGAATTTTTCGGGTAAAGTTAAACACAAAAAAATGTTCAAAAAAATTTTAATCGCCAATCGCGGAGAAATCGCCTGTCGTGTTGTTCGCGCGTGCCGCGATATGAAAATCAAAACCGTCGCGGTTTATTCGGAAGCCGATCAAGACGCGCTTCACGTCAGAATGGCGGACGAAGCGTATTTGATCGGTGCGCCGCCGTCGAATGAAAGTTATCTGCGACGGGAAAAAATTATCGAAGTCGCCGAAAAATCCGGCGCGAAGGCGATTCATCCGGGTTACGGATTTTTGTCCGAAAATGCGGAATTTGTTCGTGAAGTTACTGACAAAGGAATTACATTCATCGGACCTTCGCCGGAAGCGATGGAAGCGATGGGCGGAAAAATTTCGGCGCGGAAAATTGCCATCAAAGCCGGCGTTCCGGTCGTTCCCGGCACGACCGAGCCTTTGAAATCTGCCGAAGATGCGCTTGAAACCGCGAAAGAATTCGGTTTTCCCGTAATGTTAAAAGCATCGGCGGGCGGCGGCGGCAAAGGAATGCGGCTGGTCGAAAATGAAAACGATTTAAAAAACGCTCTGGAAGCCGCGCAAAGCGAAGCGTTGGCGAGTTTCGGCGATTCGGCGGTTTACCTCGAAAAAGCGATTGTTCGTCCGCGACATATCGAAATTCAAATTTTTTCTGATAAACACGGAAACTACGTTCATCTCGGCGAACGAGAATGTTCGATTCAGCGGCGGCATCAAAAAGTGATCGAAGAATGTCCGTCGCCGATAAATGACGAAAATTTGCGGCAGGAAATGGGCGAATGCGCGATAAAAGTCGCCCGCGCGGTTGATTACGTCGGCGCGGGAACGGTTGAATTCCTCGTTTCCGATTTGGACAAATCGTTTTATTTCCTCGAAATGAACACGCGCCTGCAAGTCGAACATCCGGTTACGGAATTAGTTACCGGAATTGATCTGGTGCGCGAACAAATTAATGTCGCCGACGGCGCGGAACTTTCATTTTCGCAAAAAGATATTTCGTGGGAAAGTCACGCGATAGAATGCCGGGTCTATGCGGAAGACCCGGAAAATAATTTTCTTCCTTCGCCGGGAAAAATTACGAGATTAAGAGTTCCGCAGGGCAACGGTGTGCGCGACGACGGCGGAGTTTACGAAGGCTCTGAAGTTTCGATTTACTATGACCCGATGATTTCCAAACTCGCGGTTTACGGAAAAACACGCGCCGAAGCGACTGACCGTCTGCGGCGCGCCCTAATCGAATACGAGGTCGGCGGCATCAAAACCACACTTCCTTTTTTTCGTGAAGTTGTTGAGGATAAGGAATTTATCGCCGGAAATCTCGACACCGGATTTATCGCCGGTTTTAACGAACGAAAAAAAGAAAGAGCTTTGACAACAGCCGAAAAAGATTTGGCTTTGATCACGGCGGCTTTGACTTTTAAAGATCGGCAGAACTTAGCTCCTGAGAAAAAAAATCAACCCGCGCGACAACTCAGCCGATGGGCGCGGGCAGGCAGATTGGCACTGCTCAATAACCATTTATGATATTTACAAATTAATTATCAGCCACTTTTTAGCAATTTCTTAATATTTGAATCTTTTAACACTTCGCGGAAAATCAATTATTAGGAAAATATTCGCGCCAGCGATTATCCACCAATCGTGCAATGTCTTCACGCGCTTCGACTTCCGCGGGATACCAAGGTTTCATTCGCGCGTCAATAACAATCGGATTTTTGTAGGAAATGTGATTGTTGACGACTTTTATTTCCTTCGCGTAAATATCCGTCGAAGGATTGAATCGCGTCCACGTCGCCCACAGAAATTTGTCGGTAGATTTAGCAAAATCCGCATCGTCGTGCAAAATGACGATTTCCCAATCATCAAATTTTCCCGATTCGGCAATTCTCTTACCAATTTCGTTATCAGACGCATAATTGTTTCCTTCGACGACCAGACAGCCGCCGCAGAAAACTTCGGCGCGTTTTAAGTAATTCGGCAGTTCTTTGTTAAATTCGCGTTTTAATTCTCTTTTCGCTTCGCCGACACCGACGAGCATCGCTTTTGAACCGTGATTTATTTTGCCCGAAGCGTAATCGAGCGTGTCGAAAGATGTGCGGTCAAATATAAAAAAGTCGCTTTCCCAATTTACGCGGGCGAGAATATATTCGAACAAACTTTTAAAATCGCGCAAATCCTGCGGTTTGTCGGTCAGCATCAAAAATTTTGTCAGCGATAATTGACCTTCTCCCAAAATACGAAAACCCGCGCCGAGTGCTTCGCGGGCGTATCTTTCCTTAACAACGGCGGCGGCGAGCGAGTGAAAACCCGTTTCGCCGTAGCTCCACAAATCAAGCACGGCGGGCATTACGAGCGGAAAAAGCGGCGAAAGCAATTCCTGCAAATAATCGCCGATATAGAAATCTTCCTGACGCGGTTTGCCGACGACGGTTGCCGGATAAATCGCGTCTTTTCGGTGAAAAATCGCCTCGCATTCAAAAACCGGATAAGAATGTTTTAACGAATAGTAACCGTAATGATCGCCGAACGGACCTTCGGGTTTTCTGATTTTCGGCAAAACTTTTCCGCTGAATACGAATTCGGCTTCGGCAATCAAACGCAAACCGTCAGGCAGTGGATTTTTCACGGTTTCGATTTTTCCATTGGCTAAAAGTGAAGCGAACATTAATTCGGGAACATCTTCGGGCAGCGGCGCGATTGCCGCCAGAATCATCGCCGCCGCGCCGCCGATATTGATGTTTACCGGCAAAGGCTGATTCATTTTTTCAGCTTCAAAGTGATGAAAACCGCCGCCTTTGCCGATTTGCCAGTGAATTCCGGTGGTCGTATCGTCGTATCGCTGAATGCGATACATTCCGAGATTGTGTTTTCCCGTAATCGGACTTTCCGTGTAAACCAGCGGCAAAGTCACAAAATGCCCGCCGTCTTCGTGCCATAACTGCAAAAGCGGAATTTCGGTCAATTTCGGTTCCCTGCTGAATCTTTCCAAAATCGGCGCATTCTTTACATTTTTCGTTCCGAATTTGAGCGCGTCAAACGCCATTTGACGATAATTCCAAAGTTTTAAAGGTTTTGGCGGAAGCAGAACATCAACCATTTCCACCGCCGTTTTGACAAATTCCTGCGGCTTTTTCCCAAACGCCAAATCAATCCGCTTCGCCGTTCCAAACAGATTCGTCACGACCGGAAATATTGAATTTTTGACGTTTTTGAAAAGAAGTGCTTTTCCCTGCTGTTCGATAACGCGGCGGTGAATTTCCGCGATTTCCAAAAAGGGATCAACTTCCGCTTCGATTTCGACTATTTGTTTTTCTTTTCTGAGCGTTTCAATAAATGAGCGCAAATTTTTGTGCATAATTTTACAGTTGGAGTTTATTTTTGCGTTCAAATCAGTTTATCATTCGCAAATAAATAATATAATCGGTCGGCGGCGGAGCAAATCCGTCATCGCGCATCGCCGAATTAACCTGTCCGCGATGATTTATCGAATGAAAAAGAACGTGCGTTAGCAATTCGCGGAAATTACTTTGCTGCGAAACGCCTGCGCTGGTTTTATATTCAGCAGATTGTCCGAGTCCTTCGTCGTCAAATCTTTTCAAAAGATGTTCATAGTTTTCGGCGTTTTCCTGTGCAATCCGTCCGCATTCTTCGAGCGGCAAATCTTGCCAAAAATCAAAACCCGTCGAATCTTTGCCGTAAAGCCGCGCGTAATATTCTTTTTCCGTAATCAAAAGATGCGCCAAAATCCGCCGCGCTTTTTCGCTTGAAGAACTTTTCAACGCGGCAACTAAACGCCGATTCGCCCAATCGTTATAAATGTAAAGTTCGCGCAGATGTTCGATTGAATTCATTATCTTGAAAGGTTAAAAGTGAAAAAATTTGTTTCAATATCCGACACTTTTAAACTTTTTCACTTTTGAACTTTTTTACATTATTATAAAGTGTGATTTTTCAAATCTTCGAGCGAAACATATCTGAGCGATGCTTCGTGGCACGCTTCCAAAATCACCTTCGGCGCGACTCCGGCTTCCAACGCTTCGCGCCAGCGCGTCGCGCACAGACACCATTTGTCGCCTTCCTTGACACCGGGAAAATCATATTCCGGTCGCGGTGTCATCAAATCGTTGCCGCGCGATTTTGAAAATTCGAGAAATTCGTCCGTCGCTTCGACGCAAACCGTGTGGCTGCCGACATCATCCGCGCCGGTTTTACAAAATCCGTCGCGGTAAAATCCGGTCATCGGGTCGGTGCAGCAGCTTTTCAATTCGCCGCCGAGAACATTTTTCGGTTTCGGTTTGTGTCCGTTTCCATTTCCGTTTGTAATAGTCATATAAGTTCTTAATTATCAGGTTTTACTTCAATTTTTTGATCGGTAGATTTCGCCGAATATTTGTTTTTCACGAATAAAATTGTCAAGATTATCAGACTTACGATAAATAAAATACCGAAAAATACAGTCGTTAAATTTAAAAGCGAATAAAATAACGCTCCGATATAATCATCCGGCGGCGGCGGCGGCTCGGAATTCTGCGCCTCCCGCATTGATTTTTGACAATAATTTGTGACGAGCGCGAACCAGACGACTATCAAAAAGTTTGCCGATGTTATAAGTGACCAGATTTTTTCCGACTTTTTCACAAATTATTATCTTGAAACTCCGGTGTTTGATCGGCTTTAGATTCTTTCCGGCATTCGATAGACGTTCTAATGACGCATTTCGTTAACGAAAGATAAATTAATGTTTGGAAATTAAACACTCGAAAGCCTAATTTTCAGACTATATGACCGTCATTGTTTTAGATTTTACCACTTCTAAATTTATAGCTGAACCGAAAAAAGTTGTTTTTTCTGTAACATTTTAAACCTTCGCGTATCTAAAGAATGTCGGAACGCCTGAAAAGCATTTTTGCGATGGAATTTGAACAAATTTACACAAAATTTTCGCCGAAAATTTACCGCGTCTGCCTCGGTTTCGTCAATGATTATGAAAGGGCGAAGGATTTGACGCAGGAAACATTTATCAGCGTTTGGCAAAATTTGAGTTCATTCCGCAAAGAAGCAGAAATTGGAACGTGGATTTACCGGATTGCGACGAATAAATGTCTGCGCCAAATCGAAACGGACAAAAAAGCGTTGATGACGGAGTTGCCAATCGAAATAAAAGCGTCTGAAAAAGATGATTCAAAAGAAACGCAACATCAATTATTACAGCGTTTTATCGCCGAATTGAATGAAATTGACCGCATCATTATTTCGCTGTTTCTGGAAGAATTGCCGCAAGCGCAAATTGCTGAAATTGTCGGTTTAAGTCATTCAAATATTCGGGTTCGGATTCACCGAATCAAAGCTGATTTGACCGAAAAATTTAAAGAAAATGGACAGTTTTGAAGACATCAAACAAATTTGGTTATCTGAAAAAGCCGACGATTTGCCGAACATTGAAAAAATGCGGCAAGCGATTGCGGGCGAAAAAAATCGTCATCGCCGACGCATTTGGTTTTCAGTCGCCGCCATCGTCATTTTGCTGAGTTTGATGACTTTGCTTGCAGTCTTTTCTGAGGCGAAACTGCTTTCGACTTTTTTCGGCGAAGCGTTGATGTTCGCGGCGATTTTTATTTTATTGACTTCGAGAATCAATTCCCTGCGCCGCGCTTTCAGAAACGAAAACATTTCAAACCGCGAATTTATCGAAAAACTAAAGTTTGACATCGAACGGCTGACGAACGATTGGAACGCGGTGCAAAAAGCCGGATTTATCTGCATCAGCGGAGGTTATCTGCTTTTTTTATACGAATCGGTTTATCAAAATCGGCAGGCGATGATGATCGGCTATTCGCTGGCGATAATTATGCTGGCGACGGCGTGGTTTTTTCTCAGACCGTTCGCCAACCGGCGCAAACTTGAGAAAAAAGAGCTTTTGCTCAAAAAAATAGAAAATTTATCACAACAAACGAAGGAGTAATTTTATGTACAAACAAACAAATAAATGGTGTATTCTCTTGGCAATCGGACTATTCTGCGTCTCCGGCGGAATGATTCTGAATCATTTCACAATTATCAGAGATGAAATGACCGGATTTCTCGTCGGACTTGGCATCGGCATTGAACTGGTCGCGCTATTCAAAGCGAAAAAGCACCGGCAAGGTGAACCGCGAATGAGTTAAACGATTGAAAGACAAAGGTTCATAATGCGGAAGCCCGCACGAAGTAAGGGCGCAAACATCAATTCACGCCCTTATACCAATACAATATAGAAAGTTATGTTACTATTGAAAGATGCGAGTTGTTGATTATCAGACAGAAATAGATCAGACAGAAACGGAGTTGAGAACACTTGAAAAAAGGCAATCAAATGCCAAGTTGCTGCTGCGTGTGCAACTTCTCAGGCTTCTGAAAAGCGGAGAGTTTTCGCAGTTGAAAAAGGCAGTCGGGATTTTAGGAATCACCGAGAAATACGGCTATGACTTGTGGAAGAAATACAAAACCGAAGGGTTGGATGGGTATCTGAAATTAAACTACAAAGCGAACCGGACAAAGCTCAATGATGAGCAGAAAGCAAAGTTGATCGAACAAGCCAGAGAGGGTTTTGATTCACAGTCGGAGGCAGGCGAGTTTATTGAAAATGAGTTTGGAGTCAGTTACACGCAACAAGGCATTTCGCTGCTTTTTCAGCGGTTGAAGATCAAAGCCAAAGTGCCGCGACCGTTTAATATCAAGGCGAACACACAACAGCAAAGTGAATATAAAAAAACTTTTCTGTGAGGCATTCGGGCGAGCAGTTTTATTTTCACGACGAGTTGCGCTTCGGGACACGCGCGGATCTAGGCAGACGTTGGACAGCCACAGGAGTCAAGCCGGGTGGTTCTCAACATATCGGCTATGATTACGGCTACCTGTCGGTGGCGATCAATCCGCTGACCGGAGATGTCAAGATGCTGATCTTGCCGAATATGACATTGGAGAGTTTTCAAGTGTTTCTTGATGAATTTGCTCAAGGTTTAGAAGAAGAAGCGATTTTGATCACCGACGGAGCAGCGGCACATCGGAGTCAGAGTTTGAAACCGGATGAGAAGATAAATCTGGAACTATTGCCGGCTTATTCGCCTGAGCTGAATCCGGTCGAGAGATTTTTTCGAGAGATTAGAAGAAGGTTAAAGAATCAAGTATTTACAACTTATGAAGAAGTTGAGAAGGCGGTTATAGAAATAGCCAAACCTTTTATGACAGCAAAAGAAGCGATCAAAAAACTGACTTGTTATGACTGGCTACTTAACACACCTTCTTAAATTGTTTTGGTATTACTTCGTGCGGGCTTCCGCATTATTCAAATCATATCGCCGAGCCGCGTTTCGATTAAACTCCTTGATTCTTCTTCCGTGAAAACTCTCGATTTCGTCACAAATCGCACTCCCAACGGAATTTCCAGCGAAAACGATGCGCCGCGACCTTCCGAAATATCAATCGTCAATTCGGTGTGTTTCCAAAATTCAAACTGATCTTTCGCCATATAAAAATCGCAATTATCAATTTCTCCCAGCCAAACATCGGACGAGCCGACGAGAAATTCGCCCGCTTCGTAACACATCGGCGAAGAACCGTCGCAGCAGCCGCCCGATTGGTGAAACATTAATTCGCCGTGTTTGGCGCGCAGTTCGCCGATCAATTTTTTCGCTTCGTCCGTTACTTTTACTCTTGGAATGTTTTTCATATTGATTTTTATATCTAATCACAACTTGGAACGCCGCCACAATATGAATTTTGATCAATCATAAATTTTTTGTCAGTTAATCTTTTTGTGAAATGTTTTTTCTACAGTTCGCGCTTTTTAACTGCAAAGAATTTTCTTTTTGTTCTTTGCTGTGAAAATTCACTGAAATTCCGCAATTGACGTGAGGCAAATTATCGTTGAGATTGATTAATTCTTTACAAATTGACCAATATAAACGAAAATTTATTTTCAGTAATCATAATCCGACAATCCAAAAGGAGAAAAAAAATGAAATTTTCACGGCGAGATTTTGCAAAAATTGCCGGTGCCGCCGCGCTCGGCGCATCCGCGATTCCCGTTCACGGCGCAAATCAATCGAAAAAAGAATCACCCGTCGTTCAGCAAAATAACCAAAGAACTTTCCCCGACGGTTTTTTATGGGGAACTGCGACGGCTTCGTATCAAGTCGAAGGCGCGGTCAAGGAAGACGGGCGCAAACCGACGATTTGGGATACTTTTTCGCACACTCCCGGCAAAACCGTGGGCGGCGCGACGGGCGATGTCGCCGATGATTATTATCATAATTACAAGAGCGATATTCAGTTGATGAAAAATCTCGGCGTGAAAAGTTATCGTTTTTCGATTGCCTGGTCGCGCGTTTTTCCAGACGGCACGGGCGCACCGAATCAGAAGGGTTTGGATTTTTACAATCGGGTCGTTGACGAACTTCTGAAAAACGACATTCAGCCGTTTGCGACGCTTTATCATTGGGATTTGCCGCAGGTTTTGCAGGACAAATACGGCGGCTGGGAAGGGCGCGAAACGTCGAAAGCGTTCGCCGATTATGCCGGTTACGTCGCCGGAAAACTTTCTGATCGCGTCAAACATTTTTTCACGATTAACGAATTCGGCGCGTTCGTCGAACTCGGTTATCGCGTCGGCATTCACGCGCCGGGTTTGAAGCTGCCGCCCGCGAGATTTAATCAAACGCGCCATCACGCCGTTCTCGGTCACGGACTCGCGGTGCAGGCGATTCGCGCCGGCGCGAAACCGGGAACGAAAGTCGGACTTGCCGAAAACATCACCGCCTGCGTTCCGGTCATCGAAACCGACGAACACATCAAAGCCGCCGCCGAAGCCACGCGCCAATTTAACGCGCAGTATATGACGGTGATTCAGGAAGGTAAATACACCGACGCGTATCTCGCCGCCGCCGGAGCCGACGCGCCGAAACACACGGCGGAAGATTTGAAAATTATTTCGAGTCCGCTCGATTTCGTCGGCATCAATATCTATCAGCCGCGCTATGTGCGGGCGGACGCGTCGCCGCTCGGTTTCGCGGAAGTGCCGAATCCGCCGTCATATCCGCATATGGCTTCGCCGTGGCTGTTTATCGGACCGGAAGTGCTTTACTGGGGACCGCGCCACGTCAATAAAATTTGGGGCGCGAAGGAGATTTACATCACCGAAAACGGTTGTTCGTCGTCCGACATTCCCGCGCCCGACGGCAAAGTTTACGACACCGACCGCGTGATGTTTCTGCGAAATTACCTGACACAATTGCAGCGCGCGACCGCCGACGGAATTCCCGTTAAAGGTTATTTTTTATGGAGTTTGATGGACAATTTCGAGTGGGCGGACGGCTACACCAATCGTTTTGGTTTATATTATGTTGATTACAAAACGCAGAAACGCACGCCGAAATTAAGCGCGGATTTTTACAAACAGGTGATTATCGGCAATTCAGTCGCGTAACAAAACAAAAATCATAAAACGGTGCAATTTGATTTGGTTGCGTCGTTTTATGACTTTAACCGAAAACGCTCAACAAAATTTTTGACAGTTTAATTTCAGTTTCGCAAAGACCGCCGATATTACGCCAAATTTCCGCTCGAATTCCGGCGGAATCATCACCAAATCAAAAAGCGCGGGCAAAATCCCCAATCTGCCGACACTACGACGGTCTCGAAGACGGCGTTGCCGCCTATCTTCTGGAAAAGCGTGCCGAAACAAGAGATTGTCCGCGCTTTTTACTCGCCCGAAAAACGTAAATTAACCGAATTTATCGCCGCATAAAAAGCAAGAACAAATAAGTCATTGAAAATTAAGCCTGAATAAATTGAAGGCTTTTCTTTTTCCGTTCAAAGACCTATGTTAAAATTTCATTCGAGGTAAAAAGGTATGATCGTTACAGAAGTTCTAAATTCAAAAATGCAAAATCTGCCCGTTGCGGCACAGAATGAAGTTTTGCATTTTGTTGAATTTCTCTCGGAAAAATATGAACGGCAGGAAAGCGAAGATAAACAATGGGCGGAATTTTCACTCGATCAGGCGATGAAAGGTTTGGAAGATGAAACCGCATACAGCGAAGAGGATTTACAGGAAAAATGGCGTTAGGCAAAGCCGGACAAATTGTTCCTTTCAAATTTCCACAAACGGATTTAGTTCTCGGAAGTTTGCGCCCTTCGTTATTGGTCGCTCCGATTCCTTCCGGTTACGACGATTGGCTGGTTTGTATGATTTCCACGCAGATTCACCAAGCAATCCCGAATTTTGACGAAATAATAAACACAACCGATTCCGATTTTGCCCAAACTCGTCTGAAATCCGAAAGCGTCATCCGTTTATCACGTTTAGCCGTTGTTTCCGAAACAATCTTTGTCGGCAAACTCGGCGAAATTTCTCAAACTCGTTTGAAAACAGTCAAAGACAATTTAGCGGATTGGATTAGAAACTAAAGCTAAAACCAATTGATAAAAACGGTTTCGACTTATCGCCCGCAAAAACAGATGTTGAAATCTCTCGTCTGGAATCTCTGCTGACCGTTCTGCCCGACAGTCAGACGATCTATCGTAAATGGCGAAAAATAGTTTTAGCTAATTCGGTTTTTGGCAAACAAGTTCACGATGCCCGAATCGTCGCCGCGATGATTATTCGTTAAATCACGCGCATTGTTCACTCTTAATACGAAAGATTTTCCCGTTTTATAAACTCGAAGCAAATGCTAAAATGAATTTATTATGCCTGCGAGAGATAAATTTCACGATGTTGTCAGAAACGCACTCATTAAAGAAGATTGGAAAATAACCGATGATCCGCTTACTTTAAAGTTTGGTAAAACTGATCTCTTTGTAGATTTAGGTGCGGAAAAACTTCTCGCAGCGGAGAAAAAAGGAAAGAAAATCGCGGTTGAAATCAAAAGTTTTATCGGCAAATCAATTATCGCTGAAGCGCAGGACGCTATCGGGCAATTTATGATGTATCGTGAAGTTTTGCTTGATTCGCAACCGGAGCGCACACTTTTTCTTGCCGTTGAAAAGGAAACATTCGACATCGAATTTTCGGAAAATCTCAAAGATTTGATTTGCGAGCGTTTGAAAATGAAAGTGTTAATTTATAATGTCGAAACGGAGGAAATCGAAAAATGGCTGACTTAGAAAATTATCGGCAATATATCGAAGAAATAATTTTATGGGCGGCTGGCAACAAATACGCTAACAGCAGTTTGGAAAAAAAACCTGTTTTCGACACCGACCGCGACCGCTATCTGCTGATGGTCAACGGTTTTGAAGGAAAACAAAGATACAATTACGCCCTGATTGATGTCGAAATCCGCAACGGTAAATTCTGGATTCACTACGACGGTCTCGAAGACGGCGTTGCCGCCTATCTTCTGGAAAAAGGTGTGCCGAAACAAGATATTGTCCTCGCTTTTTACTCGCCCGAAAAACGTAAATTAACCGAATTTGCTGTGGCTTAAAAACTGGATATATTTTTTTCAAACTGAACCTGTGATAAAATCTGATTTGAGGTGAAAATAGATGATTTCGACTGAAACAATTACCGCCAAGATACAAATGCTGCCGAGTTCTTCGCAGAAAGAAGTGCTTGAGTTTGTTGACGATTTACTGGAAAGATCAGCAAAGTCGAATCAAACGGAAAAGGCTTCGGCGTGGGAAGATTGGGCGAAGAGTCATTCGGAAAATGCCGTTGTCATTGACGACAGCCGCGAAGCGATTTACGCCGAAGATGAATAAATGGAAGACATTCAAGCCGACACAAATATACTTCTGCGAAGTGCCGAACCTGCTCATCCGACTCACAAACAAGCCGTCAATGCGGTGAAAAAATTTCTTGCCAACGGCGACAGAATTTGTCTGATTCCGCAAAATCTCATCGAATTTTGGAACGTCGCAACCAGACCGATTGCCAATAACGGTTTCGGTTGGACACCCGCGAAAACCGATGTCGAAATTTCCCGTCTGGAATCTCTGCTGACCGTTTTGCCCGATACTCAGGCGATTTATCGTGAATGGCGAAAGATAGTTTTAGCCAATTCGGTTTTCGGCAAACAAGTCCACGATGCCCGAATCGTCGCCGCGATGAATGTTCACCAAATCACGAAACTGCTCACTTTTAACACGAAAGATTTTAAGCGATTTCAAAATATTACGCTGATTGATCCAAATGCTTTGTAGAAAATGATAAAAATTATCTCTTTACCAATCTCCACAATTCTTTGACAATTTTTTCCTGCATATTTTCGTCTGCCGAGAACGTCGCGGCTTCGGTGTAAAAGCGTTTGTTTAGTTCTTTTACTTTTCTTTCGTGCTGCAATAAAGCCGTTTGGCAGATTTTGGCGGAAACGGGAATTTCCAGTTTGCCGTGAACGGATTGTTCGGCAAGTGCTTTGACAAATTCGCTTCGTTCGACGCTTCCGAGTGAAGTATATTCCGTGCCGATTTGAACTTCGGATGTTTGGAGAAGTCCGTGAGTGATGATTTTCGCTTTGCCCAAAGGCAGATTGATCGTTTCCGTTTCGGCATCGGCGGGAACAAAAGCGAGCGGCGAAAAATTCTCCGGCTTAACGGCGAGTTCATTCCAGATTTCTTCGGCAATGGTGTGCGCGGTTTGTTTGCCTTTGCTTGCCGTTTGCTGCCGATATTTCTGCATTATCTTTTCGGCAGCGCGGTATTTGACGGTAAAGTTTTGTGATCTCGCGGTAAAGTTCGTCGCGCAGAGTTTTTCTTTCTTCCGCATCCGAAATACCGATCAGTTCCAAAACGGCATCGTCTAAATTCTGCCGGTCAGTCAACGCAAGTTCGCCCGTCCAGTTTTCTTCATCGGTCGAATCAACATCAACTAAAGGTAACGCTTTCCGCTTTCGCATTGAATTGAAAGCGGAAGTTAGTTTTTTTCTTATTTGTGGTTTAGCTTCTCGCGGATTTGGAACAGACATCATTTGTGCGGAATAAACATCGAGTTGAAGACTTCCTTCTGCACCGTGAATTCTACCGAAAAATTGTTTTGCTAAAGCAACAATTGTCGAGTTTAGAATTGCACACAAATCTTCTGAAAAATCATTTGACGTATAAACCGAAAGCAAACTTGAGTTATTTAATAGAAGTTCTGAATTCAAACTTATGATATGGCGATATTGTTGTAATTTCGGAAGAATTATTTGTGCAGGGCTTTCGTGAGTTAAGTCATACCATTCTTTTTCTGTCGAAATTCTATTTGCTATCGTTGTTCTTTCATAAAATTTTTCTCTTTCGCCCCATTTGATATATTTCAAAATGTGTTTGCCTTTGAGTTCGTCTTTGCTTTCAGAAACTAAAATTATTTTTCTTGCCAACTCGTTAGATTTGATTTCAAACGAATCAATTTCCATTAAACTGTGTATTTCCGGCTCTAAATATTCGGCTTCAATCAAATGCTGTGATTTATCGCCCGCCTGCACAATTCTGATTTTTTCGGTTTCTTTTTTGGTGATTCCGTAACGGTTTTTGAATTCTTTATCGCTCAGATTTTCCGCGAGTCTTTCCGCCGTGATGTCTTTCGGAAAGAAAAACGCATCACAGCCGCTTTTTACTCCGAAACGAACTTCGGCAATTTGTCCGAGCGGCATAAAACGCTCGCCGCCGCGTTTTAAGAGTTTGGAAAAGATTTCCGGTGCGCGTAGATAAATTCCCCATTTATAACCTTTGTAATCGGCGCGAATGTCAGAACCGCCTGCGGTAGCGGGCGGTTGAAGCCGGGCATTTGAAACTTTTGTGTCCCGACCTGATGACGTTAAACCGTCCGCTACCGCAGACGGTTCTGACCTTATTTGCAAAGACGGCTGTTCGGGTTTTCCGAGAAAATTTGTCTGTGTCGGCTTGATCGCGCTTTTTTGTGTTTCTTCATTTTCAACATCTTCATCTTCGGCTTGAACGTCAAAACTCATGCAACCCGCCTGAAACAGTTCGGCTTGATTGACGACGCGAACGCGCCAAGTTTCGTTTTCTTCTTCTTCGGTCAGATTTTCGATATGGTCGCGGATTTGTTCAAATGTTTCGCGCCGTTGCGCTTCGTCGCCTTTTGAATATTCGACAAAATCGGCAATCGGTTTTTTCAGCCAGACAAATTTCACATTGTTGGCATCACGCTTTTCCGCGTCGGACTGACGACGCAGAATCGTCGCGGCGGTCGTTACTCTCGCGCCCGTGAACCAAGGCTCGCAATTCGATTCAAAGACGGCGATTATTTCAAAGTTTTCAAGCAAAAACTTCTGCAAATCAAAGCCGTAAGCCGTATCGAGCCAGTTTGAACTCGTCAGCAAACCGATATAACCGTCATCTTCCAAAAGCGCGAAACTATGCGTAAAGAAATAACAGAGAATATCGCTTCTGCCCGAAAGCGTTGTATTCGGCGCGTCTTTTTTGACCGTTTCCTGTAAAAGATTTTTGTAGTTCTTCCCGTAATACTCGGTGATTTTTTCCTGTCTGATATACGGCGGATTGCCGACGACGGCATCGAGTTTGGGCAAAGGTTGAAGATTTTCGCCGTTTTCATCCGGCACATTGAAGATTTTGCCGCCCAATTTTGTTTTAAGAAAATCTTTACGCGCCACAAGCGGATAATTCGCGCCTTCTTTTAAATCGCGCGTGGCAAGATTGATCGTCGTCAGATGAACCGGATAAGCCGAAATATCCGTGCCGTAAATTTGCCCGACAAGCTGCTGATGCGAAAGTTTCCCGTCGGACAAATCCTTTTTGCGCTGATATGCGCGAACGAGAAATGTTCCGCCGCCGCAAGACGGATCGAGAACTTTTGCGTCGGGTTTGCGGATACAGAAAACATTTATCAAATCTACGATTTCGCTTCTGGTGTAATGCTGTCCGAACTTGTGGCGTTCTTCGGGACTCAGCATATTTTCAAAAATCTGCCCGATGACTTCGTATGGAATTTTCGTGAAATCGAATTTTTCAGTATCTTCGATAAGTTCGCGCCAGCTTTCAACCGCCGTTTCATCCAAAAGCGGCAGAGAATCGCCGAAATCGTTTTGAAAAACGGTTTCGTAATCGTGCGTAATTTCCGTCGCGTGTTTGAATGCGTCCTTTAGATGTTCGTTTAATTCTTCGCCCGTCGTGATTTCCGCTCCGATTTCGAGTTTTTTGAGTTTCGGAAATTGTTTGCGTAATGCTTTGTAAAAAACGATCTTATTTGCCAGAACATAACTGCTGAATTTTGCCGAGCTTTCAAGATTTTCACGAATTACCGCTTCGTCAGTGGAAAGCGTCCAGCCCTGCTCTTCGCGCATCCATTTTTCGAGGTGTTTTTTGAAAGCGGAATCGGAATTGTATTTGGAGTTGACGGCAAAAAGAGTTTCTTTAACAATCGGCATCAAAGCCAATTCCCAAACTTTGATAAATGTTTTATCGAGCGGAAGTTTGGCAAGCGGTTTTTCGCCGGAAAGAATGGCGGCGCATCTTTCCAAAAGTTTTTCGAGAAAACTTTTGATTTGTTCTTTTACCCGCGGCTGTAATAATTCGTCCGATTTCGCAATCGGCGCGGGCAAGGCTTTGAGAAATTCGACGTGTCTTTCGGTGATTGATTTACCTTCTTCAAATGTATTCCACAAAACGCAGTCATTAACATTCCAAGTAAAAAAATATTTTACGCCGATTCCGTCAGCTTTTCTTTGAGCGTCCAACACTACGACTTCATTTAACGGTGAACGTCCGTCGCGTTTGTCCGGCATTTTTACTTCACCCGTGATAACGCGCTTATTTGCACGACTCCATAAAGTTAAATCACGACGTTGAACTTTTCCCGCTTCGCGTTCTTCGCAACGCGCTTCGGAAAAAGGTAAATCAACGCGCTCTTTCAAAATCTCATTGATTTGAGAAGCGACATCGGCGGTAAATTCCCATTCAGTTATTTGAGCCATAGAAGATTATGAAGTTAAAAAATATTCAAACATTTGTCGGCATCAGATAATTTATCATCACTTATCTTTGAGATTAAACCAAACGATTTAGCCCAATCAATTTTCACGGTTTTTTCAGTCATAAACAGTAACAAAGATGAACGCAAATCATAAAAATCCGCGTTCATCCTTCAACCTTCGTCCTTTAAAAGAATCCCATTGCCTTCTTGTCATAAGAAATCAACATATTTTTGTTGTTGCAATAATGGTCAAGCATCATTTTGTGGCTTTCGCGTCTGAAACTTTTTGATTTTCCTGCAAAAGTTTTCTGCCCGCGCCGACTTTTCTGACCTTTGTTTTGAAAGATCGTATTCGGGTTCGAATTCATCATTCAAATTTTCCGTGTTCATAATTTCTTCGTTCCTTTGCGGCTAATTCTCTCACGCTGATAATTCGTATTTATCATCTCTTTCGGCGTATGAAATAATCAAAAGTCTTTGCCGATTAGATTCGCCGATTATCAAAAAGCAATGTTCTTCGCCGGAATGTTTCGGATCGTAAAAATCAACATTAAATAAATCATCAAAAACCGTCGCCGCTTCGCTAAAACTAGCGCCGTGTTTTTTGAGATTCGTTTCGGCTTTTTCCACATCCAATTTGTGTTCTACTTTTGTCTTGAAAATTCATTATATTTGACGCGAAGTTAGCCGACGACTTTTTTGTTAATAAAATAGAATTTTTATTGGGTTTGAGATTTCAACAATAACTGATTGTCTGGGTCAAGATGAAAGGTTTTCACATTACCGATTTCTTTCAAATCAAAAACTTCCGTAGATTTTGAGATCAAAAAAGTTTTTTGGGTTTTACCGCTAATCGTTTCAAATTCAACCTCTAAAGGCAGCAAAAAGACCAATCCTTTCTGGCTTATCTCTAGTTTATTATTTAGGAGTTCGGCTGAAATATTCGGCAGATTTTGCCCTTTAATCCAAGGTTTGAGAAAAGTTCCGACATCTTTTTTTGTCGTATCCGCGAATGCCGCGATAAAGTCATTTATCGTTGCTTTTCCATTGCCGGAATCGCTGATATATTTCTTCATTCCTTTTTCAAAAGACTCTTCGCCGATAAAATCACGCAGCATCTTGAAAATCCACGCACCTTTGTAATACGAAATCCCGTCATTGTCTGCGTCTTCCAAAATGCTTTGTTTGCCTTCAAAACCGCCTTCGTTATAAAACCTTCGGTAATTGGTAAAATAGGCATTTTCAGTTTCCGCCCCGAAGGTTTCGCGGATAAAATATGATTCGACAAAACTTGCCCATCCTTCGCGCAGAAAATTCGTGCCTTTTCCCGTCGGATCAGTCCACGCGTGTGAAATTTCGTGTGCGAAAGGTGCGCGGATATTGGGAGTATCACTTACTATTTTCGCGCCGAAAATGCCTGCCGTAACCGTCTGATTTGTCAGAAACTTCCAGCCGGGTGTCCGGGCGCGGGATTGGACGACGCTGAAATAATCAGCGGCGGGTCTGCCAAATTTCGATTCTAATTTTTGATAAATTTTTTGAAATTCGTCTTGCATTGATTCGACGGTCGGCGAAAAACCTTCTACTGCAAAAATATCAAAACGGAGAGAGCCGAAATTTTTGCTCGTTTTTTTCCAGTCTTTATCGTAAAACAAGGCGAGTGCCTGCGTTCTGATTTGAGTTTTTCCCGTTACCGTCCGCATTGTCCCGTCAATACTTTCCATTTGCGGAATAGTCGTAACAAGCTGATATTCTTTCGGAATTCTGGCGACAATCTTAAAATCAGCCTTGCCGGTTTCGCTGTTAAAATCAAACAAAGGATGCCAGTAAAATTGATTTCTGACGTGACCGAAATCGCTTCCCCAAAAACTGGAATTAGAGTCCGCTTGATTCGTATCTATTTCATTTAATTCGTATTCGATGCTCAACTGTGCAGTTTTTGACGGCGGAATATTGACCCACAAAAGTCCGCCGCCGAATTGGAAATTAACTTCTTTTCCATCAACCTTTACATTTTGAATTGATGCCCGGTGGTTGAGATTTATCGCAAAACCAAAATTACCTTTAACAGAAATGGCAATGTCGTCTTTTACAACGAGTTTCTGCGCGGGAATAATCGTTACATCAATAGTTTGAAGGTTTATAATGTTTTGCGCGATTGTCAGTTCTCTTTTTACCTTCCAACCGTCGCCGGAAACCTCGGCTTCATAAATACCTGAAAACTTTCCCGCAAAATATGTTTCATCGCCGGAATTACCGCGTTTCACCAATCCGGTTAATAACAAAGTAGCGCGTTTTTTATCTGAAATAATGACTTTTCCGAACTCGAATTGCCGTTCGTATTTTTTCGCAACTGCATTTTTCAAAAGATTTTGACCGTTCTCAATTTCAAAAGCGCAGGCGAATTTGTCAATATCTCCTTTATCAAAAGATTCTTTGATTATTTCTATTAGTTTTTCGGGACTTTCCGCACGACAATCAGCGAACAGATTGCTTGTTAGAAGCAAAACCGCAATAGCAGCAAATAATATATATTTCGACATAAGTAGTTCATTCCTCAAATATAAAACACCGTAACAAAGCATTTTATGACAAGATAAATTTATTACAACGCTTGGCTGGCATACTCGGTATAGATCCATCTCCTGAATAACTATACAAACAAACTATAATTACTGACAAATGAGCGCAAATCAAAAAATTTGCGCTCATTCGTGTTCATTTACAACTATTTATTGTTTAGAAAAATCCCATCGCTTTCTTATCATAAGAAGTCAACATATTTTTGTTGTTGCGGTTAACATTTTCGCTCCATCATTTGTTTTTGAAATTTTTCGGCGCATTATGACGATAATGAGTTAGCCGACGAAATCCACGCGCGGCTGTTTTTGAGATCGAGTGTGATAACTCTGTCTTTTAAGAACTGCATACCGACGTTTCCATCAATAATCATATCAGGAAAAACACGCGCTTTGCCTTCGAATAGGACACCTGCACCAAAATCAAGTTTGACCGTTTGCGGCTGACGGGTTTTTGCGTCGAGACCGAGCAGCGAAGCGACTGCCGGAGCAACAAAAACAGTCGGTCCGGCGTTGGCGGAATCGAGTTCCATCCAGAGCAAACCACGACTTGTTCGGACACCGAGATTTACATCAAGCGAACCGCCTTCCGAACGGGAAATACGCATTGGGATTTCGTTTCTGTTTTTGGCGCGGCATTCAGCGGTTTTTTCCGTTTCGATTATCAAACGCTTAGCGGACATTTCGAGCGTGATCGTCCGTCCGGCGAACATATCTAACCCAATTGCTCCGTCAACCGGCGGTGCGTCTGCTCCCGAAATCTTCGCCAAATCATAGACAATCGTGTTTGAAACTCGAAACGCCGAAACGCCGAAATCGAAATTGACATTATCGCAATGCGGCGCGTCAAACCTTTCTCCGAGCATCCGAAATCCGACGATGTTTCCCCAAGGTTCACAACTGAGATCAGCCGCGACCTGCGGCGAAATCATCGTAATGCCTTCGCCCGTATCGAACAAAAAGGTGCGTTCCTTTCCTCCGACAATTGCTTGAACGGCAAATTGTTTCTCTTGGTAAGCGGCAAGTTTTATTATAGAATGATGGTTTGATTTAGCCGGAGAATCTTGAGCCAAAATATTTATAATGGTAAGTGCAGTGACGGCAATAATCGAAGTCATTCGCGAAATTAGTTTGGTATCTAAAAAAGCATTTCTCTTCTTCATTAAATCTCCTTGAAATTTTAAATAGAACAAATTTTATACAGAAGATAAACACCACACGGCGGAATTTTGTGACAAAAGATTTAATAAAAAATCCAACTATAAATCTTTACAGTTGGATTTTCTTACTTAAAAATGTTCCAAAAAAGATGAACGCAAACCATAAAAATCCGCGCTCATCATTCATCATTTACACTTCATCCTTTAAAAGAATCCCATCGCCTTCTTATCATAAGAAATCAACATACTCTTGTTGTTGCGATAATGGTCAAGCATCATTTTGTGGCTTTCGCGTCCGAAGCTGTTTAATTTTCCCGTAAAATTTTTCTGTCTGCGCCGCCTTTTCTGATCTTTGAAAGTTTTGACAACTTTCTGGCAAATTGTTATTTTTACTTTTGTTTACCTTTAGATAAACATTTAATATGAAAATAATAGCCTCAACATTTTTTGTTTTTATCTTTGCCTTCGTAGTTTTAGGACAATCTAAGCGTTATGTGAACTCAGAATATAATTTTTCATTTCAACCTCCGTCATCCGAAATTGATACCGAAACTAATAAAGAAACTGGATATTTAGTTACATACTCTTGTAGAGGAACTGGGTGTGGAATTTTTAGTTTGACACAAATTAAACCATTTCCTAAATCAACGACACAAGAAGTTGTTGAATTATTTCAAGAAAATTGGGTTCAAGAGAACGCAGTTCAAGAATTGGTTTCTGGGTTTGATAAAAAACTAAATGTCGTTGTTCTGTCAAAGCAATACATAGCTTACAATGGAAGACCAGCAATTAAAGTTGATTATAATTTTAACAGCAATAATATTGGTTTTACAGGAGAAATGGTAGGAGTTTTTATTGCTGAAAAACAAGTTGTTTTAGGTTTTAATTTTGTGGCTCCAACAAATCAGTCAAAAAAATGGAATGAGTCCTGTGAAAATGCAATAAGGTCAATTACGGTTGACACACCAAACGGACTTACATCTTTCAACTGGAAACTTGACACAATAAAAAAATATGAAGCAAAGAATTGGCAATATATCGGCTATTCTGGCGAAGAAGAAAAAATGTCTTTGTATTTCATCGATCCTAGCGTTTTCGTAAAAAAAGGAGTTGTCGTAAACGTCACAATAAATATTGTTCCTAAAAATCCACAAAACTATTTTATTGAGAGAACACGCAACGCAACACCATCACAAAAAGCGGCACTTCCTAAAAAAAATATATTATATGTTCATCAATTATTCGGTATAAAATGTGATACAAAACAATATCAAATTTTTCAAGAACAAGTATTTTGGGAAGATGGTTCGGGAAATGATATTGATTTGGGAAAAATGCTACCAATAATTGCTCAAAAAGGTTCAATTGGTGAAGTTATTGTTACTAACGCTTGTAAATAACTAATTCAAAAAAGGATGAACGCAAACCAACATCTGCGCTCATCCTTTACAATTCATTCTTAGAAAAATCCCATTGCTTTCTTGTCATAAGAGATCAACATATTCTTGTTGTTGCGGTAATGATCGAGCATCATTTTGTGATTTTCGCGTCCGAAGCCCGATTTTTTGTAGCCACCGAACGGGGCGTGTGCCGGATAATTGTGATAGCAGTTGACCCAAACTCGTCCGGCTTTGATTGCCCGCGGGACTTGATAAAGCTGGTGCGCGTCGCGCGTCCACACGCCTGCGCCCAAGCCGTAAAGCGTGTCGTTGGCGATTTCGACGGCTTCGGCTTCCGTTTTGAAAGTCGTTACCGACGACACCGGACCGAAGATTTCTTCTTGGAAAACGCGCATTTTGTTGTGTCCTTTGATGAGCGTCGGCTGGACGTAAAAGCCGTCTTCAACGCCTTCGTTTTTCTGCGCTTCGCCGCCGCAGAGAACTTCCGCACCTTCATCTACACCGATTTGGATATAGTTTAAAATTTTCTCGTATTGATCTTTGCTCGCCTGTGCGCCGATCATCGTTTCGGGGTCGAGCGGATGTCCCATTTTGATCGCTTTCGTGCGTTCGACGATGCGTTCGATGAATTTGTCGGCGATTGATTCCTGCACCAAAATTCTTGATGGACAAGTGCAGACTTCGCCCTGATTGAGCGCGAAAAGTGCCGCGCCTTCGAGACATTTGTCGAAAAACTCGTCGTCCGCGTCCATCACACTTTCAAAAAATACGTTCGGCGATTTGCCGCCCAATTCCAATGTTACGGGAATCAGATTTTGCGACGCATACTGCATAATCAGCCGTCCGGTCGTCGTCTCGCCCGTGAACGCGACTTTGGCGATTCGGGCGTTTGTCGCCAGCGGTTTTCCGGCTTCGGGACCGAAACCGTTGACGATATTTAACACTCCGGCGGGCAGAATGTCTTGAATCAATTCCATCAAAACCATAATGCTCGCGGGCGTTTGCTCGGCGGGTTTGACGATGGTGCAGTTTCCGGCGGCGAGCGCGGGCGCGATTTTCCACGTCGCCATCAGCAGCGGAAAATTCCAGGGAATAATCTGCGCGACTACGCCCAGCGGTTCTTTGATGTTGAGCGAAACCGTGTTCGCGTCGAGTTCCGTCGCGCCGCCTTCTTCCGCGCGAATCACGCCCGCGAAATATCGAAAATGATCAATCGCCAGCGGCAAATCCGCGGCAAGCGTCTCCCGAATCGGTTTCCCGTTGTCCCAGGTTTCCGCCCGCGCCAATAATTCGAGATTTTCTTCGATTTTATCGGCGATTTTCCATAAAAGATTACTGCGCGTCGTCGCCGAAGAATTGTTCCATTCGGGCGCGGCTTGGTGCGCCGCGTCAACCGCCAACTCAATATCTTCGGCGGTCGAACGCGCCACTTTCATAAACGCTTTGCCGTCCACCGGCGAAATCACGTCGAAATATTCGCCGTTTTTCGGCGCGACAAATTCGCCGCCGATGAAATTGCTGTATTGTTCTTTGAATTTCGGAATGTCATAAGATTTTGCCTGTTGTGCCATAATTTTGTTTGCTCCTTAAAAAAATATCTTCGCCGAAAGAATTTTCGGTCTTTTGATCTAATTTTTTGTGAAATCCATTTTATCACTTTCAGTAAAATATGGAAAAAATTGTGATTATTTTAGATTATATGTAAATTTTTTAAGTGCTGACTTTAAGTATTTGTTGTTAAATACTGTTGTTGTTAATCTTGTCGGTTTTAAAAAAAATAATAATTTTGTTTTTTACAGTTTATTATGTTTAATAATGTTGTTATAATGATTTTGGCTTTGAAAATTAGTTTATGAAATTCAAAGCTGTGTTTTGAAAAAATTTACACTTTTTTCTCAAACAATTTTTTTGGCAGCTCTGGCAACTATTTGAAGCTGTTCAAACATCTTAAACATTTCCCTTTTGTTTTTATAACTGAAGGTTTCAGGAAATTCCTGTTTCAAAAATTCTAACAATATGATTGGATCATCAATAGGAAACTATAAAATTTTAGAGCAGTTAAATGGCGATGAAACATTAAAAATTTACAGAGCCGTTGATGTGCTGCTTAATCGTAAAGTCTATATTAAAGTTCTCACCG
Organism: Pyrinomonadaceae bacterium; assembly: GCA_965218105.1. Taxonomy (GTDB): domain Bacteria; phylum Acidobacteriota; class Blastocatellia; order Pyrinomonadales; family Pyrinomonadaceae. Next base: position 439,262 of record OZ244585.1, read on the forward strand.
GAGAATTTGTGAATCGGTCGGATATTGTGGAAAGATTCCGTCACGAAGCCGCGATTCTCGCAAAGCTGGTTCATCCGGGCGTTCCGACGCTTCATTCGCTGACGACGATGGATGATCGGCTGTTTATGATTATGGAATTCTTGGATGGCGAAACGCTCGACAAAGTGCTGCAAAGACAAGGCAAACTTTCGCCCGATCAAGCGGTTTTGATTTTCACTCAGATACTTGATTCTCTGGAATACGCTCATAAAGCCGGAATTACGCACGGCGATCTTAGAACCGAGCGCATATTTTTGACGGAAACAAACTGCGTCAAAATTTTGGGTTTCGGAACATCGCCGAATCTTCAAGTCAATAACCGGGACAGCCGTTTTTTGACGGAAGCCGAATCCGGCGCGGGCGATGATATTTACGAGGTCGGGAAAATCTTTTTTGAAGCGTTGACGGGCGAAACTTTGCCTTTCGACAAAACGCAGGAAATAGAACCGCGTCTGCGGGCGGTTACGCCGGCGATTCCCGACAGAATTGTGGAAGCCGTAACAAATATTTTCCGTTTGCAGGCTTACGAAAAATTTCAGAGCGCGGGTGAATTGCGCCGGAAGTTGCTGCCGGTTGATTTGAAAAATAACTCGACGAATAATATTGCCGCCCTGACAGATACGAAAATAACGGGCAATTCGGATATTAACAACGCCGCTGTTTATTCCGTAGATTTTTCGCGGGGTGAAAATATATCGGTCAAAAACGCTTTTAGACAAAGCCGTTCAAAAGCGCGGGGTGAAAGCAAATCGGCGGATAATGCTCTGGTTAACTGGAAACTTGCCCAGAAAAATTTACTGGTCGCCGGCGCGGGAGTTTTGACGATAGTCGTGCTGCATTTCTTTTTTCAAATTTCATTTCTTCAAAGTGACGTCGCTCAAATTGAAAAAGGATTGATCGAAAATAGTCCGAGTGCCGCGGTCGAACAGTCGGCTGAAACCGAACAGATTACCGAGCCTGATTTGCTCGCCGAAACTGATCCGTTTGCAAAACAAATTGATGAAAAATCCGCCGAAACTTCGCCTGACGAATCTGAAGCAAAATTTGAAAACAGAGCGGAAATAAAACGGAAAAAATCTGAAGTCGTCAGAAAACCGGAAATTGTTTCGCCGCCGGTGCAGTTCAAATCTAAAGCCGCGCCGCCGCGCAGCTCAATCAGAAAGAGAGAACCGCAGCAGCAAACAAGAGCCGAACGTCTGCGCCGCGCTGAAAAGATTTTGACGGGAGCTTAATTTTTAGAGGTACTTTAAGGTGAGAAATAACTTTGAGAGAAAAAAGAACAAATCGAATTTTACAGTCACAGTTCATAAAAGTTTTATGAAAACGGCGACGGTTTTTTTCTTGATTTTTGTCATTGTAACCAGTTCTTTTGCTCAATATAAGGGCGAGCCGGTGAAAAAAGACAGGCTTATCAAAGCTCTTCTTTCAAAACAACTCCAAACCCGCGACATCGTTACGATTATCAAATCCAACGGCGTGGATTTTACGCTGACACCGGAAATTTTGAAAGCTCTGATCGCCGCCGGAGCGCGTCCCGCCGTAATTAACGCCGTATCGGAAAATCTGCGGATGACAATCAGCGACGGCAATATTGCCGCTCGCCCGAAACCTGTCGAAAAAGAGCGTCCCAGATTTTCCGAGCCGAAATATGATGAACTGCTCGATCAGGCGATGCTGGCTTATAAAGATCAGAAAAGTATGCAGAACGCCGTCCAGCTTTTAGAAACGGCGGTCAAAATGAAACCGAACGATCCGGCAGCTTATCAAATGCTCGGTTTTATGCACCTTTACGGCTTGGAAAATTTGACCGAAGCGCGGAATTATATGCGCGAAGCCATCAGCAGAGGCGGCAGCGCGGTTTTCCGCGTTTTTCACGACGATAACGGCAATTTCACGAAACGATGCACGGGTTCGCTCTATATTTCTCCCGAAGATATTCGATTTGAATCGGACGATAATCTTCACACATTTGAAACTTCGACCGTGAATGTGGAAAAAGTAAAACTCGACCACGAAAGTTCGCAGATATGGAAAAATCATTCGATTTTCAAGGTTTTTCTCAAAATCGGCGATGCCGAAGCAAAATTCAGATTCGCTCCGATCAGCGGCAAAGAGGAAGAATCAAATATGGCAAATTTGTTTATCAATGAATATAATTCAAAGAAAACTTTGGCGAGTCCGGCGACAATCGTTTCAGAAAAATAGTTATTTCAACGCGCCTGCGATTCCCATTTTCGCGTAAACGTCCCGCAAAGTTTCACGCGCAATCGTTCGCGCTTTGTCCGCGCCATTCCTCAAAATTTCGTTTAATTCCGCGTCGGTGTAAGATTTCGCTTTTTCCTGAAACGGTTTCAGAAATGCGATGACCGAATCGGCTAATTCGGTTTTGAAATTTCCGTAACCTTTTTCTTCAAAATTCGCTTCGCATTCTTCGGGCGTTTTTCCCGTCATTAATTGATAAATCGTCAGCAAATTATTAATCGCCGGACGCGATTCGTCAAATTTTATTTCACTGCCGGAATCGGTTACGGCTTTTTTGAATTTTTTGAGAATCGTGTCGGCATCATCCAGTAAAAATATCGAACCGTTCGCGTTTTCATCGGATTTCGACATTTTTTTCATCGGCTCTTGCAGCGACATAATTTTCGCGCCGATTGGCGGAATAAAAGGTTCGGGTATGACGAATGTTTCGCCGAAATCGCGGTTGAATCTTTCCGCTAAATCGCGTGTTAATTCGAGATGCTGTTTTTGATCCTGTCCGATGGGAACGAGATGAGTTTGATAAAGCAGAATGTCGGAAACCATTAAAACGGGATAATCAAAAAGCCCGACGCTCGCACGTTCCCGGCTTCCTTTGGCTTTATCTTTGAACTGCGTCATTCGTTCGAGTTCGCCCATTCGCGCGATACAATTCAAAACCCAGGCGAGTTCGGCGTGTTCGGAAACGTCGGACTGTATAAATATCGTCGAAACGTTCGGATCAATTCCCGAAGCCAGATAAATACGCGCTAAATCCAGAGTTTTACGCTTCAAAATTTCAGGATTTTGCGGCAGAGTGATCGCGTGAAGATTGACGATGCAGAAAAAACTTTCGTATTCGTTTTGCAGATTGACCCAATTTTTCAATGCGCCGAGATAATTGCCGATGTGCAGTTCGCCCGTCGGCTGCGCGCCGCTAAAGATGCGTTTTTTCATAAATTAACCGAGCAGCATAAATAAACCGATGACAAACGGCGTAATAATATAGTTAAAAAGACCGATGTAAATAAAAAACATCAAAATTAAAAAACCATATTGTTCAAACAAATTTAGAATCGGTTCAAAACTTACCGGCAGAAAGGTTGAAAGTATTTTGCTTCCGTCAAGCGGAGGAAAAGGCAGCAGATTAAAGACAAACAGCGAAAGATTCAGCATCATCAAGTCGCCGACGAAAATGATAAGCGGATTTGTGCTGTTGCCGAAAAATTCTCTCGCCAAAAAGCCCTGCGAAATCATTATCTTCGCCAGAATGATTCCAATAATCAGCAAAATTAGATTCGCCAGCACTCCGGCAATCGAAACCATCACATTTGCCAATTTAAAATTCGTCCAATTGCGCGGATTAACCGGAGTCGGTTTTCCCCAGCCGATCAGCGGAATCGAACCGAGCGCGCCGCCGAGCGCGCCGAAAATAAACGAAATAATCGGAATAAAAAGCGTTCCAATCGGGTCGGTGTGTTTGACCGGATTGAGCGTTACGCGTCCCAGCATTAATGCCGTGTCGTCGCCGAATTTGTGCGACATCCAGGCGTGTCCGGCTTCGTGCGCCGAAATTGCCAACAGCAAAACGACCATATAAATCAAAAGATGACTGACTAATTCCGCGATGTTAATTCCTTCCATTTCTTCTCCGTTTTTTTGCCCAAAGTTTTTTTGATTCGGCGTAAATTTAACAAACGCCGCAAATACGGCTAAACTTTGAACGACTTATCAAATTCACAAATTATTTTTATATTAGTTTCAAAAATTTGTGAATATGTTGTTTTTACAGTTAAATTGTGCCATTCTTTTATCACAAAGCAAAATTATAAATTCCAGATTTCGGACGCGAAGAAAAATCTGGAATATGAAATCTGGAATATGAAAAATTACATAGTCTGCATTGCCAGTGAATTCAAAGGAAACGAATTTTACGAAGAATGTAACGACGCAGATTGGCACGTAACTTTGGTTACGCGCGAAAATCTGCTCGATTCGCCGTGGTCTTGGACGAGTTTGAGCGAAGTAAAAACCGTTTCGAGTCAAGCGACGACGGAAGATTACATCCGCGCCGTCGTCAATATTGCCGGACGGCATCCGATTGACCGCGTTGTCGGAATTGATGAATTTGACGTTTTGACTGCCGCCAAAGCGCGTGAACATCTGCAAATCGAAGGAATGAGCAATTCTCACGCGCTGCGTTTCCGCGACAAACTGCGAATGCGAAATCTCGCTTCAAAAATCGGAATGCCGTGTCCCGAATTCGTCGGCGTTTTCAATCCTGAGGAAATAAATGATTTTCTGGGCAGAGTTCCCGCGCCGTGGATTATTAAACCGCGCACCGAAGTCAACGCTTTCGGCATCAGAAAATGCGACACGCGCGAAGAAATTTGGGAAACCTTAAACGAACTCGACGCGCGAAATACGTGGCGCGATCATCCTTCGCAGTTTTTGATCGAACAATTTATCGAAGGCAGAGTTTTTCACGTTGATTCGGTCATCGAAAATGGCAAAATCGTCGCCTGCGGTGTCAGTCAATACGGCACAACGCCGCTCAAAGTTTCGCATCAAGGCGGCGTTTTTACGACTTCCGTTGTTGATTATAAATCAAAAGAACGCAGAGAGTTAGAAAAGCTAAACAAAAAACTTTTAAAAGGTTTTGAACATAATCGCGGTGTCGCCCACGCCGAATTTCTGCAATCTAATGAAACGGGTAAATTTTATCTTTTGGAAGTCGCCTGTCGAGTCGGCGGCGCGTATATCGCTAATGTTTTGGAACAGGCTTGCGGTTTTAGTCTGTGGCGCGAATGGGCGAAATTGACCATCGCCACAAAGGAAAATCCATACAAATTGCCAAAAATTCGCAAAGATTACGCCGGAATTACGCTGGCTCTGGCGAATGAAGAACAGCCCGACACTTCGCATTACGCCGATCAGGAAATCGTCTATCGCGTAACCAAACCAAAGCACGTCGGTTTGATTTTTCATTCGCGCGAAAATGAAAGAATTACCGAACTTATGCAGGTTTACACGGAAAGAATTTCGCAGGATTTTCTCGCCGTCGCGCCGACGAAAGAAAGATATGACGATTAAAACAATAAGTTTTTATCACCACGCAATGCCGTAATCTTCGCCGTGATTGCTCGAACCTCCCCACATCGTGCCGTGTTTGCGGTCGAACATAACGGCGTTGATCGGTCCCGAAGTTCGCTCTTCAAAAATCAAATCGTAACCCATCTTGCCGAGATCGGAACGCACCCAGGGCGAAACGGAATTTGCCACCAGAAGCCTGCCCGGTTTGGTTTCGTGTGAACCGAATGAACTTCGCATCTGAAAACTGTTAATATTCGGTGCTTCGACGGCTTCCTGCACGTTCATTCCGAATTCGACAACATTAAGAAAAAACTGCAACAAATTTTGATCCTGACTGTCGCCGCCCTGCACGGCGAACGATAAAAACGGCTTGCCGTCTTTGAGAGCGAGGCTCGGCGTTAAAGTTACGCGCGGACGTTTGCCGGGTTCAATGACGTTAAACGGGTTTTCCGCCGCGTTCAACACAAAACTCTGCGCCCGCTGGCTCAAACCGATTCCCGTATTTCCGGCGATGACCGCCGGAATCCAGCCGCCGCTCGGCGTAACCGACACGACCCAGCCTTCGGCATCCGCCGCTTCAACCGAAGTCGTTCCGGCATAAAAAGAATCGTCGGAAATGTTTTCAATTTGCGAAGTCGCGTTTGGATCGGACAGAGGATTGTAGGACGATGGCGCGGAGAATTTTTCCAGAAGATCGAGAAAAGGATTCTTCTCGTTTTGAAATGGATACGGATCGCCCGGTTTGATTTTCGGGTCATTGCGCTCCGGTTTAATCAATTTGGCGCGTTCTTTGGCGTAATCTTTTGATAAGAGTCCGCGCATCGGTTCGGCAGGCGCGAAATACGGATCGCCGTAATAAAAATCGCGGTCGGCGAAAGCGAGATTCATCGCCTGATAAATCGTGTGAATATAGCGCGAGCTGTTATAGCCCATCGCCTTCAAATCAAAATTTTCCAAAATATTTAATGTCTGGAGCATCGCCGGTCCCTGCGTCCATTGACTCAATTTATAAACTTCGATGCCTTTATAATCGGTTTTGAGCGGTTCTTCGATTTTCACCTGCCATTTCGCTAAATCGTCGAGCGTGATTAAACCGCCTTCTTCCTGCGTTGCTCTGACAATTTCTTGGGCAATGTCGCCTTTGTAAAAACGATCATACGCGGCGTAAATCGCTTCTTTTCTACTTTTGCCTTTTTTCAAAGCATTCTGTTCGGCTTCGATCAGTTTCCGAATCGTATCGGCTAACTCCGGCTGGCGAAAAATCTCGCCGCCGCTCGGTGCTTCGCGCTCTTCGCCGAGATGCGGAAGCATCACTTGACGTGAATATTTCCATTGTTTCAAATACTTTTTATTGCGCTCAATGGCGTTTGCCGCCTGTTCTTCAATCGGATAACCTTCCGCCATTGTAAGCGACGGTTCTAAAACGTCCTTCAAGCTCAGTTTGCCGTATTCGGCGAGCATTACCAAAATTCCACCCGGTGTTCCCGGCGTAACGGCTGACAACGTGCCATATTCAGGAGGGAAATTCATTTTTTGGCTTTTGTAAAACTCCGCGGTTGCTCCGGTCGGCGCGACTCCAAGTGCGTTAATGCCGATTACTTTGCCGGTTTTCGGGTTATAAATCAAAGCCTGCGTTTCGCCGCCCCAACTCAGAGTGTCCCACATCGTCGAAGTCGCCGCGATCATCGCGCAGGCGGCATCAACGGCATTGCCGCCTTTTTGAAACGTCATCGCTCCGGCAGTCGCGCCGAGCGGTTTGCCCGTAATCGCCATCCAACGCTGCCCGTGCAGAACGGGTTTTTCGGTGCGCTGCCCGTAAAATTTAAGCGGCGCGGCGATAAAAATCAGCAATAACAATAGTGCTGAAAAACGTCTGAAATGTTTGGAAACCAAATTGACGGACAAAGCGGAAAATGTATTATTCGTATTCATAATCAAAAATCTCGGAGTAAATTTTGGAAATTAAATTACTTTGTTAAATAAATATTTTGCCGTCGGAGCGCGGGCGGCTCGCCCGCCATCAGAGCGAAGCGAATAATGCACCCGTGCCAGTCAAAGGTTTGTCGGGCAACGTCGGCAACGTCGCTTCGCTCGTTGGCGGGCGAGCCGCCCGCGCTCCGGCGATAAAGTTTATTGATGTATTAAATGCGAAAAACTGAAATTGTCGGCAAATTACAGATTAAATCTGCCGACAATTTCATTAACTAAAACGCGATCCGAAAGCCGAGTTGCAAAGTGCGGTTAGGCTTGGCAACCGAAGGAATCAGGAAAGTGCTTTGCGATATGTTTCCCGAAACGCTGTTTTCGTCGTAATTGGTTCTATTCGCCAGATTGAAGACTTCAAACGTAAAACCGGCATTAACTTTCTCGGTAAATTTAAATTTGTAAGCCAGTCTTAAATCAATCGAATAAAACCCCGGAAGTCTTGCGCCGTTGATTCCGCCGTCATTTTCAACCGAGAAATTCAGCGTTTCTCCGTTGGCAAAAGTGCGTGAATTCATAAAAGTTCCGGCAGCCAGCGGATCTAAAAGAATTCCGTTCTGATCGGCATCAACTCTCGAATCAAAAATCGTGAACGGCGTGCCGGACAAAGCGCGGATGATTGTGCTGACGACCAAACCGCGCGTACGCGGAACTCTGTATAAACCGCTAAATACAAAGTTGTGGCGGCGGTCAAATCCTGTCGGACCTTGATTTTGTTCGAGTCCGAGATTGGTCTGCGTTTGAAAATTAGCCGCGCCGAAGGCACTTCCGTTGACATTTCCCGTTCCCTTTGAAAGCGTGTAGGAAGCCTTGAATTGAAAGCCTTGTGCAAAGCGTCTGTCGAGCGAAAGCTGCAATGCGTCATAAGTCGTTTTGCCGGCATTAATGCGCGTTGTAACACTGGAAGCCGCAGTATTTTGAAAAGGCAGATTACTGAATAAATCCGTCAGAACCGGAACAAAACTATTTTGAATGACCGCGCCGAGAGTTGAATACTGACGCGAAATGGCGGCAGTTGAACTGGTTGTCGCGCGTCTGCCGGGATTCAAATTAACCGTTAAAAATTGATCTACTCCGTTGGTGTGAATATAATCCGCCGTAACAGCGAGATTTGAAACTAATTCTCGCTGAACGCCAATCGAAAACGAGCGTGTATAAGCCATTCGGCGTTGCGTGTTATCAACCGTCGGCGAGGCATTCGGCAGCAATATACCGGAACCGACAATCGCCGCGATTGCCGCTCTGTTAACAGTCGGTCCGTTTCGCAAAGTCGGATCGGTCGGAAGATTTCCCGCCCGCGGTCCGGGATCGGCTGAACTGAGCGGAAAATTACGGTTGAAAGAAGTGGAAAACGGTCCGGCGGTTCTAAATGCGGTGATGACTTCAAACGGCGTATTTTGATAAAAAGTCCCGAAACCGCCGCGAATGACGGTTTTCGCATCGCCCGTCGGATCATAGGCGAAACCCAACCTCGGAGAAAAATTATTATTGTCCGATGAAATTGTTTCGTCGTCGTAACGCACACCGAGATTGAGCGTCAGTTTTTGATTGACCTTCCAATCGTCCTGCACAAACACGCTCGTATTATGATTGATCAAAAATGTTCTGAGCGGACCGCCGACGCGAATTGAAAACCGTTCGGGATAAGTTCGCGGATTAGCCGCATCAAATGGCAAATCTGTCGGGAAGAAAAATGTTCCGTTCAGATTGTCTGAAGCGGTGCTGTCGGCAGTAACATAATTATAGTCCAGCCCGAATTTCACGCTGTGCGATCCTTTTATCCACGTCAGCGTATCCGCCAAACGATAAGAATCATTGATGCGGGCTTGGGCAACGCTGCTTTGCTGGTCAACGAATGTGTTATAAATCAGCGTCGGCGGCAGTTCGCTCTGCGGAGTTCCACTGTTAAATCCCGGATTGGCAAAAGCCACATCTTCTCTGGTAAATGACAAACGCATATCATTGAGAAGTGTTGAAGTTATGTTATACGTCCAGCTTCCAACCGTCGTTTGGTCAACATCGGCTTCTTCGCGCGAAGCGGCAAGCGATACGGGAAGTGTGCCGACGGGAACTATTTGATTTAGCTGCGGAGAATTTTCTCTCAGATAACGCACCGAAATCTGATGTTTCTGCGAAGGCTGAACATCGCCTCTGAGCAAAATATTGGTCGCCCGCGTCGCCGTTGATGTCGCCGCGTTCAACGCCGGTCGAGCCGGAATATCAATAATCACCCCCTGATCTATATTTGTGCGCTCGTAACTGAAGAAGAAATGAGCTAGATCCTTTTTAATTGGTCCGCCGATTGTTCCGCCGAATTGTTTAAAACTCGAATCGGGGTCTTTTAAATTGTTCAATTCCGCAAAACGGCTGATTGAGTTAAGTGCGTCATCCTGAAAAAATCCGAACGCGCTTCCGAAAACTCTGTTTTTGCCGGATTTTGTTACGGCGTTGATAATCCCGCCGGAAGTTCGTCCGAATTCCGCGCTGAATTGGTTAGTCAAAACCTGAAATTCCTGAACGGCTTCGAGCGCGGTTCGCGCCTGCGCTCCGGCACGCTGACCGATTACGTCGTCGTTATTATTCGCGCCGTCGAGCGTAAAATTATTATAACGCGGATCTTGTCCGTTGACGCTGACCGAATCCGAACCGAACGATTCGGTGCTGATATTCGGCACAACGCCCGGAAGCAAGCCGACAAAACCGATAAAGTTGCGATTGACCGACGGCAGTTCGATCAGTTCCTGCTGGCTGATCTGCCCGCCGATTCTGCTGGTCGAAGTTTCAACAAGCGGCGCGTCGGCGGTAACATTGACCGTTTCCTGCGAACCGCCGATTTCGAGCGAAAAATCAAATTCCTGAGATTCTCCGACGCTGAGTTTAACATTTTCTTTGATTGATGTTTTAAAACCCGGAGTTTCAACCGTAATTCGATACAAACCCGGTGTCAGCGCGGCAAAAACATAGTCGCCGGTACTGGTCGTCGTCAAAGACCGACGGTTTAGCCCGGTTTCCTGATTAGCAATTGAAACCAACGCGCCGGGAATGACCGAGCCGCCCGGATCAAAAATCGCGCCGCGAAGTGTTCCCGTGCCTTCTTGAGCATTAATGCTGAACGCGCACAGAAACAATAAAAAGAAAGAAAAAACACTTCCGAAGATTTGCGAAAACCGAGATTGTTTGAACATTCTGGACTCCTTTTAATAATTAAAATAAGACCTTTGAACAATTTATAAATTTTCTTAAAGATTATTAAGCCCGAATGATTGTGTGAATGAAATTATATGCTTTAAATCCTATATGTCAATAAAATTTTTAATAAAAACCATAAGTCCATTAGTTATTCAAATTAAATAACGCGAACTTTTGTATTTCTACTCAAGTTCGCGTTATTTTTTAGTCGAAAATTTTGATTAGCGTTGCTTATTTCTGCAAATCATCTTTGCTCAAATCGAGTTTATCGGCTTCGATTACATCGATTTTCATATCGGGAAAACGCTTTTTCAGATCGTCTTTGAACTTTGCATAATCGCCGACGATGATAATGTCGCCGCCGCTCAGATTTTCGCCGGCAAATTTTTGAATCTGCGCGTCGGAAATCGCCTGAACGCTGTTCATATAATTATTTAGTTCGTTCGGCGAAAGTTCAAAACTGTATAAATCGGCAATCGCTCCGGCAAGTCCGCCGTTGGTTTCCAGATTGCGCCCGAAAGTTCCGGTTAAAACTAATTTGCGCGGTCCGAGTTCCGTATCAATTATTTTACCGTCTTCGAGTTTTTTGACTTCTTCTAAAACCAATTCGACAACTTGCGCCGCCGATTCGTTTTTGGTTTGGGTGCGCGTTCCGAAATTGCTGTTGATGTTGCGAAAAGCGAAACTGCTGCCCGCGCCGTAACTCAAACCGCGCTTGATGCGAATTTCCTGATTTAAGCGGGAAGAATAACCGCCTCCAAGCACGGAGTTTAAAACAATTGACGGAAAATAATTAGTATTTACCGACACATTATCATTTTTATTGTCATAATTAACACGACCTGATTCTAAAGATTTTGCGTAGCTGACGGAAGCCTGACCGGAATTTGGCAAATCAACCACCAAAAATCTTTTGGCGATGGACGGTTTCATCGGCTTACCTTTTTCAGAAGAATTATTCGCTGAAGAAGGATAAGCGGGAGATTTATCCGTTCTTTGAATTATTTCCTTACGAACCGTGTCGTTTTTCCATTTGCCGAAATACTTTTGCGCCAAAGCGTTCGCTTTGTCGGCGGAAATATCACCTGTAAAAATCAATACGGCACTGTTCGGCTCGTAGTTTTCCTTTTGAAAATCAACAATATCTTCCCGCGTAATCGCGTTGATGCTGCTCGGCGTTCCGCCCGCCGGATGTTCGTTAAAACTGTATCTTGAAGCGACGTAATTGGTCAGAAATCCCGGCTGTTTCAAATTGTAAGTCAAACCGTCGAGCGTCTGCGATTTGAGCAGATCAATTTCACTTTGTTTGAACGCCGGATTCAAAACCGTGTCGGACATAATCGCCAACGCCTGATCGAGTTTATCGCTCATTACATTGATCGAAACGGTCGAAGAATTCCAGCCTGCGCCCGAATTTATTGAGCCGCCGAGAAACGCAATTTCTTCGGCGATTTGATTTGCCGTGCGCGTCGTCGTTCCTTTGGTCAGCAGCGAAGCGGTCATATCCGCCAAACCCGCTTTTTCATTATCTTCATTTTGTGCGCCGGATTTTATCAAAAGCTGAACCGAAACGAGCGGCACATTCTTTCTCTCGACGATTGCCACTTTCAAACCGTTTTTCAAAGTGATTTCTTTAACCGCCGGAATTTTCACCGACTTCGGCGCGGAAGGCGCAGGCGGCGTTTCTTGTGCAAAAGCCGTGAGACCGACGGCAAATAAAATAAACGCAAAGGCGCAAAGGCGCAAAGGCGCAAAGTTTTTTGTAAAATTTATTCCTTGCGTCTTTGCGCCTTTGCGTCTTTGCGTTAAAAATTCTTTCATAATCATTTTGTTTCATCTCCTTTGGCTTTTTCGTAATAAATGACGACGCGGTTTTTGTCGGTGAAATAGTTCTTCATCACTCTTTGAATATCGGCGACTGTGACGGCTTGCAGTTGTTGAATGTCCGAATTAACCGCCGTCGGATCGCCTTGGTAAGCGATGGCATTTTCGATGGCAATCGCTTTGCCGTCGTTGTTTTCGCGCCTTCGCAATGTTTGCGTAATCAGTTGATTTTTCGCTTTTTCCAGTTCCTTGGCGGAAACCGGATTATCTTGAATTTTCTTTAATTCGGCGAGAAAAGCCTTTTCGAGTTCGGCGGAAGTATGTCCTTCGGACGCGATTCCCAAAAAGTAAAGCAAACCTTTATCAACGCGATTGTCCAGATTAAACGACGCTTCCTGCGCGATTTGCTGATTGCGGATCATTTCCTGATAAAGCCGCGAACTTTCGCCGCCCGATAAAATCGTATCGGCAAGCCGCAACGCCGGAATGTCCGCGCTTTTTGATGTCGGTGCTTGATAAACAATCGCCGTCGCCGGAAACGGCACAATCGGCGCGGTTTCCGTGTAACGTCTTTCGGCAGTCCATTCGGGTTCGGTAACGGTTACACGCGGAACTTTGTTGTCGGGCGGTTTGATGCTGCCGAAATATTTGTCAACCCAAGCGTCAAGCTGTTTCTGGTCAAAATCACCGACGACGATTAAATCCGCGTTGTCCGGGCGATAAAAAGTTTTATAAAATGCGTTGGCATCTTTGGTCGTCGCCGCGTTCAATTCGTCGAGATTGCCGATCACGCCGCGTTTATACGGATGTTTTTGATACGAGAGACTGCTGATATATTCGTAAAATCTGCCGTATGGCTGCGCCAGAACGCTCTGCCGATATTCTTCTTTGACGACATCGCGTTCGGACGCGAAATTTGTTTCGTCAACATTCAAATTCTGCATCCGCTCGGCTTCCGCCCACAAAAGCGTCTCCAGATAATTCGCCGGCACCACTTCGTAATAATTCGTAAAATCATCGTGCGTCGAAGCGTTATTATAACCGCCGACATCTTCGGTCAGGCGATCCATTTGTTCGTTCGCCAGATTTTTTGTGGACTTAAACATCATATGTTCAAACATATGAGCGAAGCCCGAACGTCCCTGCGGATCATTTTTTCCGCCGACATCATACCAAACGTGAATCGCCACCGTCGGACTCGAAGCGTCTTGCAGAGAAACTACTTTTAAGCCGTTCGGCAAAGTTCTCTGCTTGATGTTTAACGGCGCGACTTTAGTTTGCCCGAAAGTTGTCAGGCAAAACGACAAAGATAAAGTTGCCGCCAGAAGAATTTTAGAAAAATTTCGCATAGTTATTCCTTATTTTGAATTTTTGTTTATTACGCAAAAAGGCGCAATTTAGTTTTTTGATGTCGAAAAATTAAATTAAGGTCGCTTTTACTTCTATTTAGCCAATTCTTTACATTAATTTTTGCCAATCCGAAAAGTCGAAAATGCCGATTTTGTTTTACAAGATTTGTCTGCGCTTTACGGATTATTCAAATTCAACTGCAAATGGTGATATAATTTTTATACTATGACAGTCGAAATTCCAGATCAAATCATCGCACAATCGGGACTTTCCGCCCAAGAAATCCTGCTGAAAGTCGCGCTTATTTTATTTCAAGAAGAAAAAATTACGCTCGGACAAGCGAGCAGGTTGGCTAAACTTCATCAATTTGAATTTCAAAAGGAATTGGCAAAACGCGAAATTCCTGTTCATTACGGCGAAGAAGATTTTGAGCGCGATTTGCAAATTATCGGTCTAATCAAATGATAATTGTTTCCGACACCTCGCCCGTTTCCAATCTGATTTTGATTGAACGCCTTAATATTCTTCAAAAACTTTTTGCTGAAATCATCATTCCAACTGCCGTTGACGCGGAAATTCGCGCGCTCAAAAAATTCGGAAAAGATTTAAGTAAGTATGAAACCGCCCAATGGATTAAGATTGCTGCACCAAAAAACCTGCAAAAAGTCCGATCATTTCAAATAAAACTTGACGAAGGTGAAGCGCAGGCAATCACTCTGACTTTAGAAATAAATTGTGATTTACTTTTGATGGATGAAAGAATCGGCACAAATATCGCTCGTCAGGAAGGCTTGCAAACTATCGGCTTGGTCGGCATTTTGATAAAAGCTAAAGAAGAAAAAATCATCGAAGAAGTGCGTGAGGTTTTAGTTGATTTAAAAAATACGGCGGGATTTTGGTTGGACAATAAATTAGAAAGGAAAATACTTGAAGAACTTGGCGAAATATAATAACTAGATTTATTTATGAAAAAGAAACACAAGTCAAAGCAAAAACTTTTACAAAAAATTGACAGAAAATATATCGGCTTTCACGTCTATCGTTCGGTCAACGAAAATCTGCCTTTTCTTTTTTGGGAAAGACTGACGGATGTTCCCGTCAAAGATGGAAATTTCAACGATCAAGCCGCCGCCGTCGGCGAGCGATATTTTTACAAATTGACGCAGGTTGACGCAAACGGCAATGAAAGCGCGCCTTTTACGCCGCAGACGACTTATACGGATCACGCCGGAAATAAATACGAGCAAAATCCGTTGGTAGATTTTGTCGGCTACAATATGTATCGTTCCGCCGACAAAGATGTGCCGCTCGACAAATGGGAACGGCGCAACGAAGAACCGATTCCGACGACCGAATATAAAGACGAAGGCGTTGAATCGGGCGAAATTTATTTTTATTATGTTCGCGCCGTTGATTCAAACGGCACGGAAAGCGCGCCTTCGGAAATTACGCGCGTCATCAGAAAGTAAATGAAAATCCGTGTCCGCCTCAATCACAGTGAGTCAAAATTTGTTATCATAAAATCCGACACTAAATTTTAAGGAGAAAAGTTAAATGGTAAAAAAAGCATTATTTGCAAGATTAAAAGCCAAAGCGGGCAAAGAATCCGAACTCGAAGCGTTTTTAAACGGCGGTTTGGAATTAGCGCGGGACGAACCGAAAACGGTTGATTGGTACGCGCTGAAATTTGACGATTTGACGTTTGGAATTTTCGATACTTTCGACGGCGAAGAAGGACGCGACGCGCATTTAAACGGCAAGATCGCCGAAGCGTTGATGGCAAAAGCCGACGAATTGCTTGCCGAATCGCCGAGAATCGAAAAAGTTGATCTGCTCGCCGTCAAATAACCAAAAAAGCGACTCTTTGCCGAGTCGCTTTTCATTTGAAACAAATCAATAAAACTAAGGATTCGGAGTTCCGTTGGTGTTCGGTTCGGAATTTGAATTCATATTATTGGAATTCATATTTCTGTTTCGGTTAGAATTCATATTTCTATTGCGGCGGCGGTTTGAATTCATATTTCCGGTGTTCTGATTTGAATCCATATTTTCGTTTGTTTCTTCGTCCATATTGCCGTTCATTTCACGGTTCATATTTCTGTCTTTTTTGTTTGAATTACGGTTTTTGTTCTTTTTGTTTGAATTACGGTTTTGTTGACTGTTATTTTGCTGGTCAACCATCGAATTATATTGGTTATTCTGACCGGCAAAAATAGCCGCCGTTAAAAACATCGCCGTCAACAAAACTAATCCCGTAACTTTCCATTTTAACTTTTTCATAATGCTCTCCCTTTTTCGTTTAAATTTAGACGGGAAACTTTTTAGGTTTCCAAACAAAATACCGACAACTGTCACTCTGTAAAAAATTGACAATAGCCGGTAACTTTTACCTTCACACCAAGCGTAATAATTGTTTAAAATTCGACAAAATAATTTTGTTGATTAATGTCAAATTTAAGATTATTACTATTAATTTTTTCTATTTTGGCTGTAAATATTTTTTTGTTCTGTAATGTAAATAACAAATAAAAAAATAATTGAAAATTTTTTGTAAATTTATCACATTTATTAGAATATTTGTAAATTTTAGCGTCGGAAAGAAAGCGGACAAAATAAAATTCGATATACTTATCAAACAGAAATGCGTTAAAATATAAATGTCAGACAAAATTTTGATAAATTTTTACATCAAATAAACAGTTTTTATAAAGGGAGAAAATATGAACACAACTTTTGAAAGCACTTATGGAAATTATTCGGCGGCGGAAGCACTGCCGGCGGAACGCGCGAGTTTTATCCGCAAAACATACGCGCATCTGGCGGGCGCGATTTTGATTTTTACGCTGATGGAAGCGTATCTGATTCATACCGGCGCGGGTCTGGCAATCGCTCAAACGATGCTCGGCGGCAGCTTTTCGTGGTTTATTGTGTTGGCGGCGTTTATGGGCGTTTCGATGCTCGCTCAGTGGTGGGCGAATTCGCAAACTTCTAAAGCGATGCAGTATATGGGTTTAGCTCTTTACATTGTGGCGGAAGTAATTATTTTTCTGCCGCTGATGTTTATCGCCGCGAGTTATTCCGACGGTTATCAAATTTTCGCCAAAGCCGGTTTAGTGACGGGCGGATTATTTCTCGGTTTGACTTCGGTTGTTTTCTTGACGCGCAAAGATTTCTCGTTTTTGGGTCCGATTCTGGCAATCGGCGGTTTCGTCGCGCTCGGCTTGATTGCCGCCAGTCTTTTATTCGGTTTTACTTTGGGAAATGTTTTCTCGTTTGCGATGGTCGCTTTTGCGGGCGGCGCGATTCTTTATCAAACTTCCGGCATTTTGCATCAATATAAACCAAATCAGCACGTCGCCGCGTCCTTAGCTTTGTTCGCCAGCGTCGCGCTTTTGTTCTGGTATATTATCCGAATTTTTATGGGTTCGAGAAACTAAATTCTTTCAAACAAATTAAATATTAAGCAGAACGACTTTTAGCTGGTAGTTCTGCTTATTTTTTGTTTCGATGTTTGATGTTTACGTCTTTGACATCAATTCAAGCGATTGCTTATTCTTGACTTGCAGTATCTAAATTTCAAGGAGGGTTTTCATTATGAATGAAAATTTGAACAAAAAATCAAATTCAACAGAAGCACAACAGCATTCGGAAGGTTCGATTGCGCTGGCAATCGAAGAGCAAACAGCCAAAATTCCGTCCGACGTTTTTTTGTGGGCGGCTATCGGTTCTATCGGAACTTCATTAATTCTTCAAATGTCGGGTAAAAAGGACGAAGCGCGTTTTGTCGGTCAATGGGTTTCACCGTTTTTGCTGCTCGGAGTTTACAACAAACTGGTTAAAATTGCCGGTTCGGATCGCATAAACCGTTCGTAACATTAGATTTTTAATTTTTTTGGAGCAGCTTTCAAATTTGAAGGCTGCTCCATTTTATTTTTAGTGTTTCTGAGTTTTATAAATTTTACCGACGTGCCGTTGGCTTTTATCAAAAAGCGGTTGTATTCTGTTGAAAGTATATTGATAATAAAGAGGTTAAAAATGAAAAAAACTTTTCTTTGCGCGCTTTTACTGATGATTTTCACAGTATTCGCAAACGCGCAGCAAGCACCGAAACCGCCGCAGACGAATCTAAAAGTCGGCGATGCCGCGCCCGATTTTACTTTGACCGACACCGATGGAAATCCGGTTAAACTGAGCGATTTCAAAGGCAAAAAATCCGTCGTGTTGGCATTTTACGTTTTAGCATTTACGGGCGGCTGAACGAAGGAATTACAAGCATATCAGTCTGATATTGCCAAATTTGACGCAAACGAAACACAGGTTTTAGGAATCAGTATGGACAGTTTCGCCGCCAACAAGCGTTTCGCGCAGGACATCGGCGTAAAGTTTCCGCTGTTGAGCGATTGGAAACGCCAGACGAGCAAAGATTACGGTCTTTACAACGAAGAATCGGGTTACGGAAACCGCGCGACTTTTGTAATTGATAAAAACGGAATCATTCAGCACGTCGAAGCCGGACGAACGGCGATTGACCCGACCGGCGCATACCAAGTTTGCGATTTGCTGCAAAAGAAAAAGGAAATGAAAAAACCTTAAAGCGCGTCCGAAAGCGTAACGCAAGCGTCCCGCTTGCCGTATCGGATGCGTCTCGCTTCCGTGTCAAAAAATCTTGAGCGCAAGAGAAGACTTGAGCGCGGGACGCACTCAAGACAGCAGGCAAGATGCCTGCGTTACACTTTTAAAATGCTTTCTGCTTTTCGTGCGGGAAGCATTTTTATTTTTCTCAAAAATTGTTAATTTAGATTTTATGGACAAGGGTTTTACAAAAATCGAATCTTCTTCAAAACTTCCCAACACATTTCGCGCCTTTAAACACAAAAATTTTCGATTGTTTTTTAGCGGTCAATTCGTCTCGCTGGTCGGAACGTGGATGCAGTCCGTCGCGCAAAGCTGGCTGGTTTATCGGCTGACGGGTTCGGTCGTTCTGCTCGGTTTTATCGGTTTCGCTTCGCAGATTCCGGTTTTTCTGCTCGCGCCGATTGGCGGTTTGGTCGCCGACAGGTTCAACCGCCGACGCATTTTGATAATTACGCAAACGTCGGCGATGATTTTTGCGTTCGTTCTGGCGATTTTAACTTTGACGGGAGCAATTCAAGTTTGGCATCTTTTCGTCATCGCCGCTTGTTTCGGCATCGCCAACGCTTTCGATATTCCGACAAGGCAAGCGTTTGCTGTTGATATGGTCGGCAAAGAGGATTTGATAAACGCGATTGCGCTGAATTCTTCGATGTTCAACGGCGCACGCATCATCGGACCGGCAATCGCCGGACTTTTGGTTGCGGCGGTCGGTGAAGGCTGGTGCTTTTTCGGCAATGCGGTCAGTTATATTGCCGTTATCAGCGGACTTTTGCTGATGAAGATTGATATTCAAATTCGCCCGAAAGTCGGTTCGGCGATTTCAAATATCAAAGAAGGTTTCAGCTTTGTATTAAAAACAAAACCGATTCGCGCCTTGCTTTTGCTGCTCGGTTTGGTCAGTTTGATGGGAATGCCGTATGCGGTTTTGATGCCGATTTTTGCCGACAAAATTTTGGGCGGCAATTCCAGCACACTCGGTTATTTAATGGGCGCGAGCGGTTTGGGCGCGTTAATCGCCGCGCTTATTCTGGCTTCGCGCAAGGAAGTTTTCGGTCTCGGACGCTGGGTTGCTTTTGCTTCGGGAGGTTTGGGCTTGAGCTTGATTTTATTTTCGTTTTCGGGTGTTTTTTGGCTCTCGATGCTGCTTTTAGTTCCCGTCGGTTTTACGATGATGACGCAGATGTCTTCGTCAAACACGCTGATTCAAGCGATGGTGCCGGACGAACTTCGCGGGCGCGTGATGAGCGTCTATTCGATGATGTTTATGGGAATGGCTCCGCTCGGCGCATTGATGGCGGGTTCGCTCGCCGGAATTCTCGGCGCACAATACACAGTCGCGCTCGGCGGCGCGGTTTGCGTTATCGGTTCGATTTTATTCAGCTTATATCTGCCGATGTTGAGCGAAGAAGGCAGAAAATTGATCGTTTCAATGCAGATGACGGCGGGCGTTCCCGCTTCAAAAGCGAGTTTTCAACCGCCAACGCAATAAAAATGGATAATTGATAATGGATAATTGATAATAAATTCTGTTTCTTAAATTATCCATTTTCAATTATCCATTATCAATTTTTTAAGATTCCTGCATTCCGCCGAGCCAGCGCGGGTTTTTCGCCGTTCCGTCAAAACGCATATCGGTTTTGAACTTTTCATACTTGCCGGTTTCCGCCGCTTGTTTGGTTTTTGCCAGCAACGCCGAAATTTCCGTCTGGCTCATCGGTTTGAAGGTTTTTGCCGCTTGAAACGCTTGGTCGAGAATATCCATTTTTTCGATTCCGGTGATGACCACATCAGTCGGCAAAGTCAGCGAATAATGAAGCGCTTCAATCGGCATTACGGTTTTGCTTTGCAGAATAAAATTATCGCCGAAAGTTTTCATTCCGAGAACGCCGATTTTATTTTCAACAAGTTTCGGCAAAACATTTTTTTGAAACGAGCGAAAATGCGCGTCCATCACATTCAGCGGCATCTGCACCGTATCGAATTTAAAATTATGCGCGGCGGCAGTTTCGAGCATTCGCAAATGCACGAGCGGGTCTTTGTGTCCGGTAAAACCGACGAAACGCACTTTTCCGGCTTTTTTTGCGTCCATCATCGCTTCAAACGCGCCGCCGTCGGCGAAGATTCGGTCCGGGTCTTCGAGCCGAATAATTTCGTGAAACTGCATCAAATCAAGGTGATCGGTTTGCAGCCGAAGTAAAGATTCGTCAATCTGTTTGGCGGCGGTCTTTTTGTCGCGCCCGTCAATTTTCGACATCAAAAATACTTTGTTTCGATAGCCGTCTTTTAACGCTTTGCCCATCCGAATCTCGCTTTCGCCGTTGTGATAATCCCAGCAATTATCCATAAACGTAATGCCGCGATCAATCGCCGTGCGAATCAATTTAGTGCTTTCGGCTTGTGTTTCCGGCTTGCCGATGTGAAAACCGCCCATTCCGATTGCCGAAACTTTTTCGCCCGTCGCGCCCAAAGTTCGATAAATCATTTCGCCTTCGAGAACGGTTTTCGGCGTTTCAAATTTTTCCGTCGAATTGTTTTCCTTTGTTTCACCCGCATTAATCGCCGTTTGCGAAATCACGATTGCGCCGGTCGCCGCCGTCGCTTTCCCGATAAAATCCCTTCTGTTCATAAGTTACTTCCCTGTTTCCTAATTTCAGCAAATATATTTGATCGTTTAAAATGCTGTTAATAAAATTATACTTGTTCACATATAAATATGCGAAATAAATTTTCAAAATTAAAAAATCGAAATAAACTTTTCTCAACTATCATTAATCGCAAATTAAGGGTATAAAAGGAGTAATGAAATTTATTCCGATACTTTCGCCTATCAAATCTTTAATTAGACCATCAACACAACGCCGACTTATGTTAGCTATCAAACATAATGTGATATAATATTTTTCATTGAAATCGAGTTCAATATTTAGTTATGAGTTTGAACAACTCTTTTTTGACACCTATTTCGTTTTCAATTCAAACTCGCCTTTAACACAAATGATCTGACTACAAATGTGTACGATTTAGAGCGGAATTTTGTGTAAGAAGGGCAAAAATTAAATCAATTGGTCAATCTCCCATAGAAAAGTCCAAAATTATCGGCTACGCGAAGCAATTTAATAATGCTTCTGAACGGCATAAAAGGAAGAAGATTATGAAAATCTTATTGTATAATCCAGACAACGGTATTACGCGGAACTTTATGCCGCATTTGTGGATGTTTCTGCTTCAGGCACTGACACCGAAAGAACACGAAGTGATTTTGATTGACGGCAACGCCAAAGCGATGACGCGCGAAGAACTCGTGAAATTTTGCCGCGATGAAAATATCGGACTCGTCGGCATCGGCGCGATGACGCGAATGGTCGCCCGCGCTTATAAAGTCGCCGACGCTCTGCGCGATGCCGGAATAAAAGTCGTGATGGGCGGACCGCACGTTACCGAATGCCCGGACGAAGCGTTGGGGCGCGACGGCGGAAAACGTCACGCCGACGCGGTTGCGCTCGGTGAAGCCGATGAAACCTGGCATTTGATTGTCGAAGACGCGGCAAACGGCGAATTAAAAGATATTTATCAGCCGCAAATTGATGACAAAGGCAATGACAAAAAGCCGAACTTACAACCTTATCCGCATATTCCGTGGGAAACTTTAGACTTAGAACAATTCAGCCTCGTGCCGAAATTTTTACAGCCGATGTTGTCAAAAATGGGCGCGGGCTGGGGCAAATTTTTCGTCGTGCCGATTGAAACCGGACGCGGCTGTCCTTATGGCTGCGAGTTCTGCACCGTGACCGGATTTTTCGGCGATTCGATCCGTTTTCGCACCAATGAAAGCGTCGTCGAAGAACTTTTGAGATTAAAAGAACGCGCCAAAAAAGAAAAGGGACAAATCGCCGTTTTCTTCATTGACGACAATCTCGCCATCAACAAAAAGCGCGTCAAATCATTGTTAAAAGATATTATTGCGGCGGGCGCACAACTTCCGTGGGTCGCTCAAATCAGCGCAAATCTACTCGGTGATGAAGAACTTGTTGATTTGATCGCCGAATCCGGCGGCAAGTGGGTTTTTATCGGAATGGAATCAATTGACCCGCAGAATATGGCTTCGGTCAACAAAAATTTCTCGAAACCGCAGGATTACAAACAGGTTCTCGACCGTTTGGCGAGCCGCAATATTTACGCGATCACGTCATTTATTTTTGGAATGGACAACGACACCGAAGGCGTTGCCGGACGCACGCTCGAACAAATCGAAAGCTGGTCGCCCGGACTTCCCGTTTTCGGTCAATTGACACCGTTTCCGTCAACTCCGCTTTATGATCGCCTTGAAAAAGAAGGTCGCTTAAGCCGCCCGAAACACTGGCTCGAATTCGCGCCGTTCGTGATGGCGCACACGCCTTTGAAAATTTCCATCGAACAAGCCAAAGTCGAAGTCGGACAAGCGTGGGAAAGGTCTTACAGCGCGGTCAGAAACGCCGAAGCGATTGAGGCGATTAAAAATCAGCCGATTGAATATCGCATCGGTCATCTCGTGGCGCGGCTTTTCTTTCGCGGAATTTATTTCCCGCAAATGAAAAAGCGCGATTGGATGAAACTTTTATTCGATAATCGCCAAACGATTTTAGGTTTGTCAAAGGAAGGATTTTCTACTTATCGGGCGGCGCGAAAACGTGAAAAGCTGAAACAAATCGCTTCGCAAACCGCATAAATTGATCTCTGTGAAAAACTCCGTGTTCTCTGTATTAGAAATATCTTTAACACAGACAACACGGAGTTTTTCGCAGAGATTTTTAGAGCAATTTTATAAAAAATAATAATTGCTCTAAAAAGGTGATTCCTCATCATCGCTGTCGAAAACTATTCGTCTTTTAATTTTCGGCTGTTTTTCTGCTTGCAAATCTTCCGGCTGAATCGCCTGTAAAGCCGGATTTCCGTCGCCGTCTTTGAGCAAAACTTCAATGCGTCGTTCGGCTTGATTCAAGCGTTCCTGACATTCGCGCGACAGTTTTACGCCGTCTTCAAACAGTTTGAGACTTTCTTCCAAAGACAATTCGCCTTCTTCCAGACCGCGCACGATTTTTTCGAGTTCTTTCAAAGAAGATTCAAAAGATTGTTTTTTTTCAGCCATAATTTCTGTGATTATTTAAAGATTCCGCCGCCACTTCTCAAAATATCTTCCAAATTTGAAATGCCCATTTTTTCGCCGACCTTTTTAACGCCTTCTTTCTGCGCGACCGCAATCAAATCCTGTCCGATTTTTTCGGCGATTTGACGCGCCAAAACTTCATCTTTAACGGCGATCACCTGCCATTTTAAGCCGTTGCGTTTTAAGGTCAAATCGAGCGGTTTGTCGGGCAATTTGCTTTTGATAAAAGCCTTATTACCGTCCTGCGTAATTTCGAGATATTTTCCCGCGCCGATGGCGATTGCCCAAAAGGGGATTTTGTCGAATTTCTGCGTTTTATCACGAATCAAATTCGGCAGCTCGATTTTAGCGCGTTCTTTGAGCGCGGGCAAAAACGGCGCGGCGGCTTGCGCGATTTTGTTGATCGTCGCCGGCGCGACTCCGCGCCCGTAAAGCTCGACGGCTTTGTCGGTAATTTGCGGCACAAAATCGTCAATTATCGCATCCGTGTCAACCAGTTCGTCAATCGCCTTTTGATCATCGCGCCGCGCCGCGTCAATCAATAACGCGAGCGAATACTGCGGCGTTTTTTTCAAATTGCGCCAGTAAAAATAACCGGAAATTCCGCCGACAATCAAAATTACGGCTAGAAAAATACCGAAAACTTTTAAGATTTTGACAAAAACACCCGGTTTTTCGGGCTTTTGATAATCTCCGAAATTCGGAACATTAGCATTTTCCGGCGGCGTTTCGTTTTGCGGTTCGGTTAAATCTACGACAATCTTTGACATTTAATTTATGAGTTTTCGAGCGGCAAATTATTTTTCCTTCCTGATAACTTCCGCTTCAAGTTTCCCATTTGCCAGCCGGATTTTCAATTTATCATTAACATTTATTTGATTTGCGTCGCGCAAAATTTCATCGTTTTCATCTTTCACAATCGAATATCCGCGATTCAAAACCGACAGCGGCGAAAGCGCGTCGAGCGAAGCCATCGAAATTTTCAATTTTTCGTCCGTTCCGTCCAAAATATCTTTCATCGCGGAAATTTGTTTCTGATTTAACAACACGAGTTTGATTTTCTTTTCGCTCAACTCGGAAGCCAGTTTCAGCGGCGAAATTCGACCGTTCAAATTCTCTAAAAACTGCTTTTTATCTTTTATTTTTTCCGCCAATGCAAGACGCATTTGTTCGGTAAAATCTTCAATTTCATATCGCCAATCTTTAACGCGTCGCGGAAATTCCGAAAAAACGGACGACAGCGCGAATTCCTGTAAATCGGAACGCGACTGCAAAAGTTTGTAACCGATTAACTGAAATAAATCCTGCGTTTTTTGATAAATCCACGCTTCCAAACCTTCTTCCGATTCGGCGACGATTTCCGCCGCCGCGCTCGGTGTCGGCGCGCGTCTGTCCGAAACAAAATCGGCAATTGTAAAATCAATTTCGTGTCCGACGGCGGAAATTACGGGAATTTGCGAACCGCGAATCGCCCGCGCGACGCGTTCTTCATTGAATGCCCACAAATCTTCACTCGCGCCGCCGCCGCGCCCGACGATCAAAACGTCAATTTTTTCGCTCGAATTTTTGTTGTATTGATTGGCAAATTTGATCGCCGCTTCGATTTCCTCGCCCGCCGTTTCGCCCTGAACTCTGGTCGGAATTAAAGTGATGTTGACGGTTCGCGTTCTTCTCGACAAAACATTCAAAATATCGTGAAAAGCCGCGCCGTTCGGCGAAGTTATCACGCCGACGCGCTTCGGCAAAAGCGGCAGTTCGCGCTTCAATTCTTCGGCAAACAAACCTTCTTTCGCCAGTTTTAACTTGATTTGCTCAAACGCGACTTTCAACGCGCCTTCGCCGACCGGCTGAAGCGATTCGACCAGAATTTGATATTCGCCTTTCGGCTGATAAACCGAAATTTTCCCGCGCACACGTACCTGCAAACCGTCAAAAGGCTGAAACCGGATGCGCTGATTATTGCGAATATAACAAGCCGCTTTAAGCTGCGAATCGCCGTCGCCCAGCGTAAAATACCAATGCCCGGAATGCGCCGCGACAAAATTTGTGATTTCAGCTTCAATCCAAACCGAGGCAAACGAACGCTCTAACGCCGCTTTAACCTGTTCGTTAAGTTCCGAAACGGTCAAAGGTCGCGGTTCCTGCTCGTCGAAAAGTGAATTTAACAGTGAAGATTTCATTTTGAAAAAGACAGCGCGAGTTGTTTTTTTTCGGAAGCGCGCAATTTATAATTTGAAATAAAAAGTTCGCTGCCTTTCTGATTTGAAGTTTTCGTCTGATTTCGCATTCCATACATCAAATTCCACGATTCGATGTTGGCGAACGAAAAAAGTTCCCGAATAAAAGGCGAATCATCATAAGTCAAAAGCCATTTATGAGAACATTTTTTCAAAACTTCGGCGAATCTTTCGTGGTCAAAAATCTTATGCAAATTGCCGTTTTTGCCATATAAAGCTGAACTTGTCGCTGAAAAATACGGCGGATCGAGAAACAGAAAAACATTTTCGCCAGCCGCATTCAATAAAGATTCATAATCAAAGTTTGTAATTTTTATATTCTCTAAAATTTCCGGCATTTTTACCAATCGTTCGATACTCGAATCGGTAAAACGCTTTTCAAACGCTTGTTTGGAAAATCCGCCCGCTTCGGTCGTTCCCGAAAAAGTGATGCGGTTAAAAATAAAAAACATTGCAGCTTTTTCCGGTTCGTTAAAGTTACATTTGTTTTCGCGCAAAAATTTGAAAAGCGTTTTGCCGTCGGAAAATTCGTTTTTCCAAGACAAAATTTGATCTATAAGTTTTTCCGAATCCTTTTGTAATTCGCTCCAAAATACTGAAAGTTCAGTATATTTATCATTTATCCAAATTTTTTCGGCAGGAAATTTTTGCCGCAGATGAATAAAAACCGAACCGCCGCCGACAAAAGGTTCTCGAAATTCCTCAAACGGCGGAATCAGATTTGCGATTTTTTCGGCGGCGCGACTTTTTCCGCCCGGATAACGTAAAGGACTTCGAATCATTTTTAAATTTCACCTAAATTGATCGTAAAGTTGTTTTCATTTGCTTCTAAAAACAGATTTTTTATAAGTTCGGTTTGTTTTTTATTAAAATTATTAGCGCGGAAAAACTGTGAAATTTCCGCACTTTCCGAATTTGAGAAAATTTCTCCCGTAATCTTTTCCGAAGTTAAACGCAAAATAGACGAACTAAAAAACATTTTTTCATTGACGCTGACGTTTTCCAGATTTGAATACAGCATCATTTTTAGCAAACCATCTTTTATATCGCCGATGCTTGGCAGTTTGCCGCTTTTGCTGTGTTTGGATTCAATCAAAAATAAATTTTCATCTTTTATAAGAATTTCATCAACTGTAAAATAATACATTCCGCCCAAATAATTTGTAATTGTGATTTTGGCTTTTGTCTGTGTTGAAAGAATTTCTTTCGGTTGAACTGTCAGAAATTCTCTGGACTGCGCTGATTTTGCTTTCAGCCTTGAACTTTCCATAAAAACCGACAAGTTTTCTTCAACGGAAGTCTTAAAATTATCTAAACCTTTTTCATTATGAAACTTAGTTTGCGTTTTTGCGCTGATTTTTTGATGTGAATCTTTTACTTTGTCCAAAACTTGCGAAATATTCTTTATTTCCTCTAAATTCCAATGTAATGCCGAACTATGATAATTGAAAATTTCTCCGATTTTTTCTTTTACAAAATCATTATTGAATTTTTGATTTGTAATTTTACCGATTCTTGAACGATGTTTTTCCGCATTTTCGTAAAATGCTAAAATTACATAAACATCAAGCAGACTCATCAGCGAAATTGTGTCCCACTGTAAAAAATCCCTGTCGCCCGCGATGCCTTCGTCTTTGACAACCGGAATGACTGTAATTCGTTTTAAAACGGAAAAAGTATTGTAAACTCGTTCGTATGGATATGAACGCGTACGCTTTGGTGAAACCCATTTACTGATTGCCAGACGATTTTGCTGATGCGAAATTATGCACGCTGATCTTGATAAATTGATGTTGAAATCTTCCAACGAAATTTCCGTCAGAGTGCATTTAAGAATCGGCTGGTATCTGATTCCGGCAATAATTTCTGCTGTGATTTCCATTTATTTTGCAGTTTCGCCGTGTTCCAGGATAATCGTAAATTTATTTTCCCGCGCCTCTTGAAATAATTTATTGATGAGATTTTGCTTGGAAATTTCCACTTTATTCGTTTCAAAAAAGCGTTTAATTTCCTCTTCGCTTCCGTTTGAATTGATTGAGCCGACGAGTTTGCTCGAAGTCAGACGCAGAACGGCTTTTGATTTGACAGGATTTTTGCCGACGCGGACGTTTTTTAGATTGGTGTAAACCATCATCTTTAAAAGTCCGTCTTTGATGTCGTTTTCGCTCGGCATTATTGCGCGTTGGCTGTGCTTGTCTTCGATTAAATAAAGCGTTTGATTTTCTATTCGTGTTTCGTCGCAAGTGAAAAAATATCTGCCGCCGTTTAGATTTGTGATCGTTACGCCGCCTTTCGTGTCGGTTGAAAGTGCTTCTTTCGGCTGAATTGATTGAAGTTCGCGGGTTTGTCCTTTTTGCGCTTTGCCGCGGGAAAATAGAGCGAAATCGTTCGGGTTTTCGCTTCGTTTTATCAATTCGTCGAGCGCGTCTTCGTTGTGCAGATAGGTTTTGGT
Organism: Pyrinomonadaceae bacterium; assembly: GCA_965218105.1. Taxonomy (GTDB): domain Bacteria; phylum Acidobacteriota; class Blastocatellia; order Pyrinomonadales; family Pyrinomonadaceae. Next base: position 467,445 of record OZ244585.1, read on the forward strand.
GTTTTTGGAAATTTCGCGGTAAGCGTTGTGCGCATTTTCAAAGGTGATTTTCAAATTGTTCGCTCCTTTTTCGTTCCATTCACGCGCCGTGCCTTTAAAATTAAAAATTTCGGCGAGTTTTGCCGAAACGTAATCATTATCGAGTTTCTGCGCCGTAATTTGATCGTTTCTTTTCAGATTTTTCGCCGCTTCGCTGTAATAAGCCAAAACGACGTGAACGTCCAAAAGACTCAGCAGCGAGAGCGTGTCCCACTGCAAAAAATCGCGCTCGCCGCCCAAACCTTCGTCTTTCACGACCGGAATTATCGTCGCTTTTTTTCCGCCGACGGCGAGCGTGTCGTAAACTCTTTCATACGGATAAGAGCGCGTTCTTTTCGGCGAAATCCAGCGGCTGACGGCGATTTTTTCTTTGTTATTATCCAGCAAAAACGCGCCGGCTGATTTATTTACATCAAAATTTTCGAGTTTGTAAGTTCGCAGATTATCGCCTGCAAATTGTTTGTAATTTATCTTTTCGACTTCGGCGGTAATTTGATTTGACTGCTGAAACGAAGCGTTTTGATAATAAACTAATGGATAATTGACAGTTGATAGTTGATAATTCGCGTTTTGATATTTTCCGCTATCAATTGTTCGTTTATCATTTAGCAGTGAATTTTCGCGCGGCTTGACGGCGACGACTGAACCTAGTTTCACAAAAGTATTTTCCCGGTCAACTTTAACTTTGAGGCGCGGCGAAGCGCGATTGTCGCGGGTTTCCGCCAATTTTGAACGAAAAGTTACCGAATAAGCCGTTCGCAACTGCGTAACAATATCGTCGTAAGCCTTTTGCAAATCGCCCAGTTTTTGAATCGAATAATAAACGCCGCCGGAAATCTGCGCCAGCTTTTCGCCTTCGCCTTCGGCTTTGGAACTCAGACCGTTATATTTCATCCGCAGCGGATCAACCGCCGCGTTCGGATCGCGGCTTTTCGACGCGGCAATCAAACCGGACGGAACGTACAGCGGATAAATCAACGCGCCGCTTTCCTGAATCGAACCCAAAAGCGCGTCAAACGGCAAAAACGAACGATTGTCGTCGCCGTCGGACAGCACGACAATCGCCGTTCGTTCGCCTCTGAGCGAGCGCAAAGTTTCCGACAAAGCGTAAGCCAGCGCGTCGTAATAAGCCGTTCCGCCGCCCGCGTCGAACGTGTCCAAACTTTCGGAAAGTTTGCCTTTGTCGGTCGTAAATGTCGAAAGCATTTTAACGTCTTCGTTAAAAATTATGATGGCGACTTTATCGTTCGGATTGACCGTATTGACGAAATTTCTGGCGGTTTTGCGAATAAAATCAACGTAATTGTCCACACTGCCGGAAACATCTAACAGCAAAACCAGATTAAACGGCGCGGTCGTCGGCTGGACGGACAAAATTTCGCGCTTTTCGCCCGCTTCGGAAATTTCAAAATCTTTGCCGGTCAAATCGGGAACGGCGCGGTTGTTGGTGTCCAAAACTCTGACGAGAACTCGTTTTATTTGTGCGTTTACGCCGTTCGGAGATTCTTTTCCTTCGGCTAAAACAGGTTCGCGCTTCATCGGCGGCAAAGTTTTCGCGTAGTCGCCGAAATATTTCGGACTCGCCCGCCGAATCGCTTCCGTCAAAAGCGAATCGCCGCTGCGAATGATTGCTTTCGCCGCGTCCGTCAAAGGTCTTTCGCGCAGATCGGACGGAACTTCGTTCGGGTTGACGTTCAATAAAATAATTCCGCGCGCGGTTGTCAAATCCAATTCGACTCGTCCCTCGGTTTTTGATTTTTGGTTTTTGTTTTTTGGTTTTTGGTCTTGTTTTTCGTCGTCAGCCGTTTGTTTTTCGCCGTCCGTTTCTGAAACGGTTTCATCTTCGGGATTGCGGGTTTTAATTTTTGATTCTTCGTTGAGTTTTCCGCTGATGACGAATTTTCCGGCGGCTTTTTCTTTGACTTTTTCGAGTTCGACATCGCTCAGAAAACGCGGGCGCGATTCTGTCCAGACGAAATTATACCGCAGATCGTCGAGCGGCACGTCAGCCGAAATCGTTCCCGTGTCGGTTTCAATTTCCGCCGATTCCAAATTACCTGAAATTCTGACTTCACCGGCGGCGGTTTTGACGCGAAAACGCATTCGTTTCGTCAATTTAATTACCAAATCAACTCTTTTTTGAGAATTTTGCGGCGCGACTTCGATTTTCAAATTTTCGCCCGCGTTGTCAAACTTGACATCGTTTTCAGTCAGCAATTTATCGGAATCAGCCTGCACTGAAATATTTCCGCCGTTTTCATCTTCCGCTTTTTCTTGTCCTTTAATTTGGATTTCGACGCGCCCGAAAAGATTGGTGACTTCGACCGTTTTTCTTGAATTTAGGTCGAAATTACGCTGCAAACTTTGCGCCCGCGCAGAGAAAACAAATATTATAATCAGGAAAATAACAAAAATTTTCATAACTTTGAAAAACGTCTTCGTCGTTTATAAATCGCCATTGAACTACGATTTACGATTCAAAATTTGCTTGTATGTTTGCCCGATTGTTCGAGGCGTTCACGAATGCGTCTTTGCCAATTGCTGTGAGATTGGTCTGAATCTTTGAATTGTTCAAGCAAATCCTGCATTGATTCGCCGCCGATCTGCCGCGTTTTCAGATACAGCAAAGCGACGACAATCGTAAAATACGAAATGAATATGATCGAAATCGGCAAGAAAAATATCTGCGTCAAAGCCTCTCTCAAAGCGTACCTCAGATTTTTTCCTTCATTGTTTTGATCGTCGTCATTTTTAATTTCAATATTTTTATTCAGACCGATGGTAATCGAAATATTTTTATCGTTTTTTGCATTTTCATCAGCAGAATTTTCTGCTTTTTGAGCGTTCGCAGCGGGCGTTTCCAAATCAGGAGTGAACTCCCGCACAACTGCTTTGGCAAAAAAAGCGATAAAAAACGTCGTCAAGACAGGAATAAAAAACATCATTATAACGGTCGGGATAATCGTGCCGAGTGAACGCTTTACTAAAATTTTAGAGCGTTTCAAGGCGGCGAATCCGCGCAGATTTTCCATCATTACAACCGGCGCGACCATTGACCACATCACCGACAAATAAATTCCCGGTAATACACACCATCCTAATCCGAGAAGTGTAAAAAAGCCGGAAAGCATCGTCGTCGTAATCAACTTTTTCCATTTTTTGCGGATTTCCATAAATGCGGGACGCAGTGTAACCCGCCTTAGCGGATAAGCCATAATCTGCGCCGTCAGCCAGGTTGAGGTTCCGCCCAGCAGCGAGCCGCAAACCACGCCGGCGAATATTGTCGCCATTGCGAGAAATCCTTTGATGAACACAAAAGTTAAACCGTTGAATGAGAAAAATCCGACGGCAACCTGCAAAATCGTAAAAAATGCCAGCGGCAGATACAAAATCGCGGAAATTAAAAGAAATTTCGGCAGATGTTTGCCGTAAATTTCCAGCGCGTCACGAAACAAAACGCCGATTCCTTCGGATTGGGCGCGAAGTTCGGAAGCGAACACCTGCGCCGTCGGCGGACGTTCCGAGGGATATTTGGAAAGCGTCGCGTGGATAACCTGTTTGACTTTTTTCGGAACTTTTTTTGACTGTAAATCAGGCGGCGCGACTTCCTTATGCGAATTCATTACCTGCGTATAATCGCCGGAAAAGGGCGTTTTGCCCGAAAGCATTTGATAAGCGATCACGCCAAGACTGTAAATGTCGGATTGAGAAGAAAGTTTTTCGCCGCGACATTGTTCCGGCGACATATAAAGCGGCGTTCCCAAAACCGCGCCGACGCTGGTTAAATTTGCCGTCGAAAGTTTCTTTGATATTAATTGATCGGTTTCAAATTGTCGTGAAATCAACTGTGCCGCAATTTTTTCCGGCGAATTTTCATCATTCGGCGCGGGCAAAATTGCCGTTCCCGATTCCAAATCAACTTCTTTTGACGGTTGAATCAATGTTTGATTTTCCGTCAAAAGCGTTCGTTCATTTGAAATCGTCGGCTTTTCGGCGGTTTGCGCGAGAGTTTTCGATTCCATTAAAACGGTTGATTTTTTATTGTCGGCGATTAGCTGCGTTTTGTTTTCACCGGCGACCGTATTTTTATTAATCAATTGCGTCGGAGTCGTCGGCAGTGAAATTGCTCCGTCGGAATTGGCGGCATTCGCTTCTTCCAATTTAGCGATTCCGAAATCGAGAACTTTGACCGTGTAACCGCCGCGCTGATTCGGCTCTAACCAAATATTGTCCGGCTTCAAATCGCGGTGAATGATTCCCTGCTCGTGCGCCTGATGAACTGCTGAACAGACTTGTTCCAAAATATCAATCGTCCAGCCGAGCGGCAGTTTCTTTTCCTCTTCCAAAATCTCGCCCAGTGTGCAGCCGTCGAGATATTCCATCACGAGATAAGCGACATCGCCGTTATCTGTTTCTGAAAAACCGAAATCCGTAACATCAACGACATTCGGATGGCGAAGTCGTCCGGCGGCGCGCGCTTCGCGCCGAAACCGCTCGACGAATTCAGAACTTTCCATAAACTGCGGCGCGATGACTTTGACCGCGACCGGTCTTCCCGTGCCGACGTGCGTGGCGAGATAAACCGTTCCCATTCCGCCGCGTCCAAGTTCCCTTTCGATTCTGTATTTTTCATCAAGCGTCTGCCCGACGACGTTTCCCGAACTCATAACTCTCTTTTCTGAAATAATTTATAATCTTTTGCGTTGGAATTTTGTCATATCGCAAAGTTTTCCCGATTAAAAATAACTCTGCAATCATAGCAGAAAAGAGTTTGAATAATGAAAAGTTAAGGAGATTTTGATAATTTTGCGGGGCGTAATAAAAATAAATTTGCGCGGACGGATAATTATTTTTTTGGAGTGCAACTTTGCTCAAAAGCGCGGCATCATTATTTATGGACGGCAAGTCTTATCTTTTTTGTGGTAGAAATCAATTTAGTATGACTTACAGTCTTTTTCTGATTCCTCCTGTTTTGATGCTCGTTAAGCGTGGTACTTAACGGGCATCTTTTATTTTTTTTGCAGACTTTTACGGGCGGCAAGCGCAAGCTGTCCGGCTCGCGGCAAGGCTTCGACGGCTTTGGCAACCTGTGAATCATCTTCGACTAAAACCTGATTTGCCGCAACGCTTCCGTAAGCCGCCGTCGCCAGGTTATAACGCAGACGAGATTTTATGTAAGATTTTTCGTTTTCAATCTCATTGGCTGAAATTTTCCATTCCCGCGCGGCAAAATCATCAAAAGCGTTGATAATTTTGTCGGTGATGAGAAAATCTGCCGGACGAACGCGCTCACCGTATTTGATTTTTCCGCCCGTTTTATAATTTTCAAAACCTTTGATTCTGCCGTTTGCCAATTCTCTTGAGAAAAAGAAGAGCGGATCGAGCAGTGAAATTTGTGTGTTGTTCAAATTTGGATTTTTAACAATTTCGTCAGGCGCGATGCCGTCGCCGCCAAAAATTTTTCTGCCGGTAACGGTTTTGCCCGCCAGATTATTTTTGTCTTTTTCGGACAGACTGACTTTGTGATTAAAATAATCGTAAATACTGCCGTTTGAATAATCCCGCTGAATCGAACGTCCCGAAGGCGTGTAGTATTTCGCCGTCGTCAGCGTTAAACCCGAACTATACGGCAGATTTATGACGCTCTGCACCAAACCTTTGCCGAAAGTTTTTTCGCCGATAATCAAGGCGCGGTCATAATCCTGCATCGCGCCGGCGACAATTTCCGAAGCGGACGCGCTTCCGCCGTTGACTAAAACGACCAGCGGCAAATTTTCCGGTTTGTGATTTCCTGAAATCCACGAGCGGCTGTCAATCTTAAAACGCCCGCGCTGCGTCACAATCGTGCTTCCGGCGGGCAGAAATTTCTCGGCTATTTTAACGGCTTGATCCAAAATTCCGCCCGGATTTTCGCGCAAATCCAAAATCAGCGAAGTCATTCCCTGTTCGTGCAAATCCGCCAATGCGACGTTTAACTCGTCGAGCGTCGTGTAGTTGAAACCTTCCGACATATCAACGTAACCGATTCCCGGACGAAGGATGTAAGCGTCGGGAATCGAAGGCTGCGGAACACGGTTGCGCCGGATTTCGACCGTTTCGATTTTTTTTGTATCGGCTCGTTCGATTGTTAAACGCGCGACGGTTCCCTTTTGTCCGCGAACTTTATCGCGGACGTAGCCGGAGCTTTTGCCGGACATATTTTCGCCGCCGACAGCGACAAATTTATCGCCGAACCGCAAACCGGCTCGAAATGCCGGAGAATCAGGAAAAACCGAAGTTACAAAAGTGTCATAAACGCCGTCTTTCTTATAATTTACAATCGTCGCGCCGATGCCGTAATATTCGCTCTGCTGATCGGTCAGCAAATCCTGATATTCGGCTGAGTCGAAATAATTTGAATGCGGATCGAGAGTGCGAAGCATCGCCGTTATCGAAGATTTTGTCAATTCGTTATAATCCGCCTGTTTGCCGCCGACGTAATTATCTTTGATTATTTTCAGCGCGTCCGAAAAATCGTCGGTAACTAGGTCGCTGCCGATTTTTTGCGGGTTTGTCAGATTATTTTGCCTCGACATTCGCGTCGCTGAAGCCGAAAATGAACTGCCGCGAGAAAGTTTGAACGGTTCAACTTCAGGCAGCTGCGAAACCGCGTTTTGTTTTGTTTGCGAAAAAACAGGCGAAACAATTGCCGCTAAAAACACGAGTATAAAAAAAAGATTTTTCATCATAACAATCCTAATCGGAGCGCGGACGGCTCGTCCGCTTTGAGCGCGAGAGCGCGAGAAAACCGTTTTTATCAAGTCGCAAACAGACAACGTATGCAACGTCGCTTGCGCTCCGTTGGCGGACGAGCCGTCCGCGCTCCACATTTTAACTTTGAGCGAATGTTACAAAAACACACCGCCATAACGCAACTCGAAAAGCGGCGTTTGCAAAGCAGAATGCAAAATTTCCTGGTGCTGATGAAAAGTTTTAATTGCCGTAAGTTTCCAACTTTTATTTAATTTTCTTTGTTCCTTGCTTTAATTCGGCAATTTAAGCGAAAATCTTGTTATGCCCGATGAAAATTTTGTCATTCAAGAAGAAAAATTCAGATCAATCATCGAAATTATTGATATTAGTCACACTTTGACGGAACCGATAAATCATTCAATCGTAAATTTACTGAGAATTTCCGCCGATCAAATGTATTCCGACGAAGCATCGGTAATTGTCCGCGACGGAGATGAAGGCGATATGAAGTTTTTGGCGGCAATCGGAAAAGTTGCCGATCAGGTCGTCAATCTAAAAATTCCGTCCGGTAAAGGTATCGCCGGTTTTGTGTTGTCTTCGGGACAACCGATGGCTGTTTCCGAAGTCGGCGAGGAGAACAGTTTTTACGCCGAAGTTGACAAACAAACCGGCTATTCAACGCAGACGATTTTAGCCACGCCTTTGCGTTATAACGACGAAGTTATCGGCGTTCTGGAGTTCGTCAACCGCAAAGGCGAACCGCCTTTTGAAGCGTTTACGCGGGACGAAATGGACAAAGCCGCGATTTTTGCCGATACGATTGCTTCTCTTGTAAACGTCTATGAAGTTGCCGAATTGTCAAAAAATTTCAGCAGCAGAATACTTTCGGGCGACGAGAAATTTGACGAAGCGCGCGAATGGCTGAAAAATATCCGCGATTCCGCCGAACATAAGGAAATGATTGATTTGGCGTTAATTCTCAGAGAAATTGCCGGACGCGGCGATGCTGAACGTCGAATGTGTCTGCAAATTTTAGAGTCGGTTTTGCAATACACGGACAGCGCGGCGGATACGATTTACTCAAATTTTTAACGGATTTTATGACAACTGTTACGGGCTACAAAGAAAACGAAAACAGCACGACTTTGCTTTACTTTCAACTGAGTGAAAAGTGGAAGAATTGCACCGGCAAAGGTGTCAGCGTAGCGATAATTGACAGTGGAATTGATGCCGACCATCCTGATTTGCAAGGAAAAGTGAAAGAAAGCGTCGAGGCGAAAAAGGATAAAACACGAATTATTTTTGAAGCGTCCGATGCCGGAGATTCGGCGGGACACGGGACGGCGTGCGCGGGAATAATTTCCGGCATCGCGCCGGATGCCGATTTTTACAGCATAAAAGTTTTAGGCGCGGGCGGTTCGGGCGACGGACAGGCGTTTCTCGCCGGTTTGGAATACGCCATTAATAATCGCTACCGAATCGTTAATCTGAGTCTTGGAACCACCAAACCGCAATTTTTCGCGCCGCTTCACGACCTTCTCGACCGCGCTTATCAAGCCGGATGTATCGTCGTCGCCGCCGCCAACAATCTGCCGCAGCCGAGTTTTCCGTCGGTTTTTTCGTCTTCGCTGATTTCGGTCAGCAAAAGCGAAGAAAAAAACCCTTTGAATTTCGGCTTTCGATACGGCGAAGTCATCGAACTGACCGCGCCGGGTGTGAATATCCGAACGCCGTGGGTCGGCGGCGGTTACAGAAATTTGACGGGAAACAGTTTCGCCTGTCCGCACATCGTCGGAATTATCGCTCTGATCCTCGAAGATCATCCGAATTTTACTCCTTTTCAGATAAAATCTGCGTTATACGCGATAGCCGAAGAAAATTTGGAAAAGTCAGAAAACAAGTAATCGGAGCGCGGACGGCTCGTCCGCCAATGCCAGCGAAGCGAGGCGTTGCAGGCGTTGTCATTATAAAAATTTAATGCCGGCGGTTTTCTCGCGCTTTCACGCTCGAAGCGGACGAGCCGTCCGCGCTCCGACTGAAACCTCTTTGCTTTTTGATACGTAAGATGATTAAATATTCACTATTCTTTCCAATATTCTAAGGGAGCTAAAAATGAAAAAAATACTTTATTTAGCGGCAAGCGTTTTGATTTTGTCATCGTTGACAGTCGGCGGTTTTGCCCAAAATTCTAAAATTAACAAAACGGGAGATAAAATGTCAGATACATTCAAACTGCCGCCTCTGAAACTTGAGCAATATACGCTCGATAATGGTTTGCGGGTGGTTTTAAATCAAGATAACGCCGCGCCGGTCGTGGCGGTGGCTGTTTATTACGATGTCGGTTCGCGCAACGAACGCGAAGGACGCACGGGTTTCGCCCATCTTTTTGAACATATGATGTTTCAGGGTTCGGAAAACGTCAAAAAAGCCGAACACTTTCAGTATGTTTTCAACGCCGGCGGCACGATGAACGGGACGACCAGCACGGAGCGGACGAATTATTTTGAAGCTCTGCCGGCGAATCAGCTGCCGCTCGGTTTGTGGCTCGAATCCGACAGAATGCGCTCGCTCGCGGTCACGGAAGAAAATTTGACAAACCAACGCAACGCCGTTCAGGAAGAAAAACGGCTCGGAGAAAATCAACCGTTCGGTCGGGTTTTTGACCAGTTGACTCCGATGATTTACAAAAATTTTGCCAATTCGCACTCGGTCATCGGTTCGATGGCGGATTTGGACGCGGCGACGGTCAAAGACGTGCAGGATTTTTTCCGCATTTACTACGCGCCGAACAACGCCGTGCTGGTGATTTCGGGCGCGTTTGAGCCGAAAGAAGCCAAGGAACTCGTCAGCCAATATTTCGCTTCGATTCCGAAACAGCCGAAACCGGCGGCGATTGACGTTACCGAACCGAAGGAAATCGTTGAAAAATATAAACAATACGAAGATAAACTCGCGCCTTTTCCGGCATTTATTTTGGGCTGGAAAATTCCGCAGCGGCAAACGCCGGAATACAACGCGCTGGAACTCGCCGGAAAATTAATTAATGACGGCGAAAGTTCGCGGCTCTATCAAAAATTGGTCAAAGGCGATGAATCGGTTTTACAAATTCAGGGCGGACCTGACGAACGCCGCGGTCCTTCGAGTTTTATAATTTTCACAATTCCCAAACCCGGCAAAGACTTGAGCAAGATTCGGAACACGATTATGTCTGAAATCAAAGATATGGCGACCAACGGACCGACCGCCGAAGAAATGCAGAAACTGCACAATCAGTTGTTGAATGACGCGGTTCGTTCGCGCCAGTCTTCGCTTTCCCGCGCCCAGAAAATCGCCGAACACACGCTTTACGACAACGACCCGACGCTGGTGAATTCCGAACTCGACGAATTGTTAAAAGTAACGCCCGCGCAGATCAAAGACGCGGTTAATAAATATCTGAATACGGATAATCGCGTTCTGCTCGACATCGTTCCCGCCGGACCAGGAACCGGCGCGAAGAACACGACAAATCCCAATGGAAACTAAACAAACGCTGAATATAAGGAGAAAAAATATGAAAAAGATTTTAAGATTAGTAATTTCCATAAGTTTGATTTCAGCGTTTGGCATCAGTATATTTGCTCAAAAAACTATGAATGAAGATTTTCGCAAAACCGCCCCGAAACCGCTCGCGCCGAAACCGTTTGATATTCCGAAACCGTTTGAAACGGTGCTGCCGAACGGCTTGAAAGTCGTCGTTTTTGAAGACAATCGTCTGCCGCTGGTCAGTTATCGTCTGGCGTTCAAAACGGGCGACATCAACGATCCGAAAGACTCGACCGGATTGACTTCCGCGCTAACTTCGATGCTTAACGAAGGCACGAAAACGCGCTCAAGCAAGCAGCTCGCCGAAGAAATCGAGCGTCTCGGCGCGAATATTTCCGCTAACGCCAACGAAGACAACACGATTGTCGCCGGTTCTTCGCTTTCGCTGTACAGCGCGGACGTTCTGCGTTTGATGGCGGATATGGTTTTGAATCCGACTTTTCCCGAAAGCGAACTCGCGCTGTACAAGAAAAACGCGATTGAAAATTTGAAATATCAGCGTTCACAACCGGCGTTTTTGGCTGACGAGAGAATATCCAAAATTCTCTACGGAACGCATCCGTACAGCATCACTTCGCCGGCTGCCGCCGATGTCGAAAAGGTTACGCGGGAAAAACTTACGGCGTTCCGCGATAAAATGTTTGTGCCGAATAACGCGACTTTAATCGTCGTCGGCGATGTCAACAAAGATGATCTGTTAAAACAAATCAAAGATAATTTCGGCGATTGGAAAAAAGGATCGCTCGAAGAAATGAAGTTCGCAACGCCGCCCGTTCGCAACGAAACGACGCTGACGCTGGTTGATCGTCCGGGTTCGATTCAGTCGAATATCGTCATCGCAAATCTGGCGATTGATCGCAGTAATCCCGATTATTTTCCGGTTTTGGTGATGAATCAAATTCTCGGCGCGGGACCTTCTTCGCGTCTGTTTATGAATTTGCGAGAAGCCAAAGGCTACACTTACGGCGCGTATTCAAACTTTGACACCAAACGACTTGCCGGAAATTTTCAGGCGACGGCGGAAGTTCGCTCGCCCGTAACCGGCGATTCGCTGAAAGAGTTTTTCTACGAATTGAATCGCGTTCGCAACGAAAAAGCGACGGAAAAAGAGTTAAAAGACGCGAAAAGTTTTCTGACCGGAGTTTTCCCGCTTCGCGCCGAAACGCAGGAAGGTCTGACGAATCTGCTCGTGTCACAGCAATTGTATGATTTGCCAACCGATTATTTGCAAACTTACCGCGACAAAATCAACGCCGTCACGCTCGATGAGGTCGAACGAGTGGCGAAAAAATACATTTCGCCGGATAAGTTGGCAATCGTCATCGTCGGCGATGCGGGTGAAGTTTTGCCGCAAATCAAATCGTATTCCAAAAAAATTGATGTTTTCGATGCCGACGGTAAATCTATTGATGTCGCCAGTTACGAAAACGCGTCAACCGGCGCGCCCGCCGATGCCAACGGAAAATGGAATTTGATGCTCGAAGCGCAGGGACAAAAAATTCCCGTAACTTTGATGCTCAAACAAGACGGCGATAAAGTTACAGGTTCGCTCGAATCAATGCTCGGCAAAGGCGACATTTCCGGCGGAAAAGTCAGCGGCAGCAAGTTTGTCGGCACTTCAAAAACGCAGATTCAAGGTCAGGATGTTGAATTGAATATCAACGGAACGATCAACGGCGATGCGATGAAAGGCGTGGTCAACACCGGAATTCCGGGTTTTCCGCCGCTTCCGTTTGAAGGAAAACGTGAAGGCGGCGCGACTAAACCGATGTAATAAATTAGTTAATATGATGAAGAAGCCGCGCGTCTATTTTTTAGCGCGGCTTTTTCAGATTTATTTTTCTTCAAATTCGCTCTGAATAAACTTTGCTGCCGAGTTCCGCCAGCCCGCGTTAATCTGCCGTTTGCATTCGCGTTCGACCGCTTCGCCGCTCAATTTGTTTAAATAATCCCGGCAAAAGCAGTCGCAGTTTTGCTTTCCGTTCGCACAGGGACAGTTACACTGAAAAGTTGAGGTAATATTCAAACAGCTAATTTTCAACCGGATTTCAAATACTTAGTCATTGAAATGCGCGTTCCGTCGCCAACCTGCTCAAATTTTACCTCGTCCATTAAGTTTCTCATCAGTTTCAAACCCCAGCCGCGTCTTCCTTCGTCAGGTTTTACTTCCCGCGCTCTATTATTCGTCAGGTGCAATCCGCGATTGGAAATTGTAATGATGATTTTGTCGTCTTCGACCGTGAATTTTTGATAGATTTTGCTGTCGGGACTGTGCGAATGTTCGGTGGCGTTGATGCACGCTTCGACTAATGCGGTTTTAATTTGATTGATGGCTTTTGGCGTGAAATGATGCCGCCGCGCGATTTCTTCGACGGCGTGAGCGGAAATTAATTCCGTTTCATCGCCCATCGGAACGATTATTTCATATTCGTTGGTCGTTAATTTTTCGCCGACAGTTTTCTCGGCGTTGAGAAATTTGATCAGTAATTCGACTTGTCGGCGGCTCGACCCGTAAGCGTTTCGGTGGCGCAAAACTTCCAGTGCTTCGGGCGTGAAACCTTCGGGCGAGACCAGCCAAAGTTTGTATTTTGTAAAATTGCACACCAGCGCGATTATTTCCAGACGGTCGCACCAAAATTCTACTAATTCTTTTGTGGCTTCCGGTTTTGAATCAATTTCCGCCGAAATCCAAACAACTTCGTCATCGTCCGAATAAGTGCAATCCTGAAAACCGAAGCCGACGGCGGAACGCTCGTTTTCAATGACCTGAGCCATCGGCGAATAAAACGCGGACGAATGCGCGGCGTATGAAATTTGCGGAAGACGAATTATTTTTCTTTCGCCGTTAATATTTTTTAGAATTTCAATATCGGACAAATCTGTTAAATCATTTTTGAAAACATCATAATCAAATAAACTTTCGGGCATTTCCTGAAAATCAAAAACCGCCAAAATTTCGCGCAGACCGATTGACGAACGGCGGCGATAATATTTTGCCATCGTTTTCGGAGCGCGTTTTATCAATTCCCAAAGCATTTCGCCGATTATCAAAGCTCGCGGTTCGGCATTTATCTCAAGACGAAAACGTGATTTTACATAATCATTCAAAATCTGATTTTCAGTCATCGGCTCGACCAAATTTGAAGTCAGACGAATAATTTCGTGCATATTCAAAAGTGACATCGTTTGGTAAAAATTTATTTCGTCCAACCTTATGCGCCGCTGCCAAAATTCTACCGGCGTTTTCCGTTCATCGAGTTTCAGCGCGTCGTGCAAGATTCTTAAAATACTTTTTTGTGTTTCCAGATTTGGCGCGACTTCGTTAAAAACGTCGTCATAAAATTTGCTGATTTTTCCGCCGAAAAGTTCCGCCGCGTAAATTTTTTGAACGATTTGAAAATTGCTTAAATCAACTTTTCTTTTTTGCGCCGCCGTCAGCAAAAAGTTGATAAACTTCGGGCTTCCATCAAGTTTTGCGGCAACCAAATCGCGCGTTTGATCGTTGATCAAAACTGAATACTTGCGCGCTAAGTTTTCAATCAAAATTCCGGCATCCGAAAACGAAAGCGGCGTTACTTTCAGCACATCGGCATCGAGCGTCTGCATTTTGTCGAAGAGAAACCGCCGTTTTCCGCCGAAGGCAAATTGAATCTCCGACCGCGAAACTATTTCTTTGATTTCTTCGGTAAAATTCGTTTCGTCCAAAAAGTTTTGAGATTCGTGCAGATTATCAATCATCACAAACGATCTCGCGCCGTTTGCCGCCGCACGGAGCGGCGCGCTCAGACAATTGATTATAAAAGCGCGGTCGTTGTTGAGTTGATTTTCAGTTTGGCAAGTTTCAATCAGCCGATCAATCCAATAACCGTCGGACGGAAGAGCGAGTTCGGACAGTTCGCAAATGTCGGGCGCAGCGTCCAAAATGCTCGCGTCCTGACGGCGAAACGCCACTGTTTGCCTGAGAAAATCCTGCAAAAATCTAACGGCGGCTTGTTTGGCTGTTCTATCGCTTTTTTTGAGAGCGAAATAAAACGGAATAATTGCGCTTTTTTGCCGAAAAAGCTGATCGTAGGTTTGTTTAAGAAGTTCCGAAACACCTGAAGCAGGCGCGGATAGAAGTAAAAGTCCGTGAGGTTGATTCGTACTCAGCGCGTGATGAACCAGCGCGTCGAGTTCGCATTTTCTGCCGATGAAGTCTGCCCTTTCGACGGTTGATAAAATTTTCGCCGTCGGTGATTTTTTCGCGCTCTGGTTCATTAGACAATTTTATAAAACGATAAGGTTAAAATTAGGCGTTTTAAATTACGCTCAAACCTATCTCTCTCGACTACCGATTATTATCATTTGATAAATGTCTAATGTCTTTTAATCTTCAGATTTTTTTTCATCGTTTGAATTGAGAGTGTGAGAATTACTCGGAAAATTCAACTTCAACTTTATGCGGAATAATGCCCTTTTCAAAACCTTCCTGAAGCAGAAGTTTGACGGCTTCGCGTCCGCGCGACCCGTAATCCAGCGTAAGATCATTAACCCACATCGCCACAAATCTGTCGGCGAGTTCCGGCGGCATATCACGGGCAAACTGCATTGCGTAGGCAAGCGCGTCTTCGCGGTGATCCATTGAATAAACGATGCTTTTATGCAGATAATTTGAAACTTCGCGCATCAAATCTTCGCCCAGATCGCGGCGGATAACATTTCCGCCCATCGGCAGCGGCAAACCTGTTTTTTCAAACCACCATTCGCCCAAATCCAGAACTTTTACCAAACCGATTTGTTTGTAAAAAAGCTGTCCTTCGTGAATCAGAAGTCCCGCGTCCGCTTTGCCTTTCTGAACGGTTTCAATGATTTCGTCGAACGGCACGACCACATACTCAAAATCCTGATTATAAATCCGCAGAGCGAGAAACGCGCTCGTCAATTCTCCCGGAACGGCGATTTTCAGGTTCGGAATTTCTTCCGGGACGTGCTTTTCTTTGGAAACCAAAATCGGACCGTATTTGTCGCCGATGCTCGCGCCGTGCGGCAAAAGCGCGTATTTGTCGGAAATATAAGCGTAGGCGTGAAAGCTGACCGCCGTTACGTCGTAAACGCCGTTTTTCGCGTCTTCGTTGAGCGTTTGAATGTCTTTTAAGGTGTGTTCAAACTTCAATCCGCTGGTTTCGAGTTTGTTGGTAGCCAAGCCATAAAACATAAAAGCATCATCCGAATCAGGCGAATGTGCGACGGTAATTATTTTCTTTTCAGAAGCTGCGTCCATAAATCAAATTTGCGCGTAAAAAATATTAGTGTTGTATAGGATTTCTATTCTACCGTTTTCCGCGTGTTCTGCAAAAACAGATTCAAGTTTTTTTATCATTTCTCCAAAACGCGAATTTTCCTCCGTCGGAATGTAAGAAGACGAGAGCATTCTGCCTTTTAAGCCCTCAAAATCGAGTTTTTGAACGTTCGGAAAAGCAGTGTGCCGCACGTCCTTTGAAAAGAAATTCCGCAAAACTTCCCGGTTGATGTTTTCGTGCCGAACTATTTCATAATCCGTGCCGAATTCGACCAAAAGATTTTCGTAATCGCGCAAAAATTTATTCGTATCGAGCTGACGTTCGTTCCACATCAGCGCAATAAATCCGCCGTTTTTCAAAATTCTTTCAAATTCGCCGCGCGTTTTTGCTTCATCAAACCAATGAAACGCCTGTGCCGCAACGACAAAATCAACGCTGTTTTCTTCGAGCGTCGTGTTTTCCGCCGTTCCGTCAACGCTTTTGAAATGCAGAAAATCATTCAAATATTTTTCCGCCGCATCGCGCATAACTTCATTCGGTTCGACACCAAAAACCGGATTACCGTTTTCGAGAAAAAGTTTGGCGGAAATTCCCGTTCCCGAACCGATGTCGGCGATGACTGAAGATTTTTGCAGATTCATTTCCCGGCGAAACAAGTCCAAAACTTCCGGCGGATAACTCGGACGATATTTGACGTAATTTTCAACGCGGTTGGAAAATCTTTCGACGGTATTTTTTGCCATTATTCTTTAACTTCTTCTCCCGTCCACTGCGTTTTGCGCGAATGCGAAATATCGAATTGATCTAAAATCCTAAAACACAAATGATCAACGAGTTCTTCGATTGTTTTCGGACGGTGATAAAAACCCGGACTCGCGGGCAGAATCTGCGCTCCGGCGCGGGACAATTTGAGCATATTTTCCAAATGAATCACGTTATACGGCGTTTCGCGCGGAACTAAAACAAGTTTTCGTCCTTCTTTTAATGTTACATCGGCGGCGCGGTGAATCAAATTCGTTCCCGCGCCGGAAGCAATCGCGCCCAAAGTTCCCATCGAACACGGAACAATAATCATTCCGGCTTGTTTATTTGAACCGGACGCGGGTTTTGCCGCCAGATTGTCGAGCCGCCAAAAACGGATAATTTTTGAATCTTTTTTAAAACCGAGCCATTCGTTGATTTTTTCGGAGTCAGGTTCGCGCAGATTCGCGCCCGTTTCAACCTGCGCGACCGTTACCGACGTTCCCGACATAATCAAATTAATCGTTTCAACCGCGCCGCTGTTTGCCAAAAGCTGTAATGTCCGACGGGCGTAAATCGTGCCGGATGCGCCGGTAACGGCGAGCGTTAATTCCATAAAACTATTGTAACCGTAATAATTTGATAAACATAATGAGTCATTTCAAATTGAAAACTTTGCAGGATAACAGGTCAAATTGACTGATTATTATTTGATACCAAACGGGCAAAAAACGCGCCTTATTTGATAAAGAGAAACAATATTATGAGCGAAAAAAACAGACAAATATGCGGCATACCGATTGCTGTATGAAAACTCGCCCGGAAAAGTCGTCTGGAAAGAACAAATTATTTATGGGAAATTCAAAAATACTGGAAAATGAAGTTTTGCTCAATTTTGTCAGCCGTGATGCGGTCGCGTGGACTTTGGTGAAAATTTTTACGGCTTATAAATACGTCGGATTTTTGATTTGAATCCCTTTGGCGTATCATATTAAGTCTGTAAAAACGGTGAACAAATCGCCGTTTTTCGCTTTAAATTCCGAAGTTTTTTGAAATTTAGAGATGAAATTCTCGGCAATAAATGAAACAATAAATTTTCAAGTTAATATCAAAGGAGTTATGTAAATGGCACAGGAAAAAAACGACGAAAAAAATACAAAATCAACGGGCAGCGACATTCCGGGCGGTGACGGCACAGTTTCCGACGAAGCGATGCAGGCAATCGGTGTCGGAGTTGACGCTATTCAACAAGGCAAAACAGGACAGGATCATTCGACTGAAGATCACGAAAAAGAAATGCCGCGCGACGGAGTTGGCGCGATTCAGGACAGTTCGCTGATTAAAGAAGATGTCGCGCGCATCGAAGATGAAAAATAATATGAATTTTACGGACACGGAATCACAAATCGAAGGCATCGAGCAAATTTTTGCCGACGCGCGAAAAGAAGACAATTGGAACACCGGCGAAGAAATGCTTTACAGCTATTATTTCGTTGATAAAGACGTTGAAAAGCTGGAAAATCTCGGTCATCATCTCGAAGAAAAAGGCTACGATTTTCTCGACATTTTTGAACTCGGCGACGATGATACCGGCAAATCAACCGGCGAATTTCTGCTGCACATTGACAAAGAAGAAACGCACACGCCGCAGTCTCTGGCGCAGAGAAACGTTGAGTTTTCGCAGCTTGCCGAAGAATACGAAGTTGCCGAATATGACGGCTGGGAATTTGGCGAAGTCGGCGTTTATGACGATGAAGACGACGAATTGAACGACGAAATTATTGAATAATCCCGATGACGCGCCCGCATTCACGGCGATTCGCCTTACTTCGGGCGCGGTAACGTTATTTATAATCAATTTGTTTTTGGCAAAAGCGAAAATAGACGGCGGAAATTTGTTTTCCGCTTTTTTCTTTTTGAATACGCCGTTTTTTTCGCTTCCCTCAGAAAATTTGACTGAGGCGACGAACGCTTTGATTTTGTTCGGCTGTGTTCAGGCGATTTTTTTTCTTCGATAGACGTATCAATCTTGTTTTGAATTTGCAGAGAAGCGGATTATAAAGGTTGAGTTTTGAATTTTTGTCGGTTAAAATTCCTCCGCGCGCTCCCCGCGCCCACGATGGTCTAAAATCAGTGAAAAAGCCGGACGAACAGACAGAAGAAATCAAACACCCCGAAATGATCAAAACATTGCATTTATGGCAAATGATTCATTTGGGCAAAGGCAGTTTTGCGCGTCAGCTTTTTCATATTTTTATCAGCGTCGCGCTGCGGCTGTTTTTCCGAAGAATTGAAGCCGTCGGAGTCGAAAAAGTTCCCGAAACCGGCGCGATAATTTTTGTTCTGAATCATCCGAACGGTTTGGTTGATCCCGGAATTGTCTTCGTTTCGCTGTCGCGCCGCGTTTCGTTTCTCGCCAAATCTACGCTTTTCGATATTCCCGTCGGCGGTTATCTGCTTCGTTTAATTGAAGCGTTGCCCGTCTATCGCCGCGTTGACGCGGGAACGGATCAGTCAAAAAACCGCTTCACGTTTGAAAACTGTGAAGAACTGCTGGCGCGCGGTCGCTGTATCGCTGTTTTTCCCGAAGGCATTTCCCACAACGAAACCAAACTTCAGCCGATAAAAACCGGAACGGCGCGCATCGCGCTCGGCGCGTTAGCCGTCGGAAAAGACAACAACGAACTGGTCAAAAACGGCTTGAAAATAATGGCGGTCGGACTTTATTACACTTCAAAAACCGCGTTCAGAAGCGAAGCGTTGATTCGTTACGGCGAAGTTTTTGATGTCGAACCCGTCGAATTGGACGAAAACGGCGAACCGCCGCGCGAGAAAGTTTTGGAACTGACAAAGAAAATCGAATTCGCGCTGCGCGACGCGACGCTGAATCTCGAAAATACGGGCGAACTTGAAACCGTCATTAAAGCCGAAGCACTTTTTTCTTCAGTTTATGAAAATCTGATTTTCAAACAAACTTTGACCCAGAGTTTTTCTCGTCTGCAAAATTTAGCCGCGAAATACAGATTATTAGAGCAGAATGATCCCGCGAAAATGGAAAAGCTGCGCGAAAAGGTCGTTAAATACGAAAATAAATTGCAAAAAAGCGGTTTGACGGCAGAAAGTCTGTCCGTTTTACAGCATCCGGCGCGTTATGTTTTTCGTTATTTGATTTTGCGAATCCTAGTTTTGCTTCTGCTCGCGCCGTTTTCGATTGCCGGCGCGATTATTCATTCGCCGGCTTATCTTTTTTCAAATCTGCTCGGTCAAATGGTGACGACACACGACGTTGATGCCGCCGGTTCGACTTCAAAAATTCTCGCCGCCTGTATTTTTATGCCGCTGACGTGGCTGATTTTTGCCGGAATTATGTTTTATTTTTTCGGCTGGCAGCTCGCTTTAATTTCGATTCCGCTTCTGATTTTGTGCGGCTACATCGCTTTGCTTTCGTTTGAAACGCTGATAGATATGCGCGTCTGGCTCAAATCCGCGTGGTTTTTATTTCGCCAACGCGCTTTATTTTTGAGATTGCTTGTGCGGCGGGAAATTCTGCAAAAGGAAATTGGCGAAATTATCAAAGAAGATTAGCCGCGAACTACACGAACGGCGCAAATTATTTTTAATTTTCTGTGCGCGTAATTCGCGGCTAAATTTTCTTAAATTCGGCGATAAATGCGTAACTTCCGTAAATTGAAGTAACCGAAAATTCGCCCAAATTTTGCTTTTCAAGAATTTTAAGATGCGGCGTTAAATCTTGCGGATAAATAACATCAAACATTTTCAGCCAGCTTTGCAAAATCTTTTGAAACAAGCCGGATAAATCTCGCTGATCGTAAAAGTCAACAATGTAAAGACTTCGCCCTTTTTTGAGATTTTCAAGAGCGTTGGCGATTGCCTGTTTCCACGTCGGAATCATCGTAATTGAATAGGAAAAATAAATCGTGTCGAACGGCTGAGTCAAATTAAAGGTTTTTTGATAATTGAAATCTCCGGCGAGAACATTTGCGAGCGTGATATTTTCAGCATTTTTCACGCTGATTTTCTTACGCGCCGTTTCCAGCATCGCGGCGGAAGCGTCGAGTCCGTAGAAATTGGCGTTTGGAAATTTCCGCGCTAAAATCATCAAATTTCGCGCCGTTCCGCAGCCGATTTCCAAAACATTTTCGCCTTTTTTGACGTTTAGTTTTTCGATTAATTTGTCGCGTCCGAGCAAATAATACTTGCGCGTAAAATCGTAAAAATATCGCTGATGACGATACATTTTATCCATTTTCTCGAAGGCATTTGACATATTTTTTAGCCGCGAATAACACGAATTACACAAATTATTTTTGGTTTTTATTTGTGTAATTCGTGTTATTCGTGGCTGATTTTATCTTAAAGTATAAAGATGAAATCCGCCGTAAATCGCCGCACGGTCTTTTTGGAAAAATTCATTTGATAAATCTTTTTCGTAATAAAATTTCTCACGTAAATTCTTCGGCAAATTTGTTTCAATCGGCGAAAACGCGCTTGCCGTGCGGAAAATTACACGCGAATTATTTTCGCCCTTTTCCGCAATCGCCGTCCACAGTTCCGTCAGCGTTTCGGCGTTCATCCAATCCTGCGCGTCGAGAAAAACAAAACGATTAAAAGTATTTTTCGGCGAATACTCAATTTCTTTCGTTACCGAACCGATTTTTGTAGTTATTTTGTTGACGTTCGCTTTTAATTTTTCGTAATTTTCGATTTTCAGATAATCAGGAACGGCGCGGCGATTTTTCGTGTCGTATTTTCTGGCAAACGCCTGCCACGCGAAATAATTATCCTGAATCGGAAAGGCGACCGCCAGCCGTTTTGTGCGTTCGCGGTAAATGTCAATGACATTTACGCCGTCGCGCAAATCTTTTTTAAGTTCTTCATACTGCTGCGGCGGAACGCCCAAACCGAACATCGTAACCGGCAGTTTGCCGACAATTTTTATCAAAAAGCTGTCGAAAAACGGCGCGATGTATTTTTGATAAAGTATTTCCTGTTCCTGCAAAGTTTGCGCCTTTAGAATTTCTTCCGGCTTTCCGCCGAACAAATGCGCCGCGCGATGAAAAAAGCGCAGAAATAACGCCGTGCGCGAATGTTCGTAAAGTCCTCCGTTTTGAAAAAAATCTATTCTTTTGCCGAAAAAAATTTTGCCGAAAAATGTGTTGCCAGCCCAAAATTTTTTTGTCTCTTCTTCCAAATTCGGCTCGATGTATTTTTGAAAGTCCGCGACATTTTTTTCATTCGTTCCAAAACCGAAAAAGTTAAAAAATTCCGTGTGCGAAGGAAGATATTTCAAAGCCGCGATTTTCAAACGAAGCAGATAAATATGCTGCCGATTCAAATCAATCGCCGTTACATTTTCAGGATTTTCGAGCAAATAATTCAGAGAATTGCAGCCGCCGGAAGAAATCGTCAAAATTCTGGAATTTTCGTTTATTTGTAAGGCTCTAACGTCAACGCGCGGGTCTTCCCAAATCTGATTATAAACAAAAGCGTCAAACCAAACGGCGAAAAGTTTCTGCAAGATGTCCTGACTTTTCGACGCATTTTTTTGCGTCACCGCTTCGAGTACAAGTTGTTCGGATTTCATAAAACAAACATTGCCCGAAAACTAATAAATTCGCTCATTGAAAAACGCAGCCGACGCGGTTAAGCGGCGGAAAAAGCCATTCCGCGTCGGTTTTGATAACGCCGCAAAAAAGCAGCAAAACATTGCTATTATTTGTTCCAATCCGGCGTGTGAAAAATTCCATTTTTATCAATTCGCTGATAAGTGTGCGCGCCGAAAAAGTCGCGCTGCGCCTGGATCATATTTGCCGGCAGGCGGCTTGAACGAAAAGCGTCGAAATATGACAAAGCCGATGCGAGACATAAACTCGGAACTTTACTAACCATAAATTCATTGTTTATTCTGCACCAGAAATCGCGGTTTGTGCTGAGAATTTCGGCAAATTCGTCGTCGAGAATCATATTCGGCAGATCAGGATTTTTCTTGTAAGCGCGGCGGATTTCTTCCAATAATGCCGAACGAATAATACAGCCGCCGCGCCATATTTTGGCGATTTCGGCGAGATTTAATCCGTAATCTTTTTCAACCGACGCGGTTTGCAAAAGCGACATTCCCTGCGCGTAAGTTATGATAAAGGAACTTAAAAGCGTGTCTTTTAAGAGTTCCAAGAATTCTTCTTTATTTTCAAAAACTCCTTTTCTCACAGATTCGTCGTGCGCTTCATCGGTTTTAATCTCCACTTTATGTTCATCAGCTTGCGTGGCGGTTTGCGCGTCAAACGTCGCTTTGTGCTGTTCGGCGACGGTCGTTTCGGCGGCGCGTGTTTCGCGGGCGGCTTTTTGCGCGTCGGTTTCCGGTTCGCTCGAAACGGCATTGGAATCAGGCAGCGACGGATTGATGATTTCCGGTTCGTGACTGCCGAATTTTTTTGCGATAATTTGTCTGGCTTCTTTTTGCGCGGAAATCTGGCGCATCGAAACCGCCGCGTCAATCGTCGGAATCGGCACGCCGAAATCTAACGCCGCCTGCGAAGTCCATTTGCCCGTTCCCTTTTGCGCGGCTTTGTCCAAAATCATTTCAACCAGCGGATTTCCCGTTTCAGCATCGCATTTTTTCAAAATTTCGGCGGTGATTTCTACCAAAAACGAATTGAGTTCGGCATTATTCCACCGGTCAAAAGTCGCGCTCATTTCGTTATAATCCATTTTCAAAACGCGGTTCATAAAATCGTAAGTTTCCGCCAAAATTTCCATCAAACCGTATTCGATGCCGTTGTGAACCATTTTGACAAAATGACCGCTCGAACCTTTGCCGATATATGCCACGCACGGTTCGCCGTCAACCTTTGCGGACGCGGCGACAAGGATGTTTTCGACCTGATGATACGCTTCTTTTTTGCCCCCCGGCATAATACTCGCGCCGTGCCGCGCGCCTTCTTCGCCGCCGGACACGCCGACTCCCAAAAATTCAAAACCCTGTTCGTCGAGATATTTTTCGCGCCGTTCGGTGTCGGTAAAATGAGAATTTCCGCCGTCAATCAGAATGTCGCCTTTTTCGAGAAACGGCAATAAACTTTCAATCACCGCGTCAACAATTTTTCCCGCCGGAACGAGCATCATAATTTTACGCGGTTTTTCCAGACTTTTGATAAAACCGACCAAATCGCCAACGCCTTCGACCGTGTAATCCGCGCCTTCTGTGTTGAGCAAATCAACTTTTTCCGCGTCCAAATCATAACCGACGCAGGTGAAACCGTGTTCCGCGACGTTAAGCAGAAAATTTCTGCCCATCGTTCCCAAACCGATCATTCCGAATTGTGCATTTTCCATATTTTTATTTTAACGCAAAGTCGCAAAGTCGCAAGGACGCAAAGTTCGTAAATCATTTTATTCACTTTCGTATCTGGTCGTTTCTGCGTTATCTTTTTGTTATGAAATCTTTACAAGAGGCGATTCGCCCGACAACTTTCGTCGAATCGGAAAAGCTGAAAACATTTCTCGGCATAGATTTAACCGTCGCTTCGGAAACTTTCCAGCACACAGGGAGTTTCAAATTTCGCGCCGCTTACAATCTCGCTTTAAATGTCCCGAACGATGCAATCTTAACGGCTTCTTCGGGGAATTTCGGTCAGGCGTTGGCTTACGCCTGTCAATTGACGAACAAAAAATGCACGGTCGTGATGCCGGAAACTTCGGCGAAAGTGAAAATCGAAGCCGTCAAAAATTACGGCGCGACGGTTGATCTGGTTGATACAAATAAAATCGGTCGCAACGAGCGCGTCGCGCAGCTCGCCGAAAAAATGCCGGACGCGTATTTCGCTTCGGCTTACGATGATTTATTCGTCATCGAAGGAAATTCGACGCTCGGCGATGAAATTTCGGCGAAAAATTTTGATGTCGTCATTTCACCAATCGGCGGCGGCGGTTTAATTTCGGGCATTTCAAAAGGTTTATGCCGCAGCGGACATCAGGCAAAGTTGATCGGCGCGGAACCGCTTTTGGGAAATGACGCGGCAAAATCTTTGAAGGC
The DNA here is from genome assembly GCA_965218105.1 of Pyrinomonadaceae bacterium. GTDB lineage: Bacteria > Acidobacteriota > Blastocatellia > Pyrinomonadales > Pyrinomonadaceae. The sequence goes on from OZ244585.1 coordinate 491,874, forward strand.
GGGCGAAATTATCAGAAACAAAGTCGAACCGATGACAATCGCCGACGGAGCGCGGACGATTTCGCTCGGAAATCATAATTGGGAAATTATCAAAAACGGCGTTTCGGAAATTATCGAAGTTTCCGACGAAAATATCGAAGAAGCCGTGCGATTGTATTTTAATTTTGCAAATCTGAAATCTGAGCCGACAGGCGCGTTGAGTTTGGGCGCGATTTTGGAAAACAAGAAGAAGTTTAAAGACAAAAAGATTTGCGTTGTCGTCAGCGGCGGAAATGTTGACGGGGAAATTTATCGCAGTATTTTAGAATTGGCGTGAAAAACTGTCTTTTCATTACATTCTTCTAAAAAAGGCAAGTAAATGTAGAACAATAGCAAAACTTCGGACAGTTTTTTGGCTTAAAGTAAAGTAATCATTGATTTATCAAATTTTAGAATCAATCTAATCAAACTAACTGCTGAACCAAAAACCGTCCGAAGTTTTGCCTCTAAATTTTTGCGGCGCAATTGACGACTGCAACCAAATCATCGAAGCGTCGGCGAAAGTTCCGAAAATTGAGTCGAAAGAGAAGAAAAAGAAATCGAATTGAAAATCGTTAAATCAATTCAAAATTTTATAATTTTTTAATTGGTTATCAAAAATTTCATTTAACTTTAATTTCAATGTTTTCTATTACAAATTCAATTGTTTTTCCTTCTTCCAGACTTGAAATCGTTTTACGAATTGTTACCACATAATTACCTTTTGTCGTAAGGTCATAATCATATACTTCGGCAAGATCAATTTCATCTTTTTTAGATTGGTTTGGTTCAATGTATATTCCACGATTACTTCCACTAGAATTTAAGCTGCGGTTTATTTCCCGTGTTACTTCCTCAGTCATTACGGTAGGTGAATTGCCTGAAATGTTCAATTGTTTTTCTCTTTCCTTTTGTTGCTGTTGAAAAATAGGGGTCAGTTTTTCACCTTTTTCATCGTTGATTACAACGGAATAATCAAAAGGAGTAGTTCTGATATGGCGTTCCGTGTCAGACAAATTAATCCAAAATAATTCAAGTTTAACTGGTTCACCAGATTTAATAGTAATTTTAGGAGTTTTCATACATATTTTTAAGTTTTCAGTTTCCAAACTACATTTTTCGTAAGCTTGAAAGTTTCCGAAGTTATGCGAATTGATTTTAATTATTGCCAACACTGGTAAAGTAAAAAGCAATATGCCGATTATAGAAAATGTATGTTTTTTGCTCATATTATTTTCTCCTAACTTCAATTTTTTCGATTTTGAAAACTCATTTGCTAAATATGGCACTTTTTTATTTTAGTTTTTTATTAATTGTTCCTCAAATTTTTTTCTTTCCTGAGGAGCAACTTTTTCTTTAACTAAAGTTTTGTAATTTTGATTTAAGCTTGAAAGATTTTCTTTTCTCAAAAAAGGACTGATGTTAATTTTATTCTTTTGACTGAGTGATACAAGAACATAAATCGCTTGCTCTGCTTCTTCTTTATTTTTACTGCTGCCCATTTCAACTAATTTTTCAGTAATCGTTTCACGAGTTGTCGGTAGCAAATCGTTCTCTCCTGATAATAAGTAATCTAACTGACCACGCACTAATCCCCCTGCATTTTTCGGAATCGTGTCTTTACCTAACAATTCAGTAAGAACTATTGCTGAACTATTAGGATTGACCGTTATTCCAAGTCTCCAAAGGTATTGGATTATATAACCAGCAAAAACAAAATTATTTTGTACTTTAAGTATCTGAGGTACATCCAGTAAACCATCTTTTGTTACTTTAGAATTATTATACTTAATTACTTCTCTAATGTCAGGAAAATACTTTTCCTCTGATACAACCAATTTATAGGTGTTTAGCGTATTATTTTCATCACAAGAAGCTACAAGAAGTCTTCCTCCCTTTTCTAAATTAACATTCTCTAATAGATTTTCGTCGCGTCCGGCTTTTTTGCTTACCCACGTGCTAAAAACAATTTTAGTATCATTTTCATTATTAATTCTTTTTCCGACAAGCCAATTATCTATGTGAAAATCAACCTGTTTAATTTGCTCGCTTTCTTTGGATTCAATACTCTGGATAGTGCCAGAAAATATTGAGCATTGTTGTAAAAGTGAGTCTGCTAACCTTTGCCCTATTAGATAATCATAGTCTTCTATCGCTGTTGATTTCGCAACTTCTGTTTTTAATCTTTCATTGTTCATTTTTGACGAAACATCATTTTCATTGTTCTTTGATAAGATGTTCTGCTCGTTCTCCGGTTCTTTGCTCAATGTTTTGTATATTGAATGTAGACCAAAAATGCTAGAAACAGCTACTAATAATAAAGCTAAAATTATGCTTGTTTTTTTCATGATTCACCTCTTTCCTTATAGCTATGCACCAAAAGGTAAGGAATTTTTTCTAACTTTTATTATTCGGCTAAAACCTTCTTGTTACTTCCCTTCGCTGCGGCAGCCGACGAAAAAGAAAAAGGCTCGATTCTCGGCGCACTTGACAACTGCAATCAAATAATTGAAGCGTCGGCAAAAGTTCCGTAAATTGAGCCGAAAGAGAAGAAAAAGAAAACGAATTGATCTCGGTAGTTAAATTTCTTGCAGAATTTTTACAATATTTTATTAACAACAATTTGAATTAGGTTTTATTCAAGTTTAATTAACTGAGGGGTCGCGGAGTTTTTTTTGAATCAAATTTATCGTAGTGCGATAAACGAAGAGGTTAAAAAACTCCAGATTTAGAAAATATGAAAATTTACGAAATCAACTTTTTTAGATTTTCTAAACTATTGCAATTAAAGAGTTAAAATTCCGCGACCCCTCAATTAACTTGTTTTTATCTTACAATTCAAATGACTGAAACTATCAATTAATTATAATTATTGCTTCCAACGAACTGCAATTGAATACGTTCCGCCTCCCTGTTGCTTACATCTTTTTACAATTTTAGTCGTGATTTGCTCATAATCAGTATAATCAACAGAAGTACATCCAAATTCAGCATTCATTGTCTTGCCTTCCTTGCCGCGTTTTGCTATCGGGACAAGTTCATTAAAAACTTCTTCAGCCTCAGTCGAAGGCATCACTTTGCTAGAACTTTCTTTTTCAGGATTTGATATATTTGCAGTATCTAAATCAAGTGGTTTAATGACTATCTCAAAAGGCTTTTGACTTTGCTTGTATTTTACTAACAAGCCTATGTTGTATCTAACTACATAAAGCCCTTTGGCATCAGGCGAACCATATTTTTGCCTGAATTCGTCTCGTGTTTGAGTCTTTCCGATTACTACAATCATAAATGCAAACAGAGTTAATGTAATCAATAAAACTAAACTCTTTTTCATAATATTTTCTCCTTTTTAATTTCTGTTTTTTGAGATGTCTGAACTATTCGATACACTGCCTGTTCCAGCACTAGAGCCAGTAACAGTTATACTATTTGTTCTCACATTATAAGTAATCTGAGTATTATCAATCAAAATCCTTATTTTTTGTATAAAAGTGTAGACGAAAGGTTCGGTACCACAGGCTCCAAATGGAGCATCAACAAATTGACCGTTTTTATCAGTAATTGACCTTGTTGATATAGTTCTAGATGGAGTAATATCTACAAATTCCGTTTTAGGATCTCCCTGAGATGTACCGTTGTAAACGGCATCAGTAATTGTTTCTTGTCCCACCATTTTGTCATTCGTAATAGAGTTTCCATCTTGGTCTTTGACTTGGTATTTAATTGATACAATAATGCCGTGATCCCCAAAGCGTAAAATACGACAGCCAGAAGTTGCCTCATCATTTCCAGAAGGTAATACCGTTATTGATACTACTGATAAGCTGGTAGGTATTTGAACAAAGAAATTTACGGTATTACTTAATTGTCCGCTTATCGTTACGCTGACAGAACGATTACCGCCAGTTGCATCTGAAGCAATCTTAAAATCAGCAGTAATTTTAGTGCTTGAAACAAAAGCGACATTAGAAACTGTAATGCCTGTCATTTGATTAATAGTTACTCCTGAGCGAAATCCACTTCCATTGATTGTAACGCTTGTCGTACTGCCAACTCCGCCGCGACTTGGCGAAATGCTTGTAATTCTAGGGCGCACCATCATCATCCCTGAGCCATAGCCGGGATAATCCGCCCGTCGGCAATCATTTCCACCATAGCTTTGATTATACCAGGTGTAGCTCGTCCAACTGACGTTCATACTTGCATCGCCTACCGACATTGCTTCGGCTACTCCGTTACTATTAATGTTGGCTATCGAGTAGTCGGAACTCGTCCAATTGCCGTTACTTTGTAAATAAGGCGTTCGCTGACCATAACAACTGTAAATGCTTCCGATCATCGCAAAATTCGTGAAATCGCCGATAAACGTCTGCACCGAGCCGGGAAAAACACCATCAATAGCTATCGAATCCATACAGCAGTTGCGGCAATCGTAAGTCGAACTCACGCCGTCCGTCAAACTGATTTGTTCGCTGCGCCCGTTCAAAATGTGATTTTCCGCGCCGTAAGCCGACCATAGAATTTGTCCTTTGCTCAGGTTCAGCGGAATCGTATTGCCCATCGCATCGGGCGTTAGATTGTCCCGCATTGAACGAAAATCAATCGCCGCCATTTCACGGGGTTTGAGGTCTTTTAAGCCGAGCATATAAAAACCGCCCGGATAAACCATTCGGGCAATGTATTGCTGCGGCTGATCGGTGTCGTTTTTGATATACACAACCGTTGTGAAATCGCCGTCCGCCTTCCACGGATAACCGCCCGCGCTGGAAGCCGTTTTCTGCGGATCGTAAAGCGGAACTTGGAAAACTTGATTATTGTCCGCGCTGACGCTGACCGCCGACATCACGACGCTTCCTTTGGCGGTCGTGTAACTCATTTCCAGTCCGGCGTATTTGACGCTTGCCGGAACATTTGCCGCATCAATTGCACTTTGCAGATTGATTGTTTTAGTAGAATTCGGCGCGATATTCGTCAGCGGAATGTTTATCGTAACAACTTCTCCGTCGTTGTTCGTGTATGGAATTTTACCGCTGACAGTCGTTGTTTCATTTCCGACGTTTCTGGCGACGAGAATTTGTTGTAACTTTTGATTGTTGACTGATCCGAGATGCAGTCCCGTGCCGTGCCATCTGCTCGAAGCCGTCATTTCAGGATCAATAAAATTCATTGTCGAAGAAAATCCTTTGTTGGCTTTTGAAATTAACATTCTCGCTAAAATCGCGCCCGCCGCGCCCGTGTGCGAAATCGAAACGCCGCCCGTCGTGTGGATTGTTCCGTTATTTTTCCTGACCAAATCACGAATCACATCGAGAACACGGGTTTCGTGCGCGTTTAATTGAATTGCCGTCGGCGTTTTCTGTCCCGGACTCGTTCCGTCAACCGTAATTGTCGCCGTGACGGGCGCGTCGGTTGTATTTGAGATGATAAATTTTGTATCGCAGTTGTTCGACGGCATCCACCACACGCCTTCGAGTTGTGAAGATTTATATTTCGCGGCAGGTTCGACAAATTGTTCTTCCCAAATCAAACTGTTGTTTTCATCAATCAATTTAACTTGCGAACCAAGCTGCATCATTTTGCCTTGATAAGTCATTCGCAAATTGCCTTCCCGAAATTCTTGACCGGCATCGGCAAGCAGTTCACGCAAATCAATATCCCGATAAGAAGCACCGTTGACGATGATCGGCGCAAGCCGCAGTTCAGTTCCGCCGGAACTGTAAAAAGTCGGCGTAACATAAAGCGGAAGTGCGCCCTTGTTATTGAGCATCAAGGTTGCCGTTAAATTATTCTTCAAACTGTAAAAAGAACCGACGAGCGTGTGTGATTCATATTCTTGAGGTTGTTCAAGAAATGATATTGCTTGCTTGCTTGCTTGCTTGCTTGCTTGCTTGCTTGCTTGCTTGCTTAGAAATGTTGATTTCTTGATTTTTTGGTTGATTTAGATTTGAGTTTTCACTTTTGACGCTTGATAATTGTGCGGCAAAAACAAAGCTGACGATGAGTAGAAGAATCGGAAAACAGACAAAACGAAAACGATTAGATTTTATCGTTGAAAAGTTTGATTTCGACATTTGAGTCTCCTTTTACTGTTTAGGTGAAAAAGGTTTTCACGTTGAGTTAAGTGTAAATCTGCATTTTAGGTTAAAATGCGGCGTTAAATTTCCGAGGTGACAATCTTGTTCTACGCTCTTTTATTTCATCTGTCAAGAAAAATTTTCAGTTTGGATTAGCAGCTTAATTTTATTGAATAAAAAGATAAAAACTAATGATCATCTTTTTATTTGCTTTCTGCATTGACCACAAATGCTTTCAAACCCTGCGCTTCAAAAACTCGCGGTTCTCCGATTTTATAACCTTTTGAAATTAAATTTTTCAGCGGCGGTTTCAGTTCGTTCCAGTCTTTATCACGAAAAGCAATCCAAAAAGGTAGATTGTCAAATTCCTTTTCGTTCGTCGTTTGCACTCCGTCAAAACCGCGCGGCAGAAAATACGCTTTATCTTCGACCAAACCTTCGACATTGTTTACTTTGACAATTTGGTAATTTTTGCCCGAATTATGAAGCGCGAACCACAGATGATATGCGACTAAATCTTCAAAAACGTAAATTTTCGTCGGCTCGATATTTTCGGTCGGCGGCAATTCCCGCGCCAGATTTTCCCACGCGCACCAGATAAATTGCGGCGTTTCGCGCTTTGTTTGAAGCAGAAAAGCAATGCCGAAAAGTAAAAATATTCCGGCTGATAATGCTGATTTTAGTTGTTGACCGCTTATTTTATTTAAAACCTCAGCGAACAAAATCGCTAAAGGAGCGAAAATTATTATCAAATGGCGCGTTCCCCAAATCGAAAACGGCAAAATCCAGCTTGCCGTAAAAGCCAGCAAAATCGGAATCAATATAAAAGCCGCGAGAAAATAAAAAACATTTTTTTCTTCGTCGGTTTCGCCTTGCCGACTTGTGAAATAAAGCACTAAAGCCGTAACCATAATAAGTAACAGCGGAACGGTTACGAGATAAATTGAAGTCGCGTCAATGCTGCTTGATTGATAATAAAACGGCTCAAGCAAACTAAACAAAAATTGAAAAAGCGTCGGCAAATTCGGTTTGACCGCCCAGCCGAGATTTTGTCCAACGTCGGCATTTATTCGTGATGCCCGCCAAACCGCGAAAATCCAGGGCGTGAAACTCAAAAATGTGATGCCGAACATCAGCAAAATCTGCCCGATTTTGATACGCTGTAAATATAAAATAAGAAAAACTTCCGTGAAAACGATGAACCAGCCGAAATATTGTGTGTAAACGAGCAGAATATTGACAAAGGTTAAAAACCAGATTCCTTTACCGACATTCAAAAACCGCGCGAAAAGCCACATTGAAAAAAGTGCCAGACACAACAAAAGACTGTACATTCTAACTTCCTGCGCGTATTTCATAAGCGAACCGCTGACGGTCAAAAATGTCAAAGCGAGGGCGGTTGCGGGAGGCGAAAGTTTTAATTGGCGGCAAAGAAAGCAAAAAGGAATGAGCGCGAGAATTGAAAATAAAACCGGAAAACTTCGCAGCCAAAAAAGATTTTCGCCGCCGATTGAAATCCAGATTTTGAGCAGAATGTAGAAAAGCGGCGGGTGAATTAAATCTTGCGCGACGAACCAAAATAAACTTTGAAATGAATGCTCGGCGGCGTGAACGCTGAAAATTTCGTCAAACCACAGACACGAGTCGGTCAAATGCCAGAAACGCAGCAGCGCGTAAATCACGCAAACCAAACCGATAATGATTAACCAGTGTTTTTCACCCAACTTCATTTCAAATTTTCGTCATTCGCGGCGACAGCGCTGTCTTCTTCACGCTTTTGTTCGGCGGTCAACTCTTTCATTAAAAAGTAATTAAGAACGGTTCTAATCGCGGCGATGGCGGCGAGTTTGCCGATTTCCTGTGGTGTCGGCGCAATTGCGGTTGACAAAATATCCGCGCCCAGTTGAAATTCCAGAGCTAAAGTCAGATATTTGCCGAGAGTTAAGCGAACACGGTTGAAATTGCTCGGCTGTTGATCTTTGAAATGAGCGATAAATTGATAAATAGCCAAAATCGCGCCGACACCGATAACCATCGCGCCGACAGCTTCGACTCCGAGTTTGAGCCATTGAACGGCGGCGAAAATCGTCTGTTCAGCCGACGCAAAGAGATCGGCTTCGGCGACCGTCTGTAAATTTTCCAGAAGAAACATTTATCGTTATTTAGAGCGAAATTCCTTCACAAAGTTTGCCTTTGATGCTTGTGTAAGCCAGCGAAACTTCAGACATTTGATCGGTTTCACGGCAGTAACACAGACATTTATCAAAAGGTTTGGAATAAATATGCAGACTGACGGCGCGTTCATCAAATTCCGGCAGATTCAATATTTGATGGATTGGTTCTTCGAGTTCGACTTTGGCGGCAAGACAATCGGAGAGATTAAAATTATCGGTTTCTTCAAGTTTGCAAAAGCCCTTTGTTTCGTCAACTTCCAGAGCGCGAAAGTTCTGTCCGCGCAGTTTGCCGACCGGAACGGTCATCCAGCACATTTGGTCGGCGTGGTTGTGGATTTTAGAAACCTGACCTTTATTCCAGCAAATTGCCATCATCTCGAAACGCTCATCTTTGAATATCAAATTTCGCGTGTAAAATTTTTCGCTCCAGTGAAAAAAAGGTGAAATTGTATCAACATCAACCGGATTATCCGCGAGAAATCGGTAAATATTATCGCAGGTGAAATTGTCGTCCGAAATTGTGCAAAGACCGCTGATTAATTTTTCGATTTTGACTTTTGACATACGCCCAAAATATCAGAAAACGGTGAAAAGTGAAAAGATTAAAAGGTGAAAAAGTGAAAAGGCGAAAAAAAATTTGAAATTTTTTTCACTTTATTCAATCTCAAATTTCCGAAATCTTTAACCATTTTACTCTCTGACTTTTACACCTTTTAATCTTTTCACTTTTTATCCGCTTTCTGCAAAAAGTCAACAAATTCCTGCGTGTTGCGCGTCAAACCGGCAAATGTCGCCACCGTTTTTCCGTCGCCGTCCATTATTGCGTAAAACGGCAGCGCGACCGTGCCGAAAGTGTTTTGTTCAAAGGCTTGCTGTCGTGTGTTGTTTTCGCTTCCGTCGTCGGTGTAAAGCCGTGTTAAAATGAATTTGTTAAGTTCGTTTTCGATTTCCTTTTTCGGGAAAATATTCGCTTCCATCCAGCGGCAGTTTGTGCAGGTATAGCCCGTAAAATCTATAAAAACCTTTTTATTTTCGGCTTTTGCTTTGGCTAACGCGCCTTCGTAATTATTTTCAAACTCTTTCCAATCGAATGTTTTTTCATTTGATGATTTGTTAAAAAAGCTGCTCGAAGTTTCAGTTTCGGGCGGCAAAAATGATTCGAGTTCGCCAAGGCGCGCGCCGAAAAGTCCGGTCAGCAGATAAAAACTTATTGCCAGACTCAGAATCGCCGACATCACCCGCACCGCGCCGATTCTTTCCGGTTTTGAATCGTGCGGAAGTTGAAATTTCCCAAGCAGATAGATCGCCAAAATTACGCCGATGGCAATCCAAATCGCCAGCACAAACGGACGCGTGAAAATTCCCCATTTCCAGATCAAATCAACATTCGAGATAAACTTCATCGCCGCCGCGATTTCTAAAAATCCCATCGCAACTTTAATCGAATTCATCCAGCCGCCGGCACGCGGCAGCGTCGAAACGAGTTGCGGCGCAAGCGCGAGAACGAAAAACGGCAGCGCGAAAACGCTCGAAAATGCCAGCATTCCGAGCATCGGCAGCTGCCACGCGCCGTTTGCGGCGGAAACCAAAATTGTCCCGACAAACGGCGAAGTGCAGGTAAAGCTCGTCAAAGTAAAAGTCAAACCCATCAGCAGCGCGCCGATAATTCCGCTTCCTTCGCCTTCTTTGCTGCGCGTCAAATTGTCTAATTTTGTTAAAACATTCGTCGGAATCGTAATTTCATACGCGCCGAAAAGATTAAACGCAAAAAACAGGAAAATGCCCGTTATCAAAAGATTTACCCACGGATTGGCGGCGAAAAGATTTATTCCCGCCGCGCCGACGAAAATCGCCAGAAGCATTCCCAAAATTGTGAATGTTCCGATAATTCCGAGCGAATAAACCGTTGCCAGTTTGACGGCTTTGGCGCGATTTCCCGACGAATGATTGGTGAAATACGAAACCGTAATCGGAATCATCGGAAAAACACACGGCGTTAAAAGCGACAACGCGCCCAATGTGATCGCCAGCCAGATAAAAGACCATAAATCGGTTGTCAGTTGTCGGTTGTCGGTTGTCGGTGGCTCGCTGTTTATTGATGGTTGTTGAATATCTGATTCTTGCTGACTACTGACAACCGATAACTGACTACTGCCGCGAGCATCTTCAAAACCGTTGAACGAAACTTTAACGGTTTTCGGCGGCAGACAAGCCGTGTCGTCGCACACTTGATATTTGACGTTAACGGCTAAATCGTCAACATTTGCCGCCTCGCCGGTCGCCGCAATCGGCAAATTAAACTCGGCTTTTTCGGCGAAAAACTTGGTGTCCAAATTAAAATTCGGATCAAATCTTGTGATCGGCGCGGGCGAAGATGTGTTGCCCTCGATTGCGAAAGGAAGATTTTCGGCAATCGTAATTTTCGTCGGAAAAGGTCCGCCTTCCGGCTGTTCGACGGCGTAAAGATGCCATTTTCCTTCGATGTTCGCTTCGAGTCGGGCTTTTATTTTTTCGCCCGCTTTGAGAGTTTTGCCTTTTGCACCGGATTCGAGCGACCAGGAAACCGGATTTTGCGCGAAAGAAAAAAGCGGCAAAATCAAAATTGCGGTTAAAAGAATTATAAAAGTTATCGGGCGATATTTTAGAAGCATATTTCAACTTGGATTAACATAATATTTTACCATCATTCGACCTTAAAATGCGAAAAGTGCGGCGATTTATTCCTAATTTAGTTGTCGTTTTGCACAATTCCCACTTTGTCGCTTATAATTTTTAAGTAGTTCAACATTTAATTTTAATAAATTTATTCAGATAATTTCATCGGCGCGGAGGATTATATAATTTTGTCAAAAACAGCGACTCGCCAAAAAACAACAGCTAAAAAGACCAAAAGTTCCACCAACGGAAACAGCAAAACCGCTTCCCCGAAAGCGGAAGAAACTGAAAAAGTTCTGACGGACACGGTAGATTTATCGGAAGCGAAAGCCGAATACGACAATCGCCGCAAATCGCAATTGGCGGCGATAAAGAAACTCGATAAAGAACTTCTCAGGGAAATGCTTTATGAAATGGTTCTCGGCAGAATTTTCGAGCAGAAGTGCGCGGAAGTTTACCGCATCGGGAAAATCGGCGGCTTCTGTCATCTTTATATCGGTCAGGAAGCGATTGCCGTCGGCGCGCTGATGGCTTTGAAAGAAGGCGATTACGTCGTCACCAGTTACCGCGATCACGTGCAGGCGATGGTCGCCGGCATCGCGCCCGAACAGGTTTTAGCCGAACTTTACGGCAAGTCCGGCGGCATCGTCGGCGGCAAAGGCGGCTCGATGCACATGTTTTCCAAAGAGAAAAACTTTTTCGGCGGACACGGCATCGTCGGCGGACAAATCGGTGTCGGCACGGGAATGGCTTACGCGCAGAAATACAAGGAAACGGACAATGTAACGCTCTGTTTTTTCGGCGAAGCAGCGGTCAATCAGGGAATTTTTCACGAATCGCTGAATATGGCGCAGTTGTGGAAACTACCGTGCATTTATATTTGCGAAAACAACAAATACGGAATGGGAACGTCGCAGGCGCGCGCGATGTCAATTTCGAGCATTGCGAAAAAAGCCGAAGGTTACGGAATGAACGGCGAATTCGTTGACGGAATGGACGTGATGGCAGTCCGCGACGCGACTCTGCGGGCGATTGAACGAGCGCGAAAAGACGGTTCGCCGACGCTTTTAGAAATTCGCGCCTATCGTTATATGGGACATTCGATGTCCGATCCCGGAAAATACAGAACGAGCGAAGAGATCAAAAAATATCAGGAACGCGACCCGATTGTATTGTTCAAAGACTCATTAAAAGAAGCGAAAATTTTCACCGAAAAAGATTTTGAAGAAATCGAAAATCAGGCGAAAGAAGAGACACAAAAAGCGGTTGAATTCGCCGAACAAAGTCCGTTTCCTGATGAAAGCGAACTGTTTACCGATGTTTTCGCCTAAATTAAAATGCCCTGTATCAGCCAATTTTTCGGCATCTTGATTTATATGTATTACAACGATCACGCGCCGCCACATTTTCACGCAAAATATGGCGGTAACGAAGCGTTATACGAAATCGAAACATTGCGAATTTATGCCGGAAGATTGCCGCGACGGGCGCATAACTTAGTCATCGAATGGGCTGATTTACACCGCTCGGAATTAAGTGCGGATTGGGAAAGAGCCAGACAAAGCGAACCATTAGCGAATATCGAACCGCTCGATTAATTTATGAAGTTAGTCAGAATCAAATCGGTCAAACCGCTTCGGAATTTCGTCGTTGAGCTGAAATTTACTGACGAAACGACGCGAGAAATAAATCTCGAACCGTTTTTGCGCGGGAAGATTTTTGAACCGATTCGCAATGACAAGAAAACATTTAAGACGGTAAAAGTTGACGAACAATCCGGCACGATTGTCTGGGAAAACGGCGCGGACATTGATCCTGACGTTTTATATCACGGGTTGAAACCGGCTTGGGCGGAAGAAAAAGAATTGGAATTGACGAAATAATTTATGGCAATTTTGACAATCCGCGACGCGCTGAATGAAGTATTGCGTGAAAAAATCTAATTATGAAGCTAAAAGTTGTTATTCACGAAGCTGAAGAAGGCGGATTTTGGGCGGAAGTTCCCGCAATTCGAGGCTGCGCGACGCAGGGTGAGACTTTTGAAGAACTTTTGCAAAATCTTTACGAAGCAATCGAAGGCTGTTTGTCGGTTGACATTTCTCCGGCGCAAATTACGAACAATGAAAGAATTGTCGAAATTGCGATATGAAAACAGTTTCGGGAAAAGAATTTGCTAAACTGCTTGAGAAAAACGGCTGGAAATTATTGAGAGTTCAGGGCAGTCATCACATTTACGGCAAAAGCGGAAACGAGGCGAGAATTTCCGTTCCGATTCACAAAAATCAAAGTTTGAAAGTTGGACTGTTGAGACATTTTTTGAAATTAGCCGAATTGAGCGAAAACGATTTATAAAATTTTATGGCAATTTTGACAATCCGCGACGCGTTGAATGAAGCGTTGCGCGAAGAAATTTTGAGAGACGAAAACGTCTTTGTAATGGGCGAAGAAGTCGCCGAATATGACGGCGCGTACAAAGTGACGCGCGGGCTTTGGAAGGAATTCGGCGATAAGCGCGTCGTTGACACGCCGATTACCGAACTCGGTTTCGCGGCGGTCGGTGTCGGCGCGGCGATGGCTGGACTGCGTCCGGTGATCGAATTTATGACGTTTAATTTTTCGATTCTCGCGGCTGACCAGATCATCAATCACGCGGCGAAAATGTATTATATGTCGGGCGGACAATTTAATGTGCCGATTGTTTTTCGCGGTCCGAACGGTTCGGCTTATCAAGTGTCAAGCCAGCATTCGCAGGCGTTTGAAGCGTTTTACGCCAATTTTCCCGGCTTAAAAGTCGTAATGCCGTCAACCGCCGCCGACGCGAAAGGTCTTTTGAAATCTTCGATCCGCGACAATAATCCGGTGATTTTTCTCGAACAGGAAAGAATGTACGGTTTGAAAGGCGAAGTTCCCGAAGGCGATGATTTTACGATTCCGCTCGGCGTGGCGGATGTCAAACGCGAAGGCAAAGACTGCACCATCGTCGCCCGTTCGATGACCGTTCCGCTGGCGATGCAAGCCGCCGAACAAATCCAGAAAGATTTCGACGTGTCGGTCGAAGTCGTTGACCCGCGCACGATCAAACCGCTTGACATTGACACGATTGTCAAATCGGTGAAAAAGACAAATCGTCTCGTCATCGCCGAAGAATCGCACGCTTTCGCGTCGGTCGGCGCGGAAATTTCGTATCAGGTGATGGAAAACGCTTTCGACTATCTCGACGCGCCGATCAAACGAATTTCAACCGCCGAAACGCCGATGCCATACGCGAAAAATCTCGAAGAACTGGCGTTGCCCGACGTTCCGAAAATCATCGCGGCGGTCAAAGAAGTTTGTTATTTATAGTCGAAGGATCAAATGAATTTCACGTGGGATGAAAAAAAATTTGATAAAGTATTAAGCGAACACAAAATTGATTTCAACAAGATTTTCGATATATTTGAAGACGATTATTCGCTGGATTTAATTGACAAGAAGCATTCTTCTCACGACGAAACACGATTTATAATTGTCGGTCTGACGGCTTTTTACGGACTGGTTTATTTGGTTTATACAATGCCTTCCGATGACGAAATTCGATTTATAACGGCGCGAAAAGCAGAGAAATTTTATGTCAGCCAATACGAAGAAAATATATGAGGAAATTGAAACGAGCGACGAATTGAAAGCTCGCGGACTTCAACGAATCAAACGTAAATTTCGTCCCCAAAAAGGTGAAATGACAATTCGTGATTGTCAGGTTATCGCTGAAATTCGTATTGATGCCGATCTGTATAATTTCTTGAAATCAGAATCGGAAAAATCCGGGAATTCAACGGTAGAAAAATTATTAAATGAAATTTTACGCGAGAAATTTGAAAGGGAAGAAGCGAAAAAAATTTCGGAAATTAAAGAACTGAGAGCCAAATTATTAAACGACACGGAATTTTTGCAGGAATTAAAGGAAAAACTCGCGGCTTAAAATTATATGCGATGATCGCCGAAGAAATTGAAAAATATTTATCGGAAATAAACGAAGAATTAGCCGCCAAAGATGTCATCGGCGAAATTTGTATTTACGGCGGCGCGGCAATGTGTCTGGCTTTTAAGGCGCGACCGGCGACGAAAGATGTTGATGCGATATTTGAACCCGTAAAAATTATTCGCGGCGCGATTACCAAAATCGCCGAAAAATACGGATTAAACGAAGGCTGGCTGAATTTCGCCGTTAAAATGTTTGTCGTCGAACACGAAAAGAATATTTTGCTCGATCTTTCAAATCTCAAAGTTTACGTGCCGACCGCTGATTATCTTTTGGCAATGAAGGTTTTGGCTTTGAGAGCGGAAAGTTTCGATTCCGACGATGTGAAATTTTTGATAAAACATTTGAATTTGAAAAACACGGATGAAATTTGGCGAATCGTCGCCGATTATTATCCGCGAAAACAAATCAAAACCGAAACGCAATTTCAGTTGGAAGAAATTTTTGAAAATCTGAAATGATAACAGTTGAGGAAACATCCGAAAAAATAAACCGCGACGAAAAATGGTGGAAAGTTTACTTTTACGATTTTGTGGATGATTTTCGTTTTCACCGAAATCTGCAGGCGGTTGATAAATTTTCTCCGGCGGCAAATGATAAATTCAACGCGCTTTTAGCTTCGACGGTCGAAGTTTTGTGTCGGGAATTATCGCTCGACACGCCGGAATGGACGAAAGATGTTCCGGCTTGCGAGAAACCGTTTTTCGTCGCCGGTTTCGAAAATCTGAAAGCGACGGCGATTGTCGAAAGCCCGTTAAATTTTCGGATTCGGAAAATATTTGTAACAAAAAGTTTTTTACAAAGGGTTTAATTTTTAATTATGGCGAACAAAATTTTAATGCCGAAACTTTCTCCGACGATGGACGAAGGACAAATCGCGCGCTGGATCAAAAACGAAGGCGATGAAATCGAAGCGAACGAGACGATTGCCGAAGTTGACACCGATAAGGCGACGATGGAAATGACTTCGCTCGAAGCCGGAACGCTTTTGAAGATTATCGTTCCCGGCGGCGAAAACGCGAAACTCGGTCAAATTATCGGAATCATCGGCGAAAAAGGCGAAGATTTTTCCGCGCTGCTCGATGAAGCGTCTTCAAACGGCGCGTCGGCGAAAGAGGAAAAACGCGAACAAACGACGGAAAAAGTCGAAGAAAGAGTTCCGACGCGCGAAAAACCGAACGTCGTCGCTAAAGAAGGCAACGAAGAATTAGACGAAGAAATCGCCGAAACCGAAGGGCGCAGTTACGATTACGAACGCCCCGAAGCGAAAGAAGACGCTCGGAAAGCAGATTCCAGATTCCAAATTCCAAATTCCAAATCGGAAAACGGGCGTTTAATCGTGTCGCCGATTGCGGCGCGAATGGCGGCGGAAAATAATGTTGATTTGAAATCAATCAACGGTTCAGGTCCGGGCGGACGAATTATCAAGCGCGACATCGAATCTGCGATTTCGGATTCCAAATCGCAGATTGCAGATTCCAAAGAAGAATCCCGGATTGCGCCGAGTTTTTCGGCTTCGCAATCGCACGGCGCGAGCGCGTATCGTGAAGAAAACACTTCAAAAATGCGGCAAATTATCGCGCAGCGTCTTACGCAGTCAATCGGTCCGATTCCGACGTTTTATCTAAAGGTCGAAATCGAGATGGACAACGCGCTCGAATTTCGCAGGCAGATAAACGACGGCATCGCGCCCGAAAAAGTTTCCGTCAACGATGTGATCGTCAAAGTCGCGGCGATGGCTTCGCTGAAACATCCGTTTGTCAATTCGTCTTACCGCGACGACAAAATCCGTTTTTACGAAGATGCCGATGTCGGTGTCGCCGTGGCGATTGACGAAGGTTTAATCACGCCGGTCATTCGCGGCGCGAACAAAAAAGGCATCGCGGAAATTTCCAGAGAAATAAAAGCATTAGCCGAAAAAGCGCGCAATAAAAAACTCCAGCCCGAAGAATATACCGGCGCGACATTTTCGATTTCAAACTTGGGAATGTTCGGCATCAAAGAATTTACGGCGATCATCAACCCGCCCGAAGCCGCGAATTTCGCCATCGGCGCAGCGAAACCGACAGCGGTAGTCGAAAACGGCGAAATTGTCGTCAAAAATATAATGTCGGTTACGATGTCGTGCGATCACCGCGTCATTGACGGCGCGACGGGCGCGAAATTTTTGCAGACATTCAAACAAATGCTCGAAAATCCGGTTCTGATGCTGATGTAGTTTTTTTGATTTCTGTTTATTTATTCAGTTCAAACCCTTTCGGCACAAATTCGAGTGAGATTATTTCACCGTCAGATTTTGCCGTTAGGGTTTTCTCTTCTTTGAACGTGAAAATCACCGGAATTTCCACTTTTTTCAGATTGCAGCCGAGTTGTATTTGCTCGACTTCGGGCGTAAAAGCGCGAATCTGAATTGACTGCGGCGATGCGACTGACAACTTAAAAGTTTGGGCGGCGTTTTTGATTACGAAAAACATTCCTTTATTATTGCATTCGACCTTTTCAATAAAACCGAGTTCCCTCTTTTCACTCGCTTGCGGTTTCCGAAGCTGGCTTTTTATCGCCTGTAACATTGCGTTTCTGCCCTGCGGATCGGAATCTCCGACGTTCATCGGCGGAGGCGTTTGTGATGAGGCGAATTTTCTGTCGTATTCGGCTTGAAATTTGGCGACATCAATAAAACGAAAATTTTTCGGGACGAAATCAACGGCGACGAGTTCGCCGCGCGTCGTATTTTTCGCGTCGGCTTGCGGTTTGTAAGTCAAAACAGTATTAACCGCCGAGACATTTGCGTCGCAGCCGATCTGCGTGTTTTCGACATCTGCAATCAGCGTGACTAATTCCAGACTTTCAAAGTCTTTGCTCGTCAGCGAGAATGTTTCGTTATCCGTTTTGACCGTATAAGTTATGACATTTCCTTTGCACTGGATTTTTTGAATATGCCCGACGACCTGTTTTTCGGATGATTGAGCTTTTCGGACGGCTTGATTCATCGCAAAAATTTCTTGTTCTTCGCGCTCTTTGGCGATTTCTTCGGGCGAAAGCGGTTTTTCGTTTGCATCGCGCCGCACGAGAATCGGCTGACCGCCGTTTTTACTCGCCTGTTCATACTGCTTGCGAGATTCTTCGTTGCGGGCGTTGATTTCTTCTCTTTGCCGAAGCTGCGCCACGAGGTGTTCGGCTTGCGCTTTGACTTCCGGGTCATCGGTGGTCGAAGCGATTTTGTCGGCGATGGTTTTGGCTTCGGCAAATTTGTTCTGCCGCATATAAATTTCGCCGATCCGAATCGCGTATCTTTGATTTCCGGGCTGATACCGCAACGCTTTTTGCAGATATGAAACGGCTTCGTCCAATTCTTCGTCGTTGACCAGATCAACAAAGGCGAGAAGTTCGTAACTTTCCGTAAATTCAGGATTTAGAGCAATCGCCTTTTTTAGCAACTGGCGCATTTTTGCGGCTTTTTCCGGTTCAAACGACTGCACATATCCGAACTCATCGCGCCCTTCGCGGCTCAACAAAAATGCGTATTGATAAAGCGCGAGATGATTTTTTTGATTTTCCGAGATAGCTTTTTCAAAATAATTTTTCGCTTCGTCAAATTTTTTCTGCCGCATTTTGACCATTCCGAGCGACGTATTCGCCATACTCGAATCCGGTTCGAGCGCGACCGCTTTTTGCAAAAACGATTCGGCATCGTCGGCGCGATTTGTGTGATACAGCAAATCGCCCAAATATGTGTCGGTAACGGCTTCGGAAATCGGCGAAGTCTGCATTTCGTTTTCAAAAACGAGTTTGGTTTTGAAACTCACCAGCGAATATTTGTAAGAATTCTGCGAAACATATTTTTGTAAATCCTTTTCCATCTGCGCGTAGCTTGTTTGAAAAGCCTCTTGAAACGCCTTTTCGGACGGCACATCTTTCATCGCCAGCGTCAAAAATTTGTTGAGACCGTCGGCTTTTCCGCCCTGCACCAAATAATGAATCAACGCCCACGCCTGCGCGTAAAAAATACTGCGCGAATGATTGGCGTTTTGATGAAGCGCGTAGTTGCTGATCTTAAAAAATGTGTCGAGCGGAATCAGTTTATTTTGCTGAAGCAGCGCGAGATGATTGCTTTGCGGCAATCCGAGTTTTACTTTTTGATCGTCGGCGATCTCGAATGTTTGATAATATTCGGCTAAACCTTCGTTAAACCACGGCGGAACTTCCGATTTTCCGAAATTCGTGTTGATAATAAAATGCACGTATTCGTGAAAAATCGTGCCGTAAGTGTCGGCATCGTCGCCTTCGGTCGAAATCGTAATGTAGTTGACATCTTCGCCCGACTGAAAATATCCGGCGATAAAATTATCGGTTTTCCCGTCGGCGCGTTTCGGTTTGAACGGTTTATAAGCGTTGTCGCTTTTGAATACGATGACGTTCGTCGGAATTGACGCATTGAGATTGGTCTGGCTGAAAAGCTGGCGAAAAGTTTCGCGGAATTGTTCGAGTTTGGTCGCCACTTTGCGAATGTCTTTTTCGCTCGCGTTGCCGATGAGATTGAAATTTTTCGAGCGCACTTGCAGCCATTCGTCCTTTGCCGCAACCGAACGCGGCGAAAAACACAAAACCAGCAAAAAAAGCGCGAATAAATAAGTCAATTTGAAATTTTTCATAAATGTATGGGAAAAGTTTTTTGAAAAGCAAAAATTTGAACGGGAATATACAAATTTTTGTTAAAATAATCCAATTCAAACTCGGCGATTCGAGAACGAAAAAAGAGTGGATTTTACAGAAAAGCGGCATTTTCGAGTTGCGCTTTTCACAAAGATAATAGTATAAAAAACTGATTTTTGGAAGTTAAATTTATTTAAGCGGAGCGCGGACGGCTCGTCCGCCAACGAGCGAAACGATGTTGCGAACGTCCGCAGTTCAGTAACGCAACTAGAATGCGAAGGCTTTTCTCGCGCTTCTGCGCTCGGAGCGAAAGGACGAGGATTGGTTCCGCGCTCCGACTTTTGTATTTATGGAAATTTTTGTTTATCGCAACAATGCCGATTCGGTCGAAGAAGGCTTCGCGCCCGAAGATTTACCGAATTTGCTGGCAGACAAAAGCAACGTCGTCTGGCTGGACGTAAATGCCGTAACACCCGCCGAAGTCGAACAAGCCAAATATATATTGCAGAATATTTTCAATTTTCATTATCTGACGATTGAAGATTGTATCGAGGCGCGCAATCAGCCGAAAGTCGAATCGTTTCCGAATTATTTGTTTTTCATCGTTCACGGCGTAAAAAACGAAACGAATTCGGCAAATTTCGTCACCAAAGAACTTGACGGTTATCTCGGTAAAAACTTTGTCGTGACGTTTCACAGCGAAAAATTTCAAAGCATTGACAACGTAAAACGGCAAATCCGCGCCACGCATTACGCCTGTGATCGCGGCGCGGCATATCTTCTTCACCAGATTCTCGACCAGCTCGTTGATCTTTATATGCCGGTGGTTGACGATTTCGACATTGCCATCAACGACCTTGAAGACCGCGTTTTTATGATGAAACAGGGCAGCACTCTGCTTTTAGAAGAAATTATGGATTTGCGGCGCAGCGTGGCGCGGCTTAAACGCATAACTTCACGTCAACTGGATGTTTTATACCGACTTTCGCACGGCGAATTCCAGCAGATCGGCGAGCATATTCTGCCGTTTTACCGCGACGTTCACGATCATCTTTTGCGGATTTCCGATTTGTCGGAAAATTACCGCGATTTAGTCAGCAGTCTTTTTGACATTCATTTTGCGGTGACGGCGAATAAAACCAACGAAGTGATGAAGGTTTTGGCGGTTTTTTCGTCAATTATGCTGCCGCTGTCGGTGATCGCCGGAATTTACGGAATGAACACGCCGCTGCCGGATTCAAACAATCCGAACAGCTTTTGGCACATCGTCGCCGCGATGATTTTATTCACATCAGTTCTTTTAATCTATTTCTGGCGCAAAGGCTGGATTTTTGAAGGTAGCGACGATGCCAAAGAATAATTTTACAGAGATTTTCTTTTATTAGGTTAATAATTTGATTTTTGGTATTATTTGCCTATGTTGGATTTAGAAAAAGCTCATTTCGGCGAATTTGAATCATTGAGAAAAATTACAAATAAACCAAGAAGATTGAGCAAACTTTTCTCCATCGTTGTTGCTATGCTGTCATTCATTTATTTTTTCAGATAAATAGTTTTAATTTTGACGGATGCAAATTATGAATAAATTAAATTTTCAAAAAAGTGAGAGTTTAACGGCATAAAGCAAAGCCAGACACGCGCCGCCGTAAATTCCGGCTAGAATATCGTCGGCGCAAACGCCGATTCCGGCGGGAAGATTTTCCAGCGAATCAATCGGATACGGCTTCCAAATATCAAATAATCTAAACAGTAAAAATCCGGCGATAACGTAATACCAATGCACGTCGAACGGAACAAACATAAAAACCAAAAGCTGTCCCATCACTTCGTCAACGACGACTTTTTGCGGGTCTTTGTTTTGAAAAAGCTGCGCCGCTCTGCCGGAAGCCCAAATTCCGACCAGACAAAACGCGAGAAAAATAATGGTATTAAACGCGTGAATCCACGCCGTTATTTGTTCGGCGTTCCAGCTTCGTTGAAGAAAATTAATACTGAACGGAGTTTCGGCTGACCGGATCAGCAGATAAATTCCCACGCCGAGAAGCGAACCCCAAGTTCCGGGCGCGAGCGGCAAGTATCCGACACCGCAGGTTGTCAGAGCAAGCGCGAAATAATCCAACAAACCTTTATTTGCAACAATTTCACTATTTGATTCCGGCGTTTCTGCGGCGGCTGAAACTTCAGTACTTTCATCGTAATTCGACATTTTATTAGTCTTTCGGATAATTTTTTTCTTCCGAAACAATTGCGGTTTCAAATAAAATTGATGTTAAAATGTTTACTTTTATAAAGTATTTGATTTCGACCGTCCGAAAAATAATTCGGCAAAAACCGCAATCAAAGGTTATATCACATTTTCTTTTCCGGCAGCCGCGCATTTTCGATTATTTTTTATGAAAATTACCAAAATTCTTTTCGTCATTTTTCTTCTTTTACTGATTACCGTCGCCGGTTCGTCGTTTTGGATTTACAGTTCACTCAACAAACCGCACCAGCACGACAAAACCAACAAATATATCGTCATTCCGAAAGGTTCAACGCCCAATGAAATCATCGGCAAACTAAATGCCGAAGGCATTATTGCCAGCGAACTTCCGACGCTGATTTATCTGCGGACTTTCGGCGATTCGGGCAAATTGCAGGCGGGCGAGTATCAATTTAATTCGCCGATTTCGCCGATGCAGGTTCTAAAAGAACTCGAATCAGGCGAAGAGCGGACGACGAAAATCACGATTCCCGAAGGTTTCACGCGCTTTGACATCGCCAAACGCATCGCCGAAAAATTTCCGCAGAATCCGCCGGTTGATGACAAAGCGATTCTCAATTTGATGAACGACACGAGTTTGATAAAAGACTTTGACTCGAACGCGAAAAATCTCGAAGGTTATTTATATCCAAGCACTTACAGTTTTCCGCGCGATGCCAAACCACAGGAAATTATCAAAAAAATGGTCGAACAGTTTTTCAAAGAATGGAAACCCGAATATTCTGACCGCGCCAAACAGCTCGGACGCACGCCGCGCGAAATCGTGACGATTGCCTCTTTGATCGAAACTGAATCCGGCGTGGAATCCGAACGCCCGATTGTCGCGTCGGTAATTTACAACCGCATCAACAAAAATATTCCGCTCGGCATTGACCAAACGGCGGTTTACATCGCCAAAATGCAAAACCGCTGGGACGGCGTAATCAACAAAAGCGATCTGGAAGTTGATTCGCCGTATAACACACGGCGTTTCGGCGGAATTCCGCCCGGACCGATCTCGTCCGTTTCCGAAAGCGCGATCAACGCCGCGCTCAATCCTGCCAAAACCGATTATATTTTCTACGTCCGCAACGTCCAGAAAAACGACGGCTCGCACAATTTTTACGCTTCCGCCGCCGATTTTGAACGCGGCAAAGCCGATTATCAAAAATGGCTCGGACAGCAGCGACAGGAGCAAAAAGCGGAACAGGGAAATAATTAGATTTCCGGTTAAATAAAATGATTGTCTTTATTGTAAATTCAAGTTAAAACAATAATCAATGCTCGTTTTACTTCATTTGTTCGCGCTGTTTTTGCTGGTTTTGCTCGGATTTTACGTTTTCGTGGCGAATCCGCGCAATCGCGCGCATCAGACTTTCGCCGCGTTTATCGCTTTTCTCGCGCTGTGGACGGTGAAAGATTTGATTTTCTGGAACTTTCACGAGGCGAACGCGAGTTCCGGCTGGTGGGCGGCGGCGAGTTTTATTATCGCGCTTTTGATGCAGTGTTCTTTGGCGATTTTCGCGTGGGTTTTTCCTGAAAATTCGCGCATGCCGCGCAGAAAAGCGGCGGTTTTGTTCGCGCCGGGTTTGGTTTTGATTCCCGCCGCGCTGCTT
Source organism: Pyrinomonadaceae bacterium (assembly GCA_965218105.1). Lineage (GTDB taxonomy): Bacteria > Acidobacteriota > Blastocatellia > Pyrinomonadales > Pyrinomonadaceae. Next base: position 515,327 of record OZ244585.1, read on the forward strand.
GGGCTTTTGTGGCGCAAAGTCGGATTTCAGGACGGTAGATTTTTTATTGATCTCGCGCCGCTGGCTTATGTTTTTGTCGTTTACGTTTATTTCGTGTTCGGTTTCGGCGCGTATATTTTGTTTCGTAAATACCAAAAATATCGCGGCACGCAGAAAGGTCAGCAGGTCGGCGCGGTTCTCTGGGCGGTGATTATTACGGGAATTTTCAAGACGCTGGCGAACATCGCGCTGCCGTTTTTCGGCAATTACGAACTGCTTCCTTACAGCGCGATTTTCGTGCTTCCCGGCGTTTTGATTTACGCGTATGCGATTTCAAATTTCAAACTTTTTTCCTTGCAAACCGCGCTCGACCAGTTTCGTTTGTTCCCGATTGCTTATAAAATCGCTCTAAGTATTGCATCCGTTGCGATTGTCAGCTTTATCGTTTTTCAAATTCCGATTGTCTGGTGGGCGTTTGCCGACGGCAATAATTTTGAAGCGTGGCGCAAATATGTGGTGTTCAGTATAATTTCCGCGCTCGTGCCGAATCTGCTGCTCGTTCTTTTAATTGTGCGAACGATTTCGCGCCCGCTCGGACGCATTACGGTCGCGGCGGTGCAAGTTACCGAAGGCGAATACGGAACGGAAGTTGATTTGCGAAAAAGCAACGACGAAATCGGCTTGCTCGCCGAATCTTTTAACGAAATGAGCCGCAAAATGGCTTCGGACATCGAGCAGTTGCGGCAATTAAACGAACAATTGATTCGCACTGAAAAACTCGCCGCGATGGGAACGCTCGCCGCCGGAGTCGCGCACGAAGTCAATAATCCGCTGGCTTCGATCTCATCTTTGATTCAAATGATGCAGGCGAAAAGCGATTTGAACGACGAAACAAGTGAAAAGTTAAAGCTAATTTCGACGCAAATCACGCGCATCACGCAGGTAACAAAAGATATGATGGATTTCGCGCGAATTCGTCCGGCGGCGAAAAGTCTCGTTGATGTTAATGAAATAATTGATTCGAGTTTGAGATTGGCAAGTTTCGATAAATCGTTTCAATCATTGAGCTTGAACAAAAATTTGACGGAAAATCTGCCGCCGGTTTTCGCCGATGCCGACCAGTTGCAGCAGGTTTTTCTCAACCTTTTCTTAAACGCCCGCGACGCGATGCCCGAAGGCGGCGAACTTTTTATCGAAACTTCGCTCAAATCTGATAAAATCCAAATAAAAATTGCCGATAACGGTTTCGGAATCACCGAAAATAATCTGAAAAAGATTTTCGATCCGTTTTTTACGACCAAACAAACCGGCAAAGGCACAGGTTTGGGTTTGGCGGTTTGTTACGGAATTATCACGGCGCATAACGGAAAAATCGAAGTTTCTCCAAACAACGGAAAAGGCACACTTTTTACAATTTATCTGCCTGAAAGCCGGAGCGCGGACGGCTCGTCCGCTTCGAGCGCAGAAGCGCGAGACAAACGCTCGCATTAAAGTTTTGGTCTGGTAAAATGAAGCGTACAGCGATTCGGTATGCTCTCTCTGGCGGACGAGCCGTCCGCGCTCCGATATTTCCTCTTGACAGTGGCGACGATTCATTGCACTTTATAGACACTTCTTTTTTATTCTGTGAGAGGAAATCAAATGAAAAAAAATTTATTTATTTTGCTTGTCATAACTCTTTCTATTTGTTCAGTTTACGGACAAGAGAAACCGACGGCGTTTATTAACGCGAAGATAATTCCGATTGTCGGGCAGCCGATTGAGCAAGGCATTCTGCTCGTCCAAAACGGCAAAATCACGGCGGTCGGCGACGCGCGAACCGTGCGATTGTCTTCCGATGTCGTACAGATTGATGTCGCGGGCAAAGTGATTATGCCGGGTTTGGTTGATTCGCACAGTCATATCGGCGAACCGGCGGGCGCGGACGGTTCATCGCCGATTCAGCCGGACGTTCGCATTTTAGATTCGGTCAATCCGCGTTCGGGCAGCATTCAGCGGGCGCAGTCGGGCGGCATTACGACGGTTAATGTGATGCCCGGTTCGGGACATCTCGACAGCGGGCAGACGCTTTATCTGAAGCTGCGCGATGATGCCGAAAAAATTGAAGATTTGCTGATTTACGGCGCGGACGGCAAATATATGGGCGGCATCAAATTCGCCAACGGCACGAATCCGATGCGCGCGGGCGGCGGAGTTTTTCCCGGCACACGCGGCAAAGAAGCCGCTCTCGTGCGCGAACAATTCGTCAAAGCGCGGGAATACCGCGACAAAGTTCAAAAGGCAGGCGGCGATCAGTCGAAAATGCCGCCCCGCGATTTGGCGATGGAAGCACTCGTCGAAGTGCTTGACGGCAAACGCGTCGTGCATTTTCACACGCACCGCGCCGACGACATTATGACGGTTCTGCGGCTTCAGCGGGAATTCGGTTTTCGGCTCGTGCTGCATCACGTTTCCGAAGGCTGGAAAGTCGCCGACGAAATCGCCAAACAGAAAATTCCGTGTTCGATAATTTTGATTGATTCGCCCGGCGGCAAATTAGAGACGACTGATATTCGTTTTGAAACGCCCGCGATTATGGACAAAGCCGGAGTTTTATTCGGTTTTCACACCGACGATTACATCACCGATTCGCGCTTTTTCCTGCGCGAAGCGGCAATCGGCGTGCGCGGCGGACTTTCGCCCGAAAAAGCACTCTACGCGCTGACGCTGGCGAACGCGAAAATTTTGGATTTGGACAAGCGCGTCGGCTCGCTCGAAGCGGGCAAAGACGCTGATTTCATCGTGCTTTCCGGCGATCCTTTGAGCGTTTACACGCACGTTTTGCAGACGTGGATTGAAGGATCGAAAGTTTTCGACCGCTCAGACCCGAAAGATTATTTAATCGCGGTCGGCGGCGACGGCGCGGGCAAAGACAATCTGCTCGACACGGACGACGCGAAGGAGGACAACGAATAATGGAAAATGGAAAATGGAAAATGGAAAATGTGAAAAAGGTGAATGGATTGTGCTGGATTTTAAAGAAAAGAAATGTAGTTTTTTTGATTCTTTTATTTTCCATTTTCCACTTTCCATTTTCCACTTGCGAAGCGCAAATCGCCGTCAAAGGTGAAACCGTTTGGACGATGGCGGGCGAGAACATCAAGAACGGCGTGATTTTGTTGGGCGCGGACGGGAAAATCGAAGCGGTCGGGGCGGCGAATCAAATCAAAATTCCGGCGAATTATCGCGTTATGTCGGCGAAAGTCGTCACGCCCGGATTGATTGACGCGCACACGGTCGTCGGTTTGAACGGCTATCTGAATCAGCCGCAGGATCAGATGGCGTTGGACGGTTCTTCGCCGATGCAGCCGGAATTGCGCGCGATTGACGCATACAACCCGGAAGAAACGCTGATCGGCTGGGTGAGAAGTTTCGGCGTGACGACGATGAACACCGGACATCAGCCGGGCGCGTTGATTTCCGGTCAGTTGATGATCGCCAAAACCGTCGGCAAAACGGCGGACGAAGCGGCGGTAATTCCCGTTTCGATGGTCGCCGTAACGCTCGGCGAAAGCGCGTTGGGAAGCGGCGGCAAATCGCCCGGCACACGCGCCAAACAAGCCGCGATGCTCCGCGCCGAACTGATTCGCGCGACGGAAGCCGTTCGCAAAGGCGACGACGCGGCGAAAACGACGACGACCGTCGTCACTTCCAACGGGCGCAACAACAACGACAACAGCCCGACGACGGCGAATCCGAACTCGATGCTCGAAAATCCGCCGACGGAAAACAACCGCGCGACGCAGAACGGCACCGATCAAACGATTGTCGCCCGCCAGAACACCGGCGATCTGCGCTCGGACATTATGCAGAAAGTCGTCCGCCGCGAAATTCCGCTGCTGGTGACGGCGCAGAAAGCGCAGGACATCATCACCGCGATTCGGCTCGCTAAGGAATTCAACATCAAAATAATTCTCGACGGCGTGGCGGAAGCGCAATTAGTGATGAACGAAATCAAGGCTTCCGGTTTTCCCGTCATCGTCCATCCGACGATGTTTCGCGCGTCCGACGAAACCGAAAATCTGAGTTTAGAAGATGCCGCGAAGTTAAAAGCGGCGGGCATTCCGTTTGCGCTGCAAAGCGGTTACGAAGCCTACGTCCCGAAAACGCGCGTCGTCCTTTTTGAAGCCGGAGTCGCCGCCGGAAACGGACTTTCCCGACGCGACGCATTAGCGACGATCACGATTGACGCGGCGAAAATTCTCGGCTTGGATGCCAAAATCGGCTCGCTCGAAAAAGGCAAAGACGCGGATGTGGCGATGTATGACGGCGACCCGTTTGAATACACGACGCACTGCACCGGAACGATCATCGGCGGCAAAGTCGTCAGTCAAATCGTCAGATAATTTTTCACAGATGATAAGTTAATGCCGAAATTGACTGTAATTTCATCTGATAATTTGTCAAATTTCCTTGTCTTGAAAACATATATAGTTTAAGATTATCATTGTCATCAATAATAATTTCTTATGAGTGAAGAAACACCAAGACGCGATCCTTACCGTTTGATTGGTGAGATTTTTAATGAGCGTTATACGATTGATGAATTTATTGTTCCGGGAAGTTTCGGCGCGGTTTATCGAGCTACCGACCAGAAGATCGGCAGAACTGTCGCCGTCAAAATTCTCAAACCCGATCTAAAGGAAGACGTTGCTCAACAGGCGCGTGAGCTTTTTCAGCGTGAAGCGCAGGCGGCGGGAGCGTTAAATCATCCGCACATCGTCGCCGTAACGGATGTCGGCGAAGATTTCGGCATCGCTTATCTGGTGATGGAATGGCTGGAAGGTCGCACGCTGGAACAGGAATTACGGCAGTTTGAAAAAATTTCGCCGTTCGACACAAAAATTATTCTCGAACAAATTACTAGTGCTTTGACGCTCGCTCACAGGCAAAATATCGTTCACCGCGATATTAAGCCGTCGAATATCCATCTCGGCAAACCCGGCGAACTTTTTGTCAAAGTTTTGGATTTCGGCATCGCCCAGGTTACGCCTTCCGCGACAAAAACTCTCGCCAGTCGAATCGCCGGCACTCTCGCCTATATGTCGCCGGAACAAATCGAAGGTAAAAACATTGATTCACGCGCGGATATTTACTCGTTGGGAATTGTGCTTTTTCAAATGCTCAGCGGCAAACTTCCCTTTGAAAAAAGATCGGAAAACTATTTAATTGGAAAACATCTTCTGGCGCAGCCGCCGCTTTTGACAGAATTTAATCCTGAGATCAGTCCTGAAATAGCCGCTGTTATTGACCTGTCACTGGGAAAAAGACCCAATGAGCGACAACAATCCGTCGTTGAATTGTACGAATCTTACGTCAAAGCACTTGGAGAAGAAGTTTCGGCGGAAAATTTGCCGGTTGCAGTCGCCGCAGATAAAGAAGAGATTATCTTGCGGACAGACGAAATTAAAAATTCTCATCAGAAAGTATTGCCGGAAGTTTCTGAAGTCATTCACCTCAAACAAGAGAAATTGCCCGAAGTTTCTGAAGTCATTCGTCTCAAACAAGAGAAATTGCCCGAAGTCGCTGAAATTGTTCAGCCCAAACCGGAAAAATTACCCGAAGTCGCTGAGATTATTCATCCCAAACGAGAAAAATTACCTGAAATTACTGAGGTTATTCGCCTTAAACAAGTAGAATTACCTAAAATTGTCGAGATTATTCACCCCAAAGAAGAATTACCTAAAATTGCTGAAATTATTCATCCCAAAGAAGAATTACCCGAAGTTGAAGACAGCGAACACAAACAGGAAGAAATAATTGAAGTCGTCAAAGACGACGAATCAGTTCGGGAAAAAATAATCAAAGTTGTTAAAGACGACCAATCACTTCAGGTGAAAACGCCCGAACTTGTTGAAAATATTCAGCCAAAGCAGAATAAAACGCTCGAAATTGTTGAAAATATTCAAACGAAACCGGAAATATCCAATCAAACGGCATCGGCTTTTGAAACAAATTTGTCAGATTCTCCCGCCAGCCTCGAAATTGAAAAGACGAAAAAAAAATCCGCTGAAACAATACCGGAAACAGCGGTCTTGACGGCGGAAAGTGCCAATTCTCTGCGACCGGTTTCGACAGTGGAAAGTGCCGATTCCCTGCAACTTGATTCGCCGCAAGACTCAATTTGGAAATATGTAAACGAATACAAAATTCCGGTCATCGGCGGTTTGATGATTCTCCTGATTTTAGCCGGTTGGTTTGCCGTTTCATCCTACCAAAGTTTTCAATCGGAAAAATTTGCGGAACATTTGCGGCAAGGGACGAATTATCTCGAAAAAAAACGATATGACGAAGCGTTGGGTGAATTTGACCAAGCCGTAGATATAAATCCCGAATCGGCGGAAGCCTTCAAAGGACGCGCCGATGCTTATCATTTCGCGGGCGAAGGTGAAAAAGCGGTTGCCGATTATAACGAAGCGGTAAATTTAGGATTGACCGATGCGGAAATCTACCGCCGGCGCGGTTCGGATCAAAAGTCTTTGTTAAATTTTGACAAAGCGATTGCCGATTATACGGAAGCGATCAAAACAGACCCGAAGCAGAGCGTGTCTTACAGCGGACGCTGCCAAACTTATCTCGATAATCGGCAATTTGTTTTGGCGATGACCGACTGCAACAAAGCTCTCGAATTGAACCCTAATGACGCGGACGCTTACATCAGCCGGGGAAATGTGTATCTTGCAAAAGATGAAAACAATCTCGCCATTGCCGATTTTAACAAATCTTTAAGTCTGCAAAGTGGAAACGCGGCGGCGTATTTAGGTCGCGGCAACGCTTATTACAATCAGGAAAATTATCCCAAAGCTCTCATTGATTTTACCGAAACAATTCGGCTCGACTCGAAAAATCCTCCCGCTTACGGTTTGCGCGGATTGGTTTACCAGAAAACGAACCGAGATGAAAGCGCGATTTCGGATTTTAACAACGCGATTCTAATAAACCCTGAATTTGCTTTACTTTACGGCAGTCGCGGCAGATCATTTTTGAATCAAAAAAAATATAACGAAGCGATTGCCGATTATACAAAAGCTCTCACATTCAACAACAGCGGCAACGCGGCTGATTTTTATTTTTTTCGCGGCATCGCTTATTACAAAAAAGATGAACTCGACAAAGCCGTCAGCGATTTTACAAAAGTAATAAATATAGACCCGAAAAGCTACGGCGCATATCAAAACCGCGGCGTAACTTATGCCAAACAGGGCAAAAAAGATTTAGCCGACGCGGATTTTAAGAAAGAACGCGAACTAAAACGCCAAAAATAATAGTTGCCCGCAGACTTTTTTATTATTTCTTGAATGAATTACAACTTTCCGCGTCTAATTTTCCGAGAAATCGCAGCAGAAAATTATAGCCGACAAACACGCTCGAAACATTTATATTTTCAACTTTGTCGTTGTTACTGTGAAGATAATTCTGCCATTTAGCGGACAGACCGTGAAAGGTTACGGCGGGAATATCTTTTTCGTTGAAAGATGTCGAATCAGCGTCGGCTGCTCCTGCCAGCGAAGCGTGTGAAAAAGGCATTTCCAATTCTTTGGCTAAATTTGCCGCGAAATTTGTCATCTTTGAATTTGAAGTGTTGTCCAAAATCTGCGGGTAACCGAATCCGAAACTGTCCAGATTGACCATCGAACAAGTATTGCTTTTTTGTTCTTTTGTAATTGTTTTAGCCAACGCATTTGAACCGATCAGACCAATTTCCTCTTTGTCAAAGGCAACAAATATATAGGTTTTGTCGGTCTCAGTAGTTCTCAGAGTTTTATATAGATTAGCGATGATAACCACGCCCGTCCAATTATCAATCGCCCCGCAACCGTCGGAAACTTTGTCGTAATGCGCGCCGACAATAACAGTTTCATTCGTTTTCCCTTTTTTAGTGATTATGACATTTCGCACACCTTTCAAATCTTCAACCGTAATGTCAGAATCACTCGCGCCCATTTGCCGAAACAAAGATTTAACGCCTTCGAGCCTTTCCTTGTTTTTACAGGGAACGAGCGCGATTTCGTTTTTAATTTCATCTTGAGTTGATAATTTTAAAGTTTCCTGTTGAGCAAAAGTGCTTGCAAACAGACAAAATATTATTGGCAAAATTGCCGCTGCATATTTTATATTCCCGTAATTTTTTGTCGAGAAGAGTTTTGGATGAATTAAATTCTTCATTTTTATTGATTCCGTAAAATGTGTATGATGTTAAAAAGTTCTGTTGAAAATAACAGCGTCAGCGATTTCTTCAGATGTGATTTTAAAACGAATTTATAAAAACGTCAAAATTTTTAATGTCAAATTCGCCGACCGAAATTAAAGCCGCCTACAAATACTGCCAAAACGTCACCAAAAATCACGCCAAGAGCTTTTATTTCGCCGCTAAATTTCTGCCCGAACACAAGCAAAAGCCGATTTACGCGCTTTACGCATTATGCCGCCATATTGACGACGAAGTTGACGAAGCGGAAGTTTCAAGCGAAAAGCAAGCAATCGAAGCGGTTGAAAATTGGAAACTTCAGTTGAATTCGGTCTTTGACAAAACCGAAAATCAAAAACCGCAAACCGCAAACCAGAGTCTCGTTTTAACGGCGTGGCGGGATTTGCTGAAAACTTACAATATCAGGCAGGAACTCGCTCTGGATTTGATGAAGGGCGTTCTTTCCGACACTCATATTAACCGCTACGAAACTTTTGACGAACTTTATATTTATTGTTACCGGGTCGCTTCGACCGTCGGTTTGATGTCGTCGGAAATTTTCGGTTACACGGAAGAAATAACCTTGAAATATGCCGAAGCGTTGGGAATTGCGATGCAGTTGACCAACATTTTACGCGATGTCAAAGAAGATGCCGCGATGAACCGAATTTATCTGCCGCAGGAAGATTTGCGGAAATTTAATGTTTCCGAAGAACAAATTTTTGCCGGCAAATTTGATAAAAACTTTGTCGAGTTGATGAAATTTGAAATCGAAAGAGCCGAATTTTATTATTCCGAAGCCGAAAAAGGTATTTCCCTGCTCGAAAAAGACACGAGGTTTACAGTTTTGCTGGCGGCGCGGCTTTACTCGAAAATTTTGGATAAAATCGAGAAACAAAATTACAATATTTTTATCAGACGCGCGCATACCACTAAATTGCAGAAAATTTCTGCAATTCCTAAAATCTGGTTCGAGGCGGGAAAAATTTAATCTCTTGATAATTTCGGAATAAATATTGCAGATCAGCGCATTACTGTTGTAGAAAAACTTTTAAACTTGATCGGAGGATTTATGAACAAAAAATTATTTTTATTGGTGTTGCTGTCACTTATTTTGACTTTTAACGCATTTTCGCAAGATATGATGTCGCAAAACATTGTAAAAACAGCTCAAGAGATTTCACCTCAGGAAGCAGCGAAAAAGGCTTTGAATGTGGGCGCGAAAATGCCTTCGTTCACGCTTTCGAATGCCAACGGAAAATCTGTTGTCAGTTCAGATTTGCTCAAACGTGGAAACCTCGTAGTTGTTTTTTATCGCGGCGCGTGGTGTCCCTATTGCAATCTTTATTTGAAAAAATTGCAGGATAATGTTTCACAAATACAAGCGCAAAATGCAAATATCGTAGCGATTTCGGTGGAAAATCCCGACAAATCATTGTCGGTCGCACAGAAAAACAAGGTCAGTTTTGATGTATTGAGCGACCCGAAACTGGAAACGGCGCGGAAGTTCGGAATCGTTTACCAACTCGATTCCGGCACGAACGAAAAATATAAAGGTTTCGGTGTTGATTTGGTCAAGCAAAACGAAACGGAAACGCCGGATTTGCCGCTTTCGGCAACGTATATCGTCAATCAAAAAGGCGAAATTACTTACGCTTTTCTCGAACCTGATTACAAGAAGCGCGCTGAACCGACCGACATAATAACAATGCTTTCAAAAATGAACGCGGGCGATAAAATGATGAACCGAAAAGGAAAAAAATCAGACAATTAATTTTCGATAAATTCCAAATAGCAGCGATAAATCTTGAGTTTAACTTTTTAGATTTATCGCTTTTTCAATATATGGTAAGCTGTTTTCGTTTTTTCAAACTTTCTCGGAGCAAAATAAATGAAAATAATAACTGCATTTTTATTGATGCTTTTTCTGTTGATTCCGCCGTTGACAATTTCGGCGCAAAAAGCGCCGCATCCTTCCATAAATCAGTTACAATCACCGCAAAATCCTCGTTTGGGGTTTGTCATACACGGCGGCGCGGGCGTAATTCGCAAAGGTGATTTGTCGCCGGAAAAAGAAAAAGAATACCGCGCGAAGCTGGAAGAGGCGTTGACGGCGGGTTACAAAGCCTTACAAAACGGCAAGACTTCGACAGACGCGGTGCAGACGGCGATCAATATTTTGGAAGATTCACCGCTTTTTAACGCCGGAAAAGGCGCGGTTTTTACCGCTGACGGCAAAAATGAACTCGATGCTTCGATTATGGAAGGAAAAACTCTGGCGGCGGGTGCGGTCGCCGGATTACATCACGTTAAAAATCCGATAAATCTGGCGCGTGCCGTGATGGAAAAATCACCGCACGTTATGTTGGCGGGCGACAGCGCGGAAAAATTTGCCAAAGAACAAAATATCGAACTCGTGCCGGAAAAATACTTTTTTGTGCAAAGCCGCTACGACTCGCTGCAAAAAATTCTCAATGAAGAAAAGGAAAAATCGAAAATCGAAAATCGAAAACCCAAGGTTCAAAGTATGAACTACGAAAATCCACTGCTGCAAATGATGACCGAAACGCAAAGACTTCCCGAAAACAGATTCGGCACGGTCGGCGCGGTTGCTCTGGATAAAGACGGAAATCTGGCGGCGGGAACTTCAACGGGCGGAATGACGAATAAAAAATTCGGACGCATCGGCGACGCTCCGATTATCGGCGCGGGAACTTACGCCAGCAACAAAACCTGCGCCGTCAGCGCGACCGGCTGGGGCGAATATTTTATCCGTCTGGGCGTGGCGCGAGACATTTCAGCAATGATGGAATATCGCGCAATGCCTGTCCAGCAAGCAGTTGACGCGGAAATGGACAAAGTTAAATCTCTCGGCGGCGACGGCGGCGTAATCGCCATTGACAACTTCGGAAACATCGGAGTTTCATTCAATTCCGAAGGAATGTATCGCGCTTATATCAACAGCGAAGGAAAACCTGTGGTCGAAATTTACAAATGATACAATTTAATTCGCAGAAAAAGCTGCGACTTGCCAGCTCTTCCGTGATTTTACTCACAACATCGCGTCCTGTCGCGCAATAATTTTTTTTTAAGTTAAATAGTAGGAAATAATTTTTTATAAATAGTTTCAGTATGAATATTGAAGTACTCGGCAAAAATCTTCCCGCGTTGTTCGGCGCATTATTGGTGTGTATTCTTTTCGTTCAATCTGGACTCGATAAAGTTTTCGACTGGAAAGGAAATCTCGAATGGCTGACCGGACATTTTTCCAAAACATTTTTGCGCGGAACGGTTCCGCCGATGCTGGCGGCGATTACCGTGATGGAATTGGCGACCGGATTTTTGAGCGGCATCGGAATCGTTTATTTTCTCGTTGCGGGTTCGGTCAGTTTGATATTTTACGCTTCTATTCTCGGCGCGGCTTCAATCGCCGCGCTTTTTTTCGGTCAGCGCGTCGCCAAAGATTATGCGGGCGCGGCGGTTTTGATTCCGTATTTTATTTTGCTGATTATTTTGATGTATCTGACAAATTCGTTTCCGTAAATTTATTGAACTTGCGGGTCAAATTTTTTCAATTCTTTCCGGGATTTTGTTTGTTTAAGTGTGTGCAGCAGAACTGCGGCAATTATAATCGCGCCGCCGAGAATCGCCCAATTCGACGGTTTTTCGCCGATGAACAGAAAAACCCACACCGGATTTAAAAGCGGTTCGATGAAACCGATGATGCTTGCGTCCAAACTCCGCACACCTTTTGATACGCCGTAGGTGAATAGATAATATGCCAAGCCGATTTGGAAAACTCCCAAAATAACTACGGCGAAAATGTCTCTGCCAGTCCAGACGGAAGGTTTTAAAATGACGAACGGCAGCATTACAAAAATTGCCAGAATATTGCCGTAAAAAACCGATGATGCGGGATTTTGTTTGTATGCTTTCGGATGCCGCAAAAGCAAAATATATCCGCCCAAACTCACGCCCGAACAAAGTCCCAAAATATTGCCGATGAATTGCGATTCCGCCGTCAGGTTTGCAACCGGCGTTGAATCAACAAAAAACAGCGTCATTCCGAAAATGCAGACGATAACCGTCAGCAAATCGGAAAAGCGAAATTTTTCTTTCAATACAAAAGGCGCGAAAATCAGAATATAAACCGGCGCGGTGTATTGCAGAAAAATCGCGTTCGCGGCGGTCGTCATTTTATTGGCGACGGCGAAAAACGACAGCGCGCCGACGTAGAAAATCGCCGCTAAAATCGTAAATTTGTCGGCTTTTAAGGCTTTGAATTTCGTGAGCAGCGCAATCGTGATCGCGGCGAAAAAACAGCGTCCCAAGTTTACTTCGTAACCCGAAACGCTCGTCATTTTTATCAGAAGTCCGCCGGAACTCCATAAAAGAACAGCGATGACCACATAAATGACAGGCGGAAATTTTGTCGTCTGATTTTCCATTTTCATAAAGACTGAAGTTTAATTTGAGTATGAATCTTTATCAAAAGGCGAAAATCAGATTTATTGTTTTTGGTTCGGTGAAAGAAAATCGTCAATCGCCCGCTCGAATTTGTCCGGCGTTTGAATGTGCGGAATGTGTCCGACACCTTCGATTTCGACGAGTTTAGCGTCTTCGATTTTGTTTTTCGTCGCGCGTCCGAGTTGCGGATATTGTCCGTATTCATTGACGATTTCCTTCGGAACGCGATTTTTGCCGACAATCGTGCGGTCGGCTTGACCGATGATTAAAAGCGTCGGAACTTTGATGTTTTCAAATTCATAAACGACCGGCTGTTCGTAAATCATTTGATAAGTCAGCGCGTTGACGAGCGCGATTTGTGGAAAGTTTTTCAGCTTCAAATCGGCGGCTTGCGCGTCGGCGTATTGTTTATATTCGGGTTTCCACACCGGATAATAACTTTTTTGGTAGTTTTCAATTAATTCGTCCGTCGCCTTTAACTCGTTTTGTTCCAGCATTTCGAGCGGCGCGTAAGGTACGAAAGTTCGATAATCTTCGAGTCCAATCGGATTTTCGAGAATCAGCTTGGAAACCGTGTCGGGAAACATCAGCGTAAAGCGCGTCGCCAGCATTCCGCCCATTGAATGACCGAGAACGACGACTTTTTTGACGTTCAGCGCATCGAGCAGTTTTTTATTATTTTCCGCCAGTTGATGAAAACTGTAATGAAGATTCGGACGATCAGATTTTCCCCAGCCGATCTGGTCGGGAACAATCACGCGAAAACCGCGCGAAGTGAGCATCGGAATCACGTCTTTCCAGTAAAAGCCGTTGAAATTTTTCCCGTGAAAAAGAATTGCCGCCGCGCCGTTCGGCGTTTTCGGCGCGATGTCCATATACGCCATTTTGACCGTCTGCTTTTCAATCGTCAGCGAAAAATATTTGACTTCAAAAGGATATTTAACGTCGGTCGGCGTTTGCGCGAAAATGATTTGTCCGAAGGCGAAAACCAAAAGGCACGATAAAAAGTATTTCATAATCAAAATACTAACAAAAAAATTCAACGGTTGAAATTTAAATCGCTGCAAAGACAACTGAAAAAAATTGCAGAGATAACAAGATAAAAACGGATAAATCTCTTAATTTCTTAAATTTTAAAAAATATCCCTCTTAATCTTGTTATCCCTGCAATTTCTCTTCAATTATTCATCGGACATCGCGCCCGCAATCGTTTCGCGCAGTTTGACGGCGGAAGTCGTCGCCGGTTCGAGTTCGATTTTTTCGATATTATCGTAAATCTTTTTGCCGAAAACGCCGTTCCAAGGCGGAATGACGATGGAAACCGCGCCGTAAGCTCGCGCCTGACACGCCAAGCGCATAAACGGTTTCGGTTCGTCCGATTGATTGTAGCCGAAGATTTTCATCTGTTTGCGTTCGAGCCGCGCGACTTCGGACAATTTTTCCGCGCCGCCGAGAACGCCGACCCAGCAAGTTCCGCACGATGCCGCGCGGCATTCGACCGGAATCACGCCTTCCCAGCAGCGTTCGTCCATTTCCTTCCAGTTTTTCGACTGGTCACGCGCCGAACCCGACGCGAGTTCTTCCGCGTCAAATAACGTAAACCGCGCGTCGTTCGTATTTTCGTCGTAAACAACCGTCCAATTTTTATCAATCGTCTTCAAGAATCCGAGAATTCCCTGCGAATCGTCTTTGGCGCGTTCGGCTAAAATCTGTTTCGCCGATTTTTTCGCGTGTTGTTTGTCAATATAAATTTTGCCTTCCGCGTTTTTGAAAGCCTCAAAACCGACTTGCCGCAAAGTCATCAACCCGACGGCGGTGATTCCGATTAACAGCGAAATATCGGTTTTGGAATTGTTGGCGGCAGTTTTGGCAATTTCCTTTATTTCATTCGCCAAAACTGCGTTCACTTCGTCAAATGATTCAGCACGTTTCTCAATTGCGTCTTTCGTTTCCTTCCAAAAACGATGTCCGTAAAGAAATTTGTGCGACGAATCAATCTGATTTTTCAATTCGTAATCGCCCTGCAGTATAAAATTCTGCACGGCTTTCTCTTTATCTTCAGCGTTTTGCAAGTATTCGTGCAAAGCCAGCGGATAAAAGCGAAACCAGATTTGCGCGGCGGTGCGGTCAACTTCATTGATTGACGGAAGCAGTTCGTTTAATGATTTTAACCAGTCGTTTTCGTTAAATTTATTTAAAAAGTCTTCAAATTTTGTAGTCATATAAATCTTGGATTGTAGAATATTTTGATGGCGTAACCGGACAAATTTGCAATAAAAATGTAAACAAAAAACATAACAAGAATTTTTCCGCAATACAAACTCATCGAACATTAAAATTTGCCCGCGTTCGACATTTCACTAAAAAACATCGGTTCAACTTTAAAAATAAAAAACGCGGAAGGATTTTCAATAAAGAATCACCTTCCGCGTTCCTTCAGTTGTTGGGGACTTAAAAAATTTAATGCGCCGTTACTGAACAATGAACAACATCGCCGCCCGGCACAATGGACGCGCGATAATCTCCGTAATTTATTTTCTCGTTTTTGTTGGAAAAAGCGTAAACGTCGAAACCGTAAGC
Source organism: Pyrinomonadaceae bacterium (assembly GCA_965218105.1). Taxonomy (GTDB): domain Bacteria; phylum Acidobacteriota; class Blastocatellia; order Pyrinomonadales; family Pyrinomonadaceae. The sequence continues at coordinate 530,580 of OZ244585.1, forward strand.
GTCTAAAAACTCAGCCAAATCTATTGAATCATCTACGTACAGAGTTTCGGGAAAACCAAGTTCGGAACGGATTTCGAGCAATCTTTCGATCACTTCAAGAGGGGCAAAACAACTAACCGGATCGTGAAAAGTAGCCATAATATTCACCTTGTAAATCTTGCCGGACAAATCATTTCGTCGGGCAAATTGTTTGATTACGTCCGGCTTACAAAGGTTGTTAATTATTTTCAGCGGCATTTGTTCGACTTCTCCGCAATTCTTTCCCGCTGCTTAGTTTGCGCTCGCCGCTTCCGGTTTGTTTTTGAATTCTTCCAGCGCGTCAAAAACCTGCAAAGCGTATTTTACGTTGCCGAACGGCGCGGAAACCTGCGCGCCCTGAATCAAATCTCCGACTTCCAGCAGCGATTCACGGGCGATCAGCAAGCCTTCTTCGCGGGCGTGTTCTTTGGAAATATCCGACGCTTTTCGCATTCTGTCCAAAATTTTCTCAGTTACGACCACGCCGGGAACTTCGTTGTGCATAAATTCGGCGTTGCGGCTCGAAACAAACGGAAAAATTCCGGCGATAACCGGAATACGAACGTGTTCGATTTTTTTGAGAAAATCGCGCAGTTGTTTCGTGTCGTAAACCGGCTGTGTGATGGCATATTCCGCGCCGGCTTCGACTTTCCACTCAAAGCGTTTGATTTCTTCATCAAGATTGATCGCGCCCGGATTTACGCCGACACCGATGGAAAAAGCCGTCGGACAGCCAATCGGATTATTCCCTAAATCTAAGCCGTGATTGAGTTTATTGACCATATTCGTCAAACCGATGGAGTCAATATCGAAAACCGCCGTCGCGTCCGGGTAAGTTCCCATTTTCGGCGGATCACCCGTAATAATCAAAAGATTATGCAGTCCCAAAGCCGCCGCGCCGAGCAGATCGGACATCATTCCGAGCAGATTTCTATCGCGGCAGCAATAATGCAGAACGGCTTCGATGCCGACTTGCTGTTCGACCAAAATCGCCGTCGCCTGCGCGCTCATACGGGTTTGCGCCCGCGGTCCGTCTGGAATATTTACCGCGTCAACGCCCGCGCCGACCAAAAGACGAATCGAATCCAGAGTTTTCGCCGCGTCGCAGCCTTTCGGCGGCAAAACTTCAACCGACGTTACGAATTCCCCGCGAGCGATTTTGCGAGACCATTTGGAACGATTTTCCATTGGCACGACTTCAATATCAAAAGGCGTAAGTTCCGTAACCTGCGCGCTCTGAGTGATGTTTTTGTTGGTTTTCGCCTGACGCGGACTATTGGCGCGAACCGAATCGGCGATAAGTTTGATGTGCTGCGGAGTCGTTCCGCAGCAGCCGCCGACGAAACTCGCGCCCGCTTTGATAAAACGCTTGGCGAATTTCGACATATATTCGGGCGAAGACATATAAAATTGTCGTCCCTGAACGTCGCGCGGAAGTCCGGCATTCGGCTGGGCGGCGAGTTTTTTCGTCGTCGCGCCGCGCATTTTTTCGAGCGCAGTCAAAATGTGCGTCGGACCAACGCCGCAGTTTAAGCCGATGACATCCGCGCCGTATTGATCCAATCTCTGCGCGACAATTTCCGCGTCCGCGCCGAAAACGGTTTTGCCGTCGGTTTGAATCGTCATCTGCGCGACAATCGGCAAATCGCATAATTCTTTTACAGCTTTAATCGCCTGCTGAATCTCCGACAAATCCGAAAAAGTTTCGAGAATAAAAAGATCAACGCCGCCTTCCAAAAGCGCGGAAATCTGTTCGGCAAACATTGCTTTCGCTTCATTAAACGAAGTCGGACCGTAAGGTTCGATGCGTAAATCCAGAGGTCCAATCGCGCCCGCGACAAAAACGTCTTCGCCCGCCGCTTCGTTCGCCAGTTTCGCGCCCGCGATATTTATTTCGCGCAGTTTGTTTTCCAGTCCGTATTGCTGTAATTTGTGCCGCGTCGCGCCGAAAGTGTTGGTTTCGATAACATCCGCGCCGGCTTTGACGTATTCGCTATGCACTTCGCGCACGATGTTCGGCTGAACGAGATTGAGTTCGTCATAACTGCGGTTGATAAAAATTCCTTTATCATAAAACCGCGTACCGACCGCGCCGTCGAAGACGTAGGTGCCGTCCGTGTCCAAAAGTTCTCTAAAATTTTTCATAACGATAAAAAAAATTCCCGCCTGCTAAACAGCCGCGAGAATTTTTTAAAATCTTTAATTTGCTGTTTAGCGGATTATTTAACGTGGTCGCAAGTTGCTGTAACTCACCACGAACTATTAAAGATAGATAATGCGGCTTTGCCGGATAAGTGTCAAGTAAAGATAATAACTCTCTGCATTTCGGAGAATAATTATCTTTGACATTTCGGGCAGAAATAGGTCGAACGTCCGCCTTGTTTCAGCCGCTCTATTTTTGTTTCGCACACAGCACACGCTTCGTTTTCGCGGTCGTAAACGCGCCAGCTCAATTCGTAACCGCCGCCGTAATAACTGCCGTCAATATTTTCCGCGTCAACATTCATCGTCGAACCGTGTGCGATTGATTCGGCTAAAACTTCGCGGATTTTTTCAAATAAAATTCCGGCTTTTTTCGCGGAAAGTTTGTCGGCTGGCGTTTGCGGATTAACTTTTGCCATAAACATCGCTTCGGACGCGTAGATATTTCCCAAGCCCGTAACTTTCGTCTGGTCGAGCAAAAATTCTTTTAAACTTTTTTTTGATTTTTTCAAAATCGCGCGAAAATATTTCAGATTAAAATCTTCCGAAAACGGTTCGGGCGCGAGTTTTTTGATTTCCTTCGCTTCGGAAAGCTGCGCGGTTTCGACGATTTTCATAAAACCGAAATGTCTTTGATCGGAAAAAACGAGCCGCATTTCGTCCGCAAAATAAAAAATCGCGTGGGTAAATTTCGGCAGTTCGCGCTCAGGCGGCAAAAGTCTGAAACGCCCGCTCATTCGCAGATGCACGATTAAAGTTCTGCCGTTATCCAAATCGAAAAGAATATGTTTGCCGCGCCGACCGACGGAATTTATCGTCGCGTTTTTTAACTTTTCGGCGAATTCCGCGGGCGGATTTTCCGGCGCGAGTCTGTCCCGCAAAAGTTCTGCGGAAATTATTTGGCGGTTTTTGACGAGTTTGTCCAATGATTTGGCAACGAGTTCGACTTCGGGTAATTCGGGCATTGAACTATTATTGTAAGCTGAAATATATTATGCAATCGGAAGAATATGATATTTTCAAATTGCGCGGTAATTTATCATCACCAACAGAAAAATGTTTAATCAAAAAATACAAAGTTTTTCGCCGGAAGAAACATTCGCGCTCGCCGCAAAACTCGGCGAAACACTAAAAGGCGGCGAAATTATTTTATTGTCGGGCGGACTCGGCGCAGGAAAAACGCTTTTCACCAAAGGAATTTTAGACGCGCTTGATTTCGATATTGACGAAGTTACGAGTCCGAGTTTCACGCTCGTCAATCTGTACAAAACCGAAAAATTTGACATTTATCACATAGATTTCTGGCGGTTAAATGAAAAAGCCGACGTTGCGAAAGCAGTCGGCTTGGACGAAATTTTAGAAGATGAAACGGCGATTGTGATTATGGAATGGTCGGAAAAACTTCTTCAAAAATCATTCTCGAACCAAATTATCAAAGTAAAAATAGAAGGCGACGGCGATGAACCGCGAACGATAACTATTTCCGTCGCCTGATTTTTAGTAATAACTGCGCGGAATATCTACGCCGTGTTGTCTGGCGACGTATAAAACCTTAAACCAGGTGCGCGTAATTTCCGCGTCCTGCTGTTTAAATGCGCGGGAAAATTCTTCGTTATCTGCAATATATTTGTGCATTTTGCAGTGATTTCTGCCGCTTTGGTTGAGAAAATTCGTGTGTTCGCGCCACGCGGCTACGTGTTCGCGCCACGCCGCCCGAAAATCAGCCGGCAAACCGCCGTCGTCCAGATTTTCCGCTCTGCCGGTATATTCGCTGATAACCTGCTTATACTCGGAAGAATGAATCACATCCAGCGTTGATGAATCTTCACGGAGAAGATTTTGAACATAAAAATCCCTTTCAGAGCCGTTGCCGACATCCTGCGCCAAAAAGTCGGAAATACTTTTGGGAACGCCGACGAGTGCCACCGAAAGAATAAAGGTTAATGAAAATGCGCCGATTGTTTTGATAAAGTTCATCATAGTAAATATATTATGACGCAAAATTTCAAAAAAATAAACAGCAAAATTTCAACTTTTTTGACAAAATTATGTTGTTTCCGCAAACTTTGATAAAGTTACACGAATGAACGCGCAAGATTTGATCCGAAAAAAACGCGACGGCGGCAAGTTTTTATCGTCGGAAATAAACGCTTTTGTCGAAGGCGTGTGCGACAAATCGTGGACGGATTATCAAATTTCCGCGCTTTTGATGGCGATGTACATCAACGGCTTGCGCCGGTCGGAACAGAACGCGCTGACCGAAGCGATGTTAAATTCGGGAGAAATTCTCGATTTTTCGGACATTGACGCGCCGCTTGCAGACAAACATTCGACCGGCGGAGTCGGCGATAAAACTTCGCTTCTGATCGCGCCGATGGTTGCCGCGTGCGGCGTTTGTGTGCCGATGATTTCCGGTCGCGGACTCGGACACACCGGCGGAACGCTCGATAAACTCGAATCAATCGCGGGTTACAATGTTAATCTTTCGACCGAAAAGTTCAAAAAAATCATCAAAGAATGCGGCTTTGCGATGACCGGACAAACGGCGAAAATCGCGCCCGCCGACCGCAAACTTTACGCTCTGCGCGACGCGACGGCGACGGTTGAATCAATTCCGCTGATCGTCGCTTCGATTATGTCGAAAAAACTCGCCGAAGGTTTGGACGCGCTCGTTTTGGACGTGAAAACCGGCAGCGGCGCGTTTATGCAAAAGGAACGCGATGCGCGAAAACTTGCCAAAGCATTGGTCAAAACGGGAAACGATTTCAATGTCAAAACCGAAGCCGTCATTTCCGATATGAATCAGCCGCTCGGAAAATACGTCGGCAACGCGCTCGAAGTTTACGAATGTCTAAAGATTTTGCGCGGCGAAACGGACAAATTGATGAAGCCGACGCTTGATTTAGCGATTGAATTGGCGGCGCGAATTTTGGTTTTGACGAAAACTGAAAATTCGATAAAAAATGCAAAACTGAAAATTAAAAAAGTTCTGGCTGGCGGCGGCGCGCTGGAAAAATTGAGAGAAAACATCAAACTTCAAAGCGGAAATCCAAAAATCTGCGACGCGCCGGAAATGCTTTTGGACAAAAATCTGCTCGAAGTGAAAATCAAATCGCCCGCCGGCGGTTATATTTTGGAAATTGATGCCGCCGAAATCGGCAAAGCGGTTTCTTTGATCGGCGGCGGACGTATAAAAATTGACGACGAAATTGATTACGCGGTCGGTTATTCGGGCGATAAAAAACTCGGCGATGCAATCGAAGAACACGAACCGCTCGGTACGCTTTTTTGCCGCACTGAGGCGCAAGCCGTGAAAGCCCTTGCCGGATTGCAGATGGCGTATAAAATAAGTGTTGAACAACCGACGGCAAAAACTGAATTAATCAAAGAAATTATTTCGTAAAAAAGTTATGAAAATTCGATACATTTTTAAAATCGCGCTCATTTTAACGGCGATATTTGTAATTTCTTCGTGCGCCGCGACCGAAGCGAACACTGACCAAGGGAAAATCAAAGTCGGCATCGTGTTCGACATCGGCGGCAAAAATGACCGCAGCTTTAACGCGGCGGCGTGGGAAGGCGTGCGGCGCGCCGAAAAAGATTTCGACATCGTTCTGCGCGATGTCGAACCGGGAAATCCGACTTCGATTGAACCGGCGATGCGGGCGTTTGCCGAGCGAAATTTCGATTTAATTATCGGTGTCGGTTTCGCCCAAGGTCCGATTATGCAAAAGGTCGCCGAAGATTATCCGAACATCAAATTTGCCATCGTTGACGGCGTAATTACGGACAAAGACGGCAAACCGCTGCCGAACGTCGCATCGTTGGTTTTCCGCGAACACGAAGGTTCGTATTTGGTCGGAATGATCGCGGCGGCGAAATCGAAAACCGGCGTTTTAGGCTTCGTCGGCGGAATGGATATTCCGCTGATTCACAAATTTGAAACGGGTTACGAAGAAGGCGCGCGCGCCGTCAATCCGAACGTCAAAATCGTTGACAGCTACGTCGGCGTAACCGATACGGCGTGGAACAATCCGGGCAAAGGCAAGGAACTCGCGCTGGCGCAGATAGACAAAGGCGCGGACGTGATTTTCACGGCGGCGGGAAATTCCGGTTTGGGCGCGTTCGACGCGGTTGAACAATACGGCAAAAATGCGAACGGTGAAGCGAATAAATTCGTCATCGGCGTGGATTCCAACCAAAACGGACAGCGACCGGGCTACGTTTTAACTTCGATGGTCAAACGCGTTGACAACGCCGTTTACGATGTCGTCAAGGAAGTCGTCCGGGGGAAATTTGCCGGTGGTTTTCATTCGTTCGGTTTGGATAAAGACGGCGTGGCGTATGCGATGGATGAAAATAATAAAGGTTTGATTTCGCCTGATGTGATAAAAAAGGTTGAGGAAGCGAAAAAGGAAATCGTCGGCGGTCAAATAAAAGTGACGGACGCGATGGCGAAGTAAATATTTGATGAATGTTATTATAGTTTATTTCAAATCAAGGAGAATGTAATGCCTGAGGTTTTAGATATACGAGAAACAAAAAGCGCGTCTGCCGAAACTGTCAGCGATGCTTTTTCGTGGAAAGTAGAGTTGCCGGATTCGGTGAGAAGGGAAAATAATCTGTCGCCGAATTCATATCTTGTCTTAACAGTTCACAACGGCAAAATAAGCGGAGAATTAGTTAATGTTACCGATGAAATCAAAAGTGAATCCGACAGATTAATAAATAAATATCGGGAAAGTTTCGAGGAGCTGAAACGACTTGGCGACTAAGGAAATTCTTTATATTGAATATCTTGAAGCCGTCGCGCTGCATTTTGAAATTTTGTTCGGATTTGGCGAAACACGCATTGGAATTGCCGAGCCGAATCTAATCGAGTCGGCACTTGCCAGACCGAAACACGCCGCCGTTTACGAAAATGCCGACATTATTCGCCAATCTGCGACACTTCTTTTCGGATTTATCAAAAATCACCCGTGGCACGGCGGAAACAAACGAACCGCAACTGCGCTGACAGATTCTTTTCTTTTTCGCAACGGTTATAGCTTGCAAACCACGCTTTCGGAAATTGTCGAACTTTCATTAAATATCGAAGCTGACATTTGGGGAGTTGACGAAATCGAAATTTGGCTGAGGCAAAAAGTCAAAAAATTTTAAGAGCGTTTGAACTAAAAAACATTGTCAGGTATTCGGAAATCTTATTGTCGAAATTAGCAATGTTTTGATTTTTGACGAAAAACCATAATAATAAACTATGCAAATATTTGCCGTTCTCGCCATTGTTTTAGGATTAATCCTTACAGTTTTCAGCATAATTGACGGAAATCTTTTACGTTTGTTTTCCTCAACTGTATTTTGCGTAGGATTCGTTTTTTTCTTCTACTATTACAAAACAAAATCTCAGAAGTTTATAAATTTATTTGTCGTATTCCTGTTAATTTACGGAGTTGTAGATTTGATAAGAATGTTCACTAAAAAAGGCTATTTTTAATGCTCGAACTAAAAAACATTACAAAAACATTCGGCGATGTCGTCGCCAACAACGATGTTTCAATCAAAATCGAAAAAGGCACGATTCACGCGATTGTCGGCGAAAACGGCGCGGGCAAATCTACGATTATGCGCGTCGCTTACGGTTTTTACGCGGCTGACAGCGGCGAGATTTTGGTTGACGAAAATATTGTCAACATCAAATCGCCGGAAGACGCGATTAAACTCGGAATCGGGATGGTTCACCAGCATTTTATGCTCGTTGACACGATGACGGTCGCCGAAAATATCGTGCTTGGGGCGGAAACCGGCGGCGCGTTTAATCTCGATTTGGACAAGGCAAATGCCGATATTCTGGCGTTGTCGAACGAACTCCGGTTGGGCGTAAATCCGCAAGCGTATATAGAAGATATTTCCGTCGGCGCGCAGCAGAGAGTTGAACTTTTAAAGGCACTTTATCGCAACGCACAGCTTTTAATTTTGGATGAACCGACCGCCGTTTTAACGCCGCAGGAAGTCGAAGATTTTTTCAATATTCTGCGCCTGATGAAAAATCAGGGCAAAACCGTCGTGATTATCACGCACAAACTCGAAGAAGTGCTGGCGATTTCCGACGATGTAACCGTGATGCGCGACGGCAAAGTCGTCGGCAGCGTCAAAACTTCGGAAACAAACGCCAAAGATTTGGCGCGAATGATCGTCGGGCGCGATGTTCTGCTGCGTGTCGAGAAAACCGACGCGCATCCGCAAAATGCGATTTTGAACGTGAAAAATCTTTCGGTGGCGAGCAAACACGGCGAATCTTTGAATAATGTTTCGTTTAGCGTTCGCGCCGGTGAAATCGTCGGCATCGCCGGCATCGAAGGCAACGGACAAACCGAACTGATCGAAGCGATTGCGGGTTTGATTCCGGCAAATAACGGTACGGTTGAACTTTTCGGCAAAGATATAACTTCGACGACGGCGCGAAAGCGCAAAGAACTCGGCATCGCGCATATTCCCGAAGATCGTCATAAACGCGGACTTCTGCTCGATTCGGATTTGGAAGAAAATGCAATTCTCGGCGTTCATTATCGCCCGCCAGTGACTTCGAGCGGATTTTTGAATTCTTCGGCAATTGCGACGCGCACCAAAGAAATAATTCAAAATTTCGACGTGCGTCCGCCGAATCCCGAACTCGCGGCGAAAAATCTGTCGGGCGGAAATCAGCAAAAATTAATTATCGGCAGAGAATTCGAGTTAAACCCGAAATTGCTTTTAGTTTCACAACCGACGCGCGGCGTGGACATCGGCGCGATTGAATTTATTCATCGGAAATTAATTGCATTAAGAGATTCGGGAAGCGCAATTTTGTTGGTTTCCGCCGAACTCGAAGAAGTTACGGCTTTGGCTGACAGAATTTTGGTGATTTACAAAGGCGAATTCGTCGGCGAAGTTGATCCGAAAACGACTTCAAACGAAGAAATCGGTTTGTTGATGACCGGCGGGAAGTAGAATTTTTTGCCACGAATATCACGAATATCACGAATAAATATTTTTGAAATAATTCGTACTATTCGCGTTATTCGCGGCTAATCTTCTTTTTTATTTTTGCGAAAATAAAAATACAGACAAATTCCGATGATATTATTGATCGTTAAAAGTCCGTTTGTAACTGTAAAAACCCAGTTGCCGACGAGATAACTGTAAACTGTAAAACCGATTGAAGCCAAAAGCTGACCGACGAAAAGCCAGCTTGAAATGCCGTCAACTTCGCCGTCTTTCCACTGTTTATAAACCTGCTTGATGAGCGTGAGAAGCAAAATTATCGAACTCGCCCAACCGATTACATCCGTCATAAATTAAGCTGTTTGGATTTTGGAATTAAACAATTTTTTCAGTCGTTCGATTGCCGTTTCCAGATTTTGCATCGAAGTCGCGTAGGAAAGCCGCAAAAATCCGTCCGCGCCAAAACCTGTGCCGTTGGTCGTAACAACCTGCGCTTCGTTTAATAAATAATCGGCGACATCCGCCGAAGTTTTAAATTTTTCGCCCAGCAAATCGCGCACATCGAGAAAAGCGTAAAACGCGCCTTCGGGCATTTCACATTTGAAACCTTCGATTTTTTGCAGTTCGGGAATCAGCCAATCGCGGCGTTTTTTATATTCGGCAAGCATTGACTGCACGGCGTTCATTGATTCTTCGCGCCGTTCCATCGCGCGGGCGCAGGCGTACTGCACGAAACTCGTCGGATGCGTCGCCGAATGACTTTGCAGTTTTATCATCGCGTTTGTCCATTCTTCATTGGCAATCGTATAACCGATGCGCCAGCCGGTCATCGCGTAAGTTTTTGAAAAACTGCCCGCGACGCAGACGAATTTTCGCAAATCTTCCGGCAAAACGGCGGACGTGAAAACTTCCGACGGCGGATAAACGAAAAACAAATAACATTCGTCGGTTAAAACATAGACGTTTCTCTCCGCGCAGACTTCGACGATTTTTCGCATTTCGTCCGGCGAAATTACCGCGCCGGTCGGATTGTTCGGCGAATTGACGATTAAAAGTTTCGTTTTTTCGGTGATGGAATTTTTGACCTGTTCGGCGGTCAGAACAAAATTAGTTTCTTCGGTTTCGATAAAACGGGCGTTGGCGCGGCAAAATGTCACGATTTCAGGGAAAGTTACCCAGTATGGTTTCGGAATCAAACAATCGTCGCCTTCATTTAAAATCGTGCAGGCGGCGTTAAAAAGTGCCTGTTTTCCGCCGCACGACGCGGCAACTTCTTTTTGTGAAACATTTGCGCCGAATTGTTCAATGTAAAATTCAGCGACCGATTCGGTGAAAGTTTTCATTCCCGCGCTCGGCGTATATTTCGTCAAACCTTTGTCTAAACCCTCGATTGCCAGATTTTTGATAAATTCGGGTGTCGGAAAATCCGGTTCGCCGACGGTCAAATCAATTACGTCAAAACCTTTTTCGCGCAGTTCGGCGGCGGCTTGCATCGCTTTAAACGTCGAAGAAGTTTTCATTCGGGCGACATTTTCGGAAACGGGAAAAGAATTCATAATTGTTAATGGTAAATGGAAAACGGCAAATGGTAAATATCGAATCGGAGAAAATCAGCGGAAAAGCAGAGTTTTTATCTAGTAGCTTGCTCCTTTTTCGACTCAAATGTTTGAATCGCCAACGCTAAATCAGCGACAATGCTTATTTCTTTTCGATTGATTTGACCGGCAAAATACGCCGCTTCGTTTCTGTTTTTTAGCGTCAGATTGCTGACGGAAATATACAAGAAAAAGTCTGTCTGCAAAACAGTCGAAACGTATTTTTTGAAATTTGCGCTTCCGGGTTTGTCTTCCGGGTTGAGCGGCGGCAAATTGTTGATCGCATCGGATGTAATGGAAACGATTTCGGAAAGACGGCTTTGGTCAATAATCGCGGCGTTGGAAACCGAACCGAGCAGCGAACGGATTTTTGAGTCGCCGTTTTCCGCCAACAAAGTGAGTTTCAAGGCTTCGTCGTAGTTGTTGAGAGCCGAGCCGACATCTTTTTGCTTGTAGAAATAGATAGATATTTGGCGCAAAGCGTCGGCTTTCTTCAAATCGTCCGTAATTCTTTTCGCCGCATATTCGGCGGCATCAAAGTCGGTTTTGATTAACGAATTTTGAACTACAAAACCCAACTGCTGATCGTGAGCGGAAGTTAAAAGTTCAAAATACGAAGAAGGCTTTTCAGATTTATCTTCAATTGTTTTTTCAATCAAATCAACGGCTAACTTGAATTTTTCTTCTTTGGAAGCCAACCGTGACGCTTCGGATAAAAGGCTGAGACTTCTGTTTTTATTGTCGGTTTTGTCGGCTTCCGCAATCGTAGCGTCGAGTTTGTTCGCACTTTCTGCGATTCTTTTTTGGCTTTCCTGATAATCACGATCTCCGGGCGAAGTTTTCGCCGACAATGCGGATTTTATCGCGCTTGCTTCCGCCGCTAAATCGGGCGCGTTGGCGATGATGTCCGGCAAAATAATAAAAAGCGCAGAATCGGCAAAATGTATTTCACCGCCGTCGGAAGTTAAAAGCGAATTTTTCGCGCGGTTTAAAATAAATTTATAAAACCTGATTTTTAGACCAATCGGAACTGTCGAATCCGTAAAATTATTCGCAATCCACAAAATCGAAGCGGGCGTGAAATTATTTCTGCCGGATTCCTCGATATTTAATAATTCAGATAAAAGCGGCACGAACTCCGGCGATTTTTGCCTTTGCAAAATCATTAAATACGCTTGAATTGCTGCCAAATCATTTGCCTCGGTGAGAGCATTTTTGATTTTCTCCGCGAGAATTTTGTCGCTGCCTTTGGAATTTAAGTTTGGAGCTGAAATATACAAATCTTCCGCGTCGCCGATGTGATATTTCGTTTGCAATTTGCCCGCCGTTTCTTTGGCGTTGACGGCGAGAAGTCTGAACAAACCTGATTTCAAAGAGCGCGAATCGGGCATTTCATCCGGTTTTGCAAAAAGTTCATCAACCGCTTTGACGGCAATTTGTTCGGCGCGTCCGGTTTCGTCTTTGCCGTTTGTCCAGAGCCATTCAGCCATTCGTGTTCTGACGAAAACTCTGACGGCGGCAAGTGAAACGTCTTTTGCCCGATTATCAAATTCGTCAACGATATTTTGCTTTTTGAGAATTTTTTGCTGTCCGGCAGCGGCAGTTTTTTCGTCGGCTTTTTGCGCCTGACAAATGAAACTGCAAAATATAATTAAAATGAGCGATAAGGTGAATTTCATATTTTTGTTGTGTTTAATGTGCCAAAACACTTTCAATCAAAATGAGTTTGGCAATCATCCGCACATCGGCGCGTTTGAAACTTTCAATGAGATTTTTAGTTTTCTCAAAATCGCTCGCCGCCAGCTTTTTGGCGATTTCGCCGTATGCGTATTTGTAATTGTGATAACCGTCTTGTCCGCCGAGAAAAATTTCATTCTCTCTGACGTTCGGATAAGAATCGTCGTGATAATTCGACAGCAAAACGTAAGCGTCGAGCAGTTCGTTCGACTGGTTGATAATCGGCGGAAGCAGCGCGAAAGCGCGATTTGGATTGACCGTCGCGTAACCTGAAATAACCGGCAAAAGCGCGGCGTAGTCAGACGACGTTTCGGGAATTTCATCAACTAATTTGGCGGCTTCGCTCATCAAATCGTCGGCGATTTTTTGACTGTCGTCGGTTTTCTTTTGCTGATAAGAAATTGCCAGCGCGATCAGTTTGGCGATTCTGTCCGGCTCGGATTTGATTTGCATCGCGGCTTGTTTGGCTTCGGTCGCATTTTCGTTCGCCGCTTTTTTCGCCGCTGAAAGTGAATTCAACTGATCGGACGCTTTTTCACGATCTTTTTCGTCGGGAATTTTGGCAATCATCTGCGCCGTTTTTTCTTCGCCTTCGGTTTCAAAAGATTTTCCGATTAACTTTTGATAATAATTGGCGCGGCTGTAAACGGCGAGCTTTTTGGAATTTTGAACGACTTGTTCAAAAGTCGGATTTTCGCCGAGTTTGTCAGTTGTTTCCTCATCTTCTGCCCACTCTCTGTTATTGTTTTTCGCGTTTTCATATTTAGATTTTATCTCCGCAAATCGTTCGGGCAAAATTTGTCTTATATTGAGAATACGTTCGAGAAAGCTGTAGTCGCTTTCCCTCAGTTCTTTCGCCAAAAAATAGTCAAACTCCCGATTGGCAATATTTTCGACGCTTTTTTTATCAAGTTCGAGCGGTTTGTTATTGTCAGCCGTTTTTTGAGGTGCAGGCTTGTTTTTTGTTGACAGGAATCTTCTGTAAATCCAATAAGCGGCAATCCATCTTGAATGTTCCGAAAAATCCGCGCTTGATAGTTTCGACATTATTTCTGAAAGGACTTTCTGCGCCAAATCGTGGTCTTTTTTGTTCAGCACGTCCAAATCATCAAGAGGATTGTAGTTTAATGTTCCGTTGGCAAAAGATGAACGAATAAATTCAGCCAGTTTTTGCGGGTCTCGTTTGGCGATTTCCTTTTGGATTTCATCTTCTACACGGATTTCATTAATCGCTCGTTCCAAATTCGATCTTTCTTCCTGTTTAAATTTCGATAAATCTGGATTTTTCCCGGTCTGTGCGACAATTTGACGATAAGTCTGCACGGCGTTTTCGAGTTCTGCCGAACGAGTTGCCGCGAGAATTTCCAGCGCGAATTCGGCATCTCTGCCGCGAATGCTGTAAGCAAGCTGTCCGCGCAGGTTGTTAATTATTATATCTCGATAAATTTCGACTCTTTCGATATTTCTTAATTGACGGCTGTTGAGCGGTGTGTTTTGTAGTTGAATTAACTCATTGGCGGCGTTTTGGAAAAGTTGGCGAGCGCGTTTTTCGTCTTTTTCCCACAACAAATTTGCGGCAAGACTCGATACAAGACTGCGATTTTCGGGCAGTTTAAGCGAGACGGTTTCATTTGTTACTTCGTCCAAAAGTTCAAATGCTTTTGTTTCCAACTCAATTTTTTCCTTACTTTTCACGGAATCTTCAGATTTGATATTTTGAGCGAAGATGCCAGAGCAAAAATTGAGCGTTAGAAACATCAGAAAGAAAATGTGCGAGAATTTCATAAATTCGTCTCCTTCAATTTTACTGATTTCAAGCGAATAAAGAGCTGGTTTTATTCTCTAACCTGTGAAAAAAATTTTCCTTTCAAATATATATCATTCCGCTTTGACCGTCTGTAACTGACTTTCGTGAATTTTCTTTTCGTGAACCTGTTCTTTGCGAAACGAATACAGATAAATGACAATTGCGACGTTGAAAATTAAAATTCCCGCGCGAATATAAGTCGGTTTTTGAACAAGTTCGTAAATTTCAATCGGAATATAAATCGCGCCGGAAATAATCGCAAACCATTCCGCCCACGCGCGTAATCGCCACAAACCGTAGGCTTCGACAAAGCGCACCGTCGCGTAAACCAAAGAAAGAATTAAAAAAAGTTTGAGATTTGAAGGATTGAGTTTGGTGACGGTTTCGACGATGCGCCGCGCGATGCTGCCTTCGGAATCGAGATGCAGAAAGCCGACCAGTTCTTCGGCAAAAACGACGACATCGCGGTTCATCAGCCTCAAAATGCCAAATCCTGCGATTAAACCGATGACACCTTTTATGGCTTCAAAAATAGCGATCAATTTGATACCCGTTTTTGATGAATTTATTTTGCTCAAATTGACATTTTCTCCGCGTTTAAGTTTTTTTATTTATCATAACATTTTACACGCTGATTTAATGAAATAAATGCGTGTTTTCGGTTTAACGGAAAAGTTTTGAACAATCAGCGCGCAAAAAAGAAAAACCGCCGCAGACGCAGACGGTTTCGCTATTTCATTGACGATTGTATCAGTTTAGTTATTCGCGCCTGCCGCCGAAACGACTTTTTCCGCCGCATCACGCATTCCTTTCGCAGTCAGAATATTGATGCCCGATTCTTCCAAAACGCGCATTCCCTCTTCGACGTTCGTGCCTTCGAGACGCGCGACAATCGGGATCGAAACGCCGAGATTTTTTGCCGCTTCAACTACGCCGTTCGCCACCATATCGCAGCGGACGATGCCGCCGAAAATGTTGATTAAAACGGCTTTGACGTTTTCGTCGGCGAGCAGAATCTTAAACGCCTGTTCGACTCGTTCCTGAGACGCGCCGCCGCCGACATCCAGAAAGTTCGCCGGTTCGCCGCCGTGCAGTTTGATGATGTCCATCGTCGCCATCGCCAAACCCGCGCCGTTGACCATACAGCCGATGTTGCCGTCGAGTTTGATGTAGTTCAAATCGTAATTTGACGCTTCGATTTCGAGCGGTTCTTCTTCGCTCAAATCGCGCAGTTCGGCGTAATCTTTGTGGCGAAACATCGCGTTGTCGTCAAAATTTACTTTCGCGTCGAGCGCGATCAGACGCTCGTCTTTGGTCAGCAGAAAAGGATTTATCTCGACAATCGTCGCGTCCATTTTTTCAAACGCGGTGTAGAGCGAAATCATAAATTTCGCGGCTTGATTAACGAGTTTGTCGGGAATTCCCAGCCCGAAGGCGAGATTGCGCGCCTGAAACGGCTGCAAACCGAGTCCCGGTTCGACGGTTTCTTTAAGAATCTTTTCCGGCGTGTTCGCCGCCACTTCTTCAATTTCCGTGCCGCCTTCCGCCGAAGCCATAAAAACATCTTTGCCGGAAACGCGGTCGAGCGTGATGCCGAGATAAAATTCCTTGTCAATCGGCAGACCTTCTTCGATCAGTAAAGTTTTAACTTCGCGTCCTTCCGCTCCGGTCTGATGCGTAACGAGCGTCATTCCGAGCATTTCGGCGGCGATTTTCTTGGCTTCTTCCGGCGATTTGGCGAGTTTTACGCCGCCGCCTTTGCCGCGCCCGCCCGCGTGAATCTGCGCTTTGACGACGACGACATCAGTTCCCAAATCTTTCGCCGCCTGTTCAGCCTCTTCCGGCGTTCGGGCGACGATGCTGTTCGGCACCGGCACACCATATTGTTTAAGCAGTTCTTTGCCTTGATATTCGTGTATTTTCATTAAATTTTTTGGTCTATCGGCAGAAGCCCGCACGAAGTAAGGGCGCACTAATCGAGCATCATTCACGCCCTTACTTCGTGCGGGCTTCCGCATTTTCTATTGTGAATTTTCAACAAATTTGAGCAAAGTTCGCACGGCGACCGCCGTCGGACCTTTCGACCGGAACGCTTTTGTGTCGTCCGCCCACGCCGTTCCCGCGATGTCGAGATGCGCCCATTTCGCTTTGTCAATGAATTCCTGAATGAAAACCGCGCCCATAATCGTTCCCGCTTTGCGCGAAGGTCCGATATTTTTGACATCGGCGATGTCAGATTTAATCATTTTGCTGTATTCGCTGCTGACCGGAAGCTGCCAGAAATTTTCGCCCGCGTCTTTGCCGCAGGCGATGATTTCGTCAACTAATTCCTGATCATTGCCCAAAATTCCGGTGTTCAAATCGCCGAGCGCGATAATCACCGCGCCGGTCAGCGTCGCCATATCAATAATCGTCGTCGCGCCGTGTTTTTCCGCGTAAGCCACCGCGTCCGCCAAAACCAGACGACCTTCCGCGTCGGTGTTGAGAATTTCAACCGTTTTGCCGTTGAAAGCCGTCACGACATCGCTCGGACGCGAGGCGTTGCCGTCCGGCATATTTTCGACTGCGGCGACGATTCCGAGAACCGGCACGGTCGGTTTCAGCATCGCAATCGCCCGCATCGCGCCCAAAACGGTCGCGCCGCCGGACATATCATATTTCATCGCGTCCATATGTTCGCCCGCTTTGAGCGAAATTCCGCCCGTGTCGAACGTGATGCCTTTGCCGACGAGGGCGAGCAGTTCGCCTTTTTTGCCGGTTGATTTTTTCGGCTCGTATTTTAATATAATCAGTTTCGCCGGTTGTTCCGAACCGTAAGTAACGCTCAAAAGTGAACCCATTCCGAGTTTTTTCATTTTGGCTTCGTCGAAAATTTCACAGCTTATTCCGGTCTCCTTCGCCATTTTCTGCGCGCGATTTGCCATCTCGGTCGGTGTCAGAATATTCGGCGGTTCATTCGCCAGATCGCGGGTAAAATTCATCGAATCGCCGACAATTTCGCCGCGCTCCAAACCGTTTTTGACATCCTTCTCCTTCGCGTCTTCGATACATAAAACGAAATTGTCAACAGTCTTGTCATTTTTGTCTTTCGTTCGATATTTGTCGAGTTCAAACTGACTCGTCACCACGCCCTGCATCGCGTTAGCTGACACTTCGACCGCATCGGCATCCGAACGCGGCAGCAGCGCAAAGCCTTTGATATTACGCTTTCTGAAGTATCGCGTCGCCGTCCCTGAAAGCGTCGAAACATCGGACGCTTTATAATCGGCTTTGCTGCCGACACCGATCAGTAAAAGCCGGCTCGCTTTGACTTTGCCGTGCGGTTCAAAAGGCAAATAAGCCGTTTCACCCGCTTCGCCCTTAAATTCTTCCGTTTTGATAACCGAAGAGACGAGTCCGCCCGTCATTTTGTCCAAATCTTTCAAAAGCCCGCTCGCCGCTTTTTCGTCTTTGAAAACCGCCACCGCTAAAGCGTCCGCATTCGCTTCGTGAAAATTATCCGTAATTGCCTGAAACTTCATTCTTTACCTCAATTTTTTATTAAATTTTTCCCGCAAAAATTTATTCGACTATAACTTAACTTAGCCTTTTTATCAATTTACCGCTCTTTCATCTGAGCGCGAGTTTCTCTTTCGACCGTTCGTTCCTTCATCGTTTCGCGCTTATCATAAAGTTTTTTACCTTTCGCCACGCCGATTTCAAATTTTATTCGTCCGTTGTTCCAATAAACTCTCGTTACCACCAAAGTCATTCCTTTGATCGTCGTTTCCTTCTGCAATTTTTCGATTTCGCGCCGGTGAAGCAGTAATTTTCTCGTCCGCAGCGGTTCGTGATTCTGTTTATTGCCGTGTGAATACGGCGAAATATGCGTATTAAACAGCCAAACCTCACCGTCTTTGACCGCGACGTAAGATTCTTTGAGCTGAATTCTGCCTTCCATTACGCTTTTGACTTCAGTTCCCTGCAAAACGATTCCGGCTTCGTATTTGTCAAGAATATGATATTCAAAAAAAGCGTGGCGGTTATTTACGATGTCTTTTCCCTGTAACGACATAACCTATCATTTTGCCTGTCATTTTTTTTTCAAGCAAGTTTGACACAAGGAATCTCGTAATGTGCGGCAATTGCTAGCCGGAAACAAAAAGTTTTGCCCGCAATAAGGATGCGAAAAGAGGCAAAAATAAACCATCATCCAAAATATATTTTTCTTATTCGTCTTTTTTTGCGTTTTTATCGCGGGCAACTTCCTGTTATCTATCCGGTTTGTTATGACTTCATAATAAACTTCGGACTAAACTTTATATCAGGTGTTTAGAGATTAGTTTTGAGTGTTGGAATTGTGAGATATTTTTTCCAATTCCATTATTTTTGTTTCTATTTCTTTATCATCATTAGAAGTGAAAGTTTTATATCCTTTTCTGTAAATTTTATAATGTTCTATTGCACTCGGAATATCTCCTAAACCTTCGTAGGCTTTACCGATCACTTTTTCAATAAGAAACGGATACGTTGCTTTTTTCTCTTTGGCAATCAAGGCTTCTTTTAATCCTTCCTCATATTTCTTTGAGTCCTCGACCAAAACTTGCGCCAATCCCCATTGCGCCCTTAAATCTTCAGGGCTTCTTTCCAATATTTTGCGGTAACCAGCTTCAACTTCATCATACTTCTTCAAAGAAGTGAATATCTCTACCATCATCCAGTATGATGTAGTATTCTTAGAGTCAATTTCTGCGGCTTTCTTAAATTCATCTATTGCTTGAGGCATATCATCAGGAAACTTTCCATTGTTCCTTATTCTTATTCCTTCCCAGTAATGTTTATCAAACTCCTGTTTGTTCAAGCTGTTTTCGTTCGGAGTAACTGTTGGAGATGGTTGAAGGTTAACCGTTTTTTGATCTTGCATTAAAACCGTGTTCTCACACGAAAGATTTATTGAAGCAACCAAAAAAATGATTATAAATAAGTTTTTTTGCATACATTCGTGCAGCTAAAATCTTGTTTTGAAGCATTATAAATAAAATTTTTCAATTTGATTTTTCAAATGCTTCAATTTTATTCCGTTGCGGCAGTGTGAGTGCCTGCGGAACGTAACCTTCTTTATCAAGCATTTCGACTCGTTTAAAACACTCGACCTTGAACAAATAATCAAACTCGTTCATATATCCGTAAGACTCTTTTCCTGCAACAAGTCTTCCGACAGCCACAACTCCAAAAGTTCTGCCGCCCATACCTGCAAAATCCATTTTATCTATTTGGTTGGTATTCTCACATTTGGTATCGGTTTTTTCTACCCAAATGCGTTTTTTCGTCGAGCATTTCAATGAGTAGAATTCCGACCATTCAAAACCGTATCTATATACTGCTTTAACTTCTACTAATTTCTGCTCGAACTTTTCGGGCGATCCTATTAACTCACAAAAATTTACATCGGAAGTATTCTTTTCCTTGATTTGCGGCGTGGTTTGTCTGTTTTCAGATGCAGAAGGACTATTATTCTGAGCCTTGATGCAAGAAGATAAGCTAAACAATAAACAAAAAATCAATAATTTCATTGTTTTGACCACTAATTATTTTTTCGATTTTGATCCGGTTCTTCGCCTCTAGTTGCTGTTCGAGTTTTGAAGAATTTTCTCCAGTTCGACGACTTTTTTCTGCATATTTTTGTACAAAGTCGAATCAGTATCTTTCGAATCTCTGAAGTCTTTTAGGTATGCTTTGTAGTGTCTTATCGCGTTTGGAATATCGCCTTTGCCTTCATAGGCTTTTCCGAGTGTTTCTTCAATAGCCCACGGATAAGAGGCTTTTTTCTCTTTCGCAATTAAGGCTTCTTTCAATCCTTCGTCATACCTTTTTAAATCCTCAACCAAAACCTGTGCCAATCCGTATTGTGCGTTTAAGGCTTTTGGATCTCTTTTAATTATTTCCCGAAAACTGTTTGCCACTCCGTCATAGTCCTTTAAAATCGTGTACATCCTTATCATCCAATCAAATGATGTCGTATTCATCGGGTCAATCGCGGCTGCTTTCTTAAATTCTTCAATCGCCTGCGGTAAATCATCGGGTATTTTGCCGTGCGTCCAAATATTCATTCCTTTACTATAATGTTCATCAAACTCTTTTGAATGTCTTCCCTTCCGGGCAGCTGTCGGAGTCGGAGCGGTTGTCGAAGACGACCCAATAGCGGCATCCTGATTTTCCGCCAAATTTGTATGTTCGCAGCCGAAGCTGCTAAAAGCAGCAAGGAAAAATACGGCACGGATAATTTTACGCATCTTTACTCCTTCAAGGCACTATTCGTTTTGTCGGTTGGATATTAAAAATGTCGCCGACTGTTGCGCCCATTGCGCCTTTGGAACTGTCACTAACATTGTATGGATTATTCAGCAGTCTATTTCTAATTCCCTTTTCATCAATTACAAGCCGACTGCCTACCTGCTTGGCAATTTGGAGAGAATTTACCGCTTGATTAATAAAAGCGTTTTTGTCCGGGTGATTCAACTTGACGGCTTGATTTACATATTCGATATATGCTAAGTGAGCCGCATATTCCACTTCAAATCTGGTCGGATTATAAGGATTTTTTTTGCCGGATGAAAATTCCGAGATCACCAGAGCTATATGATAAGCGTGTCTTGATTCGTGAACTAATGTGCCTTCCAAACCGACACTGGTTTGTGCCGTTACCGGGTCAATTCGCAGCCGCAATTCACTGTAAGCCCGAAAGACATCCATAAATTCCTTGTTAATTAATCTCTGTGTTGAATCTCGATTGTCCAGATTCGGTAACGCCGGATGCCCCGCCGAGACCTGTAATAAATATGTGAATGAGCGAGCCTTGCAAATTTATGATTATTTCTTTCTGCTTTGGCGTTCCGTATTTCAAAATGGCGGTGTAACTCTGATAAACTGTGGGCATTTTAAGGATTTTCTCCATTTCGTGATTTGAACAAAATTATGGACTCAGCGGCAGCTCATGTCAATTTAAGGTTTGGTCGAAGCATTTGACAATTTTGTTTTCTGTCAATAAATTAGAGTTTGCATTTGTTGGGAGATCGTCTAATGGTAGGACTGCAGTCTCTGGATCTGCCTATCGGGGTTCGAATCCCTGTCTCCCAGCCAACTTTTTCTTATGAACGAATGGCACGAAACCGAAATCCGTGTGCGCTACGCCGAAACCGACAAAATGGGCATCGTTCATCACGCCAATTATTTGATTTGGTTTGAATTCGGCAGAAGCGAATTTTGCCGCGCGCGCGGTTTTTCCTATCTTGAAATGGAAGAAAAAGACGACGCTCTGTTGGTTGTCGCCGAAATTTCCTGTCGCTACAAATCACCGGCGTTTTACGAAGACGTTCTGACGATTCGCACCAAAATTGCCGAAATCAAAAGCCGGAAAATTCAATTTGTTTACGAAATATTTCGCGCCTCCGACCAAATTTTGCTTGCCGTCGGCGAAACTTTGCATCTCGTTACGGACAAAAACAAAAAAATCCGCGTCCTGCCGGAAAGGTATAAAGCAATATTGCTGACGTATTCTCAGGATGAAAAAAGTATTTTCCCCGACAATCAAATTCCAAGTTAAAGGCGCGCATACTCTTACAGCGGCATATTTCGCAAAAAAACGGATAAATAAACGCGATTGCAAATTTTATAAATCGTCAGTAGTTTTGATATACTTTCAGAAACTGAATGACCATTCATTTTAAAAGGTAAAAAAATTATGATCGAACGCGAACAATTGGAAATGGACGTGATTTTTGTCGGCGCGGGTCCGGCGAATCTGGCGGCGGCTCTGCATTTGAAAAACAAAATTGCGGAACACAACTTACTCGTCGAACGAGGCAGACATTCCGGCAGAAAAATTGACGATTTGGAAATCGGCATCATCGAAAAAGGTTCCGCCGTCGGCGCGCATATTTTGTCGGGCGCGGTCGTTGATCCGATTGCTTTGCGCGAATTGATGCCGGATTTTCTCGAACAGGGCTGTCCGGTTGATTCGGTCGTTACCGAAGACGCTTTTTGGTATCTGACTGAAACTAAAAAGATTAAGTCGCCGATTACGCCGCCGCCGCTCAAAAATCACGGCAAATATATCGCCTCGTTGAGCAATATTTGCGAATGGCTCGGCGAAAAATGCGAAGAAGCGGGCATCAATATTTTCCCCGAATTTCCCGGCGCGGAAATGCTTTACGACGAAAATGAGCGCGTCATCGGCGTTCGCACGGGCGACAAAGGAGTTGACAAAGAAGGCAATCCGAAGCCGAATTTTGAACCCGGCGTTGATCTGCTCGCCAAAGTGACGGTTTTGGGCGAAGGTTCGCGCGGTTCATTGACCAAGCAACTGATGCAGCGATTAGGTTTGCACGAAGACAAAGAGCCGCAGGTTTTTTCGCTCGGCGTGAAGGAATTGTGGGAAGTTCCGGCGGGAAATATTGATGAAGGTTTCGTCATTCACACGCTCGGTTTTCCGTCCGACACGCAAACTTACGGCGGCGGCTGGATTTACGGAATGAAAAACAACATCGTCAGCATCGGTTATGTAACAGGTTTAGATTATGTTGATCCGATGATTGATCCGCATCACGAATTTCAAAAATTCAAAACTCATCCTGATGTCGCCGCGATTCTGGCGGGCGGAAAAATGCTCAAATACGGCGCGAAAACGATCAACGCGGGCGGTTATTACACGATGCCGCAGCTTTACGCCGACGGAGTTTTACTGGTCGGCGATTCCGCGTCATTCCTAAACGGTCAGCGTATCAAAGGAATTCACACGGCGATGAAAAGCGGAATGCTCGCGGCGGAAACGATTGTAATGGCGTTCGACGACGAGGATTTTACGGCGAAAATTCTTAAAAATTACGAAGAAAAAGTCAATGCGAGCTGGATTCACGACGAGCTTTTCGCCGTCCGCAATTTCCACGCTTCGTTTCAGCGCGGTCGCTGGTCGGCACTCGTCAACGGCGGACTGCAATTTTTGACCGGCGGACTGGCGTGGGGTTTTATGCCGAGAGAACATCACGTCGCCGGACACGAACGAATGGACACGCTGGTTAATTTTGAATATAAAAGCGAAGCCGACTACACGCGTTATAAAGATTTGAAATTCGACAAACAACTGACTTTCGACAAAGCGACCGACGTTTTCTACGCCGGAGTCGCGCACGAGGAAGATCAGCCGTCGCATCTGCATATTTTAGATACGGAAATCTGCGCCACGACGTGCGCCGAAGAATACGGCAATCCGTGTCAGCGGTTTTGTCCGGCGGCGGTTTACGAAATGGAAGAAAACGCCAAAACCGGACGGCGCGAGATAAAAGTCAATTTTTCCAACTGCGTCCACTGCAAAACCTGCGACATCGCCGATCCGTATCAAATCATCAATTGGGTGACGACCGAAGGCGGCGGCGGTCCGAATTACAAGGGAATGTAAGCTCGATTTTGGATTTTAGATTATAGATTTTGGATTGGCAGGAAAATTGCAATCAATTTCGTAAATTTGCGTAGTCGTTCTAAAACGATACGCAAAACTTTTACAAAAAAGGAGCAAAAAAATTATGTCAACACCAAACCAAGATGAAGTTGAAGGAAAATATGAACAGGCGAAAGGCTGGGTCAAAGATAAAGTCGGCGAAGCGACCGGCGACCGAGACTTAGAAGCCGAAGGTGAAACGCAAAATGCCGAAGGCAAAACGCAGGAAACCTGGGGCAAAGCCAAACGCGGAGTCAGCGACACGGTTGATGCGGTCGGCGACGCGATTAAAAACACTGCCGATAATATCAATAAATAATTGAATTCAGTTATTAGCCGAAAAACAGTTTGGAATAAAATATTTTATTCCAAACTGTTTTTCGTTTTTATCGGAAAGTCGAAATGTCCATTCCGAAACATTCTTTTATGTAATCTTCCTGCGCCGAATTTAGATTTTGCAAAGTTGCCAAACGCCTCTGCGATTTTTTGATGTGCGTTTTGGTGCGTTCCGCCATTTGTTTGAGCATATTTCTGCCTTCGAGCATTTCGGCGTTGACTCTTTCGCGCAGAATAAACAGTTCGGAAAGTTCGACGATAAGTTTTTCTTCGCGCAGTTCTTTCAGACGATTTTTTATTTGATAAATCTGCCGAATCGCCCGCACGAATTGGTCGCCGATTGCGTCGCCGCTGATCAAATCGGGCGAATCGCGGAAATCTTCGACGAGTTTATTCAACCGATTTTGATCGCCCGCCGAATAAGCGTCGTTTAATTTCGCCATCAAATCGTGTCGTCTTTCCTTTTCTTCCGCGCCGAATGCCAGATCAGGATGAATCAATTTGGCGAGTTTGTGATAAGCCTTTTTCGCCTCCAAAGTCGGCTGCCATTTGTTTGAACAATTTTTCCAATTTTCTTCGTCGGCACCGGCGGCGGATTCTTCGGCTTTGCGGCGCAATTCTTCGACGCGCTTTTTGATTTCCTCGTCGTCCGGCACGAGCTTTAATTCTTCTTCGGCGATCTGCGCTTCGATTTCGTCGAGTTCGGCGTAACGTCTGCCGACTTCCATCGTGTAATTCGCTTCAAATTGTTCGAGTTCGGCGCGCAGTTCGGTCATCGCTTCTTCACGAAACGCGAGCTTATCTTTGAGCCGTTCCAAAACGCGCCGCTTTTTTTCGAGTTCGATTTCTTCCGGTGCTAAAACATTCATTGCAGGCAACAGATTAGCACAAAAAATCGGCGGCGTTTCAATTTTCGCGCCAATGCAGTTTGCCGCTTTAAAATTTTTTATTCTTCAATGACTATTTCACAAAATTTCTGTTCTCAATCATACATTTATCATCACGCCGGTTGATTATAAGTGTTGTATAATTGGAAAATGGCGCGAAATTGGACGGAAGCAAAACTGCGAAACTTAATCAGCGGCGAGATCGAAGAATCTTTGACGCTGGAATATAAATCAGCCGAAGCACTGGAAAGAAGCGATTACAAAAAAAAGGAAATTACAAAGGACGTTTCCGCGATGGCGAACGCGGCGGGCGGACTGATAATTTACGGCATCGGCGAGTTTTCCGAATCTGACAGACGGCATTTGCCCGAAAAAATCACGCCGGTTGACCGCGCGAAGTTTCCGCGCGAATGGGTCGAACAAATCATCAACGCGATTCGCCCGCGCATCGGCGGCATCGTCATTCATTCGGTCAATTTGAGTTCGGGCGAAAACGACGCGGTTTACGTCGTCGAAATTCCGCAGAGCAACACCGCGCACCAAGCATCGGATCATCGTTATTATAAACGCTTTAATTTTCAGTCGGTTCCGATGGAAGATTACGAAGTGCGCGACGTGATGTTTCGGGAACAAACGCCGGATATTGTGCTTAATTTCCTCATTGAAGTAACGTCAGATGAAAATCAAACTTTTTGCAATTTAATCGTGCAGTCGAGGAACGTCGGTTCGGCGTTCGCGCAATATGTGGCGTGTCTTTTGGATGTTCCGGTGGCGGTTTTGCGCGAGATAAAAAACAAAATCAACGTCAAAGACGGCGGGAAATATTATCGTCACCGGCTGTTTAACCTCAATCAGGAATTCGGCGACGAAAATTTCAAGGCGAGTTTTCCGCTGCTCAGAAATATGTCAATGAGCTGGAAAATCCCGCTCAAAGAAGATTTTGCGAAATTTGACACAAACAGTTTGGAAATAAAATGGACGGTTTACGCCGACAACGCGCCGCCGAAAGAAGGCAGAATAAATTTCAGCGAAATCGAGATCGTTGATTTGAGAAGCAGAATTAATAAATGAACGAAATTTTTATTTATTTTATTTATATGAATAGTTGTGTATAACAACATCAATAATGTGAATCAAGAGTAAAAGCACGAAACTTTCAAGGAACTCTGTGAAAACTCTGTGTTCTCCGTGTTTAGAAATTACTTTTAACACGGAGAACACGAAGTTTTCACAGAGAAGATAGAGAAAACCTGCAATTTTTCAAACTATTTTCTACTCTTGATTCACATCAATAATTTTAAAAAATTCACGCGGCGGTAAAATAAAGTTCATTTTTAATAGACTAAACCAGTGCCGAAAGTATAAAATTTTGACATAGCATTTTTGCTTTTAACAGCAAACCGAAAGTGATTTCCTGCGAACAGGAAATGCTTTACTTTCTTTGTCAACGAGAACTTTTTGCCGTGAAAGGGTCGGGAGTTTTTTTGATTCAACGTTTTTAATTAATCAAGCATATAAAGTTTCAACTTTGGGTTGAAACTGAAAAGTAAGATTTTGTTTAATCACGTCGAAATATGCGGCGACGTGAAAAATTATCGAATAAGGGAGATTTATGTCAGAACATAAAAATATAAAACAATCGGACGAAGTTGACGCTGATCGGGCGCAACTGAAAGACCGCCGGACGTTTTTAAAACTTGGCGGCACGGGACTCGCGGCTCTCGCTCTCAGTCAGACGGCGAAGGCGGCGACATTTGTCAATCCATCATCTAATCAGACGACACAAGTTACGCAAACCATAGACCTCGGTTCGGGCGATGTCGGGGTTTTGAATTTCGCGTATCTTTTGGAACAGCTTGAAGCGCAATTTTACGCGATGGTCGCTTCCCACGGTTTTTACAGCGGCGCGACGGCTGAAGAACAACAAGTTTTGAGCGATTTGCGCGATCACGAAAGCATTCACCGGCAGTTTTTCAAAGCAGTAATCACCGCCGCCGCGCCGACCGCGATTATTCCCGACATCACATTCAATTTTGCCGCCGTTGATTTCAACAGCCGCGACAGTGTTTTGACAACCTCGCAGGTTCTCGAAGACACGGGCGTTTCGGCTTATAACGGCGCGGGACAGCTCATCCAAAACACGAATTATTTGGCTTTGGCAGGCAAAATCGTTTCAGTCGAAGCCCGTCACGCGTCGGCAATTCGTGATTTGCGAGTTCCAAAAACCGGATTTTTCGCCGACAGCGGAGCCGATTTCGCGCTTGATCCGCTGTCCGTTTTAACTTTAGCCAGCCCGTTTCTGCCAACCGGATTACAAGTAACGGCTAACAATTTACCGCGATTAATCGTCGTTTAACAAGGAGGAAAAAAATGCAAGATTTATTTGATGGAATAGATTCCGCAACGGTCAAAAAATTCAGTGACCGCCCGGAAGCACTCTCTGATGAGAAAGTTGTCAAAGCGGCGGTTGCCGCGCAAACCGACACAGGCGGCGCGTTTGACCCGCGCAGCCGCACACCAATTGACCTCGCGCTCACGCCGGCAGTCATTTACGCGCTGAATCTCGGTTTGCTGGCGGAGTATTTTGAAACCGAACTTTACAGTCGCGGACTAAATATTCCCGGCTTGATTCCGAACGAACTGCGCCAAGTTTTCGTGCGAATTTTGCTGAACGAGGTGATGCAGCGCGAGACTCTGCTGACCGTTTTGGGCAGCAATTCGATTGTTAAACCGAATTTCGATTTTACGGCGCGGCGCAGGCTTTACAGTGTCTTTTCGCTGTTTGATACATTCATCGGACTGGCGCAGTCATCCGAAGATTTAGGCGTTCGCGCTTACAAAGGACAAGCCGGAAACGTGCAGGCAAATAATTTCGCGCTCGTTACCGCGCTGCGTTTTCATTCGGTCGAAGCCCGCCACGCTTCGGAATTGCGCCGGATTCGCGGTGAAAAAGGCTGGATAACGCTCAATTCGCGCGGCACGCTTCCGTCTCTCTCGCAGCCGATTTATGACGGCGAAGAACAGACCGTGCAGGGCGGCATTGATTTGGTCGCGCTGACCGGATTTCCGGCAACGACTGTCAGCGAATCTTTTGACGAACCACTCAGCGGACCTGCCGTTTTGAACATCTTGAGTAATTTTATTCGCGGAGGATTTAATTTCCCGCCCGCGCCCGCCGGTTAGATTGACAAAACTTTGAACAAGCTGCAAAGTCTTAAATTGAAACATTTAATGTTTTGCAAATTATTAATTTGATCGCGTAAAACCGCTCGAACACATCGCCAATTTAGTTGAAATAACTTTTTGTCGGTGTGTTCGAGCGGTTTTTTGTTACATTCTCGAAAGCAGTTCGGAAACATTGCCGACGCTGGATTTTTCCATTTCTTCTTTGGCTTGATTTGAAGTATTTTGAATGCCGGCAAGCCGCAGACGAAATTCATCCGGGTTGGTCGCGCCGCGCAAGGCTTCTTCCAAACTGATAAGTTCCGATTGATAAAGATAAAACAGCGACTGGTCGAACGTCTGCATTCCGTATTGCGAAGTTCCGGCGGCAATCGCGTCGCGCACCTGCGAAGTTTTATCTTCGTGCAGAATGTAATCACGAATCAGCGGCGTGGAAACCAAAACTTCGACGGCGGGAATTCGCCGGTTTCCTCTGGCGGATTTCATCAAACGCTGTGAAACGACGGCTTTTAGAAGTCCGGCGAGTTGAATGCGGATTGATTTTTGCTGAAACGGCGGAAATGCCGAAAGAATGCGCTGCAAAGTTTCCGAAGCGTCCAATGTATGCAAGGTCGAAAAAACGAGATGTCCCGTTTCAGCCGCGACTAAGGCGGTTTCAATCGTTTCCAAATCGCGCATTTCGCCGACCAAAATAACGTCCGGGTCTTGGCGCAGAGAGCCGCGCAACGCTTCGGCAAAGGTGCGCGTGTCAACATCAACTTCGCGCTGTGTGATATACGATTTTTTGTCTTTGTGCAAAAATTCAATCGGGTCTTCGATGGTCACGATGTGCGAATTGCGCGTTTGATTAATGTGGTCAATCATCGCCGAAAGCGTCGTTGATTTTCCAGAACCGGTCGTTCCCGTAACTAAAATCAAGCCGCGCTGTTCGTCGGCAATTTTGCTCAAAACCGGCGGAAGTCCGAGTTCGCTGAAGGTTTTGATCGTGTCGGAAATAACGCGGGCGACGATTCCGATGGAATTTCTCTGCTGAAAGATATTGACGCGAAAACGTCCCAAACCCGAAACGCCGTAACCGATGTCAACTTCGTAGGCTTCTTTAAAATGCTGTTTCTGACGATTCGACATCATCGAAAACGCCATTTCCAGCGTTTCGTCCTGCGACAGGCGATTAACGCCCGCGACGGGACGCAGTTCCCCGTTGACGCGAATGACCGGAAAAGAACCGGCGCGAAGATGCAAATCAGACGCGCCGAAGCTCATCGCCATCCGCAATAAATCATCAATTCTACTTGGCATAAAAATATAAAGAAGTTTGTAATAAAAAATTGGAGAATTTAAGACCCGGAATAAAGAAAACTGTCCGACTCTGATCTTAGCTTTTATCAGCGGGACGCGTCAATAAAAATATTTTGTTA
Organism: Pyrinomonadaceae bacterium; assembly: GCA_965218105.1. Lineage (GTDB taxonomy): Bacteria > Acidobacteriota > Blastocatellia > Pyrinomonadales > Pyrinomonadaceae. Next base: position 560,216 of record OZ244585.1, read on the forward strand.
TTGCGCCGGATTTTAAGCCGGTCGGCGAGTTGTCGAATGATTTTGCAATATCCTAATCATTCGACGGCGAGTTTTCACCGCGCTCGGTTGATAAATTTAATCTTTCAAAATTCCGCGTGAAATGACGATGCGCTGAATTTCGCTCGTGCCTTCGTAAATTGTCGTAATTCGCGCGTCGCGGTAAAATTTTTCGACGTTGTAATGGCGCGAATAACCGTTTCCGCCGTGTATTTGAACCGCGTCGGCGCAGACTTTGTTGGCGTTTTCCGAAGCGTAAAGTTTCGCCATCGAAGCGTAAGTTCCGGTTTGATTGTGGTTTGCGTCCTTCATCGCGGCGGCTCGCAACGTCAGCAAACGCGCCGCTTCCGTATTTGTCGTCATATCCGCGAGTTTGAATTGAATCGCCTGAAATTCGGCAATCGGATGTCCGAAAGCGTTGCGATCTTTGGCGTAATTCACAGATTCTTCGAGCGCGGCTTGCGCGATGCCGACGGACACGGACGCGATGCCGATTCTGCCGTTGTCCAAACTGCTGAACGCGACCTTTAATCCGTTTCCGACTCCGCCGAGCAGATTTTCCTTCGGAACTTTTACGTCCGTCAAACTCATTTCGGTCGTTTTTGAAGCGCGTTGTCCCATTTTGTGTTCAACCGACGAAACCGCCAATCCTTCCGTATCGCCTTCGACCAAAAAAGCGGATATTTCTCTGCGCCCGTTATTTTCGCCGGTCGCCGCCATTACGAGATAAACGCCCGCTTCGCCGCCGTTCGTCACCCACGATTTTGTGCCGTTCAAAACGTAAAAATCGCCATTTTCAACGGCGCGGGTTTTAATATTCGAAGCGTCGGAACCGGCTTGCGGCTCGGTCAGACAGAACGCGCCGAGCATTTCGCCTTTCGCCAGCGGCACAAGATATTTTTGCTTCTGCGCTTCCGTTCCCCAACTCAAAATCGGATAACAGCAGACCGAATTCGTCACCGAAACGATAACCGCAACCGAAGCGTCGGCTTTAGCGATTTCTTCAAGCGCGAGCGCGTAAGAAACCGAATCAAAACCCGCGCCGCCGTACTGTTCGGGAATTATCATCCCCAAAAGACCGAGTCCGGCAAGTCCTTTCAATTGTTCGCGCGGAAATTTTTCTTCTTCATCATATTCCCGCGCCAGCGGCGCGACTTCATTTTGCGAAAATTCGCGGATGGAATTTCTCACCATTTGCTGTTCTTCAGTCAACTCAATATTCATAAATCAAACTCTTTTTGCGCTTTATTATAACAAAACTAATTTGAATAAGCGTGTTAATGCATAAATCCGCTCTTTTGACGGAACACAAGCCACTATCGAGATTACCGAAACAGCGATCAACGCGGCAATAAAGTAGACGGGTTTCATAAAATTACGGCGCGAATTATTTCTCTGCGGCGCGGCTTCCGTTTTATCAGCCGCAAACAGCGGTTCGGACTGCAAAAACGGTAATTCCTGCGAAATTTCAATTTCGCCGAATTCGACATCCCTGACAAACATATATCCGCGACCTTTCACACTTTCGATAAATTTCTCGTCCGGTTCATATTCCGCCAGAGCTTTTCGCAGTTTGCTGATATACTGCGCGACATTATCCGATGTAATTCCTGAAGCAGCCGCTCCCCAAACCTGTTCGATAATCTCGTCGTGCGAAGCCAGCGCGTTGGCGTTTCGCAGCAGAACCGCCAAAACCTGCAAAGATTTTGCGGCAATGTTTTTAATCAACTGGTTTTTGTAATAAAGCGCGAATTTGTTTGCGTCAAAAAGGAAATCGCCGAATTTGTAAGTGTTATTTGAGATTTCATTCATAATCTTTGTGTAATTGTTTATGTCAGATTCGTTAAAACGCGGAGCGGACTGGAGCGCATGCGTCCCCGCTTGCAATGAGCGCAAAGCGCGAAAAAATGTTAGTTATCTGTGGACGATTCAATTAACCGGCGGCTTTTTCGCGCCGAAGCGACGCTCAATGGCAACCGGGACGGATTGCGCTCCAGTCCGCTCCGCGTTTTAAAGAAATTTACCTATATCAGAGATAATTTTAGAAGATAATACCGGAATTCACGATTATTTCATAAAAGCTTCATCTTAAATTCATAGACAAATAGATTTTTCGAGTTGCTCTGTAACCTGTTAAAAACCAAACCGTTCAATTTCAATAAAAAGTTTCGGCAATTTGTTCACGCATTTCTTTAGATTGTAAAGACTGCCGAAAATTATAAATGCGGGTTTCCCTGCAAAACTCCCGCAAAAGAGAAAAATCGAACGGGGAAAATTTAAGTTGTGTGTTAAAGCGAAACGAGTATAACACCGGCTTATCAGATACATCAAGAATACTTGAGAAAAAAAGGACTGGAGCGCAAGCGGCTCGCTTGCCTGTCCGTTCGGTGCGAAGCACGAGCGGACATTCGCCGCAATTTCTATAAACTTTCAATCAATCAAACACCGTCGCCGTTCTTGCTTCGCTCGAACGGCGGCAAGCGAGCCGCTTACGCTCCGGCTACATAAAAAACTTATTCTTTTATAATCAGTTTCGATGAGCGTTGCGAGTTATACCACAACAAACAAATCAAACCCAAGCTGAAATAAATGAAAAATCTGATAAAAACCAGCGTAACAAAAAGGTTGTGAAATTGTCCGGGCAAAAGATTGTCCAGCAAATAAAAAGTAGTAAAAAGTGAATACGCCGCCGTCAGCAGCCATAATCCGAATAAAAAAGACGGGCGCAGATTAATCGCGCTTTTACTCGAAACAGACAAAACCGTTTCGTTTGAAAAAGAAGTTTTTGATATTTCAGCCTGCCGCACACAGACGAAATGAAACGGAATCAAAATAAAAACAACGCCGAGCGGCAGAAAATAAATCAGCGAATTTTTCAAAAAAGCGGCAAAAGCCGGCTGTGTTTGAAAAATTGCGCGGGTAATCGGCTCATTCGGCAGAAAATATGACAATGCCTAACACGCCGCAATCGCTCCGCCGACAAAAAATGCCAAGCCGACAAACAACGCGCTGTGTTTTTCACGTCGAACGAGATTTTCGGTCAAAGTCAATCCGGCAAAACTCGTGGCGGCAATCCACAAAACAAGCGGCAAGCCGAGCCAAACAGCAGTCGTCCCGAAACGGTCAAATTGGTAAGCGATTTCCAGCAGAAGCGCAGTCCAAAACAGCAAACCGTAAAGCAAACCGGCGGTTAAGATATACGCCAAATGACGGCTGAAGGATTTTTGTAAAACCGGCTGCTCGAAATTCGGAAGCGGGATGTTTTCGGTTGTTTCGTCAACCTCGTCAATAAACTGGTAACCTTTTTTAGTAACCGTTTTGATAAAGCGCGAATTCGCCGCCGTATCGTTCAAAGTTTTGCGAAGCGAAGCTATCGCCTTTTCGATTGAATTTTCAGCGACGATTGTATCGCCCCAAACCGCGTTCATTATTTGGTCTTTGGACAAAATGTGCGGTCTTTTTTCGATCAACAGGCGCAGAATCTCAAAGTCGCGGTTGACCAGCAAAATTTCTTCGCCGTTTCGCAAAAGAATGCGTTTGGCGGGATTCAAGACAAATTCGGCAAATTTGTAAACTGTGACAGGAACAGCTATTTCGCTTTACTTTAAGATTAATGAACTTTGCACAAGCATTTTTTTCGATAATCGGGCAAATGTCAAGAATTCACGATTATTTCACGTTAATTCACGATTATTTCACGTTAAATCAGGATTTGGGAAGGATTTTTGATTGACTTGTCAGTTATTTTATATTCAGCAGCACATAAATAGAAAGTTAAAAAGACTGGAGCGCAAGCGGCTCGCTTGCCCCGTTCGAGCGAAGCAAAGAACGGGAAACGTCGCTCAACTAAAATGTAACTTCAATGTTTATGCGGCGCACGTCCGTTCTTGCTCCGCTCGACTGGAGCGCAAGCGGTTCGCTTGCGCTCCAGTCGCCAAGTTTTTATTGAGCTAATAATGTTTTCACAAGATAACTCTTGGCAAATTTGGACGAAATTAAAGAACAAGCGGAAAAGAAAAAATAAGAATCAACGGAGAAAATTTGAGTTTATCAGAGAGCAAAATCATCAATCTTGCTCTTAATGTCAGAAAATCTCTATTTATCAAATATGAGGAAGAAATCGGTTTTAGCGATAAAAGTTTTCGTTGACGGTTCAAGCCAATGCAAAAGTATCTTTTCGGAAATATTGTTGCTAATATCTAAAATCAAAATTCAAATTCATCGCAGGAGTAGAATATGTCCCGAATCTTTTCAAATGTAGTTTTTTTAGTAGTTATTGGAATCCTTGTTGTGATAGCTACCGGCATATCAATTATGAGCGTAGAGATGAAGGCTAATGCTCAATCTGAAAAAACTAATCTCGATTCATCTTCAAAATCTTCTAAAAATGAACAAACATCTTCAACTGCTAATGATGGTGATCTTGATACAACTTTCAACATCGGTGGCTCTGGAGTTGGTGGTAGAACTCAAAACCACATTGAAGCATTGGCAATTCAAAATGATGGAAAGATTCTCATTGGCGGATCTTTCAAAACCTACAATGGTGTCAACCAAAGCCCACTCACACGACTTAATGTTGATGGGAGTCGTGACACGACTTTCAACGCTAGTTCCGTGATCGTTGTGGTTCGAGATATTGCCATTCAGAGTGATGGGAAGATTCTTATTGCAGGTTTCACAACCTCATTCACCCACATTTTACGCCTCAATGCTGACGGCAGTTTCGATGCGACTTTCAATTCAGTTCAGGTTGATGGTAATGGTATTTACGATATAGCAATTCAAGCTGACGGAAAGATTCTCATTGGCGGACAATTCACGGACTACTATGGAATAAGTCGAAACAATATCGCACGTCTTAACGCTAATGGCACCCTCGACACGACTTTCAATCCCGGTTCAGGAACTAATGGTAATGGAGACGTTAACAATATAGCTATTCAAGCTGACGGAAAAATTATTATTGGCGGATATTTCTCAATCTATAATGGAATCAGTCGAAATAGTATCGCACGTCTTAATGCTGACGGCAGTCTTGATACAAGTTTCAATTCTAATTTTGGGGATTATGCCTCTGTTCACGATATAGCAATTCAAGGTGACGGAAAGACTCTCATTGGTGGATCATTTTCAACCTACAATGGAGTTAGTCGAAACAATATCGCACGTCTTAACGCTAATGGCACTCTCGACACGACTTTCAATCCCGGTTCTGGGGCTAATATGGAAGTTTACGATATAAAGATTCAAGGTGATGGAAAGATTCTCATCGGAGGATATTTCACAATCTATAATGGAGTTAGTCGGAACAGAATCGCGCGTCTTAATGCTGACGGTAATCTTGATACGACTTTCAATCCCGGTTCCGGTACTAACGATGGCGTTGAAGATACATTAATTCAAAGCGATGGAAAGATTCTCATTGGCGGATACTTCACAACTTACGACGGAGTTAGCACAAACGGTATTGCGCGGTTACTAAACAGTTGTTGTTCGGCTATAAATATAACTCCCTCAATTGTCGCCGTGAATCAAACGACAAATTTGATTGTCAACGGCTCAAATTTTCAAAATAATTTTACCGCTTCTGTAACGACTCCTGCCGGAACTATTCCGATTGCCGCCGCCGGATTGACATTTGTCAACAGCAATCAAGTTCGGGTGCGGGTAAATATGACTGGAACGCCGCCCTATACAGCGACATTGCGGATAAACAATCCTAATAATCAAAGCACAGCCGGACAATTTCAAGTTGTTTCGACAACGAATCCGCCGCCTTTTATAGGCAGCATTTCGCCATCGCAGATTCCTACCAATCAGCAAAGAACTTTAACGGTCAACGGCAGTAATTTTAAACCGGGTTTTCGCGTTAGTGTGCAGGGCGCAGAGATTGCGACTGCCGGATTAACTTATATCAGCAACACCGAAGTTCAGGTTCAGGTAACAATGGGATCAGTGCCGCCGTATCAAGCGTCTTTGACTTTGACCAACCCGGACGGACAAACCGCATCAGGAAATTTTAGCGTCAATAATAATCCGCCAAATCCCAACAGCCCAAACGCTTCGTTCACATTTGCGCCGACCAATCCGAATGTTAATCAAAGTATTCAATTTACTTCAACCTCAACCGGACAATCACTTTCTTACGCTTGGGATTTTCAGGGCGACGGGATTATTGACTCTACTGCGGCAAATCCGACTTTTACATTCACGACACCGGGAACGCGCAGTGTAATTTTGCGTGTAACCAATTCTTACGGTTCAAGCACGGTAACAAATGTTGTTAACGTCGGCACGACAAATACAACAGTTCCCTACGTAATTGAGGTTATCAGAACTTATCCGGGCTTATATTTCCTGCAAAATGCCAATTTTAACAATACTTTTGATGCGCGTGTTAATTGGAACGGCTCACCCGGAAAGGTAATATTTCAAGTCAATAATAACGCTCCGGTTGAAGTTCCCGGCACCACCAACGGAGCTAGTCGCACTTTTAATTTAAGTACCGCATTTCCGGCAAACGGACGTTCAGTTATTAAAATTACACCCGTAAACGCACAAGGCACAGTAGGCGTAACAAATGAAAAATACATCTACGTTTTCCCGTATCCGACTTGGTTAAATGATGCCATTAACCGCATCGGATCAAAATCACTTAATTTTACTGCCGAAAGCGGACAAATCAAGGCTAATTTCAATGTTGATTTCCCGCAGCCACCATTCAAAGCCGAAATTCCTATTCCTCAAAGTGTTCCATACATTGGCGGAACTTTGGGAATCAGAGATACTTCCGCCTTCTTTAAAGGTTTTGCTTCAAGTAGCGGCACAGGAAGTTTGAGTTTGGGAGGGAAAACCGGATTTAAGGCGATGAACCAAGAAATAGGTGGAAATATTTCAGGAAGCGGAAAGTTCACTCTGAATCAAAGCGGACTTGCTCTGCAAAGTGCGACTTTCAATCTTGGACTTGACGGAACAATTTCTCGTGAAATCGGTGTTATAGATGCAATTCCCCAACTAACTGCTTTGAATACTATTCCAGCCGTCAAGCAGTTTAACGAACAAGTTAAACTTAAAGGATATATTAAACCGACAATTAATTTTAGTGCCAATTGGATACAAGACAATTCAACGCAGCGTTTGCGGTTTAATAATACAACAGGACAGGTTGGGCTAAAGTTGGGTGGTGAGTTAAATGCCAAAATTACAGACCACTTCAAAGCTAAAGGTTGGGTTTCAGGCGGCGGCACTATCTCATTTAGAGTCCCGGAAGAACCACTTGTCCAAAGACTGGATTTAACATTTGAATCTGGTGTCCAGATAAATGTGGATTATTTGCTTGCAGGTTTACAATTCAAAAGAACCAGTGGTGTTAATTGTACTTGGACACCCGCAGACAATGAAGCTAATTGCAGTCGTCAAAATTCAGGAACAAATGTTTTGACAGAAAATCTAACCGCAGAAGATTCCAAAGTAGATTTGATTGAAAATAATTACAATAAATTTGGCGGTTATGAAATTTTTCATCCCAAAGCTGAAAAAACAAATCAAATAGAGAGAAAAGAAAGTAGTTCCGAAACTTCTCTGGCAATGACTACCGAAAGCAGTTTGGTCAACAATATTTTTCCGGGAGCCGAGCCGGTTATTCTGGAAGTCGGAACAGGCAGAATGCTCGTTTGGGTTCGCCAAAATCCCAGTTTGCCAGTTTTGCAATCTACTGAAATCGCTTGGTCTTACTACGACGGAACAAGTTGGAGCAATCCGGCTGTTTTTGCAAGCGACACCCGCGCCGAACTTTCACCCGTCGCCGGTGTTGATGCCAGCGGCAAAGTCGTCCTTGCTTGGCTGCGTATAAAAGACCCGTCGTTTTCAACCAATATTGAAAATGTCGCTGATTTTCCTTTGTTCTATAAACAAATGGAAGTCGTGAGTGCTGTTTTTAATCCGGCAACCCGCACTTGGAGTTCGGAAACCGCTTTGACCGACGATTTGGCTTTGGATACCAACTTGCGTTTGTCGGCAAGCAGCAGCGGCAACCTGCTTTTGACTTGGCAATCGAATCCGAACGGCGAATTTAATGCCGATGCCGCAAATCCCGCAACGCTTAAATACAGTTTCTGGAATGGTTCGAGTTGGAACACTGTTGGCGTGGTGGCAAATAATCTCGTCAATGTCAGCGCACAAGCGGCGGCGGTTAAAGGCAATAATGCTTTTATAATCTTGCCGCGTGATCCTGATTTGAGTGTCTTAAACGACAGAGCGTTAGACGTTTATACTTGGAATGGTTCTGCTTGGAGTCAAGCCGCGCCGTTTGCCGGTGGAAATCTCGACAACATATTGCCGTCGGCTATTTATGATTCAACCGGAAAAGGACAAGTTATCTGGCTGCGCGGCGCGGATTTAGTGCAGGCGGATTTGAACAACCCAACGCCGCGTGTCATACGTCAGGGAAGCGAATCAATGGCTTTTTACAATGCCCGATTGCTTAGTAATTCGCAAAATAATCTAACTTTGGTTTGGCAGGAAATGGTGGATAATGGTCCGGCAAATATTTTTGCTATGCTTTATGACACTGCTTCGCAAACTTGGAGTTCGGATATTCGTTTGAATGAAAACGATTGGTCGGCAAAAGATGTAAGCGGTTATTACGGAAGCGACGGAAAATTGCGAATAGCGTATCTGGCAACGGAAGTTTTACGTCGTGTTGAAACAATCACAATAGAAGGACAAGATTATCAAGTTCCGAATGTGCCGGAAGACGGACAAACAGACCTTCGTCTGCTTGAACATTCTCTAATTACTGATTTGTCAGTTGGAGATAAAGATTTACAACTTGAGCCGCAAATTCCCGGAGCCGGAGAATCCGTTACGGCAACCCTCAATGTTCATAATTCCGGAGATTTCCCGATTGGTAATTTCAATGTCAAACTTTATGCCGGTGATCCTTCATCAAACGGCGTTGTAATCGGCAGCACGAGAATAAATACGCTGATTGGGGCAGGAGAAACGCGAACTTTAACTGTTACATTCATTTATCCGCAAACCGTTAGCAATATTATCGCCATCATTGATGCTGATAGCGAAATCAACGAATTTTCGGAAACTAACAATCGCGCTGCCGTTTTCTTTGTAAATAATCCGCCGGCTGCTATTGCGACGGCAAGTTTAACAAGCGGCAATTCACCATTGACCGTTAATTTTGATGCTTCTTCGAGTTACGACAATGACGGTGATGCGCTTTCTTTCGCTTGGGCATTTGCCGACGGAAGTCAAAGCGCAACCGGCGCAAGCGTTTCACATACATTTGTGGAAACAGGACTTTATCCGGCTACGGTTTCCGTTACCGATGCCAGAGGCGCAGTCAGCACTGCTTCCATAAACATCAGCGTCAATTGCAATGCAATAACCATCATGCCACCAGTTTTGCCGGATGGTTCGACACTTTCCGCATATTCACAAAATTTCTCTGCAACCGGAGGCAATGCTCCCTATTTGTTTGCAATTGCAAATGGAAGATTGCCCGCTGGTTTAACTTTCAGCGGCGAGGGACTTTTGAGCGGCATACCAACGGAATCTGGAATATTTAATTTTACTACAACAACAACCTATGCAAACGGTTGTCCCGGTAATAGTGGTTACACTTTAACAATAGACGAAACTAGAATCGAAGGTGATGTTTCTCCTAGAAACTCTGGCAACGGCTTTGTCAGTTCGACGGATGTGTCTCAACTGACGCGCTTTCAACTTGGACTCGATAAAGATTATATGTCCAACGAGTTTCAGCGTGCCGACTGCGCTCCGAGTTCAACGCGCGGCAACGGTGTTGTCTCTTCGACCGACGTTTCACAGGCGACGCGCTATCAATTAGGCTTAGATTCGCCGCAGACTGCCGGTGGTCCTACTGCTCCGACTCCTTCAGGTACTAATAGAGCAAATGTGCTGGATTCTGCTATCGGAAGCAAAGCAAATTCTGCGAAACTGAGCAAAGCCGTGTTGCTGCCGCGCGTGGTGCGTGTCGTCAACACCAATGCCACAGCCGGAAGCACGGTATCGGTAACGCTGCAAGTTGATGCCGTTGGCGACGAGAGCGTCTATGGTTTCAGTTTGAATTACGACACGACGAAGCTGACTTTGCAGTCAATCACCAACGGTGCGGCGACGAGCGGGGCGGTAGTCGGAACAAATACGAACAATCCGGGCGAGATCGGCTTTTCGGTCAACTACGGAAATGCGACGATTCAAGCCGGCAACAACCAGACGTTCTTCACGATTCAGTTTAAGGTGGCGGCAAACGCGCCGTCAGGAGCAACGACGGTGTTCTTCGACGACACGCCGACGGTCAGAGAAGTGTCGAACACTTCGGCACAGCCGGTTCCGACGACGTTTGCCGACAGCACGGTAACGATCAGCGGCACAACGGCGGCAGTGGCAGTATCGGGCAGAGTGATGACAGCAACCGGACGCGGCATTCGCAATGTTCAAATTACTTTGACGGATTCAGAGGGAAATATAAGAACAGCAAAAACAACCGCCTTCGGCTACTATCGCTTCGCGGATATAGCGGCGGGACAAACATACATTATCAATGCGAAGACAAAACGCTTTACATTTAGTCAACCGATCTTGGTGGTAAATGCAGGACAGGATTTAACGGAAATAAACTTTACGGCTTTGCCTTGAGATATAAAGTTTTCTCACAACCTCACATTATTATCATCGGTTGAATCTAGATTCAACCGACCGAAGCGTAAATGTCCCTTTCGTAGTTCGGTCAAAATGATGAAGACGTAGAAATTATTGAAGGTTTCTGCGTTTTTATTTTGTGAAATGGCGAAAGATTTGCGGCAATGATACAATTTATTGACTATTGACAAAACATAATTGAGAGGAAAAATATTAAACGTGATTGATTTTGAACTGACCGAAGAACATATTGCATTACAAAAAACCGTGCGCGAATTTGTTGCGGGCGAAGTCGCGCCGCATATCAAAGAATGGGACGAAAAACAGCATTTTGAAAAGTCTGTTTTTACCAAAATGGGCGAACTCGGACTTCTTGGAGTTTGCATTCCCGAACAATACGGCGGCGCGGGTTTTGATTACGTTTCGCTCGGTTTGGTCTGCGAAGAACTCGAAGCGTGCGACACTTTTCTGCGCGTGGCAATGAGCGTTCACGTCGGGTTAAATTGTCTGTCTTTAATGACTTGGGGCAACGAAGAGCAGAAACAAAAATATCTCGTGCCGCAGGCGAAAGGTGAAAAACTGGCGACCTTCGGGCTGACCGAACCGAACGCCGGAAGCGATGTCATCGGAATGCGCTCGTCAGCGAGGCGCGATGGTGACGACTGGATTTTGAACGGCGAAAAGATGTGGATTTCGCTCGGCAATACCGCCGATAATTTTTTGTTTTTCTGTTGGACGGATGAGGAAAAACGCAAAAATCGTGACCATTCCGGGATGAGCTGTTTTATCGTCGAGCGTTCGATGGCAGGTTTTTCGTCCGGCACTTTGCACGGGAAAATGGGCATTCGCGCGGGCGATACCGGATATTTTACTTTGCAGGATGTCAGAGTTCCGCAGGCGAATATGCTCGGCAAGGAAGGCGAAGGTTTTAAGATTGCGATGTTTTCATTGGAAAACGGTCGTTACACGGTCGCTTCAGGCGCGACGGGCGTGATTCGCGCGGCGCGTGACGCTTCGGTCGCGTATGCCAATACGCGCGAAGTTCAGGGGCAAACCATCGCGCATTTTCAGCTCGTCAAACAGAAAATTGCCGAAATGCAGGCGGATTACGAAATGTGTCATCTGCTCTGGCTGAAAGCCGGTTGGCTGAAAAACATTGGCGAATCCTCGACGAAGGCGGCATCTTTAGCGAAATGGCAGGCGACGACGCGTTCGGAAACGGCGGCTTCGATGGCGATTGAAATTCACGGCGCGAACGGTTACACCAATGATTATCCGGTTGAAAGATATTTGCGAAACTGCAAAGCCGCGATTATTTACGAAGGAACGCGCGACATTCACACGCTGATGCAGGCGGATTGGGCGTTAGGACTCAAAAAAGAACCGAACGCGCGGGTCGGACTTCCGGCTCATCAAACGAAAACTGCCGGTTAAAAATCAAAACCAAATTATTTTGCAGGGATAACAGGATAGATAGGGATAAAACAATATTTTTATTGCTTTGAAAATCCCGTTTATCCTGTTATCCCTGTAAATTTATTTTCAGTTTTGTTTTTAGAAATTGAATCTAAAAGCAAACTGAATCTGTCTGTTAGTTCCCAAACCGACCGTTCTCGCCACCGTCGAACGAAGCAGACCGAAGGTTGAACCGGCGGCACTTTGCGTGTAAGGCTGTCCGGGTTGGAGCGTGCCGAGCGAATTACTCAATGATGCGGAAGGATTGGCGAAATTCGTCAGATTGAAGATATTGAAAATTTCCGCTCGAAATTCAAAATTCATCTGTTCTCTGATGACAAATCGCTTTGACAGAACCATATCAATCTGACGGAAAATCGGACCTTTCAGAGCGTTGCGCTCCAAGTTGCCGAAAGTTCCCGGCGCGGGTGTCGCAAACGCCGCCGGATTCAGAAAGTTACGGTCATTGTTCAAATACGGATTGACACCCGGAATCAAATCCGGTCGGCGCACATTGCGCGACGCGCCGCCGCCGGGAACGTTGACGACTGCCGTAAATCCTGCCGGAAGCGGATTCGCCGCGTTGATCGTGCCGGGAAGACTGCGAACTTCGCCCGCCGTGCAGCCTGCCGCCGCGTTCGTGCATTGAATCACAACATCCGGGCGCACGATGCCGACTTCAATCGGCAAACCGCTTCTGGCATTGACGATGCCGCCGATTGTCCAGCCGCCCAGAACATAATTCGCGCCTTTGCCGAAGTCTACCAATCTGCCATTGCCGACCGGCAAATCATACAATGCGCTGAGATTGAAGGAATGTCTGACATCGAAATTGTTCGCGCCGCGATCACCTTCAAAATTATCGAGCTGCGCCGACGTTCGCGCTTCGTTTGAACCGCCGGAAGTTCCGCGGCTGTAGCCGTAAGTGTATTGCGCGTTTAAGGTTAAGCCTTGCTGAAATCTTCGCGCCAGCGAAAGCTGCAAAGCGTCGTAGCGGTCGTCGCCGCCCGAAGTTTTGTAATCAACTTCCGCAAAAGGACGATTTTGCGTCGTGCCGGAAAGAACATCGAATTGACGAACCGTATTCACGCCGATCACTCGTCCGGCGGCATTGACGCGGTTGACAACACCGACTCCGGTCGGCAAATTCGTGCCGTCGTTAATCGTCGTTTGACCCAGCAGAACTTTATTTGTCACGCTTCGCAAAAACAGATTGCGCCCCTGACTTCCGACGTAAGCGACGGTGGACACCAAATTATAAGGCAATTCCTGCTGCCAAGAAGCGGTGTATTGAACAACTTGTTCGGGAATTTTGTAATCGTTTGAATAAGCGCGCGGCTGAAATTGACGATTCAGCGGATTGTTGTTGAAATTGTCAACGATTCCCTGAATATTTGCCGGAAAAGCGAGCAGCGAACCGCTGGAAATCGTCGAAGAAATGCGGTCGCTTTCAATCGGCTGAATCTGATCTTCGGTTTGTCCGGGACCGTAATAAACGCCGAAACCGCCGCGCAGAAGCGTTCTTCCGCCGGCGAAAAACCCGTCGCCGCTGGTGTTCGGCGACCACGTGAACGCAACGCGCGGACCGAAATTTGTTTTTGAAGATTTGAATGCCGGAGAATCCGAAGGCTTCAGCGTTCCGGTGTCAATATTGAACAAAACCTGTTTGTTATTGGCTTCACGCAAAGGCGTGTAATATTCGTAGCGCAAGCCGTAGCTCAAGGTAAAGTTCGGGCGAATTTTCCATTCGTCCTGCGCGTAACCGATGTAATATTCCTGTTTCGCCAGCGGCTGACCGCTCAAACCGTTGTTAAACGGACTCGGCGCGCTGACATCGCCGAGATATTGAATTGACGACGGCGCATTGTTCAAAAAAGCCGCGAGATTTGAAAATGTATAAGTCGTTCCGCCCTGACGGTCGGTGTAGAGACGAATCAAACGAAGTTCGCCGCCGAATTTGATGTTGTGATTGCCGCGCGTCCAACTGTAACTGTCAATAAACGAAACCGAATACGGCGTGTAGGGCGCGCCGCGTCCGTTGGTCGCGCTGTTGGCGCGAACCAATCCGCCCGGAATGGCGATGCCCGACGAATTTCCCTGTCCGGCGATTCCTGAATTGGCGACGCTGCCGGAAATATTGATCGTCACGGCGGATAAATCAAATCCGTTGACGGTCGGAGCTGAACCGTTAATTCTGGTTTTCGCGCCATTAAAACCGAGTCGAAATTCGTTCACTTGACTTGACCCGATAATCGAAGTCCAGCCGAAAACAGCATTTTGCGGCGTGGAGGTAATCAAAGTGCGGCGACCCGTAATTCCTTCGGGCGTGTTGTCTTTCGCCTGATCGCGGTAATAACGCAAATAAAAACTGTTGTTGGCGGTGGCTTTCAAATCAAGCCGCAAACCGAAAGCGTTTTCGTCGGTTTTCGAGCTGTCCTGAAGCTGTAAAATTTCAAATCCCGGCGTAACCGCCGCGTTAGGAACAACTACGGCATCGGGTGAACGAAAAGCCGCGATAAAAGGTCTAATCGCCGGATTGACCGGCGTGGTCGTTCCCGGAATCAACGCGCCCGCCTGCGCCAGAGCCAAACTCGGCGCGGCTTCGACGAAATTTAACCCGGAACGCACGCGATAACCTTCGTAGCTGCCGAAGAAGAAGAATTTATCTTTAACAATCGGTCCGCCGATTGAACCGCCGAACTGGTCGAGTTTCAAATCACTTTTCGGAATTCCCGACGTGATATTGTCGAAATAGTTGCGCGAATCAAGTGCGCTGCGGCGCAGATATTCAAAAGCGGAACCGTGAAATTCATTGCCGCCCGATTTGCTGACGACGCTGATTTGTCCGCCCGTTCCCGTCCCTAATTCCGCCGTAAAATTGCTCGATTCGACGCGAAATTCCTGAATGTTTTCGAGACTCGTCTGCAAACGGAACGGCGAAGCGACTTCGCCGTTCAAAACTCCCGGCGAACTGTCAATAATTCCCGTTCCTTCAACGCCGTCGTAACGAATAACGTTTTGATCAACGGCGCGACCCGAAAACCGGATGTCGTTAAAAGTTCCCGAACCGGAATTAACCGCGCCCGGAGCCTGCAAATAAAGCTGCGAAAGCTGGCGACCGTTGATCGGCAAACCTTCGACTTCGCGCTGGTTGACGTTCGCTCCTAAACTCGCCGAAGCCGTGTTCAAAGGCGCGTCCGACGTGCTGATAACATTAACCACCGCGCTCGTTCCGGCGGGCTGCAGCTGCGCGCTGTAAGTCAATTCCTGACTGACGGAAAGCTGAATATTTTGCTGTTCCGAATCGGTAAATCCCGGCGCGGTAATTCTGATTGTGTAGAATGAAGGTCTTAAATTGGTAACGATGTAACTTCCTTCTTTACCGGAAGTTATTGTTCTTTCCTGACCTGTTTTTTCATCTCTGACAGTAATTGAGGCATTTGGGATAAACGCTCCGACCGAATCGGTGATTGTTCCGACAATTCTGGCGTAATCCGCCTGTCCGTAATTGACGGATGTCAATAAAAGAGTGAACGCGAAAATGAACAAAATGTATTTTATTTTTTCGTTTCCGACTAAATTCATAAAAATTCTCCTTATAAATGAAATGTCTTTGATAGCTTTGTTATTAAATATTTTTGTGTGAAAACCGAGTTTTCCCGGCTTCGTCGTCATTAAAAATTTCAATCCGATAATCAAATTAAAATTTTAGATTTGGCAGGTTAATAAGTTGTGAAGTCTATCTTAAATAAATGTTAATAATTCTCGATCAGGTTAAATTTCGTGAAAAACAAGGGGACTTTCTTATTTCACTTTTCGCCTCGCGCCTTTCGCTGAGTTGGTATGCTCTTTGCGTATAACAACTGTATAAGATCAAAAACACGGTTGAGTGTTTTAAATACATACATTTCGGTATGTAAAATTTATTCAAAAAGGAGAAAATAAAAAATGTTAGTTAATGAAATAATGACGGAAAGTCCGGCTTGCTGTACTGCCGATTCAAGTTTGCAGGAAGTCGCTAAAATGATGGTTTCCAACGATTGCGGATGTATTCCGGTGGTTGAAAATTTGTCGCACAACAAACCAATCGGGATGATTACCGACCGCGATATAACTTGTCGTACTGTTGCCGAAGGAAAAAATCCGCTCGATTTGACGGCGGGCGACGTGATGACCAAAAATGTCGTGACGGTTACGGCTGATACATCGGTCGAAGATTGCTGTAATTTAATGGAAGATAACCAGATTCGGCGGATTGCCGTGATTGATGAAAGCGGCGGCTGCTGCGGAATGGTCGCGCAAGCCGACATCGCCATCAACGCCAATGACAACAAAACGGCGGAAGTCGTGCAGCAAGTTTCAAAAGCGGGCGCGTAGTAACAATTAAACGACAGGGAGATTGAGATTTTAATCCGTTTAGGGCAAAATCAGTCGGTTTTCAAAAGTAAATTTTTAATAAAAGTAAATCAACTGATTTTGCGAAAACTCAAATTTTCCAAATTTCGTATAAATTCTCAAACTTCACTCGCGTCTTTTCACAAAAATTTTCGGTTTATTTGAAACGCCAAACGACGCAAAAACCTTCACAACAATAACTATTCATTCATCAAAACCAGCACCGGATCAATATCCGACGCGCGCCACGCCGGATAAAGCGCGCCGAACAAACTTCCGCCAATCGCAATAATTACTGCGGTTATAATCCAACCTCGACTGAATTCAAATTGTAAATCAAACTGTTTTTGAATGATAAAGGACGAAAGAAAAGAAACGGCAAAACCGAGCAGAACGCCCAACACGCCGATCATTAACGCTTCGCCTTCGATGACTTTAATAATAAATGATTTTGACGCGCCCAAAGATTTCAAAATGCCGATTTCTTTGCGCCGTTCGGTGATAGTCGTGTACATCGAAAGCAGAACGAAAATCGTACTGACAAACGCGCCGAGTCCGACGAGGACGCGCAAAAATGTTTTTAACGCGGGAATTCTATCCTGTGCGTTAATAATCATATCGCTGGTTAGAGTGATTTTATTACCCGGAAGCTGCTCGTTTATGCGGGCGGCGACTGTGTTTATATCCGCGTCGTCATTGAGTTTAACGAGAATAAACGTGCATTTATTCGGCGATTCGAGCGCGTCCTGCAACGCGGCGAGCGACATCTTGATTCTCGCGCCCGTCGGCGGCGAAAAAACCCCGACAATTTTGTAAGCGCGGCTGAAAAGTTCCATCGTGTCGCCGATTTTGTAATCGTCGTCCTTCATCTTCTGCTCATCCAAAACAACTTCGTCATTGGCGGCGGCGGCGCGTCCCTCCAAGATTTGCATATCGTTCATTTCGGCAAAAGGCTGCCATTCGATGCCGTCAATCCGCTCAACGCCCCAACGAGCTTTCGGGTTCGACGTAACATATTGATAAACGGGAACGGTTGATTTGACACCTTCGATTTCGAGCAGTTTGTTCGCGTAAGCCGTATTGACACTGGCGTTTGAACTTTGCAGTTCCATCGCGCCCGGTTTTGAGAAAACAATTTCCGCTTTCCAGTTTGCCGCGCGTTTCGCCATATCTTCGCTCATTCCGCGCGCCAAACCCGTAAAAAGTATAACTAATACAACGCCGAGAGCGACCCCGACAATACTTATCAGCGAACGAAACGGGCGCGTTCTTAAATTGGCTAAAACTAATTCGAGCATTATTTGTAATCCAAACTTAATCTAAATTTCCCCGCCATCATAACATCTTTACCGTCAGATTTCTTTCGCCGTTTTCGCTGAAATTATATTTTTTATGCCGATCAAGAATTTAAAATAAACAACGAAATCAAATTCTTTTCCCGTCGTTCTATATAAATTGAGATTTCCCTTTTTCAACTTGACATCTATATCTGAATTTTCGTAGCATTGCAATTCGCCGACAAGTTCAAACCGGCGCGTTTTTTTGATAATAACTTTAGGCACACTGCCCAGGTGTAGTTGATATTAAAAGTTTTTTCGGGCATGTACGTCAATTGGTAGACAGCCTCCCTTACAAGGAGGAAGTTAGGGGTTCGAGTCCCTTCGTGCCCACCAAGTTTGAAAATTCCAGATTTCAAATAATAAAATTTGGAATCACCATTGCGGAGTCGTAGTTCAGTTGGTTAGAACGCCAGCCTGTCACGTTGGAGGTCGCGGGTTCGAGTCCCGTCGGCTCCGCCATTTATTTAAACGAGTCGTCAAGTTTGCCAAAAACCGGACGACTTTTTCGTTTTGTATTGTTTTTTTTACCGTTTCAAAACATCGAGCCATCCTTATTTCCGAAACAATTTTGAATCTGTTTCGGATGTTTTAACGAAAACAACTAAACAACAGAATTCGGCATTGATTTTATTTTGCGGTGTATTCTATCTCTTTATCCAAAAAGAGATGAGCGATTTTTTTTTGAAAATTACAGACTGATTCCTGAAATTGAATTTAATTGCCAAATTTGTCGCAAATTTAATTTTGATGCCGAACTGTTGTTAAGGTTTATTCAATTTTAGAGAATCGAAAGAGGAAACAGGAAAATGAAACAGAAAATTACTATTACTTTGTTCGCGGTCGGTGCTTTTGCCCTTTTGACGGGCTGCCCCGCGCCTGAAACAAACACGCGCGTCAATACCAACGTCAATATGATGAACGCGAATACGATGAATTCAAATATGATGAACGCGAATATGATGAATTCAAATATGATGAGCAACTCGGAAAATCCGATGGTCGGCGGCGCGCCGATGCTGGCGACTAAGAACATTATTGAAAACGCGTCGAACTCCAAAGATCACACGACTTTAGTCGCCGCCGTCAAAGCCGCCGGTTTGGTTGATACGCTCGAAGGCGCGGGACCGTTTACGGTTTTCGCCCCGACCAACGAAGCGTTTGATAAACTGCCTGCCGGAACGGTTGAAACTCTGGTCAAACCGGAAAACAAAGATAAATTGAAAAAGATTTTGACTTATCACGTCGTTTCGGGCAAAGAAGATGCCGCGTCGCTCGCCAAAAAAATCGAAGCCGGCAACGGTAAAGCGATGCTCAAAACCGTCGAAGGTGAAGATTTAACCGTTTCGATGGACGGCACAGACGTTATCATTACCGATGCCAAAGGCGGAAAGGCGAAAGTTACAATTCCCGACGTAATGCAGTCAAACGGCGTTATTCACGTTGTTGATACCGTGTTGATGCCGAAATAGTTTTTGCGGGAATTATTTATTGGAAAAGTCGCCGGATAGATTATTTGTCCGGCGACTTTATCTTTTAAAAATTTTAATTTTGTAAGTTTAACTTGCTTACAAAAAATTTTTCGACTAATATTTAACCTAAGTTAAATATCCACAATGGCGACCAAAAAAAACAAGGTTACGGTTTCAAAAGAAGATTACTTAAAGGCGATCTGGACACTTTCGGAACGCCAAAAAAGCGTCGGGCGACAGGAAGTGATGACCAATGATTTGGCGGAAATATTACAGGTCAGTCCGCCCGCCGTTTCAAGAATGCTCAAGCAGATGGAACGCCAGTCGCTCGTCGCGCACACGCCTTATTACGGCGTTTGTCTGACCGAAAAAGGACGCGCCGTCGCGCTTCGCATTGTCCGCCGACATCGCCTGCTCGAACTGTTTTTAACGAATATTTTAGATTATTCGCCGGACGCGGTTCACGAAGAAGCCGAACGGCTCGAACATCATATTTCCGCCGAGTTTGAAATGAAGATTGACGCGCTTTTGGGTTTTCCGAAAAGTTGTCCGCACGGCAGTCCGATTCCAAACCGCGAAGGAAATTTTCAAACTTTATCGAGTAATTAAGTGGACAAAATAATTTTAATGAAGTCCCGGAGCGCGGACACTCCTGCCCGCCGACATTGCTCTAAGTCGGCGTTGCGCGGGTGTTTTTAACGCCGCACACGTCGCTGAGCGTGGTTGGCGGACAGGAGTGTCCGCGCTCCATTGCAAAAATTATTTTGTCCACTTACTTAATTAAGATTTTTATGGATGGCGATATTTCAAAAAAACCGCCGCTGGTCGGCTGGCGCAAACGCTCGGCGCAGCCGAGTCTGCCTGAGATAAATTCGACAATGCCCGTGCCGAAAAAATCGGGTTTTTGGCGTAAATTGCTGGCGTTTTCCGGTCCGGGTTATCTCATTGCCGTCGGTTATATTGACCCGGGAAATTGGGCGACGGATTTGGCGGGCGGCTCTCGTTTCAATTATACGCTGCTGTCGGTGATTATGATTTCCAACCTGATGGCGATTCTTCTGCAAAGTCTCGCGCTGCGTTTGGGCATCGTTACCGGACGCGATTTGGCGCAGGCGTGCCGCGATCACTTTTCGCCGAAAGTTTCATTCGCGCTGTGGATTTTCTGCGAAATCGCCATTGTCGCCTGCGATTTGGCGGAAGTTATCGGCTCGGCAATCGCTCTCAATTTATTGTTCGGCATTCCGCTGATTTACGGCGTTATTCTGACGGCGTTAGATGTTTTAGTTCTGCTGCTGCTGCAAAGTCGCGGTTTTCGCTGGCTCGAAGCCGTCGTTATCACTCTGCTTTCGACGGTCGGACTCTGTTTCGCGGCGGAAATTGTTTTCTCGCGTCCCGACATCGGCGGCATCGCGCTCGGTTTTGTGCCTTCGCCGGAAATCATCTCAAACCCGGAAATGCTTTACATCGCCATCGGAATTTTGGGCGCGACCGTGATGCCGCATAATCTTTATCTGCATTCGTCAATCGTCCAGTCGCGCCAATACGAGCGCACTCCCGACGGCAAACGCGAGGCGATTCGGTTTGCGACGATTGATTCGACCGTCGCGCTGATGTTCGCGCTTTTTATCAACGCGGCGATTTTGATCGTCGCCGCCGCGACATTTCACAAAACCGGCAACTATGAAGTCGCCGAAATCGGCGACGCGTTCAAACTCCTCTCGCCGCTGCTCGGCATCTCCGGCGCGAGTACTCTGTTCGCCGTCGCGCTCTTGGCTTCCGGTCAAAATTCGACTTTAACCGGAACGCTCGCCGGACAAATCGTGATGGAAGGATTTTTAAATATTCGCGTCAGACCGTGGCTGCGGCGTTTGATTACGCGCTTAATGGCAATAATTCCCGCCATCATTGTAACGGCTCTTTACGGCGCGTCGGAAACGGCTCAACTGCTCATTCTCAGCCAAGTGGTTTTGAGTATGCAGTTGAGTTTCGCCGTTTTCCCGCTCGTAATGTTCACCAGCGATAAATTGAAAATGGGCGAGTTCGTCAATTCCCGAAGCCGCAAAATTTTAAGTTACATCGTCGCCGTCATCATCGCCGCGCTCAACGCCTGGTTGTTAATGCAAATTTTTCGAGAGTGGTTTGTAACTTAGTTTTTGAAAAAAGCCGATTGATTATCCGGCAATTTTAAAGTACAAAAAGGCACGAATAAAAATTTATTCGCGCCCTTTTTATTTATTGATTACCTTTTTTACAGCAATTTTTTACCAATATGAATTTATTCAATAATGGTCATACATTGCTCGAAGAATTTCTTGTCTTGATCAGATGACTTAAATTTACCCATCAGCGGAGTGTCCCATTCAACCGAGATCGTTCTCTTTTTATCAGTTTCGTCTGTTTGCTGCGAAATTACAGTGCCGGATAAAGGAGTTTTCATACATCTACACTCGACTCTTTGTTTGATTAAGGCTTGAGCTTCCGAACGGGTAAAGTTTTTTTCGACGGAGAAATTAATCCCGTAATTACCGGTGAAGGAGTTAATTATAATTCCGAGCAAAAAGGCGGCGGCAAAGATTGATAATGTTTTCAGCGTGATTATGTTGGGTAACTTTTTTAGCATAACTTTTACTCCGCAATATTTATACATTTTGAAAAATTACTTTTCGGGTAATCCGTATAATAACCTGATTCGACATTTTCCCATTTTACACGGACGCGAATTGATACTGAATTTTCGGTCGAGTATCCGATAACTGTGCCGATTCTTTCTTTTTTATTTGAATTCTTATAACAGGTGTCTATAACTTTATAGCCAATCAAATTTTCAGCTTCAGCAACAGTAAAATTTTTGACAAATGATAAATTGAAAACATAACGCTCAAAAAATCCGCCGGACCAAAAACCAAAAATAAGAGCAAATATGAAAACAGCAACTAATACTATTTTTGATTTGGAAATAAATTTACTCATTTTGATTGTTTTCCGAAATACAAGAAGATTTTTCTTATGTTATCTTCACGATTTCAAATGAATTTAGTTGCAAAATCTTTCTAACCTTTTCTCAATTCCGTCAAAACTTGCTTGGCAACGGCTTTGAGCGTGTCGAAAACGCCGACACCTTGCGAAGCGGTCGCTTCAAAAACAGGTTCGTTTTTGCGAAGAAGTTCGGCGGCAATCTCTTCGGTCGGCACGACGTTCGGCAAATCGCGTTTGTTGAGCTGCAAAACGTAGGGAATCTCCATTAAATTGTAGCCTTGCGATTGCAGATTTTCTTCTAAGTTGTGAAGCGATTCGATATTCGCGTCCATTCTTTCTTCCTGCGAATCGGCGACGAAAACAACGCCGTCCACGCCTTTTAAAATCAGTTTACGCGAAGCGTCGTAATAAACCTGTCCGGGAACTGTATAAAGGTGAAATCTGGTTTTAAAACCGCGCACCGTGCCGAGTTCGAGCGGCATAAAATCAAAAAACAAGGTGCGGTCGGTTTCCGTCGCCAAACTAATCAGTTTTCCCTTTGCCTGCGGCGCGGTCGAATCGTAAATGTATTGCAGATTAGTCGTTTTACCGCATAAACCCGGTCCGTAATAAACAATTTTGCAATTGATTTCGCGGGAAGCGTAATTGATAAATGTCATATTTTTCAGTTATCAGCTTTCAGTTGTCAGTTATCAGTTAGCGGGTTATTTGTTGCTAACTTGTTGACTATTAACTGAATAAGCTGTCTATGTCTTCGTCGGTAATTTCGGAGAAAAAGGAATTTTCGCTGAGTCTCTGTTTTTCGGAATCGCGGGTTATTTCTTCAAAAATCGAAGCTACTTCGTGGCTGGCTCGTTTGGCTCTGATTTTAACCAAGCCGAGCGTTGAACGCTCATCAAAAACCACGACCAAAAGACTGCGCCCGATGACGCTGATAAAAATGCTTTCGCGTTCGCCTTCGTGAACCACGGCGGGAAAAACATCTTCGCCGATGAGTTTCGCCATACTCGTCGTCGCCGCGACGTTGCCCGCCGCCAGCGATGAAAAGCTCGTCGTGTCCATATCGCCGATGTTTCCGTGATACGCAATCGGCTGACCGTCGCGGTCAACCAGAAAAACGGCGCGACCGGCGCATTCGACGCATAATCGCGCAAGGACGGTTTTTATCCTTTGAAACTGATGTTCGTGTATTACAATGGGCGTTTCTGCCATTAGTTTTTTTTCTCTCTCTCGTTATTAGTTAGTGGAGGCAAGAAGTTATGGTTTTCAATCTTTTCAGACTGTTAAAACTTTTATAAGATGTAGTTTAGTTAAAAAGGTTAGCGCAAGCAAGTTCTGTAATGAACCGCACTTTTAATTTAACACATCATTTACAAATGCTTCAAGTATTTTTTTATGTTTAACTAATTTTAACGAAATAATTATTATATCCGACGGCGGAAAAATAATTGCTCGAATAAAAAGTAAATGTTAAAATTCTATTTGTGTTTGCGAAACTTGTTAGTTTTGTTGTTTATAAGAAATAAGTTATGTGTTAAAAATCAAATTTCCCTCTTGCTTCTACCGTTATTTTCTGTAAATTTTCACATAAAACCAAATGAAAAATCATTTATTTTCACAAAACTCGTTCGGATTAAATATTGTAGCGATTGGCGGGGGAAACGGTCTTTCGACGCTTTTATCAGGCTTAAAAAGGTTTGTTGAAGCGCGGGACAGCGAATCTATCTGGGTGCAGAATCTTTCCGGCATCGTGGCGGTTTCCGACGACGGCGGAAGTTCCGGCAGACTGCGCGACGAACTTCAGATGCTTCCGCCGGGCGACATTCGCAACTGTATGGTTGCATTATCTGAAGACTCTCACCTTTTATCAAAACTTTTTCAGTATCGGTTTCGCGGCGACGGCGAACTCGGCGGACATAGTTTCGGCAATCTTTTTCTCGCCGCGTTGACGGAAATAACCGGCGATTTTGCCGAAGCCGTCCGGCTTTCGTCTGAAATTCTGGCGAGCAAAGGTCATATTTTTCCGGCGACCGTTTCGGACGTGCGGCTCGCGGCTGAACTCGTTGACGGCTCTACCGCGCGCGGCGAAACGACGATTTCAAAGGTCGGAAACTCAATCAAACGGCTGTATCTCGAACCGGAAACCTGCCATCCGATGCCCGAAGCGTTAGCCGCAATTTGCGATGCGGATGTCATATCGGTCGGACCGGGTTCGCTTTTCACGAGTCTCTTGCCGCCGCTTCTGGTCAAAGGTGTCAGCGAAGCGATAAACGATTCGGCGGCGGTTAAAATTTTTATCTGTAATCTGATGACGCAGCCGGGCGAAACGGACGGATTCACGGCAAAAAAGCATTTGGAAATTGTGCGCGAGTACGCGCCGCAGATTGATTTTGATTATGTGATCGTCAACAATCATCTTATCACCGACGAGCAAACGGCGCGATATGCCGGCGAAGGCTCGCGGCAAATCGGTATCTCAAATTCGATTTCACCGAAAAACGTCGAAGGTGCGGAAATCATCTGCGGCAATTTATTAGACGGTGATGAAAAAGTGCGCCACAGTCCCGAAAAACTGGCGCGGGTAATTTTGTTATGCGCGATTCAGCAAAGCGAACGCGCGGGTATAATTTTTTAGATTTATGGAACAAGAAATTGCCGGCGAACAGCCGATTCTCGACGTTTTGGTTTTAGCCGCCGGACTCGGAACAAGAATGCGTTCCAATCTGGCGAAGGTTTTGCATAAAATTGACGGTCGCCCGATGGTCAATCACGTTTGCCGCACGGCGACGGCACTCGCGCCGCGCAAAATTTATGTGGTTATCGGGCATCACGGCGAAGATGTGAAAAATGCCGTTTTAGAAGAATTGGACACCGAACACGCCGCCTTTGTCTGGCAGAAAGCCCAACTCGGCACGGGCGATGCGGTCAACGCGGCGCGCGAATTTTTGGAAAATGAAGATTCTACGCTTCTCGTTCTCTCCGGCGATGTTCCGATGATTCGCGTGGAAACTTTGGCGGCATTGGTGCAGCAGCATCGAAATCATCGCGGAAAAGGCGCGGCTTGCACGATTTTGACGGTAAAATTAGACGATCCGAGCGGTTATGGTCGGATCGTGCGGGATGAATCGGGCTTTTTTGAAAAAATTGTCGAGCAGAAAGATGCCAGCCCGGAAGAAAAAAATCTCAGGGAAATAAATTCGGGCATCTATTGTTTTGACACGAAAAAACTTTACGCCGCTTTGTCGAGCGTGCGAAACAATAACGCGCAGGGAGAATTTTATCTGACCGATGTTCCGGCTCTGCTGCGCGCGGCGGGCGAAGACGTTTCGCTTTATCACCACACCGACTCGCGCGAGGTTTCGGGAATTAATAACCGAATGGAACTTTCTGATATGGAGCGCGTTTTGTGCCGCCGGACGATTTCAAAAATGATGCTGGATTACGGCGTAAGTTTTATTGATCCGAAAAATACTTACATCAGCGAAGACGCGAACATCGGGCGCGACACGGTAATTTATCCGAATGTCACAATCGAGGGCGAAACCTTGATCGGCGACGGCTGCACGATTCGTTCGGGAACGCGCATCACAAATTCCCACATCGGGCGCGGTGTCGAAATTTTAGACAACTGCGTAATTACCGACTCGGAAATTTCAAACGACTGTACCGTCGGACCTTTCGCGCATCTGCGCGGCAAGGCGAAGATGGAAGAAAAGTCAAAAGTCGGAAACTTTGTCGAACTGAAAAAAACAATTCTCGGACGCGGTTCGAAAGCGAGCCATCTAAGTTATTTGGGCGACGCGAACATCGGCGAGAAAACAAACATCGGCGCGGGAACAATCACCTGCAATTATGACGGCGTAAATAAACACGCTACAAATATCGGAAATCACGTTAAAATCGGCTCCGACACGATGCTCGTCGCGCCGGTCAAAGTCGGCGACGGCGCGGTTACCGGCGCGGGTTCGGTGGTCACGAAAGATGTGCCGAATGATTCTTTGGTGGTCGGCGCGCCCGCCAAAGTAAAAAGAAATCTAAAAGAAGAAGAAGAAACAAAATCGGTTAAAGTCTAAAAATTCAAGAAACTTTTAACCTTTGTCCTTATAAAAATTATGTGTGGAATTGTTGGATACGTCGGAAATAAACAAGTTGTGCCGCTGATCGTTGACGGCTTACGGAAATTGGAATATCGCGGTTACGATTCGGCGGGAATTGCCGTCGTTGATGAAAATTGCGATTTATCGCTGCGCCGCGCCGAAGGCAAACTTCGGAATCTCGAAGAATGTATTCGCCTGAATCCGTTGGACGGAACTTACGGCATCGGGCATACGCGCTGGGCGACGCACGGGCGACCGACTGAAGAAAACGCGCATCCGCATCGTGATTGTTCGGGCAGAATCGTCGTCGTCCATAACGGCATCATCGAAAATTATTTGCAGTTAAAAGAGATGCTGCGCGAAAAAGGTCACGTTTTCAAAACCGAAACCGACACGGAAATCGTCGCGCATTTGATTGAAGAACATCAAAAAAATGGTTTGGAATTTGAACCCGCCGTCCGCCAAACCGTGCAGGAATTACGCGGCATTTTCGCGCTTTCGATCATTTCGGCGGATGAACCCGATAAAATTATCGCCGTGCGTGAAGGTCCGCCGGTCGTCATTGGCTTGGGCGACGGCGAATTTTTTGTCGCCTCCGATATTCCGGCAATTTTGCAGCACACGCGCGATATTTTTTATCTCGGCGAAAAGGAAATCGCCGTGCTGACCAAAGATTCGGTGCGCGTTACCGATTACGACGGCAACGTCATTCAGCCGAAACAACAACGCATCACGTGGGACCCGATTATGGCGGAAAAGGGCGGTTTCAAACATTTTCTGCTGAAAGAAATTTACGAACAGCCGCGCGCCGTCCGCGACACCGTGCGCGGGCGGGTGTCCTTGGATACGGGAAAAATTTATCTGGAGGCGATGGATATTTCCGAAGACGATTTTAAAGCCGTTCGCTCGATAAAAATCGCCGCCTGCGGAACGAGTTGGCACGCCGGACTCGCCGCAAAATATATGCTCGAAGAACTCGCCAGAGTTCCGGTGGAAGTTGATTACGCTTCGGAATTTCGTTACAGAAATCCCGTTTTGGACGAATCCGATCTGCTGATCGTCATCTCGCAATCGGGCGAAACCGCCGACACGATTGCCGCGATGCGCGAAGCGAAACAGGCGGGCTGTAAAGTTTTGGCGATCTGTAACGTCCAGGGTTCGATGATTACGCGCGAAGCCGACGGCACGATTTTGACGCACGCCGGACCGGAAATCAGCGTCGCTTCGACCAAAGCGTTTACGTCGCAAGTCATCGCGCTCTATATTTTTTCTTTGTATCTCGGCGAACTGCGCGGCGTTTTGAGCAGTGAGCAAGTCGTCAAACACGCGCAGGAATTGATCGAACTGCCGCTGAAAATCGAAGAAATTTTGGGCGAAGCCGATACGATTGAAGAAATGTCCAAGGAATTTTTCCGCGCCACGGATTTTCTCTATTTGGGTCGCGGCATAAACTTCCCGGTCGCTCTCGAAGGCGCTTTAAAACTCAAAGAAATCAGCTATATTCACGCCGAAGGCTATCCGGCGGGCGAGATGAAACACGGTCCGAACGCGCTGATTGACGAAACTCTGCCGGTTATCGTCATTAATACGAAAGAAAAAGGAAACGAAGGCAGCGAACTGCGTTACGAAAAAACGCATTCAAACATCGTCGAAGTGAAGGCGCGCGACGGAATTATTTTTTCGATTTTGACCGAAGGCGACACGATGAGTTCGCAGGAATCGAATTTTGTCGTTGAAATTCCGGCGACCACCGATCTGCTCGCGCCGGTTTTATCGGTCGTGCCTCTTCAACTGCTCGCTTATTATATTTCCGTGCGGCTCGGCTGCGACGTTGATCAGCCGCGAAATCTGGCAAAATCGGTTACGGTTGAATAATTGAAAACAGCGTTCAATTGTCAATAAACAACGCGTCCGCCGCGAAAATCGCTGATTAACTGAAGACTGGAAAATATTAGAATTAATTTTGTTTTTTCATCAACGCGCGAATCGAAAAAAAACGATTCGCGCGTCTTTTATTGCACAAAACTAAATTTCTTTGCCATAATTAACACGTATATTTCGGATAAAATTTATGCAAAAACTTAATTACCGATTATTTTTCGCCGTCATTTTAGTTTGTGTCTGCGCTTTTCAGATTTCGGCTCAAACAAAAGGCGCAAACTCCACTCGTGTCAAAACTTACGATGTAGTCAACTATATTTTGCGGGTTAGTTTTGACCGCGCCGCGAAAACCGTTTTCGGCGACACGACGGTGCAGCTGAAACCGCTGATAAATGATTTTAAAACAATCGAATTAGACGCGGCAGGCTTGAAATTTGAATTGGTCAAACTCGAAACTGAAAACAAAGATTTAGTTTATAAAACAGTCGGCGAAAAAATTTACATCACATTTGATAAAACTTATTCGCCGGAAGACTTTATTTCCCTGCGGTTTAAGTATTCGACCAAACCGAAAAAAGGCGTTTATTTCGTTGACGCTTTGACGGAAGACGGCAAAATCACCCGCGCGGCGCAAATTTGGACGCAGGGCGAACCGGAAGAAGCGCATTTTTGGTTTCCGTCTGACGATTTCCCGGACGACAAAGCCACCACCGAACAGTTTATTACGGTTGAAAAAGATGAAACCGCCATCGGCAACGGCGAACTGCTCGAAACGATTGAAAATCCCAGCGGAACAAAAACATTTCATTACAAAATGTCCGTTCCGCATTCGACTTATCTCGTTTCCTTCGTCGTCGGAAATTACACAAAAGTCGGCGACACCTACAAAAATATTCCGCTCGGATTTTACGTTTATCCCGATAAAACTTCAGTTGTACCAACAGCTTACGGAAAAACCAAAGATATGATGCGCGTTTACGAACAGTTGACCGGCGTAAATTTTCCGTATAATAAATATGATCAGACGATTGTCGCCAACTTCAATTTCGGCG
Source organism: Pyrinomonadaceae bacterium (assembly GCA_965218105.1). Lineage (GTDB taxonomy): Bacteria > Acidobacteriota > Blastocatellia > Pyrinomonadales > Pyrinomonadaceae. The sequence continues at coordinate 589,582 of OZ244585.1, forward strand.
GAATGGAAAATATTACGGCGACGACGATGGCGGACACGGAAATTCTACTCGCCGATTTCGGATTTGCCAAAGGCGGCGTGGAAGATTTGGTTTCGCACGAACTCGCGCATTCGTGGTTCGGCGATTTAGTAACCTGCAAAAACTGGTCAAATCTCTGGCTGAATGAAGGATTTGCGACGTTTATGGAAGCCGCCTACCGCGAAAAAATGTACGGTCGCGCCGATTATTTGCGAAAAATAAAAGAAGATGCGAGACAGTTTATGATTGACGACGCGATCAGCAAAAACCGGCACGGGCTTTTCAACACGACCGCCAAACCGGACGATTCGCTGTTCGACACGACGACCTATCAAAAAGGCGGCGCGGTCATTCACACGCTGCGCGAAACCGTCGGCACGGATAATTTTTGGAAGGCGATCAACAAATATCTGAACGAGCATAAATTTCAAAACGTCGAAACCGCCGATCTGCAAAAGGTGATGGAAGACGTTTCGGGAATGAAACTCGACTGGTTTTTCGCGCAGTGGATTGACGGCGCGGGTTATCCGAAACTCAGCGTCAAACAGAGTTATAATCCGGCGGCTAAAGTGTTAAATCTGACCGTTTCGCAAACGCAGATTCAGGATAAAATAACGCCGTCGGCATTTATTTTGCCGATGGAAATTGAAATAACCACTGCAAGCCGAGTGAAAACCGAGAAGCTCGAAATTAAAAAACGAGTGGAAAGTTTTTCGATAAATGTAGATGACAAACCGACCAAAATTGTTTTTGACAAAGACGAGAAAATTCCGCTCAAATCGGTGAAATTACAGCCTTTAATTGCCGCGCGCGGAAAATAGCAGTTGATTTTATTTTTTTTGACTGGAGCGCGAGTCCGTCCCGGTTGCAATGAGCGCGAGAGCGCGAAAAAGCGTTTCGCTAACTTTCAACTTGCATATCAACCAGCGATTTTTCGCGTCGAAGCGACACTCAACTGCAACCGGGACGGACTCGCGCTCCAGTCTTTTTTTATTTTGCGTAACATCAGACAGTGATTTTTGACGATTGAAAATTGACAAAATGTTATATCGTTTTTTAGCTGATTTTACATTGATTTTTCATCTCTGCTACGTGCTGTTCGCAGTCTTCGGCGGATTGTTCGTGCTGCGCTATCGGTCGCTGATCTGGCTGCATCTTCCCGCGCTGATTTGGGGAATTATCGTGCAGGTATTTTCCCTGACTTGTCCGCTGACCGAATTTGAAAATAAATTCCGCGCGCTGGGCGGCGAAAGCGGTTATTCCGAAGGTTTTATCGAACATTACGCGACAAATATTTTGTATTTTCACATTGATTACTGGTTTCATTTCGCGCTCGGTTTTATTTTGCTTCTCATCAATTTGCTGATTTATTCATATATTTTCGTGCGCTGGCGAAAAATGAGATAGATGAACGACAATTTTTATCACCAATTGATGTGCAAAAATCCCTGTATTATCGAGAATGATTGCAGTTAACAAGTAGCTGGACGGCTATCGTGCTGTCTCAAACAAGTTTGCTCATTGTGTGATAAAATTCAAATTCGGAGGTAAAAATACTATGTTTGAGGTGAGTGTCGAAAAAACTTCAATGGAGAAGTTACCGGATTTAATTGATTCGGTTGTCAAGGGCGAAGAAGTTATCTTTACTCAAAACAATCTGCCCGTTGCGAAACTCGTTGCCGTACGACAGGAGAAAACGCGTCCGCAGTTTGGCAGCGCGAAGGGTTTGTTTGTGATGGCGGAAGATTTTGACGAGCCGCTCGAAGATTTTGACGAATATCGAAAATGAAGCTGCTCCTTGATACACATACGCTTTTGTGGTTTATCGCCGGCAGCGCGAGTTTAAGCGCGTATGCCCGCAGTTTGATTGAAGATGTTGAACACGAAAAGTTTGTCAGCATTGCGAGCATTTGGGAAACGGCAATTAAGGTCAGCATTGGCAAAATGACTTTATCTGCACCGTTCGACGTTTTGTTTCCGCAACAACTACAAATCAACGGCTTCGAATTATTGCCCGTTAAAATTGAGCATACTTCTGTGATTTCAGCTTTGCCGTTTCATCATCGAGACCCATTTGACCGTTTGTTAATAGCGCAAGCGATTGAGGAAAAGATGAACTTGATAAGTATTGACAATGTTTTTGATAATTACGGAGTAACTCGTTTATGGTGAAAGTATGTCGCAGCCAACGCGCCGTCCAACCAATCGTTTGCATATTTTAATTTTTTCGTTTTATGATTTCGACAGTTATCACCAACAAAAATTCAGTTTCACTTTTAGACCACAATTTAAATCGCCATATTCCCGAATTATTAAAGTTTGATTCGACCGAAGAATTGAAAAATTCTCAAATTTATCAACAAATCAAACCGGAAGTCGAACGAATTTTGAACGCCGTCGTTCAGGAAAATTTCTCCGACGATCCAAAATCCAAAATCCAAAATCCAAAACCGGTTTCGGCACTCGCTTGGAATATCGAACGCGGCAATCGGTTTGCGGGAATCGTTAACGCGCTGAAAAATCACAAAGATTTGCGCGATAAGGATTTGCTGCTTTTGACCGAACTCGATTACGGAATGGCGCGGAGCGAAAATCGTTTTGTGGCGCGGGAATTGGCGCGGGAATTAAGTATGAATTACGCTTTCGCGCCCGTTTATATCGCTTTGCAGAAAGGCAGCGGCGTTGAAGAATTTGCGGGCGGCGAAAACACGAAATCCCTGCACGGGCTGGGAATGTTTTCCAAATATCCGCTGAAAAACGCCCACGCCGTCGCGCTGCCGAACGGGAAAGATAAAATGTGGGGCAAGGAAAAACGCATCGGATATTTACGCGCCTTGATCGCCGACATCGAACATCTCGCCGGAAATTTTCGCGCCGTTACCGTTCATCTCGACGCGCATTCGTCCAGAAAACATCGGCACTTGCAGATAAAAATCGTACTTGACCATTTGGAAACTCTGCCGAAACTTCCGACGATTATCGGCGGCGATTGGAACACGACGACTTTCAACGCGCAAACCGGCAACCGCGCGATTGCCGGATATTTTCGCCGCGTGGCGATGGGCGTGAAAAACGTCACGAAAAATCATTATCCGCATCCCGACCGTTATTTTGAAAAAAACTTGTTCCGCGAAATTGAAAAACGCGGTTTCGATTATAAAAATCTCAACGAAATCGGCGCGGGAACACTGCATTACGATATGACGAACGCGGCGTATAATACGAATTTGGGCGATTGGGTTCCGCGCTGGTGTTTTCCGTTCATATTTTGGGCGGCAAATCGCGTCGGCGGCAAAGTTTCGGCGCGGCTCGATTGGTTCGCGGGAAAAGATATTAAAATTGCCGAAAACACGCCGCCGAAAACCGTCGGCAATTTAAAGGACGCGGAAAACATTCCGCTTTCCGACCACGACGCGATCACTTTGGACTTTGTGCCGTCGAAAAGTTAGAATCAAATATTCGATTTTCAGTGTCACGAAAATTTCGGACATTGAATTTTAGATTTTGAAATTGGAGAAAAAAATGTCAGAAGTAAGTTTTTGCCAGACGATGAGTTTTAACGCCGACGATTTTGAATACGAAACGGTCAACCACGAAAACGGCAACGCGACGATGATTACGTTCGCCGTTGACGAAAAATATTACAGTCCGGGCGATGTCGTCGTCGTTTTGGACAAAGACGAGATAGTTTTTCACGGCGTTCTCGGCAAAATCGAAAACGGCAAGGCTTACGCCTACGACCCGAAAGGTTCGCTGCTGCCGGCGACCGTTCAGTAAGATTCCAGATTCCAAATTCCAAATCTATTAACTTGACAGTTTCGTGATAGATTTTTAATATCAAAACTTGAAGTGTGGGGATGTAGCTCAGTTTGGCAGAGCGCTGCGTTCGCAATGCAGAGGTCAGGAGTTCGACCCTCCTCATCTCCACCAAATGAATAAATCCGAAGCGGGTGAAATTATATTTTTTTCAGTTTATTTAAGTAATTTTCAACCGTCGCTACAAATGTCGAGTGCGACCACGTAAGCGGGGACACGGAAACGGGTTCGCCGGAAATCGGATTTAACTGTTCGGCTAAAACGCCTGACGGTAATGTGTTTTTCGCAGTCCATTCTAAAATTTCAATGACACCTTTCAAATCCTTTTTATTTTCGGCGACGGCGATTCGGTAATCAGCCAGCCAAAGTGTGCAGATGAACCAGGCGTTTCCCGTAAATTGTTCCGACACGCGCATATAACCGTCATTTTCAAATCGCGCTACGCCGCCGATTTCCGTATTAATCCAAAGTTTTTCTTCGACGGCTCGCATCGTATTTTTCACTATTTTATCTTCAGCCTCAAACGCGCCGAAATAAAACGTGCCGAAAAGAGATGCGTCAATGGTCGCGTCGGCTTCAAAATGTTCGTCGTTATCGAATTGCAGGGAACGCAGAAATCTGCCCAATTTTTCGCTGTAAAGATGTTCGCGCATCGCTTCGACGATTTCGTCTGCGGCGTTTTCGTATTTCCCGGCGCGTTCGTTTTCGGCAAATAGATAGGCAAATTTCGCCGCCGCGCGAAGTCCGCCGACGACTGAAGCGCAGGTGAATGTATGGATTCCGCGCCGATCTTCCCACAGATTCCAGCTTGGTTTCGGTAATTTTAATTTTTCGTCGCGGAAATCCGCCATAAAATCAGCGCATTTTGTAACCAGCGGGCTGTAAAGTTTGCGGACGAATTCGACTTCGCGGTATTTGTCGTAATGCTGCCACAAAGCCCATAGAACCAGCGCGGTTTCGTCTTCCTGAATCGGCACGAGTTTTTGCTTTGCCCGAACGTCCCACGACGCGTGCCAGCCGGAAGCAACCGTGCCGTCGGCGTTGTATTTCTGCAAAAAATAACCGTCCGAATGAACAATTTCGGCGCACAATTCAAAAAATTTTCTGGTAAAAAACGGATAACCGGCAAGGTCGAGCGCGTTGGCGACAAACGCGCCGTCGCGCGTCCACAGATAACTGTAATGGTCGGTCGCGCGCATCGTTACGTCCGAATCGTTTGCCGCCAAAATCGCGCCGCCGTTGTCCATCTGTGTCCGAATAATCAAGAGCGAACGCTTGTAGAGTTCGACAACTTCGGGCGACAAACCGGCAAAATCATTTTCATTTTTATTTACCCAAACGCGCCAGTAATTTTCCGTGTAATTAAGATATTGCTGCGGTCTCCGTTCAAGAATATGCTGGTTTAAACGGCAAACTTCGGCGTAAGACGTTCCGGCTGTGATCCAGTAAAAAAACTCGAAAGCGTCTTGCGGCGCGAGTGAAAAATTCAGTTGAATCGTCGAATCAACCGAACCTTCGGTAATCGCGCCGCCGTTTAAAATTCCGTCTTCGGCATCGCGCCACGTTCCTTCCTGATCGCGGAAAGCCTTTCTGCCGGTGGCGAAAATGTCAAAATGAGGTTCGGTATTAATCAAAAAATAGCGGTGCTTTTTGTAGTGGATGAGCGCGTAACTTTCGGGATCGTAAAAAGCCGTATCACCGAATTTGTTTTCGTAAAGCCGAAAGTCGTGATGCAGAAAAATGCGGATTTCGCGCTGTCTGTCAAACAGATTATTGACGTAAACGCGCCGCAAAAAAATATTTTCGTGACTGGCAACCGTGTCATTGCAAACGATTTCGATGCCCAGTTTTTCGTTAGTCAATTTGACGTTCGTAACCAATGTTTCAGACAAATAACCGAGTTCACGCGTCCAATCGTCCTCGAAAATCCACGAAAATTCTCCGTCCGCCCAGATGCCGAAGCGAAACGGAAAACCTTCCGTGTGATTTTCCTGCCCGACGTGCGGAAAATAAACGTCGCGGATTTGATATTTATCGTCAAAAGTTACCAGCAACGAACCGTTGCCAACCGGAATATCACGCATAAAATTATAATCGAAAAACTAGCTGTTCTCCGAAAACATTTTAACGACTTCGGTAATTTTAACAAGTTTCAATCTAATTTTAGCGATTTGTAAATTCAGATTTCTGAGCCGGAGCGCAGACGGCTGCGAAGTTTTCTTAAAATTTTATCGGAAAAATCTTGTTCGATAAACAAGATTTTTTTTGATTGCAAACATATTTTTTGACAACATTTCACTCAGATTTCATCATCTATTTGATATAGCAAAGAACGCAAAGAGAATAAATTTATCCAAATTTTGAAATTTTCAATTCTCGATTTGCAACAGTGGTGCAAAAAAGAAAATGACTGCTTTTGCGGCAGTCATTTAAGAAATTGAAATGCACCCGGCATGATTCGAACATGCGACCCCATGATTCGTAGTCATGTACTCTATCCAGCTGAGCTACGGGTGCGTAAAGCGAATAATTAGACTACAAATGTTGCGCGTTTGTGTCAAGTATATCAATGATTATTTTGCGAAATAACCTTGCCGCGTGCGCGAAATAAGTTCGGGATTGTTGACATCAATCCTGATTTCACGCCATTTGCCGTCGCGTTTTTCGTTGCTCGATTGATATTCAATCGTGTAAAGGGCGCGTAAATCCGCCGCGACCGCCGCGTAAAGTCTGCCCATTTCTTCCAGCCGGTTGATTGTGTTGAGCGTTCCGCCGGTTCTTTCAGCCAAAATTTGCAGACGGCTGCGGGCGGCGGAAAACATCGCAATCTGCGCCGGTGTCGGGTCGGCGAGTTTGAACGGATCGCCGGTCGGAAGCGCGAGCGGATAAATCGTGATGCCCTGCGCGTCGGAATTATTTAAAAGTCGGTTCAGAACAGCGTTTTTTTCGGGCTTTATAGCCGTTGCGGGGTCTGTTCCTTTTGACTTTTCAAAAATTTCACGGTCTTCGTCGCGCACGGTCGAATCCACGCCGTCAGTCAAAACAATAATGGCTTTGCGGCGTTTGCCTTCTTTCGCCAGTTTTCCAATCGCAAAATCAATAGCTTTGTAAAGCTCCGTTTTGCCGCGCCCGTTGGCGACGTTTATGGAATTGGCGATGATCCGGCGGTCGGTCGTAAAATCGTTTCGCAAATTGACTTTATCGTAAAATTCAACCACAGCCACGCGGTCTTCCGGCGCGAGCGCGTCTATAAACCTTGAAGCGGACTGCCGAATTGTTTCACGAAAACCGAGCGTCGAACCGCTCATATCGAGCAGCATCACTAAGCTGAACGGCGCGGCGGTCGGCTCAAACTGCAAAATATTTTGCTTTGCGCCGTCTTCATAGACTGTAAAATTTTCTTTGTTCAGCCTTGTAATCGGTCGCCCCTTTCCGTCAACCACGCCGACGTTCAGACGCACGACGGACGAATCTACTTTTATAACGTCGTCGTCCTGCGCCGAAACGGAGAGAAAACTCAAACTCAACATCAAAACTAATAAAATTGCCTTTGGAAATTGCATAATATAATTTTAATCAATCAGACGCTGGTTTGCGAAACGCGGTTGCATTTGGTTTGACGGCATTTTTTTTCTTAACATAAAACCGTTTATGTTTTATAATGCTTAAAATGAAATTTAACCGAATTTTATTCTTTTATTGCAAAGGAAAATTTTATGCCTTATAAACCCAAATTTTGCTGTCAGTGCGGAGATAAAATCGAGAGAGTTGATTGGAAGTGGAACTCAAGCGGACGGTTCTGCGATCTTTGCGAAACTGAATTTAAAATGCACGATTGGCTGCCGCGCATTGCCGTCGTTTGCGGCATTTTGCTGGGCATTTTCGGGATGGGAACTTACTGGCAAACCCACGGCAATTCGGTCAAAAACTCGCCGAAACAACTTAGCGAAACATCGCTGAATATAAACAGAAGTCCGGCAAATCAAACCGTCGCGCCGCCAATTTCGACGAACCAAAACGTCCAGAGTTTAGTGCAAACACCCGGCGACGCTTCAACCGCCGCAACGAAATCGTCAACAGTTTCTTCAAATAACGGAGTAAAACAACCGGAAATCGCGTCGGGCGCGGCGGCTGTGAAAATTTACTACTGCGGCGCGCAAACCAAAAAAGGCTCGCCCTGCACGCATAAGGTCAAAGGCGGCGGACGATGTTGGCAGCATCCGGGACAACCGGCGATGCTGCCGCCGGAAAAATTACTTGTCAGCCAATAAAATTGCCGATTTTTTTGCTGGAAAAATGATAAATTTCGGCTATTAGAACTTTTTATTAAATCTATCGTTTTGAAATATCAAGTTAGCCGGATAGTTGTTAGGATAATAAAATGAAACCACTTACACCAAATACTTTATTGCAAAATCGTTATTTAGTCGTTCAGTTGATAGGAAAAGGCGGAATGGGAGAAGTTTATTTGGCGGTTGATCAAAGGCTCGGAAGCGCGATTGCTTTGAAAAGGACTTTTTTCTCCGATGATGAACAGCTCGGAACCGCTTTTGAGCGCGAAGCGCGGACGCTGGCGCGGCTTCGTCATCCGGTTTTACCGAAAGTCAGCGATCATTTCACCGAAGAAGGAACGCAGTATCTGGTGATGGAACATATTTCGGGCGAAGATATTTCAAAACGTCTCGAACTCAACAAAAAGCCGTTTCCGCTGAGTTGGGTTTTGTTTTGGGCTGATCATCTTCTCGACGCGCTGACGTATCTGCACGCTCACGAACCGCCCATTATTCACCGCGACATTAAACCGCAAAACTTAAAATTGACGAATGAAAACAACATTATTCTGCTCGATTTCGGTTTGGCAAAAAACTCTGCCGGCGGCGAAACCCGCCTTACAACTTCCGGCAGCATTGTCGGATACACGCCGCATTATGCGCCGATGGAGCAGATTCGCGGCACCGGAACTGACGCGCGAAGTGATCTGTACGCGCTTTCGGCAACGCTTTATCAAATTTTAACGAACACCGTTCCGTCGGACGCTTTGACCCGCGCCGACGCTCTTTTGAGCGGTTTTGAAGACCCGATAAAACCGGTCAGCGAAGTAAATCCCGATGTTTCAAAATCTGTTTCCGACGTGATTTTAAAGGGAATGCACATCAGTCAGGATAAGAGATTTGATTCCGCCCGCGATATGCAGAAAGCACTTCGCAATGCGTTTTCAAAAGCAAAAGCCGAAACTGCGGGCAACACAGCCTCGCTTGATTCTCAGTCGGAATCTAAAGTCAAGCCGTCGCAAATAGTTACGGAAGTAACTCCGACTCCGCCGCCCGTCAGCGCGGTTCAGCCGGAATCACGACTTTCTCAGGAAAACGGTTCAATTTCACATCAGCAAAATTCTAATCCGTCATCAACTCCGGTTGCGAAAGATGAGATGCCGGAACAAAATCTTGATTCGACCTGGCGAATGGACGCGGATGAAACTGATTCCGCGCCGAAACAATCAGCCATCAAAACCGAAGTTTTTATTGCCGGTTCCGCGCCTGAAATTACGGCGGCGCAGAATGGCGAGTTTGACCAAAAAGAAAGTTTTACGCCGAAAGATGATTTTGCGGCTGATGAGTATTCAGCTCCGGTTGAAAATTTTTCAGAAACGGACAATTTCGGCAAAAGTAAAGATTTCTCCAAAACGGACGATTTCAGCGATGTTGAAAATTTTTCGCCCGATTCGACGATCCCGCTTTTCACTTTAGATGATCTGGACGATAAAGAAATCCAGTCGGAAAAACAATCCAATTTTGAAACGGTTTCGACTGCCGCCGGTGTTTCGACGGCTTCTGATTTTGTTTCGCCGACCGGCGGCTCTTCCTCGGTCGAATATAAAAGTCCAACGCCCGTTCAAAAATCTTCTGCGTCCCCGAAAACCACTAATAAAACTTACGCGGTTGCCGGCGGACTCGCCGCATTTCTTATATTGGCGATTGGCGCAGCCGGACTCGCTTATTATATGTTTGGCGGAAGTCCGACAATTACGGAAGAAAATCCGGCACCAACGCCGCAGGCGACGGTCGAATTTACACCGATGCCGGAGCCGACGCTCGAAGAAGCGGTAACAAATGACAATTCACAAGAAATCACAAGTTCAAACGCTAATACTTCAATCGAACAGGGTTTATCTAATACTGATACAAATCCGACGGACAAAATTGAAGACCAAAGCGAACGAACAAGGCGAGCGCAAATCACCTCGCCGACACCTGTGAAAATTTCGACACCCAAACCAAATCAACAGGTAACGACCGTTAAAACACCTGTTCCCGGCAAGCCCCCAGTTAAAGGCAACAGTAGTGAAATTCTTCCGTAATTTCAAGGAGATTCAGCAAATGAACAGAAAAAATATATTCAATCCGATTATCTACTTTTTAATTTTGATATTTTGTTTTGCCGCATCTTCGGAGACAAACGCGCAGTCAAAAAAAATTAGCGAAAAAGCCAAACAGTTCGCCGCCGTCGGCGACCGCTATTTCCGTCAAAAAGATTATCGCAATGCAGCCAACAAATATGCCGAAGCCATTTCGGTTTCGCCCGATTATCCGTACGCTCATTTTTGGAAAGGTTACGCGCATTATTATCTCGAAGAATATGATCCAGCCGCCACAGATTTGGACGAAGCCTTATCTCAGGGCTACAAACCGCTCGAAGTCTATAAATTACGGTGGTTTGTCAACTATAACAACAAAAATTACGACGCGGCTTTAGAAGATGCTCAAAAAGGTCTGGAATTAGACCCGACGAATGCCAGTATGAGTTTGGGTTTGGGCGATATTTATCACGCCAGGGGCGATTATCAAAAATCGGTCGAGGCGTACAAAAAAGCCTTTCAGCTCGATCCGAATAACGGCGACGCGCGCTATTTTATGGCTGTCGATTATTCTAATTTAGGAGATTACGAACAGCAGGGCGCGTCGGCGTTGGAAGCAGTCAAAAAAGGCACAAAATATGTCGGCGAGGCATACAATCTCGCTGGTGATTCTTTTCAAAAAGCCGGTAAAACCGACGAAGCGATTGAAAATTATAAACGGGCAATAAACGTCAAACCAAAAATTGAAGGTGTTTACGCCAAAATCGCCGAGATTTACCGCAGTCAAGACCGGCTCGACGATGCCGTCGCCATCACGGAAAAGGGTTTGAAGCAGCATCCGAATGACGGAAACTTATATGCAAATTTAAGCTGGTATTACAGTTTGACCAACCGAAATGTTCAGACTATTGACAACGCCAAAAAAGCCATTGAAATTCTACCCGAAAATTTTTTGGCAAACAGCAATCTGTGCCGCGCCTACAACGACACGATGCAATATACGCAGGCATTGGAAACCTGCGCCAACACGCTTAAAATTGAGCCGGATGACGGAGAAGCCAGTTATTATCTTGCCCGCGCTTATGATTTTTCGGGCAAGAAAAATGAATCAGCTCCTTTTTACAAAAAAGCGGCTGAAAGTCTGGTCAAAAACATCGAAAAAAAACCGGACGACGCGAATAATTATTATTTGCTCGGCGGTGCTTACTTCGTTTTGGGCGAGTTTGACAACTCCATCGAAGCCTACAAAAAATCTGTGGAGTTAAACCCGAAATTTACCAAAGCGATTTTTAATCTCGGCGCGGCGTACTTAAACGTAAACAACAAAGATGCCGCAAACGAACAGTATAAAACCTTGCTCGCTCTCAATTCTCCGTATGCCGATAAATTAAAAAAGGCGATGGAGAAAAAATAATCAAAAGGAAAACGCCGGTCAGCATATCGGCGTTTTCCTGTTTTATATTTAATTATTTACCAGCCGAAAAACGACTTCGACGGAAATTCAAACTGATTTCCCATCAAAAAATAAGCCAGATTCGGGCTGTCGTGCGAACGGTCGTAACCGACAAGTTCGATATAAGCGCGACCGCGCACGTCTTCGCCGCCCGCTTTTCCCGAAACTTCGCACGCGCCTTCCCAATAAACGATCATCGTCGTGCCGCGCGTGTCCAATTCCTGATCGGTCATTACGGGCGTAATCGTCAAATCAAGGTCGAACTTCGGAACTTTTACTTTCCAGCCGCTCGGATAAACCGCTTTCGTCTGCGGACTTTTCCAATATCCGGTCGGCTCGATTTCAAAATCTTTGTGCGAAAGCGGCATAAAATCGCCGTTTTTTTCGACGAAATTGCCGCTCGAAAAACTTGAAACGCCGCCCGCGCTGTTGCGAATTTGGTAACACATCAATTCGGTGTCGTTCGTCAGTTGAATCGAAAACCAATCCCAGCCTTTTTGATTGTCAGTCGGTGTCCAAGTGCCGAATTCCCTGTCCATCCACGCCGAACCGTGAAAATGTTCCGTTTCGCCGTCAATAATCAGATCGCCTTCCATTTCCATCCGCGAATATGAAAAATAACGCGAAGCCTGTCCTTCGTCCTTAAACGAAACGCCGTCTTTGGCGATCCCGTTCAAAACCGCTTTTTTCGTCGGCTTCAAAGTCGCTTCAAACACCACATCATCACCGATTGTCGAGCGCAAAACGTGCGCGTCGTTCGCTTCTCTGATTGACCAGTCGCCGAGCCGCAGATGATAATGCTGTTCGCTCGCCGAAGCCGGTTGATCAAAAAATCCGTTCGCGCTTTTGCGGTGCGCGTAGCGAAATTCTTTATCATTTACATCGGTCAGCGCGAAATGCGCGAAATAAATCGGATTGCCGAACAGACGCAGCGGCACGAGCGAAAATTTATCCAAATCCGTCCGCCGTTTGAAAAACACGAGTTCAAACCCGAACTTTTTCCCCGAAATCGTCTCAAAGTGTCCGGTATAATACCACCATTCCGTCTGCACATTATGATGCGCCGCCAAATCGCGCGGCAACGACACCGGCTCAAATTCCGTCCCGTCGCGCAAAGTTTCCGCCTTCCCGACAAACGCTTCCGCCACGCCTTCGAGAAAATCCGTCGCGTTTGATTCCAATTTCTCTAAAATCTCTTGAAAACTATCCTGAAAAGTATTTTGTTCGCCCATTTGCTATTCCTTTTTTAAAAAATCTATATCTAAAGCTATAACAATTTTGGGAGGTCAGTGGCAAGTTGATTAAACCTGCTTCTTGATAATGGCTCAATAAAAAGTGCAGCGACCGGAGCGCAAGCGGCTCGCTTGCCCCGTTCGAGCGCAGCAAAGAACGGGAAAACGTCGCTCATCTAAAATATAACTTCAATGTATATGCGGCGCACGTCCGTTCAACGCTTCGCTCGAACGGACGGCAAGCGAGCCGCTTGCGCTCCAGTCCTTACAATTTTTTATGAAGTGCTGCTTCTTCTAATTTTTAATTTGCAATAACCAAACAAAAAACGCCGAAGGAGTGTTTTCCTTCGACGTTTTTGTTATTCTGCTGTGATTTTTGATTAGTTGCTAGGTGTTTCCAGTTGCAGAAACACATCCCACGCCCAGCGTCCGACTTGGTTGCCGTGCGAATCCAGAACTTTTGCGCGATAGCGAAACTCATTGCCGTATTGATCAACTTTCTTCGATATTTTATATTTCAAATCCATCTTGACAATGTTTAGAGACGGCAAAGTATGCAGTTCGCCTGCTTCAGAGATGCCGTTATGGTTTGTGTCCTGCCATAACCTCAAACTTGAAAATATCGCATCTTGAACATCTATCACACCGTCGCCATTGCCGCCGTATTCGGATTTATCGTATTCAGCCAAAGCCAGAAATCCGTTTTTATCATCTGATGCAGGCTGCTCGGTCTGATTGCCGAACATCTCGCGTGAACTGTCAATCAAACCGTTTCCGTTGCGGTCAAGCACGAGCCAAGCGTCATCAGAATTAGCGGCAGTCCACGAGATACGATGAGCGATGCCGTCGCCGTTAAAGTCGAACATCACGCCGCCAGCCGCATCGGTCAAATCAAAGCCGTTGCCGAGAATATCAATCAGAATCGGACTCGCCTTGCAGCAATCGGGAACATCAACGCTATCAGGCGTAATACCAGTGGAATCTTCTCTTTGTGGGCGACCTACGGGATTACAATTATAATTATATGGATCACATTCATTTCCGCCGCCGCCTGCAACGAGTGGGCAATCATGGTCTATCCTAACTGAAGTGTAGCCATTATTTGCACAACCAATTTTTTTATCGTATGCAGCTTCTGACCATTCAACGTATGCTCTTCCATTGTAAGAATGTGGATAAGTTACCGGTTCAGCGAATGTTGGCGGACATTGATAAGAGTTAAAAGTCCCAACAAAACAATAACCTACAGCAGAATTTGATTTTGGTTCATTAGTACCGTCTGCCCAAAAGATTCTCCATTTTTTATCCACTATTTTATTTTCACAAGAAAACCTAGTTGTTTCAACTTCGTTCCAACGTGGTGTGCAGCTATCACTATATACACTAAAACCATAAATCAAACTTAAACTTAGAAACACTAAAATAACCATTATTATCTTTTTCATTTTGTCCTCCCTGTAACATAAAAATTTCTGTGATGATTAGAAATGTGCAATTGCTTTTTCAATTTTTGCTAGTTGTTCATTAATGTCTGAACTGTATGCAAGGTTCGTTTCCGATTCCGAACTGAGTACACCATTTGATCCTGAGTTCACCTTATTTTTGATGTCTTGCAACTCGGAAATGAAAAAATCTTTAGCTTGTCTGAAACCTCTCTTTTGATTCATCGGAACTTTTTCATCACCAATTGATACAATCTCTTTTTCCAATGTTTGAATTGCAGATTTTGAATCAGCGGCTTTGTTTTGATTTACATTTCGACGGAGAATTTGAGCAATTTGTTGAAATGCCATTTTCATTCCTGCTCTATTATCTTTTAGGCGAACCAATTCAGATGTTTCGCCGTCTTCGGTTTTGTCATCAAATAATACCGCCGCAACGGTTAAGACAACTTCTCCTTTTGACGCGGCAGAAAAGCGATTAACATCAATTTCGTTTGGCATTAAAGACCATTCACCCGTCATTCCGCCTCTTTCAATTCCGTAACTCGTGGTTTCATTTGTTGAAGCATCATTAATAGTCAAAGAAAAATTAACAATCGGTTTCTCGGAATTGTTTCTAAGTTTAATTTCAAAGGTTCTTGAATCCGCCGAGTCTATTAACCTTTTCTGTTTGCGAATTTCCTTTATAGATTCAACAACTAATGAATTAGTCTTATTTTCAACTCGAATATCTTTAGATTTGTCGAATTTCTTGTTGGGATTGAGTTGACGCAAAAACAATTATTCCAGAAACTACAATCAGAATTACTAAAGTTATAATGGTAATCCGGGTATTTGAAATGTATTTCATACTGATCTCCTTTAGAAAGTGAATGTTAAGGAAATCACAGAGAATTTTTTATGGTGCAGCCGCGCTGCATTTTAGGAAGGGCAAATTGAGTTTTACAAATAATCCGTGATTTTCCGATTTTTTGTCCTTGAATAAACGTCATATCATAGAAAAAAAAAAAATGGCAAGCCGTAATTGAAGTTTTTTCTTCAACTCGGAAAATATTTAATTTCGGTTTGGACTTTTTAATGTTGTAACCGCAATAAATTCAACAAATAAAAATGAAAAAGGAGGTGAGGAAAGAGAGGATTAAAAGAAAAAATTATTTTTTGAGATGCGTATCAACATTAACTTTTTGAATTCGCAGAACAACGCGCACCGTATCGGAGCGTTGGTCGAGATTGGCGGTTACGAACGGCGGCGCATAATCGGGATTTGTTTGCAAAGCCTTTTCGAGTTCGCGGACGGCGTTTATATCTTTTGAAGGTTCGACGACTTCGGCAATTCGTGCCAAGCCGTCGCCGAAAACGTCGGCGACGACGACGACTTCATCATCCTTCATTTTTCCGCGCACGATTGATTTGGTCAACGCGATTAACGCGCCCTGCGGATTGACCGACGGCGAATCGCCGGATACGGAAATGCGGGCGGCGGCAAAATCAGCCGCGTTTAGCTCGTAATTATTTGACGGTGATTGTGAAGAATTTGTCAGCATTGTCGTCGTGGTAGAACGCGGCTCGACTTTTGCCAATTCAAATTCGTGTATGTTATTGGCGTTTGAAAGCAGCATCCACAAAAGCGTAAAACCGACGATCAAAGATGCCGCCGTGCCGACTGTGTAAGGCATCAGACGCATTTGCAGCCAGCGGCGAACGTCTTCGGTGAAGTATGCGGGCTGATTTGATTTGACTTTTTGCGCGACGCGGTTTCGCACCGACATCATCAAATCGGTCGGCATTTCGGGACGCGCCAAAACCCGTAAATCGCGGCGCAGCATCTGAAAATCCGCCAACTTTTGCCGACACAAAGGACAACGTGCCAGATGTTCGTCAACTGCCGCGCGTTCTCCGTCCGTCAAAATATCGTCGAGATAAACAGATAAATTAAATTGTAAATTTTCACACTTCATTTTTTTAACCGTAAACCGTGAATTGTAAATCGTAAATCGTTTTCTTCTAAATGCTGTGATTTACGATTTACAATTCACGATTTACGAACAAAAGTGAATGACTGACCGACCCCGGCTGTTTTCACTGGTTTGAAAACAAACGGTTGTGTTCGATTTTTCCGCGCTTTTCCGACACTGATCTTTTAACGGATGTTGCTGGTCGCGTTTTCAAAATACGCCGAAATAACGCTTTCACATCGAACTTTCGTTCACCTTGACCTCTCGTTGGCACCGATTTTTTGGTTACATAAGTGAAACCGGGGCGGGTCAATCATTCATTCTGTTAAGTCTGGAAAGTTTAGAAAGGAAGAAGTTGTTTGACTTCCCCGACTTCCTAAACTTTGTAACTTTTCAAATATCAACTAATTTCTTTCTCAATTCATCACGTCCGCGGGCAATTCTCGATTTTACTGTTCCGATATTTATTTCCAGAACGGACGCGATTTCTTCGTAACTCAAGCCTTCGATGTCGCACAAAACGACGGCTTCTCTAAAAATATCGGGCAAATTTCTCAGAGCGTTTATCAAAACCTGTTCGCGTTCACGCTGAAGAATTTTTTCTTCCGGGTTGGCAATCGTGCCGGAAATAGTTTCGTGAAACGGCGTTTCGCTGTTGTAAACAGGCGCGTCGAGCGAAAATGTATTTTCGCGTTTGCGCCGTTTCCACCAGCGAAACCGATTGCGCGATTTATTGATCGCAATCCGAAAAAGCCACGTTTTCAAATCAGCGTCGCCGCGAAAATTTTTGATCGCTTTGAAAACGCTCAAAAATGTTTCCTGCGTCAAATCTCCGGCTTCTTCCGCGTCTTCCGTGATGCGAAAAAGTAACCCGAAAACATCGTTCGTGTAGCGCGTAACTAATGTATCAAAAGCACTCGCGTCGCCCGCTCGCAATCTTTCAATGAACTGTATTTCAACTGTTGAAACGGCAGAAGTTAAACTTGTCGCCAGCGCAACATTCGTCATCTCTTCTTCATCAAATGTCAGCGACTTGCTAAAGAACATTTCCTGCCTTTTATATCTTTCAAAAACTGAAATTTTCAAATTGCTCATCCGCCTTTTTGTGCGAACTGTATTATTAGACACCGAATTTTTTTATTTGTTCCCGAAAATAAATTTTTTTTTATTCGACCGGATTTTCCGTTAAATTTCTCACTTTTGCCTTATCTTACTTGCTCTTAGCGGCATTTTGCGATAAATTTACTGTTTCGTAAAAAAAAGAAAACTCTAATCTACAATTATACAACGAATAATTAACAAAGGATTGCAATAAATTTTAAAATGGCTAGAAAAAAAAGACGAGTACCGGCAGAATTTCAAGCACCTGTCGCAGAAGATAAAAACAAACCGGTTTACCGGGACGATTTTCAAAAAAACGTCGGCGGTAAAGTCAGAGAATTTGGAAGACAAGTTGAAGGCAACAGCAGAAATATCCTTTACGGATTAGCGGCTGTCGCCGTTCTAGCCGTCCTCATCGGAATTTTCTACGCGTGGAGTCGCCGTTCGAGCAACGCCGCTCAAACCGCGCTCGGCAAAGCAATCGAAACTTCAGAAGCGCAGGTTACGGAAGCACCGGCACCGGGTTCAATCGGTAAAACTTTTCCGACCGAGAAAGCCCGCGCCGAAGCCGCCGTCAACGAATTTCAAGCCGTCGCCGACACATACGGCAATCCGGTTCAGGAAAAAGCCAAATATTTTCTCGCCGTCAACCGTTTGATGACTGATCGCCCGACGGCTGTTCAGGAACTCACGGAATTATCAAAATCAACCGATGAAGTCGGCACAATGTCGAAATTTGCGCTGGCTCAGGCTTTGACCGATGACGGGAAACTGGACGAATCCGCCGCGCTTTATCAGGAACTTACGGCAATGAATAATCCGATTCTCGCCAAAGAAACCATAAATTTTGAACTTGCGAAAATTTACGAAAAACAAGGCAAAAAGGACGAAGCCGCGAATATTTATTACGATATAGCAAAAAAAGCCAGCGAAGCCAAAGACGCGGAAGACAAACCGATTCCGATGTCGGCGACCGCCCTCGAAGCCAAACAGAAACTTGAAGAAATTAACCCCGAAAAAGCCAAAGATATTATCGTGCCGGTGCCGTCCGCGCCAACCGGAATGCCTTTTGGCGGGTAACTTTTTAAAATATAGAGGCGAAAGAAAAAGGATAAATCCTTCGCCTTTCGATCTTAAACGGTAAATTAATTTGAAAAACTTCGTCGAATTGGTATTTATAAAATTATAATTATTCGATAAGGAAGTACCAGCGTGAGCAATTCAGCCCTGATAAAATCGGCGGATGTTTCAAGAACCGAAACATCTGCCGCGACACAATATACGAAAAAAAATATCAGCATTCGTGTTGCCCCGAACAGTTATTTTATCGCCCTTTTTACAACGACATTTTTTTCCGGTTTACTGATATATCTTGAGCAGGATTCGGCGGGAATTCTGCTTTTTGTTTTAAGCTGGGTGATTTTTTCTTCTTTGGCGTGGACTGACCGCATTATTTTTGACGGCAAAAAATTGATTCGCACCGGTTATTTGCCGAGATTTTGGGCATTTCTCAACGGTTCGAGATACCGACTTAAAATCAAAGACATCGAACAGGTCGAAACTCAGGCTTTGCGCGCGCTCAAACGCGGCGGAAATGTTTTTTACCGTTACCGAACATCGGTCAAAGGCGAAAATTTGAATTTTAATTTTGCTTCGGGCGGCGAAGAATACCGGCAGATGACCAATCGGCTTTTTAGTTCACTGGCGGAGAATATTCTTGATACTCGTTCCATCGAACTGCGCGACTTTCTGCGCGACCCGAAAGAAACTCTGATGAAAGCCGAGTTCGCCAAAATTCCTTCGGCGGATGTTTTAGAAAGCTCTTTGAATCAGATAAGACGGGGAAATAAAAATCTCCAGACAAAATTCCATTCGGAAAATATCAGCGATGAAGAAGCGGAAAAAGCCGATTATCTGCATCAGCTCGGCAACGAACTGCGCTTGTCCGGTTATTTGCTGCAAGCGTTGGAAGCGTTTCGGCGCGCGCTCGTCTTAAATCCAAAGGACGCGCGGCTGCTTTTTGATTTTGCGCGGTGTCTGCATTCATTCGCCGGTTCGGAACGTGACAAAAATCTCGCCAGAAAATCTTTCGCCGCTCTTCGTCTGGCAGAAAAACGCGGAATAAATGACAGTGAAATACTGGCTCAACTGGGCGAAAGCTATTTTCAATACGGCAATTGGAAACGCGCCCGCGGCGCATTTCAAAAATCTTTGGACGCGGCGGAAAACAGTTTTCGTTCCGTCAGAGGTCTGGCGGAAATCGCGCTTCGTGAAGGGAAAATCGCTCACGTTATTCAACAATTTTCGACCGCCAATCGCTTGGCGGAAACATCGTCTTTGCAGCGTTGGACGCAGATCGAAAGAGATTATTTCGCGCGTTTGAACTCCGACGACGATTATATGGAAATGGAAGTCAGCCGCGTCAACCTTCTGGAAAGTGTCGAAAACGCGAAAAAAACATTTCTAAAAATAGCAATGATTGGTTTTCCGGTCATTGTTTTCGGTGTTACACTCGAAGAGGCTTCGATTGCCAATTTCGGTTGGGCGGTTTCAAGCATCGCAATTTTAGTCTGGGTCGGAACAATTATGAGTCAAAACTTACTCTCTTCACGTATTCCGACGGATTTTACACACGAAGATTAAAGCGGATTATTTACTATTATAATGATGAACGGCAGGTAAAAATGCCGATTAAAAATTCAGATTTATTACAAAAATGTTCGGTTTTCATCTTTTATAATTAATCGTTTATCACTTAAAATTCACCACCAATTTAATATTTATGCAGTCAATTTTAGATTTTTTACACGCGGTCAAAGATTTTCTCAACCCGAAACTGTTGATTGACAATTTGCTCGATATTTTCGGCAATTATGTCTATCTCGCGTTGTTTTTTATAATTTTTGCCGAAACAGGTCTGGCAGTCGGATTTTTTCTGCCGGGCGATTCCCTGCTGGTCGTTTCGGGACTTTTCGCGGCGGCGGGCAAACTCAATATCGCGCTGGTTTTAATCGCATTTTTTCTCGGTTCGGTGATCGGTGACAGCACCGGATATTGGACGGGCAGAGTGATGGGAAAAACTCTTTTCAACCGCGAAAAATCTTTGATTTTTAAACCGAGCAGAGTTGAAAAAGCCACGGCATTTTTTGATAAATACGGCGCGAAAACCGTGATTATGGCGCGTTTTGTGCCGATTGTCCGCACCTTCGCGCCGCTCGTCATCGGTGCGACCGAAATGCCTTATCTAAAATTTTTAACCTTTAGTGTTTTGGGCGGTTTGCTCTGGATTTTAACGATGGTTTTAGCCGGATATTTTTTGGGCGGCGTAATTGAAACGGCTTTCGGCATCAAACTCGAAGATCACATCGAAAAAGTCGTCATCGTCGTGGTTTTTCTTTCGATTCTGCCGCCGATCATCGAATTCGCCAAATCGAGATACGGAAATAAAGAACAAGCCGCAGAGGGTTGACTTACGCGCCCGCGTAACATAAAATCTGTAAGTTAGTTTAACGGGGTGTGGCTCAGCCTGGTAGAGCGCTCGGTTCGGGACCGAGAGGTCGGATGTTCAAATCATCTCACCCCGACCATTTATTTACAACGAATTAGAGGCATCGTATTGATGCCTCTTTTCTCATTCACACCTATATTCACACCAATAAACTGTCAAAAAGAGAAATGATTTTATTCAGGGTAAATTAAAGGAATCTGTTTGCGTCCGTTTTTGCGATAAATTAAAAAGTCGCTGTCAACCGTAAAGACAACTGCGTTTTCGATTTGCTCACTCATTCGGACAAGACACGCATCGGCAAAGCCCATCGGCACGTCATTATATTTGTTTATCAATGACTGAATTTTTTCAACTTCATCAGATAAAGAAAAATCAATAATCAACACGCCGTCCGTCACCAATTTTAAAACGTCCTGCTTGCCGTTTGGCGAATTTCGCATCAAGTAACACGCTTCGGTGATGACCGCTTCACAGGTCAAAAATGGAGTCGGTAAATTTTTCATTTGTTGAAGCGTCCATTTGTGCCACTGATCTTTGCCGCTCAAATATCCGACGATTACGCCCGTATCGGCAATAGTTGGTTTAATCACGTCCTAAACCTTCCAAATGTTTTTTATTGGTTGATAAATCTGACGGCAAATTGTCGTGTTTTCCTGCTAATTCCGGCGCGATGTCAAAGATAGTTTTGAACGGTTTCTCATTACCATTTTCTTGATTGCCGTTTTCAACCTTTGGCGGTCTTCCGGCATCGCGCCGGAAACTATTCCAAACATCAAAATCAGACTGCCTGATAATATAGTTTCTGCCGACAATTTCCGCTTTTAAATCGCCGGTGTTAATAATCTGCAAAACTCTTTGCCGTGAAATTTCGGCTTGTTCGCTGATGTCCGCTACGCTTAATAATTTTTCTTTTTTTGTTGTCATACAACTAGAAAATAACTTTTTATAAAATACTTGTCAAGAAGCAAGGTTTTAGTTTGACTTAATACTTGTCTTATGACAAGATATATGTAGTCGGAAACAACAAATTTTAATTTTAGTGAGGAAATGAAAATGATTAGATTAACCAACGAAAACACCGTCACAGCAGTTGCCAAATGCAAACAATTAAAACCGCGTGTCAAATTTATCAAAGACCGCCTTTTTGTCGTTTATTCGTCAAACAACTCGAATGTTTATCACGTTCGCTTTGATGTGCAAAACGGCGAAAAATTCGGACAATGCGAATGTAAGGCAAGCGAACGCGGCTTGGTTTGTTATCACATCGTTGCCGGTGCGACGGCAAACATTTATCGGCAGTCTTTGAAACGCCAAACCATATAAACACGGGCGGGAACGCGCCCGCCTCATACTTTCAAATTAACTTAGTGAGGATAAAAATTATGACAGACGAACAACGCGCCGCAAAAGCGGCATTTCTCGACAATCAACAAGCGCAAATGCTTGAACATTATCAAAGCATTTCGGACGCGGAACGCGCCGACGTGATTAAACATATTGATTCTTTACTCGAAGTCTTAAAAGGCGATGAGAAGGAATTTTGGCTGACATTTCGGGAACGGCTGACAACCGTTTCCATTACGCCGCATCCGCTTGCAGCAATGCGGAATATAGAAAACGCACGGCTTTTCATTGACGAACTAATGGCGGAAACATCAAATTCGCAGTGGGTTGTTGACGGAATGATTCTTTTGTTAAGCGCGATTAGCAGAAATTATCAAGACGGCGAAAACTGTTTAGTGGATTCGATGGATTTTTGCGATGCGGTAATTCGTCATCTTTATTCTAATTGGTCAACCGATTACAGCCGCGCCGAACGTCGTTATATCGAAAAAGCGAAGGCAAAAACCGCCGCCGATTATTAAAGTAAATTTCAAATCTTTTCATTTTCTCTATCGGACGAGCGTTTAATCATTACGCTCGTCCGATTTTAATATTTATCCGAAACCAAGCAGCTTCATAAATTCTCGATGGTTTGACTTAACTTTTCGTTTGTTGATCGGTTTTCCGCACTGGTCGCAAAAATCTTTTATCCGCAATTTATCGGCATCAATCGGAATCTGTGCGGGAAACATTATCTCAGTGTCATTGATTATAACGGGTTCGGCATTTTCAATTTCTTCTTTGCATCCGATACAACTACAAAATCCTTCGTTTATCTCTTTCTCGATTTTCTTTAGTTTGCTCTTGATATTCATTTTCTAATTTTTCCAGTCTTTCGATAACGTCAAACAGTTCCAAACTTTTCAACGAATTATTCAAGATAATTTCCGCCGCTCGGATTTCAGCTTGCGGATTTTCGCAATGCAAGTTTCGCTTGAGCGTTTCGACAGTTTCGGACGTGGCGTTTTGGATGGTTGTTACCGCATTTTCAACCGTCGCTCGGCGGGCGTTTCGATATTCAGCAAGAAAATCCTTATCTTTCAAAAATCGGTAAAGTGTTTCTTGCGACAAACCGCATTTATTAGAAGCCTCGACGATTGACGAAGTAGTCAGCAAAGCGATTAAAGCCTTATCTTTATTAGTTTGTTTCGGCATCGTATTTTTCTTCTGTCAAAATCTGTCAAAACCTGATATTTACGTTTGCACCGAATTTGATAAAAAACCTATGCAAACGCATATATTAGAACACTTGGACAACTTTAGTGTTCCAAGTGTTCCAAGTGTTCCACTATGGAACGGGTGGAACACTTGGAACACTTCATTTATCCAAATTCACATAACGATTGACGCTGGTTAGTGGAATGCCCAAATCTTTTGATATTTTTCTTTGACTTTCGCCTAAATCGTGAAGATTTTTCACCTTTTCGATTAAGTCTTTTTTGTCGGTTTCCGTCATCTGCTTTAAATGCTCAAACTCGCTTCCGTAATTGAGAAACTCAAGCCGCAAAAAATTGTTGGGTTTAACAAGCTGGCAGACGGCGACATTTTCCGCATCGAAAACGAGTTCACCGCTTCGCGGCTTAATTTGTTTGAGATACCGCAAATTCTTATCCTTCGCGCTTTCGCCGATTGCAAAAATATTGTCGGAAAAGTTGCTTAACATTTTGCTTCCCTGTAAATCATTGACGGTTATCGGTCTTGATAAATCGCGTTTCGGCGTATGCGCCAAAGCCTTAATCGAAAGGTCATATTTCATTTTCAGACGAATCAATTCTTTCATCAATGGCAAAGCGTCTTTCGCCGTTTCCGTTGCATTTTTCAAATATGTGATGTTATCTACAATCAAAATTCTTGAGCCCGTCCGAGCTATTTCATACTCCAATGAATAAAATAAATATCTTTCAAAATCGCCTGCGAATCGTTTTGGTATATCGCGGTAACGATTTATTTCAACACGCTGAAAGTATTCGTCAAAAATGTAATGGTTAACGTATTTGTCGCCTTCTCTGACGGCATAACGACGCTCAAACTGTTTGTCGGACAGTTCACAATCCAAATACAAAATTATTTGTTTTTCAGCTTCGAGTTTGAAGCCTGCGATGTTCGCGCCACTGCTGACTGAATCGGCAATCTGCACGGCTAAAGTCGTTTTGTTTTTGCCCGTGTCGCCGAAAAAAATGCAAACTTCGCCTTCCAGCCAAAATTCATCAAAAATCATTTTTTGAATCGGTTTGAGTTTCGCTTCTTCAATCCAAGCGTTTGCCGATTGAACAATCAGCAAACTTTGAAAATCCGCGTCATCTGCCGCGTCTGAAACGGTTTCTTCGGTTTCGTGTTTGCTTGGCTCAAAGGCTTCGGCGCGTCCGGCTAAATCAATAAGCGCGTCAACCGTTCCGCCGTCATTGAAATAATCGGTAACATCACCTTTCGGTTTTAAGTTCGGCAATTCGACAATGACGATTTCCTTTGCAATGCCGTAAAGCGAAGTTGCCACAGCTTCGGCGTGTTTGCGTCCGGCTTCGTCATTGTCGGGCAAAATGATAATGGTTTTATCTCGCAGAAATTCGTTATAACTTTCGCGCCATTTGCCCGCGCCCATCGGATTACAAGTTGCGGGCAAATCGTTTTTGCAAAGTGTTTCAACATCCTTTTCGCCTTCGACAAAATAAACCACAGGCGAAGTCAAAACTTCCGGCAAGCGATAAAGCACAAGCCGCGTGTTTTGCAGATTCCAAACAAAACCGCCTTTGCCGTCCGGTTGCCTTTGAGCAAAGCCTTTCGGCTCATAACGCACGGCTTGAAAAAGCAGATTGCCGTTTTCGTCGGTGTAATCGTAAGTTTCGACGATTCGCCGCGCCGCGCTTTTCTGCTTAAAATCTTGTTTGTGAAAACCGTTTGAAGCCGAAAACAAATCTTTCATCTCCAAGTCTAAAGTCGAAATGATATTTGACTCGTCGCATTGCGCCAGACAATCAAGAAAAACTCTTTTACTGCCTTCCCTAATTTTCAAACTATTTTGTTTGTCTGGATGCGACGGACAACGCGCCATAAAATATCCGTTAAATTTCTTGACATTATTTAAGCGTGAAAGAATATCTTGAAGCGTCATCTTTTCACCTCAAACCGCTTCAAGTATTCGCGCCGGTGTCGTCGCAAGCCGTCAACAAGTTTATGTGCCAACTTGAAACATTTCGGACACGCGCCCGTGCCGTTAAAACGAATTGAATTGTTCGGTAGTTCGCGCCAACAAAACGAGCAAAGATATTGACGCGGGAAACAGGAAGGCTTAAAATCATCTTGCGTATAAGAATTATCTAAGCCTTTCGTTTCGCATAAAACGAGGGCTTTTTTATTTTCCATTTTCACCTCACGTTTTAACTGTTCACCGCAAAAGCGTCTTGTTTGTTTCTCTCAAGGAAATTTTCTAAATCTTCGCGGGTATAAACCAATTTTCCGGCAATTCGATGAAATGAAATTTTTCCATTTTTACGTAATCGCCACAGCGTTATTGGTGAACATCTCAAATAACGAGCGGCTTCTGCATTCGTGAGTATTTCTTGTTCACGAATCGCACTATCCTTTTTATTAAGTAACGCTCTATCTGATGAAATTTGTTTTTCGTTTGTCATATTAGTTTTTATTTGTCAGTTTTAATTTACGTGCTGAATATTCAGCAATATTGTGATTGTGCTTGATAATCTGTGAAATTAACAGTATTATTTTGTAAATTGGAAAAAGATTTTATTTTGCATAATCGTTAATTAAATCTGACAAAAATGACTTATATGAGTAATGCTAAATGTCCGCCGCTGCTTGAGGAAATTCTTAATATAATTCGGTATTTGCCGAATGACACAACCGAACAATACAAACAGATGCAAGATTTTTGTCAGGATAAGATTGAAGAGATTGAGTTACCGACTCCAATTCAAGAATACTGCCTTAGAGAAACAGATGAGTTTCTTCATTGGTCATTGGAACGCTATGAAGATTTGATTAAGGCAAGAGAGATTTTTCAGTCTATTGCACTATTCAATTTGCAAGAAGGAAACAAAAGAATTGTGAGTAAATCATATTTAGCTTTTTTACGGCTCAAGCTATTCTCAATTGATAAATATTTAAGACGGGCAACAGTTGATTTAAGTTTTGATGAGAACGGCGATTTCACCACCCATCACAGCGAATTATTCGATGTTTTTAATTCTATTTCAATTGAGAAAGCATCGGTTTTGCGGATTAGAAATTGTCCGATATGCAAAGAAGTTTTTTGGGCAAGGCGAATTGAAGCATCACCTTGTTCACGAAAAAAATGCTCAAGTGATTTTCACAAAAGACGTGAGCGTATCGAAGAACTTAAAGAGAGATTACAAGACGCATTGTCAGCGTCTAAAAAACAAAAAGGTATGAACCCGCAAAACAGTATAATTTCAGACACCAAAAGAAAAATTGAAAAACTTCAAAAAAAAATAACAGAGTTGGAAGATAAAAATGGTAACCTCTAAACAATCTAAATCAAGTAGATTTTAATTCACCATTTCACTTTGAATTGATTGGTTATCAACTGCCGAAGAATTAAACGAATTCATTCTATTGGTTATCTCTTTAACCGTTTCCGCGTCGGTTGCCGTGTAATGCTTCATTGTCGTTTGCAGTTGCGTATGACCGCCGAGTTTGCCCGCCAAAGCAAGCGGAGTTCCTTGTTGAATCCAACGGGTTATTGCCGTGCGTCTGAGGTCGTGAAAATGCAAGTCTTCAATTCCGGCTATTCTTTTGGCAGTGGCGAACGAGCGTTTTATTTCTTTGAAAGGAAACGGATTCGCGCCGGTTGAAAACTTTCGGACTTTTTCAAGTTCAGTCCGAGCGCGTTCCGAAAGTGGAGCAAGCCGCGTCCGTTCGGTTTTGGTGTAAGTTCCCAAAACGTGAATTATTCCGTTATCGAAATCAATGTCCTGCCAGCGCAGTTTGAAAATTTCACCGCGTCTTAATCCCGAATCAATTGCCAGAACAATTATCGCTTTCAAATACGGATTATCCACGCTGACGGTTGCTGTTATTTGTTGTTCTTTGCCTCTCCACTTGCGCGTGTAAGTTATTTCTCTCACCCCCTGACAACTTTCGAGCAGTCGCTGTTCTTCATCAAGAGTTAAAAGGCGTGTGCGTTCCATTTCGCTGGTTTTATCAATTACTTTCGCATTAAAAAATATGTCTTTGACAATCCAGCCCTTGCCGTAAGCAAAGCGCATCATTTTGCCAAGCGTCGTTAGTTCGCGGTTGACGGTAGCAAGTTTTATCGGCTTAAATTCGTCTTTTTCTTTCGCCGTCGGATGCTGTGAACCGTTTTTCAAACGCCAAAGTTTGTAATCAAATAAACTTTCAGTGGTGATATGCCGAATCAGACGCTTGCCGAAAAACTTTTTCAGCGACTTTAATTGATACTGAACGGTTTCAAAAGAACGAACACCGGCGATCTTACGACCTTCGACAATTTCGGCGGGTTTATAAAAGGCTTTTTCACAAAATGCCGCTAATTGAATAAATGTCATTCTTTCGCCGGTTTGAATTTGCCCGTGTGATTTTTTTACTTCATCAACTAATTTATTTCTCAAATCGGCGGCTTCGCCTTTTCTGTCCGTATGTCGCTCCATAAATCGGATTTTGCCCTTCATATCGTCAAAATACTCGATTCGGACAACCCATTTGCCTTTACTTTTTCCCGTTTTACGCTTAAAGATTTTTGATTTGATATTCATAATTCCCACCACAATTCACACCTAAAAAGTTGGTGTGAATAGAAACATTGTGAAATAATATGAAAGAACAGTCAAATAAAAAACGCTGTAAATGTCGTTTTTATAGGGTTTCTGAAAATGATTGAAAAATGGTGAAATCTTAGTTCTTGCGGTTCGGGACCGAGAGGTCGGATGTTCAAATCATCTCACCCCGACCATTTTATCAAAAAAGTCTTTCCAATTTATCTTTGGAAAGACTTTTTTAATTATCTGATCGGTAATTTTGCACTGAACGCGCATTATTTGATGCAAACCACTTACTCTACTTTGATTGAATGTTTGAGCGAAAATCGAGACAGAAATGCAGATTCTAATTAACGTGTATATTAATGTCTTCTGCATATATATTTTTGTAAATGTAATTGATGGAAAATAGTTTAATAAATTTTGTAAATTAAAAGCATAATTTATGCTTATAATTACTTCCATCATTCGTTTACTGTGATTTAAATATTATTTTTCTGAAAATCTATTTGAAGCGAAAAAATAGGAAGAAAAAACATCAAAAAACCAGACGCGGAATTTCGCTGATTCGGCGAATTTGTGTAGATTCTTTAATTTAATCAGCCCTTTTTTGTGAGTTTGAGACGCAGCTTCTAAATAAAAAACAGTCTGAGGTTTAAACCGCAGACTGTTTTTTGGAAAACTGATTCGTGTCTCAGTTTTACTTTCTAAGGTTGTGCGATGAAATTAACATCGTCCAAGTCCTGCGTAACATTAACCACTTTCGGCGCGAATTTATACAGTTTCGATTTAACCGTTACCGTATAAGTTTCGCCTGCCGCCACCTCCGCTATTCTGAAATAACCGTAACCGTTTGTTCGTGATATACGCCGTTCGCCCTGACTATTCGTCATCACTACCTGAGCGTTCGCCACGCCTCTGCTCCGCTGACTGAGTACGCGCCCGCCAACCGTTGCAGATGCCGCCGTCGGTCCGACAATCGTGACCGTCCCGTCGGCAAAAGTCGTCGCCACCGGCTGTGCCTGAGTGTTCGACACTTCTCTGACTGTCGGCGTGTCGTCGAAGAACACCGACGTTGATCCCGGCTGTGCGTTTGCCGCCACCGTAAACTGAATCGTAAAGAACGTCTGATTATTGCCGGCTTGAATCGTCGCATTTCCGTAATTGACCGAAAAACCGATCTCGCCCGGATTGTTCGGGTTTGTTCCGACCAACGCCCCGCTCGTCGCCGCTCCGTTGGTGATTGACTGCAAAGTCAGTTTCGTCGGGTCGTAATTCAAACTGAAACCATAGACGCTTTCGTCGCCTTGAGCATCAACCTGCAAAGTTACCGATACATTACTTCCGGCGGTGGCGTTGGTGTTGACGACCCGCACCACGCGCGGCAGCAATACGGCTTTGTTCAGTTTCGTTAGATTTGCTTTGCTTCCGACAGCAAAATCCAGCACATTCGCTCCGGCGGAAGTCGGAGCCGTCGGACCGCCGGCAGCTTGCGGCGCATCTAAGCCCAGTTGATAGCGCGTCGCCTGCGCCACATCGGTTGACGAGACGACACCGTTGCCGCGCGTCGAACTCGGCGCACAGTCGGCACGCTGAAACTCGTTGGACATATAATTGGTGTCGAGTCCGAGTTGAAAGCGCGTCAGCTGAGAAACATCCGAGGAAGTAACCGGATTGACACCGTTCGGGCTTCCGCTGCCGTTCGGTCTCGGTGCTACGTCCGCTTCAAATCCCGCTCCGTCATCTGCTGTCGAAGCAGTAACCGTACGGGTAGCCGAAAACTCCGAAGTGTCGCCGACGGCTTGTGCCGAACCGCCGGTTGAAGTTGCCGTCGCCGTAATAAGTTGTCCGGCAGTCAGCGTCGCCGTCGTTCCGTAGTTGAAATCGGCGTTTCCGCTGCCGTCGGTAGTAACATTTGTCGAACCGAGAAATGTTCGACCTTCGCTGCCCGTGCCGTCGGTTGACGCATTGCTGTAGAAATCAATCGCAAATGTCGTGTTTGCCGTGCTGTTTAATGTTCCCGTAATGCTGCCGTTGGTTTCGGCTGTAGCTACTACCGGATAGTTTTGGATATTATTCGGTCCTGTGTCCGGGTCGCCGGCATCATTCGCCGCCACGCCGACTGTATCGAGGTCAATGCCGATTCCGGCGTTGGTGAAAATCGAGTTGCCGCGAATTGTATTGCCCGTTCTTCCCGTCGGATCAACGTAAACACCGGCACGCGCGCTGGTCGCATTTACCGGATCACCGTTGCTGGCGATAAGATTACAAGAATTATCACACGCGCCGACCGTTACGCCCGTTCCGCCGACAGTATTGCCAGCCGCTAAATTTGAAATCTGAACGCCGTTATCGCGGTTGCCGATAGCAGTCGTGCCGTTTGCGCTGACTCCGATATAGTTTCCTAAAATCGTGTTTCCGGTCGCAAAATTTGAGCCGAGCGAAACGCCGTTGGCGCGATTACCGGAAATAACATTACGGGCGACGCTTGTGTTGGAAGTTGTAACGCCGCCGACGGTATTTCCAGCGGCATTTATCAAAACACCGCTTCCGCTGTTGCTGACCGTTGAGGTTGTAAAAGTGCCGCCAAGCATTGTCGCGTTTCCGGTAACGTCAACGCCGATATAGTTATTAGCAATAATATTGCCGCTCGCGGAAGTCGTGTTGCTGCTTTGAATAATGGAAACGCCGCTTCCGTCATTGCCGGAAATTACATTGCGCCCGCTTGCGTTAGCTTGAACACCGATGAAACTGCCGGATGAATCTACAATGCGAATTCCGTCCTGCGTGTTGCCTAAATCGGCTGTTCCGTTTTTGTCCGTCCCGATCAAGGCTCTTCTGATGGTCGCCGAACCGCCGCCGGTGATGGAAATTCCCGTGCCGAAGTTGCCGGAAATGACATTTATCGAGGCGATGGCGTTCGTTCCTATCAGATTTCCGGTTGAACCGACGATCAGAACTCCGCGATTGAAGTTGCCCTGCGCCGCAGTCCCGTTAATATCGGTACCGATAAAATTTCCCGCCAAAGTAGTTCCGGTTCCCGTATCAATTCTGATTCCGGCTTCCTGAAAACGATTGATAACCAATCCTTTAATCATACAATTGCTGGCTGAAATCCGCAGACCGATACCCGAATCGCCCGCGCTCGACCCGTTGAGTTCAACTGTTAAAGTCGCCGGAGTTGCACTGACAGCCACCGCTGCTCCGGGCGCAGTGGAAGCGTCAATCGTAACCGGATTGGTAATAGTCGGAAGCGGTGTCAACGGCGTTATCGTGCCGGATGTGCTGAAAGTTATCGTATCAGCCGCCGCCGTTCCATTTGCATCGAGAATTGCCTGACGCAAACTGCCCGCGCCTGAATCGTTCGTATTGGAAACGGTAAATGCTGCGGCATCAGCAACTTGCGCCGAGCCGACAGCTAAAATAAAGACCGCACACCACATTATGCCGTAACGTAAAAATAGATTTGTAATTTTGTGATTTCTTATTCCTCTGGCTGTTCTTATCATTTTAATTTCCTCTTGTTTATATTTAAATTTATTTAAGAAGCTGTTTGAAAACTCTTGTTTTTTATTTTTTGAACCACGAAAGTACACGAAAATACACGAATAATTTAATAATCACACAAATTTTCGTGTTAATTTGTGTTGAGCGCGTGGTTAAATTTCTTAAATTTTCGAGTTTTCAAACAGCTTCTAAGAGATTTTCGAAACAAATTCCATTTTTTACCGTCTGATTTTGCTTATTAGTTTGTCAGCCGGAAAGATCTAAATTTTCCGGCTGACAAACTTCCGTAAGTTATCGGATTTTGCCTGAAGCAGGTTATTCACCAGTTTTGGAAAGTTTAGACAAAATACCCGCGAAAAACTTCTTCGTTCGCGGACTCTCGCCGTAACTATTCGCCGCCGTAACCTGATAATAGACATTGTAAGTTGCGCGGCGGATTTTCCGGTCATTAAATGAATTTACGCCGGCGTTGACTTCGCCGATCAATGCCGGTTCTCCTCTGCCGATACCGCGGTAAATCCGGTAAGCGGTCAGCGGTGAACCGTTGTCATCGGGCGTTTGCCACGAAAGTTGGTTTCCTTTTTGAGTTGATTTGACTTCAACCGGCGGCGGAAGCGTCGGCGCGCCCGGACCACCGGCATCAAAGTCGGAGAACAACCGCGAACCGCCGATTTGCCGCAGAATTGTGGCGACCTGTGTGCCGTCGTTTTGCGTTCTGGTCGCGCTATTGTCATTTATCGCTGTGCAGCCGGAACTTACGCAACCGTCGGCGTAACCCGGAACGGCGCGCCCGAAGCGATCAACTTTAATGTCTATAAAGTCGAGCAAATTTCGCGTTCCCGAAGGACAAGTCGTTCCGTTCGTGCAGATTACGCCTTGTTGAACAGCATCATCGGCGCGAACAACCGACCAGCTCATCCCGCCGTTGCACGTTGTCGCCACATACGGATACCACGTTCCTTTGAAATCGTCGGAAGTATCGCCGGCAGTTCCGTCTTCACCGTCCGTTCCAGTCGGATCGCCCGGATTAGTTGAACTTGTTGCGTGGAAAAACAGCGCGGCGCGATTGTTGTCTCCTCCGACTGCCGCCGGGAAAACTGATGCCGTAATGTTGTAAGGCTGTCCGTTCGGCGTGCTGTTTGATAAACCGAGGTCTTGATCGTATTTAAAGGTTTTGCCTTTATCGTCGGAAACAGCGGCGCGAATATGTTTATCGCTGGAAGTGTAAACAAAGAATATTCTTCCGCCCGCGCCGATGCCGACCGCCGGATCATTATCACCGCTGCCGCTTCCCGGCACGGTTCTCACCGTCCAGGTTTTGCCGTTGTCTTCCGAGACGGCGAAACCTTGTCCGCCGTCGTTGGTTGCCGAATTCATATCGGGATCAGGACAGTTTTTATTCGGGACGTAAACCGTGCCGTCCGGCGCGACTTTAACGTGACCGTGTAAACCGGAACACTGCACGAGGTTATACATCGGGACAGCCGCACCATACGTGAGACCACCGTCATCGCTGCGGGTTGTAAATGCCGCGCCAATTGACTGCGAAGCATAATACCAGGCGTTCGGATAAGATGTCGTCGGACGCGCCGGTGACGGATCGGGCAATCCGAGACTGGTTATCGGATTTTTTTTGTATGGTCCCGCGCCGATTGTTTGATGATCTACGCCGGACGTAACGCCGGTTGTTACATTCGGCATAAAAGTTTCGCCGTCATTATCGGTAATCGCGGTCAAACTTGTGCCGCCCGCCGCAACCAACTGACCGGGAATCGTGCGTCCGGTCGTCGGATCGGTGAACATAATCGGATCGAGCGATGTCGCCTGATTCACCGGATTGAAACTTTTCCAAGTATCCGTTGCCGGAGAAGTCGAATCGTCAAATGTCGCCCGCAGCATATAGATATAGGACTGAAATAACACGTTTCCCGTGTTCCAGTTGACTCCAATCGAAGGTTCTCCCGCGTCATTATATCCGGCTAAAGTTGTCGGCGGATTGTGCCGCGAATAAGTCGGCAGTTGACAAGTACTCGGCGGCGGACTAAACGGCGCGGGAACGCTGACCGCCTCGGCGACTCCGTGATACTGATTCGGGTCGGAGGCACCGAGCGGTGTCGCAGCGGCGAAGTAAACGACTCGAACGGTGTAAAGTCCAACGCCCGTCGAACTCGGATTTATATCAGCCTGCTCGAATGTCGTCGTGCCGTTGGCTGAAGTACCGACCACAGTTCCCGTCGCGGGTGTGCCTTTATAGATATACAAATCATAGTCGTAAGCGATTGCCGCCCAGTTGATTTGAACTCTGGCGCGTTTGTTCGTCCAATCGCTGACCGTTCCGCCGATGGTCAGAGCGAATTCGTCACAAACCGTGCTGGAAACACCGGGAACCGTTCCGGCGCAATCGGCTTCACCGTTTGCCGCCGAGCCGCCGATTTTATCGCCGTCCCAGGTTACGGCAGGTCCGGTTGAATTTAGCGTGCCGGACGAAGGCGCAGCAGCATCCGACGTAGAAGCGACCGGAAACAAAATAACGCTTGCCAACGTGATTACAACTGCCAAAAGCAGACATATTTTGATTGTTCTATTCGCAAAAACTTCGTTTATTTGACTTACTTTTTTCATATTTATTTCCCACTCAAAATAATTTTTAGTCTTATAAGACTTTTTATACTTCGGCGGCATTCCGGCAAAACCGAAAATATCGCCATTCACCTGATGTCATTTGAACCGTTGGCTTTTACGCACTAAAAGCCGGATAAAATTTAATTTTGTCGTTCTTTCCGTTCACGTTCTTCTTCCTCTTCTTCGTCTTTATTCTGAGGTTTGGCAAGCGTGAACATTGACAGATAATCCGAATTATTTCCCTGCGCGATGACGGAATAAGAAAAATTCTCGTGTTCCGCCGGCACTTCCCAAGTGTAGCGGTGAAATTCTCCGGTAACTTCTTCTTTCGCCGCCTTCAAATCTCCGACTTCATCAAACCGCATTAATGTTCCGCCTTTAGGTTTGGCAAACGCCGCCACATACCGAACTTGATTTTCCGTATCAAAGCCGACGGCGACGTAACCGAAATGAGGATTATTATTCAGCGACCAAATTTGCTGGTTTTTTTCTTCATCGCGGGAAAACTTCCCTATTTCTTTCAGACGAGTTTCCGCATTTTCCTTACTCATTCCGAGTTTAATTCCGAGAATATTATCCGGCAAACCGGAAGTCGGCGCGGATTTATTCGCGCACTGCGTTGTTACCAGCAATAAAACAATAAAGATACTTAGTTTTGATAACTTCCCGGAATGTTTTTTCATAAACATAATTTAAAGCTGTCCGACAGATACATTACCGCCTACAAATATATTTAAGAGGAAATATATTCGAGAAACCTTTCGTTAGAACAAAATTTCCGGCAAATTGCGTTGGATATGTTGTAAAATTTGCCGCATTTTACAACGTTATTCAAAATTACCGCAACCTAAAAACGAGCGGCGATAGTTTTTAGAAAATAATTTTCTGAAAGTAACTATTACTGTCTGAAACAGGAATTTTTTCAAAAGCAATACTTTGAAAATAACTTTTATCTCGTGTGTTATGGCTATTCGTTAAATTTGAGCTGACGGATTCAAAAAAAAATAAAAAAAAATAAAAAAAAATGTATTTAGCTCAAAAAAGCTGTTTTTGGAGTCTTAAAAAGGAAAATAAAATCTGCTCAAAACTCAATAATATGTGTAGTTCGCACTGAAATTTTGAATAACAAAGATTGCCCGCGAATTTTCTGCGAATAGTTAAAAGATTTTCTCAAAAATAAATTATTTTAAGAAAACAATTAAATAATTCGCATTTATTCGCGGGCAGATTTGTTATCCCGAACCGGCGTTAAATTATACGAGTGCGGCTTTTTAAATGGTTATGTGAATCAAGAGTTGAAAATAGTCAGCGAAATTAGATTCTGAAATTTTCCACCCTTGATTCACATTGTTTATAGAGAATTTCAATTACTCGGTTTGAAAAGTCGCCACGCTGGTCGGCGTTTCGTAACAGCGCACTTTGTAAACTTTCACGCGGTCGTCGTCAACTCTCGACGCGATATATTCCAAAATAAACCGCGCCAGATTCTCGGCGGAAGGATTTAATTCTTCATCAAACGGCGGAAGTTCGTTGATATTGCGGTGATCGAGATATTTCGTCACTTCATCGGCGGCGCGTTTCAAATCAACAAAATCAATTAAAAGTCCGATATTATTGAGTTCCGCGCCTTTGGCAAAAATCTCGATTTTATAATTGTGACCGTGTAGGTTTTCGCATTTTCCCTTGTAACCGCGCAGTTGGTGCGCGCTGGAAAAATTGCGCTCGATCATTACTTCGTAAAACGATGGCATAATTTGATAAATTTATTCCCAAACTTCATCTTCATCATACTCAATTTCGTGCCGTTCGATAAACCCACGAAATTCGTCTTTGTATGAAGTTGTCTGATGGAAAATCTTTTGATCTCTAAGAAGCTGTTTGAAAACTCGACAATGAGAAGAAATTTAACCGCTAAACCACACTAATAAACACGAAATTTGTCTTTTTTGTTTTATTTAGTGTTTATTAGTGTAGATTCGTGGTTACAAATTCACCAAAAACGAGTTTGAACACAGTTTCTGATGTATTTTTTCTCAAACTCGTCCGCCATTCAGCTGACTGAAAATGCGCCGTAACCTTATTTGCCACTCAAAATCCGCAATTCTCTTTTGCAGAAACGCGGTGCTTTTTGTTTTGACGCGGTTAACAATCGAGTCCAGCAAAATAATGTGAATCAGCATTTGTGAATGAGTTATCGGATTCGCTAAATTTCGCTATTGTAATCGCTTAAATACAGTTTGCCGTCATAATCATTGATGCCGATTACAACACGGTCGAGCCATCCGTTTCTGCCGAGAACATTGCGGCTGAAGTTTTTATCTTCGGCAAAGAAAACCTGTGGATAAAACTCAAAACCTGCCGTTATTAAAGAAACATAGTGTCCATATGCGGTAAATGAATTTGTGGCGGTGCTGAATTTCTGAAATTCACCCGTTTCAATTTCAATTCCCATTTCCTCGCCGTAAATGCGATTGAAAACACAGGCAGTCGCGCCCGTGTCAATTTTTGCGCTAAATTCTGACGACAATTTTCCCAATTTGAGCCTCACGTTAATTGATATGCCAACTTTGTTTGTGTCGTACGGCACGAGTTTCTCAAAATTTATTGTGTGCAAATTTTACCAACCTCCAAAAGGTTCACTGTCCAACGGAAAAAGATATGTAATCATCGGCTTTTCACTGCCGTTTTTCTTCGCTTCGGTCAATGCCTCGGGAAAGTTTCTGCCCGTGCCGACAAGTTTTCCATCGTCCACCGCGACATACTTGCCTTGAAATTCGGCGTGATGTTCTTTAATCCAAAGCGTGTTCGGATGGACATTATCTTTGCCGCCGTTCTTTTTATTTTTACTCTTCTGTTCTTGCAAAACCTGAATCAATTTATCACGGTCTTCATCGGAAAACTGCATCGTTTTTTCAATCACTTCATCTAAAACTCCCTGCATTTTTTTCACCTCCGTCAAACATTATAGCAACGTCTTTCAAATCGCTGGTAACTCGTGTTTTCGGCAGACTGTTCAAAAAATCTCTGCCGTAACTTTTCGTTTTGAGCCGCGGATCGAGCAGCGCGATGACACCTTTGTCGGTTTTGCTGCGAATTAATCGCCCGATTCCCTGTTTTAAGGTGATGACGGCGTTTGGAACACTGTACTCAAAAAATGATTTCCCGCCGCTCGCGTCAATAAATTTCGTCCGCGCCGCGACAATCGGATCGCTCGGCACGGCGAACGGCAATTTATCAATAATGACGCAGGAAAGCTGGTCGCCGCGCACGTCAACGCCCTGCCAGAAACTCGAAGTCGCAAACAAAACCGCGCTCGGCGTTTTGCGGAATTGGTCGAGCAGTCCGGCTTTTGACATCGAACCCTGCACGAAACACGGGAAATTGACGCGCATCGAAACCAGTTCGTAGAGCGCGTTCATCGAATAATTGCTCGTGCAAAGCACGAAGGCGTGACCGTTTGTGATGTTCAAAAGTTTGATAATTTCGCCCGCCGCCATTTGCGAAAATTCCGGCGAACTCGGCTCCGGCATCGCTTTCGGCAGATAAATTATCGCTTGTTTTTGATAATCGAACGACGAAGGCGCGAGCAATGTGTCGGTTTTTCCGTTGTCCAAACCCAGACGGTCTTTGATAAAATCAAATTTCCCGTTCGTCGAAAGCGTCGCCGAAGTCATCACGACGGTTTCCACTTTGTCGAAAAGTTTTTCCTGCAAAAGTGTCGAAACGTCAATCGGCGAAGCGCGCAGAAACATTCCGCGCCCGCGGCGTTCGAGCCAGTAAACGTAATTTTTCTCGGCTTGCGTACAGATAAAATCCAAATCGAAACGAGTCTGCCGCACACGCCGCATCAAACTTTCGGCTTCCGTCATTTTTTCGGCGTAAACGTCGAGTCCGGTTTCCAGTCTTTCGAGCGCGGAATCGAGCGCGAAATACGCTTCGCCGAGAATTGTCGGTTCGATGTCGCCGTCTCTGGATTTTTGCGCGAACGCGTTCGGCAGCAGCGGAAAACGCCCGTCCTGACTGCGCCCCTGCACGAAGCGCATCCAAAATTGGTCGGCGAGACCGACGATTTTTACCGAAAGTTTCGACATATCGCGCGTTACAATTGCATCCGTAATCGGCAGCGTGTCGGCATCGCGGACGAGTTCTTCGATTTGAAAACTGGAAATTTGAAAGCCGAAATAATCGGCGGCGATGTCTTCGACGAGGTGCGCTTCGTCAAAAATCACGGCGGAATAATCCGGCAAAACGCGCCCGTATTCGTTGCCGCGCAGGTTCAAATCGGCGAAAAAAAGGTGATGATTGACGATGACAATATCGGCTTCTTCGGCGCGGGCGCGCATCCGCGTAATAAAACACGGCTCGAAATCCACGCATTTTTGACCGAGACACGTTTCACTTTTAGCGTTGATTCTCGACCAGAAAGAAAGATTTTCCGGCAGACCGACGAGTTCGGCGCGGTCGCCGGTTTCGGTTTCGCGCACCCAGCGGCGCACTTCCTCAAAATGGTCAATTTCATTCAAACCGTCCAGAATCGGCTGATTTTCCGCCTTGCCGACGCGAAACAGACAGGCGTAATTCGAGCGACCTTTCATCGCCGCCGCACTGAATTTTTTCGGCATCACTTTTTGCAGAAACGGAATGTCTTTTTCCATCAGTTGTTCCTGCAAATTTTTCGTTCCGGTCGAAATAATAATCCGTTTTTTCTGTCCGAGCGCGGCGGCGATTGCCGGCACGAGATACGCGAGCGTTTTGCCCGTTCCCGTTCCCGCTTCGACGATCAGATGCTTTTTTTCTTCAAACGCTCGCAGAACCGCTTCCGCCATTTTGACTTGTCCGGCGCGATATTCGTATTCTTTGTGATGTTTGGCGATGAGTCCGTTTTTTCCAAAAATTTCTTCCATTTAATTTTTTAACCGATTTTTTAAAGCGAACTTTTCCTTTTTTAATTGACACTAACCGAGTTTCCTGTAAACATTTTATTTTGCGTTGAATAAAAGCATTTTTTGACGGATAAATCCTTTTATTTAATATAGCAAATTATAATCTTATTTTCAGTCGGAGCGCGGACGGCTCGTCCGCTTCGAGCGCGGAAGCGCGAGAAACACCATTGCCATCAAGTTGCGTGTAAGACAACGGAAACAACGCCTCGCTTCGCTCGCGTTGGCGGACGAGCCGTCCGCGCTCCGACTGACGAGTCGTCCGCGCTCTGATTTAGATATATGATGCAAAGAAGCCTAATAAACAAATTACGCAAAAATACTTTATTCTTTTTGATTGTTTTCGGTTTTGTGGCGGTAATTTGTATTGTGCCTTCAAAATTTCGCTCGGCGGCGGACAATGAGGCTGACAATAATAATCAGTCAAAAGACGAAATCGAAAATTACGACATTCGCACTGACAAAAAACAAACTGAAACTTTGCTTTCCTTTCGTCAGCAATCAAATAAAAATGCCGTCGAAGTCGCCGATTTGCGCGACAAATTTATCGCCGCCGAAACCACGCTTCGTCAAAAAGTTCCGACTTTGAAAGTCGAATACAACGACGATTTAATAGTTCCCGAAGTTATCGCGCCCGATGTCAAAAAAGGTCGCGCGTTTTTGTCTTCGCCTTCAAAAACAAAACATTCGGACGTTCTGCTAAATTTCATTCGGCAAAATAACGATTTGCTCGGTTTATCGGAAAAGCAGACTTACCGGTTAAAACTCGCCGCCGATTACACAAATCCCGACGGAAATCTTTCGTTCGCCCAATTTAATCAGACGATCAACGATATTTCGGTTTTTCGCGGCGAAGTCAAAGCCGGATTCAGCAAAGACGGCGAGATGATTCGCGTCATCAATAATCTCGCGCCCGATTTGAATTATGCTGATCTTTCAAATAATTTCGGCGATCCGCTGACTGCCGTTCAACGCGCCGCAGAATATGTCGGTTACGATTTGAAAATTGAAAATCAATCGTTGAACAAAGCCGAATCCGATGATTCAAAAGCGGTTTTTGGAAACGGCGACTGGGCGACGACCGCCGAAAAAATGTATTTCCCGACTGAACCGGGCGTGGCGCGAGCGGCGTGGCGCGTTTTGATTTGGAAGCCGGAAAATGCTTATTATGTAATTGTTGACGGCGAAACGGGCGAAATGCTGTGGCGCAAAAACATCACCAATGACCAAACGCAGGCGGCGACTTTCAGCGTTTACGCCAACCCGAACGCGATGATAAACGTCGCTCATAATCCGTTTCCGGTTATCAATAATTTGTTTGACCCGACGCTCAACCGGCAAGGCGCGGCGATTTCGCGCTCGAACATCACGAGAATCGGCAGCGAATCGCCTTTTACATTTAACAATAACGGCTGGATCACCGACGGCAATAACACGACCGACGGCAACGCGGTCGAAGCCGGAATTGACCGCGACGGCACAAACGGCGTTGACGCGCGGGGTTTGGCAATCGGCAATCCGAATCGCAATTTCGTATTCGATTACGCGCCCGGAAATCCGAATACTGACGCGGGCGACGTGCCGAATCCGACACCGCAGACTTATCCGATTTCCGCCTTTCAAAACGGCGCGGTGACGCAGCTTTTTTACGTTTCCAATCGGTTTCACGACGAAATGTATCGTTTGGGATTTACCGAACAGGCGGGAAATTTTCAGCAGGATAATTTCGGGCGCGGCGGCGTTGAAAATGACCGGGTTTCGGCGGAAGCGCAGGATTCGAGCGGCACGGACAACGCAAATTTTTCATCTCCGGCGGACGGCACGCGCGGCAGAATGCAGATGTATCTGTGGAGCGGTCCGACTCCGAAATTTGACGGCGATCTCGATGCCGATGTCGTCGTTCACGAACTCACGCACGGAGTTTCCAATCGTCTGCACGGCAACGGCAGCGGTCTGAGCGGCAGTTTGAGCGGCGGAATGGGCGAAGGCTGGTCTGATTTTTACGCCCACGCGCTGCTTTCTTCTCCCGACGACCCGATTGATGGAATTTACACCATCGGCAGTTACGCGACTTATTTGCGCTACCCAAATTCCCGTTCAAATTATTATTACGGCATCCGACGTTTTCCGAAAGCGGTGATGGCATTTACCGGAACGAACGGCAAACCTCATAACCCTTTGTCTTTTCGTCATTTAAACGCCGACTGCAATGCCGAAATCGGAACTTCGACGGCAATCGGGACGATCAGCGCGTTTCCGCGCGGTCCGAGTGGTTCAGCCGTCTGCGATCAGGTTCACGCCGCCGGTGAAATTTGGAGCAGCGCGCTGTGGGAAGTCCGCGCGAAGTTCGTCACGCGGCTCGGCTGGGAAATCGGCAATCGAAAAATTTTGCAGATTGTTACCGACGCGATGAAAATCGCGCCGCTCAATCCGACGTTTTTACAGGAACGCGACGCGATTTTGGCGGCGGCGCAGGCGACCGGAAACGCGGCGGAAGCGGCGGCGAACGTCGCCGATGTGTGGGAAGGTTTTCGCATTCGCGGAATGGGTTTCAGCGC
Source organism: Pyrinomonadaceae bacterium (assembly GCA_965218105.1). Taxonomy (GTDB): domain Bacteria; phylum Acidobacteriota; class Blastocatellia; order Pyrinomonadales; family Pyrinomonadaceae. The sequence continues at coordinate 631,225 of OZ244585.1, forward strand.
GAAAATTAACGCTCTTTCGCCGGCAAATGTGACGGAAGCGTTCGATTCGCCGAATTTGATTCAATCGCCGAATTTGACGATTGACGACACCAACGGCAACCGCAGCGGATTTGCCGACGCGGGCGAACATATCAAGCTAAATATTCCGCTGTCAAACAACACGGGAAACACGGCAGATGGTGTCACGCTTCAGGTTATCGGCGGCGGTTCGGCGAATTACGGCGATATTGCCAACAATCAAACGGTTACACGCTCCGTTGATTTTACAGTTCCTTTGGGTTTGTGCGGCGATTCGCTGACTTTAACCTTAAATATCAACAGCAGTTTAGGCGCGAAAACCGAAACGCGCATTTTGGTTATCGGCATACCGCTCGAAGATTTTGAATTTTCGCAAAACTTCGATAACGTAACCGTTCCGGCAATTCCAAGCGGTTGGACGGCTTCCACACCGAGTCCAAATACGGCAAACGCTCCGTCCTGGCAAACCGTTTCATCTAATTCCGCAAGTTCGCCGAACGCGGTTTTTGCGCCCGATGCCGAAAAACCTTATTTGGCGCAACTTGAATCGCCTTCGATTCCGATTGCCGTTTCCGCCGCCGAGTTAAAATTCAAAATAAATTACAACACTGAAAGCGGTTGGGACGGCACGACGCTCGACATAAAAATCGGATCGGGCGAGTATCAGGATATTGCCGACGCGGGCGGAACTTTTTTGTCGGGCGAATATAACAATCTTTTGAGCGGCGGCAATTTCCCGAACGCCGGACGACGCGCGTGGTCGGGAAATTCAAACGGTTATATTGATGTCGAAATCCTTTTGCCCGCTTCCGCCAAAGGGCAAAACGTGCAGTTCCGCTGGAACGAAAGCGCGGACACATCGGTCGCTTACGTCGGAACTTATCTGGACGACATAAAAATTGTCAGAGATTACGAATGCGCGATTGTCGGCGGTTTCAAAAAGGCGCGCGCCGATTTTGACGGCGACGGCAAAACCGATGTTTCGGTCTTTCGCCCTTCAAACGGCAATTGGTACGTAGATCAAAGTTCCGGCGGTTTCGCCGCTCTGAGCTGGGGCGCGGCAAATGATAAACTTGTTCCGGGCGATTTTGACGGCGACGGCAAAACTGACGCAGCCGTTTTTCGTCCGAATTTTTTCGACAATTCCGCCAATTTTTACATATTAAAGAGCGGAAATTTGGCTTTCACGTCAATCGCTTTCGGATTTGCCGACGATATTCCGGTCGTCGGCGATTACGACGGCGACGGCAAAACCGATGTCGCCGTTTTTCGACCTTCAAACGGAACTTGGTATATTTTGAAAAGTTTGCGCGGTTTTACGGCGACTCAATTCGGAATTTCAACCGACGTTCCCGTTCCCGCCGATTACGACGGCGACGGCGTAACCGATGTCGCTGTTTTTCGCGGCGGAACCTGGTTTATAAATCAATCAAAAAATGGTTTTAAAGCCATTTCTTTCGGTTTGGCGGACGACAAACTCGTTCCGGCGGATTATGACGGCGACGGCAAAGATGATGTCGCGGTTTATCGCCCGTCAAACGGAACCTGGTATATTCTCGGAAGCCGTTCGGGTTTCACGGGCGCGCAGTTCGGCGTTTCAACCGATGTTCCCGCGCCGGGCGATTATGACGGCGACGGCAAATATGATCTGGCGGTCTTTCGCGGCGGAACTTGGTTTGTGAATCGTTCAACCGCCGGATTTTTCGCCGTTAATTTCGGGACAAGCTCCGATTTGCCGATTCCGATGTTTAAATAAAATTATTAACAGGATAGACAGGATATTCAGGATAAATCGCTCTGATTGTAAAAATTTATGGTTACCGCGAAATTTCTAAAATTGAAGTTATCCTGAATATCCTGTCTATCCTGTTAAATTTTTAAACTTCTTTAAATTCGGAATCAACATCTTCCGACGAAAGCGCGACGCGATAGTTTTTCGATTGCTTTTGTTTGGTTATCAGCAAATCGTCTTTTGTTTTAAGCAAATCGGCGCGGTTGTAAACCGAAATTTCAAAATTGTAACCGTGCGTAATCGCGTCTTTCGGACAGGCTTCGACGCAGAAACCGCAGAAGATACAGCGTCCGTAATCTATATTATAAACTTTCGCGTAGCGTTCGTCGCGCCCGATACGTTCTTCATAAACGCGCGAATCGGTTTCGGCTTCGATGTAAATGCAGTCCGACGGACACGCCGCCGCGCACAAATAACACGCCACGCATTTTTCCTTGCCCAATTCGTCAACGTGAAGCAGATGCTGCCCGCGATAACGCGGCTGAACCGTAATGGGAACATCAGGATACTGCACCGTCCATTTTTGTTTCGGAAGTTGTCCGAGCGTGATGCTCATACCTTTGATTATGGCTTTTGTTGAATTAATTACGTCGCTGATTAATGACATTTTTTCCTCTTGTTAAATAGTCTGCAATTGATTATAACGCAAAGAGTCCGCCTTCGCGCAATCGAAGCAGACTATTATTTACCATCAAAACGGTTGTAAATTAAGTTTCGTAATATTAAATGATTTTTCCTCCGACGGAGCGCGGACACTCTGTCCGCCATCAGAGCGCAAGCGATTGATACGCCCGTGTCATTTAAAAAATCGTTAGTTAAAAATTAAGTAACGTCGGCAACGCTCGTTTCGCTTCGTTGGCGGACAGAGTGTCCGCGCTCCGTTGATTTTGGCGGACAGAGTGTTTGCGCTCCGTTAATTTTATTTATGTATTTCCAAGAAGCCCGCCCAGAACTCCGAAAACGAAATGAAGAACCAGTAAAATAACGCCGAACAGCAAACTGATTCCGCCGAGAATAATTCCGCCGAGAGCAAATCCTCTGCCGCCGTATTCATTAGGATTTTGCTCGGCTTTATTTTTTGCAATAAATCCTGTAACGACGGCGGCGATGCCCGGAACTACCGACCAGCAGCAAAGTAAGCCTAATATCCCGCAGACCAGTGAAACAATTGCCAGAGTTTGATTTTGCGCGTTTCCGGCGGGCGGCGGTTGAAAAGGCGTATTTTGTCCGATTTCCTGATTTTGCCAATTTGAATCCGGCGCGGGCGGCGGCATCCAGCTCGACTGTTCCAGAGGTTGAGTGTACTGATTTTCAACCTGTTCGGCGTACGGCGTGTTAAAGGCTTCGGCTCTGATTTCGGCTTCCTTCAGCGGAGAAGGCATTTGATCAAAAAAATCATTTCCGGTCGGAAAAGATTGAGGCTGATTAGGAGGAGGAAGCGGTTTTGAAGGTGCTTCATAACCGACCATCGAATCGTCAAACGGTGAGGGAATCGGCAAACTCGCCGGGTTTTCGTTGAACGGCGAATGCCCGGATTCAACTCGCGGCGGCGCGGCGTAATCCTTATCCTTCGACGAATTTTCGCCGCCAAATGAAAATTTATCGCCGAAACTCTCCGGCGGTTTGGAAACATCCGACGGAACGGCATTATCAAAAGGCGGCGACGCGGCGTTTTTGATTTCTTCTTCCCGGCTCACCGGCTGGCTTTTTTCAACATCCGGCGAAGGAGAAACCATCGTTTTCAAAAAGTTCGGTTCTTCGGGCAATTCTAAAACCTCTTTCTCCTCTTTTTTCGGCGAAGGCACAACCATCGTTTTGAACGCATCAGGCGGAATCGCCGAAGCGATTTCGTCATTCCCGGCGACTATCGTTTTAAACGGGTCTTGGTTTTCCGCATCCGCAACTTCGACCAGCGGTGTGCCGTCTGTCTGGCAAAATTTTTTCCCGTCATCAAAAGTTTTATCGCAAGTCGGACATTTTTTCATTGTTTTTCATCCTTCTCCTAAAAGTCCGGGAAGTCTGAAAAGCGGTGGAAGTCTAAAAATTCGAGAAGTCAAATATTTTTCTCTTTCTTAAATCTCCCGGACTTCCGGGATTTCCGCCGCTTTTTCCAGACTTTCTTCTTACACTGACGTTTAAACCAGTTCAAGTTTGCTGAAAAAATATGAAATTTCAACCGCCGCGTTCTCATCCGAATCCGAACCGTGAACGGCATTTTCGCCGATTGAACCGGCAAAATCTTTGCGAATCGTGCCTTCCGCCGCTTCCGCCGGATTCGTCGCGCCCATCAAATCGCGCCACGCTTTGACCGCGTTTTCCTTTTCGAGAGCCATCACAATACACGGCGCGCTCGACATAAATTCCGTCAATTCGCCGTAAAACGGACGTTCGGCGTGAACCGCATAAAAACCTTCGGCTTCCTTCAGCGTCTGATGAATCAGTTTCATCCCGCGAATCTTAAACCCGTTCGACAAAATTTTGTCAATAATTTTTCCCGAATGTCCTTTTTTGACGGCATCCGGTTTGATAATTCCAAATGTTAAATTGCTCATTGTTTATTTATTTTTCCTCACTAAATATAAATTAAAAAAATCCGTTTCTATCACTAACTTCACCTGTCACAATCAAAGTTACATCGAAAATCATCTTCCCTTTAAATGACGGCGACACAAAATAATTTTTAATCTTAAAAATCTTAAAAGAATTTTTTTTTATTTCGATTGAGTAAAGTCCTTCTAAAACTTCAAATTCGTATATACCTTCTTCATTTGTTCTAGACGTATAAATCTTACCTCTTTTGGATTTTAGTATGACTTCGGCATTTGGTATAACTGCACCGCTCTGATCATAAATTGTTCCACTTAAAATCGCATTTTGAGCATTTGTAAAAACAACTAATCCGAACACCAAAATTAAAATCTGTAAATTTTTCACAATTCACCTCAATTATAAAACTTTTTTAGCTCAGAGGTAGTACGCATTGTTCCAGATGTTTTGCGCTTATTTCAAATTGAGCGCACGAACTTTTACTAAGCGATGTCCGAGCATATCAACCGCGACGGGAATTTTTTCTAACGGAATGTAACCAACCAGCGGTTCGTATTCGCCGTCAGTGTTTTTTTGCATATCAATAAACAAAACCTCGTCGAAAATCGGGCGAAAATTGGCAATTTGAATTTTGACCGGACCGTAAATTTCGCCTTTGCCCTTTGTTTGGTTTGCCGCTTCAAACTCGACTTCTTCTAAGAATTCCAATTCGCCAAGTTGCTCTTTCCATACTTTCGGCAAAACGACGTGCGACGCGCCGGCATCAACCAGCGCGTCGCAAAGAATATTTTTTTCTTTGTCGTTGGTGTTCAAAACTCGTAAAGTCGTAATAATTCTTCCCATTAAACTTTATCCTTAAAACAGTTCTACAAGCTCCAATGTAATGCGCGACGGCTTCGATTTTTCGCGGTCAATCAAACACCAAACGCTTCTGGCTTTGACCAACAAATCTTCACCGCGCGTTATTTCGGTGAATCTCTCGAAAGTAACTTTTGTCGCTTCGCCAACCCACGTCGTCGCCGTAATTTCTTCATTTTCAAACGTCTGTTTTTTATAATCAATCTCGTGGCGCGTCAGCATCCACGTAAATTTTTCGCGCATTTCTTCATTCGTCACCGAAAACCAGTGCGCGACGGCGACATCTTGAATCCAGCGGACATACGCGACGTTATTGACGTGATTTTGCGCGTCAATATCTTCGGCGGACACGCGAAAAGAATGCGAAAATTTCATTTCAAGATAGCTTTCACCTTGAACAGACGATGATTCAACATATCAACGCCGACCGGAATTGCTTCCAGAGGCAAATATCCGATTAACGGTTCAAAATTGCCTTGAGCCTCGGCTTCCATTTCGATAAACAAAACTTCCCCGATAATTTGACGAAAATTTCCGATGTTGACGCGCACCGGAGCGCAGATTTCGCCCTGCATAACTTCGCCCGAAGCAAGTTCCAATTCAACTTCTTCGAGCGTTTCCAGTTCGCCTAATCTGCTTTTCCAATCTTTCAGCAAAGTCAAAAAAGTCGCTCCCGTATCTACCAGAGCGTCAAACGAGATTTTATATTCCGTTTCGGCAAGACTCGATACGGTTACATCAGTGATGATTTTTCCCATTAATTCTTTTGCAGTTCCAAGTTTAAATCTCGTTTTCATCGTTTAATTCTGACTCCATCTCTAACCCGCTGCCGCCGTTCCGAGAACTTCCTGCACGGCTTTGCCGATGTCGGCGGGCGATTCGACGACGCGGATTCCGGCTTCGCGCAGTGCTTTCATTTTTTCGGCGGCTGTGCCTTTGCCGCCCGAAACGATCGCTCCGGCGTGTCCCATTCTGCGTCCCGGCGGCGCGGTTTGTCCGGCGATGAAGGCGACAATCGGTTTGGTGACGTTTTCTTTGGCATATTCCGCCGCGTCTTCTTCGGCGGTTCCGCCGATTTCGCCGATCATCACAATCGCGTCGGTTTCGTCATCTTCCTGAAATAATCTGAGCGCGTCCGTGTGATTCGTGCCGATAATCGGATCGCCGCCGATGCCGATGGCGGTTGATTGACCTAATCCTAACGCGGTCAATTGCCCGACGGCTTCATACGTCAAAGTTCCCGAACGCGAAACCACGCCGATTCTGCCTTCTTTGTGAATATGTCCGGGCATAATCCCGATTTTGCATTTTCCCGGCGCAATGATTCCCGGACAATTCGGACCGATCAAGCGCGTATTTTTACCGCTCAAAAATTCTTTGACCTTAATCATATCGGCGACCGGAATGCCTTCGGTAATGCAGACGACGAGCGGCAAACCGGCTTCGGCGGCTTCCATAATCGCGTCGGCGGCAAACGGCGGCGGAACGTAAATGACCGAAGCGTTCGCGCCGGTTTCCGCGACGGCTTCTTTGACGGTGTTGAAAACCGGCACATTTTCGTGTGTCGTGCCGCCTTTTCCGGGCGTTACGCCGCCGACGATATTCGTGCCGTATTCAATCATTTGCTGCGTGTGAAAAGTTCCCTCTTTTCCCGTAATGCCCTGAACTATCAACTTCGTATCTTTATCAATTAAGATGCTCAAAATTATTCTCCTGAATTTGTGTAAATTAAACGCTCAGAGTATAACACGCCAAAGGTTTTCTGTTAAAATTCAATTGCCGATAAATCAATCCCGCCACCCGAACAAATATGTGATTATCGGTTTTGTCAGGCGGGCGATTATCCTCCGGCGGCAATTTACGATAAAATGCAATTTTAGACAAAGCTGACGAAAGTTGCGCTTTTCAGTTAAATCCAAGTAACATAAAACGGGTTGAAATTATGAACGCAGCACTTCCGCAGGAAATGGAACAGCACACTTACGCGATTATGAATCGCGTCGAAGATTCGCACTGGTGGTTTGTCGGTCGCCGCGCGATTTTGGAGAGTTTTCTCGAAACTATTTGTGACGAATTACGAATTACGAATCACGAACTGCGAATTTTAGATGTCGGCTGCGGAACGGGCGCGAATCTGGAAATGCTCGCCGATTTCGGTCAAGCCGAAGGCGTTGATGTTTCCGACGACGCGCTGGAATTTTGCCGGACGAAAGGTTTAAAAGCGCGCAAAGGTTTGGCGGAAAAGCTGCCGTTTGCCGACGAAAGTTTTGATATTGCAACCGCGCTCGATGTCGTCGAACATCTGGACGATGACATCGCCGGACTCAAGGAAATGCGCCGAATTTTGAAGAAAGGCGGCAAAACATTGATCTTCGTTCCGGCGTTTATGTGGCTGTGGGGCGTTCAGGACGACGTTTCAAACCATCGAATTCGCTACACGAAAAAACAGATTGTCGAAAGATTACAGAAAGCGGGTTTTGAAGTCGAACGCGCGACTTACGCCAATTGGACGTTTTTCGCGCCGATTCTCGGCGGCAGAACTTTGATGAAATTGACTGGAATAAAACCGGAATCGGAAAACAACGTCAATGTTTCAGCATTAAACGGCATTTTCGGGAAAATCTTCAGCGCGGAAAAACACTGGCTGAAACGCGCCGATTTCCCTTTCGGCGTTTCGATTGTGGTTGTCGCAAAAAAAGGATAAAGGCAAAAAGTAAAAAAATCTCTTTTACTTTATCCCTTCTCCTCTCGCCTTCATCCTTTCGTTACGGCAGAGCGGCAAGCGTGTTCGACAATTTTTCAATCACCACCAAAAGCGTTTTGCCCGATTCCGTCAATTGTCCGGCGGTCGCCTGATCTTCCGCCGCGGCTGCCATATCTGAAATTCCCTGAATTTGGAAAAGATAATTTTTGAGCGCGGGTTTCGTCCGAAATTCGATTTCCAGAGCGACTAAACCGGCGCGCAAATTTCGGATGCTCTGAATAACGTCCTGCTTAAACTGCACGTTTTTTTCGGCAATATCGCGCGAAACTCTGCCCGTTTTAACCTGTTTGTCAATATCTTCGATGCCTTTCGCCACGCCGCCCAGAACGTAAATAAATTTCGACACGTTTTTTATCTGCGTCGAAACTTTTTCCGCGCCGCTTCTGATGTCGGCACTCGATGTCGGCGCGGTCGCCGTCGTCGCCGTTCTGGTGCTTCTGGTTCTGCGCCTCTGCGCGTCGGCGGTAAATACAAAACTCAGCAAACATAAGATAACTGCGGCGAATTTTACAAAACTTTTGTTAATTTTCATAATTTGTATTTTTGCTTGTTAGTAAATTTGCAAGGAAAATCTTATCATTAAATTAAAGATGCGGAAAAGACATTTACAAGTTCGCCGTCTCGGTCGAATCGCTTATGACGCAGGTTTGCGGCTGCAAAGTGAAATCGAACGACAGGTGATTGAAAAACGCGAAACGGATTATCTGTTGCTTTTGGAACATCCGCACACTTTTACCATCGGGCGGCGGGCGAAAGAGACGGGAGTTTTGGCGAGCGAAGATGTTTTGAAAACGCGCGGTATTTCGGTTTACGAAACGAATCGCGGCGGCAAAATCACGTATCACGGAATCGGGCAAATCGTCGGTTATCCGATTATCAATCTTTCGCCGGAACGCGAAGATGTTCACAAATACGTCCGCGATTTGGAAGAAGTTTTGATTCGCACGATGGCTGATTTTGAAATTGAAGCCTTTAGAATCAAAGATTTAACGGGCGTTCACACTGAAGAAGGAAAAGTCGCCGCCATCGGCGTACATCTCAAACGCTGGGTAACGACGCACGGTTTCGCGCTGAACGTCAACACGGATTTGAGTTTTTTCGACCAAATAATCGCCTGCGAAGGCGAGCCGGTCGCTTCGATGGACAAAATTTTGGGACGCGAACTTTCGCTGGCGGAAGTCGAAAATAAAATCATCGCAAACTTCGCGGAAGTTTTCGACAGCAGCTGCGACCAATGCGGAAGCCCGCACTAAAACACTTTAAAATGAAAATAATAGTTATCGGCAGCGGTTTCGGCGGACTTTCGGCGGCGATTCGTCTGCAAGCGAGCGGACACGACGTAACAATCATCGAAAAACGCGACAAACTCGGCGGACGCGCTTACGTTTACGAACAGGACGGTTTTGTTTTTGACGGCGGACCGACGATTATCACCGCGCCGTGGCTGATTGACGAAATGTTCCAAGCGGCGGGCAAAAAAACGAGCGATTACGTCAAACTCGTCAAACTCGATCCGTTTTACAACATCCGATTTCCCGACGGAAATGTTTTTCATTACAACGACGACCGCGAAACTTTATTGAATGAAATCAGCAAATTTAACCCGCGCGATGTCGAAGGCTACAAACGATTTTCAAAGGATTTGGCGGAAATTTACCGCGTCGGTTTTGAACTGATTGACCAGCCTTTCACTTCGGTTTGGGATATGGTCAAAGTCGTTCCCGAAATGATCAAACTGCGTTCTGATCGTTCGGTTTACAAGTTTGCGTCACGTTATTTTGAAGACGAACGACTGCGCGAAGCGTTCAGTTTTCACCCGCTTTTAATCGGCGGAAATCCGTTCACGGCGACTTCGATTTATTCGATGATTCACGAACTCGAACAAAAATTCGGCGTGTGGTTCGCGATGGGCGGCACGGGCGCGTTAGTGCGCGGACTCGGCGAATTATTCACCGACATCGGCGGCGAAGTCCGCGCCGAAACCGAAGTTGACGAAATTTTAATTGATGAAAAAACCGGCAAAGCGAGCGGCGTAAAAACAAAAACCGGCGAGATTTTAAAAGGCGACGCGGTTGTTTCAAACGCCGATGTCGGATTCACTTATTTGAATTTGATTCCGTCGAAATACCGCAAAAAATACACCGATAAAAAAGTAAAATCGCTGACTTATTCGATGTCGCTGTTCGTCATTTATTTCGGAACGGACAAAAAATACGAAAATATGGCGCACCACGAAATCATAATGGGCAAGCGTTACAAACCGCTGCTCGACGAGATTTTCGATAAAAAAACCCTCGCCGAAGATTTTTCGCTGTATCTGCATCGCCCGACCGCGACCGATCAATCGCTCGCGCCGGAAAATTGCGATTCGTGGTATGTTCTCTCGCCCGTGCCGCATCTCGAAGCTGATGTTGATTGGACGAAAGCCGCCAAACCTTACCGCGATTCGATAATCAAATATTTGGAAGAAAATTATATGCCCGAACTTTCCAAACATATCGTGTCCGAACATTATATTGATCCGCTGCACTTTCAAGACACATTAAACAGCTATCTCGGAAACGCGTTCGGCGTTGAACCGACGCTTTTGCAGTCGGCGTGGCTGCGCCCGCACAATCTGAGCGAAGACATTCCGAATCTCTACTTCGTCGGCGCGGGAACGCATCCCGGCGCGGGACTTCCGGGCGTGATGTCGTCGGGCAAAATCGTGGCGAAGATGATCGGCGCAACAAATAGACAATAATTTCACCGTTTTACGATTCATAATTAAAAATTAAAAATATGATGTTGGAAGTGAAAATCATTATTTTTTTTTGGAAAGAAGTAGAAGTAAAACGAAAATTTGTTTTACTTTTTTTAGGGCGGTGTTTTTGTATGACAATAAATTTAACATAAAATTTATTGCCTTTCGTCTTCCAACAGTTTAAAATTCACTCAACTTTATTATGAATCCTACAGCAAAACAGACAAAAACCGCCGAAAAGCCGAAAAACTTACTTTCTGTTGATGATCCGAATTTTCTGACAAACCGCGAAATAAGCTGGTTGGAATTTAACCGGCGCGTTTTGGAAGAAGCCTTAAACGACCAAACGCCTTTGCTTGAACGTCTCAAATTTCTTTCGATTTTTTCGACTAATCTCGACGAATTTTTTATGATTCGCGTTTCGGGTTTGAAAGAACAAATCGCCGAAGGCATCAACTATCCTTCGTCCGACGGAATGAGCGCGGCTGAACAGTTGCGCGAAATCCGCGAACTCGTTCAGCCGATGGTCAACCAGCAAATAAAGTGTCTGCACGAAGAAGTTTTGCCGCAGCTTGCCGAAAACGGCATTAAAATTTTCGCTTACAAAGAATTGGGCGGCGGCGATAAGAAAAAATTGGACGACTACTTTTTAAAAAACGTCTTTCCCGTTTTAACGCCGCAGGCGGTTGACATAAGTCATCCGTTTCCTTACGTTTCCAATCTGAGTTTGAATCTCGGATTAATTGTCGAACCCGACCGAAACTTTAATCACGGCAAACTCGAATATCTTTATCACCAAAGCCGTTTTGTCCGAATCAAACTGCCGCCGAACATTTCGCGGCTGATTCCGGTAAATAACGAAGAAACGAATTTCGCGCTGCTGGGCGAACTCGCCGCGGCAAATGTGCGGCATCTTTTCCCGAATATGAAGCCGAATAAATGTTATCTGTTTCGTCTGACGCGCGATGCCGACCTCGAACTGCGCGACGACGAAGCGGGCGATCTTTTGCGGACGATGGAAATTGAACTGCATCATCGCCGAAAATCCAGTTTTCCCGTTCGTCTGGAAGTTACTTCCGCGATGCCCGAACAAATGATCAGACATTTGACCGGCTCAATCGGAATGACCGAAAAAGATGTCTACCGGATAAACGGCTTTTTGAATATTCCCGATTTGATGCGTTTTTATTCGATTGACCGCCCGGATTTGAAGGATAAACCGATTGCTTATTCGATTCCGACTCCGCTTCGTAAAGGAGATAATGTTTTTGAGACTTTGAAAAAACAGGACATTTTGCTGCATCATCCTTACACGTCTTTCAGCACCGTTACCGATTTTGTTGACGCGGCGGCGGAAGACGAAAATGTTACCGCCATCAAAATTTGTCTGTATCGGACGGGGAAAAATTCGCCGATTGTCAATTCACTGATAAAAGCGAGCCGCAACGAAAAACAGGTCGCCGCGCTGGTCGAACTCAAAGCGCGGTTTGACGAAGAAAACAATATCGAATGGGCGCGGCGTTTGGAAAATGAAGGCGTTCACGTCATTTACGGAATGCGCGGACTCAAAACGCATTCAAAAATTACGCTCGTCGTCCGGCGCGAAAACGACGAGTTACAGCGTTACGTTCATCTGGCGACGGGAAATTACAATCCGACGACTTCGCGCATCTATACGGATTTGGGACTTTTGACCGCCGACGAAGAAATCGGCGCGGATATTTCCGATCTTTTTAACTTTCTGACGGGTTATTCATACAAAACCGATTACCGGCAGCTTTTAATCGCGCCGATCAATCTGCGCGAGCGAATGATGGAAATGATTGAACGCGAAACCGAACATAAATTGAGCGGCAAAGATGCGCGAATCATCGTTAAAATCAACAGTTTAACCGACGACAAAATCATTCGAGCGTTGTATCGCGCTTCGCAAGCCGGCGTGAAAATTGACTTGATTATTCGCGGAATCTGCGTTTTGCGTCCCGGAATTGAAGGACTTTCGGAAAATATTCGCGTCGTTTCGATTGTCGGACGCTTTCTCGAACACAGCCGCGTCTTCTATTTTTCAAACGGCGGCGACGAAGAAATCTACATCGGCAGCGCGGATTGGATGCACCGCAATCTCGACCGCCGCGTCGAAGCGGTCGCGCCGATCAAAGATGAACGAATCAAACAATACATCAAAGAAGAAGTTCTCGGCGCGTATCTGAAAGACAATACCAATGCGCGAATCTTAAAGTCGGACGGCAAATACGACAAATTAACGGCTAAATCGAACGAAAAGGATTTCAGTTCGCAGATGTATTTTGTCGGGCGCAGAATTTGATCCCAGTTCGCTTCGTTTTCAGTTTCTTCAAAGGCAGTGAATTATTGAGAAATTTCAGATTTTGGCAATTCTTCAATTTCTGCCAGACGCTTTTCCAAATCTTTGATCTTTTTTGCCATTTCGCCCAAACGCCGAAACGCCGCAATCGAACGCAGCCAATCGCGGTTATCAAATGCCGGAACGCCCGACATAATTTTGCCGTTTTCGACGTTGTGCGAAGTCGCCGATTTTGCCGTTAAAACCGCGTCGTCGCCGACTCGCAAATGTCCGGCGATGCCGACTTGTCCGGCGAGAATTACTCTTTTTCCGATGACCGAACTTCCGGCGAGTCCGGTTTGCGAACAAACGAGCGCGTCTTCTTCAATCGTGCAGGAATGTCCGATTTGCACGAGATTATCAATTTTCGCGCCGCGTTTTATGCGCGTTTCGCCGACCGAAGCGCAGTCAATCGCCGTGTTTGCGCCGATTTCCACATCGTCTTCGATGACGACATTTCCCGTCTGCGGAATTTTCAGCCAGCGTTTTTCTTCCGTTTTGGCGTAACCGAAACCGTCCGAACCGATTGTCGAATTGTTGTGAATGATGCAGTTCGCGCCGATTTCGCAGTCTTCACGAATCGAAACGCCCGAATGAATTACGGAATTTTCGCCGATTTTTACATTGTCATAAATCGTTGCGTTCGGAAAAATTTTGACGTTTTTTTCTATCGAACAATTTTTGCCGATGACGACACCGGCGTTTATCTCAATGTTTTCAGCGACGTTCGCCGTTTCGTCAATAATTGCCGACGGATGAATAAACGAGCGTGTTTCAGGTTCGGGATTAAAAAGGCGCAACGCCCGCGTGTAAGCCAGATAAGCGTCTTTCGCGTGCAGAATCGCCATGTCTTCGCGCTCTAATTTGACATTTTCGTTAAGAAAAATTGCGCTCGCTCTTGTGTTTTTAATCTGCGGCGTGTATTTTGGATTTGCCAAAAAAGTAATTTGTCCGCTTTCAGCAATATCGAGTCCAGCCGCGCCGGAAATTTCCAAATTTTCGTCGCCGCTCGTGATGCGGGAAAAAGTTTTTTCCGCAAGAATTGATAATTTCATAATTTATTTGAAAAATAATGGAACTTTTAACGGACAATTGTGTGATAAAACAAATCAAAATTTTCCGTTTCAAAACAATTTTGATAATTTTGAATTGCAAAAACTACAAATTGCAAAATCTGCCCGAGTTACAAATTACCAAATTATTTAATTGTAAGCATTATGAGTGAAAAAAATATATCCCAAACAGAAAAGAGTTCTACGGTTGACGACTATTTAAACGCGGAACGCAACAGCGGAAAAAAAAGCGAATACGCCAACGGCAGGGTTTTGACGACGAACAATTCAAACCGAATGCACAATTTGATCGTCAGCAACATCACGGTCGCCGTCGGAAGCCGTCTGGGAGGCAATAAAGCCGAAATTTATGTCAGCAATATGCGCGTTCAGGTCAACGCCAACCGCTTTTCTTATCCGAGCATCGTGATTGTCAGCGGCGAACCGAGTTTTATTGACAATAAATCGGATGTTCTGCTGAATCCGACGGTGGTTGGGGAAATTTATTCGACAGCCACGAGTTTTCACGACAAAACGGAAAAACTCGAAGCATATTTGGCAATGAGCAGCATCCGCGAATATTTGCTGGTCAAAGAAGATGAAATGCGCGTCGAACACTACACCAAGCAAAACGCTAAACAGTGGATTTACAGAATTTACAATGACAAAGATGAAGTTGTAACGATTGACGCGCTGAACTGCAAAGTTTCGATGACGGAGATTTACGCGCAAATCAAGTTCGGACAGTTGGAAGCTAAATCGCAAGCCGTCAGCTAAAAAAATCTTTCCCCGAAGATAACTTTTATCACGAACAAACTTTTCGGGTTTGTTCGTGATTTTTTTGTGAATTTAATTTTGTTGGCAAATTATTCAAGAATAAATTAACATTGAAAACAAATGAGCCGAAATAATCCAGCATTTGCCAAAGATAATTATGTTTCTCCCGAAGATTATCTCGCATTTGAACGTGAAGCCAAAGAAAAGCACGAATTTATTGACGGCGGGATCGTTGCGATGGCGGGCGCGAGCGAAAATCACAATGTCATTGCCGGTAATTTGTTTGGCGAACTTTTTATACAGTTAAAAAACACAAACTGCCGCGCTTTTGCCGGCGATATGCGCGTCAAAGCCGTCAAATCAAAAAGGAGCGATTACTTTTATCCTGATATTGTTGTAACTTGCGGTCAGAGAGAGTTTGATGACGAAAAAAAAGACGTTTTGCTCAATCCGCAGGTTGTCATCGAAATTTTGTCAAAATCAACGCATTTGAAAGACCGCAACGAAAAACTCGAATCATATTTTGCATCGGAAACTTTGACCGATTATGTTTTGGTCGAACAGGACACGATGCGAATCGAACATTTTTCACGAATTGACGAAGAAAGCTGGAAATTGCGGCTGTTAAATGAAAAATCGCATAGACTAATTCTCGACTCAATTAAATGCGAGATTGCTTTGGCGGATGTTTATAATGAAGTTCAGTTTGAAACCGTTTCCAAAAAGCGCAAAAAATAATTTTACTCACATCAAATTTATCGGATCAATCTCGACATAAACAATCCGCAAATCGCAAAATTTTTCCTGCGCGTCGTGCAGCGCGAAATCCAATGTTTCGCGCAGCTTCGCGCGATTTTTCGCCTTGACCAAAATTTGCAGACGATGTTCGCCTTTTAATCTGGCAAGCGGCGCGGGCGCGGGACCTAAAATTATACAATTTCTTTCGCCGTTCTGATTTTGCAGAGATTCGCGCAAAATCTGCGCGTTGTCGAAAGCGTAATTGTAATTTGAATGTTTTATCAAAATCGAAGCGAGCGCGACGAACGGCGGATAATTCAGCTTTTTGCGAAAATTGATTTCCACTTGATAAAAATCGTCGTAATTCTGCGTTCGTGAATGCTGCAAAGCGTAATGTTCGGGATGATATGTCTGGATTAAAACGCGACCTTGCAAACTGCCGCGTCCGGCGCGTCCGGCAACCTGAGTTAAAAGCTGAAAAGTTCGTTCGGCGGAACGAAAATCCGGCATTGCCAGACCGTTATCAACCGAAATCACGCCGACCAATGTTACATTGTGAAAATCGTGTCCTTTGGCGAGCATCTGCGTTCCGACCAGCATATCGAGTTTGCCGTCGCTAAACGCCGAAAGTGTTTCTTCGAGTTCGTTTTTCCGCGAAATCGAATCGCGGTCAACCCGCGCGATTCTTAAATTTGAAAATTTGCGCCGCACAATATCTTCGATTTGTTCCGTGCCTTCGCCGACGAAAAACAGAAATTTGCTTTCGCACTGCGGACATTTTTTCGGCACTTTTTCTTTGTGATTGCAGTAATGACAAACGAGCTGCGCCTGTCGTTTATGATAAGTCAGCGTGATGTCGCAGTTGTCGCAGCGAATCGTTTCGCCGCACGTTCGGCACAAAACAAAACTCGAAAAACCGCGCCGATTCAATAAAATAATTGATTGTTCGCCGCGTTTGTGCGTTTCTTCGATGGCTTCGATTAACTGCGGCGAAAATATGGGATTTTTTCCTGCTTCGCCGAAAACTTCGCGCATATCAACGAGTTCGGCTGCCGCCATCGGACGATTTCCGATGCGGTTTGGCAAACTCAGATATTCGTATTTTCCGATGTTTGAATTGTGAAAAGTTTCGAGCGCGGGCGTTGCCGAACCTAAAACGACAACTGCTTTTGCAAAATTTGCGCGGACGACGGCAACATCGCGCCCGTTGTAAAACGGCATTTCGTGTTGGCGATACGAACCGTCGTGTTCTTCGTCAACAATTATCAAACCGACATTTTCAAGCGGCGCAAAAACTGCTGAGCGAGTTCCGATAACAATTCGCGCCGCGCCGCTGCGAAGTCTGCGCCATTCGTCAAAGCGTTCGCCAGTTGATAAATTTGAATGCAAAATCGCCACTTCGTCGCCGAACACGGCGCGTAAACGTCTGGAAAAAACCGGCGTGAGCGCGATTTCCGGCACGAGCATCAGCGCGGTTTTGCCTTTTTTGAGCGCGGTTTTCATCGCCCGAATATAAATTTCGGTTTTGCCGCTGCCCGTTACGCCGTGCAGCAGAAACGCTTTGTATTGTTCGGTTTGCAGAGCTTTTTCGATTTCCGACAACACTTTTATTTGCTCATCGGTCAAAGTTAAATTCAGTAAATCGGGAAGTTCGGCATTTTCCAGCGGATCGCGGCGAACTTCCTGCACGAAAGTTTCCACAATGCCGCGCTTCGCCAAAGTGTTTATCGAAGACGCGCCGACATCGGCTTTTTCAATCAAATCGGTGAAAATCAGTTCGCCGTTTTCTTCGAGCAATACGTCAATAATTTTTTGCTGCGCTTCCGATAAAGGTTTGTTGCTCGACTGATGAAATTCCGGCGGCAAAAGGCGCACGGCTTTGCGGCGTTTCGGTTTGGTCTGCGTCGTCATCGTGCGATGAAAAACGCTCGCTAAATCCTGATTGACGAGTTCGCGGACGGCTTTTTGAGTTTTTGAAACGCCAAATTTTCTGCCGAGTTCCCGGCTGGAAATTTCATTGGTTTCGCTCAAACAGCGCAAAATTCTCACTTTAATTGTTTCGGCGGAAGAAATTTTTATTAATTCATCGCGCCCGTGCGCCGTGATCGAAACGATTTGTTCGACGCTCGCGTTGATTCCCGCCGGCAGCGACGCTTTTAAAACTTCTCCCCACGCCGAGGCGTAATAATCCGCCGTCCACTGCGTTAATTTGATAATTTCTTCGGTCAAGAGCGGTTCGGCATCGAGCAGTTCAATCGCTTCTTTGAGCGCGGATTCTTCGATTTCAAGTTCGGAACTCAAAACTTCGTGCAGCGCGACGGCGTAACCCGTCAACTGTCGTTTGCCGAACGGCACGAGCAGACGCGCGCCGGTTTTGATGTTTTGCCGCAAACCTTCGGGCAAAATATAGGTAAAAGTCTGCCGCAGCGGAATCGGCAGAGCGACTTCGACGTATTTCGGCTGTGGTTTATCATTAAAAAAAGTTGTCGCGGCGGCGAAATTTTGCATTTTGTCGGAGCGCGGACGGCTCGGTCCGCCTTTTCAAGCGCGACAGCGCGAGAAAAGTCTTCGCATTTAAGTTTAATCATTGACGGTGAGCGTTGCAACGCCTCGCTTCGCCGGCGTTGGCGGACGAGCCGTCCGCGCTCCCGATTTCTTCAATAAAATGATAACCTAAAGAAACTTTTTCCGAAAACGGGTGTCTAATAAAATTATGGATTCACTTCTGCAAAATCAAAAGAAAGAAAAAAAAGGTATAAATGTAGTTTTTCTGGTTTCAATGCTGATCGCGGCGGCGTTAATTGCGGGCGGAATTTATCTGTGGTCGTTTCAGCCGACGATTGAAGAACAGAAACAGCAGCAGCTCGAAGGCGCGTTTTTGGAAGATTCGCCGGAATTTAAGGCTTACGACAAACAAATTATCATCACGACCGATTTGAATAAAACGATTGAATCCCCAACCGGACTCGGCACGATTTCGATGATGATTCACGGCGACATCCGCAACAAAGGCGACAAAATAATCAACGGCTTGCAGGTCAAAGTCAGCGTCGTTGATAAATATGAAAAACCTTTGCAGGAAAAGCGGAAAATGGTCGTGCCGAATCAAGTGGAAAAATTAGGTCAGAATGAAACAATTCACGTTATTGTGCCGATGGACGGTTTTGCCAAAGATGCCGACCGCGCCAATATTCGTTGGAAAGTTACGGCGATTAGGTTTGGAAATTAGTTGAAGAATTATACCAAAACTTTTTAGGTAAGTTCTTATGCAAGTCAGAACCATCTGCGGTAGCGGATGGTTTAACTTAAAAATTTGAACCGTTTATTAAAATCCTTAATGATAATCTTCAACCATCCGCTACCGCAGATGGTTCTGACTTAACAAAATCAACTCAATTATAAATTTTGCTAAACACTAAGCAAATAAGTGCTAAGGCGGCGGCTGCAAACATCAAAAATCGCAAAATTTTCGAGTCTTTGTTGATCCAATTAAATATAAAACCAATTTCGAGAATAACCATCCCCAAATCTACACCTGTCAACAGAAGTTCGCCATTGCTCCAATCCTGCAAACCTTTAAAGAAAAAGGTGGCGGCAAGATACACATTCAGCAAACGCATTATTAAATTTAACAATGGATTATCGGTAATTTTCTTTTTTTCATTCGCCATACTCACCTCAAATATAGATTGATGAAACAAAAAGGGTTCTAAACTGAATTGTCAAATTATAACATACAAAAGAAATCATCTCGGCGGATTAACGTGAAAAGTGCAGAATTCTTTCGGTTCTTCGCCTTCGTCAAAAGTTTTCGGATGAGTGTGCGGGCAATATTTCGTCGCCCGCATTCCGGTCAAATCGCAAATCATTAACGTAACATTTCGCTGGATTTCGGGCGTTGGTTTATAAGTTTCGGCTGACGCTGATTTTTTGCTTCCCTGATTTTGCTGCGCTTCTTCCCAACTCAAAAAAGGCGTTGCCGTCGGAGTCGGTGTAATCGCGGTTTGATTCAACTGTTCTTCGGTTAAATATGTGTCATCCGTCGTCGGAAGCAGCATTTTATTCGGCACAGTTCCGGCGACGAATAATTCGGTGCGGCGAAATTCCGGCGGAACTTCCGTGACGAAAATATTTTTAGTTTCAGGCAAATTGAGCGTCGGCAAATTTGAATAACCGTTTTCCTGTGAAACGCTCGTTTGGGTTTGAACCGATTCCGTTTCCGGTTCAGCCAAATCTTTGATGAGTTTGCCGTTGCGCGTGTCAATTTCGGCTTTTTGAATCGTCGTCGGCATTTGCCAATCGCCGTTCCAATCGGGATTTTCGTTCAAGGCTTCGCGCATAAAATCCGCCCAAATCGGCATCGCCGAATCGGAACCTTTCATTCCAAGATCGTCGCCGTTGTCAAAACCGACGTAAACAACCGTTACAATTTCCGGCGTAAAACCGGCAAACCAGCCGTCGCGCGAAGTTCCGGTTTTTCCGGCAAACGCGGTTTTTCCGTCAACATTTTTAAAGCCCCAAGCTCTCGCTTCGGCGGCGGTTCCGCGATTTATGACATCCTTCATTATGTCGTCCATAATATAAGCGACATCCGCGTGTAAGACATTTTTCTTTTCGGCGACGGGCGCGACAACCGTTGTGCCGTCGCCGGTCGTAACGCGATTTATCGCCAGCGGCGCAACCTTATCGCCGAGATTGGCGAACATCGTGTAAGCCGTCGCCACCTGCAAAGGCGTGGCTTCGGCTGTTCCCAAAGCCATCGAAGGATACGCTTTTTCGACTTTCGGCATTCCGGCTTTGGCGGCGAGATTCATCACTTTGCCGATATTTAATTCCATTCCCAAATCAACCGTGATGACGTTTTTACTTTTAACCAGCGCGTCGCGCAAAGTCATATCCTGATTGGAAAAATGATCGCCGTAATTGTTCGGCGAATAAGAATCATTGCCGAAGGTGAAAACCTTTTTCTCGTCTTTGAAAATCGTCGCGGGCGTGATAACTCTGGCGTTTGCCTCGTAAGCCGAATTTAAAGCAGTCGCGTAAACAAAAGGCTTAAAGACCGAACCCGGCTGACGTTCCGCATTTGTCGCACGATTAAACTGTGTTTCGAGAAAATCGCGTCCGCCGACCATGGCGACGATTTCGCCGGTTTTCGGACGAATCGAAACGAGCGCGGCTTGCAGACTTCCCTTCGGCTTTTTCGGAAAATATTTGTCTAATTTCGCCAATCTTTTATTGACGATTTCGTAAGCGGCTTTCTGCAAATCGGGATCAATCGTCGTATAAACGCGCAGATGCTGCAACGCTTCGGGATCGTTGATAACCTTTGGAACTTCGTCAACCGCAAACTGCGAAAAATACGGCATTCCCTGTAAATCTTTCTGACTTGTAACTTTGTGAAGTTCGAGCGAAACTTTTCGCGCTTCGTTCGCCTGATTTGCCGAAATTGCTTCGGCTTCGACCATCGAATCCAAAACTTGGTTGCGTCGTTCGGTAACTTTTTCGGTATTTTTGAACGGATTGTAACGATTCGGACTGCGAATAATTCCCGCAATCATCGCCGCTTCGGGCAAAGTCAACTGCGAAACGTCTTTCCCGAAATAAGCGTTTGCCGCTTCGCCGACACCGTAAATCGAAACGCCGTTTAATTGTCCGAGATAAATTTGGTTGGCGTAAAGTGTGAAAATTTCCTCTTTTGAAAGTCTCGTTTCCAAAATCAGCGACATATACGCTTCTTTGGCTTTTCTTTCAAGCGTTTGTTCGCGTGTCAAAAAAAGATTTTTGACGAGTTGTTGCGTGATCGAAGAACCGCCTTGATTGGCAAGCGGCGAATTGTCATCGCCTTCATATCTGTGCCACGCGGCGCGGGCGATGCCGCGAAAATTCACGCCGTAATGTTCAAAAAACGCGCGGTCTTCCGTCACCGTAATCGCTTTGACGAGAGCGGGCGGCAAATCGGAAAAATTGACGGCTTTTCTGCGCCCGTCGCCTTCCGCCGCGATTGAACTTAAAATTTGCGGTTCGAGCTTAACCTGTGTGTTTTCCGCCTTTGCGTCTTCGTCGGTTATCGAATCAACTTTTTTTCCATCCTTGTTAAATTTGACCGATACGGTCGGAAATACTTTCTTTTCATCAATTACGGCAGTCGCGCCGGGTTCGATTTCGATTGAGTTATCTTTAATTTCATAGCGGCTGCGCGAATCGTCCGCCTGTTGATTTTTTTCGATATAACCGGCGGATTTCAGATAAACGGTCAAATCTTCGAGCGAAATATCTTCGCCTTCGCGCAAAGTTTTCGGCGCGGAATAAATTCCGGCGGTGCGCGTAAAAACGTCGCCGCCTTTGAGCGATAAATCAATCCGGTCGGAATATTCAAACCAAAAATAAGTCAGCCCCAAAAAAGCGCATAACAATATAAGCAAACAACTTAAAGCCGTGATAGGATTAAAAATCAAACGCAGGATTCGCCGGAAAAGAGACTTCGGCGGTTGCTGAAAAGATTCGACGCGCGCGCCTCCGCGATGTTTATTCAGCCAATACCTCGGCGGCATTTTCGGCTTTCTACTTTTTACTTGGATCGGTTTCGGCATTTTAGATTTGTTGTATTCGGTTAGAGAGGTTTTGGTTTTCGGAAGTTGCCCTGTAAAATTCTACAAGTTTTCGATGTTTGCTGTCCAGTTCTTTTTAAATTCCAGATTCCAGATTCCAGATTCCAAATTAAAAGAATTATAAAAATATCAGGCACACTTAAAAGTAAAAAATAATTTCGTCAGCAGAAACCAGAATCTGGAATCTGGAATTTGGAATCTGGAATTTAGAATCTGGAATTTAACAATGAGCTTACTGCCACAATTTCCAACCGGCACGCGCCGCCGATTTTTTTACGCGACTGCCGCTATTGCGTTGATGATCGCGTTCGGTTCAATCGGGTTTCATCTGTTGGAAGGTTTCACTTGGAACGAAAGCATTTATATCGCCACGCAAACCGTAACGACCGTCGGTTACGGCGATTTAACGCCGCGCACGATTCACGGGCAGCTTTTTGCGACGGTTTTTATGATCGTCGGGGTCGGCACGGTTTTATTTGCGCTGACGACGCTTGCTCAAGCGGTCATTCAATCGCAGATTCTCGAAGCTCTCGGAGTCAGACGCAAAACTAAGGAAATGGAGAAATTAACCAATCATTATATTGTTTGCGGCGCGGGGCGCGTCGGGCGGCGAATCATTCGCAATCTTCAAAAGGAAAATCTTCCGTTTGTCGTCATCGAACGCGACACTAAAAAAGTCGCGCAGTTTGACGGCGAAAATCTGAATATTTTGATCGCCGACGCAACCAATGAAGATATTTTAAGAACGGCGGGCGTTGAACGCGCCCACGCACTGGCGACTTGTCTGGCGGACGACGCGGCGAATGTTTATGTCGTTTTGACGGCGCGTGATATGAATAAAGATTTGCATATTGTGGCGCGGGCGGTTGAAGAACAAGCCGAGCCGAAATTGATTCGCGCCGGCGCGAACCGCGTCATTGCGCCGATAATTATCGGCAGTCAAAGTATGGCGCGCGCGCTTCTAAAACCGACGATTGCCGACTTTATGGATTCGATTGTCGCCGAAAATTTCGATCTCGTTTTTGAAGAAGTCGCCATCAATAATAATTCCGAATATCTCGATAAAGAACTAAAACAAACAAATATCAGCGGCGAACTGAATCTTTTAATCGTCGCCATTCGCCGCAAAGACGGCTTTATGATTTTGCAGCCGTCCGCCGACACGCACATCCGCGAAGGAGATTTGCTGATCGTCATCGGCAAAGCCGAGCCGATGCAAAAGCTGATAAAAGCGAGCAAATGAACTGGAGCGCAAGCGGCTCGCTTGTACCGTTCGAGGCTTTGCGAGAACGGAACGTCCGCACATTTACCTGAAAGTTTCAAACAATCGAGAAACGCGTCCGTTCGGCGCAAGACGCGAACGGACGGCAAGCGAGCCGCTTGCGCTCCAGTCTTTTAGACCGCAATCGGCGCGGCGATTGATTTGTGCGATTGATAACCGGCGATTTCAAAATCTTCAAATTGATAATCGAAAATCGAATCGGGTTTGCGTTTCAAAACCAATTTCGGCAACGGAAACGGCTCGCGCGACAACTGCGTTTTCACCTGTTCGAGATGATTCAAATAAATATGACAATCGCCGCCCGTCCAAATAAATTCGCCGACTTCCAGATCACATTGTTCGGCAATCATCTGCGTTAAAATCGAATAAGAGGCGATATTATACGGAACGCCGAGAAAACTGTCGGCTGATCTTTGATACATTTGACACGACAATTTGCCGCCGGACACATAAAATTGAAAAAGCAGATGACACGGCATCAACGCCATTTCGTCGAGTTCGCCGACGTTCCACGCCGAAACGATCAGCCGCCGCGAATACGGATTTCGTTTGATTTCAGCAATTACGTCGGCGATTTGATTGATGACATTTCCATCTTTGGTTTTCCATTTCACCCATTGTTTGCCGTAAATCGGACCCAAATCGCCGTTTTCATTCGCCCATTCGTCCCAGATCGTAACTTTGTGGTCGTTTAAATATTTGATATTTGTATCGCCGCTTAAAAACCACAAAAGTTCGTGAATAATCGAGCGAAAATGCAGTTTTTTGGTCGTTACGGCGGGAAAACCTTTTTGCAGATCGAACCGCATTTGATAACCGAAAACGCCGATTGTGCCGACTCCGGTGCGGTCGCCGCGCTCTGTTCCGGTTTCTAAAATGTGGCGCAGAAAATCTTGATATTGTTTCATCGTTTGTTGAAAATTAAACTTAAAGTTACCATATTGAAATCGTAAATCGTAAATCGTGAAATCGTCAATGGCGCAAAATTTTCTATTGGCGATTTACGATTTACGATTCCCTAAAAGTTATGTTAAATAAATTGGAAGTCAGTTTCAATTCGCCGCAGTGCGGCTGGATGTCAATCGGTTTTGACGACGGCGCGAGCGAATTTCACACGACGACGGCACACGCGCCGCACGAACGCGCTTTGTCGGAACTTTTACTTATTTTATCGGATTTGCCGGACGAAAATTCGGCGCGAACCGAATACGTTTTGCAGTGGAATCGTGACCCGGAAGAGTTCGATTTTCGCTTTGTCAAAGAAGGCGAAAATGTTGTGCTGGAAATTTATCAATATCCGACCGAAGAACGCCAAACGAACGAACGCGAACTCGTCTATTCGCATCGCGGACGAGCGGTTGATCTGTGTCAAACATTCGCTGAAACTTTCAATCAACTTTACGCCGACCGCGAAACCGATGAATTTGAATTCAACTGGCGGCAGCCGTTTCCGATTCGTGAATTTGAGGAATTTAAGAGCAAATTTGCGACGAGCGAGCGCGAATTGGATAAATAAAATACATTTTTAATGAAAGAAAAACTATTAAACTTACTCGGCTGCCCAAGCTGCGGCGGCGACATTTTGCTGGCTTACGCGAGCAAATACGAAGAAAAAGAAATTATCGAAGCCGTTTTAACGTGCCGCAAATGTTCGCGCGAATACAGCGTGACGCGCGGCGTTCCGCGTTTTGCCGCGCTTGATAAACTGGAACAGGATAAAGCCGAAACCGCATCGAATTTCGGCTGGCAATGGACGCATTTTACGCAGGAAGATAAAAAATATGCCGAACAATTTCTCGGTTGGCTGCAACCTGTCAAAAAAGAATTTTTTGCAGATAAAATCGTTCTCGAAGGCGGTTGCGGCAAAGGTCGGCACACGACTTTGGCGGCGCATTGGGGCGCGAAAGAAGTCGTCGGCATTGATTTGAGCGCGGCGGTTGAAACGGCTTATGCCGCGACAAAACATTTGCCTAACGCGCACATCGTGCAAGCCGACATTTACAAACTGCCGTTTAAACGCGCTTTTGATTACGCATTTTCCGTCGGCGTTCTGCATCACACGCCCGACCCGAAAAAAGCATTCGTTTCCTTAGCGTCAAAAGTAAAAAAAGACGGCGCAATTTCGGCGTGGATTTACGGCGCGGAAAATAACGAATGGATTACGAGTTATGTTAATCCGATTCGCACGGGCGTTACCTCAAAAATGGGACAGCCCGCCCTTTATCAACTTTCAAAACTCCCGACGCTCGGCGTTTTTCTCGCTTCAAAACTGATTTATAAACCGCTCAACAAAACCGCAAAACCGCTCGCCGCCAAACTTTTTTACAACGATTATCTCAACCATCTTTCCACTTTCGGCTGGCGCGAACAGCATAATATCGTTTTCGATCATCTGGTCGCGCCGACGGCGTTTTATATTTCAAAAACCGAATTTGAAGATTGGTGGAAGGAAATAAATGTGAACGATGTCGAGATTTTATGGCATAATCAAAATTCGTGGTGCGGTTTTGGAAAAATAAAGTAAAACCTCAATCACAATTTTCCCAACAAATTAGCGAGGTAAAAAATGCTCAAACAATTCGGCTTAATTTTTATTGTCTTATTTCTGCTTGCCCAAATAACACAAGTTTCGGCGCAAACTCAGCCGACGGCGGCGAAGGATTATTTCGACAAAGGTTTGCAGTTTCTGAAGGAACAAAAACTTACCGAATCTCTCGACGCTTTTCGCCAAAGTGCGCGGATAGACGCAGCACAGCCGGCGACGCACGGCAATATCGGCGCGGTTTTATTCGCGCTGAATCGTATTGATGAATCAATCGCGCCGTTTCGTGAAGCGGTGAAACTTGCGCCAAATGATGCTTCGTTTCATTCGGCGTTGTGCCGTAGTTTGAGTTTGACGAAAAATCACGCCGAAGCGATTTCGCAATGCGAAGAGGGCGTTCGTTTAAAAAATGATTCGCCCGAAACATATATCGCTTTGATTTCGGCTTTGCGAACTGCAAAACGAACGTCGGAAGCTGTGAATAAAGCCGAAACTGCTTTGCAAAAATTTGCCGACAACGAAATTCTGCTCAACCTTGCAGCCGAAGCAAATAAAGAAGTTGGAGATTACAGCCGCACTCTTGCAATTTATGAAATGCTGGCGCGTCTGCGTCCGAATTCCGCTGTTTATCAAGTTAGTCTGGCGGAAAATTATTTGCGCTTTGAGCGCGACGCGGAAGCAGTCGCGGCGGCGCGAAAAGCCATCGAACTCGAACCGAATCAGCCTTTGGCGCATTTTTATCTCGGCAGAGTTTATTTCGAACTCGGACAAAACGAAGAAGCCGCGCAGAGTTTTCAAAAATCAGCCGAACTGAATGCAAAATTCGACGAGGCTTTTTATTTTCTCGGAATTACCGAAGCGCGGCGAAACGATTTTCAAAAAGCAATTCCGGCACTTCGTCAAGCGGTAAATCTTGCGCCGGACATTTTCGACTATAATCTCGAACTCGGCAAAGCGTTAAATGAAGCGAAACTTTTTGACGAAGCGATTCCGTATCTGCAAAAAGCTGAAAAGTTAAATCCGAAGCATTTTGAGACCAAAGCGATGCTCGGATTTGCACTGGTCAGCGCGGCGAAATTTGACGAAGGCATCAGCGTTTTGCGCGAAGCCGACCGGCTGCTTCCCGGAAACCAACTGATCAATATGATTCTCGGAGTCGCACAGGCGCGAAAGCAAGGCGCGGCGCAGATAAAATTGATGAAAAGCGTCGCGGCAAAAAATCCGAAAGACGAAGATGTGCGCCGAAGTCTGGCTAGAATGCTGATCGCAGTGCGCCGTCCGCAGGAAGCCGAACAATATATTGAAGAATTGTTGAAAATGTCCGAACCGTCCGGCGAATTTTACAACGGCATCGCGGTTTTTTATGCGGATATGAACCGGAATGAAAAGGCTGTCGAATATTATCGAAAAGCCGCCGAACTCAAACCGCATCACGTTATTTATCTGAGTTTAGCGGGCAGTTTGAAAAAACTCGGACGCACGGGCGAGGCAAACGAAGCGTATAAAAAAGCGTTGGAAATCAAACCCGATTCGATTTATGTTCTAAAATCTTACGCCGATTTTCTGCGCGATCAAGGCAAGCGGCAGGAAGCTCTCGAAATATATAAACGCGCTCTCGCCGCCGATCCGGTCAACGCGCCCGTTATTTACAATCTTGCTATTTTGTACGCAAAAACCGGAAATCTCGAATTGGCAAAACAGTATTACGATCTACTGAAAACAATTGAGCCGGCGCAGGCAAAAATTCTAAAGAGATTGATACAGTTCAGATAATCTGAATACTATTTTATCAACTTAGGACAGAAAAATAGCGTTTTTCGTTCGTTTGAACCGCCTGGTTCATCGTAAAGACAGTGTTGTTTGTACTGATTTAGTTGAAAGTATTGGGAAAAGGCGCGAATTTTATCTAACGGCTTTGAAAAATACTTATTTGTGAATTATCGAGATTCTACTAAAATACCGCATTATGATCGAAAACATTCGGGCAATCTATAAAAACGGAATGTTGCGCCCATTACAACCGCTCGATTTGCCGGAAGATAAAATTGTCAGCATTGATGTGCGGGAAAATTCCGAAAGCGATATTGATAAAGAAAAATGGCTCGAAGAATTTGATGAATGGATGAACAGTCTTGACCCGAATACACCGAACCTGACTGACGAACAAATCAGCCGTGAAAGCATTTACGAAGAACAGATCAAACGTCAATTATGAAATATCTCCTCGACACGAATATTCTTTTGCGTTTGGTTGAACGAACTCATCAGCATCACAAAGAAGCAAGCGAAACACTCAAACGCTTACGCCGACAAAACTGCACATTTTTTATTCTCTTACAAAACATCTCCGAATTTTGGAACGTCTGCACGCGCCCGAAAGACAAAAACGGTTTAGGTCTTTCAATCGCCGAAACCGATTTGCACTTAAAACGATTTGAGCGATTTTTCACATTTCTGCCCGACACAACCGAAGTCTATAAAAATTGGCGCGAACTCGTCGTCAAACATTCCGTTTCCGGCGTTCAAGTCCACGACGCAAGAATCGCCGCCGCGATGAAAGCGCACAACATCGAAAATCTGCTGATATTCAATGCCATAGATTTCAAACGCTATTCCGACATCAAAGCCGTTGAACCGAAAGACGTTTAGAATTTCGGGCGGCGCGAAAATCAACGATTTGAGCTTAGTACTAATAGATTTGAAAAATCGAACATTTACTTTGATAAAATAACATCATTTGATAGTATTTTTGATAATACTTCTAAAATTCAAATAAATAATGAGCGAACAACTACAAAATCCACACATTAATTATGCTCTTGTAGAGGAAACTAGACCTCCAATATATACAGCTATTAAATATTGGGGTAAGAAGCCGCATAATATTTGGAGTAAGTTTATTGAAAGATATTGTCCGGTCGAAGGAGCAGTTTTAGACCCATTTGCAGGAAGTTCAATAGCGGCATTTGAAGCAGTAAAAATAAATCGAAAGGCAATAGCTTTCGACCTCAATCCGCTTAGTTCTTTTATTGTTGAGGTTATTACTTCAAAGTTTGATAAAGGAAAATTTATTGACGCATTTAATCAAATAGCTCTGGCAATCGAAAGAGACCCAGTTTATATTGATCATTTTAACAAAAAATATAATGGAAAAAACGCCGTTGTATATAACTACCGTTGGTTGTCAGATGAAGTTCAAAATCTTGCTATCGAGATTCCGTCTATTGAGAAAACGAAGTCAGGCAAGATTAAAAAGGGAGAACGATATTTTCTTAGCGCAGATAGCTCTGATAAGAAAAAAGCTCAAAGTATGGATTCTCTCAAAATTTCTTACTGGTATCCAACTAATAAATTTCCAACAACACCATCAATTACGCATAAATTTGTTTCAGACGTAGGTGGAAATAGTTTTCAATATCTATGGACTAGACGAAATCTTTACATTCTCTCAAAAATTTTTAATGAAATTTTACTGCAACCCAATGAAGATATTAAATTGCAGTTACTTTCAGGTTTTATCCAAACTTTACACCTAACATCGAAAATGGTCGTTCCGCGAAAAGGCGCATCTAACCGTGATTTTTCTGGAAGTTGGGGACGTGCAGATTATATGATTCGGCAAAGGCAAATGGAGCAAAACCCCTTAATGGTATTTCGTCGCTCGTGTGTTGAAAAACAGGGAGTTGTTTCTTCATTGAGTGACGCTCAAAAATCATTGCCCAAAAATTTAAAGGTTGCTGACTTTAATAAAACTAAAACAATTCGCCCAAAGACAAACCTGACTTACGGCATTCTTGATGTGGCTGATTTATCCAAAAATGTTTCTGACAAAAGTATAGATTTTATTATTACAGACCCGCCTTATGCGGGATTAGTTCCTTATTTGGATTTGAGTTTGGTCTGGTTAGTATGGCTTCAAAAAATCAGTAATAAATATGTTCCTGATTTGATGTCTGAAATAACTATTAAAAAAGGACAACTCAGCAGAGATGAATATAGAAGAAGATTGCAGAATGCCTTCAAACAACTGCATCGCGTATTAAAAGATGAAGGTTATATGGTGGTAACTTTCCATCACAAGAAATTACAAGAATGGAACGATTTTGTAAATGCTGTAAAGTTAGCCGGCTTCAAATTTGATAAAGTTACTCATCAATATAACAGACGTTCTGGAGAATCTAATGTAGCTAATCCTTACGGAACTTCGGGAGCAGACTTTTATGTTCGTTGCGTTAAATACCGGGAAGTTGATTTCAGTGACGATACATCAGGTTTGACTCACTTTATCACTCAAAAAGCAACTGAAATAATAGCGCAACGGAATGAACCAACGCCTTATGATTTTATTATTGCAGGACTTTTGCCTGAAATGCTACAAGCAGGTTATATGCAGCCAAATGAGTATAAAGATGAAATACTACAAGTGTTACTAGAAAATACAGGTGAAGGGAAATTATTCAAAACTTGGAAGAACAATGATAATAAAGCCGGTAATTACTGGTGGTTTATGAAACCAGCAGATATTATCAATTTTCCTGACCGTCCTTTGCAAAATCGTCTTGAAGAAACAGTTGTTTCTATTTTACGCCGAAAGGTTTCAGTCAAACTTGATGACATTTTGGGAGAATTGTTTCGCACATATCCGAATGGTTTAACGCCAGATCCGAAAGGCATTAAAAATGTGTTGGAAAAAAATGCTTATCCTTCTGCCGGAAGTTGGAAAATAAAAGAGAATGCTATACAAAATAGCACTCAACATACTGAAAAAATAAGAGAGTTAATAATTATCGGTCAAAAAGCAGATTTTTTAACTTATGTTGGAAAACGTGAACAGCCTGAAATTACTAAAGACAATGTGAAATTGCGAGATATATCTGATTTAAAAACATTAGAATCACTTTCACCCGACTACGATTACCGACAAATTACAAGAGTTGAAATGATAGACACTATTTGGTTATCTTCTCAAACAAATCAAATTCAATGTGTTTTTGAAGTTGAAAACACAACAGAATTTACATCCGCGATTATACGCGGTTCAAATATAGAAAAAGATATTCCAAAATTTATGGTAATTCCTAATGAAAGAGAAAAGGAATTACAGAAATTTAAAGATCCGTTGTTTGTAGCTTCATTTCGTGAGAATAATTGGAAATATATTACCTACACTAGCATTAGCAGACTTGCAGGATTTTCCCAACCGACGTTAGAGGAACTTTTACGCATATCAAAAGAATTATGAGCAGCTATCAAGAGACAGAAGAAAAATTTGACCAAAATTTTGAAGTAATAGATATTCAAAATATTAATCAAAGCCCTAAAAAGAAAAAACCGAGAAAACCTTTATCAGAAGAAGGCAAGCCTGGTCGTTATGATGAGCGCAATGCTTTAAATGATTTAACAGGTAAAGAGTGGTTACTTCTTACCGCGAGTTTTTGGTTTTCTGAACCAACGAAAGAAGATAAAACAGCTTATTCTCATCCTGCGCCTTTTATGGTGCGTGATGTTGAAAAATTAATAAGCCTTTTCACCAAAAAAGGTATGACTGTTCTCGACCCATTTGTAGGAAGTGGAACTTCTATATTTGCGGCTAACAAAATTGGGCGAAAAGCCATAGGAATTGATTTAAATCCAGCATATAAAACTTTGACAGAAGAACGGATTAAAGAGGTAGAGATTTCTGATTATGAGTATTTAGTAGGTGATGCCTATAAAGAGTTGGACAAAATTCACAATGTTGATTACATTGTTACGTCGCCTCCATATCACAATATATTAAAGAATAAGTCCAAAGGAACAAGACATAATAACGGAAAGTTATATCGAATGAGTGCTAGAGAAGGTGTGCAATATTACACGGATCACGAAAATGATTTGGGCAACTTTGATGAATACAATGATTTTATTTACGCATTGAAAAATATACTTCACAAAGCATTTTTGAAGTTGAATGAAGGAAAATATTGTTCAATTATTATTAGTGATTTTACTGTAAATAAAATTGAAATTTGTGTTCAATCTGATGTAGTAAGAATTATGCAGGAAATTGGTTTCGCATTTTGCGGAACTACTGTGTTATTGCAAACTGTAAAACCATTGTTTCCGTTCGGCTATCCCTACGCATACAAAATAAATCACCATCATCAAAATATAATTAATTTCATCAAACCGAAGACAAAAAAATAAAAGCTGATTTATTTTTTTCAAAACCAACCACCTTTGACATCTTTCAAAACAACTTGCGCCGTGTTGTGTCCCGAAGCGGCGAAAACTCCGCCGCCGGGATGAGTTGACGCGCCGGTCAGGTAGAGATTTTTGATCGGCGTTTTGTAGGCGGACATTTCGGGCAGCGGGCGGAAATTATTTTTGTGAAACTTTAAAATTCTGCTAAACTTTTGCATTATGAGTCAAAATGTTCAAGCAATTTACGAAAATGGAATTTTGCGTCCTTTGCAGCCGCTTGATTTGGCTGAAAATGAAACCGTTGATATTGCCGTCCTTGATAAATCCTTAAACGGTGAAGAAACGCACCGTGATAAAATTTCCAGAGTTTTGCGCGAAGCCGGATTAACCAGTCCGCTCGACTTTCCGGTGGCGGAAAAAGATATTCTTTCCGAAGAAGAACGACACCGATTAGGCAAACTTTTTTCCGGTGAAAAACCTTTGAGCGAATATATTGACGAAGACCGCGAGGCTCGCGGATGAATATAATTTATTACGCCGACAGCAGCGCATTACTCAAACGCCACGTTATCGAAATCGGCAGCAACTGGATAAAAAACGAGTTTTTGGCAGCGAGCAAAAACACGATTTACACATCAAAACTCAGCGTCGCCGAAGTGTTAAGCGCGTTGAATCGCCGAAGTCGGGAATCGAGTATTTCGTCGGCACAATATACAAAGTTTTCAAAAGATTTCTTAGCTGTTTCCAAATTTCAGTATGAAATGATTGATTTGTCAGATGCGGTTTTGCTCGAATCGCAAAGACTTCTCGAAAATTATCCGCTACGCGCCGGAGATGCGATTCAACTCGCTTCGGCATTGCTTGCCAACGCGCAGTTTCAAACTGCAAAATTCCCAACGCTGATTTTTCTCGCTTCTGATATTCGCTTACTGTCCGCCGCGAGAGATGAAGGACTGAAAACGGACGATCCGCAAAATCATCCTTAAAACCAACCGCCCTTGACATCTTTCAAAACGACCTGCGCCGTGTTGTGTCCCGAAGCGGCGAAGACTCCGCCGCCGGGATGGGTTGATGCGCCGGTCAGGTAGAGATTTTTGATCGGCGTTTTGTAGGCGGACATCTCCGGCAGAGGGCGAAAGAGAAACATCTGGTCGAAGTCCATTTCGACGTGCATCACGTTGCCGCGGAGCAAGCCGAGCCTTTGTTCTAAATCCAGCGGCGATTGGGTGAAGCGTTCGATGATCGAATTTTTGACGTTTGGCGCGTAACGGTTGACGACATCAATCAGTTTGTCGGCTTCGCGCTCTTGGATGTCTTGCCAATGTTCGCCGTTTGAAAGTTGGTATGGATAATATTGTCCCCAGATGAACAGCGTGTGTTTGCCTTTTGGGGCGAGCGTGTCGTCAACGGATGAAAAAGTCATCGCCAGCGCAGCGGGATTTTGGGACGGAATGCCGCCCAAATAATCGGCGTAAGCGTGGTCGAGATAATCCATTGTCGGACACATCAATTGCAAACCGTGATGACAATCCGCCGCGTTTCCGCCGTTTGGCGCGGACAAATAATCGGGCAATTCG
The DNA here is from genome assembly GCA_965218105.1 of Pyrinomonadaceae bacterium. Taxonomy (GTDB): domain Bacteria; phylum Acidobacteriota; class Blastocatellia; order Pyrinomonadales; family Pyrinomonadaceae. Next base: position 665,068 of record OZ244585.1, read on the forward strand.
GAAACTCCGCAGCGGACGATCATCCCGAAACCGTTGCCGATTCTCACGTTTTCGATTCGTTCGGCTAAACCTTCGGGCAGATTTTCTTTGCCGATCAATTTTAGAAAAAGCGTGTGAACGTGCGCGTTTGAAACGATGCGCGTTGCTTCGATGCGCGTTCCGTTTTCTAAAATTATGCCGCCCGTTTCATTATTTGAAACTTCGATTTTGGCGACTTCCGCGTTTAATAAAATCTCGCCGCCGTGATGTTCGAGGCATCGCGCCATCGCCTGCGTCAATTCGCCGCTTCCGCCCTTGGGTCGTTTGACACCGCTTTTGTGAATCATCGAATGCCAGCCCAAAAAATCGCCGCTCGCCATCGCCGTCGGCGGCGGTCCCGATTGCGCCGCGAGCCACGCCATCGCTGCCCGCAAGCCTTCGTGTTTGAAGGTTTGTTTGACCAACGCGCCGTAGCTCGTCATCAATTTGCGAACCATATCGGCGGGATTTTTCGACTTTGTGCCGAAAATCATATGCCGTCCGAGATTGAGCATCGTCGGCGGTTTCAAAAATGCGGCGAAAACGCCTTCGTTTAATTTTTCCCATTCGGTGACGAATTTTTTATAACGGTCAGCGTCTTCGGGCGAGATTTTGGCGATTGATTCGCACGTTTTATCAACGTCCTTCCAAAAATAAATCGCGCCCGTCCCATTTGGAAGGGGCGCAAACGCAAACGGATCGCAGTCAATATATTCCAGCCCGAATTTCTCCAATTCCAAATCTTTAATCACCGGCGTGAGATGAATCATAATATGCGCCGACGAGCCGACATCAATTTTATACCCGTCAATCAAATCATCCTGCGTGCAAACCGCGCCGCCGACAATATGACGGCGTTCTAAAACGATGACTTTCAAACCCGCTTTGGCGAGGTAACAAGCGCACGTCAAGCCGTTGTGTCCGCCGCCGATGACGGCGACATCGTAATTTTGATTCATATAATTTTCAGTGTAAATTTCCTTTCAATCTAAATTTTACCCGAATTTGAAAAGATTGTCAGAAAAGTATAATCTGCGGTGTTTATTACTGTAGGAGAGCAGTCTAAAAAATGAAATTAACAAAATATCTTTACCTTTTGCTGATAATCACATTCAATTTCGTAAATTCAAACGCACAAAACGACAAATCAAAACAGCTTTACGCGCTGATGAATGACGCGCATCAAGTCGGAATTTTTAACGGCAATGTGTTAGTCGTTCAGAATGGCAAAACGATTTATCAATCCGCTTTCGGCTATTCCGACGCGGGTAAAAAAACGAAACTAACTTCCGCTTACCGCTTTAATATCGGTTCTATCAGCAAGGAATTCAACGGCGCGGCGATAATGATGCTCAGGGAACGGAACAAACTCGACCTTGATGATAAAGTATCGAAATATTTGACGGATTTGCCGCCGTGGGCAGAGAAAATCAACATTAAAAATCTTCTGCAATACACGAGCGGTTTGCCGGACATCAACTGGAAAACCATTAAGAGCGATGCCGATATTTTGAGCGATTTGAAACAGCTCAAGCAATTAAATTCAGAACCCGGCACAGTTTACGCTTACAACAATACGAACGTCTTTCTACAGCGTCGTATTGTCGAGAAAATTACCGGAATTTCCTTTCAAAAATTCGTCGAAACAAAAATGCTCAAGCTGTGCGGGATGAGCGAATCGGTCGTTGATCCCGATTTAAAAGGAGAAAACGTCGCCGTTTCTTTTAACAATGATTTTGTCGAAGATTCGAGACAGTTTTCGTATGTTATGAGCGGCTGGGTTTCGGTGACGGCACAGGATTTATACAAATGGTCGCGGTGCGTCGAGGGCGGAAAACTCATCAGTCGCGCTTCTTTCAAAGAAATTTTGATCCCCTTTTTGCCGGGAAAACAATCGAGTTTGGGCGGCGGAAGTTTGAAAGGCAATTTGATAAAAGAACACGTTCATCAAGGTTCGAGTTCTGATTTTGAAGCATTAACATATTCCGCGCCGATTGAGAATCTTTCGATCATTTTGCTGACCAACAACAAGAATTCCAGAGTTTTTGAAATAAAAGACGCGATCAAAGCGATTCTCAAAGGCGAACCTTACAAAACGCCAAAAAAATCAATTCTTTTACTGGTCAAGAAAATTGACAATCTGAGCGCGGAAGAAATTATTAAACTCTATGAAGACACGAAAGCCGCGCATTCGAACGATTACGACTTTAACGCCGAAGCGGATTTTAACCAGATCGGCTACGCGCTGATGAACAAAAAACGGTTTGACGACGCGCTCAAGATATTCGAGCTGAACGTCAAAAACTTTCCCGCGTCAGCCAATGCCTTCGACAGTTTAGGCGAGGCTTACTTCAGTAAAGGCGATAAAAAATCAGCCTTGCTCAACTACAAAAAATCTCTCGAACTCAATCCCGGAAACGCAGGCGCAAAAGAGATGATTGAAAAACTGAAAAATGACTAAAATCTTTCAGTCGGTCGCGCTTTTTGATTCGAGAAAAGATGATGAAAACAAAAGCGTCAATAATCGGCTCGCTGAAATTTTAACCAAAAATTAAACCCAAGCGCACGTCAAGCCGCCCGCGTCCGCCGCCGATCACGGCGACATTGTAAGTTTTGTTCATAAGTAAATGGACAAAATAATTTTTGCAATGGAGCGCGGACACTCTTGTCCGCCAACCACACGCAACGACGTTTGCGGCGTTAAACCTGTTACGCCGACTAGAGTAATAGCGGCGGACAGGAGTGTCCGCGCTCCGGGACTTCATTAAAATTATTTTGTCCATTTACTTAGAAAAGATTATCTTTAGTTTACCGACAAAAGCGAACGGCGGGCAAGAGAAAAAGTATTCTCGTTTCCCGCCTTTCGCTTTTGTTTACTGATTTTGATTAGCCTGTGGCTTCGTCGGCTTTGCCGAGAAAGTTCATAATTTCGGGATTAACTTGGTCGGCGTGTGTCCAGATGACGGCGTGCGGTCCGTCTTTAATGACGACGAGTTTGCTGTCTTTGATTAGCGCGGGCAGGCGTTCGGCGGTTGCTTCAAACGGCAGAACGCGGTCGGCATCGCCGTGAATTAACAGCACGGGAACGTCAATTTTCGCCACGTCGTCGCGGAAATCTTCGAGCCAGCTCGGAACGCATTTTCGCACCGCGATGGGCGCGGCGCGCACGGCGACGTTCCAGCTCATCTGCACGGCTTCGTCGGTGATGCGTTTTTCGGTCAGAAGATGCAGCCCGCCGAGTTTATCGGTGTTGTAAAAATTCTCGAAAAACTTCGTGAAATACGACGGGCGATCTTTTTCGAGGGCGGTTAAAATGTCGTCGAAAACTTTTTGATCAACGCCTTCCGGGTTATCGGCGGTTTTCAGCAGAAACGGCGGAATCGAACCGATTAAAACGGCTTTGCTGACGCGCTCCGAACCGTAGTTTCCGAGATAGCGCGTCACTTCGCCCGTTCCCATCGAAAAACCGATCAACACCGCGTCGCGCAAATCGAGTTTCGTCATCAGCTTGTTCAAATCTTCGGCAAACGTATCGTAATCGTAGCCGGTGAACGGTTTAGCCGACTCGCCGAAACCGCGCCGGTCGTATCTGATGACGCGAAAACCCGCGTCGAGCAGCACGTCGGTCTGCTTTTCCCAAGACTGACAATTCAGCGGATAACCGTGAATCAAAACGACCGGCTGACCCGTTCCCAAATCCTCGTAATAAAGTTCGATGTCGCCGGAATTTTCTTCGCCGACCTTAAATTTTGGCATTGTTTTTTCTCCCTTCCCTGTTAAATTAAAATTTCGTTCAAACCGATTCCGAATAATCGTTTTTTTAAATTAGCTGATTCCAAGTCAAAACAACCGAATTTTAACCGTTCGTTTTTTCAAACATTTCAGCAAATTGTGTTTAAAGAATACAATTTTTTGAACGCAATTTCCAGAACGGCGTGGAATTTATCTTAGAAGCTGTGTTCAAACTCTTTTTTAGCGGATTTGTAACCACGAATCTACACTAAAAAACACCAAATAAAACAAAAAAGACAAATTTCGTGTTGATTAGTGTGCTTTAGTGGTTAAATTTATTCTCATTGTCGAGTTTTCAAACAGCTTCTTAGCGAAAAGCTGTTTTTGCATCTATTCAGTCAGTCGAGTTTTACAAAACAGTGTGATTTGATTAACTTACTCACCTTACGCGATATTTGAAAAAAAAGCTAAAATATCCTTCATTATGAAAAAGATGTTGGATATTTATTCAGACTACTTGTTGGCATCATTTTCGCAAACTTCGGCGACCGGTTTGAGTAATTTGATGGACGGGGCGATCAGCCACGACCAAGTTACACGATTTCTTTCGGCTGAAAAGAAAACCAGTCAGGATTTGTGGCTCGTCGCCAAACCGTTACAACGGAAGATCAATTCCTGTGAAGGCGTTTTGATCATTGACGATTCAATCGAAGAAAAGCCTTACACCGATGAAAATGAGATCATTTGCTGGCATTGGGATCACTCGAAAAAGCGTCATGTCAAAGGCATTAACTTTGTGTCAACGCTTTATCACAACCAAGATATTTCTCTACCATTGGCTTTTGAGTTGGTGGCAAAAACCGAAGAATATCTCGATAAAAAGACCAATACCAGCAAACACCGTTCGCCGATCACGAAAAATGAAATGGCGCGAAAAATGATCCTACAAGCTGTCAAAAACGGAGTTCTTTTCAGTTTCGTGTTGTTCGACATTTGGTTCGCTTCGGCGGAAAACCTGCTGTTTATCAAACACGAAGTTGGAAAAGATGTGATTTGTCCGCTCAAGGGAAATCGTAAAGTTGCGCTTTCGCTCGAAGACAAACAAAACGGTCGCTATCGGGCAGTTTCAACGCTTTTGAGCGAGCCGGATGCCGGATTGGAAATCTATCTCGAAGGAGTAGATTTCCCCTTAAAGTTAATCAAACGAGTCTTCACAAACGAAGATGAAAGTATCGGCATTCAGTATTTAATTTCAAGCGATATAACGCTTTGTATTGACCAACTGACCACAATTTATCAAAAACGATGGAACGTGGAATGTTACCATAAATCATTAAAACAAAATGTCAGTTTGGCAAAGTCTCCGACGCAGACGGAAACCACGCAAACAAATCATTTTTTCGCCGCTTTATGCGGCTATATCAAACTGGAAATGCTGAAAGTAGAAACAAAGACAAATCATTTTGCAATGAAAATGAAATTATATGTTAATGCCCTGCATTCAGCTTTTCAAACTTTGCGGGAAATGAACCCTATTCAGTTCTCCGCGTAAGGTGAGTAACTTATTCAAACGCCTTCGCGGTAAAAAGTTTCTCGCCGATTAGCATAAAAACCGTTGAGTTTTCGATCATTAACACGCCGTCAAATCTCATTCTTTGATCGGCAATATCTACATTATAAATGAAGAAAAGTTGTTGAAAAAGGATTTGCAATGAAAGAAGAAAAAAAAGTCGAGCGCGAAAAAATCAAAGTCGAACGCGAAAGCATTCTGGCGCAGCTTGAAGACTGGCTCGAAACGCCGCTGCTCGTGCTGGGCGTGATCTGGCTCGCGCTTTTTATCATCGAAATTATTTGGGATTTGAACCCTTTTCTGGAAGCGGTCGGCTTGATGATTTGGGGCGTTTTTATTCTCGATTTCGCGCTGAAATTTTTTCTCGCGCCGAAGAAAATCGAATATCTGAAAAACAACTGGCTGATTGCCATTTCGCTCTTGCTTCCGGCGTTGCGCGTATTTCGCATTTTCAGCGTGTTTCGCGTTTTCGGCGCGGCGCGGGCGGCGCGCGGACTCAAATTCGTGCGCCTGCTCGGTTCGCTGAACATCGGAATGAGCGCGCTCGGCGAAAGTTTTCGGCGGCGCGGCTTCAAATACGTTCTCGCCGTGACGCTGATCGTAATGTTCGGCGGCGCGGGTTTGATGCTGGCGTTTGAATCGGCGAAAGATGTCGCCGGCGGCTTCAAAAATTACGGCGAATCGCTGTGGTGGACGGCGATGCTGATGACGACGCTCGGCGGCGCATACACGCCGCAAACCGCCGAAGGTCGCATCTTAAATTTCGTTCTCGCGCTTTACGCCTTCGTTTCGTTCGGCTACATTACGGCGACGCTGGCGACTTTTTTCGTCGAAAGCGATGCTAAAAAACGCGCCGATGAAAAAGACCCGATCAAACCGGCGATTGACGAAGTGCGAACGGAAATCAGCGAAATGCGAAAAGAAATTATGCAGACTTTGCGCGATAGTAAAAATCAGAATTGAACTTAGAACACGGTTGTTTTTAAAGATTCAGATGCGAATAAACACGAAATTTATTTTTAGTCAGACGGCGGAAAAAATTGAAAGAAATTTTTTCCATTCGCTCAATCAATTCCAAAACTTCAAACTCTGCCAAATCTCCGGCAGCGGCTTTTTCGTCTGGCGGCAAACGAGAATGTGATATTGTTCATAACTTTCCGAATAATCGAAATTGACTTCGGCTTTTTCTTCGACCGATTCGCATTTTTTTTCGGCTTCTTCTTTCGACGCGCCGAGCAAAATCAAAACTTCGCCCGTGTAACCGCGCGGTCCCCAGAGAAAATAACTCTGGTGCGGGCTGATCGCTTTCGGCAGTCCGTATTGTCCGCCGTAAAAATCAATCGCGCCCGCTTCGCCGTAATTGCCCGCGAAAATTCCGGCTTTGGCGCGGTCTTCGGGCGGCAGATTGTTATAAACGGCGGCGACTTTTTCGACCATTTCGCGCCAGCCTAACTGTTCGCTGAAAATCTGCTGCAATTGGCTGTCGTGTCCGACTTCGGATTTCGGCGGCTTGATGCCGATTATTTCCTGATAGCGAACGAGCGTCTCAATCGGCAAAATCGGCATCACGGTCGGCGCGACGATAATTGCCGGAATAAAAATCAGAATCGGCAGCGCGTATTTCACGAACCGCAGTGCGCGGACTCGTTCAATTGATTGTTCGAACCAAACCGCGCCGCCCGCAAAAAGCATCGGATAAACCGGCGCGAGATAATAATCCTTCGCCTTCAGATAAATCATCAGCGCGAGCAAAACGAGATATGCGATGCCGAGAAAACGAAATCTTTTGCCGTTTTTATCGGCGAAAAAAAACCAGATTCCCGCCAGCCAAACCGGAAACGCGGTCGGAAACATTCCCAAAATCTGCGACACCAAAAAACCGAGCGGCGACATTACCACATTCTTGCCCGATTTCTGGACGTTTTCCAGCAATTCGAGCGTGGCAAAATTATTTTGAAACTGCCAGATAATATTCGGCAGAAAAATCAAAAACGCGATCACGCCGCCGAGCCGGAAATATTTGCCGAGAAACACTTTTCGTTTATCCGTTAAAAGTAACCCGATGACGATTGCAAAGCCGAAAAACAACATTGAATGTTTGTTCATCAAACCCAAACCGGCGAACAAACCGAAAAAAAGCCAATTAATTGAGGAATTTTGGATTTTAGATTTTGGATTTTGGATTTCCTGCGACGTATTTTCCGGTTGATTTTTGAGTGCGCGAACGGCGAAATAAACGCAGAGCATCCAGAAAACGGGTTCGAGCGGATTCATCGAAAACAGATCGTCGAGCGCGAGATACATCGGCGCGCACAAAACACACAAACACGCGAGAAAAGCCGCGAAACTTTTGCCGCCGAATTCTTTGACCAAAACGGCGGTTAGAAAAACTTTGAACGCGCCCGCGACCGCCGGAATAAATCTGAGCGCGAACAGCGAATCGCCGAGTAAAACGCGGCTCATTTTCGCCATCAGCGCGACGAGCGGCGCGTGATCTGGATAACCGAACGCGAGATGTTCGCCGCACGCGATGAAATAAAGTTCGTCGCGGAAATAGCCGTAATTTGAATTGAATGTGAAATGCAGAAGAAGTTTGAAAACCGCAAAATACGTGCCGACGGCGAGCGGCGAAAACCAAAATGTCTGGCGCGAATAATTCGTTTTTAACTCATTCATAACCGTTTAATTTTTGGATAACAACTAATTCAACCGTTCGATAATTGCTGTTCGTTCAAACGATTTTCGAGTTCGATAAGTTTCGCCGGAAACGATTTTCTTTTCGGTTCGGCAAACTCATTGCCCTGCTGAATTGTTTGAAAAAGTTCCCCCGAATCTTCGCTGACGAGCCGCGCGCATTAATTCCTGATATGAAACGGTGTAGCGGACGGCTTAATTTGGTGTTTCGAGCAGTTCGCGGAAATTTCAGGATTTAATCTTCAACTGCCCGCTGACGCAGACGGTTCTGACACGGAAACTAAATTGAAGCCCGATTGAATAAATTAGTTTGATTTTTCCGCAGCCGGTTTTCGGCGATTTCAATATATTTCGGTTCGATTTCGATGCCGACGAAATTGCGGTTGAGATTTTGACACGCCGCCGCCGTCGTTCCCGAACCCAAAAAAGGATCGAGAACAAAATCGTCTTCGCGCGTCGCCGACTGGACGAGCATTTCGATTAACTTGATCGGTTTTTGCGACGGATGCCCGACTTTTTCCTTTGAACTTCCCTTCAAACTCGGTACGCGCAAAATATTCGTCGCGTATTTCCCTTTTTCCAGATGCGTTCGCCGCGCGTCCAAATCTTTGTAGCGTTTATCCTTCAAATATTGTTTGATGGTTTCGTCGTCGTAGGAAAGCCGCACCGCGTCTTTGTCGAAATACGGTTTAACGTCTTTACTTTTGCGAAGCACGAGAATCATCTCGTAACACGGCGTAAAACTGTCGCAGCGTTCGTTGTAGCCGACGGCGCGATCCCAGATCAACATATCGTGAAACTGCATTTTGCGCGTCGCCGTCGAACATAAATGCAGCCACAAATGTTCGCGTTTGCCCAATTGTCCGAAAACGAAAAAAAGCCCGTCGTTTTTCAAAACGCGGGCGCATTTTGCCATCCAATCTTCCGTCCAGTTCAGATAATCGTCTTCCGTCTGCCACTGATTATCCCAGTCTTCGCCGAGTAAAACCTGAAAATAAGGCGGATCGGCGATGATCGCCTGAAAAGTATCTGCGCCGAGTTCATCGAGTTTTTCGCAGCAGTCGCCCTGATAAATTTTCGACTGTGGAGCGGAAGAATCCTGCATAATGTGATTTTTCAGTTCACTTCGCGCAGAACGGTTCGCGCCGGCGCGCCGTCGCCCGTTCCTTCAGCAATTTTCAGCGGCAGACAGATCAGTTCGTAATCGCCGCCGGAAACTTCGCGCAAATCCAAACCTTCAATAATAATCACTTGATTTTTCAGCAGCGTGATGTGCGTTTGAAAATCTTCCGAGCCGAATTTTTCGACCGAAAGATAATCAATGCCGACGAGTTTTACGCCTAAATCAACCAGCTTTTGCGCCGCGTCGGGCGCGATATAAGTGAAATCTGTTTGAAAACCCTGACCCAGATCGTTCCAAAATTCCGAGTTACGCGTTTTAAACAGAACGCGTTCGACACCTTTGAGATCAACATTTTCGAGCTGTGCCGCGTCAACCGCCGCCGCGTTTTTGTCAATTTCAACGACGCGAACTCTGCCGATTAAAACATCGAGCGGGAGTTTATCAACTTTGCGCGAGCCTTCGATAAAGTGATTCGACGCGTCAACGTGCGTCGCCGTGTGCGCTCCGAAACAAAGATTTGAAACATTGGCGGGCGCGCCGTCCGCAATGGCGTGCGCGGTCGTAATTTCCACTTTCGGATCGCCCGCGTAAACCGGAGTTTGCGAACTGATCGGAACGCTGACATCGTAAATTTTCATAATTACAAATGATAGCGTTTTACCGCCGAAAAACAAATTTTCAGCACGTTTAATTTAAAGTTTTCGCGCCGGAACGCTTTTTCCGAGGGCGAAAACTTTAATCAACGCCAAACCCGCGATAAAACCGCCGATGTGCGCCGCATAAGCCACGCCGCCTGTCCCCGCCGGAGACAAATATCCTTGCAAAATCTGATAACCGATCCACAAGCCGAGCGCGACGTAAGCCGGAACGGTCGTGTAAATATTGAATAATAATGCGCGGACTTTGCGCGTCGGAAACAGCAGCATATAACCGCCGAGAACGCCCGAAATCGCGCCGGACGCTCCCAACATCGGAATAATCGAATCGGGCGACATTAATATTTGCCCGAACGCGGCGGCGAATCCGCAGACCAAATAAAAAACGGCGTAGCGCGTGTGACCGATAAGATTTTCGATATTGTCGCCGAAAATCCACAAAAACAGCATATTGCCGAAAATATGCGAAAAACCGCCGTGCATAAACATCGAACTCAGAATGTTAAAATACACGCCGAGCGGCGCGGCGTAATTCGGAATCTGCGCTGTTTCGCCGTTCAAACTGTCGCGGATGACCTGCATTCCGGTCAAATCAACGCCGCTCGTAATTTCACGCGGCACGAGCGAAAACGCGTAAGTAAAATGTTCGTTGCCGCCCAAACCCTGCAAAAATACGAAAACCAGAATGTTGATCGCAATGAAAATATAATTGATGTAAGGCGTAATTACGCGGTCGCTGTTGTCGTCGCCGATTGGAAACATCTTTTCAATCTCCTCAGTTTAAACTCGGAATTTTATCAGTTAACAAAAAACTTCAGACAAGATTTTAATTGAATACTCTTGCCGCCACGAAATACTTTGGTCGAATTATACAGTTTTTCGCCTGCCTGTAAACGCAAAAAAGCGGCGAATTATAAGTGTGCTTTGGAAAATTCGTTTTACTTCATCTTTAAAAATGCCGCAAATTAAATTACGGATAAACTATTTTATTGTGAAATTTTACAATTATTGATAGTTTATATTTACAGGTAAAGATGCTTCCCGCAAAATTTGCCGACCAGAAAAATTAGCGGATAAATTTCGATAATTTATCCAAAACCTTGACCGAAAAAGGCAACTCCGCAGCGATGCGGCAGACGCAAAATCGTGAATCTCGTTTTTTCGAGATTGTCTGATTCCCGAAGTGAGGTTATTGATGAAAGCCAAATTATATTTAGCCCTTTCTTTGTTTGTTTTGACCAATTTTCTTGTTTGTGTTTCTTCTCGAAACATATTTGCTCAAACAAACCAAAATCATTACAAAAGGATTTTATTCGTCAATCGAAATGACGATAATTCCGCTGTCGTCCGTCCCCGTGTTTTTGAAAGTCCGTCAAAAAAGGAAATTTCCGGCAACAATCCGACTAAAAACGCCGCGCCGAAAGCAACTTTAAATTTCAGCTTTGAGCGGCAGGTTTTTGAACTGATCAACAAAAAACGCGCGGAAGCCGGATTGAACGCGTTGATTTGGAATGACGAAGTTGCCAAAATTGCGCGGATTCATTCGGAAAATATGGCGAACAATAAATTTTTCGATCACAAAGGACTTGACGGTTCGATGGTCAACAATCGCGCCGATGCCGTCGGTTTGAGCAAATGGCGGTCAATCGGCGAAAACATCGCGTACAATCGCGGATTTGCAAATCCGCTCGAATTTGCGGTCGAAGGCTGGATGAAATCGCCCGCGCACCGCGATAATATCTTAAATAATCGCTGGCAGGAATCGGGAATCGGCATTGCGATTATGGCTGACGGAACTTATTATTTCACGCAGGTTTTTCTTTTGCGGAAATAAAATAAAGCTTTCTCAAGAATTTTTTAACGCAAAGACGCAAAGACGCGAAGCCGCCAAGTAAGTATAAATGTTTAATATTTTTGTCTGTGAATTAAAAAAATCTTTGCGCCTCTGCGTCTTTGCGTCTTTGCGTTAAAAAAAAATTCCTAAATTTGTAGAATTAGCTGACGAATTCAGAAAATTGTGCATTTAACGCCAAGTTGACAGAAAATTTATAATTAGAATATAGTCTAATTTATGGGAAAACGGCTCAAATCTTTATTTTTCATATTAATTCTGTGCGGAGGCGCGTTTTCAGGCACTTCGTTCGCGGATAATAATGTGAAAAAAGATTCGTGTCCGATGAGTTGCTGTAAGAAAATAGACAAATCTGCCAAATCGCAGCCAATGGATGCCGCGAATTTGTGCCGGACGATCAACTGCACAAATCCCGTGCCGACTTCGACCGCGAATTCGACACAGACGAATCTCGCGCCGTTGCTCGTCATCCTGAAAAACTTTACGATTTTTCAGCTTCTGTTTGCGCCGTAGCCGAAAGATAATTCTCAGCCTTTGTTTGCAAAAACAGCGCAACTGCGAACTTTCCAACCGAAATACATTCAAAATCAATCATTTTTAATTTAGTTTCAAGGGCGTAGTGCGTCTTTTTTTACAGGATAATTGTATCTGTAAAACGGACGTATTCCTACGTTTGTTCGGGCATTTGTGCGTCTAAACAGGCGTTTTTCAATAATTTAAAATCAAATTTAACAGGAGAATAATATGTGCTCGCGCACATCGTTTTTCTCGCGTATTTTCGTTCGATTCTGATCGTCACGATTTCGCTGCCGCTCGCCGTTCTCATTTCGTTTTTGTTTATGTATTACGCGGGCATCAGTTCAAATATTATGTCGCTGTCGGGCATCGCCATCGCTATCGGCGTGTTGGTTGATGCCGGAATTGTCGTGATGGAAAACGCCTTTCGGTTTATGGAAAAGCGCGAAATTGATCCGAAAGACAGACGCGCCGTTTGGGACACTGTTTTGGAATCAACAAAACTCGTCGGGCGACCCGTTTTCTTTTCGATGGCGATTATTATTCTTGCCTTTATTCCGGTTTTTTCGCTGACCGGACAAGAAGGCAAACTCTTTCATCCGCTTGCCTTTACAAAAACATTTGCGATGATCGGCGCGACCATTATGGCTGTAACGCTCGTGCCGGTTTTATGCACTTATCTGTTAGCCGGAAAATTTCACTCGGAGCAATCGAATCCGGTAATGCGGTTTTTGCATCGGCTTTATAAACCCGCATTATTTTGGGCGTTAAAGAATCGGGCAATCACAATTCTTATCGCTTTTACTTTATTTTGCGGGGCAATTTTTCTCGCGTCCGGCATCGGCAGGGAATTTATGCCGCCCTTAAACGAAGGCGACATAATGTTTATGCCCGTTACCAATCCGGCGATTTCGATTGACCAAGCTCTAAAAATTATGAGCCGTCAGGACGAAGTTTTAAAAACTTTCCCGGAAGTCGAATCGGCAGTCGGAAAAGCCGGACGCGCCGACACTTCAACCGATCCCGCGCCGATCAATATGAATGAAACAATCGTTCATTTGAAGCCGCCAGCCGAATGGCGCAAAGGGGTTACGCGCGAATCGCTAATTGCGGAAATGGACGCGAAATTAAAAATGCCGGGCGTAACGAACATCTGGACGCAGCCGATTATCAATCGAATCGAAATGCTGGCGACGGGAATTCGTTCGGAAATCGGCATTAAAATTTACGGCGACGATTTGAAAAAAATAGAACAAATTTCGCGCCAAGTCGCCGAAGTCGTCAAAACCGTTCCGGGCGCGGCGGACGTTTATCCCGAACAGATTATCGGTGCGCCGTATATTGACATTGACATTAACCGGCAGGCGGCGGCGCGTTACGGCATTGATGTCGGGACGATTCAAAACGCGATTGAAATGGGAATTGGCGAAACGAATCTTTCGACGACGATTGAAGGACGCAATCGCTTTCCGGTGCGCGTTAGATTTGCGCCCGAATTTCGCAAAGATGCCGAAACTATTGGACAATTGCCGCTTTTGACGACAAGCGGAATGACGATTCCGCTCGCGCAGGTTACAAGTATTCGCACCGTCAACGGCGCGTCAATGATTTCGAGCGAAAACGGACTGCTCAGAGGAACGGTTTTGCTCAACGTGCGCGGGCGCGATGTCGGCTCTTTTGTCGAACAGGCAAAACAAGCCGTTGTCAATCAAGTTCAGCTTCCGGGCGGTTATTACATCGCTTGGAGCGGTCAGTTTGAAAATCAGCAGCGTGCCAAACAACGCTTAATGTTGGTCGTGCCGATTGTTTTAATTATCATTTTCGGTTTGCTTTATCTGACTTATAACTCGGCAATCGAAGCCGCGCACGTTTTACTCGCCGTGCCGTTTGCTTTGACCGGCGGCGTGTATCTGCTGTGGGCGTTGAATTACAACTTTTCCGTCGCCGTTTGGGTCGGCTTCATCGCGCTTTTCGGAACTGCCGTGCAGACGGGCGTGGTGATGGTTATTTATCTCGAAGAAGCGGTGGCGAAAAAGAAAAAAGAACTCGGCGGATTGACTAAAGAATCTCTGCTCGAAGCCGTAACCGAAGGCGCGTTGCTGCGTCTGCGTCCGAAAGTGATGACCGTTTCGACGATTGTCGCCGGACTTCTGCCGATTATGTGGAGTTCGAGCGCGGGTTCGGAAGTGATGAAACCGCTGGCAACGCCGGTTTTGGGCGGAATGGTTTCAAGCCTTTTGCACGTTTTGATCGTAACGCCGGTGATTTTCTACTGGCTGCGTGAAAGAGAATTAAACAAAGAAAAATAGTTTTTCAAATTTTGTTATGTTTTTTATATTAATAAAAATTCGTCCGCCGGAGCGCGGACGGCTCGTCCGCCATCAGAGCGAAGCGAACGATGCATCCGTTGCAGCAAAAGCCTTGGCGAGTAACGCTGGCAACGTCGCTGCGCTTGTTGGCGGACGAGCCGTCCGCGCTCCGTCGGCAAAATGTTTTCTTGTTTTCAAACTGTTACGAAACTTAAATTACAGAATATTTACAAAAAGAATAAGTTCTGTGTTGTTTGTGTTTGCAGTATTATTCGCGCAAAGTTTTATGCCTGTTTTGGCGCAGACGCAGGCGGAAGTTTTGCCGAATCAAGCGAAAGTTTTATTGATTTATCTTGATCAAACAACCGGAATGACGGCAGATGAACTTGTGGCTTATGCAATCGCCGACAATCCTGAACTGGAAGCCGTGCGGCGCGAAGTCGAAGCGGCGGAAGCACTTATCAAACAGGCGAATTTGAGAGCAAATCCGAATTTGGAACTAAGCGGCTCAAAAAATCCGGTTACGCCGAGCAATATTTTTATGGTCAGAGGTTCGTTGCCGCTCGAACTTTACAACCGGCGCGGATCGCGCGTCAAAACCGCCGAACAGGAAACGGAAGTTCGCCGAAAAGTTTTGGCTGACCGCGAAAGACTTTTGGCGGCGGATGTTCGTTCAAAATTCGGCGAAACTCTCTCGCTGATCTTGAAACTTTCATTTGTCGAAGAAACTTTAGCGGCGGCGGCAAACAATTATAAATTGGTCGCCGCCCGCGTGAACGAAGGAAAAACCGCGCCGCTCGAACAAAATATGGAAGCGGTTGAACTAAATCGCCTTCGCGCGATGCGGGAGACGAGCGAAGGAGGTGCGGAAATCGCTCTGCTTGAATTAAAAAATTTGATCGGAATGCCGCTGGAAACCGTTTTGCGTCTGCGCGGAGATTTTGCCGGTTTGCTCGATCCGCTGCCGCCGCCGGAAACCGCCGTCGAACAGGCGTTAAAAAATCGTCCCGATTTGCAGACGGGGCGGGCGTTGGTTTATTTGGCGCAGACGCGAATCGAACAGGCGCAGACGCAGGGAAAACCTGATGCCAGCGTCAGCGCGGGTTATCAAAGAATGAATTCGGGTTTTCCGTTTCGTGCCTTTGATTCGGACGCGCAACTCGCGCCGATTCGCAGCGTTTTTCATTTTGTAACTTTCGGCGTAACTCTAAATCTGCCGGTTTTTAACAAAAATCAAGGCTCAATCGAAGCCGCCGCCGCGGAAAAAAATGCCGCTTCAAAGCGTTTGGAATTCGGCGAATTAACCGTCCGCCGCGAAGTCGCCGCCGCGTTTGTGCGCTACGAACGCGCCGCCCGCACGATGGAAATTTATCGCGCCGGAGTCGAAAAATTAGCCGCGATAAATCTCGGAGTCGTGCGCCAAACCTACGAACTGGGAGCGATTAATCTGCTCGATTACATCGCCGAACAGCGTCGCTATATTCAAGCGAAAAATGATTTTATTGACGCGCAATTACAGGTTTATCTGGCGCAAGTGGAAATTTTACGCGCCGTTGCCGCGCCTGAATTGATAACAAAATGAACAACGAAGATGAACATTACGAAACCGATTATTTGCCGGACGATTCTCAGCGCGAAATTGAAGCGGAGCGATTTGTCGAAGACGAAAAACCGCCGGTGAAATCGAGAAAAGTTTACACTATCGGCGGTTTATTGACTTTAAGCGTCGCGTTCGTTTTGATCTGGCTTTACGCAACCGGAAATTCCGGCGGCGGGAAACCCGTCCCCGCGCCGCGCAATGTTTCTTTTGGCGAAACCGAAACCGATAATGATGCGATGAATACGGGCGAACAGACGATTACAATTTCGCCCGAACAATTGAAAGCGGCGAATCTAAAAATCGTGACGGTCGGCGAAGAATTGAGCTTCGAGTCGAGCGCGACATCGGCAATCGGAGTTGTTCAGCCAAATGATTATAAGGAAACGCCCGTGATGCCTTTGGTCGGCGGAGTCGTTCGGCGAATCAACGCCGAACTCGGTCAATTCGTCCGCGCCGGTCAAACTATCGCCGTCATATACAGCGACGAATTCGCCAGCGTCGAATCAAATTATCTTTCAAAACGCGCCGAAGTTGACGAAGCGAATAAACGCTACAAACGCGCCGGAAAATTGACCGACATCGCCGCCGAAAGCCGGAGTGAATTAGACGCGGCAACTGCCGCCGCTAAAATCGCCGAAGCCGATCATATCGAACATTTAAGTCATTTTGAAAGAACGGCAAAATTGCTGGAAATCGGCGCGGTGAGCCGCGAAGAATTCGAGACGGCGAGAGCAAAGCACGAAACGGCGCAGGCGAAACTCGACGAAGCGGAAAGTCGTCTGGAACGCGCCCGCAAACTGCTCAACATCAATCCGGCAAGACGCGCCGAACTCGATAACGCGCTGACCCAATTGAAAAGTTCGCAAGCCGAATCAGCTTCGATCAGACAAAAATTGCTCGTTCTCGGTTTGCCCGCGCAAAAAGTGGATTCGCTGACTTCGACCAATCAAATAAGTTCCGAACTGCCCGTAACATCGCCCGTTTCGGGAACAATTACGGCGCGAAAAGTCAATCAGGGCGAAGTCGTCGCGGCGAACGCGGAACTTTTGACGGTAACGAATCTTTCGACCGTCTGGGTAATCGGTCAGGTTTACGAAAAAGATTTGGCGAGTCTGCGGACGGGAAGCGGCGCGAGCGTCACGTCGGACGCTTATCCGGGCGAAGTTTTTCGCGGCAATGTTTCATATATTGACCCGAATCTCGACCAAAACACGCGCACCGCGCAGGTCAGAATCGAACTGCCGAACCCGAACGAAAAATTCAAAGTCGGAATGTACGTCAACATCGCTTTTGCCAATATCGGCGGCTCGGAAAATACCGTTCCGACTGTTCCCGTCGAAGCCGTCCAAAGTATAGATAACCGGCAAATCGTTTTTCTCGCCACCGAAAATCCAAATATATTTATAATGAAACCCGTCAAAATCGGCGCGGAAAGCAAAGGACTTTATCCGGTTTTGGAAGGTTTGTTCGTCGGTGATAAAGTCGTTGCCGAAGGCAGTTTTCTGCTTCGCGCCGAATGGCAAAAATCCCAATAAATTGGAGCGCGGACGGCTCGTCCGCAAGTCAAGCACCGGCGTGAGCAAAAAAACTTTCCATTCAAAATTGCTTCATTGACGACGGGCGTTGACAACATTGCTTTGCTTGTCGGCGGACGAGCCGTCCGCGCTCCGGCTGCAACATCGCTTTGCTTGTCGGCGGACGAGCCGTCCGCGCTCCGGCTGAATTTGGTTTACAATAGATTCAATGGCAGAAAATAAATTCACAATTCCTTCATTTGCGAAAATAAATTGGTTTTTGCGAATTTTGGGCAAACGCGCCGATAATTTTCACGAAATCTGCACGGTTTTTCAAACGGTTTCGCTTCACGATAAAATCACTTTTGAAGAAAATGACGAAATAGTTTTAACTTGCAGCGACGAAAAAATTCCGACGGGTGAAAATAACTTAATCGTCAAAGCCGCGCTTGAATTAAAACGAAAATTCGAGATAAAAAAAGGCGCGAAAATTCATCTCGAAAAACAAATCCCCGCGCCCGGCGGACTCGGCGGCGGTTCGTCAAATGCGGCAACTGCTTTGTTTGGTTTAATAAAACTTTGGAATATAGAGACTAATTTCGACGAACTTCTAAAAATAAGTAAAAGTTTAGGTTCGGATGTACCGTTTTTCCTTTACGGCGGAACTGCGCTCGGAACAGGTCGCGGAACGGAAATTTTGCCGTTGGAAGATTTAACGGAAAAATATATTTTAATCGTAACGCCGAACGTCAATGTTCCAACTTCGGAGGCGTTTGCGCGTTTAAGTGTGCCGGACTTGACAAATAATTCGTCAAAAAGTATCCTTCAAATTTGCCGTAATGAAGCCCAAACGCTTGATTTGCGGCATTCGACATTGATAAATGATTTTGAAAAGTCGGTCTTTAAAATTGAACCCGAAATCGAGCGCGTTAAAGTTAAACTTTTAGAGCTAAAAGCCGAACACGCTTTATTGTCGGGAAGCGGAGGAAGCGTTTTCGCTGAATTTGATGGAAAAGAGCGATTGCAAAATGCGGTTAAAGCGATTAAAATGGAATCGAATTGGCAGGTTTTTCCTGTTGAAACGGTTTCACGCCGAAAATATCGGGAGCTGTTAAATCTCGATAAAAATTTGTTTCCGAAAGATTTCTGACTTTATTGGGGCGTCGCCAAGTGGTAAGGCACCGGGTTTTGGGTCCGGCATTCGCAGGTTCGAATCCTTCCGCCCCAGCCATATTTATAAAAGTTGACGGGCAACTTAAAAAACTTTAGTTGCTCGTCATTTATTTGTATTTCGCCAGAGAAAATGAGCGTAACAGGCAATATTAAAGTCTTTTCGGGCAACGCGCATCCGCAGCTTGCCGAAGAAATCTGCAATCATTTAAGCTGCGACCTCGGCAGAGCCAGCACGGACAGATTTTCCGACGGCGAATTTAACTTTCAAATTGACGAAAATGCCCGCGGCGCGGATGTTTTCATCATTCAGCCGACGTGTCCGCCGACCGATCAGAATTTGATGGAACTGCTGATTATGATTGACGCATTTCAGCGGGCTTCGGCGGAAAGAGTAACGGCGGTGATTCCGTATTTCGGCTACGGGCGTTCCGATAAAAAAGATCGCCCGCGTGTGCCGATTGCCTCTAAACTGGTTGCCAATTTGATAACGACGGCGGGCGCGGAACGGGTTTTGACGGTTGATCTGCACGCTTCGCAGATTCAGGGATTTTTCGATGTTCCGGTTGATCATCTTTTCGCCGCGCCGGTGATCGTTGATTATTTTCAGGCAAATCCGGTTGAAAATATGATCGTCGTCGCGCCCGACACCGGCGGTGCCGAACGCGCTCGCGCCTATGCCAAAAGACTCAATACGGGTTTGGCTCTGTGCGACAAACGGCGTGAAAAAGCGAATGTCGCCGAAGTGATGAACATTGTCGGCGATGTCGAAGGCAAAAATTGTCTGATTATTGACGATATGTGCGACACCGGCGGTACGATTTGCAAAGTCGCCGAAGCTCTTTATAAAAACGGCGCGAACGATATTTACGCCTGTTTCACACACGCTGTTTTGTCCGGCAATGCGATTGAAAGACTGAGAAATTCGCATCTGAAAAAAGTTATCGTCACTAATACGATTCCGCTTTGCGAAAAAGGCAGACAATTGCGGGAAGAAGGCAGGCTGGAAGTTTTGAGCGTGGCGAAATTGCTGGCGAAAGCAATCA
Source organism: Pyrinomonadaceae bacterium (assembly GCA_965218105.1). Classification (GTDB taxonomy): domain Bacteria; phylum Acidobacteriota; class Blastocatellia; order Pyrinomonadales; family Pyrinomonadaceae. Next base: position 684,868 of record OZ244585.1, read on the forward strand.
AATCAATTCACGATGAAACGAGCGTTTCGTCATTGTTTATTTAGAATAGTTGTCAGTAGTCGGTGGTTAGTGGTCAGAAAAAGACAAACTGACCACCGACTGCCGACCACCGACTACTGATAAAAATATGGCAGATAAAGTTGTAGTAAAAGCTGAAAAAAGAGAAGATCGCGGCAAAAATGACGCGCGTCGTCTGCGGAGTGCCGGAAAAGTTCCGGTAATTGTTTACGGCGGCGGCGGCGAAAGCGTCGCGGCGGCGGCGGATTTGAAAGATTTAGCGGCGATTTTGCGCTCTGATACCGGACAAAATACGATTTTCACAATTGATATGGCTGGCGAAGGCGCGAATGACGTGATTTTTCACGACCGGCAGATTGACCCGATCAGAGGTCGTCTGATGCACGCCGATTTGCGGCGTTTGGCGAAAGGCGAAAAAATCGAAGTTACCGTTCCGCTTCATCTGATCAACGAACCCGAAGAAATTGAAGAAGGCGGCGTTTTGACACAGCAGATGCGTGAAATCAAAGTTTTATGTGTTCCGAGCAAAATTCCCGAATTCATTGAAGTTGATGTTTCCGGTTTACAGATCGGCGAACACGTTTCGGTTGCCGATCTGAAGGTTGACGAAGATGTCGAAATTCACGAAGACGCTGAATCGGTGATCGCTTCAATCGTGTTCGTCAAAGAACCCGAACTCGAACCGACACCTGAAGATGAAGTCACTGAACCTGAACTGATCGGCGACGAAGAAGAAGGCGACAAACCGGGCGCAGTAACCGAAGAAGAAGAAGTCGAAAAACCGTAATCTTTTTCGGGGTGCGAAGAATTTATTTGCAGGGATGTCAGGATGCACGGGGATAAAAAATCAGATTTAATTTTTTAATTTATTTCTTAATTCTCATCTCTGCTTATCCTGACATCCCTGCAAATAAAAATGATTTCGTCTGAAAAAGTTTGGTTAATCGTCGGTTTGGGAAATCCGGGTCTGCGATATGAAAAAACGCGCCACAATCTAGGCTTTATGCTGATTGACAGATTGGCGCGTGAATTTCAAACGCAGGTCAAACGCGAAGAATGCCGCGCACTGATCGGACGCGCCGAGATTGAATCGAAAACAGTCGAACTCGTTAAACCTCAGACTTTTATGAATTTGAGCGGCGAATCGGTTAGCTGTCTGCTGAAAAAGGAAAATCGCGTCAAAGATAATTTGATCGTCGTTGTTGATGATTTAGCTTTGCCGCTCGGCAAAATTCGTCTTCGCGCAAACGGTTCGGCGGGCGGACATAACGGTTTGAAATCAATCAACGAGTGCCTGAAAACGCAGGATTATATTCGTCTGCGAATCGGAATTTCTCCCGAACATCAAATAAACGATACAAAAAATTTTGTGTTGGAAAGTTTTTCCAGGTCAGATTTGGAAACAGTTGATAAAGTTTTAGAACAAAGTGCCGACGCGATTCGCGCCGTCTTATCAGGCGGCGTTGAAAAAGCGATGGCAAAGTTTAATGGATAATTGATAATGAATAGTGGATGATAATTAAAATCTGAAAATTATCAACTATCCGTTATCAACTATCCATTAAGAAGCCTTCTTGCTTCATTTACAAAAAATGAGGCTTGATTAGCCAAAAGGAGGACAATAAATTGGCAGAAAAAAGAACTTATGAGGTAATGTATATCGCGGCGGCGGAAACGTCGGACGAAGATATTACAAAACTGAACGAAACAATTACAAATATTATCGAAACCGAAGGCAGCAGCGTGGTCAAAATGGAAGATATGGGACGACGCAGACTTGCCTACGAAATAAATAAAAAGAACGACGGCTATTACGTCTTATTTGAAATCGAGGGTTCGGGCAGCGAAATCGCCGAACTCGAACGCCGAATGCGCGTCAACGATACGATTATGCGTTATCTGACGGTTAGAGTTGACGAAGAACGCAAAACGGCTCAAAAGTTGACCGACAAGCGCGAAAAACGTCAAAGCAGAAATAATGCCGGAAATTCAGCGGCGGCGGCGACCAACGGAAACGAAGAATCTGCGGCGGAAGCTCAGGACGAGGAGGTAAGTTAAATGGAGAAAAAACCCAAAAGATACGAAGAAGATGACGATAAAAAAGAAGTCGAGTCAGGTTTCGATCAAAAAAACGAACGTCCCGCGCGTCGTTACCAACGCCGGCGGCAGAGTCAGTTTGTCCCCGATTATATTGATTGGAAAGATGTTGATTTTTTGAGAAGATTTATTCCCGAACGCGGAAAGATTATGCCGCGACGCATTTCGGGCATTACCGCCAAAGATCAACGCCGTGTCGAACGGGCGATCAAACGGGCGCGTTTAATGGCGTTAATACCTTTCGTGACGGACTAAGAAAGTGAAAAAGGTTATAAGTTAAAGTGCGGAAAGGTTTCGGGAGAAGTAACAATTATTCTTCGCTCAAACTTTTCCACTTTTCCACCTTTTCACTGTTTAATCAGGAGGATTTTTAAAAAATGGCAACGACAAATGTACTTTTACGCGAAGATATGGACAATCTCGGCGGACGCGGTGAAATCGTCAAGGTGAAATCCGGTTACGCGAGAAATTATCTGCTCCCGCAAGGTCTGGCGACGCTGGCGACCAAAGGAAATATCAAACAGGTTGAGCAGGAACGTTCGGTTCTTTTGACAAAAGCGGCGAGTGAAAAATCAACCGCCGAAGCGCAAGCCGCGCAAATGCAGGATATTTCGCTCAATTTTGAAAGACGCGCCGGTGAAGGCGGAACGCTTTTCGGTTCGGTAACTTCGATGGATATTGCCGACGCTTTGCAGGCGAAAGGTTACGAAATTGACCGCCGCAAAATTCAGTTGAAAGATACGATCAAGGAAACCGGCGATTATACTGTAAACATTAGACTTCACCGCGAAGTCAATCTGGAAATTCCGGTTTCGGTAACACCTGAAGGCGGCGCGGCGGAAGAAAAAACCGATAAAAAGGCGAACGCTGAAAAATCGGCGGAAACTGCGTCGGATACGGCGAACGCGGAAGAAATTACTTCGGATGAAGCGGTCGAACCGAACGCCGAAGAAACCGAAAGTTAATAAAAAACGGGGAAACTGATTGACGATGTTTCTTTGTCAGTTTTCCCCGATTGTATTATCATCAATGACTGCGAGTTTTTTAACCGGCAGTCTTTTTTTATCTAAAAATTTCAATTGTTCGGCTTACGCGGTTGAAAATCAATTCAACCGATAACCGACAACTGATCACTGACTACTGAAAAATGGCGACACCCGAACAATTTTTAGAAAAACCGCTGCCGAGCAGTCCTGAAAGCGAGCGCGTCATTTTGGGCGGGATTCTGCTCGACAACGCGCTGATTTCGCAAGCCATTGAAATTCTCAAACCCGAAGATTTTTATTCGCCTAATCACCGCCGCGTGTTCAAAGCGATGATCGCTCTTTTTGAAAAAAGCGAGCGGATTGACCCGATTTTAATCGGCGAAGAATTAAAAAAAGAAGGTTCCATCGAATCAATCGGCGGCGTGGCGACCATTACGAATCTGACTTTCGGACTGCCGCATTTTTCCGACATCGGCGATTACGCGAAAATCGTTCACGATAAAGCCGTCGTCAGAAATTTAATCAAAGTCTGCAATCAAATCACCAGCGAGGCTCTCGCCGAAGAAGAAGATGCCGAAGTGATTCTCGACCACGCCGAAGAAATGATTTTCGCGCTGGCGGACGAAAGAACAAAGGAAGGTTTCGCGCACGTCAAGCCGGTCGCCGAAACGGTTCTCGCAAAAGTTCAGGAATTTGCCAAACGCGAATCTCACGCGCTGACCGGATTGGCGACCGGATTTCGTGATTTAGATCAAATGACTTCCGGTTTGCAAAAGACCGATTTGATTATCATCGCTGCTCGTCCCAGCATGGGAAAAACCGCGTTATGTCTAACGCTTGCACAAAATGCGGCGATTCAAGAGAAAGCGGTCGTCGCGGTTTTTTCGCTGGAAATGTCGAAAGAACAGCTTGTAATGCGAATGCTCAGTTCGGAGGCGAAAGTTGACGCTCATCGTTTTCGCACCGGATATTTGACGCGCGAAGAATGGGGAAGATTGGCGGGCGCAATCGGGACGCTTTCCGAAGCGAGCATCTTTATTGATGATACGGCGGGAATTTCCGTTTTGGAAATGCGGGCGAAAACGCGGCGATTGGTCGCGGAACAGAAAAAACTCGATTTAATTGTCGTAGATTATCTGCAATTGATGTCGGGTTCGGGAAGAATCGAATCGCGGCAGCAGGAAGTTTCAAAAATCTCGCGCGAACTCAAAGGTTTAGCCAAAGAATTAAATGTGCCGGTGGTTGCGCTGTCGCAGCTTTCACGCGCGCCCGAAGCCCGAAATCCGCCGCGTCCGCTGATGTCCGATCTGCGCGAATCGGGCAGCATTGAGCAAGATGCCGACGTGGTGGCTTTTATTTACCGCGAAGAATATTACAAACCGGACGAAGAAAATGCCGGTGTCGCGGAAATTTTAATTTCCAAACAGCGAAACGGTCCGACGGGAACGGTCAAACTCGCGTTTCTGAAAGAATTTACGAGATTTGAAGATTATTACGGAGAATGAGTTTATAATGGTAAATGGTAAATTTACCATCTACCATTTACCATTTAGCATTAAAAAAATTATGACCGAAGATTTGCGTTTTCCGCTTGGAGAATTTGATAAAAACATTGCAGTTACGCCGGAATCGAGAAATAAGTTTATCCAGACGATTTCCGATTTGCCGGAAAAATTGGAAGCGGCGACCGGTGATTTAAGCGATGAACAACTCGACACGCCGTATCGTCCCGAAGGCTGGACGGTGCGCCGGACGATTCATCACGTTGCCGACAGCCATTTGAACGCTTATACGCGATTTAAGCTCGCAATGACGGAAGACGCGCCGACGATTCGCCCGTATTACGAAGATCGCTGGGCGGAACTCGCCGACAGCGAAATGCCGATTGACGTTTCGATGAAAATTATCGAAGGCATCCACGCGCGGTGGGCGAATCTGCTGCATTCGATGACAGACGAAGATTTCAAAAAGCGTTTGATTCACCCTGATTCAGGCGAATGGACGCTGGAAAAAATGCTCGGACTTTACGATTGGCACAGCCGTCATCACACGGCGCACATCACGAAACTGCGCGAACGAAAAAGCTGGTAAATTTTGAAACCGAACTTCAGAAAAATGCGAATATAATTTTTCTCAAGCGAGTATTACAAATGATAACCAGCGAATTAGCGAAAAAAACGGGCGTTCCGGTAGATACGGTGCGACACTATACGCGAATTGGTTTGCTCAAACCAATTCGCGCTAAATCAAACGGCTACAAGGTTTATCAGCATTCGGACGCGATCCGTTTAAGATTTATTCTGGCGGCGAAAACACTCGGAATCACATTATCGGAAATTAAACAAGTTTTAAGCGAAGCTGAACACGGAAATTCACCGTGTCCGTTCGTGCGCGATATTATAGCTCACAGAATTAAAGAAAATCGCGGCAAAATCAAACATCTGCAACAGTTACAAAAGAAAATGGAAACCGCTCAGGAGATTTGGAAGGGTATGGAAGATGCGGTGCCTAACGGTCATTCGGTGTGCCATTTAATCGAATCCGTCGCCGACCACACTTTCACGCTTGACTTATGAGTTACTCACAAGGTGTAAGCTGAAAACATAATTTTTACCCGAACACGTCCCAAGTAAAAATTATATCGAACAACAAGAGCAGTCATTCAAACGGTTAAATTATCCGCTCGTAAAAAGGACAATTTAATGGCAAGCTCCGACGGCAATCTGCTTTCTTATTCGTTGGGAATTTCGGATGTTGATCTAACCGTTCAAAACGATTATGACGGCGACGGCAAAACCGATGTCGCCGTGTGGCGCAGAACAAACGGAACGTTTTGTATTTTGAGAAGTTCTGATGCCGGAACTACGTCCGTTCAATGGGGCAAAGACGGCGATTATCCGATTGCCGTTTACGACACTCATTAAAATTTTGCCGTTTAGTTAAAACAAAAGGTTGAAGACACACTTGATTTTTTCAACCTTTTTTATTCTAAAGCATTGACATAAAAACTTTTTCGTCCTAAATATAAAGTGATTTAATCATTTCACAAAAAGGAAGAAAAAATGTCTGAAGAAGTTAAGCAAAATCGGCTGCTCTCGCTCGATGTTTTTCGCGGAATGACGATTGCCGGAATGGTTTTGGTGAATAATCCGGGAACGTGGAGCGCGATTTATCCGCCGCTCGAACACGCCGAATGGCACGGCACGACACCGACGGATTTGGTTTTTCCTTTCTTTTTATTCATCGTCGGCATTGCCATCACATTGGCTCTCGGAAAGCGTGTCGAACAAGGCGCGGTCAAGAAAGATATTTATTTGAAGATTATCCGCCGCTCGGTCATTATATTCGCGCTCGGTTTATTTTTGGCGGCTTTTCCTTTTTACAACTTCACAAAAGAAACCTTTCTCGACATCTCGACGCTCCGCATTATGGGCGTTTTGCAGCGCATTGCCGTTTGTTATCTGGTGACGGCGTTGATTTTTATTCACACGAATTGGAAACAGCAAGCGATCATCGCCGCCGCGCTTTTGCTTGTTTATTGGTCGTTGATGACTTTAATAAATGTTCCGGGCTGCGAAATAACGACGTTCAACGATAAAGGCTGTAATCTCGCCGCCTTCGTTGATCGCTCGATTTTGACGGAAAATCATATTTGGAAACAATCGAAAATTTTTGACCCGGAAGGACTTTTAAGTACAATTCCGGCACTTGCCACGACTTTGGCGGGAGTTTTGTGCGGTCATTGGCTGCGAAGAGATAAAAATGATTACGAAAAAGTCGCGGCGTTATTCTTTTCCGGCGTGGTTTTGGCGGCAATCGGCTGGATTTGGAGTTTTTGGTTTCCGCTCAATAAAGCTCTCTGGACGAGTTCGTATGTTCTTTATACGGCAGGTTTAGCTTTATTATTTCTCGGCTTTTGCTACTGGCTGATTGACATAAAAAATTACAAAAAATGGGCGAAACCTTTTGTAATCTTCGGTGTCAATGCTCTCGCTTTATTTGTGTTTTCGGGTTTGATGTCAAAACTACTCGGAATTATCAAAGTTTCGGGCGCGGAAGGCGAAAAAATATCTTTGCAGGGATGGATTTTCAACAATGTATTTTTGCCGTTTGTCGCGCCTGTTAACGCTTCACTGATGTTTGCCGTCTGCTATATTTTTTTATGGCTTTTTCTGATGTGGCTGCTTTACAGGAAGCGAATTTTTATCAAGGTATAATGGTAAAAATCGTTTATAAGTCAGAATCGCCCGTGGGTTTGTTAAATCGGTCATTTTTTGACAAAAAAAAGGCATCAAAATAATTTTTTATGCCGAATCTTAAAGTTTAACGATTCAGTTTTGAATTTTCCTTTTTAGCGTTGGCTTTCGCGCCTTCGACGGCAAGCTGCTTGGCTTCGGGAAGCAGCTCGATGGCTTTTTGCAACTGATTGTCGTAATCGTTGAAAACGCGGAATGAAGTTGTCGAACCGTAAGCGGCGGTAACGATTTCAGTTCGCAGCGCGCGTTCGATAAATTCGCGTTCGCGGTCAATTTGCGCGGGCGTGAAATTGTATTTCTCGGTCGCAAACTTTTTGAAATTTTGAAAAAGATTTTCAGTGATCGGGAAATCGGTCGGCTTCAAATCGTAACCAAACGAAATCGGGCGGTCAACTTTGTAAGCCGGGAAACTGCTGTTTTTTCCGTAAGTTAAGTTAAGCACGAAAGCGAAGATCGGATCGCTTAATTTCACCTGAAAATCAGCTTTTTCTCTGGTGATCGTCTGCGGTTTCAGGGCTTCGTCGGGATTGATGCCGCCGCCGCTGTAAACGGCTCTGCCGGAATCGGTTCGGCTTTGCGCGCCGGTCGGCTTGGTCGGTTTGGATTCATCTTTTAAAGTGCCGCCGTTGGTGTAATAATTATAAAGATTCCCGTCCGAATAATCGCGTTGAATAAGTCGTCCGGCGGGCGTTTCGTATTTGGCAATCGTCAGTAAAAGCATCGAGCCGTATTCTAAAATGAACGGATTCTGCACCAAACCTTTACCGAAAGTATTTTCACCGACAATCAAGGCGCGGTCGTGATCCTGAAGCGCGCCGGCGAGAATTTCGGATGCCGAAGCCGTATTGCGATTGACCAAAACGACGAGCGGCGTTTCGTCCGGGGTTTTATTGTCGGCGCGATACGGGTCGCTCTCGCCTGCGCCTCTTCCTTTTTGCGTAAAAATAGTCTGTCCGGCGGAAAGAAAAGTGTTCGCCACACGATAAGACTGACTGACCAAACCGCCGCCGTTATTTCGCAAATCAAGCACCAGTTGTTTCATTCCCTGCTCTTTTAAGTTCTGCATTGCCTGAACAAATTCGGCGTAAGTCGTTTGATTAAAACCGCCGGTCATTGCGATATAGCCGACACCGGGACGAATCATATAAGATTCGGCAATCGAAGGCTGCGAAACGGCATCGCGGGTAATGTCAACTTCTTCGCGCTTGCCCGTGCCGTATCTTTCGATCAGGAGTTTGGCGGTCGTTCCGCGCGGTCCGCGCAGGAAATTGCGAACGTCCACATAAGATTTTCCGAGCATCGAGGTGCCGTTGACTTCGACAATTTTATCACCGTAACGAAGTCCGGCGCGATTGGCGGGCGCGCCGTCAAAAGTCGCTTTGATATAAGTTGCGATGACATTGCCGTCTTTATCGCTCAAATCACCGATGGTCGCGCCGATGCCGAAATACTGGGAACTTTGATCGGTGCGAAACTGATCAAATTCTTTCGCGTCAAAATAATTAGAATGCGGATCGAGCGTGTGAAGCATATTGTCAATCGCGGTTTTGAACAGATCGTTGTAATCGAGTTTTTTCCCACCGACATAATTATCTTCAATCAGCGTCAACGCTTCGGCGACATCTTTTTCGATGTTTTCCGTCGTTACCGGCTTTTTAGATTTGGTTGTTTTGATTGCGTCGGAAGTTTTAGGATTAATTTTAGAAGCGGTTTCGTTTTGGGCAAAAACGCCGGAAACAAGTAAAATGGATAAAAGCAGACTGCCGAAAAAGGTTAAACGTAATTTCACTTTAAAAATCTCCTGAATTTATTACTGCAAAATAATGAAAATTGCCAAAAAATGATAACATTTGTTTGAAGACAAAGCGATTAAATTAGTTGCACGTTCAGAAGAAATATGTCAATTTTGCTTCAATTTAGAGGAGTTAAAAAAATATGTCGAAATCAATTTCACTATTATTAGTTGTATTCTTCATTAATGTTTCCGCATTTGCTCAAACTGAAAACTACAACGCGCCGGTCAAATGGGAAAGATACAAAATAAACGATAAAGAAGTTTCAGTTTTGCTTCCGAAAATTCCGACGGCAACTCTCGGCATTTACGATTGCAGTGAGGAAGAAATTAACGAATATGTTGTTTATGCCGAAAATGTTGTTTATGGATTTAACATCTTCGCTAAATCAAAACAAAAAGCCTCTGATTATTGCAGAGATGCAAAAAAATTCGACAAAAAAAGTTTTGCCGACAGATTAAAAGAACTTAAATCCTCAAAACTCGGAACCAAAGAAGAAACTAAATTTTATCAAAACGGATTGGAAGTAATCAAAATCGCCAATGAAACTTTCACTTATTGGCTGATTAACGATGATGAAAATCAAAGATGGTTTGAACTTTGGGCGGCAAATGCCGACGAAAATAATTCTGTTGTCAAAAACTTTGTCAAATCAATTGAAATCGGAAAAAATCCGTCGGGCATCGAAATCGGAAACGGTTCATTTAGAACGCTTGGCGATGAAACGACAAATGAAATGGATGAACCCATTGATGCAAAAACCGCATTTTCAGATAAAGAAATTGTCAAAATAAAATTTATTCTCAAACCGAAAGCAAATTATACGGAAGCGGCGCGGAAAAATAGAATTAGAGGAACTGTAAAATTAAGAGTCATATTTCTGGCAAGCGGCGGGATTGGAAATATTTCTCCTTTGACAACTTTGCCCTACGGATTGACGGAACAAGCGATTGCCGCCGCCGCACAAATCGCGTTTATTCCGGCAAAGAAAAACGGCGTGCCGATTTCAATTGTTATCTTCATTGAATACCAGTTTAGTGTCTATTAAAAATGTCGCATCTTCTCGAAATAAACAATTTACAGACGCATTTTCCGACCCGCGCCGGACTCGTCAAAGCCGTTGACAACGTGAGCTTTCACATTGACGAAGGCGAGCTTTTAGGTTTAGTCGGCGAATCGGGAAGCGGAAAATCAATCACCGCGCTTTCGATTATGCGGCTGATTTCGCCGCCGGGAAAAATTGTCGGCGGTTCGATAAAATTCCAAGGCGAAGAATTAACGACGGCGAACGACGCGAAGATGCGCGAGATTCGCGGCAACGATGTGGCGATGATTTTTCAAGACCCGATGACATCCTTGAATCCGGTTTACACGATTGGCGAACAAATCGCCGAAGCGTTGCGCCTGCATCGAAATTTGAACAAAAAAGACGCGCTCGACGCGGCAATCGAAGCGATGAAAGAAGTTGCGATGCCCGCGCCCGAACGCCGAATCAGAGATTATCCGCACCAGTTGAGCGGCGGAATGCGCCAGCGCGTGATGATTGCGATGGCTCTCGCGTGTAATCCCGAACTGCTCATCGCCGACGAGCCGACGACCGCTTTGGATGTTACAATTCAGGCGCAGATTTTGGAATTATTGGACGAATTGCGAAAAACGCGCCGTCTCGCCGTGCTTTTAATCACGCACGATTTAGGCATAGTTGCCGAAGTCGCCGACCGCGTTTGCGTGATGTATACCGGAAAAATCGTCGAACAATCGCCGGTTGAAGAATTATTTGAAAACCCGAAACATCCTTATACACAAGGTTTACTGCGTTCCGTCCCGAAACTGCGCGGCATCGGCGAAGCCAAAGCGACGCGCCTTTCGACGATTGAAGGAACCGTGCCGAGTCCGACAAATCTGCCCGACGGCTGCGATTTCGCGCCGCGCTGCGAATTTTGTATGGAAGGAATCTGCACGCGCGGCGAAATTCCGCTCTATCAATTGGAAAATAATATAAAAGTGCGCTGTGTTTTATACGATGAAAAACGAAAATTTGAAATTGCGCGGCACAAAACTTTATTTGCGGTATCCGAATGAAAAAGATTTGGTCGAATTAACGAAATTGAATTTGGCGAGCAAAAGACTTCATCGCGGTTTGGTCAGTCCGCCGACCGACGAAAAAAGTTTTGCCGAATATTTGAAACGCAGCGATGACGAAGCGAACGAATGTCTTTTAATTTGTGAATTTAACAGCGAAAAAATTGCGGGCGCGATTAATTTATCGCAAATTTTTCGCCGCGCATTTCAAAATTGTTATCTCGGTTATTACATCGGCGCGGATTTTGCCGGAAAAGGTTTGATGACCGAAGCCGTCGGTTTGACATTAAAATTCGCCTTCAAAGGTTTGAAACTGCATCGCGTCGAAGCGAATGTTCAGCCGCAAAATCTCGCTTCAATCGCGGTTTTGCAAAAAAATAATTTCACCAAAGAAGGATTTTCGCGCAAATACTTAAAAGTCGGCGGAAAATGGCGCGATCACGAACGCTGGGCGATAATTGCGGAGGATTGGAGAAACGAAAAATGAATCAGGCAACGGCGGAAAAATTGATGTCGGAAGAAGAATATTTGGCGTTTGAGGAGAAATCTAAAATCAGACACGAATATATGGATGGGGAAATTTTCTCAATGGCTGGAGGAACACGAAAGCACAGTCTGGCTGGGACGAATATTTCCACTGAATTGAGTTTGCAGCTTCGTGAAACAGATTGCGAAGTTCACGCCGGAGAACTTCGTATTCGTGTTCGTGACGGACATAATGTTTATCCCGATGTTGCCGTTGCCTGCGGCGATATTTTGACCGCTGATGATGACAAAACATTGCTCAATCCGACTGTGGTTTTTGAGGTCTTATCAAAGTCAACAGAAAAACGCGACAGAGGTGACAAAGCCGAAGATTATTACAGATTAGAGTCTTTAAAAGATTATGTTTTAGTTTCGCAATATCGCGTTAGAGTCGAACATTTTTCCAGACAAAAAAACAATGAATGGACTTTGAAAATTTACGAAGATTTGGAAGATGTCGTTGAATTAAAGTCAATCAACTGCACAGTTCCCTTAAAATTAATTTATTTGAAAATCAAAATATCTTCTCTGAAATTGGTCGAAAAGAAAAAGAAGAATGGAAAACAGAGCGGTTAAATCCGAAAAACAAAAACTCGTTGCAGTTCGCAATTTGGTGAAATACTTTCCCGTCGAAAATTCCGATGATATGGTTCGCGCCGTGGACGACGTTTCGTTTGACATTTTCGCGGGCGAAACGCTCGGTTTAGTCGGCGAATCCGGCTGCGGAAAATCAACCGTCGGGCGGTGTTTAATCAGACTTTACGAGCCGACGAGCGGCGAAATTTTTTTTGAAAACCAAAATATTATCGGTTTGCCGAACCGCGAAATGCGCCGGATGAGACGCGAAATGCAGATTATTTTTCAAGACCCGTACGCGTCGCTCAATCCGCGTCTGAATATTTATTCGATTGTCTCCGAACCGCTGAAAATTCACGGCATCGGCGATAAAACCGAACAGCGCGACCGCGTGGCGGATTTGCTCAAAAAAGTCGGTCTCGACGCGAATTATATGTTTCGCTACCCGCACGAATTTTCCGGCGGACAGCGGCAGCGAATCGGCATCGCGCGGGCTTTGGCGTTAAATCCGAAATTAATCATCGCCGACGAGCCGGTGTCCGCGCTCGACGTTTCCGTGCAGGCGCAGGTCGTCAATCTTTTGCAGGATTTACAGAATGAATTCGGTTTGACATATCTGTTTATTTCACACGGTTTAGCGGTCGTCGAACATATTTCGCAGCGCGTCGCCGTGATGTATCTCGGAAAAATCGTCGAAATCGCCGCCTCACAAGAACTTTACGAAAATCCGCTTCATCCATATACGAGAGCTTTGCTGTCGGCGATTCCGATTCCCGATCCAAAGAAAAAACGCGAGCGCATCGTCTTGCAGGGCGACGTGCCGACTCCGATCAATCCGCCGTCGGGCTGTCGTTTTCGCACGCGCTGTCCGCTGGCGATTGAAGACTGCGCGCGGATTGTGCCGGAACTGCGCGAAATCGAAAAAGGACATTTCGCGGCGTGTATTCGCGTCGCAGGTTATGAAAACGCGCCGACTGCTCAATAGATTTTTGAAACGTAAATTGAAAATATCTCGTAAGAACGACAAGTAATCGAAAAAATTTGTGTTTTTCCGTCGGTGTTTTGTCATTTAAGCAGAAAGCGCAAATGTCTGATCTAATCAAATAAAAAGAGGAAAACTTAATGAATGAAGAAAACCAAGATTTAATCGAACAAAATGAAGTGGAATGGCAGGCACCGCCTCTGCCCGAAGAAATTGAGGATGTAAAAGAACCGGCGCAAATGTCGGAAGCTGCCACGCTCGGAAATATTTTTTTCGAGCCGGGCAATACGTTTGAAGATTTGCGCCGCAAGCCGAGATTTGTTCTGGCTTCGCTGATAATCATTCTCTCGGTAACGACATTTACTTTTTTATTTGCAAATAAAATCGGCGAAAACGGTTTTCGGCAATTTGCCGTCCAGCAGATTGATAAAAGTCCGCAGACATCAGGAATGTCCGCCGAACAAAAAGAGAAAACCGTTAATATACAGATGACGACAATGCGGGTTACGCGTTATCTTATTCCGATATTTATAATCATTGGTCTGGCTATCGGCGGGCTAATTTACTGGCTGGGCGCAAACGCAATGGGCGGTTCGATGAAATTTTCCCAGGGTTTGTCAGTATGGGTTTATGCGAGTTTTCCGCCGATTGTAGTTTCAATGCTGGCTAATATTTTGGTCTTGTTCTTAAAATCTGCCGATGAAATTGATATTGCCGCCAGTCAAAGCGGTTTGATTCAGGCAAATCCGTCGTTTTTTATTGGTAAAGGTTCTCCGGTTTTATCTGCATTATTGGCAACTTTTGATTTATTTTCAATTTGGGGATGGATTTTAGCGGCAATCGGATTGAAAATCGTCGGCAAGATTTCAACCGGCGCGGCTTGGGGAATTATCTTAATTCTTGCGTTAATCGGGGTTGCTTTCAGAGTTGTGATTGCTTTGTTCGCTTCTTAAAGTTAAATGTTCAATGTCTGAAACTGCTCTCAAAATCAGACATTGGACATATTTCTATTCATATCGCAGAGATTCAATCGGATCGAGCCGCGCGGCTTTCCACGCGGGGAAAATTCCGAAAATCAAGCCGATGCCGACGCTGGCGAAAAAGCCCATTACAGGCGCCCACCACGGAACGTAAGACGGGAAGACAAACGAAATTAAAAAGGACAAACCCCATCCGATTGCCAAGCCGACCAAGCCGCCGAAGCCGGTTAAAGTCGCGGCTTCGATCAAAAACTGCAAAAGAATATCGCTCTGTTTCGCGCCGATGGCTTTGCGAATGCCGATCTCGCGCGTTCTTTCCGTGACGGAGACGAGCATAATATTCATCACGCCGATGCCGCCGATCATCAAGCCGATTGATGAAATGACGATCATCGCCAGAAAAACTCCGGCGGTGATTGACTGAAAAGTTTCGATAATGCTGGCGGCGGTTTCCATTCCGAAATTGTCCGGCTCGCCGTAAGGAACTTGGCGGCGAATTCTCATCACATCCTGCACTTGATCCTGCGCTTCGTCCAATTTTCCTTCTTTGGCGACTGCCAAAATTTGCAGGTCTTCGGAATAAGGTTTCAGACGCAAAGCCGCGCCCATCGGCATATAAATCACGTTGCTCTGATCGTTGTTGCCGCCGCCGCCGCCGAAAAGCTGTTCTTTTTTCTGGACGGTTCCGATGACGCGAAATTCGCGTCCGCCGATTTCAATTTTTTCGCCAAGCGGGTTGACATAAGGAAAATAACCGTCAATCACCGCCTGCCCGATGACCGCGACATCCGATTTGCTTTCGCTTTCATTTTCGGTAAACCAGCGTCCGTCCAGCAACACTTCGACGGTGGTTTTTTCAATATCCGGGGTTGTTCCCATAAGTTTTACGGAGGAAGATGTTTTGCCGTTTTTTCCCGTAATAAGAATTTTTGAACCCCAGCGGTCGCTCGAAACGTCGAGCAGCGGAACGGCGGTCGAAATAGTCGGAAGTTTTTTCAACGCTTCGGCATCTTCCGCCGTCAGCGGTTTTCGCATTCTTTCTTCGCGGGAAGGTCTGCCGGTTCTGATGCCGGCATCGTATTTGTTCAGAAAAATCGAAGTCGTCCCGAACGATTCGACCTGTTTTTCTACGCCGACATTGATTCCGCTGATGATGGATGAAATCAGCATCACCGTAATCACGCCGATAATTACGCCGAAAATGGTCAAAAATGAACGCAGCTTGTTATTTCGCAAAGTTGACATTGCCATTTTAAAATTTTCGAAGAGGCTGTTGCCGATAATTCTCATAATTGGTTGTCGGTTGTCGGTTGTCAGTCGTCAGTTTGTCTTATTCTGACAACTGACGACCGACAACCGACAACTATATTTTAGTCTGCTCTCAAGGCTTCAATCGGATCGAGCCGCGCGGCTTTCCACGCGGGGAAAAGTCCGGCGAGAATTCCGACCGCCGCCGAAACGCCGATTGACAAAACCGCCGCCCACCACGGGATTTTCGTTTGAATCAGATAAGCCGAAACTATAAATCCGATCAGTTCGGCGAGAATTAAACCGATAATTCCGCCGATTGCCGACAGAGTTGCCGATTCGTACAAAAATTGTTTGAGAATATCGGCTTGCCGCGCTCCCAAACTTTTTCTGATGCCGATTTCTTTCGTCCTTTCGGTTACGGCAACCAGCATTATATTCATAATAACAATCGCGCCGACGACCAGAGCGATTCCCGGAACGGCGATAATTACGATAAAAATCGGACCCAAAATGCTGTTGCGTAAATTTGAAATGGCATCGGGCGTGGAAATTCCGAAATTGTCTTTTTCACCGAAGGAAAGTCCGCGCTTAATTCTCAGCAGAACGCGGGCTTGTTCAACCGCGTCGTCGAAAGTTTTATCGTCGTATGACGTTCCTTCAAAATATAAACCGCGGCTGCCTGTCAAATTTCCAAAATTTGAAGCGTAAGTTTTGAGCGGAATTTGAATAAAAGTATCCTGCGGCATACCGAAAATCGTTCCTTTGGCAACCGCCACGCCGACGACTCTGTAAGGAAGTCCGCGAATGCTGATTTCGCCGCCCACGGCGGAAGTTCGGGGAAATAGTTTGTCGGCAATATCCGCGCCGATAAACGCGACTCTCGCCGAAGTGTCGTTTTCCGCGTTGACAAAATAACGCCCGTCTTCAACTTCAGCCTTGTCTATATCGGCGATGATCGGTTCGACACCTTCAACATTTACGCTTTCCAAAACTTCGGTTCCGCGTTTAACCAACGCGCCGTTGCCGCGCGCCTTTGCGCCGATTTCTTTGATCAAATCGCCGCGTTCACGAATAAACTCCAACTCCTCCAAAGTCAAATCCTTGTTTCTGCGCTGGGCTTCGGCGAGTTTGTCATTGTCCTTAAAATCATCGAAACTGAAACGCATCACGGTAAAGGAATTTGAGCCGACACCCGCAATTTTTTCGTCAACGTAAGAATTAAATCCCTGCAAAATTGACAGCACGACCATAAACGCGGTAACGCCGATAATCATTCCGAAAAGCGTCAGAAAAGAGCGCAGTTTGTGCGCCCAGATCGCCGCGAATGCCAGTTTTAATGTTTCGGTAAAGTTCATCTGTTAAAATTGATACGCAGCTCCTCGATTAAAGTTTTATTTGATATTTTCGTCCGATTCGATTTCGCCGTCCCGAATCGTGATGATGCGATGGGCGCGTTCGGCAATATCCTGTTCGTGCGTCACCAGAATAATCGTGTTTCCGTCGGCGTGAAGTTTCTCGAACAACGCCATAATTTCATAGCTCGTTTTTGTGTCGAGCGCGCCGGTCGGTTCATCCGCCAGCAGAATTGAAGGGTCGTTGACCAGCGCGCGCGCAATCGCCACACGCTGCCGCTGACCGCCGGAAAGTTCGTTCGGGCGATGATAAATGCGGTCGCCGAGTTCGACGGAAGCGAGCGTCGCTTCGGCGCGGTCGTGCCGTTCGCTCGTCCCCATTCCGGCGTAAATCAAAGGCAATTCGACGTTGTGCAGCGCGGTCGCCCGCGACAACAGATTAAAAGTTTGAAAGACGAAACCGATTTCCTTATTGCGAATTGAAGCCAGTTCATCGTCCGTCATCGTCGAAACGAGATGCCCGTTGATCCAATACTGTCCCTTGGTCGGCGAATCCAGACAGCCGATCAAATTCATCAAAGTTGATTTGCCCGAACCGGAAGGTCCGATGATTGCGAGATATTCACCTTTCTGCACTTCAAAGGTAACGCCTTGCAGCGCGTGAAGCTGCTGCGTTCCCATCGTGTAAGTTTTCCAGATGTTCCGCATCGAAATCAAAGCGTCCGGCGCGGGATTTATCACACTTTTGCCGTTGACTGCTAATTTTTCTTGTTCTTTTGCCATTGGAATCGTAAATCGTGAATCGTAAATTATAAATCGTAAATCGCAGGAAACTCTTTTCTATTTACGATTTACGATTCACGATTTACGTCTTCAAGTCGCCTTCTTTTTTAACCTGTCTTTTAATTATTTCGCCTTCTTTGAGCGTGTTTAGAATGCGGCTCGGACCTGTGATGACTTCCTGACCTTCGGACAAACCGGACGTAATTTGAATATCGGATTCACCGATAATTCCGGTTTCCACTTCGACGAATTTCGCTTTATTGCCGTCCATCACATATACGCCTTTAACGGTTTTCGGCTTTTCGGACGAAACCGGCGCGGCATCGCCCTGAACCATCGGCGAAGGTGTCGCGTCCGCTTTCTTTTCGACGACCGCCTGTAACGGAACGGCGACAATATCCTGCACCGTTTTTGTCGTAATTACTGCGGTCGCGCTCATTCCGGGACGAAGACTGTCACGAATTTCGTCATTTAAATCCTGCAAGGTGATGACGACTCGAAATTCTTTGGCTTCCTGAACGTTAATATTAGTGGAAAGTCCGCCGGTCGTTTGCGATTTGCCGACGGCGAGCGGCGTTTTTTGCGAAACCTCGCCGTTTAATTCTTTATCGCCGAGAGCGTCAACTTTGACTTTCACCAGCTGACCGACTTCGACTTTATCAATTTCGGTTTCGTCAACTTTGACTTCGACGTTGACTGTTGACATATCGGCAATCGTCAAAAGCGGTGTCGAAGTCAGATTGGCGACGGCGAAAGTTCCTACTTTTGAGGGAATGTCGGCGATCACGCCGTTAATCGGCGCGACCTGCAAAGTTTTATCGCGCTGACTTTTTTGCCCGCGCAAAACGGCGGCTTGCTGCCGCGCCCGATCCGCGCTGGCTTGCGCGCTCAAATCAGCCGTTGAAACGCCGCGCCGCGCGTCACGAATGGTAACTTCCTGTTGTTTAACCCGCGCTCTGGCTTCATTGACGCGCGCGGTTGCTTCGTTGATCGCCAGACTTTGTGATTTGAGACGCGCCTGCGCGTTTCTGAGCGCGACCTGTGCCGTTGCCACGCGATCTTTGGCGGCATCGAAATTAGAGCGCGATTCGACACCGGCTTCGACCAGTTCTTCCGTGCGCTTTAACTCACGATTCGCCGTAGTCACATCAACCTGCGCCCGATCAACATCGGTTTGCGAGGCGACAACCTGCTGACGCGCCGAAGCGACCGCCTGCAACGCCGTATCAACCGCCGCCTGCGACGCGTTGAGTCCCTGCTGCGCCTGCGAAAGTTGATTTTGCGCGGCGGCAATCTGTGACTGCGTAACCTGCGTTTCGCTCTGCGCGGCTTGCAAAGACGCGAGTTGCGCGTCGGTGCTGGACTGCAACTGCGTCGGATCGAGTTTGACGAGCGGCGTTCCGGCGGTAACTTTGTCACCTTCTTTGACGTAAATATCTTCGATTCGTCCCTGCACTTCGCTCGTCAAATTGATAAACTGAATCGGGCGAACTTCTCCCGATGAAGTTACCGTCGAACGCAGTTCGGGTCTTGTCTCGACCTTGACGACCGTTACTTCCGGCGTATCTTTACGGGTTGCAAAAACGCTGACAATAACAATAATAGTAAGTAAAACGAAGGTCGCCGCGCCGATGATAATTTTGCTTTTACGGCTGATAGCCATATTTATTTAGTCCTCTATTGATAGATTTTGTTCAAAATCAAAATTGATTTAACGCAAATTGTAAACTGGTTGCGCGTCAAATATCTTCTACGTCAAAACGGAAAAAAGAGTTTCAAAAAAAGCGAAAAGCAGTTTTCGTTCAGCGTGGGATTTGCAAATCAAACAGCGTAGGATTTGCAATTAAAAGAAATAACTATTGACTAACAACAACCCAAGATTTACGATTTACGAACAGAGATTTACGGGTTAAAATGTTTTGGTTAAGATGATTCACGGTGCAGTGTGCCAATAACACAACAAAACCAGGAGAAAGAAAATGCGTATCACATATCTTTTGAATCGAGTGAAAGGTTCAGTTCTCAACGACCGCGATGAGGCTTATTTCTACAATACAGCCAACCAACTTTTTAATCAGATGAGAGCAACTTTCGACACAACGCCGAATTATCGAAATGTCTTGGGACTTCGCAAGTTCACGCCGGTTACAAAAGAATACAATAAAGGTTTATATGATGATTCTATTTGGGTTTTGTGGGTTGGCAGGGATAAAGTCAAACACGCCACTGAATACGAAGGCAATACCGAGCCATCGTATTGGTATTTCGGCAAAGACGGGCAAAATGCCAATCCGCTTGTAAAAGTTGTCAAAGGACAGCCGGTTAATCCGAATTTGGATGACATAAAAGATTTAGGACGCTTGCCGACGGGCGTTTACAGATACTCGACTATAATGCTTCCCAGCGAACAACTCGGAATGCATTTTCGACTAACTCAATCACAAAGAATCGAGCGCGACATCAATCACGACGGTGATTTTACTGACGAAGATGTCAAGTTGATTACCAATCAAAGCGCGATGAAGGAAGGAAGAACAATGCACTTTCATAAAGGAGGTTCGACCAGAACGGGATCAGCCGGCTGTCAAACACTGCCGCCGACGGCTTGGCAAAAGTTTATAAAGGATATAGGTGAAGGCAGACAAGCCGGACAATCGGAGTTCACATACGTTCTGATAAATAAAGGATAAAAAAGTTCGATGGAGTAATGATGAAGAAAAACATCTATTCGATAATTTTGGCGGCTTTTCTTGGCGGAGCTTGCTTGACGGCAAACACACAGCAGCGTAATTCGATGCCGACTCCTAACAGTCCGGGCGATCCGTTTGTAGCTCCCACGCCGTATGTCGTAATGCCGCCGACAACCGAGCAGGTTGATGAAGTAGTGAAGGATGCCGTCGAAAAACTAGGCATTAGCAAAACACGGCTAACGACACTCGCCGAACAACCGTCGGAAATTGTCGCTTCAATAGCACCATTTGAGGGAGAAAAATATAACCCGAACAATTTGAAATGGGCGAAAAATATTAGAATCGTTGTCGGCGAACGAGATTTAAATCACGACGGCACACCTGAACGAATTATTGTCGAATTGACAGACACAAGCGGTAGCCAGACGACTCCGACAACCAGCTTTTTCGGTTTGAGAAAACAAAAATGGGAATGTTTGACTTGTCCGATACTAATTTATCCTTCGGAAAATCCCGAATTCGTGCCGGTTGGAAAAGGAAAATACGATACTATCAGATTTAGAAGTGAACCTACAGATGTTTTGTTTTTGGAAGATACACTTTCCATTAGCGAATTGAAAAAGTGGAAGGAATATATCACCGATACGGAAATGGTGAACGGACGCTACAAATTTAACAAATGCCGCTTGGTATCCGGCAAAAAAGAAAAAATTGTTCCTTGTCCAGAGTAGGATGTAAGGATTAAAGTTTTTTTATGGACGACGCTGAAAAGACAAGCCGAACATATTGTTAAAGGCAGAGACGCAAGCAGTTTTCCTTTAAAGTTTTCTTCGGTTAAGTATAAATCTGACGTAATTAGTTTCGCCGGAAAGCGTTAAATCCGCCATAAAAATTCGCAGATTAAAATGAAAATGATAAAATGCCAAATCTGCGGGACGAATAATCCCGGCAATTCACAATTTTGCGACGAATGCGGCACAATGCTGGAAAAGCAAAGCAACGGAGAAATGTCTGATTTTCAACCGCAAGTTTCTGAAGTTCCCGTTTTCCAGTCTTCAAATGTTACGTCGGTCGGAATTCCCGCGATGGTTGAAGTGCAGGAAAATTTTTCCGTCGAAAAGGAAATTCCGCCAAAGGTAAAAGGTGCCAGCGCAACATTAATCATTGAGCGCGGCGATTCAGTCGGCACGGAATTTATACTGGCTTCGGGCGAATCGGACATCGGACGCTGGGACGCGGACAACGGAATTTTTCCCGATGTTGATTTGGACGCTTTTGATTCCGAAGCCAAAGTTTCGCGCCGCCACGCCCGCATTATTCAGGACAACGGCAAGTTTATGATTGAAGATTTAGGCTCGATCAACGGAACTTACGTCAACCGCGGGCGGCGTTTGATTCCCGGAACTCCTCACGTTTTGAATGACGGTGATGAAATTATCGTCGGAAAGACTTTTTTGCGATTTTATACAAATGAATAAATATTTAGGAAAATCTAATAATTTTGGGTTGGAAAGTTTTATAAAATAATGGCTTATTGTTACGAATGCGGCTCGGAAGTCGCTGAAAACGATGTTTTCTGTCCGTTTTGCGGAATTTCTTTGCAGCCTATCGTCATCGGAAATGGCGAAGAGGACGCGCCGGACGATACAATCGCGCCGCATCCCGAAAAAGCTGAAAAAACTGCCGATCAGGTTACGGAAAATTCAGAAGCGATTACTGCCGGCGCAGTTGAAAAACCCGCGCCCGCCGCCGAAGAACGAGCGGAAACAGACGATTATTCGGGCGGCGATGCGGGAGAAAATGTCGAAATAAAAACCGGCTCGGCAGAAATTCCAGCCGAAAATCCGTATAACAACAAAATCGAAAATGATAATGCTGAAAATAAAAACAGCAATATCAGTTTGGACGAAACTACGGCTGAAAACGCCATCAATTCGCAAACGGAATCTTCTTTGATGGATTACAGCGAAATAGAAATAAAAGAGATTCCGTCAGCCGACGAGCCGGAAAAAACAGCCGAAGAGACTGAATCCGCCGACGATGACATTGATTTTGACGCGACGCTTCCGTATGTTTCTTCCGATTTAATGAAAGAGCAGATAAGCCGCCAAAAAGCCGAATATCTCGCTTCAAAAATAAACAAATCTTCAATATCAACGTCGGACAAAGAATCTGCACCGGCATCTGAATCTTTGATTGAAAAACCTGTCGAGGAACTTCCCGAAGTCAGCTGCCCGCCGCCGCGTTTCGATTCGGTGCGGATAATGGAAACGGAAGATAATCGGGAAATTGCCGACTACAACGCGGGAGAAGCGGCGGCAAAACAGCAAAAAGAATCTTCGGCGAAAGCGGCAGTCGAATTGCCGGAACAAAAACAGGAAAGCCGCTCAAATACCACGCCGAACATCGGACACGGCGACACGGACGGGAAAAACCGTCCGAAATTAAAGCCTTTGGATGAAGGCACGGTTTTGAATGATCGTTACGAAATCGTGCGAAAAATCGGCGGCGGCGGAATGGGCGCGGTTTATCTCGCGTCCGACAAAAATCTCGGCGGCGTTCTGCGCGCCGTCAAAGAAATGGTGCAGTCCTACATCGAAGGCGAACAGCAGGAAAAAGCCGTCAACGATTTCAAACGCGAATCTCTCCTTTTATCAACGCTCGATCATCCGGCGATTCCGACGATTTACGATTATTTTTACGACGAGAACGAAGGCAGATTTTATCTCGTGATGAAGTATATTTCGGGCGGCGATTTGGCGGCGCGAATCCGTTCCGCGCCCGAAGGCAGAATTGACGAGCAGAACGTTACCGATTGGGGAATTCAGATCGCGGATGTTCTGGATTATCTGCATAACCGCGAAATGCCGATTGTTTATCGTGATTTAAAACCCGCCAATATTATGATTGACGGAAATTCCGGGCGCGTGATGCTGATTGATTTCGGCATCGCGCGTTTTATCAACAAGGAAGAAAAAGGCGTAACGGCAGTCGGCACAATGGGTTACGCGCCGCCCGAACTTTTCAGCGGAAATGTCGAACCGCGTTCCGATATTTATTCGCTCGGTTCGACGATGTTTCATCTTTTGACGGGAGCAGACCCGCAAAGCAATCCGCTGCTGATTTTCGATTTTCAAAAACATCCGCGTCCGCGCCAGATAAATCCGCAGCTTTCCGACCAGATGGAACAAATCTTGATGCAGGCGGTTGAATACAACGCCAAGCAGCGGTTTGCGACCGCCGCCGATATGCGTCGCGCGCTTGAAGAACACCGGAAAAATCTAAATGAAAACAGGGTTACTTACGGAATAAAGGAAACTTCCCCGCCCGCCGGTTTGTCCGATCAATTCGTTTTTTGCGGGTTTTGCGGACAGAAAATCGTGGCGACCGATATGTTTTGCGCGTTTTGCGGCGCGAAGCAGCCGCTTGCTCAACAAGGCATCGGCGGAGAAAATTACGCTCCTCAGCCGCTGACGGCGAAGATTTTAATTGTCGGCACAAACGAACTGGAAACGCCCGCTTATCGCATTGAAAAGGACGAAAATCTGGTCGGCAGACGCGATCCGATGTCGAATATCTTCCCTGAAGTTGATTTGTCAAAGTTCGATCCGCAGACCAAAATATCTCGCCGCCACGCGCGAATTTGGCGCGAAGGCGGTAAATTTTTGGTCGAAGATTTGGGTTCTTCAAACGGCACGGTGGTTTTGCCCGTCGTCAATGATACGGTCAAGCTGATGCCGCATCAGCCGTATCCTTTAGCTAACGGCGACAAATTAAGATTAGGCGACACGACCTTGCATTTTATTATCGGTTAATCTTAAATTTTACCGAATACAAAAAAATCATTTATGAGCGCGCGAGTAGAAAGAACCGTTCCGACTAAACGAATACGAACCGAGAAAGTTGTCGTCAACTTCGACGCGGAGCGTCTGAAAGCTCCGTTCGCACTGCGCTGCGGCGCGATTTTAATTGATTATATTCTGCTCATCGCAGTTCCCGTTTCGAGTTTGATAATCGGCAGATTAATGGGCGTTGAGTCCGCAAAACTTCTTAACAGCGAAATCAGTAATGCCGGATTATTGATCGCAATTCTTTTAATTTTGACGAACTTTGTGCTTTTGCCGCTGATCAGCGGGCAAAGCGTCGGCAAAATGATGACCGGATTGAGAATTGTCAGAATTGACGGCAAATCTCCTTCTTTGGCTGCAATTTTAATTCGACATTTAATCGGCTATCCGCTGAGTTTTTTGGTTTTTGGATTTGGATTTTTACTGGCGGTTTTAAATGATAAAGGTCGCGCACTGCACGATTTTCTCGCCGGAACGGTGGTCGTTTACGGAAGGCGCGTAAAAAGTGAAAAAATAATAACCGGAAACTAAAAGTGAAAGATTTCAGTCAAAGCAAACGTTTAATTTTCGTTGAGTTATTTTTTCATTTTATTGTTTAATTTTTCGCTTTTGGTTATGTTATGCCCCAACTTATTATAAAAACTTCTGATCGCCCGCCGGAATTATTTCCGCTTTCGCGTCTTCGGGTAACAATCGGGCGTTCCGCCCGCAGCGATATTTGTATTCCCGACGCTTTCGCTTCAAGGCTTCACGCGGAAGTCAGAAAGGAAGGCGACGCTTACTGGCTTCAGGATTTGGGTTCGGCAAACGGCACGCGCTACAACGGTTCGCACGTCTCGATGCCGATTCCGCTTGTTTCGGGCGGCGAAATCCAAATCGGCGAAACGACGATAATCTTTGAAGACGAACGGCTTAAACAATTAAAAAATTCGACTTTAATCTCCGACAACACGCAGGCTCTTGATCCGTCAATGACGATTTCGTTCGCGCGTCAGCAAAGTTCGACCGCCGAAATGCTCGAATCGCAGTTTTCGACGCGCAACGAACTGCTCGGATTAATCGGTAAAGTCGGTGTCGCGCTTCTCTCTTCAAGCGGTTTGGACGATACGTTAAATCAAGTCGCTTCGCTCGTTTTTGAAGCTGTTCCGGCGGAACGGTGCGTGATTATGCTGCGCGACGAAAACGAAAAAGACGGTATGAAAATTCTGGTCGCCCGTGTGCGCGGCAAAGAAGAAAAAATCGAAGAAGTTCGCATCAGCCGAATCGTGATGGACGAGGTTTTGAAAAACGGAAAATCGGTTTTGACCTCCGACGCGCAGCACGATCCGCGCTACGCCAGTCAAACGATGGCTCTTTTGGGTATTCGTTCAGTTTTGGCGGTTCCGTTAAGTGTCAGCGAAAATGATGTTTTCGGCATAATTTACGCCGATTCGCCGACCGACAAATCCGCATTTTCCGAAGATCACCTGAAAATTTTGACTACTCTGGCATCAGTCGCTTCGATTCGCGTAGAGAACGCGCAACTGCTCGAAGAACGCATCGAACGCGAGCGAATGGAGCGCGAACTGGAACTCGCCACCGAAATTCAACACCGATTTCAGCCGTCCGCGCCGCCGATTATGAACGATTACGAATTTCAGGGAATTTCATTTTCCTGTTATGAAATCGGCGGCGATTATTACGATTTTATCACGCTGCACGACGGCAAAATGTTAATCGCGCTCGGCGATGTTTCCGGCAAAGGAACAGCCGCCGCGCTTTTAATGTCGAGCCTTCACGCTTCGGTTCACGCGCAGGTCGCCGCGAAAACTTCGCTCCACCAAATGGTCAAATCAATCAATGAATATTTGGCGGAAAACATTCCGTCCAATCGTTTCATTACGCTATTTATCGCCGAACTCGACCCAACCACCGGCATTATAAATTACATCAACGCCGGACATAATCCGCCGCTTGTCGGACGCGCCGACGGCAAAGTCGAACAACTCGAATCGGGCGGCTTTCCGCTCGGAATTATGCCGATGGCGGAATATGAAGTCGGACAAATTCAACTGGCGGAAAGCGAAGCCCTCGTTATTTATTCCGACGGAGTTTCCGAAGCGGTTAATTTAAAAGATGAAGAATTCGGAATGGAGAGACTTTCGCAGGTCGTCAGCGAAAATCTGCAAAAATCCGCTTCCGGCTTGCGCGATAAAGTCGAGTTCGCGCTCTCTTCCTTCACGCAAACCGCGCCTGCCAATGATGATATAACTCTGGTTATTGTTAAGAGAAAATAATTTTATAAGTTAAGCGGTTGAAAAACAGAGAACTTTATTAACAGGATAAACAGGATGGACGGGATAAAATCGAATTAACAAAAACCGTCGTTGAATCCTGTTAATTATGTGAATCAAGAGTAGAAACCTAAAACTCTGTGAGAACTTTGTGTTCTCTGTGTTAAAAGTAATTTCTACACACAGAGAACACGAAGTTTTCACAGAGAAGACAAAGAAAACCTGCAATTTTTCAAATTATTTTCTACTTTTGATTCACATTAATTGTATTTTTTTACCGCGTAACATACAAATTTTAGCGATAATAATAACCTTTCGGATATTCAATTCTAACTTCCGGGTTAGTGCTGTTGACTTCTACTCTATGAAAGCCTTTTTTAAAGTGAGTTGAAAGATAAGATAAAGCAAATTGACGATTTAACGCCGCGTTCAAATCGCGGAAAAACGGATCGAACGAAACGGGCGACAGCGTTCCTTGAAAAAATGCGCGCCCGCCGGTTTCGTCCGAAATCCGGTTGAGCGAGCCTTGCCCGTATGAAACCAAAATCGAACTGCCGTTTTCCGTCAACCTGGTCGCATTATAAAAAGAATAGACGGCGACGCTTTTGCGCTGCGCTTTGAGAATCGCCTGATCGAGATCAATACTTTGCGTCGGCGAAGCACTGTCAAAACCACGCGAAACGTCTAAACCGTCGGAAACCAGCAAAATGGCGCGTCTGCCCATCGGCAAAGCGTCGAAGCGGCTGAGTGCTTCTTCGACTCCGACGTAGGGATTACTCGGACCGACACCGGAAATTATTCGCAAAGATTTTGCCGCTTTTTCCAAATCTTCCGTAAATTTCTGCCGCACCTGAATCGTTCCGCCGCGCAGATAAGCGACCATCACGCGCGAGCCGTTCGGCAGACCTCTGATAAAATCGGCGATGCTTTTTAACTGCAGATTGGCGTTGGAGGAAAGATCGTCCTGAATCAAAACGGCAATCGCCAGCGGCGTGCTGCTGACGCTGCGAATTGATAAAATCACCTGCTGATCGTTATCTTCTTTGACGGTCAAATCGCCGACTTCAACAAACTCCGCATATTCCCTTTCTTTTCTCTCCCTTTGGGTGAAAATTGAAATCGGAATCGTCATCGTGCGGACTTTTTTGTCTTGATTTTTCTCGTCTCTTTTTTGAGCGTAACCGAC
Organism: Pyrinomonadaceae bacterium; assembly: GCA_965218105.1. Lineage (GTDB taxonomy): Bacteria > Acidobacteriota > Blastocatellia > Pyrinomonadales > Pyrinomonadaceae. The sequence continues at coordinate 712,546 of OZ244585.1, forward strand.
GCTTAAAAACATCGGAATTGACAATAAAACGAGCAGGACATTTATAAATTTTAATTTGGACATACACACCTTTTCAGAAGTTGCGGTAAAATTGCTTATTCTGATGATATTAAACTTTTCGCTTTGGAGCTAAATTTATGATGCGTTAAGTTTGAAGAAAGTTTGCGAGGTTTGTAGATTAAAACAAAATATATGAACGAATTAGAGCCGAGATACGAAGTTACGCGCACGGATTTGGCGAAGGAAAAAGCGTTGAAATACGGAGCGTGGAGTGCGCCTGTTTTGCTTTCGGTGATTCCCGCGCTGATTTTTTTTATCGCCGGATTTCTGCTCGGTTCAACTCCGCCGGTCGCGGCGACTTACTTTTTTTTCAGCCTGATTTCGCTGATCGGCGGATTCGTTTTGGGCTTAGTCGCAACCGGCGGAATTTTATATTATCGCTCAAACTGGCTGACAAATGTGCGCGAACGAATCGCGGTTGACGGCATAAAAGCCAACGAAGTCGAATGGTTTCAAAACGAACTGACGACCGCCGAAAAAAAATCCTTAAAGGAAATCGAATCGAAAGACTTGCTGTTAGCCGACGCTTTCCGCGACACTTTGGCGGCGCGTTTGACGGCGACGCGGATTTTGAAATCAACCAAAAGTGAAATTCTGCTCGTAAAAAAGCGGCAGAATAAACTTAAATATTTGAAATCGGAAAATTCAAAAAATTTGCAGGAAGAATTAAAAGACGACTTTGAAAAGCTCAGCAAAATAAAAACCGAAGCCGAAGAAATGCGCGTCGAAGCCGAAACCCGCGTCCAGATGATCGAAGCCGCATCGCGGCGCGGCGGAAATTTCGCCGACACCGAACTCGCGCTGAAAAAACTTTCGGCGCGAACCGAACAACTGCCGCTGGCACTCGAATCAGCGAAAATGGAACAGGAAATCAGACAGGAAATCGAAAAAGAATTTGACGAGGCTGAAAGTCAAAATTCAATTTGAAAAATTTATTAAAGAGATGAGAAAACAAATTATAGCCGCTTTGTTATTCGCGCTGTTTTTGACGATTAACAATCAGGCATTCGCGCAAATGAAAGATTCTGGAACATACATCACATACGTCGGCAACCGGGCGGCGGCGGAAGAAAATTACGTTTCCGAAAAACTCGCCGACGGCACAATAAAAACCGTTTCCAAAGTGGCGGCGACGACTTTTATCACGACGACCAAAAATGACAAACCGGTTGAATTTACGATTGAAACAAACGGCGCGACGTATTTGACGACAAAATTTACAAACGGCGAAGCGAAAATTTTAATCGGCGATCAGCCCGAAAAAATCATTAAAACTAACGCGAACATCATCACGGAAAATAACGTCTGGAGCAATTTTATCAATCTTTTGGCGCAGTACGATCAGAAAAAAGGCGGTTTGCAAAATTTCGTCGGATTTTTGCCAAGTCAATCAATAGATTTTCCTCTGACGCTGGAAAAATTGGAAACTAAAGATTTCAAACTAAAAAATCAAACAGTCGCGCTTTCAAAATACAAACTCGTCAACACCAAATATCTTTTGACGATAGAGCTTTGGGCGAACAAGGAAAACATTCCGCTTTTGATTGAAATTCCCGCGCAGCAGGCGCAAATCGTCCGCCAGGGTTACGAAGAATTGCGAACGATTAACACGCCGGAAAATGCTAAAAAAATGACGTTTGACGGTGAATTTACGAGCGAAGAAGTTTCTTTTCCGAACGGCGCGAACACTTTGGCGGGAACTTTGACGATTCCGAAAAGCGATGTAAAATCTTTTCCCGCGTTCGTCATAATTTCCGGTTCGGGCAGTCAAGACCGCGACGGTTCGACGCTGGCAAATCTTTACAAACAAATCGCCGAAAGTCTTGCAAAAGCGGGAGTTGCGGTTTTGCGTGTGGACGACCGCGGCATCGGCAAAAGCACGATTGATATGACAAAAGCCGCCGAAACTTCGTATAAAGATATAATTTCCGACAGCCGCGCCGCTTTTGATTATTTAATGACGCGCAAGGAAATTGACAAGACGAAAATCGGCTACATCGGACACAGCGAAGGCGCGGAAACGGCTTTGACGCTCGCTTCGGATGATAAACGCACGGCGGCGATTATCTTGATGGCGGGCGTTTCGCGTTCGATGATTGAAACGATTGCGGAACAGGAACTTTACCAACGCGCGCTGCGGGAAACCGTCAACGCTTCGGACGAAACGAAAGTGATTCCGCTCGCCCAAAATCTTATCAAACAGTTTGAAGATGCAAAATTGCCGGAAAACGCGAAAAACGCGAAATTTAATTATTTTCGTGATCATCTCGCCAGCAATCCGCTGCTGCTTGCCGAAAAAGTAAATTGTCCGGTGCTGATTGTGCAGGGCGAACGCGACGCGCTCGTTTTGGCTTATCATTCGATTGCGTTGGCAAATGCTTTGACAAACGGCGGAAACAAAAATGTCAGCTTGCGTATTTTGCCGAATTTAACGCATATTTTTACGCCGGTCAGCGACAATCCGCAAGAAGCCTCAAAAGTCAGCGATGAATTGCTGCGGACTTTGCAAAAATGGGCGAATGTGAATTTGTTGAAGTAATTAGAATTCAAAATATCTTAACCGCGAAACACGCGAAACACACGAAATAAAGAGAACAAATCAAATCTTCATTTTTGCGTATTCAGCGTATTTCGCGGTTAAAAATCTTTTGTTTAACTTTCATCATCGCACAAGCCGCAAACTTTAAGTTATAATTTTTCGGTAATGTCCGAAAATACTTTAGAAGTCAGGCGAGAATCAAAAATCACCGAAAAAACAGCCGCGCTTTTACCGACGGCGGAAGAATTTTCAGTTCTGAATTCCACTGAAAAAATCGGTTTCAAACTCGCGCACCGAATGAATTTGGGCGCGTGGAAAACATTCTGGACTTTTTGCCAGCGGCATATCGGTTCGCTCTGGATTTATCTGGCGACTTATAATTTGATGAATGTTTTCGGACTGGAAAACATCGAAAAAACTTTGATTGATAAACCGCTTCTGCTCGTCGCCAATCATCGTTCGTTTTTCGATATGTACACGGTTTCGAGCGTTCTTTTTCGCCGCACAAGTCGCCCGATGAAACTGTTTTTTCCGGTTCGAGCCAAGTTTTTTTACACTTCGCCCGTCGGCTGGTTTGTCAATTTCGTGATGGGCTGGTTTTCGATGTATCCGCCGTTTTTTCGTGAAGAAAAAGAAGTCGGAAAACGCGAATTCGATAAATATTCGCTGCGACGTTTGGTGCAAATCTGTTCCGAAGGTCGCGGAAACGTCATCGGTTTTCATCCAGAAGGCAGACGAAATTTGAACGATGATCCATACAGTTTTTGTCCCGCGCAGCCCGGAGTCGGCGCGGTCATCAGAAAAGCGCAGCCGCAGGTTATTCCCGTTTTTATCGCCGGTTTGGGCAATGATTTGCCCAAACAAATACTGGGAAATTGGCGCGGCGGCGAAAAAGTGCGGATTTGGTTCGGCGAGCCGGTTGATTTGACGGAATTTTACGAAAAAAGCGACCGACTTCGCACACACAAGGAAATCGCTGATTTTTTAATGGGAAAAATCGGCGAACTGGCGGAAAAAGACAGGAGACACTTTAATAGTCTGTAATTTGGTTTTGTAGTAGTTTGAAAACAAGAAACGTTCAAAGTCGGAGCGCGGACGGCTCGTCCGCCATCAGAGCGTAGCGAATGATGCACTCGTGCCAGTTGAAGGCTTGCCAAGTAACGTTTGATACGTCGCTTCGCTCGTTTGGCGGACGAGCCGTCCGCGCTCCATCCCGTAACGCAAATGGAAAATAAAAGCAAACCTCTTTTGGAAATGACATCGCGCCGCCGCTGGGCGGTAACGATTGGCGTGATGACGGGAATGTTTATCGCCGCGCTCGAAGCGACGGTCGTCGGGACGGCGATGCCGACGGTGATCGCATCCTTGGGCGGACTTAATCATTACAGTTGGGTTTTTTCGGCGTATCTCGTAACTTCAACCGTGACGGTTCCGGTTTGGGGAAAATTGTCCGACATTTACGGTCGTCGTCTGCTTTATCAAATCGGGATTGCGATATTTTTGCTCGGTTCGATTTTGTCGGGAATGTCGGACACGATGACGCAGTTGATCGTTTATCGCGCCATTCAAGGACTCGGCGCGGGCGCGCTGGTGCCGCTCGGAATGACGATTATCGGCGATATTTTTACTTTGGAAGAGCGCGCCAAAATGCAGGCGTATTTCAGCGGCGTGTGGGGACTTTCGAGCGTCGTCGGTCCGATTGTCGGCGGTTTTATCACCGATCAGATTTCGTGGCGTTGGGTTTTTTATATCAATGTGCCGATTGGAATTCTCGCGGCATTAATTATCGGTTTCGCGTTAAAAGAACCGAAATTGACGAAAAAACCGAAAATTGATTACGCGGGAGCGGGAATTTTGATGCTCGCCATCAGCCTTTTGATGCTCGTTTTGGTCGAAGGCAGCGCATCACTGGCAGTACTTTTATCGCCGAAAAATATTTTACTGTTAATATCTTCGATTTTTTTGCTGTTGCTTTTCGCGTGGATCGAAAAACGCGCTTCCGATCCGATAATTCCGTTTAATCTTTTCAAAAATCGCACGATTTCCGTTTCCGTCGGCGCGGGATTTCTGGCTGGAGTCGCAATGTTCGGCGCGATTTCTTTCGTGCCGCTGTTCGCGCAGGGCGCGCTCGGTTCGACGGCGACGGAAGCCGGCTCCTTGTTGACACCGCTGATGCTCAGCTGGGTTTCGATGTCAATTATCGGCGGGCGCATTCTTTTAAAAGTCGGTTTCCGAAAGCTGACTCTCACCGGATTTGTGGTTTTAACCGTCGGATTTCTTTTCCTTTCGATGTTCGAGCGCGACACGCCGAAAATCTGGCTTTATGTAGATTTGGCTTTGATCGGCGCGGGTTTGGGAATGACGATGCTGACGCTTTTGATCGCCGTTCAGCAAGCCGTCGAGCGGACAAAACTTGGCGTGGCGACTTCGCTCAACCAATTTTCCCGCGCTATCGGCGGCGCATTCGGCGTGGCGATTATGGGCGCGTTTTTGACGGCTGGACTGGCGACGCAGTTAAATCAAGCCGCCCGAAACGGCGACCAAAATTTGACAACCGAACAAGCCGCCGCGTTTGCCGCCAATCCGAACGCTCTGATTGATCCGCAGGCGAAAGCGAGTTTGCCGCCGGAAACTTTGAATGTTTTACAGGAAGCGATGGCGGTTTCGGTTCACAAAGTCTTTCGCGTCGGCGCGATTCTTTCATTTTTGGCGTTGCTCGTCGCTTTGTATTTGCCGAAACAGGAAACGGAAGTTCACAAAAGCGATGCCGACGCGGGCGAAAAAATGTTTATGGCGGAGCAAACGACAATAAATGCCCGCAACCAACCGGAAGCCGGAGAATATTAAAAGGAATCCGTTTTTCGGAATTGGTCTATAATAATTTTTATATGAATGAAAAACTTGAAAACAAAGTCGGTCAACTCAATGAACAAATTCTTGAAAATCATCGCACCAACACGGATTTGTTCGCAAAACTGACGGAAATTCAAGCTGACTTAGGACTACTTTACGATTTACGTCCGACTTGTCCGTTTTTGCGCCCGCATTTTTTGTCGCGTTCGCAATACGACGAAATCGCCAACGCCGCTGAAATTATCGCCGAAACATTCAGAACCGTCGCGCTTGCCGCGCTCGAAAACTACGAAATTTTTAATAAACTCGATTTGACCGAAGATGAAGCGAGAATGGCGCGGATCAATCCCGGTTACGATAAACTTTGTGTTACCAGCCGTTTAGACACTTTTATTGACGGCGACGATTTTAAGTTTTTGGAATATAACGCCGAAACGCCCGCCGGTGTCGGCGACCAAATGCAGCTTGAGGCGGTTTTGGAAAATATTACCGAAGTCAGAGAATTTCTCGCCGAAAATAAAAACTGGCGACCGAAACCGCATCAAAAACTGCTCGAATCTCTTTTTACGACTTACCGCGAATTCGGCGGAAAAAAGAGCAAACCGAACATCGCCGTCGTTGATTGGGAAGGCGTTTCGACCGAATCTGAATTTTATATTTTGCAGGATTATTTTGAATCGAAAGGTTTCAAAACTCTGATAGTTGACCCGCACGAACTCGAATACGACAACGGAAAACTGCACGCCGGAGATTTTGAGATTGATATTTTTTACAAAAGAGTTTTAATTCACGAATTTCTCGAAACATTTGACGACGCGCATCCGTTCGTTCGCGCTTACGCTGACGGAAATATTTTTATGGCGAATTCCTTTCGCGTCAAACTCGCGCATAAAAAAGCCGGTTTTGCAATTTTGACCGACGAAAAATATGAAAAACTTTTCACGACGAAACAACTTGAAATAATTGAAAAACATATTCCCTGGACGCGCAAAGTCGAAAACGGCAAAACTAATTATAAAAATAAAGAAATTGATTTGACGAAATTTCTGCGCCAAAACCGGGAAACATTTCTGCTCAAACCGAACGACGATTACGGCGGCAAAGGCATCGTTTTAGGTTGGGAAACTTCGCAATCCGACTGGGAAACGGCGATAAACGAGGCTCTGCAAAGTTCGTTTATCGTGCAGGAACGCGCCGGAATCGAGAAAAAGGAATTTCCGGTTTATGCGGATAAAGTCGAAATGGAAAATCTGCTGGTTGATTTCGATCCATTTCTTTTTCTCAATAAAGTCGAAGGCGGTCTCGTGCGGCTTTCGTCATCGTCGCTGGTTAATGTTACGCAAGGCGGCGGGCAGACGGCGTTGGTCGTGCTGGAAGATTTTTGACTATTTGAACAGAGAGGCTTCGCCAAGCGCGTTCGGTTTTGCTAGAATTTCCATTTGCGCTCAATGAATCAATCTGAAAACTCAAATATTTCGCCGCACATCGCGCTTTTGGGCGTTCAACTGATGTTTGGCTGCGCGCCTGTTTTGGGAAAAGCCGCGCTGCAAACTTTTCCGAGCTATACGATTGTCGGCTTTCGAGTCGGCGGCGCGACGCTGGCTTTTTATTTTTTGCAGAAATTTCGCGGCGGTTTAACGCTCGACAAAAAAATTCACTATCTTTATTTCGCAATTTTCAGCTTTTTCGGCGTTATTTTCAACCAGCTTTTATTTTTCAAAGGTCTTTCCTTGACGACCGCCACCAACACTTCCCTGCTGGCGGTGATGATTCCGGTTTTTGCCTTTGTCGTCAGCACTTTAATCGGCAATGATAAACTAACCCGGCGCAAAATTATGGGAATAATTATTGCAGCCGGCGGCGTAATTTACCTGATAAATCCGGTGAAAGCCAGTTTTTCTTCCGAAACTACGCAGGGCGATATTTTGATAATTCTCAACAGTATGTCTTACGCGATTTACGTCGCCGCCTCCAAAAAACTCGTATCGCATTACGGCGCGCTTAAATCTATCGCGTGGGTTTTCATTTTCGCGTTTTTTATCAACGTGCCGATTGGTTTGTATTTTCTGCAATCGGTCAATCTGCCGGAAGTTACGATTTCGGCGTGGCTGGCAGTCGGCGCAATCGTACTTTTTCCGACGATTCTCGCTTACTATTGGAACACCTGGGCGTTGACGCGCGTCGAACCTTCGATTGTCGCGGTTTACATTTATTTACAGCCGCTGATCGGCACTCTGCTGGCGATTTTCATTCTCGGCGAGGAATGGAAACCGCGCATTTTTCTGGCGATGGCTTTAATATTTACGGGAGTTTATTTTGTCACGCGAAAGAGAAAATTAACGGCTGTCGAAATTGATTTTTCCGCCAACTGAACATCAGAAAACTTAAAATAGAAAAGCTGTTGTCAATTTCCTTTCTCATACGATTTACGAAATTACAATTTGACTTGCCGCGCAGCGATAACGGCATCGAGATTTTGCAAATCACGCAATTATTTTTCATCTTCGCAAACGCTTCGCGCCCGATTATATTGCGCGTTTCGTCCGTCACCGGCGTATGAATCGTCAGAAAATCCGCTTTTTGCAAAACCCCATCCAAAGTTTCGACTTCGATGCCCAAATCCTTTGCCTGTTCGTTTGAAACGAAAGGATCATAAGCCAAAATCTTCATTCCGAAACCTTTGGCGATGTTCGCCACGTGTTTTCCGATTCTGCCTAAACCGATGATACCCAAAGTCTTTCCGTTTAACTCCACGCCGACGAAACTTTTTTTGTCCCAAACGCCCGTCTGAAGTTTGGCGTGAGCCTGCGGAATATTTCGCGCCATCGAAATGAGCAGCGCGAAGGTATGTTCGGCGGTCGTAATCGTATTTCCGTCGGGCGCGTTCATCACGACGATGCCGCGCTGTGTCGCCGCTCTGACATCAATGTTGTCAACGCCGACACCGGCGCGACCGATGACGCGCAGTTTCTCCGCTTTGTCCATCAAATCGGCAGTAATTTTCGTCGCGCTTCTGACGATTACGCCGTCGGCATCTTTCATTTTTTCAGCCAGCGCGTCGAAATCAAGTTTGGTTTTCTTTTCTACGATAAATCCGGCATCACGAAGCGGCGCGAGTTTTTCTTCGTTCACGTCGTCGGCGATGAATATTTTTATATTTTCCATAATAATACTTTAGCCGAAAATTGATGATTGAAAATTTGAGATAAAAGTAAAGGAAACATTAAAGTTATTTTTTCTCAGACGAAATATATTTCAACCGGACTTTGTGCGAATAAACAGGCTCATCCTTCATATCACGGCGGTATTTATCAAGCCAGATGTATAGATATATTTCATAGGTTTTAATTAAATAACCGTTGAAATCGTGAACGGTATAAACTCTATTTACGCTGCCATCAGAATCAACAAAAGAGCCTTTCGGCATTTGCCCGTCTCTGCTATCTTCCAAATGTCCGCACAAACTTTCTTGTTGATCGTGTCTTTTTCTTCTGTGCAGTCCCAATCCCGAATCGCCGCCACTAATTCATCAACAGTCAAAGGCGGCTGCGTTTTACTTCTCTCGTCGCACTGTGCAAACTTATTGAAAACAGTAACAGCCGTATCAAAAGAAATTTCTTTCGGATAACCTGAATTAATAAGTTCATATAACTTAGAATCCGAGTCTGATTTGAAGTCAAACTCCGGTTTTTGATAGCGACACGGATCGGCAACTTCATTCAAAATTTCTATTTCTGGTGATTTGCTAATAGAAGGTGATTCGTTTGGTTCGTTTGGGCTGATACGGATTGTTCGGAAACAGTTGAGGAAGCACAACCGGACAATAGAATGAAATGAAACCCGACACAGCCGATTGCCAAAACCGTCAAAATATTAATGAGTTTATTCACCAAATTCATCTCAGTAACCTCCGGTCAGCATATAAACAATTGAGAAAGCTATATCTAATGGACAAGACTAAATTCTTACTTTGGATTTTTAAACATTTCTGTTGGTCTTGAAGAAATATAGTTTAATCTGATTAGCCGTGGAAATGAAGGGACATCCTTTAAATCATTTCTGTATTTATCCAGTCTGATATTAAGGTAGATTTGCCACGCATCTATATCATAACCACGATAGTTATAAGCTCCGCCGACAGAATCAATAAAAGAACCTTTTGGCATTTTGCCGGTTTCGGCGATCTTTTTAAATTCTTCACAAGCTTTCTTTTTATCATCAAAAGGAGCATCTCTTTCACAAACCCAGATTCTAATTGATGCAATAATTTCTTCGGTTCGAAGTGGCGGCTGAGTTTTGCCGATTTCACTGCACTGTGCAAATTTATTGAAAATTGCAACAGCTTCTTCTAGTGATATTTCTTTTGGAAAACCTGCATTGACAAGTTCATACAACCGAGAATCAGGACTGTCTTTATTAGGTGTTATATTAGAATCAGGGCTTCCTTGACGACAGGGATCAGCAACTTCTTTCAAAATTTCTATTTCAGGTGATTTGCTAACAGAAGGCGCATTCGTTTGATTCGTTTGGGCTGATACGGATTGTTCGGAAACAGTTGAAGAAGCACAACCGGATAGAATCAACAAACAAATACCAATACAACTGACTGTGAAACCCGTGAAATTTTTACCAATTCTATTTATTGAAACCATTTTAGTAACCTCCCGTTAGGGTATAAACAACTGAAAAAGCATTTGCGTCATTGCTTAAACCGCTTCCATTTACAAAAATTCTACGACGATGTGCGTATTGAGGTTCTTTTGTTCTATGATTTACCCATTGATCAATAACATCAATATAATTTTTCCCCTGTTCTAAATAAATCGCAACGTGATTGCCGTGAATTTTACTCGGATACCGCTTGTTAACAAATGTGGCAATCACTGTTCCCGGCGCAATTCCGCTGCCTATAACCTTATGACCTCCAAAATAAGTTGGAGCATCGTTGCCGAGAACTTTTACTCCCGGTCGCCAAAAACTTGTATGTGGCATTTTTAATGTCTGTTGGGCAATTGCAACGCATTCACCATCTCCAATAACTTTTTTACTGTTACCAATTCCAATCAAATTATATGGATTGTTCATCACCCAAGGTCCGTGCATCCACACACCTTCAATTTTTACCATTGCCACTGCGCCGCCTCATTCATTATCAAACATTATTTTCCAACCTCCTCAATTGTAATATTTCGTTAAAGCAAAAATCTGAAACGGTTTTTTACTGCATTGTAACTCACGTTCGGATTAGTCGGATAAAATTTTTGGAATGGTTTTTCAGAGTTAATGCAAAGTAACAAAATTTACCATTCGGCGCGGTTCATCATTTTTTGCAGAATCGTTTTTTCCGTATCGGTTAAAGCAAAATTTTCGCGTTCGTAAATATCGGCTAACTGCGACAATGTTACGACTTGGACGCTTTCATCGCGGATGTCGGCGATTGTTTCGAGATTGGCGTGCGACATCTGACGCGATTTTGTGATTTCGCCGTAGTTGTTAAACCGTGTGGTAAATTCGTTGTAAGCCGCCGAACGCGACGGAAGCTGCGGCACGGTTTCGCATAAAGCGGCGGCTTCGTTGAGATATTCGACGGCTTTTTCGCGCTCGCCCAGATTATTTTTCGCGTCGGAAATGCCGATCAGAGCGAACATTCGCTGCGAATCTTCGACAATCGCGCTGATCGCCTGACGCGCTAATTCGTCTTTGCCCTGTGTTGTGCAAACCTGCGCGATTTGCGACAGAGCCGACATTTGTTCCATTTCCGCAATGTTTTCCTGCGCGATTTCGATGGCGCGTTCCGCCTTTTCATATTTGGCAAACTGGACGGCGATCACACCCCACAAATTAAAACGGGCGCGGCTGTCGCGGATTTCAGCGTCTCTTTGTGATTTCAAAATCGCGTAGGCTTCTTCGAGCGTCTCCAGCGCGTCGTCGCGTTCGCCGGTGTTCCAAAATTCCTGCGAAAATCCGACTAAAGCGTTTGAAATCTGCGTGTTGTCGCCGACTAAATCGAGCGTTCGATCTGCCAGTTCGACGCTTCCGGCACGAAGAAAACCGAGCGCGATGCCCGCCAGCAGATTGTCGCGGTGTGTGCCGTCAATTCGCTCGGCAATCGTTTTCGCCTTATCATAAGTTTCGATTGCCTTGTCATTTCTGCCGCCCGCGCGGTAATGTTCGGCGACATACTGCAAAACTCTGATTTTTTCTTCGGGAAAATCGCTCTCTTCGGCTGAAACCGCAGCTTCGTCGAGAGCGGCGTTGGCTTTTTCCGTCTGATTATTTTTTTCGTAATATTCGGCGATGAGCTGCAAAGCATTGACTTTCGCCGCCGGATATTCGATGCGCGAAAGCGTCTGCCGCGCTTCTTCTTGACGATTTTCGGCGGTCAAATAATAAGCGATTAAACCCAGCGCATTTGACGGATGATCGAGTCCGGCGGCGATTGAACAGGCTTTTTCAAATTCGCCTTTGGCGGCTTTACTGACGGCGATAGTTTCCCGCGCTTCGCCCTGCAAACCGTGATCTTCGATGGCTTCGACGAGTTGAAAAGCGTAATCGTCATCGTCAATTTCGGCGCATTTCGCCGCCACTTTCGACAACAGACGATCACGCACGAACGGATCGTCAACCGTGTCGGCAAGCGCGGCGGCGAGGTCAACATCACCTTTGGCGAGATAATGCGGCACAATTTCCCTCATCGCTTCGGCGTGTCCTTCGGCACTTCTGATGTCTTCGGCGAGAAACGCCGCGCACGATAACAGATTTTCCTGCGCTTGTTCAGGTGTTATTTGATGTTCCGACATAAGTATTTTACAAAATTAAAACGCGCTGTTAAATAAAATCGAATTAAAAAACGGGCGCGTCATCGAACGGAAAATCCCGCGGAAAAACGGCTCTTCGGCGAATAAAATAACGTGTCCCTGCCCGGTCGGTTCATCAATTAAATAAGCCGTATTTTTCAAAAGCCGTTCGGTGTTGCCTTCCCACACGAAGCCGGAAATGGTCAGCGGCGTTTTTGGTTTCGGCTCAAAAAGAATGGCGTTTGTGCCGTCTTTTGAAAGCCGGAAAAAGTAGCCGCTTGACAACAAAACCGGCAGATTTTCGTCCTCCAAACCATATGTCAAATATGTTGTCCGATCAACCGTTCCGCGCATAATCGCGCCCGGAATGCCTTCGGGAACTTTGCCGGCACTAGCCGAAGGCGATGCAATCGGCGGCAGAACGGGCGGAATGCCGTCGTCTTTGTCGGTTTTTAATTCCGTCGAAGGATTCGGATTCGGTTCAACGGTGGTTTGTCTATTTTTCACTTTTACAGGCGAAGGCGACGGAGACGGACGAGTTTCGGCTGCTTTGCGCGTGTCGGGAATTTCTTCTTCGATTTTTTTGTCTTTTTCTTCGTCCGCGTCGCTGCCGACGAGTTTTGAAGATGTCAAACCGACATCTTTGAGCGCGGCGAAAACCGACGCGCCTTTGATTGTGACCAAAGTTCCGCCTTTTGAAACCCAATCTTTGAGCGCGGTAACGCCGCCGCTTCCGAGCATCGAAAAATAACGCCCCGCCGAACCGTCCGGCATTATCAAAACATTATATTTCGCCAACGCGCCGCCTTTGACATTGTTGATCGTCAGCGGCGTAAATTCGATGCCGTAACGGTCAAACGTCCACCAAATCGAACCGTAACTCGTCTGGTCAACCGCTTCATCGGCGACCATCGCAATCTTTGGCGATTGCAAAGATACGACCGATTCCGCGCCGACTCCCGCGTCGCCCTCTTCGTAATAACCCGTGTTGACGGCGACGACATTAACGCCTAATTCCCTCGATAAACGCGCAATCGCATCGTGAATAGATTCGGGATTGCGCGTTACGCGAACGACAAAAGTTCCGCGATTATAAGTTCTGCCGCCGGCATTTAATGTTTTTGTGGCGACGGCGACGCGGAAACCTTCACTCATCAAACGCAGTGCCAACGCGCCCGCGCTGTCGGTTTGATACGGAATTATATAGGCGATTTGGGCGCGTCCGCCCGACACATTTCCGCGTTTTGCCTGTTCGAGAAATTCGGGCGTAACCGCATTTGAATTGACATTAGCCGCGTCTTCCGTCCAAAAAGCGTCCACGCCGAACGCGAGCGGCAAATTCCACGCCGTAATATCGTAAAAGCCGTAATCTTCTTTGTTTGCCGAACTTCCGCGCAGTTCGTTGCGCTTGAATCGCGCCGTATTATCTTTGACAAAATCTTCGTCCTGCGGCGTATTCTGTTCGAGCAACGCTTTGATAAGTTTTTTCTGCGGCTGATTTAAGTCAATAATGTACGCGCCGGACGGAAAACTCTGCGAAATTTTCGGCGCGTTCGCCTGCATATAACTGTGCGCGTTCGATGAATTAAAAGAAGAATTGGCGACTTTGACTTCGATACGCGCACGCTGCAAAATCTCGATCATTTCCGCCGTTTTCGTCGCGTCTCTGCCGGGAAGAATGACGATGCGTTTTAATTTTTCGTTGTTTGCTTCGACTATCGCGTTGCGCCGGAAATCGTAAAAATCCTGCAATCTCGCCGCCCGATTTTTTGACACGGTTTCGAGCGTCGTCAGCGAAGCGACGTAATGTTTCGCAATTGCCGAGCGCAGAGTGGCAATCGTGCCGTCGTCGCGCGTCCAGCGCAAACCTTTGAAACCGCCGCCGTCGGTTTCGTAAGTCATTCCAATCGCGCCGTTTAATGACGGAAACGAATCCCAGTAACCCGGATAAAAAAGATCAAAAATATCGCGCACGTAATAATCCCATTTGTTCGCGTCAAAATTTTTCGCGTTGGCGCGTCCGAACATCGCCAGCCAGTTATTCGTTACCGGCTGCGGCAAATTCGGATTGATCGGCAAAGCGGCGGGCGGGAAAAAGAATTGCGAAGGCTGTCCGTGATGGTCAACTGAAACTTGCGGATTCCAATCGAAAAATACTTTTTGCATATTTTTGGTTTCCGTCTGCGTGGCGGCAATATTATCGCGGTTCAAATCAAAACGATAATGATTCAAACGCCCGTAAACGCTCCACGGTTCGCGGTGTTCGAGCGCGTTGCGGTCGGCGTTTCCGGTCGCCACCGAATTATACCAAGTCGCAAAGCGTTCGTGTCCGTCGGGATTTTCGCCGGTCAAAATCAGCGTTACGGTGTTATTTAAAATCTCCAATGTCTGCGGTTCATTCGACGCGGCGAGTTGATAGACGACCTGCATCATCGTTTCAAACGAAGCCGATTCGTTGCCGTGAATCGTGTAAGCCATCCACGCAATCGCCGGATTATTTTGAATTATTTGGTTCGCTTCCGATGGCGAAGTTGTTCTCGGATCAGTCAAACGCGCGTTGTTCGCCCTGATTTCGTCAATCCGCGCCATATTTGCGGGCGAAGAAATCGCCACGAGATGCTGCATTCGGTGTTCGTTCGTTTCGCCGATGTCGTAAATTTTCACGCGATCCGGCGCGGCTTTGGCAATCGCATTGATAACATTTTCCATCTGCGCGTACGTCGTGTGAAAATCGCCGACATCAAAACGCAAAATGCTCTGCGGGCGCGGAACTTCCGCCCGATAATCGCCGCGCGTGTAAAAATCGAATTTTTCTTCGGTCTGCGAAAAAGCGAGTTGCGAAAAAACGACACAAATAAATGCGAAAAACAGCAGAATTTTTAGCTTCATCAATAAAATTACCGAACTTTTGGATTTGAAATTTGTAGAACTTTTATAGATATTAAACTTTTATCATTTAAATACCAAACACTATGAAAAATTTTCAGGAAAAAGTTTGTCCGCGATGCGGAATGCCGAAATTAAAGACGTGGGAAGAATTATCCGGCGAGCAAAAATTTCTGGTTGAAAGATTGCCGCTTTCGGCGGAATTTTCACTCGAAGAAAGAAAAAAACATATTTTCTGCACCAATTGCTGGAACGAGATTTATGAGAAAAGCACTGAAAATTGTTGATCCAAAGCGCGTAACGCAATCGTCCCGACGGCTGTATCGGATGCGTCCCGCTTCCGAGTCGAAAAGATTTAAGACGTGAGCGCGGGACGCATTCACGACGGCAGTCGGGACGATTGCGTCACTTTAAACTTTCGCGTAAGTCAGTCCGGTTTGTCCCTGATATTTTCCGCCGCGATCTTTGTATGAAACGGCGCAGTTTTCGTCGGATTCAAAAAACAGAATTTGACCGATGCCTTCGTTGACATAAACGCGCAGCGGCAGATTTGCCAGATTTCCGATTTCGACGACCAATCTCCCAGTCCAACCGGCTTCGAGCGGAGTTGTGTTGACGAGCAACCCGGCGCGGGCATATGTTGATTTTCCGAGCGCGATTCCGGTGACGTTGCGCGGCATTTTGAAAGTTTCGACCGTTACGCCCAAGCCGTAATGGTGCGGCGGAAGCAGATAATATTTCGCGCCGTCTGCGGCTGTTTTGAGCGGCGGTTCGATCAATGAATCTTCGTCAAATTTCTTTGGATCAATCTCAAAACCGCGAATCGGCGAAAAAACGCGAAAACCGTCGTCCGCCAGACGCATATCATAACCGTAACTCGACGCGCCGGCGGAAATTATCCGATTGCCATTATTTTCTCTGACAAGTTCGGGCAGAAACGGCGCGATCATCTCCTGCTCTTCAGCCATTCGGCGAATCCATAAATCTGATTTGATAGTCATAAAATTTGATTTAAAAATAAAAAGGAAAGCGATAACTTATCACTTTCCTGTTATAAAACTCAAAAACCGAAAAGCAAAAAACAAGAATAAATTTGCAGGAATACCAGAATAGATAGGGAATATTTTTTGTGTTTTGAATTATCCTTTTTATCCTGTTATCACTGCAAATTCTTTTTCAGTATTGGATTTCGCCGAATTTTAACGTTCCGTCGCCGACTGTAAAAGATAGCTGCGCGCCGCCGTTTCCGGCTTTGGCGTTGATTGATTTATCGGTAAATTTGGCGCGGTCAAGCGGTTTTAAGATTTCGTAGGAATTTTCGATTTGCCCGGTTCGCAAAACCTGCGCGTCAACAAATGCGGTCAAAGTCGGAGGAAATTGGACGCTCATCATTCCGGTCGCCAGTTGAACGTCCGCGCTGCGCCCGCGCCAATTGCGGTTTGGGATTATAATATCAACATTTCCTTTGCCGAACGTGGCGAGAACCGTGCCGCCGACGAGGTTTAGTTTGGCGTTGGTCTCCAGAACTTTTATTCGCATCGCGCCTTCGACGTTCGACAGCGTAAAGTCGCCGCGCCCGCCGTCAATTTCTAAATCGCAGTATGTCGGAACTTTGATTTTATAATCAATTTTGAGCGGCATTTCCAGCAAATTTTTCGGCAGCTTTTTCGCCACGCTTTTGACATATTTTTTGTCGTAAACGCCGACGCTGGAAATGCGTAGATGCCCGAAACTTTCGTCTAAAATATATGTGCTGATCTGAGCAAGTTGCGCCAAATCGCTTTCACTGGCGGCTTGAACTTCGATTTCCGCCGTAATTTCGACTTCGTTTTTCTGCCAGCCTTCGACGGTAATCGCGCCGTTCGGCGCGCCGACAATCGAAACCGTGCCGCCGACTCCGAAATCAACATTTTCGGTTTTATAAGTCGTTCGTTTGAGAAGCTGTGTTGTTTGCGCGAATAAAGCGGGCGCGATCAAAAAAACCAATAAAATCGCCGACGAAGATAGATAAACGCAGATTTTCTTCATATTCATAAAGGAGCGCGGACGGCTCGTCCGCCATCAGAGCGCGAAGCGCGAATGATGTATCCGTTTTTATAAAAGGCTCTGTCGAGTAATGCTTTCAACACGCGCTTCGCTCGTTGGCGGACGAGCCGTCCGCGCTCCGGCTATCGGCTGATAAATGAAATGTTTCCGCGCTGATTGGTAACGGTCAAACTCGCGCTGCCGTCGCCGACTTTGCCGAAAATGCGTCGTCCGTCGCCGAAGTTCATACTCGGATTGGAAAACGAACCGAGCGAAATCTTGCGCGTCGTCGGCGCGGTGGCGACGAGGCTGAAAGAGGAATTAAAAGGAATGTGAAGATTAATGCTGCCGCGCGTCGAAGCAAAACGATAAGTGCCGTTTGCCTGAACTTCACCGTCAAAAAGTATGTCGCCGATCAGATTTTCAGCCGAAACTCCCGATGCGAAAATATTTGTCAAAGTAATGTCGCCTTCCGACGTGATGTGAGCGCGAACAAACGCGCCGCGAATATTGCTGACATTCAGGTTTCCCATTACCGTTTCGATATTGACCGATGAATCGTAGGGAACATTTACCAAAAAATTGACATAACCGACTTCTTTTCTGCCCTGATTGTCTTTGACGAGATTGATGGAGATCGTGCCGCTCAGGTTTTGCGGCTCGATATTTGTGTCCGATGTTTCCATTTCAGCCGTAATTCTGACTTGATTTTTATTCCAGCCTTCAACCGTTACCGTGCCGGTGCGGTTCGTCAGCAACAAGCGCACGTTTTTGCTCGCCGGATACGTTCTGGAGAATCTTCTTTGCGCGAAAATTTCCGGCGGCGCGGCGGACACAAAGAAAAAAACTACGCTTAACAATAAAATCGTAGTTTTTATGTCCGCAAAAAACGTGAAAAATTCTTTTAGCTTTAAGTTCATTGTTACAACTCGGAAAATTCCCGTAAAAGTTCGACTTTTTCGGTCATCGCCGAATCGAGCATTTCGCCTGAAAGCTCGTCCTGCGGATTTTCCTGCAAGATTTTATCGTATTCGACGACAACTTGATTAATTTCTTTCAAATTGCGGTCAAAGGCTTCGCGCAAATGAGCGTCCCAACCGGCACGTCTGGCTTCAACCCGTTTGTTCCAATATTCGACCGTCGCCTGTTGTTCTTTAATACGCCTTTCGCGTTTTTCCTGCGCCGTTTCGGATAGACCGACTTTGCTTAAAACTTTTTCAAAAACCGACGGCGAATTGTTTTCCGTCTCTGATGCGGAATAATTTTTAAATCCGACAATTGTCAGCAGCGAACTGACCAGCGCGATTCCCAAAATCGAAGTGAAAACCTGCGACATCGAAATTTGCCAGCTATTGTTCCAAATTTTTGCGAGCCAGCCGCGTTTTTCTTCTTCTTCTTTGGCAGTTTCCTGAGTGATTTCCGGCTTAACTTCGGTTTCAATAATGTTGTTTATCCGACACCAGAGAGCTTTTGAGTTCGGCGGCGGAGAAATTTCTTCGAGCAAATCTTCCGAACAGAAATCCAGAATCATCGCGCAATCTTCGCAGACTTTGGCGCAGTCGGCGCAAACCGCGAGATGCGATTGAACATCTTTGAAAGCTGCCTTGTCGAGGTCGTTATCCAAAAATGCGCTAATCAATTCTTGATATTGTTCGCAATTCATCTGACTTTTTGATTTAAGATTGAAAATGTTATTTTATAAAACTTCCGCCAAATTGTTTGACTTCAACCTAATAGATTGCCGTAAAAACTTTTAAGTTGCCTTATAAAATTATTTTTGAGTCTTATTTGAATTATGCTTCGTTTTGTTTAACGAGCAAGCCGCGCAGTTTGAGCCGCGCTTTGTGAAGCTGGGATTTTGACGTGCCGACCGAAATGCCGAGAATGCGGGCGACTTCTTCGTGTTCGTAACCTTCGATGTCGTGCAGCGTAAAGACGCTTTTGTAACCCGGCGGAAGTTCGGAAATGGCGCGGATCAGGGCGATTTTGTCCAAGACCGGCATTTTCAGACGATTTTCCGTTCCCGGCACGATCTGTTCGGGCATTTCGCCGTCGTGCGAAGTTTTTTCGTTTTTCACGCTGCGCCGCCGAAAGTGCATCAGAACCTGATTAACCGTCATTCGGTGAAGCCACGTCGAAAACGCCGAATCGCCGCGAAAACTTCCCGCTTTGCGGAAAAGCTGAATAAAAACTTCCTGCGTCAAATCTTCGGCTTCGGTTTGATTGTTCGTCATCCGCAGACAAAGACTGTAAGTGCGGCGATGATAACGCTCGTAAAGCAGTTCAAACGCAGCAATATTGCCCGCCGCCGAAAGCTGAGTTAATTTAAAATCCGGCGCGTCGGCTTCAACAAATTCCGTTTCGGAAAGTGTTTGAAAAGCAGGAATATTTGTGTCTTCGCCTGATTGAAAAACGCCGTCGCGCTCTATCGCTATCGAGGTTAAGTCCATATTAGCTCCTAAAATATTGTCGGTTTTTAGTAAATCGTTGCTGTCTATGATGTGCCACCTCCAAAATTTGGTTGCTTTGCTGCTCTTTTATTTTATGATGAAACGCGAAAAATTTAAATGCTGAATTTGAAAAACGGGAGAGGACAAAATAATTAAAAAACATTCTATTATTTTTAATACAATAAAGCAATATTTTTTGATTGGAGCGCAAGCATCTTGCTTGCCGTCCGTTCGGCGCGAAACACGAGCGGACGTTTGCCGCATTTACATTCAAGCGGCATTTTCACTAAGCGGCATTCCGTTCTTGCTTCGCTCGAACGGGCAAGTAAGATGCTTGCGGCTCCAATCAAAACTTATAACCGGCACATTAATTTACAGCAATATGTTTTCCTCCAAGATGTCATCGTTGATCGAAATTTGACTCGAAAAATCGAAAACGCAAACTTGATTGCGCCCGTTTTCTTTTGCACGATAGAGTGCTTTGTCCGCCGCTTTTATCAAATCGGCTGCGGTTAAATTCAATGTTGCCGTAAGTGTCGCAACTCCGAGGCTGATTGTTACGGAATCGCAGGTTTTCGAGCTGCTGTGCGGAATTTTTAGATTTCTGACATCTTCCAACACTTCTTTAGCGACATTCAAAGCACCCGCCGCGTCGGTTCTGCCCAAGATGACGGCAAATTCCTCGCCGCCGTATCTTGCCGCCAAATCCGTCGGACGTTTGATCGTCGCGGCTAACGCTTCGGCAGTTTTTTTCAGACAATCATCGCCGGCTTGATGTCCGTAGGTGTCGTTAAAGAGTTTGAAATGGTCAATATCAATCAGAACAAGCGAAATCTCGGCTTCAAAACGAAGGGCGCGATGCCATTCGTCCGCCAGAAATTTTTCAAAACGGCGGCGGTTTGCGATTTTTGTCAATCCGTCGGAATCTACAAGCTGCCGTAATTCCAAGTTTGCCGCTTTGAGTTCTTCGGTCTTTTCTTCAACCAATTGTGCCAAATGTTTTTCGCGCTCTTCTAATTGGCGAACGCTTATTTTCCACGCGACGAACAATACTAAAAATCCGGCGGCGATACAAAGCAGATAAAATCGTTTAGTTTGATAAAAAAACGGTTCTAATTTTAAATCCAAAGCCGCGCCTTCTTCGTTCCAAACGCCGTCGCTGTTGGCGGCTGTAACGCGAAACCGATAACTGCCCGACGGCAGATACGAATAGTAAGCCGTGCGCTGCGTTCCGGCATCAATCCAATCGGTGTCGTGTCCTTCCAGCTTATATTTGAACTTGACCTGTTGGGATTTTATCAAACTGATTCCGGTATATTTTATCTCGATATTTTTTTCTCCGGGTTCGATCACCAAGCCGTCGTTTATATCAACCGCTCGGCGTTCAACCGTCGCCGATTCGATGACGACCGTCGGCGGCAGAAAATTGTTTGTTTCCGGTTCGGGATTGACTATCGCCACACCGTCCTGCGTGGGAAACCAGATTTTTCCGTCATCGTCTTTATAACTGGCGGGCTGCCGTCCGCCGTTGCATTCGGACGAAAGCATTCCGTCCTTTTTGCCGTAGCTGACGCTGTTTATTTTTTCGATTTTCCCGTCGGCAAAATCTTCTAAATCCTGATGTTTGACGCGATAAATTCCCCGATTTGAACTCATCCAAAAATATCCGCGGCGGTCTTCTTCGATAGCAAAAACGCCGTTGTTAAACAAACCGTTTTCTTCTTTGATATTGACAAATTTGCCGTCTTTAAAACGGCTCATTCCTTCGTCATACGTCCCGATCCAAAACGCTCCGTCAGCGTCTTCGTAAATCGTGCGAACGTAATTTCCCGCCAATCCTTCTTTGTTCGTGTAGTTGATAAATTTACCGTTTTGGAATTTTGACAAACCGCCGAACCCGCCAAACCACAGATTTCCCTTTGAATCTTCAAAAATCAGCGTCATAAACTCGTTCGGCAAACCGTCTCTGATCGAATATTCGGCGATCAGTTTATAATTTCTGAAGCACAAAATACTCTTATCTGTCGTCGCCCAAACATTTCCGGTTTTATCCTGCCGAATAGCCGAAACCTGATAATTTTTTGTGACGGTCAGCATTTCGGCTGTACCGTTTTCGGCAATAAAAATGCCGCCGTTCAAGCCGATCCACATCTTGCCGTTGGTGTCTTCCCACAGCGATTGCACTGACATTTCACCATTTCGCCATTGTTCGAGAACGGGCGCGTTTTTGTTTTTTGCCGCAAGATTGAGCGTTTCAAATTTTCCGTTTTGATAGATGCTCAACCCCTTCGATGTGCCGATCCAGACATTTTTCCGGTGGTCGGGGTAGATCGGATAAACTTCCGAATTATTGAGTCCGTCAGGTGTACTGAAACTATTGATAATATTATTTCGCAAACGGCTCAAACCTTTATTTGTCGGAAGCCAGATCGTTCCTTCGCGGTCTTGAAAAACAGAAAAAATCGAAGTGTTAAAAAGTCCGTGTTTAGCTCCCCAAAAATTCAAGCGTCCGTTTTTATATTCAATCAGACCGATGCCTTGAGTTGATTCGCCGCCGCTCGCAAACCAAACTCCGCCGTCCTCTTTTTCCCAAAACGAATGATACACCGAAGCCGGCGGCAATCCGTCTTTTTTGCCAAAATTTTCGATTCTTCCCTGTCCCAGACGATGAACCAAATTCTCGCCGATCCAAAGATTGTCGCGGCTGTCTTCAAAAACATTTATTATGAAATTCGGCTTGCTTATCGCCACCGGATAAACGGTTAATTTCCCGTCGCGCATTTCGGTGGTCTCGGTCGGCGTGATTGTCCAAACCGCGCCGGATTTGCCTTGAAAGATCAATTTTTTTGTAAATGGCGGTTGTTTTTCGGCAAAAACAAATTGCCCGTCGCGCAAAAAATACCAACTTCTTGAAATTTGGTCATCATCTTCGACCAAAAAACGCAGTTCGCCATTTTCGTCCGGCTCAATCTTATCAATAAAGTTTCCGGGAACTTGTCGTGAATTATACGAAGAAAAAACGCCGTTTTTGTAAATAGTTAAAACGCCGTCTTCCTTCGTCGTCGCATAGAGAGTTCCGTCTTTATCACAGTAAAGATCGGTGAAACGATTATTGATAATTCCTTTGGTATTATCTTTACCGAAGACCGTAAACCGCACACCGTCAAACCTGACCAAACCGTCAAATGTCGTAAACCACAGATAACCGTCAGGCGTTTGTGTAATCGCCGGCACACCGTTTTGAGGCAGACCGTCATCCGTCGTCCAACTGTCAATGTGATATTGACCAAGCAAATTCGGACATTCGACGATACAGAAACAAATTTGGAAAATCAGTAAAAATACTAAATTTCTAAGATGGAAATTCATTAAAAAGTCGGAAAGAAATGCAGACTCAATATAAAACAAAAAGTCTGCCCAAGGTTTTCAAACCAAAGTAAAACATTTAAGTTTTGAGAAAATTTTAGCAATAATTTTTTTTCATTTCTGTTAGATATATGACATACAAAAAAAAATTTTGAGTTAATTAAATGTATTGTAAAGAAAGCATATTCGGCAAAACGAAGAATAACTTCCGACTACACTAAACTGTTTTTTAAGACAGTCAACTTTTCTTCCACGCAATATATTGTTTCGTTTCTGCCCTTTTATCGAAACATTACTTGATCGAATTTAAATAAGACTGAATAAATCTGACTTTTTGCGAAAAATCTGTTATAAAATCAGACGTTCAATTTTAATAAAGCCTATTTGAGAAAAATTCTATGCTTTTCCTTACGCAATCAGCCGCCGTTTACGGCATTGACGCGCTTATCGTAGATATTGAAGTAAATTTGCAGCCCGTCAAAGGCGAAACGGAAATTTCTCCGCCGGTTTTGATCGTCGGCTTGCCGGACACGGCAATTCGTGAATCGCGCGAACGAATCCGCGCCGCGATTACCAACAGTTCGTTCTTTTTCCCGTTCCACAAAACAACAATCAATCTCGCGCCGGCGGACGTTCGCAAAGAAGGCGCGAGTTTTGATTTGCCGATTGCGCTCGGAATTTTGGGCGCGAACGGCGATTTGGGAAACGGTGAAAATTTGGAAAATGTCCTGAGCGTCGGCGAACTCTCGCTCGACGGACGAATTCGCCCCGTGCGCGGTGCGCTTTCGATTGCGCTGCGCTGCCGCGAAAATAATATTAAAAATTTAATCATTCCCGAAGAAAACGCCACCGAAGCCGCCGTCGTTGCTGAGGTTGACGTTTATCCGGTCAAAGATTTGCGCGAAGCCGTCGTCGTCGCGCAAGGTTTGCAATCGGGACGCGGAACGCCGATGCCGCCGCTCAAACTCGATATTTCCGACATCACCGCCGATGAAAATAAATATCGCATTGATTTTTCGGAAGTGCGCGGACAGCAGAGCGCGAAACGAGCTTTGGAAATCGCCGCCGCCGGTTCGCACAATTTACTGATGATCGGTTCGCCCGGTTCGGGTAAAACGATGCTGGCAAAGCGCTTGCCAACAATTTTGCCGCCTCTCGAATTTGAAGAAGCACTCGAAATTACAAAAATTCATTCAGTCGCGGGTTTGACCGGAAAATCCGGTTTGGTAACAAATCGCCCGTTCAAATCGCCGCATCACACGGTTTCGCAAGCCGGACTGATCGGCGGCGGTTCGATTCCGAAACCGGGCGAAGTTTCCCTCGCTCATCTCGGAGTTTTATTTTTAGACGAGCTGCCGGAATTTGATCGCGGCGTTTTAGAAGTTTTGCGGCAACCGATGGAAGACAAAGAAGTTACGATTTCACGCGCGGCGATGTCTTTGACATTTCCGGCGAATTTTACGATGATCGCTTCGATGAATCCGTGTCCGTGCGGATATTACGGCTCACAGCGCGAATGCAAATGTTCGCCGATGCAGATTCAGCGTTACGTCGGCAAAATTTCAGGTCCGCTGCTCGACAGAATTGACATTCACATAGACGTTCCCGCCGTCAATTTCAAAGAACTACGCGGCAAAGGTGTGCCAGCCGGCGATAGTTCCGAAACAGTTCGCAAGCGTGTGATAAAAGCGCGTGAAATCCAACTAAAAAGATTTGCGGGCGACGGCATTTTTTCAAATTCGGCGATGTCGCCGACGCAAATCCGCAAATTCTGCGCTCTCGAAGCGGACAGCGAAAATCTGCTCGAACGCGCGATGCTCAAACAAGGACTTTCCGCCCGCGCTCACGACCGGATTTTAAAGGTTTCGCGCACCGTCGCCGATTTGGAAGAAAGCGAAAACATCCAGCCGAATCACCTCAGCGAAGCCATCGGTTATCGTTCGCTTGACCGAAATTACTGGACTTGAATTGGGGAAATTTGCAGGGATGGCAGGATAAAAGGGATATTTTTTATCTTTTAATTCAGAAAATATCCCTGTTCATCCTGTTATCCCTGCAAATTTCTTTTATTTATCGCGGCAGAATGGGAATCAAATCTTCCGCCGCGCCGCCGCTTTCGTCAAATCGAAGCGGCACAATTGGAATTGTCAGCGAGTTTTCGCTTTGTAAAATATCGTCTAAATTTCGCCGCAGTTTCTGCGATTTTTCCGCGCCGACCAAAGCAGTAAAATCTTTTTCGTCGGCTTCGATAATTTTGTTGACCGAACCGAAACTTCTCAAAATCTTTTTTCGGTCCGCTTCGTCAAAACCGCGAAAAACTTTCTCGAATTCAAATAAATGCCGGTTGTCGCGCTGCCCGCGATGCGCTTGGTTGGCGATATTGTGCGCTTCGTCGCGCAGTCGGCGCAAAGTTTCGTAAATTTGATTGCCCGTTTCAAATTCGATTTTTCTTTCGTCCGACGTTAAAAAATGTGAAATTTCGCTGTGTCTGCCGTGAGGTTTGACGGCGGAAATTACGGCGACATTTTTGATATTCAGATTTTCCAAAACGGTTTTGACGGCGCGAAGCTGCGAAATGCCGCCGTCAATTAACAGCAAATCGGGCAAAGTTTTGTCCATAAACCTTTTGGTAACAGCATTTGCCATCGCGCCGAGTTCGTTTTGTTCGTGCGATGTATAAAAGCGAAAATCTTCGGGCGCGATTGTGCCGTTTTTCCAAAGCACACTCGCCGCGACAAAATCTTGACCCGAAATATGCGCGACATCAAAAACCTCGATTTTTGCGGGCTTTTTCCTCAAATTAAAAATCCTTTGCAGTTCGCTTTTTATGTCTTCAACCGTTTTCGGCTCATTGATTTTTTCAAATTCCGATTCAAATTTTGTCTGTTTTATTTTACGCTTCGTCGTGATGTTCAAACCGTCTTTGACGATTGAGATTTTGACGGTGTGCGCGAATTTTTCGCTCAGAAACTTTTGCAGCGATTTACGCATCGGAAAATCGCGCGTCAGACGAATTTCCTTCGGCGCGTGAAACACATAAAACTGCTTGATAACTTCGCTTATAACAATTTCCGCCGTCAGATTTTCTTTTGGAAAAACAAACTCTTTGCCGCCCAAAAATTTTCTGCCGCGTGTCGTAACCAAATAAACAATGTAATTTTCGCCGGTTTCTTCGATTTCGTAACTGTCAACCGCGTCATCAAGCCACAGCCGTAATTTTTTATCGGTGAAAAGTTTTTGCGAATTTACTAAAATGTCGCGCCATTTCGCAGCTTTTTCAAATTCCAGACTTTCCGCCAATACGCCGATTTTGCTTTCTAAAAATTCGACAAATTCCGCTTCACGTCCACTTAAAAAAAGCCGCAAAGCCTCGACATATTCGATATATTCGCTTTCCGCGCAAATTTCGGCGACACACGGCGCGACGCATCTTTTCGCGTAAAACATCTGACACGGCTGCGGAAAATCGCCGTCAATTTTTATTTTACAGCTTCGCAAACGGAAAATTTTATTGAGCAGTCCGAGCCAAATCCGCACGCCCGTTTCGGGCAGAAACGCGCCGAAATACCCGTCTTTTTCGTTTGTAATTCGGCGCGTAACGAGCAGACGCGGAAATTTTTCCTTCGTGATTTTCAAATGCGGATAATGATTTTCCACCACGACGGGATTTTCGCTTTTTGGGCTGTTTGCTTCACTTACCATTTGCATAAGTTTTAAAACATAATTTGCCGGGATAACAGGATAATTTTTTAGCAACTGATGTCTGTTAAATTTGCGGAGCGGACTGGAGCGCAATCCGTCCCGGTTGCAATGCCGTTGAAAACGGCAAAAACGCTCGTTCATATTCAAGTTGAAAGTTATCGAAACGATTTTTTCGCGCTTCCGCGCTCATTGCAACCGGGACGGATTGCGCTCCAGTCCGCTCCGCGTTTTGAAAATTTAACGCGCATCAGTTACCGAATTTTTTAACTTTTATCGTTTTCATATTCATCCAAAAGCGCGTGAATCATTTCCAGCGAGTCGGCTTCTTCAATCGGTTTGTCTTCGCGCCAGCGCAGGATTCGCGGGAAACGGACGGCAACGCCGGATTTGTGGCGTGTTGATTTTTGGATTGCTTCAAAAGCTAATTCAAAAACGAGTTCCGGCGTAACGCTTCGCACGGGACCGAAAGTTTCCTTTGTATTTCTTCGCACAAAATTATCAACACGGCGGATTTCCGCATCGGTCAAACCGGAATACGCTTTGGCGAACGGCACTAATTCGCCGCCCGACCAAACGGCGAAAGTGTAATCGGTGAACAAGTTAGCGCGTTTTCCCGTGCCTTTTTGTGCGTAGAGCAAAACCGCGTCAATCATGAACGGGTCAATTTTCCATTTCCACCAATCGCCGCGATGTCTGCCCGTTCGATACACTGAGTCGAGTTTTTTGAGCATTAAACCTTCGACTTTTAATGTGCGCGAAGTTTCGCGGATTTCCGCTAATTCCTGCCAGTTTCCGGCTTCAACCGTGTCGGTCAGACGAAAAACTTGGCGGGTTTCTTCGTCTAGACTTTGCAAAACTTGTTCGAGAAACTCGCGCCGTGTGCGAAACTCAAATGTGCGAATGTCTTTACCTTCAAATTCCAACAAATCGTAACATTGCAGAATTACCGGAACTTCGGCGAGCAGTTTTTTGCCGACGGTTTTGCGTCCGATGCGCCTTTGCAGTTCGTTAAACGGCATCACCGCATCATAAATCCACGGCAGAATTTCGCCGTCTAAAACCGTGCCGTTCGGCAGATTTTCGGCGGCTTTGGCGATTTCGGGAAAGCATTCGGTCATCAAATCTTCGCCGCGCGACCAGATGAAAACTTCGCCGCCGCGTTTGATGACCTGAGCGCGAATGCCGTCCCATTTCCACTCGGCTTGCCAATCGGAAATGCTGCCTAAATCGTCGGTCGGAAAATCAATCTGATGCGCCAGATGAAACGGAAACGGACGCGCAATCGGCGTTTCATCTTCCTCAATCTGCGGATTTGTCAGATGTTTGAAGAATTCCGCTGTCGGCTCCCAATGACCCATCAGACGCAGCGCGATAATGTCGTCGGGAATTTCCGAAAGTTGCGCGAGCGCGCGCATCACGAGTTTTTGCGATACGCCGACGCGGAAACTGCCCGAAATTAGTTTGTTGTAAATCAGCCGCTGCGTGTAATCCATTCCGCGCCAAGCCTTTAAGACTTCGCTTTTCTGATGCGCTTCGTCCGCTTTGCGAAGCGGCAAAAGTTTTTCTTCGACCAATTCGCGCAGAGGCGTTTCGTCAACCGTCGCGTTGTTCGGCAAAAGCAGCGCGATTGCTTCGGACGAATCGCCGACCGTATCGCGCGATTCTTCATAGAGCCATTCGGGAACATCAGCTTCCGCCATCGCCCATTCGCGCAGTTTTTTCGACGGAATAATCTGCTTCGGTTTTCTGCCCGACAAAAAATACATCGCCCACGCCGCATTTTCAGGATTAGCGCGTTCAAAATAAAACTTCAGAGCTTCGACCTTTTCATTTGTTTTGTTCGTTTGGTCGAGTTCGGTGTAAAGTTCGGTGAATAATTTCATAGATAATTGATAGTTGATAATGATTAAAAAAATTATCAACTATCCACTGTCAATTATCAATTGATAACTCTTCCTCGCCGACATACTGCGTTTTCAAAGGTTTCGCGTTCACGCCGTTTTCGTTGAGCCAGCGCACTAATTCTTCGATAAATCCGTGTGTTACAAAAACGGTTTCGGCTTCGGACGCGCGAATGGCGGTTTGTAGTTCCGTCCAATCGGCGTGGTCTGACAAAACAAAACCGCGGTCAACGGCTTTGCGCCGCCGCGCACCGCGCACAATCATCCAACCGGACGCAAATCCCGTCGAATGCGCTCCGAAGCGGCGCGTCCACGTCGAAGCTAACGCGGCGGGCGGCGCGACGACGAGCGAACCGGCGAAATCTTTTTTGTTTTCAACCGCGCCGACGTATTTTGTTTCGGGCAGATCAACGCCGCATTCCCGATATGCTTCGGTCAGACGTTCAACTGCGCCGTGCGTAAAGATTTTGCCGATGCTGCGGTCAACGCCGTTCATTACTCTTTGCGCTTTGCCGAGCGAATATGCGCCGATGACGGAAACTTTACCGCGTTCCTGATTTCTGCGCCACCATTCATTGATTTGCTCGAAAACTTTTTCCGTCGGTGTCCAACGATAAATCGGCAGTCCGAACGTCGCTTCGGTGATAAATTTATGACAGCGCACGAATTCAAACGGCGCGCACGTCGCGTCCGGCGTGAGTTTATAATCGCCGGACGCGACCCAAATTTCGCCTTTATATTCGACGCGAATTTGCGACGAACCGAGAACGTGTCCCGCCGGATGAAACGAAATTTTCACGCCGTTAATCGTCCGCGTTTCGCCGTAAGGCATTGATTCGATTACGGCTTCGTCGCCCAAACGAATGCGCGAAAGCCGCTCGCCTTCCGTCGGCACGAGATAATTTCCACTGCCGCGATAAGTGTGATCGGCGTGCGCGTGCGTCAAAATCGCCTTTTTGACCGGCAGAGACGGATCAATGTAAAAATCGCCGCGCTCGCAATACAAACCGCTGTCCGTTAAAGTAATCAGACTTTTTTTAGAACTCATAAAGTTGTTTCATCCGTAATAATCATTTTCTTTAATCATATATTAACCTAAAACTTTACATCATTCTAAACTGACGAAAGTCGTGAAAAAGTCGGTCAAATTGACTGACTTAATATTCGAAATTAAGCCTGCCGATAATCGAAATTTTCGATTTTACCTGTGTATTATCGAGTTTCAAAACAAATTAAATATTCTGGCACAAACATTGCCAATTGAGTAATCGTCCGAATCGGATAAATTTTGACGGAGGGAAATATATGAAACCAATTGCGAGAAGAAACGATCTAGTGGTCAAAGAAGTTACCGGCGAACTTTTTATAAATGATTTGCGAAATGAAAAGGCGATCTGCCTAAATCCCACATCGGCTTATGTTTGGCAAAAGTGCGACGGCAGAAAAGGTTCGGACGAAATAGCCGAGGAAATGCAAAACGAACTCGGTGTGCCGGTCAGCGAAAGGCTGGTTTCGTTCGTTATAGATTTTTTATCAACCGAACATTTATTGGAAAATTATCAGAGATTTGCGTAAAAATTAATAGCTTTATTTCAAAATTTCAATTTGCCGAATTCCGTGACTGCCCGCTCCGAATTCGGCTTTTTCGTTTTAAAATTTCGCGCTCGTTTCAATGATATTCTTCAAATTAATATGTAAAATCACAACTATTTTGACATTTTCGCAAACTGCAACTATTCTTTCATATTTCACGTTTTCGATAAAACTTTATCACAATGACGATTACCGGCGTTTCGGAAAAATTAGCACAAAAAGAAAATCTGCCAATCGGCATTTTCGACAGCGGTGTCGGCGGTTTGACGGTTTATCGCGCCCTGCACAATCGTCTGCCGAATGAACGATTTATCTATCTCGGCGACACGGCGCGTGTTCCATACGGAACAAAATCGCTGGCGACGGTTGAAAGATACGCGATTGAAAATTCGCAGTTTTTAGTATCGCGCGGCATTAAATTATTAGTCGTCGCCTGCAACACGGCTTCCGCGCTGGCGTTGCCGAAAATCCGCGAAAAAATCGGCATTGATGTCGTCGGCGTGATCGGACCCGGCGCGAGAAAAGCCGTCGCAATTACGAAAGACAAAAAGAATCCGAAAATCGGCGTGATCGCCACCGAAGCTACAATTTCGAGCCGCGCCTATTCGGAAGCTATCAAATTCGCTTCCGCAACGGCAAAAATTATCGAAAAGGCGTGTCCTTTATTCGTATCTTTGGCGGAAGAAAATTGGACGCGCGAGCCGGAAACTTTGTCAATCGCCACAAAATATCTGCAAAATATGATTGAAGAAAATGTTGACGCGCTGGTTTTGGGCTGCACGCATTACCCAATTTTACGCGACGTTATTCAGCAAACCGTCGGCGAAAATGTTAAGCTGATTGATTCCGGCGAAGCGACCGCCGAAGAAATCGAAAAATTACTGACGACAAAGAATTTATTTAATAAAAATCCGCCTAAAACTAAAACGCCGCGAAAATTATGTGATGACTTAGACCATTTTTACGTAACCGACGCGGCGGAAAGATTTGCCCGCGTCGCCGAAAGATTTTTGGGCGTAAAACCCGCGAAACTCGAAGCAATCGAAGTTTTTGGAACAGACAAAATCTCGTAAATCGTCAATCGTCAATCGTTAATAGAAAGAACGATTGACGATTGACGATTAACGATTGACGAATTTATGAATTACACACGAACTGACAACAGAACGCACGAACAAATCAGAGAAACGCGCATTACGCCGAATTTTTCGCCATATGCGGAAGGTTCGGCGTTGATCGAAGTCGGCAATACGAAAGTTATCTGCACGGCGACGGTTGAAGAAAAAGTTCCGTTTTTCCTGCGAAATAAAGGAACCGGTTGGGTGACGGCGGAATACGCGATGCTGCCGCGCGCGACGCACACGCGCACGAACCGCGAAACTTTGCGACCTTCGGGGCGAACGCAGGAAATTCAGCGATTAATCGGAAGAAGTTTGCGAGCCGTCGTTGATCTGAAACTTTTGGGCGAACGGCAGATTTTTATTGACTGCGACGTGCTGCAAGCCGATGGCGGAACGCGCTGCGCTTCGATCACGGGCGCGTGTGTCGCGCTCGCTTTGGCGGTCAAAAAACTTCTGCAAACGGGCAAAATTAAAAAAAACCCGATAATTTCCGAAGTCGCCGCCGTCAGCGTCGGAATGATTGAAAGTACGCCGATTCTCGATCTGTGTTACGAAGAAGATTCCAACGCCGAAGTTGATATGAACATCGTCTGCACGGGCGCGGGAAGATTCATCGAAATTCAGGGAACGGCGGAACGCGAACCGTTTGACCGCGAACAAATGAATCAGATGCTCGAACTCGCCGAAATAGGTGTCGGTCAACTTTTCACCGTTCAAAGAAACGCTCTCAATGAATTAAAATCACTCTGATTAAATGAAAATTTCAATCGAAATTAATGATAAAACTCACAAAATAAACAGCGAAAAGCCGCTCGATATTTCAATTCCGCTAAATTTCAACGGCGCACAGCCGAACGCTTACGGCGTGGAAAAGGCGCAGTCAAAACCGTGCGAGGCGGGCGCAATCGTCGGCGACACGCGGCAAAACGGAAGCTGTAATTTCGAGCAAATTACGTTTATTCCGCACTGCAACGGCACACACACCGAATGCGTCGGACACATCACAAACGAGCGAATTTCAATTCACGAATGCTTAAGAGATGCGTTTGTTCCGGTAAGTTTGATTTCGGTTAAACCGGAAAACGCGAACGAAACGAACGAAACTTACGCGGTTAAATTGAGCGAAAATGACAAATTGATCACTCGCAAATCAATCGAAAACGCTTTGCGGATTCCAAATTCCAGATTCCAAATTCCAAATATCGAGGGTTTGATAATTCGCACTTTACCGAACGACGAAAGCAAATTATCGCGTGAATATCTCGAAATCATTCCGCCGTTTTTCACGACCGAAGCGATGGAATTTATCGTCCAAATCGGCATCAAACATCTGCTCGTTGATATGCCTTCGATTGACCGGATTTACGATGAAGGAAAACTTTCAAATCATCGAATTTTCTGGAATATCGAAGCCGGAAAATTTGAATTGAACGCGAAAAGCCGCAGAAATAACACGATTACGGAATTGATTTTCGTGCCGAATTTTATTGAAGACGGTTTTTATTTGCTCAACCTGCAAATCGCCGCTTTCGCCGCCGACGCTTCGCCCGCGCGTCCGATTCTTTTTGAGTTTGTTGAATGAAATAGCGTATTGAAATACGAAAAATTTCACCGGATTTAGCTCTCTGAAAATAGTCGAATTTCTCTTTTTAATAACTTCCCACAACGACATCTGATTTCACGCCGCTCGCTTCCTGAGCAATTTTTACGCCGACGCTCGCGCCGATTCTGGTCGCGCCGGCTTCAAACATTTTCCGCGCGTCGTCAATTCCCTTCACGCCGCCCGACGCTTTGACACCCAAATTTCTTCCGACGGTTCGGCGCATCAAAGCCACGTCATCCGCCGTCGCGCCGCCTTTGGCGAATCCGGTTGAGGTTTTGACGAAATCCGCGCCCGCGTTTTTTGCCGCCAGACACGCGCGAATTTTTTCGTCGTCGGTTAAAAGCGCGGTTTCGATGATTACTTTTAACAACACATTATTTTCGTGCGCGGCTTGGGCGACGGCGCGAATGTCGTCTTCGACCGCGCAGTTGTCGCCGGATTTTAACGCGCCGATGTTGATGACCATATCAACTTCTTTCGCGCCGTTGAAAATTGACCGCCGCGCTTCGTAAGCCTTGACATCCGAAAGAGTTGCGCCGAGCGGAAAACCGATCACCGTGCAGACCGGAACATTCGAGCCGCGCAAAAATTCCGCCGCTTTTTTCACCCAACTCGGATTGACACAAACCGACGCGAAACCGAACTGCATCGCCTCGTTGCACAGTTTTTTGATGTCGGATTCGCTGGCTTCAGGCTTTAACAAAGTGTGGTCAATCAAACTCGCCCAATCGCGCGCCGTTGCCGTTTCGCCCAACACAATTCCGATGCGCGACGCGCCCGCGTCAACGATGCGTTCGACATCGGCGCGGCAAAACGACGGACAATAATCATTTTCGCCGTCGAGTTTCGACAAGACCAAATCCGTGATTTGCTCGACTAAATTTTCGTAATTTCCGTTCGATAAGTTCATTTTCTAAACCAAATTCCAATCTTTCAAAATCTGCATCAATCCGGGCAATTCTTCCTGCCAAAGCCAGTCCGTATTTATCCAAAGTCCTTCGATTATGCGGCTTTCAAATATGCCTTCCGCCGAAAGATGGAGAAGTTTGTATTTGTCTTTTTCGTCATAACCGTAAAAATTTGCTGTCCGCTGATTCGGGTTGATTATCCAATATTCCTTCACGCCCGCCGCTTCGTATTCTTCAAATTTATCAACCGTATCTCTGACCACGCTTTCGGGTGAAATAACCTCAATTACCAAATCCGCCGCGCCGTCGAAGAATTGTTCGCCGATGCGGTCAAGATTCTCCGTTTTGACGTAAAACAGGTCAGGCTCGCGTCCTTTGATTTTTCCTTCTAAAACCATTTTCATTTGATAAGGCTCACCGCAAAGTCTTCCTAAACCTTTTGTTTCGATATAAAATGTCAAAACAGTTCTTAAAAACCCTATCAAAAAATCGTGTCTTTGTGTTACCGACATTGGTTTTATCACCTCTCCTTCGACATATTCGGCGTATTGACCGTCGTATTCGCGCAAAAATTCTTCGTAAGTCAACTTTTGCGGAACGAAAGCTGAGGATGCACTTGAAACTTCAAGATTTGTTTGCGGCATAATTTTTTACTCCTTAAATAAGTTTCCAATTCTTCAAAACATCCATCAAATTCGGCAATGATTCCTGCCAAAGCCAGTCGGTATTTATCCAAAGTCCTTCGATGACGCGGCTTTCAAATTTATTACCGGCTGAAATCGGGAGCATTTTGTATTTACCGCTTTCGTCAAAGCCGTAGAAATTAGCCGTCCGCGTGTTCGGATCAATTATCCAATATTCTTTAACGCCCGCCATTTCGTATTCCAGAAATTTGTCCTGCGTATCGCGGGCGAGACTTTCCGGCGACACGATTTCGACGATTAAATCCGCCGTTCCGTCAACGTACTGCTTTTCGAGGCGATGCAGATTTTCGTTGGAAATATACATAACATCAGGCTGTCTGCCCGACGGTCGAAAGTCGAATTTTATTTGAAAAGGTGAAGGAATGACTTCGCCTATTTTTTTCGTTTCAATCCAAAACTGTAAAATTGCCGTTAAAAATCTCGACAATTGCTGATGTCTCAAACTCGGATTACTCATTTTTATCACCTCGCCGTCCACCCATTCAAACCAGCCTTCTTCGCCGTTCCATTCGAGAAATTTTCGATATGAAATCGTGTCGCGCGGAAGGCTCGGCGGCGTGAAAGCGTTCGATGTAATTTCAGCAGTCATATTTTCCATCAATTTTACCTCGCTAACTTCTTAATTTTATCACCTTTTATACTGCATTTCGATTGCGTCAATTTTGCCGACGCGCTTTTTATGGCGATCTTCGGTCAAATCGGTATTCAAAAACGCTTCGACAATTTCTTTGATTTCATTGAACGAATTTTGTCCGCTGCCGAGAGTTAAAACATTAGCTCCGTTATGTTCACGCGAATTTTTTGCAAGCTGAACCGAATAACAAGCCGCCGCCCGCACGTTCGGAACTTTGTTGGCGGCAATTGCCGAACCGATTCCCGCGCCGTCAATGATAATTCCGACATCGGAATGCTTTTCGCCGACCGATTTTGCAACAGCGTGCGCGAAATCGGGATAATCAACCGCGTCTTTGGAATTCGTGCCGAAATCGTGGACGCGAAAGCCTTTTTCGGCGAGAAAATCTTTTAACTGTTCCTTGAATTCAAAACCGCCGTGATCCGCGCCGACGGCGACGGACTGAATTTTTGACGAGGAATGACGTTCGCTTTTTTTGATTAAAATGATAATTTTATTTTTAATAATGTCGTCGGCGAGCGGCGTAAATTTGGCATTTTCGGAAACTCGAAGTTTCGCGCCCGTTTCCAAACCGCGCAAATCGTCTTCGGTAATCAAATTTTTCGCCGATTCGTCGCGGTCATATTCTTTGCCGATTTCATCTTTCAGCGAATTGACAACCACGCGCTGCGGAAATTTTTCCGGCGGCGTTTCTTCTTCGAGCGGAACGCTTTCCAGAACTTGTTTGACTAAGGCGCGAACGCGGTCGCGGGTTTCGTTTGCTTCGGACATAGTTTTTCAGTTTGAATAATTGACCTTTTCTTTCTTCTCACATAGTATTTTCAAAAACCAATTCAATCAAATCACGGAGACACAAGATGGAAACGCAGTCAGCCAAAAACCACACCGAATTTTCAAACGATAATCTCGAAACAATGTATTCCGCCGAACAAATAAAAGTTCGCGTTGCTGAACTGGGCGCGCAGATAACCGATGAATATGCCGAAAAAGATTTGGTTTTAATCGGCGTTTTAAAAGGTTCGTGCGTTTTTATGGCGGATTTGATGCGCGAGATTAATTTGAAACTTTCGATTGATTTTATGGCGGTTTCCAGTTACAAAGACGGAACTGTTTCCACCGGCGACGTGGAAATTTTGAAAGATTTGACCAATCCGATTCGCGGCAAAGACGTGATAATCTGCGAAGATATTGTTGATACGGGTTTGACTTTATTTCGCCTGACGGAAATTCTCGGTTCGCGCGGCGCAAATTCGATAAAGATCGCCACGCTTTTGGACAAACCCGAACCGCGCATCAAAAAAGAACTGAAAATTGATTACTGCGGTTTTCAAATCCCGAACAAATTCGTCGTCGGTTACGGTTTGGACGCGGCGGGACGCTATCGCAACCTGCCGTTTATCGCGGTTGTTAAAAATCCTGACATTATTTGATCAAGAAATTTGCAGGGATAACAGGATTATTAGGGATAAAACATAAATAATTTATTCTAATTATCCTGTTAGCCCTGCAAATTTTCCCGAATAATTTCTCATCATCGTCGGCAAAATTTATTATAATAATTTTGTCGTATGAAATCGCTCAAACTTCATATTAAAACCGCGCTTTTGGCTTCGGCGGTCGCGCTTGTCGTTTTGATTGTCGCGCTGCTTTTGATTAGTGTGCGCGTTGCCAACCAGTTTCGTGATGAGCAAAAACAGCTTGCCCAGCTCGAAGCCGAAAATCTGGCGGAGCATCTTTCTCTTTTCCCCGAAAATATTGATCAGGACGATTTGGAACGGCTGACGAATCTGGTCAGCGGCTCGCGTCCGAATCTCGTAACGGTGCGCGTTTGGAAATTTAACGGCGTAGATTTTACGGTTGAAGCCGCTTCAGACGACAGTTTTCCGCTCAGCGCGATTCCCGACGAAACGAAAAACGCGCTGCGAAAAGGTTCGGCTTCGGAAGTAACCGATCAGCCGCAGATAAGAACGGACGAATCGCTTTTTCGTGTTTTCGCGCCCGTCATTATTAAAAAGCGCGTTGACGGCGCGGTTGAAGTCGTCGAAAAACTCGACACGGTTTCAAACGTCGCTCTGCGCTACGCTTTGAATTTGTCGTGGATCGCGCTTGCCACTGTTTTGCTGATGACGGCGGCGTTTTATTTGCTCTTTCAAAGTTTGGTTTATCGTCCGCTGGAAAAATTACTGGCGGCGATGGACAAAGCCAAAACGGGAAATTTGGCGGTGGAAGTCGTCGAAAAGGAAAAACTTGACGAATTCGGTTTGTTGTCCAACGAATTTAATTCGATGATGTCGCAAATCCGCGAGATGACTGCCGAGCGCGAAAAACGCAGCGAGCTTTTGCAGGAAAAAGTGCGCGAAGCGACTTCCGAACTGTCGGCAAAAAACGAACAGCTTGAAACCGCCAATCTTGAACTTTTTCGCGCCGCGCGGCAGATGAGCGAAATGGAACGCCTCGCCGCCGCCGGACAAACCGCCGCGCAGTTCGCCCACGAAGTCGGCACGCCGCTCAATTTAATCAGCGGTCACGTTCAGCTTTTGCAAACTTCGCTGCCCGCCGAATCGAAAGACGCAAACCGTTTGAAAACAATTTCGGCGCAAATCGAACGCATCGAAAACATCGTCCGCGAAATGCTCAACAAAGCGCGTTTCGGCGTTTCGGAAAGCAAAACTTTGAACTTAAATGACGTTTTGAGCAAAACTTTCGACGCGGTTGAACCGACTTTGCAGGAAGCGAACGTCGAACTCATCAAAAATCTCGACGCAAATTTGCCGGACATTTCGGGCGATGCCGAAAGATTGCAGCAGGTTTTTTTGAATCTCGTCAAAAATGCTCTGGACGCAATGCCGGACGGCGGAAAATTAGAAGTTTCAACTTTATCCAAAAACAACAAAGTTACAGTTGAGTTTGCCGACGACGGCATAGGAATGAGCGAAGAAGTGCGCGAACACATTTTTCAGCCGCTTTTTACGACCAAAGAACGCGGACGCGGAACGGGTTTGGGTTTGGTGGTTGTCAAACAGATTATGCAAAATCACGAGGCGGAAATCAAAGTTGAAAGCGAAGCAGGCAAAGGCACGAAAATTAAATTACTTTTTGGGAAAATCAATTCTGAAAAATAAAGGTTTGATAAAAATCTATTTTTGCCGGTTTTGTGAGGCAGATTTGTCTTCAAAGGCAAATCTGCCTCATCTTATTTTGCCCAAACTGCAGAAAATCTGTTGATTTGACTGCGTTTCACTTTGGCACAAACATTGCTCAGGTAATGATTTAGGCAATTAATAATGCTGGAAAAAAAACGAGGAGAAGTAATTTATTTATGAAGAAAAAATTGTTTTTAATAACGACGATGGCAGCACTTTTATTAAGTGCCAATGCTTTGGTTTTCGGCAAGGAATTTAACATTTATCAAACAAATTCGGGAATGTCTAAAAAACAAACCGACGGCGACAAAAAGGAATCTGCGGAAAAAAGTATGGAAGCGAAGAAAGAAGCCGCTCAAAAACGCAAAGAAGCAAAAATGGCTGCTAAGAAAACTAAAACAAAGAAAAAACACAAAAAGTTTCTCGGCATTTTCTAATCCCGATTCATCATTCAATAAAAGGTGATGCTTTTGTAAGACATCGCCTTTTATTATTTTGAAACGGTGCGAAATACGACAAAATAAACAAATATATAACGGAGAAAGCCCGCACGAAATAAGAGCGCAAATTATGCGCTTTTATTTCGTGCGGGCTTCAAAAGTTTGAACGGCACGTTGATAAAAATCCGGCAAAAATTAGTTTTTCATCTGTTCACGCAAAAGCCTTTCCAAAATGCGAATTTGCTGCTGCTGCATTTCAACCAGTTCTATCCATTTGTGGTCGCGCAGTTCGTCAATTTTCTCGTGCAGATTGCGTATTTCCAATTCAGATTTGAGATTTACCTCATAATCGTGCGACGCGTTGAGTCTGTCGCGCGCCGCTTGTCTGTTTTGCGACATCATTATCACCGGTGCCTGAATCGCCGCGAGCATCGAAAGAAAAAGATTCAGCAAAATATACGGATACGGATCGAAAGCTCTGCCCATCAAAACGAACGAATTTATTATCACCCAGACAAAAAGAATTCCGCCGAAAATTCCGATAAATGTCCACGAACCGCCGAACGCCGCGACTTTATCGGCAACTTTATCGCCGAATGCGCGCTCGTCGTCAAATTGCTGATTGATATTGCGGCTGACGTTTGAACGGTTTATCAAACTTTCGATAACTTTCCGTTCCCGCGCCGTCAGTTTTGACCATTCGCTCTTTAGAAATTTCCGGGCAAGATTTTCCGTTTGTGCCGTCATAAATTTTTCCCATTTTCGTCAAAGTCATTAATAGACGAATTCGCAAAGTTTGTGCCAAATTGCTTAGAGTCGCAAAGTTTTGTCTTTGCTCGTTCAAATACAAATAATTTGATCGCATTTTAATGAAAAAGCGCGGCGTTTTTGATTAAAAACAACAAAAACGCCACACAAAATAACGCCGCTTAAAGGCTGATATGCTGTTTCTTACAACTCTGTCTGTGGTATGTCCGTTGCCTTTCATTTTTGTTTGTTCGCAACAATTGGGAAAACAGCAAATTATATGAGAAAATTGCTGATTACACTTTTCCCGGCGGATCGGTCACTTTATTCGCCGCCACGATTTTTATTCTCGTTGATTATTATGACTTGATGAAAATTCAATCAATTGCCGAAAATGACGAAAAAGGAAATTTTATGAAACCGGCGGAAACGAAAAAGATTCTCGTTATTGATGATGATAATGCTTCGTGTGAACTTTTAAAGGAGATTTTGTCCGCCGAAGGTTGGCACATCGAAACCGCCGACGCGCCCGAAAAGGCTCTGATTTTATCGGAGCGGGAAAATTTCGATCTCGTCATCAGCGACATCAATCTCGAATCGAATTTGTCCGGTTTGGATTTATTAAAGCGGCTGCGCGAAAAATCGCCGGTGATTTTGGTAACCGGCTTCGGTTCGCTGGAAACGGCGGTGGAAGCGACGCGCGAAGGCGCGTGGGATTTTATCTCGAAGCCTTTCAAAGTTGACGAAATAATTGCGACGGCAAAACGCGCGGTTGATCAAAATTCCAAACCTGAAAATGTTCAGATCGAAAGTTTAAATTCCGGCGCGATGGTCGGCAGTTCGCCGAAAATGATCGAACTCTACAAGGAAATCGCCCGCGTCGCGCCGACTCGTTCGACGGTTTTGATTTTGGGCGAATCCGGCACGGGCAAAGAACTGGTCGCCCGCGCCATTCATCAAAATTCGCCGCGCAAAGATAGTTCATTCATCGCCGTCAACTGCGGCGCGCTGACCGAATCTCTACTCGAAGCCGAACTTTTCGGACACGCGAAAGGTTCGTTTACCGGCGCAAACGCCGACCGCCGCGGACTTTGGGAAGAAGCCGACGGCGGAACGCTTTTTCTGGACGAAATCGGCGAAACTTCTCCGGCGATGCAGGTCAAACTATTGCGCGCGCTTCAGGAAGGCGAAATCAGGCGCGTCGGTTCGACGCAAACCCGTCAGGTTGACGCGCGAATCATCGCCGCGACCAATCGAGATTTGGAAAATGAAGTGACCGCGGGAAATTTCCGCGAAGATTTATTTTATCGCTTGAGCGTCGTCAGTTTGCGCGTGCCGCCGCTTCGTGAACGTCCGACGGACATTTCAATTTTGGCGGAAAAGTTTTTACAAAAAGCGCGGCAGAGCGTCGGCAAAGAAAACCTTCGTTTTTCGGAAAATGCTCTGAAAAAACTGGCTGTTTACGAATGGAAAGGGAACGTCCGCGAACTCGAAGCGGCGGTCGAATATGCCGCTTTGAGGTCGCGCGGCGGCGAAATTTTAACTGAAGATATGCCCGTCAACATTCTTTCCGGCGAATCAAAACAAACGTCGGCGAATTATGAATCGGAAAAAATTTACGCGGATTTACCGAGTCTTGACGAACTCGAAAAAAGATATTTAATTTACGTTTTGGAGAAAACAAACGGCAATCGCACAAAAGCGGCGGAAATTCTCGGCATTGACCGCCGGACGCTTTATCGAATGGCGGAAAGATTTGAAATAAAGCCGGATTGAAAAACTATTTTCCCTTCCGTTTTTCATAATTTATTTCCTGAGTTTGGTTTTGATTATCAGATTTCAGCGTCGGCGCGTGAGTCGTTACAGTTTCAACCGTCGGTTTGGTAAAAAAAGAAGATAACCCGTAAAGCAAAAGCGACAATAAACCGCCTGCTACAAACAGCCACAAAAAAATCCGGTTAAACTTGTCTGAACTTCGATTCATAGACTTTCATAAAAGCAGGGCGTAACTTTCTGCCCGAAAAGTTACGCCCTGTCTTGTTTGGAGGAGAATTTACTCTACCTTTTTTGCCCTCTTGAAACTTTATGATCCTTGAACACTTTTTGCGCTTTTGCTCATTTTTTTGTTTTTGGCTGTGTGATTCTTATGATATGTTTTTCGTTTTTTTGCCGTGTGTTTTGCTGATTTGGTCGCTTTTGCTGCTGCCGTCGTTCCGCTTGTATTTGGTGTCTGTGTCGAACTTTTCGACGACATTGTTTGACTGCTTGTTTTTGAATTATCAGCCTTGTTTTTTGACGACATTGTTTGATTATTTCGAGCAAACGTCGAACCCGTGATCGCCAAGCCTAATAATAATGCGAATAAAAATCCCAATTTATTTTTCATTTTCTAATCTCCCAAAAAATTTCTGACTATTTTCAAAGAATGAAAGAAACTTTTTTTAATTTTATCGTTTCCCTTTGGTCTCGGCGAAAAGTTTCTTTCATTCACGTTTTGATTGTTGGCAACCGCCGTGCCAAAATAGCCAAAACACGTAAACACAGCACTGTCAATAAATTATCGCCGCCAAAGAAAAAATAAACCACTTGAATTTTTGTGGCGTTTTGGCTTGAGAAAACAAAATCGCCACAAAATTGAACAAGTTGACAGTCATTTTCCAAAAAACTTAATAATAACTTTCCGTCTTGACATAAACCGTATAAAACCGCTAATTTACAATCAAACTTGTGAACGAAGAAAAGGTAGAAATCAACATACCGAGTCGGCTCGAATCAATTGATAAAGCCGTCGTCGAAACCATCAATTTTGCTTCTCGCGCCGGATTTTCCGAAGAAGCGATCTACGCGATTGATATGGCGGCGCGCGAATCCGTCGCCAATGCCGTCAAACACGGCAATAAACTTGACGAAACAAAACTCGTCGAAATTACGTTGAGAAATACGAACGACGGATTAGAAATTATTATCAGGGATTTTGGCGAAGGTTTTGAGGTTGAAGATGTTCCCGACCCGACAAATTCTGAAAATCTGATGAAAACCGACGGGCGCGGCATTCTATTTATGAAAACTTTTATGGACGAAGTTGAATGGTCAAACCACGCGGAAGGCGGAATGGTTGTGAAAATGCTCAAAAAGAGATAATTCCGCTATTTAACTTGGACT
Organism: Pyrinomonadaceae bacterium; assembly: GCA_965218105.1. GTDB lineage: Bacteria > Acidobacteriota > Blastocatellia > Pyrinomonadales > Pyrinomonadaceae. The sequence continues at coordinate 755,180 of OZ244585.1, forward strand.
TTTGAGGCGTTTATCGTCTAAAATCTGCAATCAAAACTTAATTTGTATTTAACTAAGGAGAAAATAATGGCTGAACTTAATATTTCGGAACGACAAGCGGGCGATGTAACAATTCTCGATATGGACGGCAAAGTAACGATTGGCGAAGGCAGCGTCGCGCTTCGCAACACGATTCGCCGTCTGTTGAGCGAAGGCAAAAAGAAAATTTTATTAAATCTCGGCAGCGTCGGATACGTTGATTCGAGCGGCATCGGCGAACTTGTTTCGAGTTTTACCGCCGTCAACAAAGAAAACGGAACGCTAAAACTTTTAAATCTGACTCAGAAAATTCAAGACCTCTTAGCGATTACCAAACTTTTGACGGTTTTCGATGTTTACGAAAGTGAAGGTGAGGCTTTGAGCAGTTTTGAATAAGACGATTTTTCACATTTACAATCAAAGGACAAAGGATAATTGCGGTAAAATCCTTTGTCCTTTTTTTCGTCAAGACATCCGCAGATAAAAAAAGAGCATCTTTAAAAGTAAGTAAAGGCGCAAAACAGACAAAGATATTTTAAGCTGATTCCCCTTATTATTTTTGCTTGTTTTGCATCTTTGCATTCCTAAATTTTTAATCCCGAAAACGATGAAAAAAGTTTTAGCCTTTGTTTTTATTCTTGTTTTTTCTCTAAACATTTTCGCTCAGAGCGCAAATTTCGATTTGTCCAATTACGGCGTGAGCGTCGAGCCTGACAAACGCTTAATAGTTGTTCTGGCATCGCTCGAAGCGGCGCGAACGAAAAACGCTTCGGGCAAAGAGGTTGCGGTACTTAAAACTCCTCTATCGGAACGAGGCGAACAGTTTCGCGGGCAGTTACAGGATGATTTGGCGAATTTGGACGACGATTTGCGGCAGAGAATCAGCAACTTCGTCATTCAGTACAAACGCCGTCATCCGAAAGCGAACGACGCGGAAATTCTCGCCCCGTTTATTTCGATGGCATATACATTATCGCCCGTTCCCGATTTGGCGGAACCGGCGCGGACGGAAGATTTGCCGGGCGATTTGCTCGAAGTCCTTGATTATTCGCCGCTCGTGCGCGAGTTTTATCGGCGTTCGGTTTTAAGCACGAAACTCGACGATTATGTAAAAATTTACCAGTCGGCGGGCGACGATATGCGAAAATCAGCCAAAATTATGGTCGGTGAACTGCTCGATTATCTTCATACAAAACCGCAGCTTTCATACATTGACCGCATCAAAACCGAATCGAAAACGACAAAAGGCAAAAAGACTCTGCAAAAAACCGAAGTCCGCGAACGCGCCCGCCGGTTTGTCATCGTGCCAGAAATGCTGGCTCCGAAAAACACGATTAATTTTATCAACGCCCGCGACGATTATTATGTAATTGTTCCGCCGGAAACTAATTTAGCGGTGTCGGAAGCGCGCCGCGCTTATCTGCAATTTGTTTTTGATCCGCTGGTTTTGACGAATGCCAAAGACATTTCCGCTTTCAACGCGGGAATTAAAACTTTGCTCGACGCGCGGCGGCAGGAAAACCCGAATATTTCGCCCGATATTTATCTGGCAACATTGCGTTCGCTGGTCGCGGCGGCTGACGCGCGGCAAATTGAATTTGTTAAAACGCGCAATGCGACGGCGCAGGCGCGGCAGAAAATTGACCAAATGAAAACCGTTGACGAGAAAAAAGCGGTTTCCGCCGAACTCGACGCGTTCAAAAAATCGCTGGCGGACGAAACCGCCGCGTCGCTGTCCGAAGCCTACGAAAACGGCGCGGTGCTGGCGTTTTATTTCGCCGATCAATTTAAAGGCTTGGAAAATTCCGGTTTTGATGTGGCGAGTTCCCTGCGCGATATAATTTTATCGCTCGATCCGGCGAAGGAAACAAACCGTCTGCCGCAGTTTGCCGACGCGCGAAAACGCGGTTTGGCGGCACGCGAAGAACGCCGGAAAACTGTTGAAACCGCGCCGCTGAATGCCGAAAATCCCGTCACCAAAAAACTTACCGATATTGATGCGGTAATCAAAAATAAAAATTATAAGGAAGCCGAAACGCAGTTAAAGCAACTTTTACAGACAAATCCGAACGATTCATCGCGCATTTATTATTCGCTCGGACGCAACGCCAGCCTTTCCGCCGAAACCATCAAAGATGCCGAAGCGCGGCGAACTCGCCTGCTGGAAGCCAAAGATTTTTACAACAACGCGATCAGTTCCGCGACTCCGCAAACCGACCCAGCCTTGCTTTCGCTGTCTTACGTGGCAATCGGGCGAATTTATGAATTTTACGGCGACGAGTCCGCCGCCAATATTTATCAAGCCGCCATCAAAATCGGCGATGTTAAGGGCGGAGCTTACAATGAAGCACTGGAAGCGCGGAAAAGATTGATGAAAGATCAATAAATATCATCTTTCATATTCAACGACGAATCTTTTAATCGGTTCATCTTCATCGCCGAACATTTGCTCGAAATTTATTTGTTTTAAGCCGTCCGTTTCAAAGCGTGATAAATCTTCGCGCGACAAAGCCCACGGCATTTCCGGCGGAATTTCGTCGTTTTCGCGCCCGCGCGTGACGACCGCCAGTTTTCCTTTTTCGGCGACGAAATCCGCAATCGCATCAATTACCGATTTGCGCATTTCGAGCGGCAGCGGCTGAATCGTGTAAACTTCCAACACGAATTCAAACGCTTTTCGCCATTCGGCGGGCGTATCAAAAAGGTCGGCGACGTAAAATTTTATATCCGTCTCGGCGTGAAGTTTTCTCGCCCATTCGACTGCCGTCGGCGAAATATCGAAAGCGGTTACGTCAAAACCCAAGTCAAAAAGAAATTTCGCGTCGTCGCCCAGACCGCAGCCGATGACCAGAGCTTTTCTGCCGTCGCCGCGCAGATTCGTCTTTTCCGCCCAACTTTTCAAAAACTTATTCGGCTTCAAATCCGCCCACGGGATATGTTCGTGATTTCCGGCGGCTTCATTGTAAAGTGCTTCAAACCAACCCGTCGCATCGCCTTTTTCGTTATATTCGGCGGCGATTTTTTTCGCGTTTTCGCGGACATTAAAATTATCTTTTTGCATAATTAAATGGACTGGAGCGCAATCCGTCCCGGTTGCAATGCCGTTGAAAACGGCAAAAATGCTCGTTCACTTACAAGTTGAAAATTATTGAAACGCTTTTTCGCGCTTTCGCGCTCATTGCAACCGGGACGGATTGCGCTCCAGTCAATATCTCCTCATTTTCATTTAATCCGATAATTTTCTCTGTCTGACGGCTTCAAACAAAATAATCCCGGCGGCGACCGAAACATTCAGCGATTCGATTTTGCCGAGCAGCGGAATTTTAACCAGCACATCGCATTTTTCCGCCGTCAAACGGTGCAAACCTTTGCCTTCGCCGCCCATCACTAACGCTGATGACTGCTTCCAATCCCATTCGCTGTAATCCATTTCCGCATCGCCGCTCGCGCCGACAACCCAGATGTTATTTTGCTTTAATTCGTCAATTAAACGATTGACATTAGTAACTTTAGCGACTTTGACGTATTCGGTCGCGCCCGCCGAAGATTTGGTGACGGTTTCGGTCAGACCGACGGCGCGGCGTTCGGGAATAAAAACGCCGTCCGCGCCCGCGCATTCGACGGTTCGCAAAATCGCGCCCAGATTTCGCGGGTCTTCCACGCCGTCCAAAATCACGCTCAGAGAATTTTCCCGCGCCTTAATTTCGCTTAAAAGTTCGTTCGCGTCAAAATATTCCGCCGCCGCGACCAAAGCGACGATTCCCTGATGATTCGCGCCTTCTTCGACCAATCTCAGCAAATTTTCGCGCGGTACTTTTTGAAACTGTACGCCGTTATTCTGTGCCAATCGCAAAACATCGCTCAGTCGCTTTTCGTTCGCGCCGTCGGCGATGATAATTTTTTCAATGCGCCGATTTTCCGCCCGCAACGCTTCTAAAATCGGAATCACGCCGAAAATAACGGCGGAATTTGTTTTTTGGTCTTTGGTCTTTGGTCTCTGGTCTTTGGTTTTCGCGCTCGAAGTTTCGTTTTTTGAACTTTTTACTTTGAACTGATTACTTTGAACCTTTGAATTTGAACTTTTTGCTTTGAATTGTTTACTCATATTAGCTGCCGCCAAAGGCGTGAATATTTGATGAATTGCCGTGAATTATTGGCGATTGTCGTATTTGCCAGATTAAAACTGCCGACTCCGCCGCGCTTTAATCCTTGCGAATCGGTTTTCAGTTCGACTTCCCAGACTTTGCCGAGACTTTCCCGAACTTGCAGATAATCATCAACAGTTTTCGCGTTCGGCGCAACCGCGCGAAGTTTTTTGACGAGTTTCCGCATATTTTCAACGGCTAAAATTCCTTTTTCCGTTTCCAAACCCGAAAAATCGAAACCTTTGGCGTAAATTCGATAGCCGAGTTCGTTTTGACGGCTGTAAACGTCAATTAAAAATTCGTCGGAGGTCGTTTCATCGGTCTGTAAAATTTTATTTTCGCCGTTTTTACCGCGCTTTTCGGTCGCTTCGACGCGCCGCTCGAAAATCGCGCCGGAGACGATTAAAATTAAATCGTCATTCGCTATTTCAACGATTTCGCCGCCGTTAAAAAGCACGAAAATTATTTTATCGTCCCAAAATTCGATCCCGCGCAGACGTTTGGGCGGAGTTTCGACCGATAAACTTTCATCGCTCAAAATTATCGTTTCGATGCCGTAATCGCGCAATCTTTTCTGGACGATTTCCGCTTCTTTTTCCGATTCGGCGCGCGCCAGCGGCAGGATTTTTTTCTCATCGAGGGTTTTCCTCAAAAAGTCTTTTTCAAATTTCAGCATTTTAACGATTTCCGCCAATTTCGATTCGTCAAAATCCTGAGTTTCAGCTTTGAAAATTATATTAAAACCTTTTTCCCAAATTTCCATTTTTCGCAGATGCGGCTTGAGAAAATCGCTCTGCGCTTCGGAAATTTCCAGTTCCGCGCCGCAGTAGAGACATTTCAGACGCGTCGGCGGATTGTGGCGCGCGCATTTCGCGCAGATAATCATTTCTTCGGGACTGAATGCCAAATTTTCCGTCTGCAGCGGAATGTCTTTGAGCCATTCGTCCGAATGTTGCGGTTCAACTTTTTTTTCCATAAAACTTCTCTTTTTTGATTATACGACGAAAACCGAGTATTCTTTTTAATGGGTCGCTTGTCCGACACAAAAACGAAAATACATATTTTTTTTAATTTACTTATATTTTACAAACTCGCGGTTGTCATTTTAGGAAAAACGGGAATTAATTTACTTTTATAATATTTTTGAAAACTATTTTCGCAAAAAATCAATTGTTGATTATACATTGATCGGCAGTCAATATTTGCAAAATTTTAGATTATCTAAACAAAACGCTTTCCGTTTTCCGATTCATTATCAACCGCGATTCGATCTATCTTAAAATTTTTATAAAGAAGGGTTTAAAATGCAGTTTGAAATGAATACCAATCCGTCGTGGCAGTTTGGTCATCGCGGTCGTGTAGCGGTTTTTATTGATGGAAACAATCTTTTTCACGCCGCCCGTTTCCATAATATAGATATTGATTACAATAAACTTCTGCGCGTCCTTTTGGGCGACGGCAGACTTTTGCGCGCCTTTTTCTACACCGGCGTTGACGCGGGCGCGGAACGCCAGCAGGGTTTTCTGCTGTGGATGCGGCGCAACGGGTTTCGCGTCGTGCAGAAAGAATTGAAAACTTTTTACGACGGCACGCGCAAGGCGAATCTCGATGTCGAAATCGCGGTTGATATGCTGTCGCTCGCCGGACGCTACGACACGGCGGTGCTGGTTTCGGGCGACGAAGATTTCGTGTATGCGTTAAACGCCGTCGCGTATAAAGGCTGCCGCGTCGAAGTCGCCGGTTATCGTTCAAACACCGCGCCGCGTCTGATTGATGTCGCCGACTTTTTTATTGATCTGGGCGACATCGCCGAACTGATTCGCAAAGACGCTTCGCAAAGCGGACAATACGATATTCCGTCGTTTATTCCGCCTGATGAAGTTTCCCCGCCCGTCAATTTGAATCGAAATTCGAGCGAATCATTTTCTCAAATTCCCGCCAAAATTCCTTTTGACGCGAATTTTCCCGATGAAGAAACCGACGAGTACAATGATTTGGTACGCATTACGGACGACAGATGAAACTTTTTACATTGGACGAAGCCAACAAATTACTGCCCGTAATCCGCCCGAAATTGGAAAAAATAAAAGCGCGGTATGCGTTGATCGCATCTTTGCGCGAATCCGCCAAAGCCGCCGCGATGTCGGCGGAATCAGGCGGCGGAATGGAAGGCGGAACGCAATACGTCAAATCGCTTTATGAAATCGGCAAACTGACCACCGAATTTCACGAAATCGGCGTTCAATTGAAAGATTACACGCGCGGTTTGATTGATTTCCCCACGATGCGCGGCGGAAACGTCGTTCTTCTCTGCTGGCAGCTCGACGAAGGCGACGAAATCGAATGGTGGCACGATGTCGAAGCCGGTTTTGCGGGAAGACAACCGCTTTGATTTCAAGTTTGTTGATAAATTCGGACATTTCAATTTTGGTTATGGGACAGAAGAGGTAAAAGGAGTTTGACAGCTATGAATTTTTATCGTGAAACAATCAAAAACGCGCCGTCGGTTATCAAAATTCCGAGAGAATTGAGAAACCGCGATGTTGAAATAATAATTCTGCCGCTGGATGAAGAAGCGAAAAAAGATGAAACGGCGGAAGTTGACAAAAACGGTTATCCGATTGGTTTTTTTGAAGAAACAGCCGGAAGTTTGCCGGATTTTCCTGAGCGCGAACCGCAGCCATTTCAATCTGACGGAGAGAAAATAGAGTGATATATTCGTTGAAATATCTGCTTGACACAAATGCCTGTATCGTCTATATCCGAAATTTTCAGTCAGGTGTTCGGCGCAAACTTGAGTCACTGCCGAAGTCGGAAATTGCAGTTTGTTCCATCGTCAAAGCCGAGATGTTTTACGGCTCGATGAAGAGTCAAAATCCGCAAAAATCTTTAATGGAACAGAACAAATTTCTCAATCAGTTTCAATCCTTATCTTTTGATGACGAGTCAGCCTTGATTTTTGGCAGACCTCGCGCCGATTTAGCTAAAAAAGGAACGCCAATCGGCGGATATGATATGCAGATTGCCGCAATTGCCATAGCAAACGACTTGACGCTCATCAAGCACAATACAAAAGAATTCGGTCGAATCGGCAATTTAAAAATAGAAGATTGGGAAATTTAATTTTCCGTCTAAACTTTTATTTGTAATTTTAGAGAAAAGAAACTTTTTTTTTCGCAATCAATTCCAAAAATCATTATCCGCCGAGAATTGTTACCGCCGCGCCGATCAAAATTATGCCGAACACGGCGGCGATTGAAACGGTAAAACTCGGCGAGCGGCGATGCGCTTCGGGCAGTAAATCGCTGGTTGCCGTGTAAAGAAAAAATCCCGACGCGAGCGCGAGAAAAACGGCGAGAGCCGTCGGCGTGGGAAGAAAAAACAGCGCGAGAAGACCGCCGAAAACCGGCGCGAGCGCGTCCAGCACGAGAAAAATAATATCGCCTTTTTCAACTTTTTCGCCGCGCGTGATGATTAAAATCGTGTTCAAACCGTCGCTCGAATCGTGCGCGACGACGGCGAGCGCGACCAGCAATCCGGTGTGCCAGCCGATCAAAGAAGCCGCGCCGATTGCCATTCCGTCGAGCGTGCTGTGAATAATCAACCCAATCGCGCCCAATCTGCCGACGTTTTTGTGCGCTTCGTTTTCGCAGTCGCCTTCGGGACAAGCGTGCAGAATCATCAATCGCTCAACCAGATAAAACACCAGAAAACCCGCAATCACGATACCGAAAACCCATTTGAAATCCCAATTCTGAGATTGTGCCACTTCCAGCGATTCGGGCAATAAATCGAAAAATGTCGCGCCGAGCAGAACTCCCGCGCCGAATCCCATCAAAAGATGAATGCGGCGGCGAAAACGAATCGCCGCGAAACCGCCGCCGAGCGTCGAGAGCATTGCCAGCGACGTTAGAAAAATTACCAGCATATTCGGTTAATTTGCAGTCAAACAGAATTATTTTCGATTATATTTCCCCGTTTTCACTCACCTGCACTCTACCTTTTTTATCGCGGCAAAATTCGGTAACGAGTTCGACAAAGCGTTCGGGTTTTTCTTCCTGCGGAACGTGACCGCAATCTTTCAGCACGAAAAGCTGCGAATTTAAGATTTCCCGATGAAGTTTTTCGCCGTTTTGCAGCGGAATAATTTTGTCGTCTTCGCCCCAAACGAGCAAAGTCGGCTGATTTATCAAATAAGCGTCTTTTTCGATGCGGTTCGCGTCCCAGTTTCGCGCCGAACTCAAAACCGAATGATGCGCGTCGGCGGCATTTAGCGGGCGACTTATCGAATCAATCCGCTTCTGCGTAATCAAATGATGATTTTGCGGCGCGAGCATATTTTCCATTCGACGACGCATAAATCTTTTAGAATCAAGCAGAAAAGGCGCGACTACTTCGCCCAAACCTGTAAATGAGGCATATTTCAAAATGCCCTGATTTATTACTTCGTCGTTGATCACCGCGTCAACCAGCACGAGTTTTCCGACTCTTGCCGGATAATCGAGCGCGACGGTCGAAGCGACCGCGCCGCCGTAAGAACTGCCGACTAAAACCGCGCGTCCGATGCCTAATCTGTCCATCAGTCGTTCAATCATTCGCGCCTGCGACGCAATCGAATATTCAAACCACGCCGGTTTGTCGGAATAACCGAAACCCAGCAAATCAACCGCGATGACGTGGAAATTTTGATCGGCGAACATCGGCGCGACCGTGTGCCAAACATAGGTCGAAGATGTAAAACCGTGAATTAAAAGCAAAGTCTGCTCGGTCGCGTCGCCGAATTCCTGATAATGAACCGTCGCGCCGTCAACTTCGACAAAATGCGAATTTTCCGAATGCGGAACTTCATCAGCAACTTTTTCCCAATTAACATCGTTCGGGCGCGTCAAAAATTTCCACGCCACCAAACCACCGACCGCGCTCGCCGCCGCGCCCGCCGCCAAATATCTCTTTTTCATAAATTTTCCTCTTCGCGCATTCTACACCAAAACGAGTTTCGGTTGAATTGATCTCTCGGCAGATTTGTAAAAACCGACCGCGATTAAATTTTCGTCGTCATCAGTCATTCTAAAAAAACGTCCGTCGTCGGCGATTTGTTCCGTTTTTAGTTTAATGCCGTTTTTCGTTTTCGCAATTTCTTCATTTGAAAGTTTAACTTCGGGCAAATGTGAAATCGCCTCGTTCATCGAAATCATAATTTCGCCGAGTTTGTTTTCTTTAACAATTTCTTCCAGCTTCTCCAAAGTTACGCTTTTTCCGATGCCGAATTTTCCCGCTTTTGTTCTCCGCAATTCGGCGAGATGCGCGCCGGTTTCCAACTTTTTCCCAATATCTTCCGCCAAAGTTCTGATATAAGTTCCCGCCGAACACGAAACTTTCAGACCAAAGTCCAAAGTCCAAAGTCCAACGTCTTCTTGATTTTCCATTTTCCATTTTCCATTTTCCGCTAATTCGACATTTTCCATAAATTCGAGTTCGTAAATATTTACTTTGACGGGTTTTCGTTCGATTTCAATTCCCTTTCGCGCCAGTTCGTAAAGTTTTTTCCCGTCAACCTTTTTCGCCGAATACATCGGCGGCGTTTGTTCAATTTCACCGCGAAAACCAGTTAAAGCATCTTCTATTTCTTCCTCAGAAATTTGGAATTTGGAATTTGGAATCTGGAATCTGGAATTTGGAATCTGGAATTTGGAATCTGGAATTTGGAATCTGGAATTTCCCGTGCGATCTCCGGTATCGGTTTCAAATCCCAACCGCACAATCGCTTCATATTCCTTCGCGTCTTTGTCCAAAAATTGCGCGAGCCGAGTCGCTTTGCCGATTAACATTACCAGAACGCCGGTCGCAAACGGGTCGAGCGTTCCGGTGTGTCCGATGCTTTTTGTCCGCAAAATGCGCCGCAAACGCGCCACGACATCGTGCGACGTAAAATTTTCGGGTTTGTCTATGATTAAAATTCCGTTCATAATTGTACTGGGAGCGCGGACGGCTCGTCCGCTTTCGAGCGCGGAAAGCGCGAGAAAATCGCCGTCATCGAGTTGCATAAAGATAATGCGCTCAACGTCGCTTTGCTCCGTTGGCGGACGAGCCGTCCGCGCTCCAACTTATAATATGTGGAAAAAATATAAAGAAATCAAAGGCGACAATGACCGAATTATCAAAAATGTCGAAAGGGCGCGGCAGAAAACTTTTGATCGCGCCGTTAATTTGCTGACGTATAAACCGCGTTCGATCAAAGAGTTGCAAACTCGTCTGATGGAAAAAGAATGGACGAATTCGGCGATTGTCGAAGAAGTTATCGAAAAGCTCAAAAAATACGGATATTTAGACGACGCGCAGTTTGCGAAAAGTTTCGCCGCTTCACAAATTCGCCAAAAACCTGTCGGCAAAAGAGTTTTGCAGCAAAAATTGGCGATGAAAAAACTGGACAAAGAAACGGTCGCCGAAGCGATTGAGAAAGCCTTTGAAGAAACGCCGGAGTCGGAAATCATTGACCGCGCCATCGAAAAACGTCTGCGAATAAAAGGCAAACCGACCGAACGCGCCGATGTCAAAAAGTTTTACGATTTTCTGCTGCGGCAGGGATTTTCTTACGATTTGGTCAGCAATAAAATGCGCGAATTGAACAGTCGTGAATTTGATGATGAATAATCTCTGCTTTTAAAAAAACTATAATTTCGTTAGAATCAATAAAACTTTCAAAGGTTTTGACGAATGAAAAGAAATTTCTTCCTTGTTTTAATCGCAGTTGCGATAGTCTCATTTTTCGCTTACCGGCAATCGGCGGAAGGTAAAAAATCTGCAAACAGACAGACGGCGAACTTATCGGAACTCAAACCGCAATTTGTGCGGGCGACGGCGTTTGCCATCTCTGAAAAAGTCAGCAATCTCGCGCCCGCTTCGCCGGAAATCGGACGAACGAATAAAAAGAGCGCGGACGAAAAAGCGCGCGCCGTGCCGAATAAACAGCCGTTTCGCAAACAAATCGAAGGCGCGACGCGCGACACGGAAACAAATTTAGCAAATTTTTCCGCCGCGCCGATGCCGCCGGCATTTTCTTTCGACGGAATTTCAAGCGACGATTCCGCCGCCGCTTTCGGTTTTCGCATCGCGCCGCCCGATCCGAACGGCGATGTCGGCGCAAATCATTACGTCCAATCGGTCAACGCGCTGACGCGGATTTTCGACAAAAACGGCAAGCCGCTCACGCCGCCGTTCAAGTTGAGCAGCGTTTTTTCCGCGCTCGGCACGACGTGTTCGGTGCGTAATGACGGCGATCCGGTAACGCTTTACGACGCGCTGACCGACCGCTGGATGTTGAGCCAATACTGCAACAACGCGCCGCCGTTTCGCCAGTTAATCGCCTTTTCACAAACCGGCGATCCGACGGGCGCGTATTACGTTTACGAGTTTGCGATGCCGAATATTAAACTCAACGATTACCCGAAGTTGAGCGTTTGGACGGACGGCGTTTATATGTCAACCGACGAATTTATCGGCGGCGAATATGCCGGAACGGGCGTTTTCGCGTTTGATAAAAAGAAAATGATTTCGGGCGATAAAACTGCCGGTTACGTTTATTTCGATTTGGCTTCACCTTCGACGATTCGTTTGGGCGGAGTTCTTCCCGCCGATTTTGACGGTTTGAATCCGCCGCCGAAAAACGCGCCGAATATTTACGTCGGCTACACGGCGACCGAATACGGCGACGCAAACGACGCGCTGCGGCTTTTTAATTTTCACGCCGATTTTGCAAATCCAAACAATTCAACATTTACCGAACGCGCGGAAAGTCCGATTTTAGTCGCGCCGTTCGATCCGACAAGTCCGAACGGGCGCGAAGATGTTGACCAGCCCGCGCCGGGAAATAAGCTCGATTCGCAGTCTGATCGTTTGATGTATCGCGCCGCTTATCGAAATTTCGGAACGCGCGAATCAATTGTTATCAATCAAACCGTCAGAATTTCTCCGCCCGAACAAAATTATCGCGCCGGAGTTCGCGTTTACGAACTGCAAAATGCGGGCGCGGGTTTTGCGATTCACGAACAGGCGACGCTCGGCGATGCGGCGGCAAATCGCTGGATGGCGAGCGCGGCGCAGGATTTTCAGGGAAATATCGCCGTCGGTTATAGCTTTTCGAGCGAATTGAAAAAACCTTCAATTTTATATTCCGGCAAATTGGCGAGCGAACCGAACGGAATTTTCCGCGCGGAAGAAACTTTGATAAACGGCAGCGGCGTTCAAACCGGATTCGGTTCGCGTTGGGGCGATTATACCGCGATGAACGTTGACCCAAACGACGATTGCACGTTTTGGATGACAAACGAATATTACACCGCTGAAAGTCAGGCGGAAAACCCGTTCGGCTGGCTGACGCGCATCGGAAAATTTAAATTTCCCGTATGCGCGAACGCGCCGCGATCCGCGATAAGCGGAATTGTTACCAACGCCGCGAACAACCAGCCGATTGAAAATGCAGTGGTAACGGCGAACGAAGTTTTTATCAGAAATACGAGCGAAAACGGCAGTTACGGCAATCTGATTTTAGTTCCGAACACATACATTTTGACCGTTTCGGCAAACGGTTTTCGTTCGCAGACAATTACGGTAACGATCAACAACGGCGAAACTTTGATGAAGGATTTCGCGCTCGAACCGACGGCGATTTTGACGGCGAACGATTATCAAATAACGGCGGAAAGCTGCGCCGTGAATAATGCGATTGACGCGGGCGAAACCGTTACTTTGAACATCGCGCTGCAAAACGTCGGCGCGATAAATACGAACAATTTGACCGCGACGCTTTTAGAAACGGGCGGCGTTGTCAATGCGAGCGGAACGCAAAATTACGGCGCGTTAAATATCGGCGGCGCAGGCGTTTCGCGTCCGTTCACATTTACGGCAAGCCCGAATTTGCGCTGCGGCGCGGCGATAATTTTGACTTTGCAGTTAAGCGACGGCGCGGAAAATCTCGGCTCGGCGACGATAAATTTGAATGTCGGTTCGCCGCGTTTTGCCCTGCGCGAAAATTTCGACGATGTTGTCGCGCCGAATCTGCCGAGCGGCTGGACGACTTCGGCGGGCGGCGCGCAGGAAACTTGGAAAACAACCGGATCAAATTTTAGCTCGCCGCCGAATTCGGCATTTTCGCCCGCGCCGAATCAAATCGGCATCAACGAATTAGTTTCTCCGGCGTTTCTCGTTTCTTCGGAAAATGCCGAACTGACTTTTCGCAATCGTTACGATTTGGAAACGACATTTTTGAGAAATCAGCTCTACGACGGCGGAGTTTTGGAAATAAAAATCGGCAGATTCAGCAGATTTCGAGATATTTTGGACGCGGGCGCGATTTTTGAAAGCGGCGGTTATGACGGCGCAATTAATAGCTGCTGTCAAAATCCGCTGTCCGGCAGATTCGCGTGGTCGGGCAAAAGCGGCGTTAATCAAACGCCCGAATTTGTCACAACGAAAGTTAAACTTCCGGCATACGCGGCTGGAAAACTCGTCCAACTCCGCTGGCGCGTCGGCACGGACAACGGAACTTCGCGCGAAGGGCAATTTATTGATGATATTCAGGTTGCGGACGGTTTTGAGTGCGCCTGTCAAAATAATTTGAAAAGCACCGCGCCGTTTGATTTTGACGGCGACGGCAGGACGGATTTCAGCGTTTTTCGCCCGAATGACGACGGAGGCGCGCCGGATTTTATCGTTCAAAATAGTTCAAGTAGCTTAACGGTCGAAACGGCTTGGGGAAGTTCCGGCGATGTCGCCGTCAACGCCGATTACGACGGCGACGGAAAAACTGATTACGCCGTTTTTCGCCCGTCAACGGAAATTTGGTTTGTTCTGCGAAGTTCGGACAATACGATGCTGCCGACAAAATTCGGATTGCCGACCGATAAATTAACGCCCGCCGATTTTGACGGCGACGGGAAAACCGACATCGCCGTTTTTCGTCCGTCAAACGGTTTTTGGTATATTCTGCCGAGTTCCGGCGGTCAAATGCGCTCGGTTCAATTCGGCGCGGGCGGCGATTTGCCGGTTCAGGCGGATTTTGACGGCGACGGAAAAATTGATATGGCGGTTTTTCGCCCGTCGAGCGGATTTTGGTATATTTTACAAAGTTCGGACGGCGAATTTAATCAAGTGCAGTTCGGCGCGAGCGAAGATAAACCCGTCGTCGGCGATTATGACGGCGACGGACGCGCGGATTTTGTCGTTTTTCGCCCGTCAAACGGCGTTTGGTATTTGCTGAAAAGTTCCGCCGGATTTTCCGCCGCGCAGTTCGGCGACGGCAATGACAAATCTCTGCAAGCGGATTTTGACGGTGACGGCAAACGCGACATCGCCGTTTACCGTCAAAGCACGGGTTTTTGGTATTATCTGAAAAGTTCGGACGGAAAATTCGCTTCCCGACAATTCGGCACAAACGGTGACATCGCCGTTCCTTCGATTTTCGCGCCTTAATTTTTCGTAAACTTCTTGTCTTGATTATTTATTATCGAAAGAATGTGATAAAAGATTAATAAGAAGACAAAATTCCCCTATCCCGAAATTTTTAATTTACAAAAGGATTTATAAGAATAATGAAGCGATTTTATTTAGTATTGTTATGTTTTATCGTGTTTGCCGCCGGATTGGGCTTAAGTTTTCAGACAAAAGCTCAAATCGAAATTATTGATTCACCTGAGAACGTCGCGGTTTCTCCGAATGTAGTTATCAGCCAGTTTTACGGCGGCGGCGGTTTGACGAACGCGCCGTATAAATATGATTACGTCGAAATTTTTAATCGCGGCAGTGCGCCCGTTAACTTGCTGGATTGGTCTGTTCAATACGCTTCGAGCGGCGGGACGAATTGGCTGCCGACCGTTTTGCCGAGTTTTAATTTGCAGCCCGGACAATATTATTTGATTCAACTTGCTTCGAGCGGAACGGTCGGCGCGGATTTGCCGATGCCCGATTTTGTCGCGCCGGTTCTTCAGCCCGAAGGATTTATTCCCAATCTTTCGTCAATTTCGGGAAAAATATCTTTGGTCAATACGAGTATGCGACTTCCCGCGTCGCCGGCGTGTCCGAACGATCCGAGTCTGGTTGATTTGGTCGGTTACGGCGATTCGGCATCGTGTTTTGAAGGGGCGAAAACCGCCAATGTGAGCGCGGTAATCGCCGGAATTCGCAAAAACGGCGGATGTTTGGACACCGACAATAACGCGCAGGATTTCACGCTCGGCGCGCCCGCTCCGCATAATTCGAGCAGTCCGATCAGCGCGTGTAATCTCGGCGGCACTCTGCAAGCCGGAGGATCGGCAAATCCGACCGTCGCGTCGCCTGACGGAACAACGCTTTTGACTGTCTCCGTGATTCCGGCGACAACGCCGCCCAGCACAAATGTTGCCGTAATTGGCAATTTGACCGAAATCGGCGGCTCGGCAAATCAGCAGTTTTACGACGACGGAACGCACGGCGACGTGATGGCAAATGACAACGTTTTTTCCTATCTGGCGACAATTCCAGCCGGAATTGCCGGAGGAATTTACAACGTCACGGCAGCCGCTTCGGACGCGCAGTCGCGCACAGCCAATGTTTCATTCACTTTGACGATCAGCGCGCCTTATCCGGGCGAAGAACCGCTGCTGTTGGGAAATCCAAGCAACGCGACACCAAATACGGCGAATGAAAATAACTATTTGATGGAAAAGCCGCAATATTCCCTGTCGTATAATCGAAGCAAAGGCGAACCGAACTGGGTCGCTTGGCGGCTCGATACGACGTGGCTCGGCAGTGCCGAACGGCAGAATGATTTTCGTCCCGACCCGCAGTTGCCGACCGATTGGTATCACGTTACAACCGAAGATTATTCAGGTTCGGGCTATGATCGCGGACATATGTGTCCTTCAGGCGATAGAACGCGTTCGGTTGCCGATAATTCGGCGACGTTTTTGATGACCAATTTCGTTCCGCAGCTTGCCGCCAATAATCAGGGACCGTGGGAAGAATTTGAAAGTTACTGCCGCACGCTGGCAAATCAGGGAAATGAGATTTACATCGTTTCCGGCGGCGCGGGTGTTGCCGGAACGATTGCGGGCGGAAAAGTTACCGTTCCGCAGGTAACGTGGAAAGTCGCGCTGGTTTTGCCGCTCGGCAACAATGATTTGCAGCGAGTGAACAAAGGAACGCGAACTATCGGAATAATCGTTCCGAATCAGCCGCCCGTCAACATCAACGCTCCGTGGCGCAATTTCAGAGTTCCGGTCAAAGCGGTCGAAGTGTTAACCGGCTATAATTTTTTCACAAATGTGCCGATAAACACGCGGTCATTAATTACACGGAGAATTGACAGACAATGATGTGTTCAATGTCCAATCTCCTACGTCCAAAAATTGAAAATCCGTTTGAAATAAGTGTGCGTTCGCGCTCTTATTTCAAAAGGACTTCTGTGTTTTTCGCATTTCATCTTTGTTTGATTTTAGGATTAACATTTTTCGTGTCCGCTACGAATGTTGCCGCGCAAAAAGAACTGGCAATCAGTGAAGTTCAGGGCGAAAAAGTCGTTTCGCCTTACGCGGGGAAAACGGCGCGTTTGAGCGGAGTTGTGACGGCGCGAACGCGCAGCGGTTTTTACGTTCAAACGCCGGACGACAAAACGGACAATAATCCGGCGACTTCGGAAGGAATTTTCGTTTTTACAAAAACCGAACCGGGAGCGGATGCGACCATCGGAAATCTCGTTTCGGTAACGGGCGACGTTACTGAATTTATCCCGAAACAAGAACCCGCGAGTTTGCCGGTAACGGAACTTTCAATGCAGAAAGACCGCGATGAAATCAAGGTTATTTCAAAAAATAACGCTTTGCCGAAACCGGCGGTTTTGACGCTCGAAGATTTCAAGTCGAATCAAATTGACGAACTCGAAAAATATGAAGGAATGCGCGTTCTCATCGCCGAAATGACAGTCGTCGCGCCGACCAAAGGCAGACTCGACGCAAAAAACGGCACGGCTGTTTCGGACGGCGTTTTCTACGGCGTATTAAAGGGAATTTTAAGACCCTTTCGTGAACCGGGAATGGATATTTACGATTATTTATTCGCCGAAGATAAGGACAAATTAAAAAAGAATTACCCGAAACTGCCGATTTTCGACGGCAATCCCGAAACGATTCGCATAGACGGCGACGAACAGCTCGGAGCGCAGACGATTGATGTCACGAGTTTGGCGGAAATCAAAAATCTGGTCGGCGTGATGCACTACGGTTTCCAAAAATACACGATTTTGCCCGATCCCGATAATAAAATTATCGTTTCCGGTTTGAAAAAAGCAATGCCGCTTCAGATGGCAAATGAACGGCAATTTTCGATTGCCGGAATGAATCTCGAAAATTTTTTCGACGACGAAGACGATCCGGCGATCAAAGAAGACATCGTAACGACCGAAACTTTTCAAAACCGACTGAAAAAAATCTCGACGGCGATTCGTGATTATTTGCGAACGCCGGATGTCATCGGCGCGATTGAAATCGAAAATCTAAACGCGCTCAAAAAACTCGCCGACAAAATCAACGCCGATGCCGTCGCCGCCAAACAGGAAAATCCGCAATACGAAGCGTATTTGTTTGACGGCAACGACGGGCGCGGAATTGATGTCGGCTTTCTGGTCAAAACTTCACGCGTCAAAGTCGTTGCCGTCAAACAAATCGGCAAAGACGAAAAGTTCAAAAACCCGAATACCAAAGACGAAGAAAACTTACACGACCGTCCGCCGCTGATGCTGCAAGCGACGATTGAAGACCCGAAAACCAATAAAATAGTGGCTTTTACTGTTGTCGTCAATCATTTAAAATCTTTTCTCGGCATTGACGATCCGAAAGACAGCGGTGCGCGCGTACGCTTGAAAAGAGAAACGCAGGCGGAATTTCTGGCGAAATTTGTGCAGGAACGCCAAAAAGCCAATCCGAACGAAAACATCGTTCTGCTCGGTGATTTCAACGCTTTTCAATTTAACGACGGCATCGGCGATATTATCGGCGTGATAAAAGGTATGCCTGCGCCGAAAGAGCAGGTTCTGCTTGCTTCCGACGATTTTGTGAATCCCGATTTGATTGATTTGGTTGATTTGATAAAGCCCGAACAGCGTTATTCATACAGTTTCGACGGCAACGCGCAGGTTCTCGACCACATAATCATTAACCAGCCGATGAGAAAACATCTCGCCGGTTTCGGTTACGCGCGTCTAAACGCCGATTTTCCGCAAATTTATCGCGCCGACAACACGCGCGTCGAACGATATTCCGACCACGATCCGGCGATTGCTTATTTTAACTTTGACGAAAAGTAAAACTTTATTTACAGGATTTACAGGATAGATGGGATAAAAATTAATTTGATTTTATTATCTTGTTTATCCTGTAAATCCTGTTAATTCATTTCTCCGTTTGCAAAATCCGATACGCTTCCGAACGCGATAAACCAAATTCTTTCGCCGCTTTTTTCAGCGCGATTTTGCGGTCAACGCCTTCATTTTCCAATTCGGCGACGCGCTCGGTAATAGATTTGGAATCTGGAATCTGGAACTTGAAATCTGGAATTACATTGCGGTCAATTACCAAAACAATTTCGCCTTTAACATTTTCCCGCGAATATTTTTCCGCCAATTCTTCGAGCGTTCCGCGCACGATTTCTTCGTGAAGTTTAGTAATCTCGCGCGCGACCGCCGCGTTTCGATTGCCCAGAATTTCCAGACAATCAATCAAACTTTTCGCCAGACGATGCGGCGTTTCGTAAAAACAAAGCGTCGCCGGAATCAGTCTAGTTTCTTCCAGACGCTTTCTTCTGTCATTTTTCTTTGACGGCAGAAATCCGCCGAAAAATATCGAATCGGTCGGCAAACCGGAAATTATCAGCGCGTTGACAAAAGCAACCGCGCCCGGAATCGCCGTCACCGTCGCGCCGATTTCGCGCGCTTTCTGCACGATTTTCAAAGCCGGATCGCAAATCGCGGGCGTTCCCGCATCCGACACGACGGCGATTGATTTTCCCTGTTCGAGCAAACCGGCGAATTCTTCCGCGCGCGCGTTTTCGTTGTGTTCGTGATAACTGACGAGTTTTTGTTTAATGCCGTAATGACTGAGCAGTTTTCCAGTGTGGCGCGTGTCTTCGCAGGCGATTAAATCTACTGTTTGCAAGGTTTCCAAAGCGCGTTTCGAGATGTCGGCGAGATTTCCGATGGGCGTTGCGACTAAATAAACTGTTCCGCGCATAAAAAAATTTGATCAGGAGCATCCTATGTTTAATAGGTTCTGTTGACATAAGGACTGGAGCGCACTCCGTCCCGGTTGCAGTGAGCGCGAGAGCGCGAAAAAGTGTTTCAATTGCTTTCAACTTGATATATTAAAAACGGGCATTTTTTCGCGCCGAAGCGACACTCAATGGCAACCGGGACGGACTCGCGCTCCAGTCAAAACGTCGTTTTTTGTTGAATTTCTTTATGTCAACAGAACCTAGTTCATCAAATTAAAGTTTATAAACTGTAACAAATTTTAGCTGTTAAAATTACAAAAAAGTTCCGCACCGAAATGCGGAACTTTTTCTCTTTGAGAAGACTGGATGGTCTCGTTTGATTCGTTGAAAAAAATCAAAGGATACGAAGCACACACAAAATCGCACCCGTTACGGCAATAATTTCTCAGTGTCTTCTTCACCCACCTACGAGGTTAGCTGTCGGGCTTGGAACTGAAGAAGTGTCCCCGCGCTTTCTTTAGCAAAACGCTTCGCCCCGTGTTTTGCGTAAAAGTGCCGCAAAACTTTGGTTCCCCCGCGCTGTTTTACGTTCAAAACAGCTTCGGCGATTAAGTTTTCAACATTCAGTAATATATCACCGAAGTTTTTTTTTGGCAAGAAAAGTTTTATTTTTTTTATTTCGGCGGAAACAGTTGATAAAGCATAAGATAGACGATTACGCCGGTTGTCGAAACATAAAGCCAGATCGGATATGCGTAACGAACTATTTTTTTGTGGCGTTCAAATTGCCTTGTGACGGCAAAATACATCGCCCGTAAAACCATCGGCAGCACGACGAGCGAAAGTCCGATGTGGCTGATTAAAAGAAAAAAATAAACGTATCGGGAAAAACCTTCGCCGTAAAATTTATTGGCGGGATTTGAGATGTGATAAATTATATAGCAAATCAAAAACAAACCGCCCAAAACAAAAGCCGTCGTCATTGCAATGCGGTGCAGGTGAACTTTGTTTTGCATTATAAAAAACAATCCGACGAGCAAAACAATAGTCGTCAACGAATTGATAATGCCGATGGCGTGCGATAGATTTTTTGTCCACTCGCCGAGATAAAGTTTGTTTGTAAATGAAAGCAGAATCGCCACGACAATCGGCACGACGACCGATATGACGTTTATCAAAACCATTGATCTCTTTTCTTGCGGCATTTTATTATTTGATTTTGTGTCGGGAAAATTGCTGTGATGTCAAAACTTTGTAAATATCTGAGTTTCACCGAAAAAGATTTTAAAGAGAAGCTGCTCCCGTCCAATAATTTGTTAGACAATGCGATAAAAAAGTTACTGTTTCATCCTCAAGTTTAACGACTTACTCAATGGCGCATTTCATTTGAACGGCTCTATTTTTGATGTGCTTCGGCGTAGATTTTCAACGCGGCGTTCACACGATGCCCGAAATCTGCGCCTTGCGACTCAAACCATTTTAGAACGTCGGAATCTATACTCAAGGTAACGGCAGTTTTCTTCTCAGGCATCCGCCACCTGGCTCTGGCGAAAAAGTCATCATCTAACGGCGGACTGTCGGAAGTGTCAATTTCCTCGTCCGTCATCCGGTCAATTCTTGCCCAGTCTGTTTCTGAAGGCTTCTTCAAATTTTTTACGTTCATGTTTTAATGCTTTTCGCAAAGAGATTATTCGTATAATGTCTTCACTTCGATAGGTAAAAATTACGACGACAATTCGATTCCCAAGAAAGCCGTTCCTTCCCAACGCTCTTCTCCATAATCTTTTCGCAGGTCAAGAGCCGTTTGCATCGGAGCTTCAAAAATCTCCCAAGCGTCAGCAAAATCGAAGCCGCGCTTACGAATATTCGCTTTGTTTTTCTCCTCATCCCATTCAAATTCCACAAAATAAAGTTTAGTCTTCTGTTTTGAGTAAAACAAGCCTCAATTTTCAAAAAAGCCATCGAACTTTGGATTCGGCTTTTGGGTTTAACTACGCAACTGGAACGATAATTTTTGTTTCCACACTGAACCATCGTTGTATAAAATTTCGCTGACCGCAGTTTCAATCACAGGTTCTCCTTTAGAATTGTCCTTTACAAATGCTTTACAAACGTCTTTGCACCAAACTATCGAGTAATTAACGCTACATTTTTCTTCCGGTTGACACTCATCTATCTTTATACTCGAAGTTTCGCCCTGCGTAATTATGTACGGATTTTTGTGTGGTATGATTATCTCATTTATTTTATCTGCCCGATAAAGAAGCCATTGGAATTTTACTGCTGTGATTGTTTTACCTGATAAATTCTTTAGGTCAACTCCCGTAAGCATTACCCCTGATTCTTCCGCCGAAACTTGTGCTGATGATTTTAGCCGGCGCATCTACCAATCCTAGAAAAGACATTGGCGGATAAGTAAAATCCCAAAAGTTTAGCGGACATTCTTTTTTTTTGGTCTTTCGATTAGTTGAGCGTAAGTTTGAAAACTCACGTTTGTTGTAAGCATCAGTGTAAATAAAATTATCGAAAGTAGTTTCAGACGCATAATCTTTATTTCAAATTTACGATGTTTAAAAAGCCCGACTTTGAATTACACCGAATCAGTTTTAAAAGAATTCAAATCACTTCCAAAAACCGAGTAACACAAATAAAATAATCCAAAGTCCGTCCATAAAATGCCAATAAGAACCGACGGCTTTTGAGATTGATTGGCGTTTTTCCAGTTCCTCGTCAGACCAAGCGGGATTCCACGTCCGCAGGAGAATGTAGCCAAGCACGAGAATTCCGCCGAAGACGTGAACGGCGTGGACGGCGGTTAAAATATAGAAAAATCCGGCGTAAGGATTGCTTCCCATATAAACGCCGCGCTTTACGAGGTCTAACCACGCCAGAAGCTGCGACGCGATAAACATTCCGCCCAAAGCGGTCGTCGCTAAAAGCCAGTTTTTCGCTTTGCTTTGCTTTTCGGCTTGCAGCGCGTTTCTTGAAATCTGATAAGTTATACTGCTGGCGAGAATTAAAAATGTGCTGACCCAAACTTGAATCGGAAGAGCAAACGGTTTCCATTCCAATTCCCGGTTGGTGGCGATGACGATATACGCGCCGATTAAACCGCCGAATGTCATCATTACGACCATCAACAAAAACCACATTCCGATGCGGAATTTATCTTTCGGCTGTGATTGTGTTTCGTCGTAATAATCGTTTTTTTGATTATCGTCGCCGCCGTTGCTTCCGCCGCCGCCGCCGCCGCGATTTCGGTTTCCGCCGTTTGAACTGCTTCCGCCGGTAAATGTTGAGCGAACTTTTCGCTTTCTTTGTTTTTCTTCGATTGGTTCGACAGTTCCGATTTTCATAACGCCAAATCAAACTCCCTTTTATAAAACATAAAAATTAACCTGAAATATTTGACGCAAAGTCGCAAAGACGCGAAGCCGCAAAGTTATTTGATAATAAATCAAGAAATAACTTGTTTTGTAACTCTAAATCTAAAAATTGGCAAACCTTTTCTTTGCGTCTTTGCGTCTTTGCGTCTTTGCGTCTTTGCGTTAAATATTTTTATCTTGAAAAGTTCTATATTTTATTGAAAACCATTAACAAAAAAACTAAAGGCAGATAAATTACCGAAACGAGCAGTAATTTTCGCGCTTTTTCGTTTGTTTTAGCTCGCGCCGCGCCGATGCTCGCCGACAAAAACCAAATTCCTAAAAGAGATGCGCCGATTAAATAAATCCAGCCGGCAAGACCGATAAAAAACGGCGCGACGCTGATCGGCAAAAGCAAAACGGTAAAAATCACGATTTGCCGCGCGGTAATCTTCCCTTCCGGTTCGACGACGGGCAGCATCAAAATCCCCGCTTTGCCGTATTGTTCACGATACATCCAGGCAATCGCCAGAAAATGCGGAAACTGCCACAAAAAAAGCATTGCGAACAAAATCCACGCGCCCAAAGTGATCTCGTTTGTAGCGGCAGTCCAACCCATCAGCGGCGGCAGCGCGCCCGGAATCGCGCCGATGGCGGTTGACGCGGAAGTGCGCGTTTTCAAAGGCGTATAAAGCAAAACGTAGCCGACGATGACGATTAAACCGAGAATCGCGGTCAAACCGTTGACCAAAAAAGTCAGGTAAACCTCCGCCACGACGCATTGCAGAATTCCGAAAATCAGGGCTTCGTTTTTGGTAACTGTGCCGATCACAAGCGGGCGTGTTTCCGTGCGTTTCATCAGCGCGTCGGTTTTTATTTCCCAAACTTGATTGAGCGTCGCCACGCCGAACGCGAGCAGCGTAATGCCGATCATCGCGTTGATAAAAACTACGAAGTTGAAACCGTTATTCGCGCCGAGATAAAATCCTGCCGCCGATGTCAGAACCAGCAAAAACGCGATGCGCGGTTTTGTCAGTTCGAGATATGCCGCGAATTTTTCGCGCACACCGATTGTTTTTATTTCCTGTATTTCCGCCGTTACAATTTCCATCATATCTTTTGACAGATTTATTTACTGTTCAAAGAATAACTTGCTAATTTTAATTTTCCAAATACCAATATATCAAACAAAACTTCTTTCTTTTAATAGACGAACTAATTTTTTCGCAGGATGACAAATAAATACAGCTAAGTTATGATTTTTATTATCAAAGTTGTAAAAAAATGTCAGCCGTAGAAGAATCAATAAAACCAATCGCCAAACAAAGAGCGCGAACAACATCGAAACCGATCTTGAACCGCACTCTCGATTTTTTAAGTTCGGTGCGTTTCGGCGTTGTCCAGCTTTGCATCCTGGTCGTTTTATCAATGATCGGAATGCTGATTATTCAACAAAACGTCAACGGTTTTGACGCTTATTTCGCGTCTTTAACGCCCGCCGAAAAACTCGTCTATGGTTCGCTGGGTTTGTTTGACATTTATCACAGCTGGTATTTCAACTTTTTACTTCTTCTGCTTTCGCTCAATATCGTTTTGGCTTCGATTGACCGTTTTCCGTCGGCTTGGAGCTATATTTCAAAGCCGAAACTGAACGCGACGGAAGGCTGGCTGCTCAAACATCCGCAAAACGCCAAAGTCGAAATTCAAGCCGACGACGAGACAGAAGCCGCCGCAAAAATCAGTCAGGTTTTCAAAGCCAACGGTTTTAAGCCGCAGATTACAAAAAGCAGTAATATTTTTTATAAATTTGACGAAAACGGCAACAAAGATTATTCAAACACCGAAACCAAGTCCAATTTAATAGTTTTCGGCGAAAGCGGAAAATGGAATCGGTTGGGCGCGTATATCGTTCACGTCGCGCTGTTGACGCTTTTTCTCGGTCATTTCGTCGCGCTGCAATCGGGTTTTGATGCCGACGTGCGAATGATGCCCGGTCAAACAACGAATGAAATTCAGATGATTCAGTTCAATCTGGACAAACAAGAGCGTTACAACGTCGCGCTGCCTTTTTCGATTTACTGCACCGACATCGAGCAGGATTTGATTGATCCGAACGGCTCAATCGGCATAAATAATACGATTGACTGGCACACGCGCATCACGATTGACGATCCGCAATACGGCAAAACCGAAGCCGATGTCAGTTTGAATAATCCGTTTAGCTATCGCGGTTATCGTTTTTTTCAGGCGAGCGCGATCACGCTCGGCAGCGCGAGAAATATGACGCTTGAGTTGACACCGCAAAACGGCGATCAAAGTTTTACCGTTGATTTGGCGCGAAACGGTTCGGTGAAATTACCCGACGGCACGAAAGTTGATTACGAAGCGTTTTTTCCCGATTTTACATTTAATCAGGAAGGAAAACCCGACACGAAATCGGCGGAATACAATAATCCGGCGGTCGTCTTAAATGTAACTTCGCCGAACGGTGAAAAAAATAAGGTGTTCGCATTCGCGGCAAATTTGTCTGACAAAATTCCCGTCGGCGCACCGAAAGCCGGTTACAAATGGCGGTTAAAGGAATTTGAAAAATCGCCGCTGGCGCACGTTTTATCTATTAAATACGATCCGTTTAATGCCGCATTTATCGCGTGGTATATCGGCGGTTTCGGTTTAATCGGCGCGTTGTGTTTTGTATTTTTTATTTCGCACAGACGAATTTGGGCAATTGTGAACAGACAGAATGATAATGGTTTTGAAATAGTTTTGGGCGGCGAAGCGAATCGCAATCAACCGGCTTTTGAGGATAAATTTAATAAGATCGTCGGCAGTTTGGGAGATGAATTAAATGCCGACGATGCTTAGAGAAAAGGGACTGGAGCGCAACCCGTCCCGGTTGCAATGAGCGCAGAGCGCGAAAAAGCGTTGCGGTAACTTGTAACTTGAAATAATGCGAACGCCGTTTGCCGTTTCAGACGGCATTGCAACCGGGACGGGTTGCGCTCCAGTCTTATGAGCGCAATCATTGTGTCCATTTAACCGAGACCATAAAAATTATGAAAGAAGTAAGACGTATCCAAAATAAATCAGCATTTTATTCATATCTTCCGGCGATTTTGGCGATTGTCGGCGCATTTCTGATGTTGTTTTTGCGAATCGAAATCGGCGGAAAATTTATTTCCGACGGCGCGTTGATGATGATCGCGCTGGCTTGTTATATTCTCGCCGCGCTTTTCCAGTTGACCAATCTTTACGCGCCTTCGGAAATGGCGCAGAAAATCGGTTTGTGGGGCGCGTCGCTCGGAGTTTTCTTTAATTTATCGAGCTGGCTGGTGCGCTGGGTCGGCGCGTTTGACCGCGAAATTGCGATGATGCGCGAAAGCGGAAATATGGCAACACCTTGGTTTTTCCGCTATATTCCATTCGCCAATTTGTATGATTTGAGTTTGGCGTTCGCCTTCGGCGCGGGAATTACGACGCTTCTGCTTGCCAACCGCAAAAAGTTTGAATTTTTGAGCGCGTTCACTTTGCCGCTTGCCGCCTTGATTTTGACGCTGGCAAGATTTATCGGACCGGAATTTATAGATTTGCCGCCGGTTTTAGATTCATATTGGCGACCGATTCACGTCGGCGTGGCTTCATTGAGTTACGGCGTGGCGTTGGTATGTTTTGCAGTTGCAGTTATTTACCTGTTAAAAGATAAAGTAAAAGTTGAAGCGATGGCAATTTGGTCAAGTATTTTCACCATCGCCGTCATCGGAACAGTCAGCAAGTTTTCGGTTTTCACAGAATCTGTGTATCGCGCCGGACTTTTTATTCCGAGTTCACCGAAACCTTTTTCGTCGCCGTTTCGTTTGGAAATTCCTTACGTTGGCGCGACGTTGGTTTTATCGGGAATTTTGCTGCTCGGCGTGATCATTTCGTTTTTGATTTATCTTTATCAAAACAATGAAGCCGCGAAAAAAATCGGACATATTTTGCTGAAATTATCGCTCGTTACGCAAATTTTAGCGATTGCGTTTTTGGTTTCAGGAATTAAATCAACAACCGATGTTGCTCCGAAACTTCAAGCGCAGCTTGCCGCAAATTCGAGTCAATATATGACGGCGGGAAAAGAACTCGCCTCAAAACAAGGACTTACGGCGCAGGAATTTGCAGCTTTGACACCGACGCAGTTTGATCAAGCCGCGAAGCAATTTCTGCAAAACAACGGCGACAAGTTATTTTTAAGTTTGAACACAAATCCCGTCGAACTCGCCGGTTTGATTACGGCTTTAGCCGGAACATTTTTCGTAATTTTATTCGGTTTCAGAACGGAAACTCTGCGCGAGCGGCTTCCTTCTTTGGAATCACTCGACGGTTTGATGTATAAAACGGCTTCGCTGGCGTTTGCGGGTTTGGCGATGCTTTTGATCACCGGCGCGATTTGGGCGAACGAATCTTGGGGCAGACCTTGGGGTTTCGATTCAAAAGAAACCGGCGCGTTGATCGCGTGGCTGACTTACGCCGCGTTTCTGCACACCAGAATTTCGCGCGGCTGGTCGGGCAGAAGTTCGGCATATTTTGCTATTGTCGGTTTTTTGCTGGTGATTTTTACATATCTCGGCGTGAGTTATTTGCTTCCGGGTCTGCACAGTTACGCTTAGTTCGTGAATCGAAAATCGTAAATCGTCAATGGAAAAACAGAATGTTTACGATTTTCGATTTTTCGATAAAAGATTTATAGAATGCAAAAAAACATCTCATTCGGCATTATCGGTTTAGTCATCGGTTTGGCTGTCGGATTCTTTGTCGCTAACAGCATCAACCGTAAGGAAATCGCTCGACAAAATGCACCGGCGGCAATTGTCAACGCGCCTTTTTCAGATCAGCGGATGCAGGCGGTCAGCGTTAAACCGCACGAACAGAGCGGCGGCGGAATGCTGCCGGAAGTGGCTGAAACGCTCGATGCGGCGAAAAATGAGCCGAATAATTTTGCGGCGCAGATGAAAGCGGGCGATATGTACGCGAAAATTCAAAAATTTGATACGGCGGCGGAGTTTTATGAAAAAGCGAATCAGGTAAAACCCGATGATTACGAGGTGATAGTCAAAATCGGCAATAATTATTTTGACTCGAAACAGTTTGAAAAGGCGGAAAAGTGGTATGAAAAGGCTCTTGCCAAAAAGCCGGATGACGTTAATGTCAGAACTGATTTGGGTATCACTTTTGTTGAACGCGAAAATCCTGAATTAGATCGCGCCGTCAAAGAGTTTCAAACTTCCCTGCAAACAAATCCGAATCACGAGCCGACACTTTACAATCTCGGAGTCGCTTACTATAAAAAAGGAGATGTTGCCGAAACGGAGAAGATTTTGACCCGACTCGAATCGGTCAATCCCGATAGTCAACTGGCGGCAAAATTAAAACAAATCGTTTCAGAAAAATAAGATTTGTTACTCAATTATAGTTCTTTCAACATCGAGAATTGAGTAGCGTTCAATTTTTCCGTCCTTTTTTATTATCGTCAACACGCCTTTGATAATATTAAACCGTAAAACTTCGCTCATTTGATATTCGATTTTTGTTTGGTCTTTTAACAAAACCGTTAGTCGAATACTTTCCAGCGGATCAGGTGCGGGCTGTTTTGGAACTGCGGTTTTTCCGGCTGTCGTCCTCGCATTTCGCCCTCGTTTTGTTATTACAGGTGTTTTAAAAACCGGCGCGGCAGGTTTTTCTATGATTTCTTCCGCCGGCTTGTCTTCGGTTTTTGCGGGAATTTCCGTGTTGACTTCTTTTTCTACTTGTTCAACGGCTTTTGTACCAACCGTTTCCTCACTATTAACAACTTTCCCCGACGTATCCGTTTGAATTTCTTTCGGAGATTTTTCTTCGACATCAGTTTCGGATGTATTTTCAACGACGGTTTTTTCGATTGTGATTTTCGTATTTTCGGAAGTTTCTTCGTCAGTTTTTAAATCTGATTCTTTTTTTGATTCTTCAGCCTGTTTTTCTATATTTTCCGCGACGGGATTTGACTTGCTGCTTTTAGATTTTTTCTCGGTTTTAGCGACGGTTTCTTTCGGCGCGGGAGTTGGTTTCGGTTTGACTTCAATAATTGTCCCGACGGAATTTACCCGCACGTCGGTTTGTGTGCCGGATTTGACTTCGGGCATTTCGGGTGCGGAATTTTCTGCTGTTGAGGCTGACAAAGGCTGAAAACTTCCGGCAAATTTTATGCGAAACGTCGCCGCGTCGTCATTCGGCGTTCGTCCCTGAATTCTCAAAATCAGCTTTTCCGGCTTTCTCAAATAAACTACGCGTCCCGTTTCATTTTCGGAAATATCAGAGTATATCGTTATCTTTGTTAATGATTTCAAATTGTCGGCGGTAAAAATATCAATGTCGCCGTTCAGATTTGTCGTTTGAACGTTGATAAAAATATCGCCTTGGTTGCCGTCAAAAGCGAAAAAATAATTTGTCAGGCGCGCGTCGCCGATGTCCCGCGCCGGAATTTTGCCGCTGATCTCATTTGTCGTGATCGGAGTCGGAAATTCTTGTCTGGTTGATTGGGCATTTACGCCCGAAAGACAAAATGTAAAATACAAAACGCCAAACAATCCGAGCAAATTTTTTAATTTTGAATTTTTCATTTAACCAAAGTTTTTTCTTTTTCCTGACCGGACAAAGCCCGAAAATTTTGTGCGTCAACAAAAAAACAATTTTAGCAGTCTTAATTGAAAACTAAAAATTAAAAGGCTAAGTAAGTGGACAAAATAATTTTAATGAAGTCCCGGAGCGCGGACACTCCTGTCCGCCGACATTGCTCTAAGTCGGCGTTGCGCGGGTGTTTTTAACGCCGCACACGTCGCTGAGCGTGGTTGGCGGACAGGAGTGTCCGCGCTCCATTGCAAAAATTATTTTGTCCACTTACTTAAACTAAAATTATTTTCTCTATTACAGTGAGGAAAAAAGTGACAAAGTATTTCGTTTATCGTCTGTTCCGAAACTGAAATCTTCTGAAATCCTTCGGCGTAAAATCTAAAATTTCAACGAAAAACCAAACGAAAAAGACTTTTCGATCTAGATCGAAAAGTCTTTTTCGTTAAAAGTGGTGCCGAGGACGAGACTCGAACTCGTACGGTTTTCACCACACGCCCCTCAAACGTGCGCGGCTACCAATTACGCCACCTCGGCTTGGGAAACTAATTTCACAAATTTTTCTAACGCCTGATTAAATCAACAATTATTTTCCCGTCGTATTTGAATTGGTCGAGGTATTTGCGTTCACCTCTGAATTTGCAGTATTCGTGTTTGTATCAATCACCGGATTAACGTTTGTGTTTACATCAACATTGGCATTTGCGTCGGGAGCGACAACGGGAACTTCTTCAGTCGGCGCGTCGGGATTTGTCGTCAAAACCGATATGTTTCCGGTCAAAGCCGGCATCGCCAAAAGCAAGGCGGACAACATAAAAGTCGTCGCGGCGATGATTGTAATTTTTGATAAAATCGTCTGCGAACCGCGCGGCTGAAACGCCGTGCTTGAGATGTTGCTCGTAAAAAGCGCGCCCGCGTCTGTTTTGCCCGGCTGTAATAAAACGCTGGCGATCAACGCGACACAAGAAACAAAAAATATTGTGTATAAAAAATAAACCAACTTTCTAACCTCTATTTATAATTAACAATTTTGGCGAAACTTTCCGCATCCAAACTCGCTCCGCCGACTAATGCGCCGTCAATATCCGCTTCGCTCATCAACCGGCTGATATTTTCCGGTTTGACCGAACCGCCGTAAAGAATTCTGACTTCATCGGCAATCTCTCCGCCGTGTGTTTCCGTCAGCGTCCGGCGAATAAAAGCGTGCATTTCTTGAGCCTGTTCGGGCGTGGCGGTCTGACCCGTCCCAATTGCCCAAACAGGCTCGTAAGCGATAATAATACGTTCCATATCCGAAACTGTCAAACCGTCCAACGCGCCGACGATTTGAGTTTTAACAACTGTTTCCGCATTTCCCGATTCCCGTTCGGCGAGTATTTCACCGACACAGACAATCGCCGTCAAATTTTCCGACAATGCGGCTTTCGCTTTTTTATTGACGGAATCGTCAGTGTCGCAGTAAAACTGCCGCCTTTCCGAATGTCCGACGATAACGTGCGACGCGCCGACATCTTTTAACATTTCGGCGGAAACTTCGCCGGTATTCGCGCTCTGCTTTGCTTCGGACGCGCAATTTTGCGCCGAAACTTTTATATTCGAGCCTTCGAGCCGGTCGGCAATCGTCTTTAAATGAACACAAACCGGCGCAATAACAATTTCGCAATGATTTATATTTGTCGTTAAAGACTTTAATTTCAACGTCGTTTCAACCGCCTCGCCGAGCAGTTTATACATTTTCCAATTTCCCGCAATGACAGGTTTTCTCATAAATAATTCACCAGTGTTTGTAATTCTACACATTCCGAAAAATTTATCTACTCTTTTGACAGAGATATTTTTTCAGAAAAAAGCGGGACATTTAAAGCGCGTTACAGTTATTTTATCGCGTTCAAAAGTTTTTGAATGTAATTTTTTATGACGGATTTGGAATAACGGTTTTTCTCCGGGGAGTCTAAATCAGCAAAAGAGAGGTAAATTTCTTCCTGAGGCATTTTACCTAAAATAATTTTTTGAACGATTCTCAGGTCATTTAGCAAATTGGACGCATTTTGGTAGCGTTTTTCAACATCTTTGGTTAAAAGTTTTTTGAGTATTTGTCTGACTTCGGGCATTTTTTCCAGAAACGGAGGAAAATCCGGTTCGGTCAATAAAATCAACGCCTGAACGTCGCTCGGAGTTTCGCCCACAAACGGTCTCTGTCCGACCAGCATTTCATAAAGCACAACGCCCAAACTCCATAAATCGGTTCGCGCGTCGAGCGGTTTGCCGCGCACCTGTTCCGGCGACATATAACTGACCGTTCCGATTACTAATCCGGGCGATGTCTGAAGCGAGATTTCGGAGTTGCCGTGTCTTGACGGATTTTTTGAATCGAACATTTTAGCCAATCCAAAATCCAAAATTTTCACAAACCAATCGTCGGTAATCATAATATTTTCGGGTTTAATATCACGATGCACGATTTCGGCGCGGTGCGCGGTCAGCAGAGCGTTGACGACCTGTGTAGAAATTTCAAAGGCTTTCGCAACGGTTATTTTTTTTGATTTTATCAACTGGCGCAGGGTTTTTCCCTGAATATATTCCATTGCGATATAAAATCTGTCTTTGGCTTTGCCGAATTCGTAGATGTGAGCGAAATTCGGATGTGAAATGGCGGACGCGGCTTTCGCTTCGCGTTGGAAACGCAGAATTCGTTCGTCGTTTTCGGACAGGGAAAACGGAAGAACTTTCAGAGCGGCGAGACGTTCGAGATTTTTGTCTTTAGCCAAAAAAACCACGCCCGTTCCGCCGCGTCCCAAAACATCTAAAAGCTGATATGACGCAAAATCGGGTTCTTGCAAAAGACTCATCGGATCGGAAGCCAGTAATTTTGTTCCGAGTTCAAAAATAGGCTGACTGAGAAAACTTTCGCTGTTTTCCGCTTCCTCTATTAAGCTGATAACTTCCCGAAATAAAGCGTCATCTTCTTTACAAACGGACAACACGTATTCGTGCCTTTGTTCGGGCGGCAGCAAAATAGTGTGATTGAAAATTGTTTCAATATCTTCCCATTGAACCGCTTGCATAAATGTATTCACCTAAATTGCTTCAAACTGTTTCGCCCGTATTCCGCTAACACCAGATTATTTTAAATTAAAAGGCTGATAATTAATTGATATTGATAATGTTGATTTTAAAGCCTGTTTCACAACAGAAAAATACAATTTTGCAATTTTTTCATCTAATTTTGTTTTACAGAATTCAGCAGAACAATTATTAAAGGCTTTCTCAGAGAACATTATAAATATATACGTTACAAAACAACTACAAAACGCTGGTATAATCGTTTACCGGGAAGACTTTTCTTTTGTTTTTGCCCTGAATTTCCCGCCCAAGCCAAGCCTTCGCCAATCTCCAGTGAACCGCAACAGTTACCGAAGCGTAACCTAAAACCGTTCCAATCTCAGCAATTGTCAAACCGCCGAAGTAACGCATTTCAACAATCGAACCTTTTATCGGGTCAATCTCGGAAAGTCGGTTAAGTGCTTCATCTAAAGCAATTAACTCTTCAGATTTTTGGTGCGTCAACACGCAGACATCTTCCAAACTAACGTGCTGGAAACTTCCGCCGCGTTTGGCGCAGGAGCGATCACGCGCATATTTGAGCAGAATCCGCCGCATAATCTGCGCGGTCAAAGCGTAAAAATGTTTCCGATTTTGCCAGTTGACCGAATGCTGGCTGTAAAGTTCTATGTAAGCTTCGTTAATGAGCGCGGTCGTTTGCAGAGTATGGTTAAGATTTTCATTGCTCATATAGCTGTGAGCGATGCGTCTTAACTCCTGTTCAACCAGCGGCAGCAAAATTTTTAGCGAATCTTCATCGCCGTCGCTCCAAGCTCTCAGAAGTCCGGTGATGTTCAGATTTTCATTCATAAAGGTTTACCTTTGAGGACGGTTTTTACACTAATCCTTCAAACATATTAGGGAGTTTCGACCGTCCAAACCACTCATTAGAATAAAGATTCGCTTATTCTGTAACATATTATAAGTTTAATAGTCAAGTTTTTTTATTTTTTGACGACTTGTCAAAAAGACAAAACAAGCCTGAAAATGAAAATTTTAGCTTGACTAAAATTTTCATTTTCAGCTACTATTGATCTTTCCGAAAAATTTTATTGAAAAAACGTTTTTAATTTCAATAAAAGCAATAGTTTAGAGCGATAATAAGATGTTTTATAAAAATTTTCTTTGCTTTTTTATAAAAAGTCGTATATGTTTTAACTAATTTTCGGACGTTGTATGTAGCCAAAATTTTTTTTGCTGAATTGCGACCTTTAATGCGTTTGGAGAAAGTGTTAAAGTTACGCAATGTTCTGTTGGGAGATTTAAGGTATTTGTGGTGTTTTTAATTTAACTTTCCTACCGCATCGCAAATCTTTAATGTTTTCCGATTTCAATCAAAAATTAATTGCTTGTCTTCAACCAGTTTTTTTTACATTTCTATTAAATCTATCAAACTATTTTTGGAAATTGATAGAAATTGGTACTTTTGCACTAACACAAAAGCAGATGCAAAAGTTTGGATTAGCATATTGTGACCAGTAAATCAAAATAAATAAGGAAGGATTACTAAATGAAAAAGAATACTCGAAAAACTTTTTATCTCCTGACATTCTTCGCCCTTGCGGCGGCGGTTGCCATGGGATTTTTAGTTATGCCGAATTTTAACAATTCAGGCACGGTTTCAGCCCAAAAAGCTGGAGCAAATAAACAGTTAGCGACAGCCGATATGATCGCTATCGCAACAAATATCAGATCGGCAGGCAGTTTTACTGTTTTTGCCGACAGAGGAATTTCCGATACCGGAAACTCCCAAATCAAAGGCGACGTAGGCGTTGCCGGCAAAGGCGCGCAAGTTAGTCTTGACCGCTCTTATGTTCAAGGAAATACATCTGTAGATCCGAGTGACGCGCTTCGCGCTCAAACCGATTTGGGAGCGGCATTTTACGGTCTTAACAGCCTGCCCTGCACCGAGTTAGCTGATTCGGAACTGGGCGGCAAGAAATTTACACCCGGTGTCTATTGTGTTTCGTCGGCTCGCTTAGCCGGACAAGCTGTTCTGGATGCTGAAAATAATCCCAGTGGTGTTTTCATCTTTAGAGTAACAGGTTCGTTCAACACCAAAACCGGTTCGAGCATTGAGCTTGTTAATCAAGCAGTTCCCGGCAATGTGTATTTCGTAGCAGGTGATGCCGTCAATATTGGAAAAGGTTCCAGTATCAAAGGTAACATTTTTGCAGAAAATGATGTTAAAGCAGATGACGGTGCCGCCATTAACGGTAGAATCTTCTCGCTCAAAGGCGGAGTTTCCTTGAGCAACGATAGTGTTCAACTGGCTGACGGTTATATCCAAATTTGTAAAGTAGTTGACCCTAACGGAGACGGCAACGGTGACTTGGTAGGCAGAATTTTCCAATTCACAGTAGCCGGCGTTGCAGGAACAATTGAAGTTCAGGCAAACCAGTGTTCCGGTCCTGTTTTAGTTCCGGGAGCCGGTAATGTTTTGGTAACGGAAGCAAATACTTCCCGTTTACCGGGTTCTACAACTTTGAGACCCGGCAACTTCTCGTTGATTGCCGTTAGAGAAATCAATCAGCAGCCGGGAGCGGCGAGTGCTATAACCGGAGTCAATCTTCCGTTACGCACAGCCAATGTTACCGTTCCAATGGGCGGAATCAGTAGTGTAGTGGCAGTTCAATTTGTCAACCAATTTTCAATCGTCGGTTTTATCGAAATTTGTAAACAAGGATTAGATGCCGATGTTACAGGATTTTTCCAATTTGTCGTTCAGGATGTTCCCTTCCAGGGATTAGGCGACAACAATCCGCCGCAAAACTCCACGGTATTCTCGGTCTTGGCAGGTCAGGGACCCGGTTCGTGTACCGGACCGATTACCGTAACTGTTCCCAGCACCGGCACCGGCACTCCGCGCACAGGCACAACCTTTGTTGGTGAATTGTCGAGAGTCGGATTCTTCTTCACGGGAGCAACGACCGATCCGACTGAAAGACTTCAGAATGTTCGTATCATAAACGGTCCGGTATTGGCAGGTATTGTCTCCGCGACGGTTTTTGAATCTGGCACTTCGAATAATCAAACCAGAGTCAACTTCTTCAACAGAAGTAACCCGGCAGTAGTCAAAATTTGTAAAGTTGCCGGTCCTGGTATTAATGAAGGAACTTTGTTCACCTTTACCGTTTCGGGAATGGCTCCGACATTTAACGACAACGGCGACGACAACGACGGTACCGTCGGCAGCGAGTTTGGTACTACGGCTGTTTCGAGAACCTTTACCGTTGCAGCCGGTCTTGCGGCAAACGGCGGCGGGTGTAGATTCGTTCCCGATGCAACAGGTTCAATTATCAGCCAGCAGCGTTTCGTAGTTGGAACAAACGTGACGGTTACCGAAGGCGGACCTCTCGTTAATGGCAACAACAATGAGATCAGAGTTTCGAGAATCACTTCGTCGTCTGGATTTACGACGGTCGGAACAGGCGCAGCTTGCACCCAAGGTGCTTTGACGGGTGGCGGAACAATTTACTTCCCGCCGAACGGCACTTGCAGAACTGTGGTAACTCCGGTTCGCGCGGGCGAAAATGTCGTTCAATACACCAACTTTGTTTTCGCAGCCGGTAGTTTGAAAGTTTGTAAAGTTGCCGGAGCCGGTATTCCTATCGGAACTCTCTATAACTTTACCGTTACTTTTGACAGCAACCAAGGAGTATTCCCCGGAGCCGCCAATATGGTTACCAGAAATGTAACCGTTGCAGCAGGTTCAGGAACAAGCCCCGGTTGTACAGTAGTTAATGGACCTAATACACCAGGCTTTGGTGGTCTTGGTACCTTTAACGTCGGTTCGGTTGTAACAGTAACTGAGCCGGCAGCAGGAACAGCCGCCAGCACAACAGTTACCGGAA
Organism: Pyrinomonadaceae bacterium; assembly: GCA_965218105.1. Taxonomy (GTDB): domain Bacteria; phylum Acidobacteriota; class Blastocatellia; order Pyrinomonadales; family Pyrinomonadaceae. The sequence goes on from OZ244585.1 coordinate 791,537, forward strand.
TTAGAACCACAAGCGGCGGAGCTTTCACCACTAATCTGGTTGGAAGATCCGGTACATTTACAATCGTGCCGGGAACACAGCAAGCAGGTGGTACGTTCACTACGGGAACAACCGAAGTTGAATTTGTAAACACAACCGCTGAACCGGTATCGGCACCAAGAACATCAACGGCATACGATTTTGACGGCGATTTGAAAGCTGACATTTCAGTATTCCGTAATGGTAATTGGTATATTGACCGTTCAAGAGACGGTTTCACCGCAGCCAACTTTGGTGCTTCAGGCGACAAACTCGTTCCGGCTGATTATGACGGCGACCACAAAGCTGACATTGCTGTCTTCCGTGGCGATGATACCAAAGGTTATTTCTATGTTCTGAAAAGTTCTACCGGAACTTACGACAGAGGAGTACAATTTGGTATCGGCTCTGACGTTCCTGTTGTAGGAGATTATGACGGCGACGGCAAAGCTGATCTCGCAGTTTATCGTGAAGGAAAAAATGCCGGAAACCAAAGCTACATCTACTATCGTCCGTCAAGCGAACCTAGTGCTGACTTCCGTGTCATTCAATTAGGCTCGAAAGGCGACATTCCTGTTGTAGGCGACTACGACGGTGACGGTAAAACAGATGCGGCGGTGTTCCGTCCTTCAAATGGAACCTGGTATATTATGAGATCGCGTGATGGCTTTACCGGCATTCAATTCGGAATTTCAACAGACGTTCCGGTTGCTGCGGATTATGATGGCGACGGTAAAACTGATGTCGCGGTCTATCGCGGCGGAACGTGGTATTTGTTGAGATCGCGTGATGGCTTTACCGGACTTCAATTTGGTATTGCTACCGATATGCCTGTCCCGGCTGACCTTGACGGCGACGGCAAAGATGACATCGCAGTTTTCAGAGCAGGAACATGGTTCTGGTTAGCAAGTCGTGAAAATGGAGTTTTCCATGCAATGAACTTTGGTCTTTCTTCTGATATACCGGTATTATGCCCTGCAAGTCAACAATAACTTTTAGGCTCGGTTTAACAACCGATTAGGATTAGAGTCCCGAACGCATTTATGCAATCGGGACTCTTTTTTGTTTATATGTAAATTTGTGGATAATTTATTGTCAAAGCGAAAATATTTTGATCGGTTTGTTGGGTGAAAATAGCTTGCGGAAAGCAGATAGGTAAAGATTAGTTGGGGAAAATATTGATAAACGCTTAAACTGTTGAGTTTAAGCATCCTCTACTGTAATTGGTTCTGACTCGTCGTGAAATCCTTTACTGATTCTTCAACCGCTCTATGTTTATCTTTCAGTGTAGAATTTTAACAGACGGTCACAAACCATCTGTGCGAAAAGTTAAAAATTACTTTACAGGTATTTAGCAAATGTGTAACTTTATTTATTGCTGCGGATGGTGACGATTTTTGAATTGCTGTGGAGAATTAATTGTCGTCCAACGCGCTGACACCGGGAAGAATATCTCCGGCTAAAAATTCGAGAGTCGCGCCGCCGCCGGTTGAGATGTGCGAGATTTTATCGGCGAGTCCTGCTTGATTAAGTGCTGAAACCGAATCGCCGCCGCCGACAATCGAAGTCGCGCCATTTTCCGTCGCTTCGGCTACGGCTTCGGCAATGGCAATTGTGCCTTCGTCAAACGGTTTTTCCTCAAACATTCCCATCGGACCGTTCCAAACAATTGTTTTCGCGCCGTTCAAGGCTTTCTCAAAAATCGCGGCGGTTTCTTCGCCAATATCCAAACCGACCAAACCCGTATTGGTAAAATCAATCGGAATTGTTTTGCGGGAGGTCAAAGGTTCATAAGAATCAACAACCTGATGGTCTGTCGGCAAAATCAGTTCAACGCCCTTTTCTTCGGCTAATTTTTCGATTTCCAAAGCCTTCGGCATCATATCGTTTTCGACCAGAGATTTGCCGACCGTATAGCCGTTGGCTTTGAAGAACGTATAAGCCATCGCGCCGCCGATCAGCAGTTTATCAACTTTGCGTTCGATCAAAGATTCGATGACGGGAATTTTATCGGAAACTTTCGCGCCGCCCAAAATCGCCACAAAAGGTCGTTCGGGGTTATTCAAGGCTTTGCCGAGAAAATTCAGTTCTTTTTCCATCAAAAGTCCGGCAACCGAATCTTTGACGTACTTTGTAATTCCGACAGTCGAAGCGTGCGCGCGGTGCGCCGTGCCGAATGCGTCATTGACGTAAACGTCGCACAATTCAGCAAGTTGTCCGGCAAATTCATCATCATTCGCTTCTTCTCCGGCGTGAAGTCTGAGATTTTCCAAAAGCAAAACTTCGCCTTCTTTTAATTGATTTACTTTTTCTTTGACCGTTTCACCGATACAATCGGAGGCAAAAAATACTTTATCGTTTTTAATTTCGGCTTTTCCCAACGCAGTTCCGTCCTTCGGCATTTCAACCGGCTCATCGCCGCGTGTCGAAACTTCTTGAAATTCAGGCATCCGGCGCAGATATTCGTAAACAGGTTCGAGGGAATATTTATCTTCATCAAACGGCATTCCTTTTTCTTCGGCTTTCTTTTTATCTTTGATCGGTCTGCCGAGATGCGAAGCCAAAATGACTTTCGCTCCGTTTTCCACCGCGTATTTTATCGTCGGCAACGCGCCTAAAATTCGCGTATCGTCTTCAATTTTTCCGCCTTTGATCGGCACATTAAAATCTACGCGAATAAAAACTTTTTTACCTTTTATATCAACATCTTTAATTGTTTTCTTGTCCATATTTTTTTCTTAACTATTTGAAATCTGCGCGTAATTAAACTTAATAAACACAAGCAATTAAATTAAAGCGTATGACCGGAGCGCAAGCGGAACGATTTCGCTCCGGTCATAAACAATTTTGAATTATAAACCTTTGTCGGCGATGAATTTAACCAAATCGCGCACGCGGCACGAATAACCCCATTCGTTGTCATACCACGAAAGAACTTTGACCATTGTGCCGTCAATCACTTTCGTATTTTCCGCGTCAACAATCGAAGAATGCGAATTGCCGCGAAAATCAATTGAAACGAGCGGTTCTTCGCTAAATGCTAAAATTCCTTTTAATTCTTCGTTAGCCGCGTCCTTCAAAACGCGATTGACTTCTTCAACTGAAGTTTCCTTTTCGAGATTCATCACAACATCCACGAGCGAGACATTCGGTGTCGGAACACGCACGGAAATTCCGTCAAACTTCCCTTCCAAATCGGGAATGACGAGCGCGACGGCTTTTGCCGCGCCGGTCGAAGTCGGAATCATCGAAAGTCCGGCGGCGCGGGCGCGGCGCAAATCTTTGTGCGGCAAATCCAACAATTGTTGATCGTTCGTATATGAATGAATAGTGTTCATCAAAGCACTTTTGATGCCGAATTTTTCGTGGATCACTTTGGCGACGGGCGCGAGACAATTTGTTGTACACGAAGCGTTTGAAATAATATTGTGTTTGTCCGCGTCATAAATTCCTTCATTCACGCCGAGAACGATTGTCACGTCTTCGCCTTTAGCGGGCGCGGAAATGATGACTTTTTTGACCGAACCGCGCAGATGTTTCGCCGCGTCTTCCGCTTTTGTAAATCGTCCGGTTGATTCGATGACGATTTCCGCGCCGACTTCATCCCACGGAATCAACGCCGGGTCTTTTTCGCTGAAAACCTTAAAACTTTCACCTTCGACTTTGATCGTGTCGCCGTCAGCCGAAATATCGTGGTCGAGATTTCCCATCACCGAATCATATTTTAACAAATGCGCCAGTGTTTTCGTGTCCGTCAAGTCGTTGACCGCCACAAAATCGAAATCTTTATCGCCGAGCGCGGTTCGCATAACATTGCGCCCGATGCGCCCAAAACCGTTAATTCCCACTTTAATTGCCATATTTTAAGTTTTCTCCTGAAAGATATTTGTGTTATAAAAAATGTGAAGATAAACCTATCTTCACAAAAGTTTCAAAATTTCGCGGAGCGCGTAACGCTCGCTCGTCCGGCGTTTAAGAGTCGGAGCAACCGGCTTTACCTTCGCGTTTAAATTTATTATAAACGATAACTCTAATTTTGGTTAATCTGCGTAAAATTCAAATAAATGAAACAATCAAAATCTTTTCAGCGTAGAAAAACATTGAGTTTATTATCCATTTAATCTTAATTATTTCAAAAATCGGAGTCATTTTTAATGAGACTAGCAAAGCGTTTTATATTTTTATACTGTCTGTCTGCCTTAATATTCGGCTTTAGCAATGTAAAAACTTATGCACAAACGGAAGTTTCCGCGCCGCAGGTTGCAAAAACTAAAGCTGAAACGGCAGATTCCTCAAACAGCGATGCTGAAAATTCGACCGTCGTCAGCCCGAAAAATACTGAAACGACCGCGAACAACTATTCTAATATCTTAAATCGAGCCGGCGTACAGACGGCGCAAATCGTTCCGCTTTCACTCAATGAAGCGATTCGTAAAGCGTTGGAAAATAACAACAGCATCGAAGTCGCGCGCGCTGATGTCAGAATTCAGGAAACGCAACTGCGCTCGCTTTTCGGAAGTTACGATCCGATTCTTTCGACGACTCCGACGTTTTCACGAAGTTCGACAACCGGTTCGACCGCTTCCAACGATTTCCGGTTAAATGCCGGAGTTGACAAACTCATTCGTCCCGGCGGCGGCAGAATTACTTCGTTTTTTAACAACAGTCAAACCGGCAGAAATTCGCAGAATAACACATCGTTTGTCCAAACTTCATCGCTCGGAACTTCCGCCAGCACGACGTATTTGAGTAATATTGGAGTTAACTTTACGCAGCCGCTTTTTCGTGATTTCAAAGTTGACAACACGCGGCGGCAGATAAAAATTCAACGCAAACGGCTTCAGCAGTCGGATGCCGATTTCCGCCGTCAGACGATAGAAATTATCACGCAGGTTCAGCAGGCTTACTGGGATTTGGTTTTCGCCCTGCGCGATCAGCAAAATCGTCTGGCAAACTTAAATTTATCAAAAGAAAATCTGCGGCAGGTCGAAGCCAGAATCGAAGCCGGTGCCGCCGCGCCGCTGGCTCGCGCCGAAGTCGCCACCGAACTCGCGCAGCGCGAAGGCGATGTTTTGCTTGCGACACAGCAGGTTTCAATCACTGAAAACACCTTGAAAACGCTGCTTTTGCGCGATCCGAGCGCGCCGGAATGGTCGCAGTCGCTCGTTCCGGTTGACAAACCTGTAATAACGGACGAGCCGATTGTAGTTGAAGATGCCGTCAAAGATGCGATTGAAAACCGCCCGGAGTTGAGCCGTCTGCGTCTGCAAAAGGAAATAAATACGATTGATGTTGATTATTTCAAAAATCAAACAAAACCGCAGATTGATCTTGTTTCGTCGTTTTCGCTCGGCGGTCTGGCGTTGTCTGGAGGTAATTTGGCAGCAAATACGCCTTTTCCGATCATTGTTTCCGGCATTTCGACAAACGCCGATTCGTTTTTGCTTTCTCAGGACAACTTTTTGCTCACGCAGATAAATGCTTTGCGCGCCGCTCAAAATCCGGCACTGCCGCCGCTCAACTTTAATGATGTCCCGAGTGTTACGCCGCGAGGTACGCCAAATTTTCTCAACGGCGGTTCATTTCAGGCGTTGAGAAATCTTTTCCGCGCCGACGCGCCGAATTATTCGGTTGGCGTTTCGTTTTCTTTTCCGTTCGGAAATCGCACAGCCAAAGCAAATCTGGCGGGCGCGAGAATTCAGCAGCAGCAAACCGATGCCTCAATGCGTTCACAGGAACAAATCGTCATCTCCGAAGTTCGCAACGCCGTGCAAGCGGTTGAAACCGCCCGTCAGAGAGTTTTTACGGCGCGAAGGGCAGTTGAAAACGCTGAAATTCAACTTGCCGGCGAACAAAAACTATTTGATGTCGGACGTTCGACGACATTTTTGCTTTTTCAGCGCGAAAACACCCTGACCAACGCGCGAAACTCGGAAATCCGCGCCGAAACCGACTACAATAAATCATTGTCCGATTTACAGAGAGCGACTTCGACAACTTTTCGCCTGAATAATATCGAAATTGATTCGCCGATGGAAGATAAATAAAAGTCTAATTTTACCGACTGATTATTCAAAGGAAATCTTTGCAAAAGCCCGCTACGCTCGTAAGGGCGTAAATCTCGCGCCCTTACGAGCGTAGCGGACTTCTGCATTTATCAAACCTGTTTGCTAAAAAAGCAATCAAAAAACGGTGAATTCGAAAATTTTACTTTTTCTCACACTATTTTAATGCTTCCAAATTTTGGTTTAAGGCGTTTGTCTGCATTTGAATCTCCGCCGCGCGTCCACGCAAATCCTGAACTTTTTCAGCAGGTGCTTTTTCAACAAAATTTTGATTGGAAAGCTGTTTTTCAAGCCGTTCGCCTTCGATATTAAGTTTATTGATTTGGTTTTCGAGCCTTTCGGTTTCCTTATCAAAATCAATCAAACCTTCGAGCGGAATGGCGAGTTCCGCGCCGCCGGTCAAGACGGCTTTTGCCGACGCTTTCGGCACGTCGAGCGATTCGCTGATAATCAAATTATCAGCGCGGGCGAGCTTTAAAATCTGCGCTTCATTTTCGCGGAAAATCCTTTGCAAATTGCCGGTTGCCGCAATATGAATCGCCGGTTTGTCCGACGGTTTGATGTTCATTTCGGCGCGAATATTGCGAACCTTTGAAATAAGTTCAATAACGGCTTGCATTTCAGCTTCGGCTTCTTCATCTATCATCGAAACGTCGCCTTTCGGAAAATCGGCGAGCATTATCGTCGCGTCGGCGTTTTTATACGCCGGATTATGCAGTGCGTTGGAAGTTTCCGGCAATCTGAGCCACAGTTCTTCGGTCAAAAACGGCATAAACGGATGAAGCAATCTTAACGCTTGTTCCAGAATCGTAATGATGCGCGAACGCGCCGCGTCGCGCGTCGTATTTACTTGGTCGGACGTGATTTCGTCTTTGACGAGTTCGATGTACCAATCGCAAAAATCGTCCCAGAAAAAATGATAAAGAAGCTGAACGGCTTCGTGAAACTGGTAAGTTTCGAGTGCTTTATTCAAAGCGATTGCCGTTTTATTAAGGCGCGAAATTATCCACTTGTCGGGAAGCGAAAGATTTTCTTTCGGATTGTCTTCGGCAAATTCGGGAACGATTTTGTCGAGAAATTCTTCATCTTCTTCGTCCAATTCGCGCAGTTCGCCGCCGAGAGTTTTGATAATTTTGCGAACTTCTTTTTTCGGATTCAAAAATGTCGCGTCAACCTGCGCGCCGTCCGAATTCATCAGACAAAAGCGCGTCGCGTTCCAGATTTTGTTGGCGAAATTGCGGAACGATTCGACCTTTTCATCGCGCCACGCGAAATCCGCGCCGGTTGAAGAACCCGCCAAAGTAATGCGCGTCGCGTCCACTCCGAATTTATTAAAAACGTCGAGCGGATCAATTCCGTTGCCTTTGGTTTTCGACATTCGCTGACCGTTTTTGTCCAAAACCGTGCCGTGAATAATCACGTCGTTGAACGGTTTTTCGCCGACGAATTTCAGCGAAGTCATCACCATCCGCGAAACCCACAAAAAAATAATATCGCGTCCCGTAACCAAAACATCAGTCGGGTGAAATGTTTTCAAATCTTCAGTTTCGGTTACGTCGCCGTTCCAGCCGAGCGTCGAAAACGACCACAGCGCGGACGAAAACCAAGTGTCCAAAACGTCCTGATCTTGCGTCAATTTATCAGTTCCCGCTTTGGCAATCGCTTCTTCTTCGTTTTTGGCGACGTAAACATTTCCGGCTTCGTCATACCACGCCGGAATTTGATGTCCCCACCAAAGTTGGCGCGAAATCGTCCAATCTTTTAGGTTTTCAAGCCACGTCGTATAGACTTTTTCGTGCGGAATCTGCGGCGAAAAATGCGGCGCGCCTTCGGTTCGCATCAAATTCAAAGCCATATCGCGCATTTCCGACATATTGACAAACCATTGATCGGACAAAAGCGGCTCGACGACGGTTTTACAGCGTTCACAGTGCGGCAAAACGACTTCGTAATCGTCAATTTTTTCCAATAATCCGAGTTCTTCAAACTTTTCAATAACTTTTTCACGCGCCGCGTATCTGTCCAAACCTTCAAACTCCGCGCCCGCGTTTTCGTTCATCGTCGCGTCGTCGTTCATTATATTGATTTGTTCGAGATTGTGGCGCAAACCGATTTCGTAATCGTTCGGATCGTGCGCGGGCGTGATTTTGACCGCGCCCGTGCCGAAATCCGATTCGACATATTCGTCGGCGATAATTTCAATTTCCCTGTTCGTCAGCGGCAGTTCAATCGTTTTGCCGATCAAATCTTTGTAGCGTTCATCGTCAGGATTCACCGCAACCGCCGTGTCGCCGAGCATCGTTTCCGGGCGCGTCGTCGCCACCGTGATTTTCGCGTCCGAATCTACAACCGGATACTGCAAATAATACAGTTTGCCGTCTTTTTTCGTTTCTTCTTTAACTTCCAAATCCGACAAAACCGTTTTATCTTTCGGACACCAATTTATTATCCGATTTCCGCGATAAATCCAGCCTTCTTCATACAACGTAACGAAAACATTTCGCACGGCGATTGACAAACTTTCGTCCATCGTAAAACGCTCGCGCGACCAGTCAACCGACAAACCTTCGCGGCGAATTTGTTTCGTAATCGTGTCGCCGTATTGATTTTTCCACGCCCAAACTTTTTCCGTAAATATTTGTCTGCCAATATCCTGCGGCGTTTTGTGTTCCTCTTTTTTTAACTGCCGCGTAACCATCAACTGCGTCGAAATTCCCGCGTGATCAACGCCGACTAAAAATAAAGTTTTATAACCGAGCATCCGTTTCCAGCGCGTCAAAACGTCCATCAAAGTATGCTGCAAAGCGTGTCCGATATGCAGACTTCCCGTAACATTCGGCGGCGGAATGACGATTGAAAACGCTTCGGCTTCTCGGTTTTCGTTAATTTCGGGAGCAAAACAGCCGTTTGCTTCCCATTTTTTATAATGTGTGCTTTCGGCTTCAGCCGGATTGTATGCTTTTTCGAGTTCCATAATTTAGTAAATGGTAAATGGTAAATGGTAAATGGTAAATGCCGTATATCTTTTCATTTACCATTTACCGTTGACTATTTACTGCTGTCAAAATTCTAAAATAAAAATGGTTAGTTTTCATCTGAGCGGCGAAAACTAACCATTTATTGTTGTAACTTATTGTGATTGTTACTTATTTTTTTCTTCCGCCATTTGTTTCATAATCATTTCTACCATTTGCGGCGTTATTTCCGAAACGATTTCCCGCACGGCGATTTTGGAAATTTTTTCGGCAACTTTGGCGGCAATCGCTTCAATTAAATCGGGAGTAAAATCAATCGTTTGAGCAGTAGATTTTACTGTTTCCGGTTCATTTTCCGATGTATTTTGTGAAATTTCCACCGACGGCGGAATCGGCGGCGGCATTTCTTGTGAAATTTTAACTGTTTCCGGCGTTTCCGTTGCCGCCTCAAATTCTGTCCCGGAAGTTTCCGGCATCTTCATCAACATTTCCAGCATCGGATTGGGTAAATATTCGTTAAAATTAGTTGGAGATTTTTGTTCGACTTCGGATAAAACTTCTTCATCCTCAAACATCGGAAGTTCGAGCAAATTGAAATCGTCAAAGTTCAAAATCTCCGTCGGTCGTGATGTCGAATGCGTATTTCGCTTTTCTTCATAGGGCGCAGGTTGATTTTTGTCGGCAAAAGGCGATTCCGAATTATTTTGATTTTGCTCCGGTTTTTTTTCGGGAATTTTTGATTCTTCAATAATATACCGCTTTGAAAAACTCGGTCTGTCCGCCGAATCGGATTTTTTCTCGATATTCGCCGCACTTGAAGTAATTTTTTCAAGTTCAGCGGTCGTCAACGGCTGTGTTTTTGAAATATCTTCTTCAATAGAATTTTTAACCTCAAACTCATAAGGTTTTTTCAGCGTCATTTGAGGAAGTTCAAAAAACGGACTGTCGGCGTAGGAATTTGATTCAAATTTCTGTTCTTCATTGACCGGCAAACTGCCGATTTGATCGGTTTGGATCATACCGTCATCCAAACCGACATCGCCGAAATTACCGGCTGGCGAATGCTCAAAAGTTTGTTCTTCAGGTTTGCCTTCGTAATTCAACGCCGGAAAATTCATTTCGCTGCCGGATTTTTTTTGCGCGTTGGTGTCGAGCAAAAGGGAAACTTTGTTGACCAGCTGCCGAATTGACTGAAAAGGTTTGGTCAAATAATCATCGGCACCGACGCGGCGGGCTTCTTCTTCATCAAAAGGCTCAAACGAACCAACCATCAAAATAACCGGAATATGTTTAGTTTCAGCGTCTTCCTTGATTAATTCGCAAATCCGGTAGCCGTCCATTCCGGGCATATTGACATCAACCATCACCAAATCGGGTTTGATTTCGACAAACTTCTGCATCGCCGCATCGCCGTCGCCGGCGGTCACGACTTCGATTCCTTCGTCGGCAAAAGTCAAATTGACGACCTTTTGAATCGTTATCGAATCGTCTGCAAGAAGTAGCTTTTGTTTTGACACGGGCAGTATGCTCCTCATTGAACTTCTGTTTGAATTATTTTTTCAGTGAAATTTATATTTGATTTGAAAACTATCATTAGCCGAAGAAAACGTCAAGAAAAACTGTGATTTATTTCCCGTTCTCTAGTTTTTCTGCACGAACATCCGCAACATCGTCTGCAATTGCGAAGTTGTGAACGGTTTGGGCAAAAAAGCAATCGCGCCCGCCGAAAAACTTTCGCTTGAAAGACGCGGATTTTGTTCCGCCGTCATCATAATCACGGGAACTTTCATCAGACGCTTTTCCGACTGCATAAAACGCACAAGCTCCGTTCCCTGAATAAACGGCATCACGACATCAAAAATAGCCGCCGTAAACGCCTCGCCGGAGTGCAGAAGTTTGTAGGCTTCCTTGCCGTCGCGCGCCGAAATTACCGTGTAACCTTCTTTTTCAACTATCGCCTTGACCAGACGAAGAATCGCCGGATCGTCGTCGGCAACCAAAACCTGTCTTTTTTCGTTGCTTTTGTCTTCAATCATTATAAAATTTTGAAAATTTATTTACTATTTCCGGTTATATTTTACCAGTCTTTGCGAGACTTTACGAATTCGCCGACAACTTTGCCGCAAGCCGAATCGCCGCTTTCATACTCGAAGCCTCGGCGATATTTTTTCCGGCAATATCAATTGCCGTTCCGTGGTCAACCGATGTTCTGATCAGCGGCAAACCGAGCGTAACATTGACCGATGCGCCAAAAGACAAACATTTTACGGCAATCGTCGCCTGATCGTGATAACAGGAAATTACGCCGTCGAATTCGCCGCGAAAACCGCGCAAAAAAATCGTATCGGGCGAAAATGCGCCGGAAACATTGATATTAAATTTTTCGCGGCATTCATTGATGGCGGGAATTATTTCGTTTTTTTCTTCCGAGCCGAACATCCCGCCTTCCGAAGCGTGCGGATTCAAACCCGCCACCGCCAAACGCGCGTCTCTTTTCAAAAGTTTGGAAATTTCGCGGTGAGAAAATTTTATCAGTTCCACCAATTTTTCCTTTTTTACCAATTCGATTGCTTCGCGCAGGCTGACGTGCGTTGAGAGCAAGACGACGCGCAGTTTTTCTGCGAAAAAGCTCATCGCAAATTCCGGCGTTTCAGTCAAAAATGCGAGAAATTCCGTATGTCCGGGATAATTATAGCCGCCCAGAGAGAGAGCTTTTTTACTGATCGGCGCGGTGGCAATCGCGTCTATTTTTTTCTCGCGCCAGAGTTCGACGGCGGTTTCGATATATTCGGCGGCAGCCTTTCCCGTCAGCGCAGATTCTTCGCCTGTTTTTACTTCGCTCGTGAGATTTTTTAAATCATAAACTGCGGTCTGATTTTCCGTCTTCGGCGAATTTTCAAATTCATCGGCAAAATCAAACTTTAAATTTAAGTTTTGCGCCGTCGTTTTCAAAAATTCGGCATCGCCGATAATGACCGGTCGGCAAATTTTCCTCAAATTTTCATCATCGAGTGCTTTGAGAATAATCTCCGCGCCGATTCCGGCTGCGTCGCCCATCGTAATTCCGACACGCGGCAGAGGAGAATTTAGATTATTTTCGACAGATTCGTCATTCACGAAAGTATCTTACAACGACTTCGTTAAAAAACAAACCAAACCGGTTTAATAAATGTTTTTTTCACCCGCCGGACGCGTGTTCCAGCGTTTGTGAATCCACAGCCATTGTTCGGGATATTTTCTGACGTATTCTTCGACGACGTTCGTGATTTTCTGCGTCAAATCTTTGATGTCTGCGTCGGCGTTGCCGCTGTTTTTATATTCGACCGCCGGTTCGAGGTGAATAATATATTTGCCTTTTTCTTCGTTCCAAACGGCAAACGCGGGCAAGACTTCGGCGTTTGTTTTTAACGCTAATTTGGCGATGCTCGTCGTCGTCGAAGCCGGAACGCCGAAAAAATCCACGAAAACGCCTTCTTTTTCCTGCACGTTCAAATCAGCGAGAATGCCCAAAATCTCGCCGTTTTCGAGAATGCGGAACATTTTTCGCGCCGATTTTGTTTTGTCGAGCGTCACGGAGCCGAATTTCGTGCGAAACGAATCAACAAAATTTTCGATCAAAGGATTGTCTATGCGGCGCACGAGAATATTCATTCCGTAACCGAAAGCGGGCGCGAGCAGATTGAAAACTTCCCAACTGCCGAAATGTCCGGTGAAAAATAAAACGCCGTTTCCTTTGGCGTAAGCCGGATCGAAATTTTCCTCTTTGCCGACGAGTTCGATCAGATTTACGATGTCTTCGTGCCGAAATTTGCGAAAATGCGAGACAAAACCGAGATGTCTGCCGAGAGATTCAAAAGTTCCGTGAACGATTTTTTCCTTTTCTTCGGCGGATAATTCGGGCAGCGCGATTTCCAGATTGCGCCGCGCCGTTTTTTGCAGTTTCGGAAATCTTTTCGCCAGCAGTTTGCCGAACGATTTCCCAAACCGCATCGAACTCTCCAGCGGCAGTGCGCCGATTGCGCCGAGCAGTGAACGCACGGCGACGAGTTCGACTTTTGTTTGAATTTTACTCTGTTTTTTAGGCACGAATCTACCAAATTTCAGTTAAGTCTAATTCAAAATTTTCGAGAACATCTTCGCCCGAAACTTTGTCGGGATTTTCTAAAATCTCAATTTCGCTGCCGATTCGATAAACGTAAACTCTTTTATTCTTCGGATCAATCAGCCAACCGAGTCGTGCGCCGTTTTCGATATATTCCCGCATTTTTTCTTGTCCGGTTTTCAGCCGATCCGAAGCCGAACGCAATTCGATAACAAAATCGGGACACAAAGGCAAAAATTTCTCGCGCTGTTTCGCAGTAAATTTTTCGAGTCTTTCTTTCAAAACCCACGAAGCGTCCGGCGAAACCGTCGCTCCGTTCGGCAGTTTGAATCCGGTCGAAGATTCGCCGACTTTTCCGCGCTTGTCTTTTTTCGCCCAAAGTCTCAATTGAAGATTAATTTCCGAATTTCTCTCACCTGTATCCCATCCAGTTGGCGGCATAATTATCACGTCTCCGTCTTTGGTCATCTCGATTCGCAAATCATCGTTTTGACGACAAAAGTCCCAAAATTCATCATCGGTAAATTTAAACGGTTTATTATTCTCCTCGAACTTGAAACGCAGCGTACCGGAATTGTTGGGAATAAACATTTTACTGTAACTTTTCTCTGAAACTGTCTGCATATTTTTCTCCTCTAATTACTTCAGGCGTTAATTTTGTTTTCACAATTACTAATATTTTCTTTCTCCAATCCAACGCTTTGTTTCGACTATTTCATCAATTTTGTTTTCTAAATTATAAAGCGGTTGTGGGAATATTTTTTGAGTTATATTTCTTTCATATTTTTCTCTACATCCTAAACTATGAGTAATCTTTTTCTCTTTTCCATTTAGATTGATGTAAAGAATTGCCGTCGGCGCATCAATTGCCCAATTTGGACAATTGTCAGAAACATTTGTATATGAATCTTTCAATGAAAAAAAATCTGCTTTTTCGATTTCGGCTATAAGTTCAGTCACCTTCTCTTTATTCAAAACATCTTCGACTTTGCCTTTAGTTGCCGTATCTTGAATTCCTTCAAACAAAATTTTTCCGTCCGGCTGAATACTTAATTCATAAACAGGACAAAATTTCCAACATCCTGTTCTATTCATTTTCAATGATAATTTTGTTTCTTTTGTAGGCAAAATTTCATTTGTATTGGTAGTTTGCGAAACCGAATTTCCACAAACTGCTAACGTACAAACAAAAAAGAAAGAAAAAATTTTAGAGATAAATATAAAATCTCCTGAATTTAAGCCGCGACTTTTTCCACGCGATTATAAACCGTATCGCGTTCAACCGCTTCAAAACCGGCGTTTTCGATCATAGTAATAATTTCCTGTTTGGTCATTTTCGATTCGCCGCCTTCTTCGACCGAGTAACTGTGCGTCAGTTCGCCGCCGTCGGTGATCGTGCCGTCAACGTCGTTTGCGCCGAAATTCAGCGCGATTTGCGTCGTCGCTTTGCCGAGCATCACCCAATACGCTTTGATGTGGTCGAAGTTGTCAATCATCAGACGCGACACGGCAATCGTCTTCAAGTTATCAATCGCGTCCGGTCCCGGCAAAGACGAAAGCGCAGTTCCCGGCGGATAAAACGCGAGCGGAATAAAACATTGAAAACCGCCCGTTTTGTCCTGCTGTTCGCGCAATTTTACGAAATGGTCAACGCGGTCTTCGATTGATTCGATATGCCCGTAAAGCATCGTCGCATTCGTTTTCAAGCCCGCATTATGGACTTTTCCCGACAATTCCAGCCAACGCTCACCGTCGCATTTATGATCGCAAATTCTGGAGCGAGTCGGCTCACGAAAAATTTCCGCGCCGCCGCCCGGACACGAATCCATTCCCGCCGCCTTCAATCGTTCGATCACATCTTCGTCCGACATTTTGTAAAATCTGGCAAAAAAATCGAGTTCAACCATCGTTAACGCCTTCAAATGCAAACGCGGAAACTCGCGCTTCAACGAAGAAAACAAATCGGTGTAATACTCAAACGGCAATTTCGAGTTCAAACCGCCGACAATATGCAATTCCGTCGCGCCTTCATTAACCGCATTTCGCGCAATCTCGATGCCTTCGTCAATCGAATGCGTATAAGCATCATCTTGTCTGGCACGCCGGTAAAACCCGCAAAACTTGCAGTCCGCCACGCAGATATTCGTGTGATTAAAATGCCGGTTGACATTATAATAAGTCGTCCGCCCGTGCTTCCGCCGCCTGACCGAATCCGCCAGTTTCCCAAGCGCATTCAAATCGTCGGTGTTATATAATTCAACGCCTTCATCAAAGGTCAAACGCTCGTTCGCTTCAACCTTTGCGGCGATTTTGTTTAATTTTGTATCAAATGAAAATTGCATAATGTTAGTTATACTTTATCAAAAAGCTATTTTATAAACCACAAATGAAAAATGTTAAAATTTGTATGTTTAATGAACTACTTGGAAATAAGATGCGTAGTTGTTATCATTGGCTTTCTAAGAGATTAGTGTTATCAAATTTTAATAGATGGATTTACAGAAAATAACAATAGAAAACTTTAAATGCTTCCAAAAACTAACCGAAATTGAATTTGGAAAGTTGACTTTGCTGACAGGTGCAAACAGTAGTGGCAAAAGTTCGATTATTTACAGCATTCTTGGAGCAATTCAATCAGGCGAGTTTCCTTTTCAGTTTTCCACAAATGGGAAATATGTAAATATGGGAGACTTTAAGGAAATCATTTTTAATCATCATAGAAAAGAGAAAATTAAACTCGGTTTCACATTCAAAAATGGTTCAATTCATAAAATAGAAACAATCTGGACTGAAGATGGTAATAATAACTTACCAAAACTATTTGAACTCAATGCAGAAGCTGACCACTTTGCTTTGTCCGTAAAATCTAAAGGGAAAAAATACGCTGTTGATTTTATTTATAATCCTGAAAAAGATCCAAGTTTTATTTCAAATGAATTTTTTAAAGAAATAAACAAACTACTAAATAAATCTGTTAAAACAGTAACCAGAAAATCCGAGAAAAAAAATAAAAGCGAAAAAGAAAGTGATGCTTTTGATTATGTTGAGGAGATGAGTTCACCTCATGAAATAAAAGGTCTACTTTTAAATGACATTCCTTTCTTCGATTTCAAATCAGAGGAAAAAGGAATTTTTAAGCTAAAGCAAATTATCAGTGAAATATCAGGATTATTTAGCATTTATGATAATCAGATAAACTTTATCAGTTCTTTTAGGCTTCATCCAGAAAGAACGTATTTAGAGCAAACAAAATCGAAATTGAAAGTAAATAATTATGGTGATGGTTATTTAGATCAGATTATTTATTGGGAAACAAAAAACAAGCCGAAATTCAATCAACTAATTAAAATTCTCAAAGAACTAAATTTACTCGAATCTATAAAATCAAAAAGATTGGAAGGCGGAAGATACGAGATTTCAGTTCAGGTCAAAAAAGGTGGAATTGATACATCGTTAAGCGATGTCGGTTTTGGTATTTCTCAGTTTTTACCAATTATCGTTGCAGACTTACAATTACCTGAATCCTCAACACTTTTTGTCGCCCAACCTGAAATCCATCTTCATCCGAGCGTCCAATCTTCATTTGGTGAGTATTTAATTAAGCAAATGAAAACAGAAGATAAAAATTACGTCATAGAAACGCATAGTGAATATCTTTTAAACAAAATAAGACTAGCCGTGGTAAAAGGTGAAATAAAAGAAAATGATGTAAAAATTTACTTCGTTGATAATCAATCAAAAAACAACGCTATACACAAAATCGCCTTTACTAAAAAAGGTCAAATTCTTAATGCTCCTGATAATTTTTTCAAAACATATATGATAGATGTTATGGAGATTGCAATAAATGCCGCTGAATAATAATGAAAAAGGATTTATTCATAGACAATAATATTGCCAAAAATTTCTCTAATCCACAGGATAAAGAATATATTAAATTAACCGAATGGCTATTGAATTTCGATTCTGCTGATATTGAAAATAAAGACAATTATGCTCATCTTGTAGTTTCAAAAAAACTGCTTGCTGAATATTACAGAACTTCTATGGGAGCAGTAAGCGATACTGCTATTCCTGCAATAATTGATAAATTAACAAGGGAAGACAGACTTATTTCAATTTCAAACCAACAGATCAAAGACTTCAAATCAACCTATTATTCAAAACGAGTTGAAAGAAATTTAAGAAGCAACAATGAGGATCGAGATCATATTCCTTTAATTCTATTATCTGATAGAAAATTTGCACTTATACTTGATGATAATTTCATTTATGATCTTGAACACTTTGCTGGATTTACCGTAAGAGTTGAAAAAAGACCTGAAGATTTGCCTTACGAATAAAAATCAAATTTGCTCTTATTGAAATATACAGGGAATAATAATATCTAAATCACGCAGCTAAAACTTCGATATATTCGCTTTTCGACAAAGGCTTCGGAGTTGATACGCCTTTTTCCGCCAAATCTTCAAGGTGAAATTCGATTGCTTCTTGGATAAGTTTTTTAACTTCGTCTTCCGCCCGCAGCAACCGCCACGCAACCCGGCAAATCGGGAACATACGCCCCGAAACTATTTTCGCCTTCTTCGATGACAACCATATATCGCATAAATTCTAGTGGTTGTTCGGATTATCAACCGTCAAACCTTCACTGGTCGCCGCTGCGTTCAAATCCGTGTCGGCGGAAAGCAAAGTCAACGGCGGCAAACTTCGCGCCGCACGTTTGGCTTGAGTTTCGAGAGCCGCCGCGAGTTGAACCGCGTCGTAACCGCGCAAAGCGTGTTTTTCCGCCAGTCGTGCGGCTTCGAGAATTAGAGTTTCCGAAATTTCGACATTGATAAACTCGGCTGAATAATCCGTTTCCAACTGTTTTTTCGCGGTTGCCGCGTCGGTTGCGGAAATATGTTTGCCGCGTCTTTTACGCGAAATTGCCGAAATAACTTCGACAAAAGTAATTCGCGCGATGAAAACATAATTCCCGCCTTGCGGATTAATTGTTGCTCTCAGCCAACTCGAACCCGTTTCGGCGACATAGCGTTTTGCCAACGCACTCGAATCGCAAAAATAAAATGCCATCTAACGCCGCTCCCGAATAATCATTTCCGAAATAGGTTCGCCCGTCACGGTTACGGGTTCGTATTCATCGTAACGCGAAAAATCGGTTATCGGCGGCGGAACTTTGCCTATAAAACCTTCCGCTTCAAGTTCTCTCAAAAACTCTTCTTCGGTTATCTGTGGCTTCGATTCTTTTTTTTCTAGAATCGAATCAAGCAGTTGGCGAATTTTTCGTAAATCTTCTACCGAAAGCTGCTGAAATTCATTATTTATTTTCTCAATTGTAGCTTGCATAAATTTCTCCTCTGTTGATTTTACACGAATTTATCGAGCGAATCTTGTTTTTTGATTTGGCAGTTCGAGTTTGAATCGGTTTTTCTAAAGCGTCAAAAACCGAACGCAAAACCGCTTCCACGCACGGAATCGCCACCGTATTTCCCGCCAGTTTTCGCATCGCCTGATAGCCGACGACGATTTTGTAATCTTCTGGAAAACCTTGCAGACGCAGCATTTCGCGTTCGGTCAAACGGCGTTCGCCGTTTACCAATAAATAATTGTAAGACGCGCTCGAACGCAACGCGCACGAATACGGCAAAGGGCTGATATTTCCGCCTTTATTTTCGTGCCAAATCGTCAAATCATCTTTGATAATTTTGTGTTCAATACTTCGCAGACGATTTTGTTTTATCTTTTCCGACGCGAAATAATTTTCGGCAACTTCGGTTTCCAAAACTTCACGCAAAGGTTTCATCGGCGATGTTTGCAAATTCCAAACAAAATGTTTCGGCTCACGAAACCCGACGATAAAAACCCGTTCGCGCTTTTGCGGCAAACCGAAATCGAGTGCGTTTAAGATTTTATAATGAATTTGATAACCGAGATTTTCGAGCGTTTCCAAAATTCTTTGAAAAGTTTTACCTTGATTATGCGAAACGAGTTGTTTGACATTTTCGAGAACAAACGCCTTCGGTTGTTTCGCCTTCAAAATCCGCGCAATATCGAAAAATAAAGTCCCGCGTGTATCTTCAAAACCTTTGCCGTCGCCGCAAATGCTGAACGCCTGACACGGAAAACCGGCAAATAAAACATCGTGTCCGGGAATTTCTTTTTCGGAAATTTTTGTAATATCGCCAAAAGGCTTTTCACCAAAATTCGCTTGATATGAATTTTGCGAATCCGAATCAAAATCACACGAAAAAACACATTCGCTGTTCGGTCGAATATGTCGAACGACAATCCGAAAACCGCCGAGTCCGCAAAAAAGGTCAATAAATTTCAATTTTTTGTTTTTCATTTAACTTCAACAAATCACGCAGCTAAAACTCCCGCTCATTAGCTTATAATAGCATTCTAACAAATTTATAATTTTTTATTGAAACACAGCCGTATGAGAACGCGCAAAAATCTTGTGTAACGGCAACCGCTGTGTTATTTTAACCGTACAAATCTGTTCAAGGGAGGAAAAAATTATGCAGGGTCCGTTAAGAGGTATTTTGGCAGGTGTCGCCGCTTGGAAAATGGGTGGAGGTTGTATTTCAACTATCGTTATTTTTTTGTTGGTTTTTTATCTTTTGGGTTATGTTAATTGTTAATCTTTGAGTTTTTGATATTCAAAAAGAGTTGCTGTAAGTTAAATTTACAGCAACTCTTTTATTGATTATAGACGTGTTTTTTCTGTTGTATTTTTGATTTTAAGGCTGAACGGAAGAGGGCGAAGACAAATCTCCGGTTTTGCCGAAGATGTATCCGTTGAAAGCCCCGTTTGAACTGCTCAAACGATACCATCCGTTATTTTCGGGGCGATAAACGGCAATATCGGCTTTGCCGTCGCCGTCGTAATCAGCCGGAACCGGAACGTCCGCAGCAAGCCCGAATTTATAGACGCTCAGAGAATTGTTTTTTGAGTTGAGAATATACCAGCTTCCGTCGGTCGGTCGAAAAACGGCAAAATCCGATCTACTGTCGCCGTCGAAATCGCCCGTCAACGGTTTGTCCGTGCTGATTCCGAATTGTTGAAAAATAGGAATTGACGAAGCACTCGGCAAAACGTACCAAACGCCGTTCGACGGTCGGAAAACAACCAAATCCGCTTTCCCGTCGCCGTCATAATCGCCGGTAAAAGCGCGGTCGCTGCCCGCGCCCCACTGAAATGCTTTGAATCCGAGAGTGCTTTGTAAAATATACCAGGTGCCGTTTGACGGTCGCCAAACGGCGATGTCGGTTTTGCCGTCGGCATCATAATCAGCCGCCACCGGAATATCGTCGCTCGCGCCGAATTGCTGAGTTTTGAAACCGCTCGAAGTTCCTGAAATATACCAGGTGCCGTTTGACGGTCTAAAAACGGCAAAATCCGTTTTGCCGTCGCCGTCATAATCGCCGGAAGCAATTTTATCGGTGCCTGCGCCAAACTGAAGTCCGCCCGCCGAATTGTCCGAGCTGTTTTCCGTTCGCCAAATACCTGAACTCGGCGAAAAAGTCGAAAAATCCGTTCTGCCGTCGCCGTCAAAATCCGACACTTGATTTTTTGCCGGAGCGGTGACTTTACTGGCATCAACTATCAATAAACCGTTGGCTAAATCGCCGATTAAAACTTTGTCCTGTCCCAAAAACGGATAAACCGCCCAATTACCGTCATAAGTCGTCGGCTGACTGCTTTCCAAACTGCTCGTCAACCCGCAGACAAAATCCCACGGCTCATTATTTAGTTTATCGGGCTTTTCGGTTTCGAGATATGCCGGTTGAAAAGTGTCATACTGCCCGACTCTTTTCGGATTTGCCGGACTGGAAATATCAAAAATCTGTAAACCCGCCTGATACCACGCGACGTACAGATAATTGCCCATAACTACGGGATTATGCGGCGTAACGGCGTTTATTCCCAAATCATCCATTGTGATTCGGTTGACGAGTAACGGCTGCGCCGGATTGTGAATATCGTAAACGCGAAGATCGCCGCTGCCGTTGTTTGTTTCGCGGCAGCTGTACAAATAATTTCCGTCCTCGCTCGTCCAACTGCTGTGCATATTGTTTCCGGCAGTAACGCCGGTCGGGTCTTCGATAAAACCCAAAAGCGTCGGTGCTTGCGAAGCGATATTGCTGATGTCGTAGATTTCAGTTCTTCCGCGATTTGACGAACTTCCCCAACCTGAAGTGAATAAACGATTTCCGCGAATGTGCATTGCGTGAACCCAGTTAATTTCCGTCGGGTTAATGTCGCGGATAAAAACCGGATTTGCCGGATTGCTGATGTTAATTACTTTTAAGATTTTGCTCGAAAATCCGTTGTAATTTTCAATCAGAAAATTATCCCAAACGACCATCTCGTGGATAGAATTATGTCCGTTGCCGTTTTCCGAATTGACGATTCCCAAAAGCTGCGGCTTTGCCGGATCAGTTAAATCAACGATGTGAACGCCGCCGCCGTTTCCGCTGCCGAAATAACCGCGTTTTCCGACGACAATCGCTTCCAGAAATTGCAGATTATCGCCCGGATTGTACCAGGATGCCAGTTTCGGCGCGTCCGGGTTTGAAATATCGTAAATAAATACGCCGCGACAGGCGTAACTTCCCTGCACGGCGATATTTCCGTCAGCATAAATATCCGCAAATTTCAGATTTGGCGAGTATGTCGCGCACTGCGGATTGACTTGTCCGCGAAGCCGCACTTTTTGGGCTGAGACGTTTTCGCTGAAACTTATAAACAAAATAGACAGAGCAATTAAAACAAACGGCGTTTTTAATTTTGTAAAACTTTGATACGACATAATTCTCTCCAAATTCCAACCGGAAATGAACAATCAAAAGCAGACAAACATTTTTACTTATTTTTAACGGAAAAACAAGTAAGAAAATTCACATTAAAATATGGTTTATAGATTGAAACCAATCGGCTGCCGTTGCTTAAAATCTATTTTCTTTGTAAATCGCGCTTTGTAAATTTACGAAAAATGTTTTAAGAAGCCGCTTTTGAAGCGTCACGCATTACCAAATCGAAAGTTCCGGGCGCGACTTTGCTGAACCGGCGATTGCGGTTGAGCGAAACGGCGATTGAAATAGTCGGGTTATTGCCGCTGAATTTAAAGCCGCCGGCGACGAGCAAATTATATAGTTCGTTGACGTGAAGAGCCGAACTGGATTCGCGTAAAATCATCGTACAGGACTGCGTAATGGTTCGGTCGGCAAAACGGTTATCTCTCGACTCAAAATTTCTGTTGATGGGCGCGACATTATCCTGCATATTTGAGTGTGAAGCTGATTTTTTTCGATAATCCGGCGGCGGCGGCGGCGGGTTGACGTTCGGACTATTATAGCGACGCGGCGGCATTTCGTAGTCATCTTCTTCGTGACGCGGCTTTCTCTGATAATCGTTTTCGTCTTCGTAGCGAAACTTTCTCTGATAATCGCCCTCATCTTCGTAGCGTGATTTTCTTTGGTAATCGCCGTCTTCTTCCTGCGATTTTTTATGCGCCTTCCACATTTTGCTGCCGCTTCTCATCGTCGGAATCAGACTGTGAAGTGCTTCTTCCGTTTTTTCCGCGCTGTTTTGAAGAGCCGCGATTTCGATTTTCAAATCTTCGGCTTCGGCTTCGACTTTGCGAAGTCGTTCCTGCAAACGCGATTCGGCATTTTGAAACTGCCGCAGACTTTGTTCAAGCGTTGAAATTAGATTTTCTTCGTTCAGCATCGTTTTTCAGTAACGGAAATTTTTAGTGAAACACCAACAAATTCGGCAGCAAATCATTTATTGCGCTCGATCATATAGCCCGGAATTTCTTCCAATGCTAAACGATACTCTGTTTTCGGCAATATTTCAAGATTTTTTATTGCAAGATTAGCGTAATAATAAGCTCTTTTTCTAGTTTCTTCAACCAGTCCGGCACTTTCCAAATTTTCGAGAAGCATCTCGCGCGGAACGCTTTCATAATCTCCGTCGCGCATTATTTTTTCCAAATCCTTTTTTAGTCCAGGCTGATTTTTAACCAGTAAAATCAAAGGCAGAGTCAGTTTTCCTTCCAGCAAATCCGCGCCCGACGCTTTGCCCAAAACGTCTTCGCTCGCCGTAAAATCAAGCACGTCGTCGGCGAGTTGAAACGCCGTGCCGAGATTCATTCCGTAATCTTTTAACGCTTTTTGTTTTTCTTTTGCGGCATTTCCCAAAATCGCGCCGATTTCGCAGCAAGCGGAAAATAAATACGCGGTTTTGCGCTGTAAAATGTCAAAATATTCCGTTTCGGAAATATCCGTGCGTCCGAGCGTCGTCAGTTGAATCAGTTCGCCTTCGGTCATCTTGCGCGTCAGGCGCGTTAAAATATCGAGAATTTCCAGACTTCGCTCTTTCAAAGAAGTTTCAAACGCCGACATATAAAGCCAATCGCCCATCAAAACCGCCGATTGATTGCCGAATCGCGCGTTGACCGAAACGCGATTGCGCCGCGTGTCGGCGTTGTCAATAATATCGTCGTGAACGAGCGTCGCCGTGTGCAACATTTCCATCACGGTCGCCAGCCGAACTACATTTTCCTGAGAAGCGTTCCCGCCAATCGCATAATTTGACAACAGAAGCAACGCCGGACGGACGCGTTTTCCGCCCGACGCGCGCAGATAATCACCCAAATAATTGATGACTTGAATGTTTGAATTTACCTGATGCTGAAATTCCGCTTCGACCAAAACCATTTCTGATCTTATCAGGCTGAAAATTTTTTTCGCCGCGATGTCCGGGTTTAATTTTTCTTTAATTGGCGCGAATTTTTGCATTGTTTTACGGAAAACGGATTAACATTTTTAGCTTCGATGCGGCAGGACTTTATCTTTCGCAATGACAAAGAAACACGTTGGCAATTATAACGTGTTTCTTTGATTGAAATTAACTTTTGATTTATTTTTTTGGCGGTTTGCTCGGACGAATTTCAACTTTGCTCGGCAAAGCGCGTGATTCCATATTCAGCAAGTCCAAAATTGTTTGAGCGATGTCTTCCGGCTGCAATTGCCACGCTTTTTGGTCGCCCGGTTTTTCGCCGCCGAAATACGTGTTGACCGAACCCGGACAGATATAACTTACTTTGATGTCGTCCTGCCGAACTTCCTGCATCAACGCTTCGGAAAAACCGTTTAAGCCGAATTTTGAAGCGTTGTAAGCCGCCATTTTCGGATGCGCGTTTTGTCCGGCGAGCGATGAAATATTGATAATATAACCGCCGCCGCGTTTTTTTATCAGCGGAATCGCGTAATGACAGGCGTAAAAAACGCCGAAAAGATTGGTTTCGAGCGTTTGCCGAAATTTGTCCGGCGACATATCTTCAATCGTTTCGCCGATGAATCCGACTCCGGCATTATTTATCAAAATATCAACGCCGCCGAACACGCGCGCCGCTTCTTCGAGCATCATTTTAACCTGCGATTCGCTGCGAACATCACAAATCTCGCCTTCGACGCTGCCAAACTCTGAAAGTTTTTCCATCGCGCTTTTCAATTCCGATTTATCACGCGCGCAAACGAAAACTTTCGCGCCCGCTTTGAGCAGAGTTTCCGCAATCGCGTATCCGATTCCTTTTGTGCCGCCGGTTATGACGGCGATTTTTTCCTGTAAGTTCATTGTTTCCCTTTGTTTATGTTTTATGCTCTTAAATTGTTAATAAGTTTAATTGTCTTTTTCACCTTTTGGTCTTTTAATCTGCGGCGATTTTGCATCCGCCAATATTTTCCATAAAATCGTTACATTTCCGGCATCGTCTTTATCAACTATCCGAAAGGCGACGATTACATCGCGCCTTCTATCAAAGGCGAATTCGTTATAAGTTACGTTTCCGACCGAGCGAAAATATTTTCCGGCGTAAGCAATCGAACGCAGAACAAACGTCGTATTTTCCTTCGCATACAAACCGCGCCGATACAAAAAACCGTCGCGTTCGATGCCCTCAACTAATTTATCGGCAATCACTTTTGCCTTTTCGTAATCCGGTTCAGGCTGAAAATCAACCAAAAACTTTAAACCTTCCGTTTGCAAATTGACTTTGTTGAGCGTTACGTTACCGATATTGACGAAAATTCCGTGCAGCAAAACGCCCGATGCCTGAAAACTGTCGTCGGTAAAAAGTACGTCCGCAAGACGCGGAATTCGGTAACTTTCCGTGCGAAAAGAATAAGAACTGCCCGCGCCCGGCATCGTATACTTCAAACATTCTTCCGTCGCCACGACGATTTTCGCGTTGTCGGCGCAGCCCGAATCGCCGATTAGTTTCGCCAGTCCGGTATTTTGTCCGCGAAGAAATTCAGCGTATTTTTCAAACAATTCCGGTTTCGGCGCGACCGCTTTTAACTCGTTTTTTGAAGGTCTTCGATAAAGCGGTTCGATATTTCGATGTAAAAACGAAAGTTGACCCGATGTTTGAGCTTCGCTGATTATGAATCCCGAAAAAATTAAAAATATGAATGTAAAAAACTTTTTCATATCTGCGATTTTATTAAATATATCAAAGATTTCGACTAATTGTCGGGAAAAATAACCTCCGGCGATTTCCTTTCGTCCAATCTCTTCCAGACAATCGTCAAGTTTCCGTCCGCTTCTTTTCTGATAATGCGAAAAGCTGTTATTATATCTTTTCTTTCGTCCCGATCTACCGTTTGAAACTTGAGTTTCGTTTTATATTCGGCATTATTCAAAACTTTGTCCAAAACCTTTTTTGGCACGCCGTAAGCGATAACGCGCATCAAATAAATTTCGCCGATTTTGGCTTCGGCACTTCTCGAATATATATAACCGTCCGATGCTGTTCCCGCGCCGATTTGATCGTATTGTTTTTTAACTTCCGCCGCTTTTTCGGCAGGCTTGAAGTTGACCAAAAATTTCGCGCCTTTGCTTTCCAAAGACACATTATCTAATGAAAAGTTGCCCAATTTCACTAAAATTCCCTGCGATAAAAAACCGTCGGTAATGAGCGCGCCGTCTTTCAGCCAAAGATCGAAGACTACATCGTCCGAATAATCTTTTTTGCGAAAAGAATAAAGCCACGTTCCCGGAAAGATATTTTTGCACCTTCCGTCAACGTAAATCACACCGTTTGAAAGACAATTATTATCGGGAAAAAGTCGAAAAATTCCCGTGTGCGGCTGTTTCAAAAAATCTTGAACCAAAGCTAAATCTTCGGCATCCGGCGCGGTCAATTTATCACGCGCTTCTCTTTCTTTTTTGCTCAAAACGAAACTTTTATTCAAAGGCTCGCGCTTGAATTCGGTTCTGTTTGTTCGGCTGCTGTTTCTTTGTAAGTTGTCGAGAGCAATTCTTCTTTGGTTTAAATCTCTCTCCTGTTGTCTTCGTAAATTTTCCGCTTCCTGCCTGCGCCGTGCAGCATCAGCTTCGGCATTCTGCGAATAAACAAAAAGGGGAAAACCGCATAAAAACACCAGAATTGTTAAAAAATTTTTGATACTCACTTTTTTTACGCTCTTAAAGTTTCTCTCGCAAAATCTCGTTGACCACTTGCGGATTCGCTTTGCCCTGCGATGCTTTCATCACTTGCCCGACGAAAAAGCCGAAAAGTTTTTCGTTGCCGTTTTTGTAAGCCTCAACTTGATTTTGATTCTTTTCGATGATTTCGTCAACGATTTTTTCGATTGCCGACGAATCGGAAATTTGCTCAAAGCCTTTTTCTTTAATAATCTCGTCGGCAGTTTTGCCCGAATTGAACATTTCGACAAAAACTTCCCGCGCTTGATTATTGTTAATTTTTCCCGTGCTTAAAGTTTTGATCAATTCCGCGAGATTTTCCGCCGAAACCGGCGAATCGGAAACCGTTTTGCCGGAATTATTCAGTTCGCGCGTCAAATCGCCCAAGATATAATTTGCCGCGACGCGCGGATCATTTGACGTTTGCGCCGCCTGTTCGTAAAATTCCGCCAAATTTTTATCGCCGACAAACTGCGATGCGTCGTCAAACGACAAGTCGTAATCGCTCATAAATCTGTCGAGCATCGCGTCGGGAAGTTCGGGCATTTCCGACTTTATTTTCTCGATAAATTCCGCTGAAACGCTCAAAGGCTGCAAATCAGGTTCGGGAAAATAACGGTAATCGTGCGCGTCTTCTTTCGAGCGCATAATTCGTGTCTTATTATTTTTATCGTCCCACAGACGAGTTTCCTGATTGACGGTTTCGCCTTTTTCGTGCGCTTCGATTTGCCGTTCAATTTCGTATTCAATCGCCTTTTGCATAAAGCGCACGGAATTCAAATTTTTCAGTTCGACTTTTGTTCTGAAAGTTTCTTCGCCGATTTTTCTCACGGAAACATTCGCCTCACAGCGTAGATTTCCCTTTTCCATATCGGCATCGGACGCGCCAACCCACTGCAAAACGCGGCGGACGTGATTGACATAATCATAAGCCTGCCAACTCGTGCGAAAATCCGGCGCGGTAACAATTTCGCCGAGCGGCGTTCCGGCGCGGTTCAAATCAATGTAAGAATATTTATCAACTTCCGGCAAACCTTCGTGAACATTTTTCCCCGCGTCTTCTTCGAGGTGCATTCGCTCGATGCGAACTTTCATCGGTTTCCATTCGCTCGCGCGTCCCGATTCGTCGCGTTCCGCCGTCAAAATCGTCAGTTCGCCGTCAGACGAAAACGGCTTGTCGTATTGCGAAATCTGATAACCTTTCGGCAAATCGGGATAAAAATAATTCTTCCGCGAAAAAATCGAACTTTCATTGACGTTCAATCCAAGCGACAACGCCGCTTTCGCGCCCAAATTAACGACATTTTCATTTAAAACCGGCAGCGCGCCCGGAAGTCCCAAACAAACCGGACAAGTATTCGCATTCGGTTCATCGCCAAAACTCGTCGCGCAGCCGCAGAAAATCTTCGTTTCCGTCGCAAGTTGCGCGTGTATTTCCATTCCGATAATCGCTTCCCAACCTTCTTTCATATTTTTTATTTTGATGGCAAATCTTCTTCAACTGATAAATTAAATTATGTCTTTATCATAATTATAAGCTCTTGATTGCTCAATGGCGAATTTTTCATTTTACAGTTTCTGAATAGTTTTCAGCCGCTTTAATTTATTGCCAATGTTCATCAAACCAAAAAATGTGTCCGGGCAAGAGCAATGTTACTTCTGCGCTGTTTATTCCAACGCCGCGAAATCCATTCTCGCCCTCCAACGCATACTCATCTTGTTCGTTTTGCGGCAAAGCGATGTTCAAAAGCAATTCGGCGAATAAAACCATTCCTTCATCGGTACAAACTCCTCCTTTATCACTTCCGAAAATTTTTACTGTATCCCGGTTATTCCAATCATCTTCGCTATTTACGAAATCTTCTAAATTGGTAAGCGCAAAGCAGGGCAGATTTTGCGGCTCAATACAATTATCAAAAGGATGTTTTGATGTCAGCGCAGGATAATATTGAAAAGCGAAGGGTTTTTTATGATAACCGCCGCTAAGTCTATCTAACTCCGAACGATAACACTCGATAACAAAGTTGGAAATATCAGATTCCGCATGATTTAATTTAACAAAAATCTTTGGAATTTGCGGATGAAAGAGCGCGGATAGAATTAAAAGTCCTAAATGTCTGTAAGTTTCCTTGTGCGCGTTGAAACCGATGCTGTCAATTCTGAATGAAGGATGATAAATATGAGTACTTTTTGTTAAATATAAATTTGGCGTTTCAATTTGTGCCGGCGGAACAGGAAGATTTTCACTTGTAAATGTTAATCCTTCACCGCGAGGATCAAACGGAAGGCTTTCAGATAAATCACCGAAAATATTTTTTAAATCACACTTACTCATAATCTTTAACTATTCGCCGTCGCGCTTTTCGCCTCAAAATTTTCTGCCTTCTGAAAAACAAGCTGCGCGAGCGCGTCAATGAATTTTTCGGAATAATTTAAGCCTTCGCTTACTTCAAACTGTTCAACGCCGGCTTCTTTGGCGAGATGTGCAAATTCGATGCCGACTTCAAAAAGCGTTTCGAGATGGTCGGAAGCAAAGGCGATGGGGACGGCGAGCATTAGTTTTTCGCCTTTTTTGGCTAAATCTTCAATCGTCGCGGGCGTGGACGGCGTGAGCCATTTTTGCGGTCCGACTTTCGATTGATAGCAGAGGCTCGAATTTTGTTGGAAATCGCCCTGTTTGATGACCGCTTCGACGGTTTTTTTAATGTGCGCCGAATATGGGTCGCCTTCGCGGACGAGTTTCATCGGCGTTCCGTGCGCGGAAAAAAGTATGTGAACCGAAGCGCGTTTTTCGGCGGGAAATTTTAGCAGACCTTGATTGACGCGCTCGACAAAAGCGTCAATATACGGCGGAAAATCGTAATAATGTTCGATCAAAGTCCATTCGATTTTCTGCGAATCCGCGCGTTTTTCAAGCTGTTTTTTCCATTCCTTAACGCTCGATTCGGTCGTCGCTTTAGAATATTGCGGGTAAAGCGGCAACAAAATCACCTTTCTAATGTTTTCCTTTTCGAGCGCGTCCAAAACTTCTTCGGTGAACGGATGCCAGTAGCGCATCGCGGCGAAAACTCGCGCGGGAAATTTTTCGTTGAGCTTTTCTTCCAGCAATTTCGCCTGTCCGAGCGTGAAATCCTTGAGCGGCGATTTGCCGCCGATCTGTTTATACTGCTCCTGAATCTTCGGATGTCTTTTGGACGAAATCAATTTCGCCAGCCATTCGCGGAACAGAAAACTGCCCGGAAAATTGATAATATCCGGGTCAACAAACAAATTATAAAGAAACGGCTCAACCGCTTCGAGCGAGTCGGGACCGCCTAAGTTTAATAAAACTACTCCAATTTTTTCACTCATAAATCAATTATTAGCCACGAACAAACACGAAAAGACACGAAATAAAATTAAGGCAAAGGAAATATTTTTTATAAAACTAAGCGTTCGTGATTAAATCCTTCTTTGGCGAAGTTTAAGATAATCGCCAGTTTCAAACCTGTCGCTTTCAGGTAATTCAACGTTTGCGCTTTTCGTATTTTGAAATGAATTCAACGGTTTTGAGTTCCAAAATTATTGAATCTTCGATCAAAATATCTGCAATATAATTTCCAACGACACGTCCGTGAAAATATACTTTTATTGGAACTTGTTGTTCAGCTTTGATTCCATTTTCTTCCAACAAAATCATCAAGGCGTTTTCATAAACTTTCTCAAGGAAACCAAAACCTAATTCCTGACGAACCTGAATAGCAAACCCGACAATTTTATACGAAAGTTCTTTGTAAATTATTTTCTCTTCCATTTTGGATTTTTCTTTTTCGTGTCCTTTCGTGTTTGTTCGTGGCTAAACATCTTCTTAAACTGTTTTTGAAAACACAGGTTTTTCCTTCATCATCTTCTCTAAATAAGCGTCAAAACACATCGCCACATTGCGAATAATCAAAATTCCCGCGCCGATGATTTTGATTTTGTCCGCGTTGTTTTCCAACAGATTTTCGTCAATAAAAGTCTGCAATTTTGGAATATCGGCGGCGAAATATTCTTCGAAATTGATGTCGAATGTTTGTTCGATGCCGCGTTTGTCAATTTCGAGATGACACATTAATTGGTTGATCGTTTCCTTGCGAACGTGGTCATCGAAGGTCATTCGATAACCGACGTTTGTCGCCGGTAAATCAGCGTCAACGCGCGTGTAATAATCTTTGATATTTTTCAAATTCTGCGCGTAAATGTTTTGAAATTGCGAGATAGCGGAAAGACCGAAAGCGTAAACGTCCGCGCCGGCTTTAGTCGAATAGCCTTGAAAATTGCGATAAAGCGTATTATTTTTCTGCGCGACGGCGAGTTCGTCGGTCGGTTTGGCGAAATGATCCATTCCGATATATTCGTAGCCCGCGCCGGTCAGTTTTTCAATCGTCATTTTCAAAATCTGTAAGCGTTCATCGGGCGACGGCATCGCTTCCGCCGGCATTACGTTTTGATGTTTTTTGAGCCACGGAACGTGCGCGTAATTGAAAACCGCGATGCGTTCAGGCGAAATATCTATGACTTTTTCGACCGTTTCGGCGAACGATTCTGAAGTTTGAAACGGCAGACCGTAAATCAAATCGAGATTGACGCTTTGGTAGCCGAGTTCACGCGCCCAAGCGACGGTTTGGCGCGTGATTTCTTCCGACTGCACGCGGTTGATCGCTTCCTGCACCTGCAAATTAAAATCCTGCACGCCGAAACTCGTGCGGTTAAAACCGATTCGGCGAAACGCTTCGAGATGCGCGCGCGTCAAATTTCGCGGATCAATCTCGACGCTCGCTTCCAAATCGTCGGCGAAATTGAATTTCGATTGAATAAATTCGCCAATATCCAAAATTTCATCCGGCGTTAAATACGAAGGCGTGCCGCCGCCAAAGTGCATTTGTTCGACCTTTCGACTGTTTGAAATTAGCGGCACGAGCCGTTCGATTTCGCGTTTCAAATACTCGTTATATTCGCGGATATGTTCGCGCTTGTGCGTCACCAACATATTGCAGCCGCAGAAATAACAGAGTTTTTCGCAAAAAGGAAAGTGAAAATACAGCGAAATCGGACTCGAACTTTCCGCCCGATTCGTCTCCGCGACTTCCTTTTCAAAATCGGCGGCGGTAAAACCTTGTGAAAAAACCGGCGCGGTCGGATACGAAGTGTAACGCGGTCCCGGCTGATTAAATCTTTTCAGCAATTCAATATCAATTTCGCCAAAATTTTTCATAAAACTATTTTTTTAGCCACGAACAAACACGAAAGGAACACGAAAAAGAGAAGAAATTTTAGCCACAGATTTTCACAGATGGACACGGATAAATCCAAGAGATTAAAACAAAATCAATGATTTCAATCTCTTTCTTATCTCTTAAAAATCTGTGTCTATCTGTGTTCATCTGTGGCTAAATTTCTTCGTCTTCCGTTTTATTTCGTGGCTTTTTCGTGTTTGTTCGTGGCTAATCTCCTTCTTCCGCGTGATATTTCACGCTTAATTCTTTCACGCATTCGACAAAATACTGCGTGTTTTCAACCGGCGTTTTCGGCGTGATGCCGTGTCCGAGATTGAAAATATGTCCGGCGTGTTTGCCGTAACTTCGCAAAACCCGTTCGGTTTCTTCGCGGATTTTCTCTTTCGGCGCGAATAAAACCGTCGGATCGAGATTGCCCTGTAAACCTTTCGCGCCTCCGATTTCCGCGCGAATGTCGCCGATGTTGCGCGACCAGTCAACGCCGAGAACGTCGCATTTCAGTTGCGCCAGATTGACATACGAACTCACGCCTTTCGCAAAAACGATGACGGGCGCGCCTCGTGTTTCGAGATTTTCGCAAATATAACGAACGTATGAGAGCGAATATTCTTCAAAATCGTGCGGCGTTAAAATGCTCGCCCAGGTGTCGAAAATCTGCACGGCATCGCAACCGGCGCGAATTTTCGCGTTCAGATATTCGATTACCGAATTCGCCAAAATCCGCAAAAGTTTGTGCGCTGCCGCCGGTTCGTTGTAAACAAAACTCTTGATAATATCGAAGTTTTTCGAGCCTTTCCCTTCGACCATATACGCCGCGAGCGTCCACGGCGAGCCGGAAAAACCGATTAAAGGAACGCGGTTGTTGAGCTTTTCCTTCGTCATTTTCACCGCCTGCATCACATAATCGAGCCGTTCGATGAAACCTTCGAGATGCAGATTTTCGATCTGTTCGCTTGAGCGAATCGGCACGTCGAAAACCGGACCTTTCGATTCGATGACTTCCAGATTCATTCCCATCGCTTCGGGAATCACCAGAATATCCGAAAACAAAATCGCCGCGTCCGTTTTGATAATATCAATCGGCTGAACAGTTACCTCTGATGAGAGTTCCGGCGTTTTGCACATTTCCATAAAGGAATGCTGCGAGCGAATCGCCCGATATTCCGGCAAATATCGCCCCGCCTGCCGCATAATCCAAACCGGCGTGCGCTCCGTTTTTTCGCCTTTGCAGGCTCTGATAAATAATGAATTTTCCAAAATTTTGTTTTTAGCCACGAACAAACACGAAAGGAACACGAAAAAGAGAAGAATTTTTAGTCACAGATTTTCACAGATGGACACGGATAAATCCAAGAGATTAAAACAAAATCAATGATTTCAATCTCTTTCTTATCTCTTAAAAATCTGTGTCTATCTGTGTTCATCTGTGGCTAAATTTCTTCGTCTTCCGTTTTATTTCGTGGCTTTTTCGTGTTTGTTCGTGGCTAATTTTCTTTCCTCAAATAATCAATCAACTCAGCCGCAAAATCTTCCGCACTCGATTTCGGCGAAATAAAATCAACCGTCAAATCTCGCCGTTCAAAAAGTTCCGCAGTCGTTTCTCCAATCGTCGCAATTTTGATTTGATGCGTAATTTCCGCGCCGAACTGTTCGATAAAACTTTCCGCCGCGCTCGGACTGAAAAAACACGCGGCGGCGATTTCGCGCGTTTCGATTTTTTCGCGGATTTCGTTTATTTTATCCGTTTCAATATTTATTTTCAGCGTTTCGTAAACGATTGCTTCATCAACTTTCGCCAATTCGCCTAAAAATTCGGGAACGATTCGCAGCGATTGTGCGCCGCGCACGAACAAAAATCTTTTGTCTTTCAACTCGTTCGGCGCGATATTTTTCAACATTTCCCGCGCCGTGTTCGCCGATTCGTCATAAACTAAATTCAAATTTTCATCGCGCAAAATCTCGAAACTGCTGTTTCCCAAAACGTAAACTTTTCCGTCAAACGTGATATTTTTTTCGCGCAGTTTAGCCGCCAAAATCCGCGCTGCATTTTTGCTTGTGATAAAAATTCCGTCGTAAATTTCAATGTTTTCAAGTTTCGCGTCAAAATCGCTCAAATCATTAACCGCGCTCGTTTCAATCAGCGGCAGATTGATGATTTCAAAATCATTTCCCGCCAAAATGCGGCTGAAATCATCGAATTTCCTGATGACTAAAACCGTTTTCATCAAATAACTTCTTCCGGCATTTGTTCGACTTTTTCGCGTGTTCTTTCGAGCAAGTCGTTCGCGCCTTTTTCGATTAAAATGCCTGCCAGTTTTTCTCCTAAACTTTTCGCGTTTTCTCGTGCGCCGCTGATTTTTTCGCGTAAATTGATTGTCCCGTTCAAATTTCCGACCATTCCTTCGAGGTGCATTTCGCCGCCGCTCAAAACCGCGTTCGCGCCAATCGGAACTTGACAGCCGCCTTCGAGATGGCGCAAAAACGCGCGTTCCGACGTGATGCAGTCGCGCGTTTCCGCGTCGTCCAAAACACGCAAAAGTTCTTTCAATTCAACACCTTCCTTACGAATTTCAACCGCCATCGCGCCTTGTCCGACGGCGGGCAGCATCGTTTCAAACGGAATGATCTGAGAAATCCGCGCGTCGAGATTCATCCGGTGAACGCCCGCGAAAGCGAGAATCATCGCGTCCAAATCCGATTCGTCAAACTTTGCAAAGCGCGTCTGCAAATTTCCGCGAATCTCGAAAATACGCAAATCGGGACGGTAATTTAACAATTGACTTTTACGCCGCAAACTTCCCGTCGCCACTTTTGCATTTTTCGGCAAATCGTCAATCGAAGCGAAATTTTTAGCGATCAAAACATCGTTCGGCGTTTCGCGTTTCGACACCGCGCCGATGCAAAGACCTTGCGGCTGAACAGTTTGCAAATCTTTCAGACTATGCACCGCCAAATCAATCTCACCATTTAAAAGCGCGGTTTCGATCTGTTTTGTGAACAAACCTTTGTCGCCAATTTTCGCCAGCGCGACATCGAGCAGCTTGTCGCCGGTCGTTTTGATGATTTTTATTTCGAGATTGATGGCGGGAAAATGCTTTTCGAGCGTCGTTTTTACGTGATTTGTCTGCCAGAGA
This sequence comes from Pyrinomonadaceae bacterium, assembly GCA_965218105.1. GTDB lineage: Bacteria > Acidobacteriota > Blastocatellia > Pyrinomonadales > Pyrinomonadaceae. The sequence continues at coordinate 826,590 of OZ244585.1, forward strand.
GCGAGTTGCGAACCGCGTGAACCCAGAACAATTTTATTTTTCAAAATTCGCCTCACCGAGCGCGTTTTGCTTCATTGCGAAAAGATGTTTGATCAAATTTTTATGTTCGCTCAATTCGTCTTTCACATTTGTTTGACGCGCCATTTTGTGAAACCACGAAGCGTTTGCCGCCAGAAATTCCTTGATTTTTTTGATCTCTTCGATTGATTTCGCGTCCGGTTTCTGCCCGGATTTGAAGGAAGCCGGAAGCAGCGGCTGTGAATAATACCAGACGAGAAAATCGCCCATTTCGCCGTAAATTATTTTTTTGACCTTTGCCATCTCCGCCATTCGCTTTTTGAAATTTTGGTCAACCGCCGAATGCAGATCGTCAATATTTTTGAGCGTCACAAATTCATTAGCGGCGGTTTCGGGCGCGATGTCGCGCGGCAGAGCGATGTCAATCAGCAAAATGTTTTTCGTCTGTTGTTCAAAATCGTCTTGAAATAAAATGTATTCCGGCGAACTCGTCGAACTGATGATGATGTCGGTTTCGTTTAAATGTTCGCGGAAATTCTCGAAATCAACGATCTCGCCTTCAAATTTGTAAGATTGCCGAAGCTGATTCAAAAAATCTTCGGCGTTTTTTCTCGTCCGGTTCGTCACTAAAATTTTGCCGACGCGCATTTTCAAAAGACATTCGGCGGTTAAACGCGCCGTTTCGCCCGCGCCGATGATTAAAATCGTCTTGTCGTTCAGCGTTTCGCAATTTTTCACCGCCAGATCAACCGCCGCCAAACTGATTGAAACCGCGCCTTTGTGAATCGCCGTTTGCGTATAAGTCTGTTTGCCGATTTTCAAAGACCGCTGCAAAAGCTGGTCGAGAATTTTATCGGTGTAATCGCCGTCTTTCGCCGTCAAATATGATTTTCGCAATTGCTGCAAAATCTGCGTGTCGCCGATAATTTTTGAATCAACGCTCGTCGCCACGTGAAAAAGCTGCTGGCAGGCGGCGCAGGAAACAAAAGAAAAAAAGTCGGTTTTTGAGACGGAATCGGCGGCGTTTTTGAAATCAATGACAAGTTTTTTATAAAAATCGAAATCCACTTCGCCCGTCGGATGAACGCCGTAAATCTCCGTGCGGTTACAGGTTGATAAAATCATACATTCCGAAAGCGTTTCTTTGAGCTTGGTTAAAAGCTCGTTAGTTTCGTTTTCGTGAACGTATATTTTTTCCCGAACCTGAATCGAAGCGGTTTTGTGATTTACTCCGAAAGCGAACAATATCGGCTGTGAATCTGTTTTTTTTATTTCGACTTGCAAAACTTTTTAATGATTCCTCGTTTATAAAAAATTATAAAACTGACACCGTAATTTTATTGAAAAAAGTTTATCCTATATGTGATTTTAGGAAATTAAGCGCAGCAAATCCATCGCGCGAATAATAAATCCAGCTAATCACTTTAACAGGAATGCTAATTTTACAAACTGATAAACTAAATCCAAAGCGTTAATATATCAACAATGATGCTAAAAAGTTAAATGCCCAATTCAATTTCATCACACATTTTGACAATTTTCATATTTTTTCGGACTTTTGTTACGACACGCTAAAACGGATTTGTCCTTGGCAGTATTTTCCAGCCAAATCTGACGGTTGGCACAATCGTTGTTCAAAAAAAATCGCCGTGTGAAACGTTTTCCGTCAAAATGTATAAAGAATTATTTCCGGGAACTTCGCGCTTTTCTCCGCAAATTCTTATTTCGGCGAGTTTTTTGAACGGTTCAAAAATGTCGCTCATCAATTATCATTTATCATAAGTCAAACATTGCAGATAAAATGACAACTGTTGACTGTTGACTGATAACTGGTAAACTTAATATCAAGAAATGGGAGATTTTTCAATTATGTCATTAGTAATTTATACAAAACCGGGTTGTCCATATTGCGAGAAAGCCCGCGCTTATTATAACGAAAACAATATCGAATTTACCGAATACGACGCGCAGAACGACAAAGCGCGGAAGAAAGAAATGCTCGAATTTTCCGGCGGCGATTTGGTCGTGCCGTGTATCGTCGAAAACGGCGAATACGTCGCGTCGGGTTGGGGCGATCCGCCGCGCGGCTGAACGGTTACACCCGATTAATCGGCAGTTTGCCGATGTTTATTTGAAGATAACGTCAATAGTTTGAGAAAATTGACATTTGGAAACTTATCATCGAAAATAATCCATTGATTTTACAATGGATTATTTTTTTGATTAAATTTCGGCAATTCCAGATTTGCCTTTTTCAGGATTGTCGCCCAAACTTAAATCAAATTCAAACTCCAACCAATAATTAAGAAAACAAGTCAAAACAACGTATGGTTGGCGAACATATAAACCAATACAAAATATTAGAAAAAATCGGCGCGGGCGGACAAGGAACCGTCTATAAAGCTCAGGACACGAAGCTCGACCGAACGGTCGTCGTCAAGGTTTTGCCGCCTGAACTGACGGCTAAAACCGCTAATTTCAAACGCTTTGAACGCGAGGCGCAGCTTTGCTCGCAGCTCGACCATCCGAATATCTGCACGATTTTCGATTTCCACGAAGACAAAGGAGTTTTTTATATTGCGATGCAGTACGTTACGGGCAAAAATGTCCGCCAACTCGTCGGCGGTCGTCCGCTCGATCTGAAAAGCGCGCTTTCGATTGCGATTCAAGTGTGCGACGCGCTCGCTTATACACATTCGCGCGGCATCATTCACCGCGACATCAAAGCCGGAAATATAATGGTTTCGGACACCGGACAGGCGAAAATTCTTGATTTCGGTCTGGCGAAACTTCTTCAGGACGAACCTTCCGAACGTCTTGAAGGTTTAGATCGCGCGGAAATTACCGAACTCGGAATCCCTTACGGCACAGCGACTTACGCCGCGCCCGAACAAGCCAGAGGTGAAAAAACCGATCATCGCGCCGACATTTTTTCAACCGGAGTTCTGCTTTACGAAATGCTCACCGGAATTTGGGCGTTTCAGGGCAAAAACGTTCACGACGTTCGCCATCAGGTTCTTTACGGAACGCCGAAACCGCTCGCGGAAATGCGAAGCGAACCGTTCCCGCCGCGACTTCAGTTAATTCTCGATAAAGCTCTGTCAAAAGCTCCGATTGACCGTTATCAAAAAATTTCAGAAATGCGCGATGATTTGCGAGGCGTTTTGCAGGAAGTTTCCGGCGTTCCGGCGATGCAGAGCGAGATTTTCACGCCGAAACATCTCGAAGATAATCCGGTCAAACGCGCCTGGAATTGGATCACCGGCAAAGCGAGCGCGGAAAGTTCGATCCAGCGTTCGACTTCCATTTCGCTGTCGCCGACATATTCGCCGGAAACTACGCTGACCGCCACCGGACAAGAGAAAAAAAGCGTCGCCATTCTGCCGTTTAAGAATTTGAGTCAAGACGCGGCATCAAACTTTTACGAATTCGCGCTCGCCGATTCGGTCATCACGGAACTCGCGCAGCTTCGTTCTTTAATCGTGCGTCCGAGTTCGGTCATCGCCAAATATCAAGGCAAAGAGTTTGACCCGCGCGAAGTCGGCAGAGAATTGCGCGTTCACGCCGTTTTATCGGCAAGTTTTTTGCGTTCCGGCGACAGACTTCGCGTAACGGCGCAGCTTCTCGATGTTTTGACGGGCGATATTTTATGGAGCGACCGGATTGACGCGGAAGGTGAGGACATTTTGACTTTGCAGGACAACATCGCTCATCGCATTCTCGAAGGTTTGCGGCTGGAACTCTCGCCCGTCGAACAGGAAAAACTCGGTCGCCGCGCGACTGAAAATCACAAAGCCTACGAAGAATACTTGCGCGGACGCGACAATTTCGGCAAATTTATTTTCCGCACGCTGGCAATGGAAGACTGCGAAGCGGCGATTGCCAATTTCAGACACGCCATCGAACTCGACCCGCATTTCGCGCTGGCGCACAGCGGTTTGGGCGCGTGTTACGCCAATCGTGTTTTCAAAGGAATGGGAACCGCCGAAGATTACACCTACGCCGAAGCCGCTTTCAGCAAAGCATTTATTGATGATCCGAACGTCGTCGAAGCGCGGGTTTTGATGGTTTTGATTTATCTTTCACGCGGCGAAAAGAAAAAAGCGCGGGCGGAAATCAAACTTTTGCAGGAGCAATTTCCCAACGAAGCACCGCTTTACTTTGTCAAAGGAACGATGCACCGGCTCGACGGCGAATATAAAGAATCGTTGAAAGCGTTTGATAAGCTGGCGCGGCTCGATCCGGCGGCGCGGGTCGTCGCTTCTTACAATCGTTCGCGTATTTTTCTCTACCAAAAACTTTACGACGAAGCGATGCGCGAATTGGACAAAGGCGCGAAAGTCGAACCGAATCATCCGATGATCAAAATTTTTCGTTCCTGCATACTTTTCTATCGCGGCGACACGAACGAAGGAATCAATTTAATAGAAGAAGTCCGGCGTGAAAATGAGGAAATGGACGGAATTCGTTCGCTTTACGCGATCTTTTTAGGGAACGTCGGAAGAACCGAAGAAGCCAGAGCGCAATTGACGGAAAAAGCGCGCAATCTGGCAAAAGCCGATCACGATATGTCTTATTGGATGACTTCCGCCTGCACGCAAATCGGCGAAATTGACGAAGCGTTTTTCTGGATGGAACGCGCCATCAAACTCGGCAACGAAAACAAACCGTGGTACGAAAACGACAAACTTCTCGCGCCGCTTCGCCAAGACCCGCGATTTGAGCAGATACTCGGTAAAATAGAACAAAGAAGTTAATTTAGCCACAAACAAACACGAAAATAACATAAATATGAAAAGAAATGAATTTTTACAATTTAATTTCTTGCCTTTTTTCGTGTCTTTTCGTGTTTGTTCGTGGCTAAAACTCTTTTACTTTTCGAGCGCGTTAAAAATAAACGGAAAAGTTCCCCAAGATTGACCGCGATGCTGCGGACGAAAGGCGAATAAAATAATTTTACCTTTGCCGTAACCGGCTTCGGCGAGCGCGGTTTTGCCGTTCACATATTTTTCGCCGAGCGTCCAGCCCGACAAAAGCGAATCTTTCGCCGCATATTTCGCCACCGTTTTTACTTTGGTTTCGTCCGCAATTTCAAACGCCGAACTGTTTGTAAAATACGCGGGCGTTTCCTTCTTCAAACCTTTTGCCAGCGGATTATTCGTGTCAACTTCGAGTTTGACAACCGAACCCGGATCGTAAAATTCGCTTCGTTTCAAACCGTTCAGAATATTTTTGATCGGCAGATCAAATCGTTTGATGAGCATTTCGCACGAATCGTCAAAACAGATCAATTTTCCGCCGTCCGCGACGTATTTTTTCAAATTGTCAATTCCCTCTTCGCCGATTCCGCCCGCAAACTCCGCCGGATAACGCTCCGCGCTCAGACCTTTGACGATGGAATTTTCATTGTCGGCGGGCAAAATTATCGCGTCGTAATTTAAGTTTCCGGCGCGAAAATCTTTATCCGAAACCGACGAAAACGGGATTTGAAAAGTATCAAAAACAAACCGCGTCCAGCCTTCGTCCATCGAACTCGTAAAACCTTTGTAAAGTCCGATTTTCGGGTTCGTTTTTAACGGATTCGGCACTTTGGCAAATGGCTCTTTGTTCGGCTTTAGATTTAAAACTTGTCTGGCTTGGTTAATATTTTCGACGCGCTTTATGGCACTTTGAAAATCCCTCTCCTTGATTTTCCAAACCGTTTCATAATCCACGCCCATTTGCAACGGCAACGTCCAGCCTGCAACATCGTAAGGAACTTCGGCTTCACCTTTACTGTTTAACCTTTCTGGATAAGTTTGCTTTTCAAAAAGGCTCAGGACGTTATTTTTTTGCGCCTGATTAACAAAAATCAAAAACGAACCGAGCGGCATTTCGTGAAAAGTTTCACTCTTTTGCTCATCAGTTGAAAAATTGAGTTCGTTTTTCATTTCGTAAATCTCAACGCCCTGCTGCATCAAAATTTCGAGAAAACGCGAAACGGTTTCGGCGTTCGGCTGTCCGGCAGACACGACAAATGCCCGCGGCTCACGCGGTTGACTGACAAAATTTGCGATACTCAGATTGTAAAAATTCTGCAAATACCTTTCGCGGAATTTCGCCGCCATTTCCAAAAGTCCGACGGACGCAATCATTTCAATATTTGCAATGTCGGCAGGTCGCCACAAACCGCCTTCCCAAGCATCGGGAAAATTTGTCGCCGTTTCAACCAAAGACGGCAAACCGCGCGCGCCGCGACTTTTTTGCAGCTGCTCTTTTGTAACCGTAATCGGCGACATCAAATCCGCGCTCGCGGCTTCGGTCAAAATGCCGATTGAATTGTGATAATAAGGCGCACTCCGAAAACCGCCGTGCCACCAAGTATCATAAGTCGAATTGGTCGCCACGCCCGCGATATTCGCCGCTTGCAAATCCGCCGCCATTTTGTAGCCGAGCAGACCGACTTCGCGCAAAATCGAAGGCGAAACGCGCGGATTCGCCGGATCAAAAAACGGCGGCGTGATAAAACGCGACGCGGTTTGCCCTTGCTGATGAACGTCATAGACGATTTGCGGAAACCATTCCTGCCAAAAAAGTTTTGTAATCAGTTGCGTTTCCTTCAAATTCATCATAAACCAATCGCGGTTGTCGTCGTGTCCGGCGTAAAAATGATAAAGTTCGGGCGGCGAAGTTCCTTCATATTTTGTTCCTAAAGTTTTGCGATACCAATCGGCGACAATATCAATTCCGTCGGGATTTGACGAAGGAATTAAAAGCAAAATCGTGTTTTCGAGAATTTGTTTCGTGTCGTCGTCGTTTTGCGATGCAAGTTTGTAAGCGAGATTCATAGACATCTGCGAAGCGACGATTTCCGTCGAGTGAATTGAACACGAAATTGAAACAATTGTTTTGCCTTGATGAATTAAATTAAATCGAGTTAAATCAACATCAAGAAGCCTCGGATCAACTCCATTCGGATAATTTTTTCGCGGATCAGCCAATTTTTGATTGATTTGCTTATATTTTTCGAGATTTTTGATATTGTCAGCCGACGAAATAAAAGCGACAAGCAGCGGTTTGCCAAGCGTCGTTTTGCCGATTTCCTGCACTTTTACTTTATCGCTCGCCGCGTCCAATTTTTGAAAATAATTTGTAATCTGCGACCAATCGGCAATAGTTTTATCGTCCGTCGGCTGAAAACCGAGAACCGATTTCGGTGTCGGAACCGTCTGCGCCTGAGCAACCGACGATAAAATAAAAAAAGTAAATAACAATAAAAAATCTGCGCGAAAACTTTGTTTCAACCTAAATTCAAAAAACAAGTTTAATTTTGCAGCCTTGAATTTATTCGGAAAATCTTTAAATTTTGTAGTCATAAAATTCCATCTTGAAAAGTAGTTTTGATAGCGCGAATAAACGAATCTATCACAAAAAATGCAAACAAAAAACATAACAATAATTTTCTTGCAATACAAATTTGTTAAATGATAAAATCCGTTTAAGCTCAAAATTTTCATAATCAAGGGAGGTTAAAATGAATCATCAAATCTTTCTTCTTAAAGAACATTTACCCGATAGTCTTAGGCAGCAATGGACAGTCGAAACAATGGCGAAAACGGTTGGAAAATCTGCTTCCGCATTTTCAAAGACTTTTCAGAGAAAATGTCGGAACGCCGCCGATGACCTATTTGCACGATTTACGCTTGGAAAAAGCGCGGGAACTTTTAGAAACGACCTTCAAAAACATTGATGAAATCCGGCGTGAGATCGGGATTCGCAACGAAAGTCATTTTACCCGCGATTTCAAGAAGAAATTCGGCTTAACTCCAACAAATTACCGCAAACAGTATTGGGATAAAATTCAAGCCGAAAGAGATATGGACAAAAAATGATAGAATCCGCAAAAAAAACGCTTTTCGCCAATAAATAATCGTTGATTTTTTAAAGTTTGCAGCGATAATTAATGCTGTAAATCCATTTACAATTCAAAAATTAACAGGAGGATATTTTTATGAAAACTTTGAAGTTAGTTGTGATTTCGTTTTTTATTGGTGCGGTGCTGTCTGTTGTTCCAATTTCCGTTTACGCAGGTTGTGCTAAAACAACTGAATACGAAGGAACTTCTTGTTATTTGACAGGGGAAAGTTGTAGCGACGGTGTATGTGTTTGTTCATATAATTGTGGTGCTGTCACATAAATGAATTGGCAATTTATCTGCTTTTACAAGGCGTTTGCTAATCCAAACGCCTATTCTACTTCAAAATGGTAAGACTTCTAAAAAATCCTTATGTAATTTTCCCCGCCTTAATTGCTATGATATTAGCAACCAGTTTTTATATTTATACCTTTCCGTCGCCAAAATCTCTTGATTTATCCGATGCTGTCTATTTTACAGAAAAACCTTTACCTGAAGCTGTCCTAATTAATGTTAAAACCAAAAAAGATGAGTATGAAAGCCTGAGAAAGGGAAAAATATTAGTGGTTTTTTTGACAACCAGTTGTAATGCTTGTAAAAAAGATGTGAACTTGATTTCTCCGCTTTATTCGGATTTAAATTCGGACATCAAAATTTATGGTGTCGCAGGAGAAAGTGAAAACAAAGTAAAGCAGTTTATTGAACAGAATGACATAAAATTTCCCGTGGTTATTGATAAACAAGGACGACTGCTGAAAAATCTTAGTGTTAAATATTTTCCGACAAAATTTTTAATTGAAGATGGAATTATTGTCAAAACAGTTATCGGGAATTCGCCGGATAAAGATAAATTCCTGAAAGATTTCAATTTAGGGGAAATTCAATAATGAAAAAGATATATATTCTGCTAATCTTAACTTGCTTGCCTTTTTCTGCTGTTTTTTCTCAAACATATCGCTCAAAAACGAAGGGCGACCATTCTTTATCAGTTCCAAAAGAAGCAGTAATTGTTATTGACTTTCTCGATTTACCCGGAAAGGAAAATACAAAAAGCAGTTGGGAAGTGAGCTATGAATTAAGAATGATTGATGCAAAATTATTGTTTGAAGCCGGCAAATCGGGAAAATTGAAGGAAATGTCATTAGAGGAAGAAAAAGTTGGCGATTTTATTAGCAAAAGTTCTTTTAGAAAAGTGAATCTTTCTCAAACGGAAAATCGGCAAGTCGTATTAAAAATTCCTTTTGACGAAAAAATACGAGAAAAATTAAGAAACGCTCAAAAGTTGAAACAAGCATTTCTTTTTTACGGTTCGGCAATAGTTTTTGATGCGAAGTTAAAGAAAAATATCATTATTTCGCTAAGTTGGATTTGGGCTTATGAAATTTATCCAGATGCCATATTCGGAATGGAATTTAAAGTTGAGGAAAATTCCGGCGAAAGCGGTTATTCATATTCCAGAACAACTTCTGTTCCCGAAAAACTTCCGAAAGGCTATTTTAAAAGCACTTCGCTTCCGTCTAAACCATAGGAGTAAAATGAAAAAACTTATATTTCTTGTTGTTTTAACATTTCCAATGGCAGTTTTTTCGCAGAAAACCGCTTCAAAGCCGATACCCGCAGTTTTAACGGAAAAAGAGCAAAAACTTCAAATTCAAAAATTTCAAGTTGTTTCGATGGTTGAAAAAACTGCCGAAGAAGCCGTATTTTATGAAGATAAAAACACGGCAGTTCAGGTTATGTCGGAAGCGGCGGATTTACTTTGGAACGAAAATCCCGTTCAATCAACAAAATGGCTGACGAAGGCTTGGAAAACGATTGATGAAGTAACCGAATCGCCGAAAGACGAGAAAATGCAGGAGTTTTTTAACGACTCGGATAAATCGCGGTTGCGAACGGTTGTTTTAGGAGTTGCTCAGAAACGAGATACTAAATTGGCGGATAAATTTTTAAAGGAAATTGCTGCCAAAGAACCCGACGAAACAAAAAACAAAGGTGCATTTGACGAAAAGACGGCAAGAAGCGAACAACTTTTGCGCCTTGCACAACAGGCAGTTGAAACAAATCCGAATTTAGCTTTTAGTTTGGCGGAAAGAAGTCTAGTTGACGGTATTTCATACAGTTTGCAAAATGTTTTAACGAGTTTGCGGCAAAAGGAAGTAAATCTGGCAAATCGTTTGTTTGATGAGGCTTTGGCACGCTTTACAAATACAACTTCCGACACTTCGGAGGCGCAAATTCTCACCGGCTATCTTTTTAAATCAGGCGTAACCGTCGGAATAAATTCAAGCGGCGGCACAATTTTAGTTCTCAACCCGGAACAGGAAAACCTTCCGGCAGTGGCACAAGGCGAACCGTTAAGAACCGGAAAGTTTCTGAACGCCGTTTATCAAAAGTTTTTCATTCGTCCGATCTCGCTCGATAGTCCCGAAAGTAAAATTCTTGCCGAAAAAATTTTACTTTTGGGAAGCTCGGTAGTCGGTTATTACAATCAGTATGCGCCCGAATTAGCTCAACCGACGACGGCATTTTTAGCGCAATTACAAAATCAAATTTCCCCAAACAACCAAAATCAATCGCCCGAAAATGAAAGTAAATTGGACAGTTTGCCGGAGAATGCGACGGCAGAGGAAAGATACGATGCTTTGATCGAAAATTTGGTTGAAAAAGCTGAAAAAGAAATTGATCCGGTTGCCAAAAAAATTGCTTTTATTAATGCCGCACTTACGACTAAATCGGAAGATTATTTGCGCGGAATAAAAATCGCAAAAGAAATAGATGACGATAGTCTAAAGGAAGACGCGGTTTCATTTTTGCTGTATCGCGCGGCTTTGTTTTTTGTTAGTAAAAATGAAATCGGACGTGCCGAAGAACTCGCGCCGCAGATTAAAGAAATTTTGCGTCGTTCGGTTGTCAAAATTGCCATTGCTCAATCTTTACTTGAACGCCAAAAAGATAAAAAAATCGAACAATTTCAGCTTGATTTAGAAAAACAACGTGCCTTTGGATTACTCAGCGATGTCGAAAGAGATTTAAGAAAAGAAGATGCTTCACAAAATACCGTCAAAATCCTGCTCGGAGCAGCTACGGTTATGGCAAAATTTGATAAAACACAATCTCTCGGTTTGTTTGAGCGAGCCGTTCAAGCCATCAATAAAATCGAAAATTATAATCCCAAAAACGATTCCGCGCCTCGATTGGGAATTGATCTTTCAAAAACATCAAGCATAACTGTAGAAAATCCGAAAATCGGTTTTGGCTTTCGGAGCGAAGTTGAACTGTTAATTGAACCGGCTTTTGAGCAAGTCGTATCAATTGTTGAAAGACTTTCCCGCAAGGAAGTTCGTGGAAACGGTCGTTTAGAAGTTGCTAAATTGTTTTTTCAGAAAAACAAAGATACCTTAAATCAAAAACTGTCCCGATAATTCTCTCTGCACTTGACAAAGATTTTCTTATTTCGTATAGTCTGAAGTTTCGGGCATTTCGTCTGAGGCGTACTGTAGAGTTTGCTTGAAAGCGTCAATCATTTGATAAATTCAAATGATTGAAACATTTATTGTGGCGTAAAACTAAACGCCGTGTCTTTTTGAAAAAGAAAACGCAACCGAGCGTTTAGGGCAAATCATTCAAAAATCGAATTGTTTTGCTATCCTAATTATAAAAAGAGCCACGCCACAGAAAAGTTTTGAAGGGAAAGTTCAAAAAACGCTTTTGTAAAATTTACTTTCCAAAAAGTTTTAATCAGTTTATTTAGTTTTAACCACATAACCGCTTGCGCTAACTGCCGAATTTGATTCGGTTAGAGGCAGGTCAGAGGTTGTTGTCGTTTAGAGTGCAGAAGCCCGCACGAAGTAAGGGCGCAAAAGACACATTTACTTAGTGCGGGCTTCTGCAAAAAGAAAAAGGATAAAGATGCCGACTATTAATCAACTTGTTCGCAAAGGTCGCAAAGCCGTTAAATATAAAACCGCGAGTCCGGCGTTGCAGGGCAGTCCGCAAAAGCGCGGAGTCTGCACTCGTGTTTATACGCAAACGCCGAAAAAACCGAACTCGGCTCTGCGAAAAGTAGCGCGTGTTCGTCTGACCAACGGAATCGAAGTGACAACTTATATTCCGGGCATCGGACACAATTTGCAGGAACACTCGATTGTGATGATTCGCGGTGGTCGTGTTAAGGATTTGCCGGGTGTTCGTTATCACGTTATTCGCGGAACGCTTGACTCAAGCGGTGTCGCCAACAGAAATCAGGCGCGTTCAAAATACGGCGCGAAACGTCCGAAAGGTGCGAATCCGAGCGGAAAGAAATAATTTATTTTTAGTTAATTAAAAGATTATGCCAAGAAGAAGAGTTGCCGCAAAAAGAGATATATTGCCGGACCCGATTTACAACAGCGTGATGGTTACAAAATTCATCAACGGCGTGATGTTGGCGGGGAAAAAATCGGTTGCCGAAAAAGCCTTTTACGGCGCGATGGAAAAAATCGCGGAAAAAACGGGCGAAGAACCTTTGAAGGTTTTCAAAAAAGCGATTGACACGGTTGCGCCGACATTAGAAGTCAAATCACGACGCATCGGCGGCGCGACTTATCAAGTTCCGCTTGAAGTTACCAAAGATCGCCGTCACACATTGGCGATTCGCTGGATTGTCGGATTTGCGCGGGCGAGAAGTGAGAAAACGATGACCGACAAACTGGTCGGCGAAATTCTCGACGCATCAAACAACAGAAGCGGTTCGGTCAAGAAAAAAGACGACGTTCACCGTATGGCGGACGCGAACAAAGCGTTTGCACATTACCGGTTTTAAGAACGTAAATCGTGAATCGTAAATCGTGAATAGAAAAAGCGAACGATTTACGATTTACGAACAACGATTTACGAAAAGAAATGGCAAAGATTGGATTAGAAAAATTTAGAAACATCGGCATTATGGCGCACATTGACGCGGGTAAAACCACGACTACCGAGCGCGTACTGTTCTACACGGGCGTTTCGCACAAAATCGGCGAAGTTCACGAAGGAACGGCGACGATGGACTGGATGGAACAGGAACAAGAGCGCGGAATTACGATTACTTCTGCTGCCACGACCTGTTTCTGGAAACGCGACGGACAGGAATACCGCATTAATATTATTGATACGCCGGGACACGTTGATTTCACGATGGAAGTCGAACGCAGTTTGCGTGTTCTCGACGGCGCAGTTGCCGTGTTTGACGGCGTTGCCGGTGTTGAACCGCAATCTGAAACGGTTTGGCGGCAAGCCGATAAATACAAAGTTCCGCGCATCTGTTTTATCAATAAATTAGACCGCGCCGGTGCTTCGTTTGATCGTTCATTTGATTCGATAAAAGAGCGTTTGGGCGCAAATGCCGTGGCTTTGCAGATTCCGATTGGACTTGAAGATCAATTACAGGGTGTCGTTGATCTAATTCAAATGAAAGGTTTGATTTGGAACGACGAAACCAAAGGCGCGGAGTATGAAATTGTTGACATTCCGGCTGATTTGGTTGATGCGGCAAAAGAAGCCCGTGAAAAATTGGTCGAAGCGGTTTCGAGTATTGACGACGATTTAATGGAAAAATACTTGGAAGGCGAAGAAATCAGCGAAGATGAACTTCGCAAAGGACTTCGCAAAGGCACTTTGGCAATGAAAATCGTTCCGGTTGTTACCGGCTCGGCTTTCAAAAATAAAGGTGTGCAGACTTTGCTCGACGCGGTGGTTGATTATTTGCCGAGTCCGCTGGATGTTCCGGCGATTGACGGCGTTAATCCGCGCACCGACGAAGTTGAAACCCGTGCGGCTGATGACAACGCACCGTTTTCAGGTTTGGTTTTCAAACTGATGGCGGACAAACATCTCGGTCAGCTCGCTTTTGTCAGAATTTATTCGGGAACGGTTTCTTCGGGTTCTTACGTTTATAACACGATCAAAAACACGAAAGAGCGCGTCGGACGATTGATGCTGATGCACGCGAACAAACGCGAAGACGTTGATTCGGCGGGCGCGGGCGAAATTGTCGCTATCGGCGGAATGAAAAACGTCACGACCGGGGAGACGATTTCCGATGAGAATAAACAAATTATTCTCGAATCAATGGAATTCCCCGATCCGGTTGTGCGCGTCGCGGTTGAACCGAAAACTCGTCAAGATCAAGACAAAATGGGCATTGCGCTCAACCGTCTGGCACAGGAAGATCCAAGTTTCCAAGTTTCAACCGATCACGAAACGGGACAGACGATTATCGCCGGAATGGGCGAACTACACCTTGAAATTATTGTTGACCGGATGAAACGCGAATTCGGTGTTGAAGCGAACGTCGGAAAACCGCAGGTTGCGTATCGTGAAACAATTACAGTTTCCGCTCCCGGCAAAGAAATCTTTAAGAAACAATCCGGCGGTCGCGGTCAATTCGCGCACGTCGAACTGGAAGTCGAACCGGCACCCGGCGAAGGCTTTGTCTTTGAAGATAAAATCACCGGCGGCTCAATTCCCAGACAGTTTATCAAGCCGACGATGGAAGGTATCAAAGACGCATTGCAGCGCGGTTATCTTGCCGGTTATGAACTCGTTGATATTAAAGCGACGCTTAATTTCGGTTCATTTCACGAAGTTGACTCGGACGAGCGTTCATTCCACATCGCCGGAAGTTTGGCGTTTCAAGACGCGGTGAAAAAAGCGAAACCTGTTTTGCTTGAGCCGATTATGAAAGTGGAAGTTGTAACGCCCGAAGAATATATGGGCGCAGTCAACGGCGATTTGAACCGCCGACGCGGACAAATTGAGAAAATGGAGCCGCGTCCGGGCAATGTTCAAGTCGTAACATCGTATGTTCCGCTGTCGGAAATGTTCGGTTATGTAACCGATTTAAGAAGCGCGACGCAGGGACGCGCCACCTCGACAATGCACTTTGAGCGTTATGACCAAGCACCGAGAAATGTTGCCGAAGAAGTTATCGCCAAAGTAAAAGGAGCAAGCAGCTAGGCATTATGCTGAATCTGACAAATACAAAAATGACGATGATTTATTGGCAGTCCGGTAAATTTTGGCTAGGTAAACTGTTAGAGCATCCAGAAATAATGACACAGGGCGAAACGCTTCAAGAGTTGGAAGAAAACATTAAAGACGCATTCGTTTTAATGGCAATGGATGAAGTTCCGAAAGAATATCAGATTAAAGAAATCGTGATATGAAACGGAAGGATTTGATAAAGCAGTTGACAAAAGTCGGATGCGTTTTGCTGCGACACGGCTCAAGGCACGATATTTATTTAAATCCGTCTAATGGACAAAAGCAACCTGTTCCAAGACATTCGGAAATTGACGAAAAACTTGCGAAACATATTAAAAAGTATTTAGGAATTGAAGAAAAATAAATTTTTGAGGCATCAAAATTATGAGTAAAGAGAAATTTGATAGAAGCAAACCGCACGTGAATATCGGGACAATCGGACACGTGGATCACGGCAAGACGACGTTGACGGCGGCGATTACCAAAGTGATGAGCAAGAATAATCCGAAGATGGTCTTTAGAGATTTCGCGTCCATTGACAACGCTCCCGAAGAACGCGCCAGAGGCATTACGATTGCGACCGCGCACGTCGAGTATGAAACGCCGAACCGCCATTACGCGCACGTGGATTGTCCGGGACACGCCGATTACGTCAAGAATATGATCACCGGAGCCGCCCAGATGGACGGTGCGATTCTTGTTGTGGCGGCAACTGACGGACCGATGCCGCAAACCAGAGAACACATTCTGCTGGCTCGTCAGGTGGGTGTGCCTTCGATGGTCGTCTTTATGAACAAAGTGGACGCGGTTGACGACGAGGAACTCTTAGAGCTGGTCGAATTGGAAATCAGAGAGCTTTTATCATCGTATGAGTTTCCGGGCGATGACATTCCGATTGTGCAGGGCAGCGCGTTGGGCGCACTCAACGGCGAAGAGAAGTGGGAAGCGAAAGTGGACGAATTGATGCAGGCGGTGGACGATTACATTCCGACCCCGGAGAGAGATACGGACAAACCGTTTTTGATGCCGGTCGAAGATATTTTTACGATTCAGGGACGCGGCACGGTTGCCACCGGGCGAATCGAGCGCGGCATTGTCAACGTCAATGAGACGGTGGAGATCATCGGCATCAGAGACACGCGCAACACGGTCGTCACCGGAGTCGAGATGTTCAAGAAGCTGCTGGACAAAGGAATGGCGGGCGATAACGTGGGACTTCTCCTGCGAGGAGTCGAGCGCAAGGAGATCGAGCGCGGACAGGTGATCGCCAAGCCGGGTTCGATCACGCCGCACACGAAGTTCAAGGCGGAGGCTTATGTTTTAACGAAGGAAGAAGGCGGGCGGCACACGCCGTTTTTCACGGGCTATCGTCCGCAGTTTTATTTCAGAACGACGGATGTCACGGGAGTAGCGCACCTGCCGGCGGGAGTCGAGATGGTGATGCCGGGGGACAACATCCAGATGGAGATCGAATTGATCGCGCCGATAGCGATGGAGAAAGGATTGCGCTTTGCGATCAGAGAAGGCGGGCGAACGGTCGGAGCGGGAACCGTCTCCGAAATTGTTGAATAAAATTTGTTTGTCGTTTGTTGTCGGTAGTTGCTTGTAAAATACAACTGACCACCGACAACTGACAACTGACAACTGACAAAATTATGCTGAACGAAAAAATACGCATTAAGCTGAAGGCTTACGATCACAGAGTTTTAGATCAATCAACGGTTGAAATTGTCGAAACGGCGAGACGCACCGGAGCTACGATTGCAGGTCCGATTCCGCTTCCGACGGTCAAAAACAAGTGGACGGTTTTGCGTTCGCCGCACGTTGACAAAAAATCGCGCGAGCAGTTTGAAATCAGAACGCACAAGCGTCTGATGGACATTCTCGACCCGACGGCTGAAACGGTTGATGCCTTGATGAAGTTGGATTTGCCTGCCGGTGTTGACGTTGAAATCAAAGCATTTGGCAAAAATTAGTTTTTAGTTTTTTGTATTTAGTTTTTGGTTTCGATTTGAATCTTCGAATCGAGATATGAAAGACAAAGGACAAATGACGAACAACAAAGGACTAAGAAGAATTATGATAAGCGGAATTATCGGTAGAAAAGTAGGAATGACGCAAATTTTTGCGGAAGACGGTACGGTTACGCCGGTTACGGTCATTAAAGCCGGACCTTGCGTTGTCGTGCAGACAAAAACGGCAGCGGGCAAAGACGGTTACAACGCCGTTCAACTCGGATTTGTCGAAGATAAACCGATCAAATTGAAAAATGTTTCCAAGCCGATGCGCGGACACTTTGAAAAAACGGGCGGCGGACTTCCCCCGACTCGTATCTTAAAGGAAATTCGTTTGACCGACGCGCCGGATGCGAATATCGGCGATCAGATAAAAGCCGATTTATTTGCCGACGGCGATACGATTGAAGTCGTCGGAAAATCGAAAGGTCGCGGATTCGCGGGAACGATTAAACGTCATAACTTCAGCCGCGGTCCGATGTCGCACGGTTCGATGAACGTGCGCGCGCCCGGTTCGATTGGACAATCGGCGTACCCGTCGCGTGTCATTAAAGGCACAAAATCATCGGGACATATGGGCAACGAGCGTGTTACCGTCAGAGGTTTGACCGTCGCCAAAGTTGACGCGGAAAACAATCTTTTAATGGTTAAAGGCGCAGTGCCGGGACCGAACGGAAGTTTAGTTGTTGTTAAAAAATCTGTAAGACAAAGATAGTTCTGGATAGTCTATATAGTCTGGATAGTTTAGGAAGAAATTTGACTTTCTAGATTTCCGAGACTTTCAATACTTCCAAGACTCAAACGGAGTGAAAATTATGCCTACCGCAAAGGTTCGCAATTTAGAAAATAAGGAAATCGGCGATGTCGAATTGTCCGATGCCGTGTTTGGTGTCGAATTGAACGAGCCGCTGATTCACGCGGCGGTCAAAAATTATTTGGCAAATCGTCGTCAGGGTACTTCTGCCACGAAAACGCGCGGAGATGTTTCGGGTTCGGGCAGAAAGTTGTGGAAGCAGAAAGGAACGGGTCGGGCGCGAATCGCGTCAATTCGATCTCCTTTGTGGAAAGGCGGCGGCAATGTTCACGGTCCGCAGCCGCGCGACTGGTCATATAAAATGCCCAAGAAAATGCGGCGCGGCGCGCTGCGTTCAGCTTTGTCGGAACGGCTTCGTGAAGGTAATTTGATAATCGTTGATGAGTTCAGCTTTGATAATTCGAAAACCAAAGGTTTTATCAATGTTCTGTCAAAGTTGGAACTCGCCGATAACAAGAGCCAAACGAAAACCTTGATTCTCGATTCGCTCGATAACGCCAATTTGGTTTTGGCTTCGCGCAACGTCAAAAAGACGAAAGTAACCAACGGCTACGGCTTGAATATTTACGATCTGATTTATCACGAAAAAGTTCTTATCTCAAAGGCGGCGTTGGAAGAATTAAATCATCTGCTTGATCCGAAGCGCGAAAAAGACACCGAGACGGCTGAAGAATCCAAACCGGCAGGCAAATCGAAGGCGAAAAAAGAAGCCAAGCCGCGAACCGAAATCAAAGTGGAAAGAGCAGAACAAGAAGAACCGGCGGTTGAAGAAATTTCTCCGGCGACAGAAGAAAATAACGAAAATACGGAGGCGGCGGAATAATGATTGAATTGGGAACTTGGGATGTTTTAAAGTCGCCCGTTGTTACGGAAAAAAGTGTTCTTTTAAAAGAAGCGAGCAGCGATGATGAAAATGTCGGACAAATTTTGACTTTTCGCGTCGCCCGCCGAGCGGGTAAGGACGATATTAAAAAAGCTATTGAAGAGATATTCGCCGTGAAAGTCGCTAAAGTTCGCACGGTTCATTATGAAGGCAAAATGAAAAAACGCGGACGACAGCAAGGTCGCCGCGCTTCGTGGAAAAAGGCTTACATTACTTTGAAAAAAGGCGAACCGCATATTGATTACGCGGAAGCGATTTAATCAGTCAACAGTAAACAGTTGATAACTGTAAAGTTATGGGAATTAAAAGATTAAAACCGACATCACCGGCGCGAAGATACCAGACGTATTTGACGCGCGACGAATTGACTCCGGGCGCGAAACCTGAAAAGTCTCTGCTCGAAGCGAAGACGCGAATTTCGGGACGCAACAACCAGGGACGTATCACGGTTCGACGACGCGGCGGCGGACACAAACGCTTTTATCGTATTATTGATTTCAAGCGCAACAAAATCGGTATTCCGGGAAAAGTTTCGCAGCTCGAATACGATCCGAACCGTTCGGCGCACATCGCTTTAATAACTTATCTCGACGGCGAAAAACGCTATATTCTGGCGCCCGTCGGCTTGAAAGTCGGCTCGACGATTATGAGCGGCGCAGACGCGGACATTTTGCCGGGAAACACTTTGCCGATCAAAAACATTCCGCTCGGAACGCAGGTTCACAACATCGAAATGCGTCCCGGCAAAGGCGGACAACTGGCGCGTTCAGCCGGTGTCTTTGCACAGCTTGTCGCCAAGGAAGGCGATTACGCGCAGATGAGAATGCCGTCGGGCGAAGTTCGCCGCATTCCGGTCGTCTGCACGGCAACCGTCGGACAAGTCGGCAATGTCGAACACGAAAACGTTAGCTTAGGTAAAGCCGGAAGAACCCGCTGGATGGGTCGCCGTCCGAAAGTTCGCGGTGTTGTAATGAATCCGGTTGACCATCCGCACGGCGGCGGTGAAGGTAAAACTTCCGGCGGTCGCCATCCGGTTACGCCTTGGGGACAACCGACGCGCGGTTACAAAACACGCAGAAATAAACGCACGAACGATATGATTGTGCGCGACAGAAGGAAGAAATAATTCCAGATTCCAGATTCCACATTCCACATTTATTTTGGAATTTGAAATTTGGAATGTGGAATCTGGAATGAAAGATTATGCCACGTTCATTAAAAAAAGGTCCGTTTATTGATTTAAGTGTTCAGAAAGTTCTGAAACGTATTTTAGACGGCGGCAACAAACCGCCGGCGATCAAAACTTGGTCGCGCCGTTCGACAATTACGCCCGATATGGTCGGTTTGACATTCGGCGTTCACAACGGCAAACGTCATATTCCCGTATATGTTACGGAAAATATGGTCGGACACAAACTCGGCGAATTTTCGCCGACGAGAACTTATAAAGGTCATCCGGGAACAAAAGCGGAAAAATCTGCCAAAAGAAAATAGATTAGTCAATAATCTTTTGTTAGTGGTTGACTGCTCTTGCAAACTGACGACTGACAACTGACAACTGACAACTGACAAAGATATGGAAGCGATAGCAAAATTAAGAAATTTAAAAGGTTCGCCGCAGAAAGCGCGGCTCGTGATTGATTTGATTCGCGGGCGCAATGTTTCGCAGGCATTGTCAATTTTGAAATTTACGAACAAACGCGCGGCTGACCCGATTACAAAAGTTCTGCGTTCGGCGATTGCCAATGCGACTTACGCGGCGGAACAGCAGAATATTGCGATTGACCCGGACGATTTGTTCGTGAAAACCTGTTTCGTTGATATGGGACCGCACAAAAATCGCAGTCGTATGCGTCCCGCGCCGCAAGGTCGCGCATTTCGTGAGCATCGTCATTATTGCCATATTACGGTTTTGCTTTCGAGCGATAAACCCGCGCCGAACGACGATTTCGCGCCGACTAGAAAAAAAGGTAAGAAATTACTCGCCAAAGAAGCGGGCGAAAATAAAGTAAAGACGACTAAAAAAGCGGAAAAAGCCGACGAGATCGTAGAAGAAAAGGTAGTTACAACGGACCCGGTTGCGGAAATGATGGATACCAAAGAGGCACAGGTTGAAGAGCCGATGATTCAGGAAAACGTCGAATCAATTGTGCCGGACGAAACCGCTCCGTCAGAATCGGCGGCGTTTGAACAGCAGGCGAAGGAAATTAAAGAAGAAGCCGCCGACGCAAAAGATGCGGCATCGCAAAGAACAGTTGAAATAAACGCTACTCAAAAAGCCGACGAAGCTCAGTTGGACGAAAACGAGCAGTTAGAAAGACAATAAAATTATTATGGGACAAAAAGTTCATCCATACGGCTTTCGAGTCGGATATAACAAAGATTGGCACTCGCATTGGTATTCCAAACACGAATTTGCGGAGTTTTTAGCGGAAGATTTAGAACTCAAACGCGATCTGAAAAGACGTTTTATGGGCGCGGGCGTTTCACATATTGATATTGAACGCGCCGCCAACCGTTTGAAAATTATTATTTACACGGCGCGTCCCGGAATTATCATCGGTCGCAAAGGTTCGGAAATTGAAAAGTTAAAAGAAGATTTGACGAGAAAAACCGGACGCGAAACGATTATTTCGATTCAGGAAATTCGTCAGCCGGAATTGAACGCGCAATTGCAGGCGGAAAAAATCGCCCAGCAGCTTGAAAAACGTATCGCTTTTCGCCGCGCGATGAAAAAAACGATTGAAGAATCACAGAGATTCGGCGCGGAAGGCATTAAAGTAATGATCGCCGGACGTTTGAACGGCGCGGAAATCGCGCGAACCGAATGGTCTCTGGTCGGTCGTCTGCCGCTCCACACTTTGCGTGCCGATATTGATTACGGATTTGCGACGGCGTTGACGACATTTGGAATTATCGGAGTCAAAGTTTGGATTTATCGCGGTGAAATTCTCGACCCGAACGCTTCGATGGCGCGCGGAACGAATACCGATCCGATGAAAGAAGTCAAAGTTGACAGAAACGCCAGACGCGGCGACGGTCGTCGTCCTCCGCGCGGTCGCAACGATAGAAACGATAACAGAAGATAATTATTTTTATAAATTTTTGATAGAGGGAATTCGCTATGTTAATGCCGAAAAAGGTCAAGCACCGCAAAGTTATGAAAGGTCGCAATCGGGGAACAGCCTCGCGCGGCGATAAATTGAACTTCGGTGATTTTGGACTCAAAACTTTAGAAGCGGCTTGGATTACCGACCGCCAGATCGAAGCGGCTCGTATCGCAATGACGCGCCACATCAAACGCGGCGGAAAAGTCTGGATCAGAATGTTTCCCGACAAGCCAATCACCAAAAAACCGGCTGAAACCCGTATGGGAAAAGGAAAAGGCGCGCCCGATCACTGGGTTGCGGTCGTCAGACCGGGAAGAGTTTTGTATGAAATTCAGGGCGTTAGCGAAGATTTAGCGCGTGAGGCGATGGAACTTGCGGCGCAAAAACTGCCGATTAAAACAAAATTTGTTACCCGCGCCGATTTGGAAGGAGGAGTGGTTTAATGAAAAAGAAAGAAGTAATGGAACAGCTGCGCGAAATGGATTTGGAAGAATTGCGCGAACAATCCGACAGTTTGAAAGAATCGCTCTTTCGTCTGAAATTTAAGAAATCTCTGGGAGTCGGCGATACGGTCAGTGACATTCGCCGTGAACGCAGAACGCTGGCGCGGGTTCAAACATTGATAACGGAAAAAAATCCCAAACAGAAAGGACGCAGAGCCGCGCGGGTAAAATAAGAAAATGCCAAAAAAGAATAACGACGAAACGGTCGAAGAAACGACCGACGCGATAAACGAAACGGAAGCAGCGGAAGAAACCGCCGTCGAATCAAAAGCGGACGCAAATGAAGAAACTGCCGGAACACCGGAAGCCGGAAGCGCGGTGACTGAAACCGCCGACAATTCTGAAGTTAAAGAACCGTCAATTTTTGACAGCGTGTTGAGTACAGTCGCTTCGGCGGTTGAAGCGGTTGCCGAAACAGTGGTTGAAGGACTTTCGACGGTTGTTGGCGCGGTTACGAATTCAACCGGCGAGACCGAGAAAAAAGAACTTCACAGCAAACGGGCTGAAAAAATCGGCATCGTCGCCTCGGACAAAATGACTAATACCGTTACGGTGCGCGTTGACCGCGTGGTTAAACATCCGATGTACCGCAAATATATCAAGCGCAAAAAGAAATTTATGGCGCACGACGAAATGGGTTCGGCAATTGGCGATAAAGTGAAAATTGTTGAAACCAGACCGCTTTCGGCGCGTAAGCGTTGGCGCGTCGTTGAAATTATTCAAAAAGCAGAGAGATAAGTCTGGAAAGTCCGGGAAGTTTGGAAAGTCTGGGAAGTTAAGAATTTTTCCCTCCCAGACTTCCCAGAACTTTCCAAACTTCCCAAACTGTGAACGGAGTGAACAACTATGATTCAAATGCAGACCTCTTTAACGGTCGCGGACAATTCGGGCGCAAAAAGAGTAGTAATGATTATGCCGATTGGCGGTTCGACGGGAAAAATTGCCCGTCTTGGCGATAAAATAAAAGTTACCGTCAAAGAAGCCGCGCCGGATGGAACGGCGAAAAAAGGCAACGTCTATAACGCCGTGATCGTCAGAACGCGCAAAGAAATACGCCGCAAAGACGGAACTTACATTCGCTTTGACGAAAATGCCGCCGTGCTGATCAAGGATGATAACACGCCGATTGGAACGCGCGTTTTTGGTCCGGTCGCGCGCGAACTGCGCGAAAAGAATTTTATGAAGATCGTTTCGCTCGCGCCGGAAGTCATCTAAAGGCTGAAGGGTGAAGGATAAGGGCGAAAGGTAGGAAATAAGAAATTAAAAGACAATGAAAACGCAGAAGAAAGGGACAATTAGAAGTAAGATAAAGCGCGGCGATCAGGTTGTATTTACGGCGGGCAGAGAATTTGCCCGTTTTGACAGCAACGGCAAACGCACTCCGTATCGCGGCAAAGTTCTCGCCGTTGATCCGATCAAAGGAAAGGTCAAAATCGAAGGCGCGATGCTTATGAAACGCCACCGCAAGCCGGTTCCGCAGATGAATATCGAAGGCGGAATCGTCGAACAGGAAGCGTGGGTTGATATTTCAAACGTCGCGCACATTGACCCCGAATCGGGCAAACCGACGCGCGTTAAATATGAAAACCGCGACGGCAAAAAGGTTCGCGTGGCGAAGAGCGGAAAACTTGTTCCCGAACCGGAAATTTCAAGAAAAGCCCGCAAGTCGGAAACGGAAACCGAAGAATAATATCAGTTGTCAGTAGTCAGTTGCCGGTAATTAGCAGGCTTTACTGACAACTGACGACCGACAACCGACAACTAAAGAAAATGGCAAGATTAAAAGAAAAATATAACAAAGAGATTGCGCCGCAGCTCGCCAAAGAATTCGACATCAAAAATCCGATGGCGATTCCGCGCATCGAAAAAATTATCGTCAATATGGGAATGGGCGAAGCGATCAGCAACTCCAAAATTCTGGATGTGGCGGTTGAAGAATTAAAAGTTATCACCGGACAAAAGCCGGTCGTTACGAAGGCGAAAAAATCAATCGCGTCTTTCAAACTGCGCCAGGGAATGCCCATCGGCACGATGGTAACGTTGCGCGGCGAAAGAATGTATGAATTTCTCGACCGTTTGATTTCCGTCGCTCTGCCGCGTGTGCGCGATTTTCGCGGAATCTCGGCAAAAGCCTTTGACGGACGCGGAAATTATACGCTCGGAATTCGTGAGCAGTTGATTTTTCCCGAAATTGATTTTAATAAAGTTGATAAAACTCGCGGAATGAACATATCAATCGTGACGACCGCGAAAAACGACGAGCAGTCACGCGCGCTTCTGAAATCACTCGGAATGCCCTTCAGACAATAATTTAAAAGTCAGATTCCCAGTTCAAAATTTATCTGGAATCTGGAATCTGGAATATAAAGCTATGGCAAAGATAAGCAGAGTAGTAAAAAACGAAAAACGCAAAAAGATGGTTATGCAGTATGCCGAACGTCGTCTTGCGTTGAAAAAAGTTATAAACAATCCCGAATCAACACCGGAACAAGTTGACGAAGCGCAGATGAAACTGCAAAAACTGCCGCGCGACTCGAGTCCGATCCGGGTTCGCAACCGCTGTTCGCAAACCGGTCGTTCACGCGGTTATCTGCGTAAATTCGGCGTTTCGCGGATTGCTTTAAGAGAGTTAGCTCTGGAAGGACAAATTCCGGGCGTAGTTAAATCAAGTTGGTAAGAAAATTTCAAATTCCAAACTTCAAATTCCAATATCATTCGGAATTTAAAATCTGGAATCTGAAATAACTTTAACGGAGTTAATAAGAAATGACAGATCCAATTGCAGATATGCTCACGCGCATTCGCAACGCGATAGCGGCGAATCATACGCGTGTGGACATTCCGGGTTCAAAATTGAAAATGGAAGTCGCGCGAATCTTAAAAGAAGAAGGTTACATCAATAATTTCGTGACCAAAGGCGAAGGTATAAAATATGTGATTCGTATTTTTCTGCGCTACGATGCCAAAGGCACTTCTTCGATTACATATTTGTCGAGAGTTTCGCGCCCGGGCAGAAGAGTTTACGTCGGCGCAAACGGCATACAAAGAGTTCTCGGCGGCTACGGAGTTAATATTATATCCACTTCCAGAGGTTTGATGAGCGGCAAAAATGCCCGCAAGGAAAATGTCGGCGGTGAGATTTTAGCTGAAGTTTATTAAATTCCAGATTCCAAATTCCGAATTCCAAATTAATCTGGAATACTGGAATCTGGAATTTGAGATCGAAGGAAATTATGTCTCGTGTAGGAAAAAAACCCATAACGATACCGTCAGGCGTTGACGTTAAGATAAATAATGACGAGTTGGAAGTTAAAGGTCCGAAAGGAACTTTGAAAACTCCGGTTCCGTCGGGCGTTGAGTTCAAGATGGAAGAAGGCGTGCTGGTCGCGGAACGCTCGAACGACGATTTAGCCGCTCTGCACGGTTTGGCGAGAGCTTTGGCAAATAATGCCGTCGTCGGTGTAACCGAAGGTTTTACCAAAGATTTAGATTTGGTCGGTGTTGGCTACAAAGCCGAAGTTCAGGGCAAAAAAGTTGTGCTGGCTCTCGGTTATTCGCATCCGGTCGAATATGCTCTGCCCGACGGAATTGATGCTAAAACGGAAAGAAAACCGACGAAAACGAGCATCAATCAATATCAATTGACTCTGACGCTGAGCGGCATTGACAAACAATTGCTCGGACAAGTCGCCGCCGAACTCAATCGTTTGCGGAAACCGGACGCATACAAAGGCAAAGGTCTTCGTTATTCCGATAAACTTTATAAATTGAAACCCGGCAAAACCGGAAAATAATTCCAAATTCCTGATTTCAGATTCCAAATTAGTTTGGAATTTGAAATTTGGAATCTGGAATCTGGAATTTAGAATTATGAAAAAGAGCAGAGCAGATATTCGAAGCGGCGTGAAGAGCCGCATCCGCAAAAAAGTTCAAGGAACGACGGAACGCCCGCGTTTAGCCGTGTTTCGCAGTTTGAATCATATTTACGCGCAGGTCATTGACGACGAACAGGGCAAAACTCTGGCGGCGGCTTCGACGACTGAAAAAGATTTGGGAATAAAAGCCGGCGGAAATGTCGAAGCGGCGCAAACCATCGGAAAAACTATCGCCGAACGCGCGCAAGCCGCCGGTGTTTCGCAGGTGGTTTTTGATCGCGGCGGATACGTCTATCACGGAAGAGTCAAAGCTCTTCTCGACGCATCACGCGAAGCCGGTTTGAATAAAAACGAAGCGAAGGCGCAGGAAGATACGGAAAGTAATGAAAACGAATAAACAAAGAATTTCACCGAACAGTCTGAACTTAAAAGACCAGTTGATTTCGATCAACCGCGTTACAAAAGTCGTCAAAGGCGGCAAAAATATGTCTTTCGCCGCGCTGGTCGTCATCGGCGACGAAGCCGGTCACGTCGGTTTCGGCACGGGAAAAGCGAAAGAAGTTCCGAACGCGATTAAAAAAGCCGTCGAAGCGGCGAAAAATAATCTGATTCGCGTGCCGCTGATTGACGGAACACTTCCGCATCAAATGATCGGCGAGTACGGCGCGGGCAAAGTAATGCTCAAACCGGCAAAAGAAGGAACAGGCGTGATCGCCGGCGGCGCGGTTCGCGCGGTTTTGCAGTCGCTCGGAGTTCATAACGTGAGAACGAAAATTCTCGGTTCGACTAATCCGCATAATGTTATTCGCGCGACTTTTAACGGTTTACTGCGAATGAAAGACCCGATGGAAGTGGCGCGTCTGCGCGGCAAACAGGTGGACGAATTATTATAAGTTTCAAATTCCGAATCAAATGTGGAATATGGAATATGGAATAAAAAGCAATGGCAAACAAAGAAGAAACACAAGAAAACGGCGGAACGATCAAAATTCAATATTATAAAAGTATGATCGGCTATTCCAAAAAGCAGAAAACGATTGTCAAAAGTTTGGGAATTACAAAACTCAACCAAGTCGTCGAACGTCCGAACAATCCATCAATGCGCGGAATCGTCGAAAAAGTCCCGCATCTTTTGAGAATTGTCGAATAGTTTTTAATAATAAATGGTAAATGCTGAATGGTAAATGACAAGATTTGTTAATTTGCCGTTTACCATTTACCATTATAGTTTTTATATCAGAGGAAAATAAAATGGCTTTAGCATTAAACAATTTGAGTCCGGCACCCGGCTCGACGCACAAGAAGAAAAGAGTCGGACGCGGACCCGGTTCGGGTCTCGGCAAAACCGCCGGTCGCGGACATAAAGGACAGAAATCCCGTTCCGGTTACAGCAAAAAAATCGGTTTTGAAGGCGGACAAATGCCGCTTCAACGCCGTCTGCCGAAGCGCGGTTTTACAAATATTTTTAAGAAAAAGTGGCTCGAAGTCAGTTTGGGTAAATTGGAAGAAAATTTTAACGCCAATGACGAAATTACGCCGGAAATTCTGCACGAACGCGGCTTGATCAAAAAAGCCAAGCACGATCTCGTCATTCTGGGAAGCGGCGAAATTTCAAAAGCGTTTAAAATTTCCGCGCACCGTTTTACTAAATCCGCCAAAGAAAAAATTGAAAACGCCGGTGGAAGCGTTAATGAAATAGTCAAAGCATCGAAAGTCGAGAGTGTATAGTTGAACTGACTTTGTATTTTCGGATTTTGAAAGAGGAGAAGTATGGAAAAGTTTTTTGCCGCCGTCCAGAATATATTCAAAATTCCCGAGTTGAGAAAGCGTATTCTTTTCACGCTCGGGCTTTTGGCTGTCTATCGTTTAGGGGCGCATATTACTGCGCCCGGCGTTAACAAAGCGCAGCTTGAAAGAGTTTGGGGCGAAGTTGCCGGAACGCTGCTCGGCGTTCTCGATTTGTTTTCGGGCGGCAATTTTCGCACAATTTCCGTTTTCGCGCTCGGCGTAACGCCATATATCACCGCGTCAATTATTTTGCAGTTGATGCCCGTTCTTTCACCCGCATTTAAAAAAATTCAGGAAGAAGGCGAAGTCGGACGGCAAAAAATAAATCAATGGACGCGTTATTTAACCGTCGCGCTGTGCGCGGTGCAAACTTTCTTTGTGGCAACGTGGCTCAAATCAAATAATGTTCTGCCGAATACGCTGACAGCTACGCTGATGATTGTCGTAACGCTCACGACGGGAACAATTTTCGTGATGTGGCTCGGCGAACAAATCACCGAACGCGGAGTCGGAAACGGAATTTCCCTGCTTATTTTTGCCGGTATTGTCATCGGTCTGCCCCGCGGCATTACGCAAATTTCCGACAGAATCAGCGGCGGCGATCCTTCGCAAACATTCGGCGTTATTTTCTTAGTGGCGGCAATTGTGGCTTTGATCGCTTTGATCGTTTATATGGAATCGGCGCGAAGGAACATTGCTATCAGCTACGCCAGTCGGCGCGTCGGCAACCAAACTTATCGCGGACAGGAGACGAGTCTGCCGCTGAAATTAAATATGGGCGGCGTTATTCCGGTGATTTTCGCTTCATCGGTTTTGGCGATGCCGCAAACCGTTTTTTCCGCTTTTCCGCCCGATCAAAATAATCCGAATTCAGCCTGGAGTCAGGTTTATGCCTTCTTCCAACAATTTCACGGCGGCGATCCGTATTATGAATTCGTCTTTATTTCGCTGATTGTATTGTTTACGTTCTTTTATATCACGATTATTTTTAACACCGATGATGTCGCGGATAATCTGAGAAAACACGGCGGTTTTGTTCCCGGAGTTCGTCCGGGTGCGCAGACGGCGGAATATTTAAACACAATTTTGACGAGATTAACGGCGGTCGGCGCGATTTATTTGGCATTTGTCGCTTTCGTCCCGCAGCTTCTTCTGAGCGGGTTCAAAGTCGCGCGGATTCCTTTTATCGGAACATCGCTTGATAATTTCTTAACCGCAACGCCCGGACTCAGTTGGATTCCAACCGGATTGGGTTATCAATTTTTCTTCGGCGGCACATCGCTGCTGATTTTGGTCGGCGTGGCAATGGATACGGTCGCCCAAATCGAAGCGCAGCTCGTGATGCGTAATTATGAAGGCTTCCTGGGTGCGGGTTCGCAGCTTCGCGGAAGAAGGAGCTAAATCAATTACGGCGAACTATGGATAAAATAATTGTTCTCATCGGCGCACCCGGCGCGGGAAAAGGAACGCAGGCGCGGCTGCTGGAAGAACGGCGCGGAATTTCGCAAATTTCGACCGGCGATATGTTCCGCGAAATGAAAAAATCCGACACTCCGCTCGCCAGAGAAGTTCAGGCGATTATGGCAGAAGGAAAGCTGATTTCCGATGATCTGACTTTTCAAATCGTTAAAGACCGCACTTCGAGAGAGAAAGGTTCATATATTTTAGACGGATTTCCGCGCACGGCGATTCAGGCGGGAATGTTAGAAGCGTTAGCCGAAGAACAAGGAAAAGAAATAAGCGCGATTTTGGTTGATGTTCCGCTTGACCATCTGGAAAAAAGAATGACGGGCAGGCGCAGTTGTCCGGTTTGCGGTGAAATTTACAACATATATTTCAAGCCGCCGAAAAATGACAATGTTTGCGATTTTCACAGCGACACGAAGTTAGATCATCGTGCCGACGATACGGAAGAAAAAGTTAAGGTTCGACTGGCAACTTACGAAGAAAATACCAAGCCTTTACTTGATTATTACGAAAATTCGGCGCGTTTACAGAAAGTTGACGGAACGGGCGAACTTGAAGCGATTTATCGGGAATTAGAAAAAATGATTTAGTTTTGAGGTCAATTGCAGTTTGCGTAAATTTTGAACTTGAAATTACAAAAATTGAGGACGGGCAGTAAGTGAGTCAAAAAATCGGCGAAATTGTCAACAAATACAGCCGATTTTTATTAGGTAAAAGAATGATTATCGCCAAATCAAAAAAAGATTTAGACCGGATGCGCGAAGCCGGAGAATTAGTCGCCGAAGTCCGCGAAACTTTGCGAAAAATGGTCGAACCGGGAATTACGACGCTTGAATTGAACGTCGTAGCTGAAAAAATGATGCGCGAGGCAGGCGCAACTCCGGCATTTATCGGTTACAAACCGCACGGGATGAGTCCTTTTCCGTTTGCAATTTGCGCTTCGCTTAATGAAGCCGTCGTTCACGGATTTTCAAACGAAACTCCGTTAAAAGAAGGCGATATTTTATCAATTGATATGGCGGCGATTTACAACGGTTTTGTCGGCGATACGGCGACGACGGTTCCGGTGGGTGAGGTCAGCGACGAATTAAAACAATTAATTCGCGTTACGGAAGAATGTCTGAAACTTGGAATCGAGCAGTGTCGTCCGAACAACAGAGTCGGCGACATCAGCGCGGCGATTCAGCAGCACGCGGAAAAACATAATTACGGAATCGTGCGCGACTACACCGGTCACGGCATCGGACGCGCGATGCACGAAGCACCGCAGATCGCCAATTACGGCAGAGCCGGAACGAAGGAGAAAATCCGCGCCGGCTACACTTTCGCGTTAGAGCCGATGTTAAA
Organism: Pyrinomonadaceae bacterium; assembly: GCA_965218105.1. Lineage (GTDB taxonomy): Bacteria > Acidobacteriota > Blastocatellia > Pyrinomonadales > Pyrinomonadaceae. Next base: position 857,309 of record OZ244585.1, read on the forward strand.
TCTCGGAACACACGAAACGAAAACGCTCGCCGATAAGTGGACGGTGATAACTTTAGACGGAAAACCGAGCGCGCACGCCGAACATACGATTGCCGTAACCGAAGACGGACCGGAAATTTTGACGCTGACAAAAGAGCAGAAATCACAGCTAAAACAAACGAGGTCAGAAACCGTTTCAGCCTAACTTGAAAACTTCGGCATAATGCGGTAATATAAATAGTTTGTCAATTCAGTTGGATTTGACTCTGTAATTATGTCAAAAGAAGAAGCGATAGAAGTAACGGCGACCGTGCTTGAAACTTTGCCCAACGCGATGTTCAAGGTTGAACTGGAAAACAACCAACATCAGGTTTTGGCGCATATTTCCGGCAAAATGCGAAAAAATTTTATTCGTATTTTGCCTGGAGACAGAGTTTTAGTCGAGCTTTCGCCTTACGATTTGGGTCGTGGAAGAATTACTTATCGCTACAAATAACAAGCGAGGTAAAAATTATGAAAGTTCGTCCGTCAGTCAAGAAGATGTGTGATAAATGTAAAGTTATTCACCGAAAAGGCGTTGTCAGAGTGATTTGCGAAAATCCGAAACACAAACAGCGTCAGGGTTAATTCCAAATTGCAGATTTCAGATTCCAAATTAAAAGAATCTGGAATTTGAGATTTGAAGTTTGAAATTAGGAGAGAGAATATGGCTCGTGTAGCAGGAGTTGATTTACCGCCGAACAAAAGGGCGCAAATTGGTTTAACTTATATCTACGGAATCGGAAAGCCGCGCGCAACCGCGATTTTAAACGAAGCCGATATAAGTCTTGATTCTAAAATTAAGGATTTGAGCGAAGACGAATTGACAAAAATTCGCGCATTGCTCGATTCACAGGGAAATATTGAAGGTGATTTGCGCAAGCGGGTACAGATGGATGTCAAGCGTTTGATGGACATCGGGTGTTATCGAGGTCTTCGCCATCGCCGCGGTCTGCCGGTTCGCGGACAACGCACCAGCACCAACGCCCGAACTCGCAAAGGTCCGCGCAAAGCCGCCGTTGCGAAGAAAAAAGCACCGGGCAAAAAATAATGTCAGTTGTCGGTTGTCAGTTGTCAGTAAATTAAAGTTAGCTGACAAACCGACAACCGACAACCGACAACCGACAACCGACAACTGAATTATGGCAACAAAAGCAACAAAGAAAAAGACTTTTCGGAAGAAAGAGAAAAAGAATATTCCCGTTGGAATCGTCTTCATCGCGGCATCTTTTAACAATACATTAATTTCCATCACCGATACGGAAGGAAATCTGGTCGCGCAGTCTTCGTCGGGAGCGCGCGGTTTCAGAGGTTCGCGCAAAGGAACGCCGTTTGCGGCGCAGCAAGCCGCTTCGGAAGCCGCCCGCAAAGCGTCGGAAGTTGGAATGCGCGAAGCGGAAGTTCGCGTTAAAGGTCCCGGCGGCGGACGCGAATCGGCGATTCGCGCGATAAACAACGCCGGAATTCGCGTTACTTCGATTCGTGACACGACACCGATTCCGCATAACGGCTGCCGTCCGCCGAAGAAAAGACGAGTTTGATTTATTAAAGATTTCGTTGAGGAATCTGAAAGTGAAATTTTAACTTATCCAAAGGATGAAGGGCGATTAAAAATTGCCTGTAAACTTTTCCGTCAAATTATTTGGATTAAATTTTAAATTTGACCGGAAGCGACAAAAATTATTATGGCTAGATATAGAGATGCGGTGTGCCGTCTGTGCCGCCGCGAAGGTGGAAAATTATTTTTAAAAGGTGATCGGTGCTTCAAACCATCGTGCGCGATTGAAAAACGCGGAGTAAATCCGCCCGGACAACACGGCGCGGCAAGACGCAAACAATTATCCGGTTACGGACAGCAGCTTCGTGAAAAACAGAAGGTCAAACGCATCTACTTTGTGCTTGAGAAGCAGTTTCGTAATTATTTCGACAAAGCTCTCCGGCAAAAGGGCGTAACGGGTGAAATTCTGTTATCTATGCTTGAACGCCGTTTGGATAACGCCGTCTATCGCGCCGGATTTTCAACTTCCCGCCGTCAGGCGCGGCAGCTTGTCAATCACGGACATATCGAAGTCAACGGTCAGAAAGTTGATATTCCTTCATTTCAGGTCAAACTCGGCGACGTTATCAACGTCAAAGACAAAAGCGAAAATAACGTTCACGTCGAAGGCGCGTGGCAAACCGCCGTCGGTCGCGGTCGCCCGAGTTGGATTTCTCTAGGTGCTGAAGAAATGAGCGTTTCGATTTCGGCGTTGCCAAGACGTGAAGATATTGACGCGAATATTAACGAACAGTTAATCGTCGAACTTTACAGCAAATAGTAAAATAGTGTTGAGTCTGGAGAATTTTGAGAGTCTGGAGAGTCAAAAGCGATTTGACCCGAAACTTTCAAAACTCTTTGGACTCTCCAGACTTTTAAAAAGATATGACACAAAACAATCAATGGAACGGTTTCCAAATACCCAGTCGTTTGAACGTCGAATCCGAAACTTTGACCGAACGCTACGGTAAGTTTTTCGCGCAGCCGTTTGAACGCGGTTTCGGCACAACAATCGGCAACTCACTCAGACGCGCTCTTTTGTCTTCAATTGAAGGCGCGGCAATTACCGCCGTTAAAATCGAAGGCGTTGAACACGAATTTTCTTCAATCAAAGGTGTGGTCGAAGATGCGACGGACGTAATATTGAACCTGAAGCAAGTTCCCTTCAAACTGCACGGCGGCGATTCCAAAACTTTGACCATCAGCAGAAGCGGCGCGGGCGAAGTCACCAGCGCGGATATTGAAGCTGACGGCGATGTCGAAATTCTAGACGATACGGTTCATATCGCAACCATCAGCGCGAACGGCGACATAAATATTGAAATGCGCTTGAAAAGCGGACGCGGTTATGTTTCCGCCGAATATAACAACGACGAAGACCTTTCGGTCGGTTATATTCCGATTGATTCGGTTCACACGCCGATCAAAAAAGTAAATTACAGCGTTGAGAAAACGCGTCAGGGTTCCAATACCGAATTTGATAAATTGACGATTGAAGTTTGGACTGACGGCTCGGTAAAACCTGATGATTCAATCGGTTTGGCGGCAAAGCTCGTTAAAGATCATATGACGATCTTTATCAACTTTGAAGAAGAAGAAGAAGATTTCAAATTTGAAGACATCGCGCGTCCGCCGCTTCTCCGCAACGATTTACTTGATCGTTCGGTTGACGAACTGGAACTTTCCGTGCGTTCATACAATTGTTTGAAAAACGCCGATATTCGCACGATTCGTGATTTAATTCGCCGCAGTGAAGACGATATGCTTCACACTAAAAATTTCGGCAAAAAATCTTTGACGGAAATTAAAGACCTTCTGCACGGAATGGGATTGGACTTCGGAATGGATTTTGACGAACAGGGGAATCCGATTCCCGGTTCCGGCGGGCGCAGCTTGGGGTAAAAGTTTAGGAAGTCTGGAGAGTTAAGTACTTTCTTTTCGGACTTCCAAAACTTCCCGGATTTACTAAACTAAAAATATGAGACACTTAAAAGCACATCGTAAATTGGGAAGAACGACGGAGCATCGAATTTCAATGCTGCGAAATATGGCGACTTCTTTAATCAACGCGGATAACGAATATATTGTTACGACGGTTCCGAAAGCCAAGGAACTCCGCCCGTTTGTTGAGAAAGCGATCACATTGGCGCGCAAAGCCGAAAATTTGACCGGCGATGATGTAAATATTCAAAAAGTTCATCTGCGTCGGCAGGCTGCCGGATTTTTTCACGCCGGAAATCGCAATTTCAAAATCGAGCAAAGCCGTTTTCGCGGCAAAAAAGGCGAACCGAAAGATAAAATCGAACGAACTGCCGGCGTTAAAGCCGTTCAGCGTCTTTTCGGCGAACTCGGCGCGCGTTACAAAGATCGCAACGGCGGTTATACAAGAATCGTGCGGCTTGGACGCAGAAGCGGCGACAATGCTGAAATGGCGGTAATCGAATTGGTTGACAGCGTTCGAGAGTTAGCGGCGAAGGCGTAAGCGTAACAGGAGCAAAGATTAGATATGACGGAAGGTTCTGCAAAAGCGAAAGACGAAACGACGGGAAAAACTCGCGGAAGCGGCAGCAAAAAAGCCGCGCCGAAGAAATCCAATCAAAATTCCGAACCTTCGCTGAATATGGATGAACTTTACGAACTCGCCAGCCTTGTTGACGAACACGGATTCACCGATTTTGAGTTTGAAAACGCTAATATCAGAGTTCGTCTAAGCAAAAATCCCGCGCCGCAAATAGTTCACGCGCAACAGTTCGTTCCAACTTCCGCTTCTCCGGTTTCTGCGACCGGTGTTCAAAATAATTCCGAAAGCGGAAATGAACCTGCTTTGGCGGAAACATCAACCGACGAAGATTTACACAAAATAACTTCGCCGATTGTCGGAACTTTTTACAGTTCACCGGCACCGGACAAAGAGACTTATGTTAAAGAAGGTTCAAATGTGTCGGCTGACACAATCGTCTGTATCGTTGAAGCGATGAAACTGATGAACGAGATTCAGGCGGAAGTTTCGGGCGAAGTTGTCAAAGTTTACGTCGAAAACGGACAACCCGTTGAATACGGTCAGCCGCTTTTCGGAATCAGGAAATAGGAAGTTAGCCACGAATTACACGAATATCACGAATTATTTTTGTTTTCTTTCATTCGTGATATTCGTATAATTCGTGGCTAAAAATTTTCTAAATGAAAAAACGCGAATTTCGCAAAATTTTAATCGCCAATCGCGGCGAGATCGCCTGCCGAATTATCTGGACTTGCAAGGAAATGAACATTCGCACGGTGGCGGTGCATTCCGAAGCGGACAAAGACGCGCTGCACGTTCGATATGCGGACGAAGCGATCTGCATCGGTCCCGCGCCTTCTGCTCAAAGTTATTTAAATATTCCGGCAATCATCAGCGCGGCGGAAATTACGAATGTTGACGCGATTCATCCGGGTTACGGATTTTTAGCCGAATCGGAGACTTTTGCCAAGGTTTGCGAAGACTGCAATATCAAATTTATCGGTCCGCGTGCCGATGTGATCGGAATGATGGGCGATAAAGTCGAAGCGCGGCGCACGATGCAGGCGGCGGGCGTGCCGATTCTTCCCGGAAGTCCCGAACCGATTGAGAGCGCGGAAGAAGCGATAAAAATTGCAAAGGAAATAGGTTTTCCGGTAATTATCAAAGCGGCGGCAGGCGGCGGCGGACGCGGAATGCGAATCGTCCGCAAAGAAGAAGAACTCGCCGTAAATCTCGAAACCGCGCAAACCGAAGCGCTCGCGGCATTTAAGAACGGCAGCGTTTATATCGAAAGATATATCGAGCGTCCGCGCCACATCGAAATCCAAATTTTAGCCGACGAACACGGCAACGTCGTTCATTTGGGCGAACGCGAATGCACGATTCAGCGGCGGCATCAAAAACTCCTTGAAGAAGCTCCTTCGCCCGTCATAACGCTCGAACAGCGCGAGGAAATGGGCGCGATTGCGGTCAAAGCGTGTCAGGAAATCGGCTATTGGGGTGCGGGAACATTTGAATTTCTGCTTGACGAAGACGGTTCATTTTATTTTATGGAAATGAACACGCGCATTCAGGTCGAACATCCCGTGACGGAAATGGTCACGCTCGCCGACATCGTGCGAAATCAAATTCGCATTGCCGAAGGCGATAAACTCGGATATGTGCAGGAAGACGTGCTGATCGTCGGACATTCCATCGAATGCCGCATCAATGCCGAAGACCCCGAAAAATTTACGCCGTCGCCGGGAAAAATTACGGCTTTCAACATTCCCGGCGGTCCGGGCGTGAGAGTTGACACGGCGGTTTATCCGGGCTATGTCGTGCCGCCTTATTACGATTCGATGATTGCGAAACTGATCGTTCACGCGCGAACGCGCCGATTAGCCATCGGAAGAATGAAACGCGCGCTCGAAATGATGGTCGTCGAAGGAATTAAAACGACGATTCCGCTGCATTTGAAGATTATGAACGACGAAAAATTTCAAAAGGGAGATTTTTCGACGAAGTTTATGGAAGATTTTTTGGCGAAAAAATAATGAATGCCGAACGGTTTGCTCGAATTAAAGCCGCATTTGAGCGGAACGGCGGCATAACTTGACCAAAGCGAAGAAGCACAGCGTCTTTTGAAATATCACGAAGCCGAAGCCGCGACGCTTAACGCAATTACAATTATTTTCAAGCCAAACCCGACGAATGCGGAGATTTTTGAAGAACTAATTCACACGGCGCAATATCGAACAGGTCGAGCGACGGGCGCAAACATAAACGAAATGGAGATCGAAGCGGCGGAAAAATTACTGCGCTTTGCTCACCGATACGCGGATTGAGAAAAGAAGATATAAAAGACATTAAGAGTCGCCTAAATCGTCTTTTAGTGGTAAATTAGATTATAGTGTTTGAGTTTGAGATAGAAAGAGTTGAATACTTACCTGTCGCCAAAATTTGGTGTTTGACGGGAAAGTTGATTTGCGGTGAAATTTACAATGATTCGGTCGCTTTTTTTGAAACTGATTCGGGAACAAATAAAATCAATATCGAAACAGTAACGTTCACTGATCCGCCGAATTTCAATGAACGAAAGCGGTTGACTTTGACGATAAAGAAAGACGGCGAAATGTTAAAAGATTTTGTCGGCACAATTATTACATCAAAGCCTTTAAAATCGCGCTCGTTAGTTACAGCTTAATAAAATCCCAATGATGATATTGAATAAAGTAAAAAATTTCGTGGTGTTCGCTTTTCAAAAGCGAAAATTCTGCGAGCAAAAGGAGAAGCTAATTTTAAATAAGTTATGGCAACACCAAAACAAGTAAAAGAAAATATAGTTGAAGAATACAAAACGCACCCGAACGATACGGGTTCATCGCAAGTGCAAATCGCGCTTTTAACACAGCGCATTAACGATTTAACCGAGCATTTCAAAATCCACAAAAAAGATAATAATTCGCGGCGCGGCTTATTGATTTTAGTTTCGCAGCGCAGAAAACTGCTCGATTATCTCAAACGTCAGGACATCAACGAATATCATACGATTATCGGGAAGTTAGGATTACGTAGATAGAAGTAATTGATAATGGATAATGGATGGTTGATAATTTTTTGATTGTAAATTTATTATCAATTATTCATTATCAGTTATCAATTACACAAGACTGCTTCGAGTCATAGACAAAAGGTTCTTGCGAAGAGTTTGCTGAGGTTGCTGAACGTGACAGCGTAAAACCACTGACAACTGAGAATCGAGTAAAATAATTAAATATCCAAAGGCGGCAGGGCTTCACGGCATAGCAACTGTCGCTTTTTGTTTTAAAGTCGTCAATTTTAATTAATAATTGTAAATAGAAATACACTGTTCGTGGACTTAACTCTTTTACGATTAACGATTAACGAGTGACGATTGACGAGGAATAAGAATGTCAAAGAAAAAATACTTAAATGAATCAATAAAACTGGGCGATAAAGAGTTATCCGTCGAAACCGGAAAAGTCGCCAAACAAGCAGACGGATCAGTCGTCATCAGATACGGCGACACGATAATTTTGGTCGCCGCCGTCAGCGCGACGACGGCAAAGGAAGGATTGGATTTCTTTCCGCTAACGGTCGAATATCGTGAATCGAGTTATGCAGCCGGACGTATTCCGGGAAATTATTTTCGCCGCGAAGGTCGTCCGAACGAAAAAGAAGTTTTGACCTGTCGGTTGATTGATCGTCCGATTCGCCCGCTGTTTCCTGACGGTTATCGTTTTGAAACGCAGATTATCGGCAATGTTCTGTCCGCCGATTCCGACAACGATCCCGATGTGATTGCAATTACGGGCGCGTCGTGCGCGCTTTATTTGTCGGACATCGCATTTGAAACGCCGATTGCGGGCGTGCGCGTCGGTTTAATTGACGGAAAATACATCATCAATCCGACGTATGACGAACGGCGCGAATCACTTTTGAATTTAATTGTCGCCGGAACGGAAGAAGCGATTGTGATGGTCGAAGCCGAAGCGAACGAAGTTACCGAACAGATTATGCTCGAAGCGATGATGCTCGCGCACAAGGAAATCAAACGGCTTTGTTTGTGGCAGAAAGAATTATTAAAAGCTCTGGACATCAAAAAACGCACTTTTGAACCGGCGCAGATGGATGAAAATCTCAGCAAAGAGATTGATAAAAAATATGCCGACAAATTGCGCGAAGCGATGGACACAACCGGCAAAGACAAATTGACGAGTTATGCGGCGGTTGACGCTCTGAAAAAAGAAGTCGTCGAAAGCTACCCGGAAGACGACGCGGAAAAACGCCAAATGGCTGGAAAAGTTTACGGGAACTTGAAAGAAAAAATCTTCCGCGAAGATATGCTCGGCAATCGCCGCCGTCCCGACGGTCGAAAATTCTCGGAAATTCGCCCGATCTCGTGTGAAGTCGGCTGGCTGCCGCGCACACACGGCTCGGCACTTTTCACGCGCGGCGAAACTCAGGCGATTGTTACGTCAACTTTGGGAACGAAGATGGACGAACAATATATGGACGATCTCGAAAAAGGCGAACTCAAACGACGGTTTATGCTTCACTATAATTTTCCGTCGTATTCCGTCGGCGAAACCGGACGTTTCGGCGGCACGAGCCGGCGCGAAATCGGACACGGAAATCTGGCGCGACGCGCTTTAGAATCAATTTTGCCCGACGAAAATGATTTTCCATATACAATTCGCATCGTTTCCGACATCACCGAATCAAACGGTTCGTCGTCAATGGCTTCGGTCTGCGGCGGCTGTCTTTCGATGATGGACGCGGGCGTTCCGATCAAACGCAGTGTCGCGGGCGTAGCGATGGGTTTGGTGATGGAAGGCAATCGTTACGCGATTTTGTCCGACATCGCGGGCGCGGAAGATCATTACGGCGATATGGATTTCAAAGTTACCGGCACGGACGAAGGCATCACGGCTCTGCAAATGGATATAAAAGTCGCCGGAATTAACGCGATGATTTTGCAGGAAGCTCTCGAACAAGCCAGAAAAGGTCGGCTTCATATTCTGGAGATTATGAAACAGGCGATTGCCGAACCGCGCGAGGAACTTTCGGAATTTGCTCCGAGAATTATTACAATTCAGATTCATCCCGACAAAATCCGCGATGTCATCGGACCGGGCGGCAAAATTATTCGCGCGATTACGGAAGAAACCGGCGCGAAAATTGACATTGCCGACGACGGCACGGTTCTCATCGCCACCGCCGACGGCGAAGCGGCGCAAGCGGCGGTCGAACGCATTCGCGCGCTGACAGCCGAAGCCGAAATCGGCGAAACTTATATGGGAACGGTCAATCGCATCGTTGACTTCGGCGCGTTTGTCGAAATCTTTCCGGGCGTTGACGGTCTTCTTCACATTTCGGAAATCTCCGATAGAAGAATCCGCGACGTGCGCGACGAACTCAAAGAAGGTCAGCAGGTTCTCGTCAAGTGCATCGGCAAAGAAGGCAACAAAATCAAACTTTCGCGCAAGTCGGTTTTGAGCGAAGAAAAAGCAAACGCTAAAGAGCAATAAATTTTGCAGCTTCAGATTAAAAGAGATGAAAGAAGAATTTATATTTTTCTTTCATCTCTTTTTACTTTTAAAGAAAATCAAAATTATGGAAGAGTTTGCCGATTAAGTCTTTTTTCCAGTTGAACGGCTGATATTATTTGCCGAAAAGTTTTAATAGTTCAAAAAAAGAGTGCAATTGAAAAAGTTATTTGGTATAGTTGCCGATAAATTTCGATAAATATATTTCTTACAGATCAGAAATCCTTATTGCTGAAACCATTCGGATACGGAAAAAGTTGAGCTTAGGTACATTAGGAAATGAAAAATTTACAAATCAGATTTGTTCTTTCGGTCATTACGATATTTTCTATTTTAATGACGATAACAACGGCATTTGCCGCGCCTGTCAAATTCAATCAGGTTGTGCAGATCATCAACGCCAAGCCGGACAAGGCAAAGACCAGCGGTTTTTCGCAGCTGCGGCTGGCGGGCGGCGAACTCGTTTCAGACGGCGATGACGAAAAAGACAGCAAGAATAATGATGGTAAGAATAAAAAGACCGCACCGCCGCAGGATGATCGCGTAATCATAGAGACAACTTCCGAAATCGTCGAAGACGATGTTTGCGATTGTGACCAGCCGCAAATTGCCAAAGGGAAATTTCCCTACTGGGCTTTGTTGGGTTTAACGGCTGTTCCGCTGCTTTTTCTGATACCGCACGGCGATGACGATGACACGCCAACGCCGACACCGAATTTTCCGACGACGATGACACCGACACCGACGATGACGATGACACCGACAATGACACCAACGCCGACAATGACGATGACACCAACGCCGACGATAACGCCGACTCCGACGATGACTCCGCCGATGTCGCCGACACCGCCCGATGCCGTGCCGGAGCCGATGACGCTTCTGCTGTTCGGAACCGGACTGGCGAGTATCGGAGCAGCGGCGCGAAAAAAATTCGGCAGAAAAGATAACGAAGAAGTCGAAGAGTAGAATCTAAGAATTGAAAACAGAAACCCGCGTTTTTGTTTAATTGTTCAGTCAAGGCAAATCTTAAAAAGGTTTTGCCGACAAATTTTGAGGAAAAAAGATGCGAAACATCAAATACAATTTTCTGTTCGTGATCGGGTTAATTTTAACCTTTGGTTTGGCGACGATTTTCGCCGCCGACAAAAAAGACACGAAAAGACCGAAAAACACGGGAATTTTAACCGTCAGAACAACGCCGGTTTCTTATCCGGTAAAGATTGACGGTCAGGTTATCGGAATGAGCGGCGTTAATTCTCCCGCTGAATTTTATATCGCGCCGGGTTTTCATCGTCTCGAAGTCGAAGGTCCGAACGGAAAAAGTTTTTCAAAAGAGATAGAAATTAGAAGAGACGTAAAAAATTGTGTTTGTTTGAAAATAATTGAAGAAACGACCAAAAGAGCGTGTCCTTACGACATTCATCTCGATGGACCGGAAAGAGTGATGGAAGGAGATTTGATCACTTTCGCTTCGTACAATGCCGTAACTACCGGAGCGATTCCGGTGTTATATAACTGGACTATCTCGCCGGACAATCTAAAAGTTACGAGCGGTCTCGGAACTCCGGCAATTACCGTAGATACGAACGGTTTCGGCGGACAAACAATCACCGCTGACCTTGATGTCAACGACGGCGTGTATGACGCGACTTGTCGGCAGAAAATTTCCGTGCCGACGATTGTTGACAAACGACCGCCTCCGCCGTCGCCGGTCAAATTTGATGAATTTGAATCGCTGTCGTTTGACGACGACAAAGCGCGGCTCGACGCTTTTGCCATCGAACTGCAAAACCAGCCGGACGCGCAGGGCTATATTATTATGTATCAGGGAGCGGATAAATTGAGCGTAAAAAGCCGCAATGTTGATAAACTCAGCAAACGCACACTCGATTATTTAGTCAAAACGCGCGGCATTGATCCGCGCCGCATCGTAATTACAAATTGGGGAACTCGCGCCAAAACGATGTATGAACTCTGGATTATTCCGCCGGGAGCGCAACCGCCCGTGCCGCAGTAAAAAATTGTAAAATTTGAATTTCAGGGACGGCTTCGGTCGTCCTTTTTTATGCTTTGGACTTTACCATTTTCCATTTTCCATTTACCATTTACCTTTTACAAAATTATGACGGCACCGAACATCGAAACGATTGTATCTTTGGCAAAGCGGCGCGGCTTTGTTTTTCCCGCTTCGGACATTTACGGCGGCTTGGGCAGCAGTTGGGATTACGGCTCGCTCGGCGTGGAACTGGCGAATAATATCAAGCAAAGCTGGTGGCGTTGGCTCGTTCACGAGCGCGACGACATCGAAGGCTTGGATTCTTCGATCATTCAAAACCGCAACGTCTGGAAATACAGCGGACACGAAACGACTTTTTCCGATCCGCTGGTTGACTGCCGAACTTGCCAGGGCAGGTTTCGGCTCGACAAATTGCAGGATGTAAACTGTCCGAAACACCAGAGCGTTCATCCGGGCGAAGACAAAGACTGCGATTTGACCGACGCGCGGGAATTTAATTTGATGTTCAAAACGACCGTCGGCGCGGTTTCGAGCGATGAAGACGAAACCGCATTGGCGTATCTGCGACCGGAAACGGCGCAGGGAATTTTCATCAATTTCAAAAATGTTCTCGACACTTCGCGCCGCAAACTGCCGTTCGGCATCGCGCAGATCGGCAAAGCGTTTCGCAACGAAGTTACGCCCGGAAATTTTATTTTCCGCACGCGCGAATTCGAGCAGATGGAAATGGAATATTTCTGCACCGCCGAAGACGCGCCGCGCATTCATCAGGAATTTATTGACGAGTTTCAAAAATGGTTCAACAGTTTGGGAATTTCATCGGAAAATTTAAAATTATACGAACAGACGAAAGCCGAACTCGCGCATTACGCCGAACGCACGGTTGATATTTTGTATCGCTTTTTTCCCGAACGCGAAGACGAGGAAAAGCAGTTCGACGAATTGATGGGCATCGCCAACCGCAAAGATTTCGATTTGAAAGCGCATTCCAAAAAGCCGGAAGACGCGGAAGGCAAACGAATTAATCCCGATTCGACCGACGATTTATCGTATTTCGACGAAGCGACGAAACAGAGATTTTACCCGTATGTCATCGAACCGGCGGTCGGCGTAAATCGCACTCTGCTCGCCGTTTTGATGGACGCATACACCGAAAAAACGAACGACAAAGGCGAAACGCGCGTGATTTTAAAGCTCAAACCCGAACTCGCGCCGATCAAAGTCGCCGTTTTGCCGCTCGCCAAAAACAAACCGGAAATCGTGGCGATGGCGAAAGATTTGAAAAAACAACTGCTGCCCGCAATGCGAACCGTTTACGACGACACCGGCGGCATCGGCAAATTATACGCGAGACAAGACGAAATCGGCACACCGTTCTGCGTCACGGTTGACCACGAATCACTCGAAGACAACACCGTAACTGTTAGAGACAGAGACACTTGGGAACAGGAACGCGTGAAAATTTCGGAACTCAAGGAATATCTGCAAAAGCGTTTAAGCTAGAAAAGCAACGGAGAAATTATTTGATTATACCGTCCAGAAAATTATCTTTGCTGTTTATATTTTTGTTGGCACAAATAAGTTGCATTGGTGATTCTAAAGGTGCGAGATATGACACCCGTCAAATATCAGTTGGTCAATATAACATCTATTTCAAAAGAGAGATTAGAGGTAGGAATTACGAAGGACTTTCAATTTCGACTGATTCTAATTTATGCGATGGTCCGTCGCCAAAAACAGATTATTTTGTAAACAGTGAAACGATTGGGAAAGTTTTTTATAAAGTTGAAGGTGATAAGTTACAAATTTATTCGCAAAATGAATTCACTCCTCCTCAAACACACAGCTTCCCGGTTAAAATTGTTCAAAGAAAACTTCCAAATGTCGAACACAGTGAAGAAAATGCCATAAAACTTGGTTATAACGAACTGCTATTACCAGATGCGTCGTTAAAATATTGTGAAAAATAACAATATAATTAGCAAAAAATAAATGGATTTTTTCGGGATTTGGCGGTAATGAAATTTTCCGCTACGATTTCGCTTTAATAATTTTGGCTTTAAGATGGCTTTTGGAAACTTTCAGATCCGTTTATGCAAAAAATTCCTGAAAAAATTACAAAACTCGCCGAAGCAGTCAAAGAAAACGGCGGACGCACGATGCTCGTCGGCGGCTGTGTGCGCGATGAACTGATGAATATTACGCCGAAGGATTTTGATTTGGAAATTTACGGCATCGAACCGCCGAAATTAAGAGAAATTCTTGATTCGTTCGGCAAAGTTGACGCGGTTGGCGAAGCGTTTACGGTTTACAAGTTGGGAAACGATTTGGATGTCGCGCTGCCGCGCCGCGAGCGAAAAATCGGACGCGGACATAAAGGTTTCATCGTCGAAGGCGATCCGCAGATGTCGTTCGCGGAAGCGGCGAAACGGCGTGATTTTACGATCAACGCGATTTTGAAAGACGTTCTGACCGGCGAAATAATTGACGTTTACGGCGGGCGCGAAGACATCGAAAATAAAATTATCCGTCACGTTTCCGCCGAAACTTTCGCGGAAGATTCACTGCGGGTTTTACGCGCCGCGCAGTTTGCCGCCAGATTTGAATTTACGATTGACGCGGAAACGATTGCGCTGTGCCGTTCGATTGATTTGACCGATTTGCCAAAGGAACGAATTTGGGGCGAACTCGAAAAGTTGCTTTTGAAATCGGTGAAACCGTCCATCGGTTTGCAGTATTTTTACAATTTGAACGTGGCAAATCAACTATTTCCCGAACTCGTCGCGCTCGTCGGTGTGCCGCAGGAATCAGAATGGCATCCTGAGGGCTGGGTCATTTCGGCATTGTCGTTTGAATCTTTCCGTGCAGGCGTGACAGAAGCCCTTCGCGCTGATAACGGCAGTTCTTCCTTTGGGTTGAGGCAATTCGTTTTTGGCTCTTCTGCAAGCTCGACAATTACTCCAACTGGCGACAGCGCAGGAAACGCACAGATTTCTGACACCTTTTTTGCCGACCTCGAAACCGCAAACGGCGCAGGGACGGACGATGTTTTTCTTCCGCCGAAATCTCGCCCAGCAATTTCCGCAAAATCCGAAAGCCTTGTGTGGTCGTTCGGCGTTCCGGCAACGCTTACAGATGAAGTTATCCGGGTCGTGTTTCAGATTCCGCTCAATCGTATGCGCCCGATTGTGTTCTCTGCCGTTGACGACCTCCAAATTATCAGGGGAATTGTTCAGCCTGTTGCCGTCTTTGTGATGAACATGCTCGCCGGTTTCGAGTTTACGACCGAGAATCAATTCCATAATCAAACGGTGAACGCCCATCGTTCCGTTTTTTCCCTTCCAACTGGTGTAAGCGTATCCGCTGTTATAGTGGATGCGCGAACGTCTGCCGTCAATGACGATGTATTCTTTTACTTCGATTTGTCTTTCGTAGGAAATAGCAATTTTGTGCATCTGATTGAAAAATCCTTATTGTCAAACTGTTTTGAAGTTAAATTAGGTGACGTATTTTATCACACACTTATGGTCGTTGACGAAGCGCGAAAACTGATTGACGATCTGCCTTATGCAAAACAAGTGACGGTAATGCTGGCGGCAATCGCGCACGATTTCGGGAAACCGGCGACGACGAAATTTTTTGACGGTCGCTGGCGTTCGCACGCGCACGACGAAGCCGGAGTCGCGCCGACGATTTCGTTTCTCGACACGCTCGGAATACACACGATTAACGGTTTTGACGTGCGCGAACAGGTCATACAACTCGTTCGTTATCACTTGCTGCCGGGAATGTTTTACAAATCGCAGCCCGGCGACGGCGCGTTTCGGCGGCTGGCGCGCAAAGTCGAGCCGGATTTGCTGTATCGCGTCTCGAAAGCCGATTCGCTCGGTAGAAATCCCGATTGGCTGCCGAAAGAAAAACGGTTTGACGCGGCGGCGCAGGAATGGTTTATTGAAAGAGTGCGGGATTTACAAGTCGAAAAAGCAGCTCCGAAACCGATTTTGATGGGCAGACATTTGATCGAATTGGGATTGAAACCGTCGAAATTTTTCGGCGAAATCATTCAAGCCGTTTACGAATTACAGCTTGACGGTAAAATTAATAATTTGGAAGATGCCGTCGAAGAAGCCGAAAAATTGATCGGTCAAACTGACAACTAAATGCGGCAGATTTTTAGCCGAAGCGCGTTCGACCAAAATGCTTTTTCAATTTTTCGTCGTCAGATTATCGTTCCGTCGTTGATGACCGAATTTTTCGGGATGATTATAATGTTTTCGCGGATGAAATAACAGCCGTTTTCGCCGTCAAATGTTTCAACGCCTTTTTTGTTTATCAACTGCACATTTCGTCCGATGCGGGCATTTTTATCTATAATCGCGCGACGCACGACGGAATTTGAGCCGATGCCGATGTGCGGAATTTTTTTTGTCGCTTTGGCTGTAATCTCTTCGATTGATTCGTAAAAATCCGCGCCCATAACTATTGAATCTTCAATCTTTACGCCGTCGTCAATCCGACTTCGCAAGCCGAGAATCGAATTTCTCGCATAAACGCCGTTTAAAATACAGCCTTCGCTGACCATCGTGTTGTCTATATCGCAGTCGTGCAGTTTTGACGGCGGCAGATAGCGGCTGCGCGTGTAAATCGGCGCATCGGTATTGAAAAAATCAAATTTCGGCAGAGGTCTCGAAAGATCAAGATTCGCTTCGTAAAACGAGCGAATAGTTCCGATGTCTTCCCAGTAATCCTGAAAAAGATGCGCCTGAACATTAAGTTTTTTAATCGCCGACGGAATAATTTCACCGCCGAAATCATACCGCGCTTCGTCTTCGTCGAGCAGTTCGATGAGTTTTTTATAGTCAAAAACATAAATGCCCATCGAAGCGAGGAACGGTTTTTCCGCCGATTCTTCCTGAGTTAAACCGAAACGCGTCGTATCAACGCGCATTGATTCCAGAGCATCACCTTTCGGCTTTTCCTTAAATTCGATGATGCGCCCGTCGGTGTCGGTTTTGAGCAAACCGAATCCGGCGGCATTTTCGGGAGTCGAAGGAACGACGGAAACGGTTAAATCAGCGTTCGTTTCAAAGTGACGTTTGAGAAATTTGCGGTAATCCATCCGGTAAAGATGATCGCCGGAAAGAATCAAAACCGTGTTAATCCGCCAATCACGGATGTGCGGAATCATCTGCCGCACCGCGTCCGCCGTTCCCTGAAACCACTGCGGCGAGTCGTGCCGCTGTTCGGCGGCGAGAACTTCGACAAAGCCGGTGGAAAAACTGGAAAAGCGGTAAGTTCTGGAAATGTGGCGATTTAACGACGCGGAATTGAACTGCGTCAAAATAAATATCTGCATAATGCCGGAATTGATACAGTTGGAAATCGGCACGTCAACCAATCTGTATTTTCCGCCGAGCGGAACGGCGGGTTTCGCTCTTTCTTTCGTCAAAGGAAAAAGTCTCGTTCCCGCGCCGCCGCCCAAAATTACCGCAACTACATTTTCGTATTGTTCCATAATAAAAAGATTTAATTGATTTTTTCCGTTTTCAGAATAGCCGTTCTTAGTGATTTATTTCAAGCCTGACAATCATAAAATGACCGTTCTTTGACATTTCTTTTTGAGCGTGTTAGTTTCAGAAATACCATCTATGCTGCTTATGCAATATATTGGTAAAAATTGTTCTTTTTCAGTCTAAAATTCTTTGAAAAATACTTTCAAATGAAAGTTGCAAAGGGGAAACGGGTGAAATTCCCGCACGGTCGCGCCACAGTGAGCTAAAGGATAAAGGATAAAGGATAAAGGATAAAATTTAATTTTCGCCTTTCGCCTTTCGCCTTTCGCCTTTAAGAAGTCTGATAACCTGCTTCAAAGTTTTTTAGCCTAAATGCGTCTCGCGTCAAGACGTTTGGCTGAACAGGTAGAATTTTCTTTTTCCTTCTTTTTTTGATTGGTAAAGAGTCCTGTCGTCCTTGCTTTTTATGTTTTGAGGCAAGTTTCGGCAGGGCTTTTTATTTTGAGAAATTTTACATATAAATACACTTTCTATTTCACTTTGCGTCTTCGCGGAAGGATTTTTCTGTTTTTAATCTCTCTTTTATTTTTCACCAATTGCTACAACAAACCGACTGATCCGCAAAGTGCCGCGCCGACCCGCGAAATTACCGACGATTTAGGTCACAAAGTCAAAATTCCCGAAACAATTGAACGCGCGGTTTCGCTCGCTCCTAATTTGACTGAAATCGTTTTCGCCGTCGAAGCCGGAGATAAACTTGTCGGCAGAACAAGTTATGACAACTTCCCGCTCGAAGCGCAAAAAATTCCGACCGTCGGCGACACTTTAAATCCGAATATTGAAAATATTATCGCTTTGAAACCGCAGATTGTCTTGGTTTCGACGGCTTCGCAAATTGAAAATTTTACAAAGCAGCTTGAATCGCAAAACATTGCGGTCTTTGTCACGAATCCGAATAATCTGGTCGGCATTTACAAAAGCATTTATCAAATCGGACAAATTTTTAATAAAGATGTCAAAGCCGGTGAAATTGTGGACAATTTGAAACGGCGCGCTGCCGATGTCGAAGCGCGAACCAAAAATGCTGAAAAAGTTAAAGTTTTTCTGCAAATCTCGAAGGAACCGCTTTTTACCATCGGCAAAGAGTCGTTTCTGAGCGATGTAATAAACCGCGCGGGCGGAGTTTCGGTAACGGAAAATGTGACGACGGCTTATCCGAAATTGAGCAAAGAAACGGCTTTGGCGTTAAATCCCGAAGCGATAATTTTATCGGACAGCGAAGATAACAGAGAGCCGAACGACGTTTTCAAAAACTCTCCGGCGATAAAAAATAACAAAGTTTTCAAAATAAACGCCGAGATTATTTCGCGCCCGTCGCCGCGAATCGTTGACGCGCTCGAAGAAATCGCGCGTGATTTGCATCCTGAAGGTTTCCAATGAAAGTTCAAATTCCAAATTCCAAATTCCAAATTCCAAATTCCAGAATTCGAGAACTGCGTTTTGGCGTTATTTTAGTTTTTGCGCTTGGATTGACGATTTTCGCCGCCGCGCTGTTGGGCAGCGAAAAACTTTCGTTCTTTGAATTAAACGAACAGCAGAAAACGATTCTTTTCGACATTCGACTGCCGCGCATTCTGCTCGGCGCGAGCGTCGGCGCGAGTTTGGCTCTGGCGGGCGCGTCTTTGCAGTCGCTTCTGCGAAATCCGCTCGCCGAACCTTATCTTTTGGGCGTTTCCAACGGCGCGGCTCTGGGAACGATGCTCGCTTTCGTGTTTTTCGCAAACTTTGAATTGGCGCGTCCGATTTTCGCCTTCGCCGGCGCGAGTCTGGCGACTTTCGCCGTTTATCAAATGGCGAAAAGCCGCGCCGGAATGAACGTCGAACGGCTCATTTTGTCCGGCGTAATCGTGACGACTTTTTTGTCGTCAATTATCGTTTTGCTGACTTCCCTTTTGGACGCGGCGAAACTTCGCAGTTTTACTTTTTGGCTGCTCGGTGATTTGTCGCAGTCAACGATCAACGGTTTTTATCTGAGTTTTGCCGCCGTCATAATCGGCGCGATTATTTTAATCAAAAACGCGCGGGCGTTAAATTTAATGATGATCGGCGAACGCGACGCTTTTGATTTCGGCGTGGAAGTGGGCAAAACACGGCTCGCGGTTTTCGCTTCGTCGAGTTTATTGGTCGGAACGGCGGTCGCGGCGAGCGGTTCGGTCGGTTACGTCGGCTTAATCGTGCCGCATCTCGTTCGGTTGGCAATCGGCAGCGATAACCGTCTGGTAATTCCTTTTTCGGCGTTGGCGGGCGCGATTTTCGTCGTGTTGGCGGACACCATCGCGCGTGTGGTAATCGCGCCGCGTGAATTGCCCGTCGGCGCGATTACCGCTTTGATCGGCGCGCCGATGTTTATTTATCTTTTACGAAGAAATTAGCAGGGATGACAGGATTTACAGGGATAAAACCAATTTATAAAAATCCCTATAAATCCTGTCATCCCTGCAAATAAAATGTTAGAAGTTAAAAACATTTCAATTAATTATGGCGTTTGCGCGGTCGTGCAGGACGTTTCATTTTCGCTTCGTGCGGGAAAAATTATCGTTTTGCTCGGCGCGAACGGCGCGGGTAAAACGACTTTGATAAAAGCGTTGAACGGGAGTTTGCCGATTTCAAACGGCGAGATTTTATTGGATAACAAAGAGTTGAAAAGTTATTCGCGCCGCGAAATCGCCCAAAAAATTTCGGTTATCGCGCAGGAAAACGAAACAAAATTTCCCGTTTCGGTTTTGGAATTCGTCCTTTCCGGCAGATTCGCGCACGGCGGCGCGTTTGGCTGGGAGACGGAAAAAGATTTGCAAATCGCGCTCGATTGTTTGGAAAAATGTGATCTGCAAACCTACGCGAATCGCGCGATGAATCGGCTTTCGGGCGGCGAACGGCAACGCGTCGTTTTAGCCAGAGCGTTGGCGACCGAAGCCGAAATTCTGTTGCTCGACGAACCGACGGCGAACTTGGATTTGGCGCATCAGGCGTTAATGTTTCGTTTGATAAAAGAAAAATGTAACGCAAGCGTCCCGCTTGCCGTATCGGATGCGTCCCGCTTCCGCGTGAAAAACACGAATGCGGTGTCGGAAGACGTGAACGCGGGACGCATTCACGACGGCAGTCGGGACGACTGCGGTACACGGGCATCGGCAATTGTCATCACGCACGATTTAAATCTCGCGGCGGAATTCGCCGATGAGATTTTACTGTTAAAAAATGGTAAAATTATCGGCAAAGGCGCGCCGGAAAAAGTTTTGACCGAAGATAATTTGTATAAATCTTTCGGCGTAGAAGTCTTGCTGGACGTAAATCCGGCGAGCAAAAATGTGAGAGTTACGACAATTTACAATTAAGAAATAAACGACGCAAAGGAACGCGGCGCAAATCCGCGACTGCCCACGCAACAGTAATCGAAAGGATAAAGGCTGAAGGATAAAGGATGAAATCAAAATCTTTAGCCTTTCGCCTTCAGCCTTTATCCTTTCAAAGTCTGGAACTTTGTCCGTTTGTTGAGAAATAAAAACCACGTTCCGCGCTGGGCGGACAAGGAGAAATATGAAAATTATAAAGATTTTAAGTTTGATGTGTCTTTTGACAATCGGCGTTTGGGCGCAAACGGGCGCGACGGTTTTCGGGACTTTGTATGAACAGGAAAAAGCCGGAAAAGTTGTTTCGGATGCGGAAGTGAAACTCGTTTCGACGACCGAATCGAACAAATGGTTTTCGACGCTGACCGACGGCAACGGAAATTATCTTTTTTTAGATGTTCAGGACGGAATTTATTCGATAGTTTATCCGAATTCTTCCGGCGTTGAAGAAAGCAAAATTATCGTGGTCAAAAACGGGAAAATCGCTTCTCAGGAAGGAAAAGCATTAGAACGACCGAGTTTGCTCGGCGAGGTTTCGGTTGTCGCTTCGGGAACGCAGCAGGTTGACGGCGAGATTTCAAAAACCGTCAATATCATTGACGCGCAGGAATTGCGCGACCGCGCGGATTTCGCACTGCCGGAAACTTTGCGGACGATTCCCGGTTTTCGCGTTCAGCAATTGGGCGGATTCGGCAGAACGGCTTCGATCAAAACGCGCGGTTTGCGAAATCAGGACACGGCGGTTTTGATTGACGGCATTCGTTTCCGCGACGCTGCGGCGATTACGGGCGACGCTTCGCCTTTTTTGTCGGATTTTACGCTGACGAGCGTTTCGCGCATCGAAGTTTTGCGCGGTTCCGGTTCGTCGCTTTACGGAACGAATGCGATTGGCGGCGTGATTGATTTTCAAACGCCGAAACCGGCT
Source organism: Pyrinomonadaceae bacterium (assembly GCA_965218105.1). Taxonomy (GTDB): domain Bacteria; phylum Acidobacteriota; class Blastocatellia; order Pyrinomonadales; family Pyrinomonadaceae. The sequence continues at coordinate 878,784 of OZ244585.1, forward strand.
AACGGTTTTCACGGACAAATCGGCGGCGCGGTCGGCGGTTTGGGTTTGGGACGCTTTCGCGGAAATATTTCCGACAGCACGCAAAACGGCAAATTCGGCTTTAATCTCGGCATTTCGCGCACGGTTTACACCAAAGGAATTGACGGCGAAGACGACGCGCACAATACGAATTTTCAATCGCGCATCGAATATAATCCGTTTCAAAAAACAAATATTTCGGCGAGATTTTTCGTGTCCGACGCTTACGTTCGACTGAATTCGAGTCCCGATACTTTGGGAAATTTGCCCGCTTCAAACGCGGCAATTATTGACGCGAAACAAGGCGTAAATTTTGTTTTTGACCAAAACGATCCCGATAATTTTCAGAAATCAAAATTCTTTGACGCGCAGATTGTTTTAACTCAAGTTTTCAACGACAAATTAGTTTTTCAAGGTTATTATTCCGGCTTGAAAACTTCGCGTAAAAACGATTACGGTATTCTCGGTGCGGGTTTTCAAAGTGCTTCGACTTCCCTTTTTGACGGCACAATAAATACGTTGAACGGACATTTTAACTGGACACCGAACCGATTTAACGAAATCACCGCCGGTTACGAATTTGAACACGAAAAATACGGCAACGACGGTTTTACGCCGAATCCGTCGGACGCTTTCTTTGCAAGAGCAAAGCAGTCGAGCAATACCATTTACGCGCAGGATTTGCTGAAATTTTTTAGCAGCAGACTGCAAATCGCGGGCGGCGTTCGCGCTCAGTTTTTTAATTTGAAAACGCCGGAATTCAGCGTAAATAATGCGCCATACACAAATTTGACGCTCGAAAATCCGCCGCCGGCTTACACTTTTGACGGCGCGGTTTCTTATTTTTTCAAAACCGGAACAAAAATCCGCGCTCACATCGGCAACGGTTATCGCGTTCCGTCGCTTTACGAAAGATTCGGCACGTTTTATGCGACATATTTAATGCCGAACCAGTTTGTCGCGCTCGGTGCGCCTGATTTGAAACCGGAACGCACAATCGCTTACGACGCGGGAATTGAACAATCAATTTTCAAAAATCGGGCGCGGCTTTCCGCAACTTATTTTTACACGAGATTAATTGACACCATCGGTTTCGGAACTCTGCCGCAGCCCGATCCGTTCGGACGCGACAATTTCGCCTCCGGCGGCGGTTATCTCAACACCAAAGGCGGCATCGCCCGCGGCGCGGAATTCAGCGGACAAATAAAAGCGACAAATTCAACCGACGTTTTCGCGTCATATACTTTTACAAACAGCGATCAGCGCAGACCGCAAGTTGCGGGAAATCCGAATATTTCGACGCTCGGCATTCCAGAACATCAGTTTACGCTCACGGCGACGCAGAGACTTAAACGCGCTTGGGTAAATTTTGATTTTCTCGCCACGAGCAATTATCTCGCGCCGATTTTCAGCAACACGAGTTTTTCAAGTTATATCTATCGCTTTAAAGGCAATCGCCGCGCCGATTTAACCGGCGGTTACACTTTTCCGCTCAATAGTGAAAAATTAAATTTGCGGATTTACAGCACGATTGAGAATTTATTAGATTACGATTATTACGAAAACGGTTTTCGCACTGTCGGCAGAAACGGTCGAGTCGGTTTGAGCTTCGGATTTTAAAGGGTTTTCATCGAAGACTTTTTAAGATTTTTTTTGCTGTTTTTGTGCGGTAAATTTATGTTATAATCGCAAAATAAAAAAAGAGGTAAAAGACTATGAAAAAAAGACTGGTATTTATTTTATGTTCGATTTTCATTACCGTCGGATTCGTTTCGGCGCAGACGGCGAGACGAACCGTGACCAACGCCGATCTGGAAAAATTTCGGCAAAAGCGTTTGGCGGCTGAACAAAATTACCGTGAAAATTACGAAAGATTAGGATTTCCGTCGCCGGAAGAGTTGGAAGCGAGAAACGAAAAAGACCGCAAAGACCTTTCCGCACTTTCCGCGCGGATCGAACGGGAAAATTACGAGCGCGAACAAGTTCAACGAATGGAAGAATACCGGGAAAACCAGAACCGGATTATGTTAAGTTACGGAAATCAGGGCGCGTATAATGGCGGCGGTTATTATTCGCCGTTTTATTCGGGCGGCTTTGTCGGTTACGGCGGTTATGGCGGTTACGGTTACTCAAACGGTTTTTACAACGGTAGTTATTACAATAATTTCGGAAGCTACGGCAAATTCGGAAATTATGGAAAATTTGGCAGATTCAGACGCGGCGGAGGTTTCTACAACACGATACTTCCGGGAACCGTATTTCCTCCGCGCGGCGGAGTTCGCATCAACACAAACGGTGTCAGAATTTCCGGCGGTTTCGGCGGCGGTCGAATTTCAACTGGAATCAGAAGTCCGCGCTAAATCATTTCAACAGTTCAGTTTAGAAAGAGGTCAAAGATATAATTTAAATATCTTTTGACCTCTTTCTTTTTGGAGTCCTCAGCATTGAAATATTATTTTTATAAACATCATAATCTATTTCAAAAACTCAAATTTGATATAGATTTATGATTATCAATCCCAATATTCAAAAACTTGACAACAATACAATCACATTTTCTTATAAAATTTATTCAGTGTGAACTTGACAAACCATCAAATTATTTATATTCTAGCACTCGTTGGCGATGAGTGCTAACATACGAAATCAAAATAAAAAATTATTAAAAATCTCGAAAAGGAGAAATAAACATTATGGCTACAACAATTAAACCATTACACGACCGCGTAATCGTGCGCCGCATCGAAGACAGCACCGACAAAACCGCCGGTGGACTTTACATTCCCGATACGGCGAAGGAAAAACCGCAGGAAGGCGAAGTGATCGCCGTCGGCGAAGGCAAATATAAAGAAGACGGCACACGCCAAACTTTGGATGTCAAAGTCGGCGACCGCGTTTTGTTCGGCAAATACAGCGGTTCGGAAATCAAAATTGACGGCGAAGAGTTGATGATGATGCGCGAAGACGAAATCTTGGGAATTATCGAACGCGCCGGAGCAAATGCCAGCTAGTTTTTAATTTTTTGCGAAAAACCAAAGACTGAAAACTAAAAGCATTTAATCTATCAAAAATATCAAATCAGGAGTTAAAAAAATATTATGGCTAAACAAGTAATCCACGGCGAAGAATCGAGAGCGGCAATTTTGCGCGGCGTTAATCAACTCGCCGACGCAGTAAAAGTTACGTTAGGTCCGAAGGGACGCAATGTTGTTATTGACAAAAAATTCGGTTCGCCGACGATCACCAAAGACGGCGTGACGGTGGCGAAAGAAATTGAATTGAGCGATCCGCTGGAAAATATGGGCGCGCAGATGGTGCGCGAAGTCGCTTCCAAAACTTCGGACGTTGCCGGTGACGGAACGACGACCGCGACGGTTTTGGCGCAGGCGATTTTCAAAGAAGGTGTTCGCACGGTTGCCGCCGGCGCGAATCCGATGGCTCTCAAACGCGGCATTGACAAAGCGGTTGAAAAAGTCGTCGAAGAAGTTCACCGGATGGCGAAACCCGTTTCGGGCAACGACATCAAACAGGTCGGAACGGTTTCGGCGAACGGCGATACGAATATCGGACAACACATCGCCGACGCGATGGAAAAAGTCGGCAAAGACGGCGTAATCACGGTTGAAGAATCGAAAACGATGGACACTTCCCTCGAAGTTGTCGAAGGAATGCAGTTTGATCGCGGCTATCTTTCACCGTATTTCGTGACCGACCCGGAAAGAATGGAAGCGGTTCTCGAAAATCCGTTCATTTTAATCAACGAAAAGAAAGTATCTTCGATGAAAGACCTGCTGCCGATTCTCGAACAGGTTGCCAAACTCGGCAAACCGCTTTTGATTATCGCGGAAGATGTTGAAGGCGAAGCACTTGCGACGTTGGTCGTCAACAAACTGCGCGGCACTTTGAACGTCGCGGCGGTAAAAGCTCCCGGCTTCGGCGACCGTCGCAAAGCGATGTTGGAAGACATTGCGACGATGACGGGCGGCAAAGTTATCAGCGAAGATATGGGCGTGAAACTCGAATCAATCACGGTTGACGATCTCGGACAAGCCGCGAAAATCACGATTGACAAAGACAACACGACGGTCGTTGACGGCAACGGTTCCGATGCCGAAATGCAGGGACGCGTCAAATTAATCCGCAACCAAATCGAAGAAACATCTTCGGATTACGACAAAGAAAAATTGCAGGAACGTCTCGCTAAATTAGTCGGCGGCGTGGCAGTTATCAAAGTCGGCGCGGCGACCGAAACCGAAATGAAGGAAAAGAAAGCCCGCGTTGAAGATGCAATGCACGCGACCCGCGCGGCAGTCGAAGAAGGAATCGTTCCCGGCGGCGGTGTCGCTCTGGTTCGCGCTTCCAAAGTTCTCGACGATTTCCAGACGGATGCCGAAGATTCCGACGAACAGATCGGAGTCAACATCATCAAACGCGCGCTCGAAGAACCGCTTCGTCAAATTGCCAACAACGCCGGCAAAGAAGGCGCGGTGATCGTCGGCAAAATCCGCGACAGCGACGACGCAAGCTACGGCTTCAACGCCGCGAGCGAAAAATTTGAAGACCTCGTTTCAGCCGGAGTCATTGACCCCGCGAAAGTAACGCGCACCGCGCTGCAAAACGCGGCTTCCATCGCCGGAATGATGCTCACCACCGAAGCGATGATCGCCGATGTCCCGGAAAAAGACGACCACGCCGGCGGCGGTATGGGCGGCATGGGCGGCGGTATGGGCGGCATGGGAATGGGAATGTAAGCTGAGATTGCAAATTTCAGATTCCAAATTCCAAATTATAAAAAAAGCTTCGCTCAAAATTGAGCGGAGCTTTTTTTACGGCTTGAAGCGAACTATTTTCGCCGCCTTTGATTTTGAGCTATAATAACTTCAACGAAACGAGAGGAAGTAAAAATTATGGAAACACTTGTTTTAGAAGGAACTTGGGAAGAAATCGCCAAACACGCGCCGGAGTTTGGCGGTCGGCGTTTGCGCGTTACCGTCATTGACGAGGAACCAAAACCGACACCGAACAAAAAAATGCTTGAGATTATGAAACTCGTTAAGGAAAAACAAAAAGATATGCGCTTCACCGACGGCTCGAAAACGCAGGAAATGCTTCGCGCCGCCCGCAGCGGTGAAATGTTTGGCGGTGAATTAGATGAGTAATTTGTTCGCGGTTGTTCCTGATGCCAATGTTTTAATTGCGCTTTGTGCGAAAGAAACGGACAAACTCCAAACCGCCGAAACCGCCTTTGAAGATTATACCAATCAAGGTTACGAATTTTTCGCGCCAAGCGTTTTGGTGGCGGAAGTAATTTTTGTCTTATGTCAGAAACTGGCTGGCGGTTTATTATCGCAACTCGAATATGATGAAGCGATTGACATTTTCGCCGATTATCTAAAAGGCACCACCTTAACGCCGAACGGTGAAGCGTCGCTCCTGAAACGCGCCGTTGAAATCCGCGAAGGTTACGGTTGCAGCCGTTCTTCCGACGGGCTTTACATCGCGCTCGCCGAAGAACTCGCTAAAACTTACAACACTGAAATTGTTACATTCGACAAAGGTTTTATCAATCAAGCCGGCAAAAATGCCGCGACGGTTAAGGTAAATTTTTTAACCGTTTAGATTGACAGTTGGTTTTCAATTCAAAAGGCTTCGTTCAAATTTGAGCGAAGTCTTTTTTATTCGCTGTTTAACAAGAAACATTTTCGCCTTATTGATTTTTGCGTTATACTAATTCAACTTTATTGATTGCTATAATTGGATATTTGGAAGAAAGCGATGTCACAAGTTATCACCTTAAAATTACCCGATAGTGTTTTTCAACCTTTGGAGCGCACGGCGCAAGCGACGCGCCAGCCGATTGAAACCTTGCTGCTCAACGCTCTGCAAAATTCGCTTCCGTCGCTGGATGGATTGCCGCCGGAATTTGTCGAAAATCTGACATTGCTCGAAAGTCTGAAAAATGAGGAACTTCAAACGGTTATGCGTGAAGCCGTTTCATCAAAAATACAAAAGGAAATCTCCGCGCTGTTAAGTAGGCAGGATAAACGCACCGCCGCAGAAGCTAAAAAACTTTCCGATCTGCAAAAGCAAGCCGACCTCGTAATGCTTCGCAAAGCCCGCGCCGCCATTCTGCTTCGCTTTCGCGGACATCGGCTGCCGACGCTTGCCGAACTCGAAAATCTTTCCCTCCCGAAATAAAAATGAACCGTCGCCGCATTCCTCTCGCCCTGCAAAATAAAATCCGTCAACAAGCGCATTTTCGCTGCGGCTATTGTTTGACGAGTGAAACTTTAATCGGAATGAAAATGGAATTTGAACATCTCACTCCGCTTGCCGCCGGAGGCGAAACGAGCGAAGAAATCTGTGGCTGGCGTGTCGCCGCTGCAATGAATTCAAAGGCATACGGACACACGCGGCTGATTCTGAAACCAACAAAAACATTTCGCTTTTCAATCCGCGAACGCAAAACTGGAACGAACATTTTCGGTGGAATGCCGACGGAACCGAAATTCTCGGCATTTCGCCAATCGGACGCGCCACCGTCGTCGCATCAAAACTTAACAATGAAATAATTCTCGTTTCCCGCCGCTTGTGGGTCAGCGTCGGCTGGTTTCCTCCTGAAGATTAAAAACTTTGTTCAAAATCAAACGGAGCCTTTTTCCATCCAAATAAAATTCTAAAGGTTTATTTAATCGGTAAAATTAGGTATATTAACTCCGGCAAATAATTTCCATCGGTTTTAGGCTGACACCAATTCTAATCTTAGACAGCTTAATTTTTTTTGTAACTCATTCTTCAAACTAAATAAAAAGAGGTTTTCTTTTATGTATTTTTTTAACACTCGCAAAAGGATTTACTTTTCATTTTTAGCACTTGCCGTTGTTTTGATTGTTTTTGTTTCATTGGGCAACATTGAGGGATTTGCGGGTAGCGGTTTTTCCAATCTTATTAGCAAATCACAGCTAAGTAATATGACCTTTCTTACTGAAAATGAATTAAACACTAATATTTTTACTAATCCTTCATACATAACCATTAAGGATAACTCTCCTGCAACGCCGTATCCGGCAGAGATAACTGTTTCGGGATTAAGCGGAACGATTGCCGACATTAATGTCAGGTTAAACGGATTAGGACACCTCAATCCTGCTGATGTTGCAGTTCTTTTGGTTGCTCCTGACACAAATAGAAGATTCGTTATCTTAAGCGATTGTGGCGAAAGCATATCATATTCAAACACAACTTTAACATTCGACGATCAAGCCGCCACTCTTGCCCCTTGTAGAACTTTTTCACCAAATGATCCGGCAAGTTCATATTTACCAACCAGCAATTTTGGTAGCGACTTTTTTCCACTGCCTGCTCCGCAACCATCAAGCAGTTACAGCCAACCTTCACCTACCGGAACGGCAACCTTGAATAGCACATTCGGCGGAACAAACCCCAATGGGATTTGGAGTTTATATGTCATTGATAAATCTCCAGCATTTAGTGGATTTATTTCGGGTGGATATTCATTGATTATTACCACTACTTCGCCTTGCTCTTATTCATTAACCCCAACTTCACAATCTTTCACAGCCTCGGGCGGTGAAGGAGATATAAACCTTATAACACAAGAGGGTTGCAATTACTCATCACTAAGTAATGATTCATTTATAACAATTAATTCGGGAAGCAGCGGAAACGGAAACGGAACTATTTCATATTCAGTAGCTGCCAACACCGGCATTGCCAGAACCGGAACGGTTACGATTGCCGGACAGACATTTACCGTTACTCAGGCATCGGGCTGTGCATACACTTTGACTCCGGCAAACATCAACATTTCGGCAAACGGCGGAAACGACAGTTTTAATGTAACTTCCGGCACAGGCTGTGCTTTTGCGGCGGTAAGCAATAATTCATTTATCACAATCACGTCGGGAGCAAGCGGAACGGGCAGCGGAACTGTTACTTTTTCGGTTGCCGCCAATTCAGGTGCTGCCAGAACCGGAACGATCACCGTCGAAGGTCAAACTTTTACAATTTCGCAGTCTGCAATTCCAACGCTGACAATCAATAATGTATCGCTGAACGAAGGCAGCAGCGGAACAACCACATTTAATTTTACCGTTACTCTTTCGGCGGCATCGGCGCAAACTGTTACGGTCAATTACGCGACTGCCGACGGAACGGCGGTTTCGCCGTCTGATTATCAGGCGAAAAACGATTCATTATCGTTTGCTCCGGGAGAAACAAGTAAAACCATCACGGTCTTGGTAAACGGTGATTTGGATGTCGAGCCGGATGAAACTTTTACCGTCAATCTGACAAATTCGGTGAACGCGACAATTACTAACGGAACTGGCACGGGAACGATTCTCAACGATGATGTCTGCTCGTATTCGATTTCACCTGCAAATCTGAGTGTTAATGCCGCCGGAGGAAACAATACGCTAACCGTAACGACTCAAGCAGGATGCGCTTATACTGCCGCAAGCAGTGATTCTTTTATCTCAATCACCGCCGGAGCAAACGGAACCGGAAGCGGAACGGTCAGCTTTGCCGTTGCCGCTAATTCAGGCGCGGCGAGAAACGGGCGAATCTTCGCCGCCGGACAAGTCATAACTATTACACAAAGTGCGGCAACGGTTGACGCACTTAAGACAAAATTCGATTTTGACGGCGACGGCAAAGCCGACATTTCCGTCTTTCGTCCCGACGGCGGCGTGTGGTATCTGCTCAATTCCGCTTCCGGCTTTACCGGAGCGCAGTTCGGCGCTTCAACCGACAAAATCGTTCCCGCCGATTACGACGGCGACGGCAAAACCGATCTCGCCGTTTATCGCGGCGGAACGTGGTATCTGAACCGTTCGACCGCCGGATTTACCGGCGTTGCTTTCGGCGCATCCGATGATATTCCGCAGCCGGCTGATTTTGACGGCGACGGCAAAGCTGATTTGGCGGTGTGGCGACCGTCGAGCGGCACGTGGTATGTTTACAATCTGGTGAACGGACAATTCACCGCCGCGCAGTTCGGAGCTTCGACCGACAAACCGGTCGCCTCCGATTACGACGGTGACGGCAAAGCCAACTACGCGGTGTTTCGCCCGTCGAACGGCTTCTGGTTCATCGCCCGTCCGACCGGAACGGCATCTCAAAACTTTGACTCGATTCAGTTGGGCATCGCCACGGACAAACCGGTTCCGGCGGATTACGACGGCGACGGCAAAACCGATGTGGCGGTTTACCGACCGTCAAACGGAGCGTGGTATGTGCTGCAAAGCACGGCGGGTTTTACGGGCGTGCAGTTCGGCATTTCGACGGATTTGCCGGTGGCGGCGGATTATGACGGCGACGGCAAAGCGGATGTGGCGGTCTATCGCAGCGGCGTGTGGTATCTGCTGCAGACGACAGCCGGATTTACGGGCGTGCAGTTTGGAACGGCGACCGACAAACCCGCCCCGAACGCTTTTGTTCCTCAAAATTAGACGGGAACAATTTAACGATAAAAAAGGCTTCGCTCAATTTCGGGCGAAGCCTTCTTTTATATGATGGTAATTGACAATTTAAAAGCGAACGATAAACAATCGCGGCTGAATTGTTACCAATAGTGAATGCCGATTCAAATCAGTTTTGGAGGGTGAAAAAGCCCGCGTAAAGTAAGGGCGCAGGTCATACGCTCTTACTTTGCGCGGGCTTTTTCATTGATAATTGATACGATAATTTTATTTTGAATTGGTGTAAATCATCAGAGTATAACGCCTTATGGAGTAAAAAAGGTTGACAAATTTTGGAAATACGTTATATTATATTTTTCCCCGAAGAGAAATGCGGATAAACTTATAAAACCCGCAGAGTTCTCATAAATAAATTTTAAAAATTAATTGTAAATAAAATCTCACTCAAGGATATATTTCGACTCATCATTTTAAATAAATAATTTCACCGACGACTTTGGGCAAATATCACATCTTTTCTAAAAATGAGATAAGTTCGGTTTGTGTTTACAAACAGTTTGAATAAACAGAGGATTTTTATGAATTTTATTAACTCCTGCAAAAAGATTAACTTTTCGTTCTTTCTTTTTCTCGTCATATTTGTTTCTATTGTTTCCGCAACTTTCGGAACGATTATTTCATCGGCAAAATCGGGCGGCAATCAACAAACTCAAGAATCGGGCAACTTACAAAAAGATGGCGCGGCGAAATTTTTCGGCAAAAATAATCTCTTAAATCTTTTTGCCGAAAGAGGAGCGAATCAGCCTTTGGACATTGCGGCAACATTTACGGTTAAAAATCTCAACGATGCCGGAGCGGGCAGTCTGCGTAAAGCGGTCGCCGATGCCAATGCCGCCGCCGGAGACGACGTGATTGATTTTGATCCCGCGCTGAACGGAACTATTACATTGACAACCGGCGAGCTTTCAATCACTTCAAATATCTCGATCATCAAATCAGGAGCGAGCGTAATAGCAGTCAGCGGCAGCAATGCCTCGCGCGTTTTCAATATCGCCGCGGGCGCGACCGTAACGATTGATAATTTGTCAATCGTCAACGGCAGAGGCGAAGGTTCGGGCGGAGGTGTATTAAATGCCGGAACGCTCAATTTATCAAACAGTACCGTCAGCGGCAACACGGCGATTTACACCGGAACTTCCAGCGGAAATGCGGACGGCGGCGGAGTTTCCAATTCCGGTACGCTAAATATTCAAACGGCGACGATAACAAATAACACGGCGAGCGTTACCAATCTCGGCACGGCGAGCGGCGGCGGCATATCGAATACCGGAACGGCTGCCGTCGTCAACAGTTCCGTGATTTCCAACAATTCAATCGGCAAACCCGACGCGCGCGGCGGCGGGATTTCCAATACGGGAATGTTCACGCTGTCAAATTCGACGGTCGGCAATAATTCAGCTTCATCGAGTTCGGCAAATTCAAACGGTCAGGGCGGCGGCATCTATAACGCCGCGCCGGGCGCGTTGACGGTCAGAAATTCGACCATCGGCTTTAACACGGCGAGTGCTTTTGCCGCGGACGGCGGCGGAATTTTTAACACAGCCGGAACGGTAACGATTGGCAACACGATTGTCAGCAACAACAATACAACTAATAACGGCACGACCACCGTGCGCGACGTTTCGGGAACGGTCACATCAGCCGGCAACAACTTAATCAGCAACGCGACGGGCAGCGCGGGCTGGGCGGCTTCGGATAAACTCAATCAGCCTTCGTTTATTACACAGCTTGGAAACTACGGCGGACCGACGCAAACATTCGCGCTTTTGCCGAACAGTCCGGCGATTGATATGGGCAATAACGCCAACGCTCCGGCGACCGACCAGCGCGGTTCGGCGCGGATTGTCGGCGGCGCGATTGACATCGGCTCGTTTGAAAACAATCCGGCAGGCGCGGTGGACGCGATTCCCAACGGAGCAGTCGGAGCGTCATACAATCAGCAATTGGCGACGGCTCAATCTTCGACATTAACTTTTGCATTGGTCAGCGGAGTTTTGCCGCCGGGTTTGAGTTTATCGGCGAGCGGAGCGATCACGGGAACGCCGACGACGGGCGGAACATACACCTTCGGCGTTTCGATAACGAGCGCGAACGGTTTTGTAAATTACAAACAATACACTGTGTTTATACCGTTCACCATCGTAAATTTGAACGATTCGGGAGCGGGCAGTCTGCGGCGGGCGATTATTGATGCCAACGCTTCTCCCGGCGACGATACGCTTACATTTCAATCGAATTTGTCCGGCACGCTGACTCTGATCAGTGAACTTCAAATCACTTCGAATATCAATATTATCGGAACAGGCGCAAATAATTTAATTATTAATGGAAACGGCACAACACGCGTTTTTAATATTTCGGCGAATTCAAATGTCGGAATCAGCGGCGTTACAATTCGCAACGGCAGTGTCGAAGGCTCAGGCGCGGGTATTCTCAATGCCGGAACGCTCAGTCTGTCAAATGTCGTCATCCACGATAACGCCGCTGTTTATTCGGGTTCCGCCAGCGGAAATGTCGCCGGCGGCGGAATTTCCAACAGCGGTATGCTGACTCTGTATAGTTCGACGGTTAGAAATAACACCGTTCAGTCAATTAATTTAGGAACGGCGAGCGGCGGCGGCATATCGAATACCGGAACGGTAACTTTAATCAACTCGACGATCAGTTCCAACAGTTCGCTGGGCAAACCGAATTCTTACGGCGGCGGTATCTCAAATAACGGAACATTTAACATTATTAATTCGACTGTCGGACTCAACACGGCAGCGGCAAGTCCGGCGGTAACCGGCTCTTCGACGAGTCAGGGCGGCGGAATTTGGAACGGTGCGCAGGGCGTTCTGACGGTCAGAAATTCGACCATCGGTTTTAACACGGTCAACGCGGCGACGGCAGGCGGCGGCGGAATTTTCAATGCGGGATCGGTAACGATTGGCAATACGATTGTCAGCGATAACAGCGTCATAACCGGCGGCTCGTCAGTCATTCAGGATGTTTCGGGAACGGTCATATCAGCCGGCAACAACTTAATCAGCAACGCGACGGACAGCGCGGGCTGGGCGGCTTCGGACATTCTCAATCAGCCGAGTCTTTTGACTCCGTTGGGAAATTACGGCGGACCGACGCAGACTTTTGGAATTTTACAAAGCAGTCCGGCGATCAACGGAGGCAATAACGCCAACGCGCCGCCGACCGATCAGCGCGGTTCGGCGCGGATTGTCGGCGGCGCGATTGACATCGGCTCGTTTGAAAACAATCCGACCGGAGTTATCGCGGCGGTAAACAACGGAGCAGTTGATGTGTCATACACTCAGCAATTGGCGACGGCTCAATCTTCGACATTAACTTTTGCATTGGTCAGCGGAGCGTTGCCGCCGGGTTTGAGTTTATCGGCGAGCGGAGCGATCACGGGAACGCCGACGACGGGCGGAACGTATATTTTCAGCGTTGCGGTGACGGATGCCAACGGCGTAGTGAACTTTAAGGAATACGCTCTGGTCATCGGCTGCACCTTCGCAATCAATCCGACAGGTCTGCCTTTTTCCGCCGCGGGCGGCACCGGAACTTTTGAAGTAATAACCCAAAACGGCTGTTTTTACAGAGTTTCCGGCAATAACGCGTCAATCATAACGATCACGTCAGGACCTACCGGATCGGGCAGCGGAACGGTCACTTTTACAGTTTCCGCCAATACCGGTCCCGAACGAGTCGGCACGATAACTGTTGCCGGATTGACATTTACGGTTAATCAAGCGTCAGGCTGCGTATTTACGCTTTCGCCGACCGGTTCAACGTTTACTCCCGGCGGCGGTATGGGAAGTTTTAATGTTACCACTCCAAATCCTGAATGTACCTGGACGGCGACTACTAATGTTTCCTGGATTATAATAAATACCGCTTCGGGAACCGGAAACGGGATGGTCAGTTTTACCGTTCAGGCAAATAACGGTTCGGCGCGCACCGGAACGATAACCGTCGGCGGACAAACCTACACGGTAAACCAGTCGTCCGCCTGTTCATATACCATCAGTCCGACTGGTAAAAGTGTCGGTTCAGCCGGCGGAACCGGAAGTTTCACCGTCACAACCGCGGCAGGCTGCACATATACGGCGGTCAGCAGCGTCCCTTGGATTACAATTAATTCCGGCGGCGGCGGTTCGGGTAGCGGAACGGTTTCATTCACGGTTGCCGCGAATGCGGGAGGTTCCCGCACCGGAACGATTACCGTCGGCGGAGAGATATTTACCGTTACTCAAGAGGGCGGCTGTACTTATTCGCTTTCGGCAGCGAGCGCGAACATCCCCCAGAACGGCGGAACAGGCAGCGTAAATGTTACCGCCGCCGCCGGTTGTGACTGGACGGCAGTCAGCAACGTTCCGTGGATTACGATAACGAGCGGCGCAACGGAATCAGGCAACGGAACGGTCAATTTCACCGTCGCCGCCAACGCGGGCGCGCCGCGCAGCGGAACTTTAACAATCGCCGGACAAACTTTTACGGTCAATCAGACAGGTTGCGGCTATGTGCTTTCACCGACCGCGACAACTTTTGCGGCAGCCGGCGGAAGCGGAAGTTTCAATGTTACGGTAACTGAAGGATGCAGTTGGATGGCGGTCAGCAACGCGTCGTGGATTTCGATAGTTTCGGGCGGATCGGGAAGCGGAAACGGTTCGGTTACTTTTACCGTTCAGCCTAACGTCGGACCGCAGAGAACCGGAACAATCAGCGTCAGCGGTCAAACATTTACAATTACCCAAACCGGAGGCTGTTCTTATTCAATTTTCCCGACCAGCGTCATTGTAAGCGCGACCGCCGACACTGGAAGTTTCAATCTAAACGTCGGCGGCGGATGCGAATATACCGTCGTCAGCAACGCCGCGTGGATCACAATTACGTCGGCAGCCAGCGGCAACGGCAGCGGGTTGATTACTTTTTCCGTGCAGGCAAATTCAGGGGCGGCGCGAAGCGGAACGATAACCGTCGGCGGACAAACATTTACCGTCAATCAATCCGCCTTCGGAACTGTTCCCATTCGCCCCGCATTCGATTTTGACGGCGACGGCAAAGCCGACATTTCCGTCTTTCGTCCCGACGGCGGCGTGTGGTATCTGCTCAATTCCGCTTCCGGCTTTACCGGAGCGCAGTTCGGCGCTTCAACCGACAAAATCGTTCCCGCCGATTACGACGGCGACGGCAAAACCGATCTCGCCGTTTATCGCGCCGGAACGTGGTATCTGAACCGCTCGACCGCCGGATTTACCGGCGTTGCCTTCGGCGCATCCGATGATATTCCGCAGCCGGCTGATTTCGACGGCGACGGCAAAGCTGATTTGGCGGTGTGGCGACCGTCGAGCGGCACGTGGTATGTTTACAATCTGGTGAACGGACAATTCACCGCCACGCAGTTCGGAGCTTCGACCGACAAGCCGGTCGCCTCCGATTACGACGGCGACAGAAAAGCGGATTATGCAGTTTTTCGTCCGTCAAACGGAACTTGGTATGTGCAGGGAAGCCAATCAGGATTCAGCGGAATTCAGTTTGGCAGTGCGGAAGACAAGCCGGTTCCGGCGGATTACGACGGCGACGGCAAAACCGATGTCGCGGTTTTTCGTCCCTCAAGTGGAACGTGGTATCTCAACAGAAGTCAATTGGGATTTACGGGCGTACAGTTCGGCATTTCGACGGATTTGCCGGTGGCGGCGGATTATGACGGCGACGGCAAAGCTGATGTGGCGGTGTTTAGAAGCGGCGTGTGGTATCTAAACCGTTCGACGGCAGGATTTACGGGTGTGCAGTTTGGAACGGCGACAGACAGACCCGCGCCGAACGCTTTTGTTTATTAAAAATTAAACTTTGGCGGAGTATTCCGCTAAAAATCCGCGCCGACAGATAAGAATTTTCAGCGTAAAATTGCTTATCTGTCGGCATTTTTCTTTTTGCCGCTTGACTTAAAAAAAATTTTTAACTTAATCTTAACAAACTGAACTTTAATTTTTTTGAAAACTTCGCGCGAAGTGAATAAAACAAATCGCGCCCAAAAGGATGAGCAAAATATTATTTGTAATCGGCGCGGTTTTAGGCTTAATCATCGGCGGCGTTTTGGTTTTATATTTTTTTGGCGGCGCGCCGCGGGCGGCAGCCGTTCCGGGAAATCCGATTCAGCCGCCTGATGCCGCCGGTTCACCGAGCGGAACGGCGACTCTCGTGCTGGATCAGCAGTTTTTCGATACGGTTTTAGGGACGATTTTCCGCGATATGAACGCGCCCGCTTTTCCGCTGAATCTGACGGGACAAAATAATTATCAATCTGATTTGCAGCCCGAAAAAATCGCGTTTCAGCAAGACGGCGGATGCGACGGCAAAATCATACTTCTGCCCGAAGGAAGCGGCGTTAAAACGGGCGTTCGGCTGGAAAGCGGCAAGATCACCGCGCCGCTCGCTTTTCAGGGAAGCACTTCCCTCTTTGGAAATTGTGTAAATTTTACGGGTTGGGCGCAGGCGGATTTCAATTTGCGATACGACGACACGCAGCAAACCGTCTTCGGACAAATTGACGTTCAAACCATAAATCTCGACGGAATCACGCCGCTTCTCAGCGGAGTCGTTACGCCGATTGTGCAGACGACGCTCAATAACCGCGTCAATCCGGTAACGATTCTGCGCGGACAGCAGCTCGCTCTGAATCTGCCGATTTCCGCCACCGACGGAACGCTCAACGCGAAAGTCAAAGATATTCGCGCCGATGTTAAAGAAAACGGGTTAAATTTTTATGTAACTTATGATTTTGCGGGAACCAAAGGCATTCAGCCGGCGCAATAATTATTCGTCTTTATTCAACAATTTGGTCGTTTCGTCCGTTACGCTGTGTTGGCGAACTAAATCGCCCGTGTCCGCCGCTTTCCACGAATTTGTCGGCGGAACATAACTCTGCGCGGGTTGTGTTTGCGGCGGCGGCAGCGCGGTTTGGCGGGCTTCGTGCAAATCTTTGACGGGTGAACTTGAAAGAGCGTTCTGAGGAATATCAAATTTCGTCGGCTCTTTTTTCAGAATCAAAAAAGAAGCGGCTATCAAAATCAACGCTCCCATTGTGCCGATCAGCGCGAAAACTCCGGCGAGACCGTCAAGATTGGCGATGCCGGACAGCGGTGTCAAAATCAGCACAAAAAACATAAACCAGAAAAGAGAAAAAATCAGACCGTTGCGCCGCGAAAAGAAATTTTTATTTTTATACAGTTCGGCTAATTGCGGCAGAAAACCGCCGTGCGACAGAATTTCCGAAACCAAGCCGAGCGGAAAACCGCACCGCGAACAAAATTTTATTTCCTGTGAAACCTGCTGTTGACCGCAATTTGGACAGAACATTTTTTTTCTCCGTTTATGAAGGCGTTTTTGATACAGAAACTTTAACGCATTTTTGCACGAGTTTGTTCAAACTCAAAGTTCAATATTTGTATGTCGCTGTTTTGTGATAGAATAATTCGATTTATGCCTGGGAATGTAAATATCAGAACAAAAAGGAGATTACAATGGCACTTTATTTTCCTGCTCCAAAGTTTAACGGAAACTACAAACTTGGAATGGCACAGTTTGGCTGGCGAAGACCTCACGGACGAGTTCACGCCGCTTGTGATTTGTATGCGCCACTGAAGTCTGATGTCATCGCGGTAGATGACGGGATTATCGTCGAGTCAGGATATTTTTACGAAGGAACGCAGGCAATTGCGATCAACCATCAAGGAATCGGCGTTATTCGTTATGGCGAGATAGTAGAAATACCGGATAAATTTTTGGGAAAAATTGGCGAAAAAGTCGAAGCCGGAGATTTAATCGGTAAAGTCGGACAGGTCATCAAAATTAGTCCGATGTTGCATTTTGAACTGTTTGACGGCACTGGTACAGGAATTCTTACCGATAGAGTTCATAAAATCGAATATTACAATCCCGGTGTGTTAAAAAACGCAAACTATCAAAGAAGAGCGGATTTGATGAACCCGACTGAATTTCTCGACCGTTTATTAAAGGATGGAATAAAATAATGATTTTTGGAACTAATAAAAGAAAATTACAGGCTGGCGCATCGTTAGTAATCAGTATTTTTATGCTTCTGTTGTGTTTAAATACTTCAATAGAAGCCCAAACCGGCAGAAGCGTTGAAGATTTAGTCAAATCAATTTCGGGCGGTGAACTCAAAGTAGAAACCCGTGCCGTGCCTTATAAATTAGTTGGAGATTTCGACGGCGACCAGGTGGATGATGTTGCAGTTATTGTTTGTTTGTCCGATACGGTTGAAAATATCGCCAAAAATATAAAAATTGAATATCCTTATTTTACAGGTAAAGAGGTTGATACAAAAGATTTAGCGTTATTTATCATTCACGGGAAAGGCAAAGGATGGCAATTCGCTCAAAAATCGTCGGTTTTGTTTCTCGGTCGCAGCAGTGCGCTTATCTTCCAAAAATCACGTTTGGGCGAACACGGAGAAAAAGGTAATAATTGGGAAATCAATAAGGGCAGACTCGGAAAAGTGAATCTTTTTTTCGGCACGGAAGGTTCTGACGGAACGCTGAAATGGAACGGTAAAAAGTATGTCTGGACTGAATCGCAGCCGTAACGAAACCGTCAGCAAAAATTTACAGTTGCTTTACTCAAAACCAGAGCGCGAACAAAATTTTATTTCACTGGAAACCTGCTGTTGACCGCAATTTGGACAGAACATTTTTTTTCTCCGTTTATAAAAGCGTTTTTGATACAGAAACTTTAACGCATTTTTGCACGAGTTTGTTCAAACTCAAAATATCTCGCAAATCGTTAATTACTGTGTAATCTAAGTTTTATTATGGTTATATCAATAAACTTTCCCGACGGAGCGCGGGCGGCTCGCCCGCCATCAGAGTAAAGCGAATGATGCACCCGTGCTAGTTAAAATCTTGCCGCGTAACGCTTACAACGTCGCTCCGCTCGTTGGCGGACGAGCCGTCCGCGCTCCGTCAGCAAATATTTTCTTTTTCAAAATATTACAAAACTTAAATTACAGAGTATTAATCACAAATCAAAAAATTTCCTGAGCTTCCCGCAGTAAACTAAAATCTTCGTTCTTAACAATTTACGATTCACGATTCACGATTTACAAATTAGGCAGTTTCTCATCGGAAAACATTTGAAAAACGGCAAACGCGCGACCTTGAAAATGTTCCGCCCGCGCGACTGTTTCGAGCAGAATTTCAAAGATTGACCGCAGTTTTTCCGGCGCGGGTATTTCCCTTTTCAAATCTTCGTCGGACGCGAAAAAAGCAAAACCTCTGCGCCGCGTTTCTTCGACTTCGGCGAGATATTCCGAGATTTTCTCAATCGTCGAAAGTTCTTCCGGCAATGTCCATTCAAACGGATCGTCCCACAGACGGCTCATAATTCCGCCGAAGGTCTGCTCGACCGCGCCCGCGCTTCGCAAAATATACTCGCCGCACGAAAATTGCGCGAAATCGTATTTCATTCGGCGCGGTTTCCAAAAAAGTTTGTCGTTCGGAATTATCTTGACGAATTCATTCGACCGCAAATGTGTAACTGAAAATTGTCGTTCAAACGATTTGATTAGATTTTTCATAAAAAAAGGCGACAAGATTTTAACTTATCGCCCGTCGTTCGGAAAGTTATCTCAGTGCCGCGCGCCGATTATCTCAAACGATCATATTCCGTTTTTACGGTTTGATAACACTGACAGCTAAATCTTTCGAGTCCTTTGCGGTTGGTGATGGTAATTTTGCCGCGCGAATATTTGATGTATCCGGCACTTTGCAAAGTGATGGCGGAAATAGTTACGGTTGCACGATTTGTGCCGAGCATAATAGCGAGAAACTCCTGCGTAAGCTGTAATTTGTCGGTGTTCGCGCAATCCTGACACATTAAAAGCCAGCGCGACAGCCTTTCTTCAATCGAATGCAGCCGATTACACAAAGCCGTCTGGCTAATCTGCGTCATCAACAGACGCGTAAAATTCAGCAGTGCGTCGTGCAGTGCGCCGCCTCGACCAAACTCTCGTTTGACAGCTTCTATATTTATTCTCAACGCTCCGTCCGGGTGTTGAACAAGATTTTCGTTGAGCGTGTAACTCGCTCCCATCAGAGCTTCGATTCCCGTCATTCCTTCGCGCCCGATAACGCCGACTTCGGCACATTGTCCCTGCATCGTATTGACAATCACGGAAATCATCGAGTCGTCAGGAAAATAAAAGTATTTTATCGGATCTTCCGCTCGGTAGATAATCTGACCGAGTGCAAGTTTTACCGGTTCGAGATCAGGCAGCAGACGTTGAAAATCTTCTTTGGGAAGAGATTTTAAAATAAGATTTTTGGTTGAGAGGGCGGTTTGTGTCTGAAGACCCAGTTGATTAATCATCGGTTTTCTCCTTAAATTTACCGGTTCGCGTGTTGTAAAACAGCAAACGGCACAAGGATGTGGTTGCAAAGCAAAGCCCGATGTCGAATGTTGAATTGTCAAAAGAACAAATAATTTTGTTATGTTCATTATAACACAATGAAATTAAATAATCGCGCGAGCTTAAAAATTATCGCATTCTGTTATCTGAATTACATACAAAAAAGATTTTTCAAGTTAATTTAAAAAATAAGCCGTTAAATTGAAGTAAAGTGTCTTGCCAAACTTATTTTGCACTTTAGGTTGTGTTCTCCGCACAACGGATTTTTAATGGCGGCTCTTATGAAGAATAAGGGGGAAAGAAGGATGAACTGAAGTTTAGTTCATCCTTATTATTTCCGCCGAAAATTCTGAAACAGATTGATAATTAATATAAAGAGTTTTTATGCAAAGAGTTTTATTTACATTTTACTACTGCAAACTGTTGTTAGGCGTAGGGTTAGGCTTTCATCAAACTTTCAATCCGCTGAATATTAAATGGCGGTGGAATCATTGGAAATATAGATATGCCGCGCAGCACCGCAGCCGTCGTTATTGAATGAGATAATTTTGTCCGGGAATAAATGAGAAGATCATCTTCTTACAAAACAAATACGTCCGCAAAATCCCTAACTATTCTTCAAAGACTTGCCAAAGGCGACAAAAATGCCGTCGCGGAATGTGTTGACGCTTACGGCAGTTTGATTTGGACGATGGCGAAAAAATACACCGATTCGGCGGAAAAAGCCGAAATCGCCGCGCAGAAAATATTTCTCGATATTTGGCGATGCGCGGAACGCTTTGACTCGACAAAAATTGATGAATCGGCTTTTATCTGTCTGATCGCGCGGCGGCGGTTGTTGAAAGGCGAAAAAGTAATGTGAAAGAAATTTATTGACTTTTCGCCCTCTGATTTTATCGGTTTATCTGCCGTCCTTGAACTTGCGGTCGTCTTCGACCAACACCAAGCCGTAGTTTTTCCCGTTGTAATTTACGCCGTTTTGAATTTTGCCTTTAATTCCAAGCTGCGCGCCTTTTGAAGGGACGCTTTTCTGCGTCAGCACCCAAATCGCGCCCGTTCCGTCGTCAACTTTGTAAATTCCGCCCGATCCGTTGCTGATGATCGGAATCGAAACGCCGTAACTGTTCTGCACCGTTCCGGCGACCGCGACGTCTTTGTCGTAATATCTCGACGGATTTCTTTCGATGTCGGCGATGCTCACGCGTTTCGGACACGCCGTCAAAAACAGTCCGGTCAACAGAACCAAACTCAAAATAATCGTTTTTGTTCCTTTTTTCATTTATTCTCCTTTTTTTTGCTTGATGAAATTTCGGGAGAGCCGTTTTCACTAAACAATGATTCATTTTACGGACGAAAGTTTGCTAATTTTTATTTTTTGTTTCGATATTTGTTTCGCGCTAATGTCTTTGCTATATTTCAATTACGAACACAATTTCAGGAGAATTTACAATGAAAAAACTTGCGTCTATTTTTTGCCTGTCAGTATTGATGACAGTTTTAACCGTTTCGGCAATCGCTCAGGACAAACAAGCGAAAGAGGAGCTTTTTAATAAAATTGCCAAAATGTCGAAGACCAAAAAGCCTGAAGATCAGGAAAAAGTCTATCAGATGAGCAAAGAATTTTTGGCTCAATTCGGAAATGACAACGATGAAGAAGTAAAGAAAATCAAAGAATTCGTTGAAAAATACCGCGCTTCGGCGATCAATAAAAAGCTGGACGACGGCAAAACCGCCGAAGCCTTCGCGTTCGGCAGGGAAATTTTAGCGCAGGAACCTGAAAATTCCTACGTTACGATGAATCTCGCTTACGGCGGTTACGAAGCGTTGACCAAGAAAAAAGATAAATCATTCGCCGACGAATCGGTCAAATACGCCAAACAAACTTTGAGTCTTTTCGATGCCGGAAAACTGCCGAAAACCTTTCAGCCGTTCGCCAATCAAGCCGAAGCGACCGCTTTGATGTATTACGTTATCGGAAGTTTCGCCGTTGACGACAACCCGAAAGAGGCGGCAAACAATTTTTACAAATCGCTGCAATACGAATCGAAAATCAAAAATAATTCCTATCCGTATTACTACATCGCCAACAATTACGAACAGGAATACGCCAAAGCGTCGAAAGATTTTCAGGCAAAATACGCCGCGAAAGCCACCGAAGACGACGAAATGAAAGCCGACAACGCCAAACTGGAAAAATTACTCGACCGAATGCTCAACTCTTACGCCAGACTCGTCAAGATCGCGCAAGCCGAAAACAACCCGAACGCCGCCGCTTGGAAACAACGCTATATGGAAGTTTACAGTTTCGTCAAAAAGAGCGACGCGGGCGCGGACGAATATCTGACGAACGCCGCGTCAACGCCGATGCCCGATCCGAATTCAATTTAAATCGGAAGGCGAACGAAAAATTTTTGACATTCCGCCTGATAGAAGTTAGCCTGATTTCTATCAGGCTTTTGTTTTAAAATCCACTTGCGGGGAAATTTTCCCAATGAACGCGACAAAACAGGTATCAACCGAAAAATTTTCGTTTACTTCCAGTATCAAAGCCGATGTCTGGCAGCCGAAAGCCGGCTCAAAAGCCTTTGAATGGTGGTATTTCGACGCTTTGAGCGAAGACGGACGCGATGCGGTCGTGATAATTTTTCTCGACAATTTCATTTTTTCGCCGCGTTACAACTCGGCGAACCGTAAATACAACAAATTTACCGGTAAACTCCGCCGAAAAACGCCTTTGCAAAACGAGCGGCAAGTTCCCGCGCTCGCTTTTATATATTACCGCGACGGCAAACCCGTCTATCGCGCCATTAACGAATTTACGCCCGAAAATTTTGAAGCGAGTTTGGAAAATCCTTCGTGCAAAATCGGAAACAGTTCTTTTCAATTCGATTCCGCGCCGTACGGAACGGGTTACGCCGTTGCCGTCAACGCCCGACTTCGCAAAAATCGCCGGCTCGAAGCGCATTTTGAATGGCTTTCAATCGAGAGCGATTTTCTGCCCGAAAAACCCATCAACAAAGAAGATTCACACGCCTGGAACCTGGTCGTTTCGCGGGCGGACGTAACCGGCAAAATCAGCATTTCCGATGACAAAGGGAAAGACATTGACGTTGTAAATTTTCGCGGAACCGGCTATCACGACCACAATTTTGACGACCGCTGGCTGCCCGAAACCGTTTCCGAATGGCAGTGGGGACGCGCCCACTTCCCGGACGCGACCGCCGTATTTTACCGTTACAAAGAAGTCGGCGAAGAGTTTGCCGCGACTAAACTTTTCATCGTCCGCGACGGCGAACTGCACGACCTCAATGCCGATTACCAATGTCAAAATTTCAAGCGCGATAAATTCGGCGTAAAATATCCGACTCGGCTGCGTTTTGAAACCGACGACGCGCGCTTGCTCATCAAACAGACGGATGTTGTAGATTCGAGTTTTTTCTACCTGCGTTTTTTGAGCGAAATGACCTTGACTCTAAGCGACGGCAAACCGCGCAACGCCGTCGGCATCACCGAATATCTCGCGCCGAAAGCCTTAAAATACCGCTGGCTCGACTGGCTGACAAATATGCGAATCGGCAGAAGGGGAAAAGGTTCTTTTTTGCCGTAAAGCTGATTTTATATGTTATTTCAAGACAATCTGATGCGCGGGTCTAACCAACGATAAACTAAATCGGTCAGCGAATTCGCCAGAATATAAGTTATCGAAATGACCAAAACACAGCCCTGCACGAGCCGATAATCACGTTTGCCGATGCCGTCGTCGAGCAGCAGCAATCCCAAACCCTGCCAGCTGAAAATCTTTTCCGTAATAATTGCTCCAGCGAGCAGAACGCCGAGCTGCAAGCCGAGAATCGTCACGACGGGAATCAGACCGTTTTTCAAAACGTGTTTGTAAACGACTTTGCGCTCGCTCAAACCTTTGGCGCGCGCCGTTCTGACGTAATCTTCGCCGAGTTCTTCGATGACGGACGAGCGAATCATTCGCGTCAAAATCGCCGAAAGTGCCGCGCCCAACGTCACGGCGGGCAAGACAATATCTTCCGGGTTCGCGCTGCCGGTCGGCGAAAACCAGCCGAGTTTGACGGCGAAAATATACATCAAAAACGGTCCGATGACGAACGTCGGCAAACTGATTCCCAGCAGCGCGACGAGCGAAGAAAAATTGTCAGTCAGCGAATTTTTATTTTTTCCCGCCAACACGCCGAGCGGAATCGCAATGGCGACGGCAATTATCAGCGCGGCGACGGCGAGTTCGATGGTCGCCGGATAACGCTCGAAAATCATATCCTGCACCGGACGATCCGTGCGAAACGACGTTCCCAAATCGCCGGTCAAAACGCCTTTCCAGTAATCTAAATAACGATTGTCCGCGCCGTGCCAGTCGAGACCTTTTTCGTTATTGTAGGAAAAGAAAAACGCCGGTTTGTCGAGTCCGTGTTTGTGATTAAAATTGGCGATTTGTTCGGGCGTTGCCTGTTCGCCCAAAATCGCCTGCGCCGGATCGCCCGGAACAAGTTCGATTAAAAGAGTTACCAAAGATACGACCGTCCAGACGACTAACAAAAGCAGTCCGATTTGACGTGCGAAATTTTGTATTTTGTATTTCATTATTGCCAATTCGACAGGAGAACAATGTTGGAAAAGTTAGCGCGAACGGCATTATAAAACTTTTCGTCCGCCGTGACGAATTCGCAGTTTTCACGGACGCTCAAAGCCAGATAAAGCGAATCGTAAAATGTGCGTTTATATTTGACGGCAATTTCGTAAGCGTCATCAAAAAGCGCAGTAATCGGCGTTAAGGTAAAAGAGATTTTTTTGAACTCTTGAACGGCAAAATTTGCTTCTTTCGGATCAAGATTTTTGAAAATCAATTTTTTCCAAACAATGTTTCCGAACTCGGCGTAAATCAAATCGGGTGCGAGAAACGAGAAATTACCGCTTTCGTAATCGTCATAAATAAATTGAGCGATGTCCGAATCATCTTCTTCAATAAACCATTTTATCGTAATGCCGCTGTCAACAACTATGTTTTTCATCCGCGCATTCTGTCCTCTCTGAGAAGTTCCGTGCTGTCCGGCATTACGCCGTATTTTTCTCTCATTTTTTTCCGAAATTCTCTCATTTCTTTGCCGACTTCGCGCCGCCGCTCTAATTCTTTTTCCCATTCGACGGCTTCTTCTTTTTCAAATTGTTCGGTTAATTCTTCGAGAAACCGTTCGACGCTTTCAAGTTCGCGTTTTCGCGCCTGATTTTCTAATGATTGATAAGTTTTTTCGGAAATTGTTAAAGTTACGCTCATTGTTTTACTCCAAGATGAATCGCGGCAATTCCGCCGGTCAAATTTTTGTATTCGACATCGGAAAAGCCGTTTTCGAGCATCATTTTCTTCAAGCCTTTCTGATCGGGGAATCTGGCAACTGATTCCGATAAATATTCATACGCGCCGCGCGAACCGCTGACGACACCGCCGATTTTCGGCAGAACTTTTGTGAAATATAATTGAAATAACTGCCGAAAACCCGGAATGACGGGCGCGGAAAATTCCAGAATGACCAATTTTCCGCCGCTTTTCAAAATGCGCTGCAATTCTTTTAACCCGTCTTCCCAATTGGAAAAGTTCCGCAGACCAAAGGCGATTGTTACCGCGTCGAAAGTTTCGTCGGCGAACGACAAGTTCATTCCGTCGGCTTCGAGATACGGAATCGTCAGATTTTCCGCCGCGTTTTTGTCTTTGGCAATCGTCAGCATCGGGCGGCAGAAATCCGTGCCGATAACTTTGGCTTCGGCGTTTTTCTGCATTTCCAACGCCAGATCGCCCGTGCCGCAGGCGACATCCAAAACGAGCGCGTTTTTGTCGTTCAAAACATTTTCGAGCTTTTTCGTGACCAATTTGCGCCAGCGTTTATCAATATTTCCCGATAGAAAATGATTCAAAAAATCGTATTTCGGCGAGATGCGCGAAAACATTTCGCGCACGTCTTTGGCGTGTTGTAATTCGTCGGCGGTTCTTTCGTTTGACATTAAAAAATTCCAAATTGCAGATTTCAAATTCCAAATTATTGCTGTGCTTCGGCGGATTTCTTGACCGTCACGGTCACAATCGGCTGTTTTTGTAAACTTTCGGCGACGCGCTGAACATCTGCTAATGTTACGTTATTCGCTTTTTGCAGTTCATTTTTAACCGATGTAAGTTGATACGTGTCAACATCAAGCCACCAATCGGACAGATCATTGACATTCGATATTTTTTGATTCAAGTCGGCGACAATTTTGCTTTTCGCCGTTTCAAAATCATTTTGCGTAATCGTCGGATAGACCGCTTTGCCGTCTTTTTCAAGAATCATTGAGCAGGGATTTCTGCTGCCCGCCGACGGTTCGTTTGATTGTAAAAGATTTACGCTGACGATGTAAGTTCCGCGCAAAAGATGCGGTTCAAACGACGATTTGCCGTTTTTCGATTCGTCGTTATAACAGAACTGACCGCGCCAAATTTCGGTTAAAATCTTTGTCGCGTAAAAATCTTTGTCGCCGCGCGAAACCGTCATCTTTACGTTGCGATACAAATTGTTTTTGACGTTCGGTATTTCGATTGTAAGCGTTTTAGTGTCCGGCATTTCGGGTTGGGCAAAGGTCGCCGGAACTTTTTTGTCGGATTTTTCCCACGCACCGAAATAGCGGCGAACGGCGCGATTTGCCAGATCGGTTTTTATGTTGCCGGTGACGACAAGTGTCGCATTATCAGGAGTTAGAAATCTGTCCCGCGCGAAAATTAAATCGGCGTAATCAATTTTTTCCAAAGATTCGCTCGTCCCGTTCTGCGCTCTGCCGTAGGGAAAATCGCCGTATAATCTATTAGCGGCGGCAAGATCGGCGACGTAAGAGGGATTTTTTTCGAGTTCTTTAACTTTTTCGCGCCGCGCCGCAACGACTTTAGCGGTATTTTCCTTGTCAATTTGCAGATTTGAAACGGCATTGGCGACGGTTTCGAGCATCGTCAGAAATTGTTCGGTACTCGAAGTCGCCGTGATTTGGATATAATCGTAAGTGCTTTCTATTTCAAGACTTCCGCTCAAATCTTCGCGGAAAAAATCTTTCGCTTCCTGATTCGGAAATAAAATATCTGCCAAAAGTGCCATCGTGCCTTCTTTATTTTGCCGGTCAAACGCCGAACCGCTGTGGATGCGGAGTTTGACCGCAGCTTTATCGGCATTCGGTTCGCTGAACGTCAGCACTTTTAGTCCGTTGAGCAATTTTTCCTGTCGCGGCGCGGCTAGTTTATCGGTTTGCGCCGGAGAAAAGCTGACGTTCAGGAACAAAACCAGCGTCAGTATCGTAATTTTTTTGAAATAGTTTATTGAATTCATTTTTGTAAGTCGTGAATCGTGAATTATTAGTTGCACATTTGTCGTTATTCGTTGGCATCCGAAAATGTGCTTTGCTTTAACGATTTGCGATTCACGGTTTACGATTCACGATAAAAAACGATTTACTAAAATTTTAGATGCGCGCAGGCATCGCGTCAAACGGTTAAAGCATCTATTGAAAATGTTGTATCCTGTAAAATGTTGAGTTATGAAATGCCCGTAAAAGAACTTAACATATAAAATAAACAAGTTTATAATAGAGAAATAGTTTGAAGTTTGTGAAGATTAACAAGTAAAGTTTGAGAGGTTAGAAAGATGGGAAAAATAGTTAAATATTGCGCGGCGTGTGAAGAAAGTTTTGCCGAAAAGTTTGCATTTTGCCCGAATTGCGGCAGCGCGATGCAGGCGTTTGAAATGAATCCGCTAAATAATGCGGTGAAGGCGGAAGAAGTCGCGCCCGTCGCACTGAAAAATGACGATGCGGTCGTTCAAACATCTTTGCCCGAATCACCACGTCAAACATCTCCAATCGTTGAACCGGCGATAGCTGCTGCCGATACAATGGCTTTCACAACTGCCGGTCAAACCAAAAGTTTTGCAGATGAGATTAATTTGAAAAGTGATGATGTCGAATCGAAGATGTTTGATCCTCAGAAAATCGAAAGACCGGAAACAGCGCATTTGTTGGAACAGCCAGCCTTAGAAGATTCGGCGGCGAAAGATTCCGATCAGGAAATAGAAACATTGGTCGGAGCGAAAGCGAATTCGGAAGAAACGGAAACCGTAATTCCGGCAAAAGCGGCGGCGGCTGGCGCGAATGGAAACGGCAATTATTATCAAACAAATACTTATCAATCGTCGGTAAATAAAAATATCCCAGCCGACAGCGGTTTTCACGTTACCGTAATTCAGGAAAAAAACGCCAAACAGCGTAACGGTTTGTTGCTCGGCGCG
Source organism: Pyrinomonadaceae bacterium (assembly GCA_965218105.1). GTDB lineage: Bacteria > Acidobacteriota > Blastocatellia > Pyrinomonadales > Pyrinomonadaceae. The sequence continues at coordinate 907,052 of OZ244585.1, forward strand.
CTGGTTTTGATGCTGGCTCTGACGGCGGGCGGTATGGTTTATTCGATTTTTAATCATCCGCTGTTTATCGGGGCAATCGGGGATGATGATTTGATGGCATTCGTGCCGGTCGTTGACGAAGTTCCGATGGAAGTTGAAGACCCGCCGAAACCGAAAGCCGACAAAGACAGCGGCGGCGGCGGCGGCGGCGGACGTGAAGAAGAAACGCCGACTTCAAAAGGCAGACTTGCCACGCAAACGCCGGATGAGCCGTTGATTACGCCGACCAAAACGATTCCGCAGAAAACGGATTTCGATTTGAAAATGATTGCCACAACACAGGGCAACAAAAAGATTAAACCGACAGACGAGCCGTACGGCGATCCGAATTCCAAATACACGCTCGGCTCGGACGGCAGAGGCAAAGGCGGCGGACAAGGTTCCGGTGAAGGCACAGGTCAGGGCAGCGGACGCGGAACCGGACAGGGTTCGGGTTTAGGTTCAGGCAGCGGCGGCGGCAACGGCGACGGCATCGGCAACGGCACCGGCAGTGGAAACACTATCGCCGGAACGCCGCCGCCGCCGCCGCCCGCCAGACCCGTCGGCGTAACGGAAAAAATTAAATTTATTTCCAAACCGAAAGCCAGCTACACGGATCAGGCGCGAACCAACCAGATTCAGGGAACGGTTCGCCTGCGCGTAACATTTTCGGCTTCGGGACAAATCGGAAGTATCGCACCTGTTTCCGGTTTGCCTTACGGTTTGACCGAACAGGCGATTGCCGCCGCGCGTCAAATCCGCTTTGAACCGGCGAAGAAAAATGGAGTGCCGATTCCGACCACGGCGGTTGTCGAATATAATTTTAATATTTACTAAATTTTGACCAATTTACACAAAAAGCGTGAGCCGATTTTTTTTCGGTTCACGTTTTTTAATTGGAGCGCGGAACCAATCCTCGTCCTTTGCCAACGCCGCGAAGCGAGCGTTGTAAGCGTTACTCGACAATTCTTTGACTGGCACGGTGCATCATTCGCGCTTCGCACTGTGATGGCGGACGAGCCGTCCGCGCTCCACTAATTTTTCAGACCGAAAAACTTTTTAATTGAATGAAAAACGCCGACTTCATCTGTTTGTTTAACAGTTTTAAGTTCATTATGCTCGTCGAGCAAAAGCGCGCGCCGTTCTTCGATCAGTTTGCCGAAACTTTCAACGAGTTCGGGATTATTTTCAAGAATCGGCTTGACGCACAGATGATTTATTTCTAAAACTTCGGTTTCTTCTTCCGCAATCACCGTTGCCGTGCGCGGTTCGCCGGTGAAAAGTCCCATTTCGCCGAAAAAATCGCCTTCGCGCAGAGTTCTGATTTTTTTCGGCTTGCCGTCTTCCGTTATTTGGACGAAAACCGAACCGCGATGGATGACAAACATCGAATTGCTCTTTTGACCTTTGCGGACGATTTTTTCGTCCGGCGCGAAAACTCTGACCGTGCTGGCGTTGGCGAGCGTTTCGACTTCGTTGTCGTCGAGCGGCGAGAAAATTGAAATATTATTTAGGCGTTCAAAAATCGCGTTGTCGGTTTCAAAGAAAACATTTTCCTGCGTTTTGTTTTCGATGTGCAAAGTGCGCGTCGGATAGGCGAATTGGATTTTTTCGCGCTGAAATACATACCATATTCGCTGGCGAATCAGCGCGTCGGTTTCGTTGTGTTTCGAGTAATCTTCAGTCCAATATTTAACTTCCCACTCAATTCCGTTGTCGCCGAGACTGCGAACGCGGACAATCGGGCGAATTTTCTGCGAAACATTTTCCACCTGCCGGACGGCTTCGCGGACTGACTGAATAGTTTGCGCCGGAGAATTTGCGTAGAGCGTGTTAAAAAATACGAGCCGCGCATTGAGATTTTCGCGCGGCGCGACTTCGATTGATTCTTTGCCGAGAACGCTGTTGCTGATAATCAAAAGTTTGTTCTGAAACGTGCGGATTTTTACGCCGCGCCACGAAATATTTTCGACTACGCCGATGCCCTTGTTTTGAATTGAAATTACATCGCCGACTTGAAAAGGCTGATCCGCCTGCATCGCCAAACCCGCGAAAAGATTGCCGAGCGTGTCCTGCAAAGCCAAACCGAGAACGACGGCGATAATCGTCGAACCCGTAAAAATCGGCGTTAGTTTTTCGTAAGCCGTCGAATACTGAGTCTGCAAAAGTATAAAAAATGCGACGACAAAAATGACGATTGAAATGACGTTTCGCAGTAAATTCGACACTTCGTATTGATTCGAACTCAAAATAGTCGAAAAAATCAATACATTCAAAAATCTGACGAACGCGACGACCAAAACCATCCAGAGAAAGATTTTGAGAATCGGGATCAGATTATCAAACAAAATGACGGCGGTGTCGCCCATTTGTTTGTCGGTTGTCGAACTGAAAATATGTTGGATGTATTGCCGCAGAGTCGGTTCGATAAACTTAAAGAGAATCAGCGTGAGAAAAATCGTGACGGCGAGAACGATAAAAACGAAAAACTTTTTTTGCAGTCCTGAAATATTCATATCGAATTCGCAGAGAGCGTACCGCGGTCGTCCCGACTGCCGTCAAAGAAGCGTCTCGCTTCTTCGCGTTCTAAATCTTTTCAGACTCGGAAGCGGGACGCATCCGACACGGCAGTCGGGACGACTGCGTTACTTTTGTCTCGGAAGCGGGACGCATCCGACACGGCAGTCGGGACGACTGCGTTACGCTTTTCTAAAAAATATCAACAATCGTCGTTCCGATCAACAAAAGAGACAGTATCGAAACGACAATCGTAATAATCCACGCCAGCAAATTATAGAAAAAACTATTTTTATACTCGCCCATTATTTCGCGGTTGCTCGACAGCAAAACAATCGCCACGAGAATGACGGGCAGCAGAAGTCCGTTGATTGACTGCGTGAAAATCAACAACTGGATTTGCGGAATGCCGGGAATCAGCGCGACGATTGCGCCGATAAAAATAAGCGATGTAAAAATGCCGAGAAAAATCGGAGCCTCCCGAAAAGAATGCGACAGACCTTTTTCAAAACCCAACGCTTCGCTCAACGAATACGCGGTGGCGAGCGGCAAAACGCCCATCGCCAGCATTGACGCGCCGAACAATCCGAGCGCGAACAGATATTTCGCGTATTGACCGACGACCGGCACGAGAGCCTGCGCCGCGTCCGCCGCGTCGTTGAGTTTGATGCCCTGCGTGTGCAAAGTGGCGGCGGTTGACACGACGATGAAAAACGCGATTAAATTGGCGAAAATTACGCCGATGATCGCGTCGGCGCGCGCGATTGGATAATCTTCCCTGTCCATTCCTTTTTCGACGACGGAAGACTGCACATAAAGCTGCATAAACGGCGTGATCGTCGTGCCGATCAACGCCACAATCGTAAATAAATAGCCGGTTTCAAAAGTAAAATCAGGCGTGATGAATTCCTTGCCGACCTGCGTCCAGTTTGGTTTGGCGAGAAACGCCGACACAATATACGTCAAAAATATCAGCGACATCAGCAGAAAAACCTGTTCGACGCGCTTCGGCGTGCCTTTGACGATCAGCCACCACACGACAATTGCCGTAATCGGAATCGTGATATAGCGCGAAATGCCGAACAGTTCGGAAGCCTGCGCGATGCCGACGAATTCGGCGATGATAATTCCCGTATTCGCAATGAGCAGCGCGAGCATCACGAGTGCCGTCCAGCGTACGCCGAACTGTTCGCGGATCAAATCGGCTAAACCTTGTCCGGTAACAACGCCCATTCGGACGCACATTTCCTGCGCGACCATAAAACAAATCGTCATCGGAACGAACGCCCACAACAGCGTGTAGCCGTAATCCGCGCCGGCGGAAGAATACGTGGCGATGCCGCTCGCTTCATTGCCGGCGTTGGCGGCGATAATTCCGGGACCTAACAGCGCGAGATAAGTAAAATATTTATATTCGGAAACGCTTCGACGGACACGCGCAGGCAGGCGCGTCAGGTTCTGCACATATTTTGGCGGGGAAAACCTTTTTAATTTCATTGTAATTACTGCCGTCGTCGTTCATTTTTCACTCGTAAATCGAAAATTGAAATTTTATTCGGGAACGATTAACAATTAACAAAAACTGAATATAACGCGAATATCCAAAAGTTAAAAGTGAAAAGAAACTATCCGATATATTTATTTTTGACGCGAATATCTCTGTCGGCAAAAACGCCCGTTTCAAAATCCTGAAGGTTGATTTTCACACAGGATTTGTCGAACATCTTGGTAACTTCACGAAAATCCTGATTGACGCGGCATAATTCATCAAAGAAAATCCCGTGCAGTTCGTCCGAATCCGGCAAATCGCTTTTATCGTTTTTCATTTTTTCGAGATAAATTACCAAAGTGCGTTTTAATTCCGAATCTTCGCGGCTGATGATTTGAAAAGAGTTTATTTTGCCGATGAGCTGCGGATGCGTGTTGATGATTTCTTCCAAATTCGTCGGAAAAACTTTCGCGCCGTAAAACGGAACGCTCAAATCGCCGCGTCCGTGAACGAACAAAAGCGGAAACGCGCTCTGCTTTTTTGCCAAATCCGCGATGTTTATTCCGCTTGCGGAAAGTTTTTCGCGTAATTTCCGGCTCGAAAAAGTTCCGCCCAAATCGCGCAGATTGTAACGAAGTTTCGGAGCCGCGCCCGTGAACCGAACGATTGAAAAGAGAAGTTCGCCTTCGGGCGATGTTTCAATCAAATAATCCGCCGCATTATATTGAAAAATCATCGGCGGAGTTTCGCTCCCGAAAAGTTTGTCGCAAAGTTCGCGGTTTTCAAAACACAGATGCCTGAGCGCAATCGTCAATTCGGTTTCAACGCCGATATTAATTTCCAAATCCGACGCGCCGTAAGACGAAACGACGCTTTTGAAAAATTTGAGCATAAACGAGCGCAGACTTTCCGACATTCCTTCGCCGCCGACCACCGCGTCCATTTTATATTCGGACAAATCGAGCGTCGTATTGTCGAGCCACGATTTGATAAACGGCGGATAACCGAAAATCAAATATCTGTATTTCGCGCCGAACAGCGTCAGCGTGTTTTCCAATTTTTTCGCGTCGGGTCCGATTGATTTCAAAATGCCGACATCAACGAGCGACATCGAAACATTCATTCCCGTCGCCCACGGACCTAAAGCAAAGCAATTCAATAAGATACATTGATCGTCGTTGTAGATGATTTCGTAATTAAGCTGCAAAATCCGCCGCACATCTTCGCGTTCTTCCGCGCTCCGCACCCAGTTATTCGGAACGCCGGACGAGCCGGAAGATTCGTCAATCACCGTTCCGGGCGCGGGGATTCTGCCGCCGAAACAGCGTTCTTCGATGCTGTATTTTTTGACGTAATTCTCCTTCGTCATAACCGGCACGTTTTCGATTTTCCACGCGCCGATTTCTTGATAATTTTCGGCTTCCAAAAATTTTTGATAAGCCGGACAAGTGCGCCTTGCTTTGTAAAAAACGGCATAACTTCGCACTCTTGCCACCCACGCCAAAAACGGCTGCAACTGCGGCGCGAACAGCAGTAAATATGAGCGTCCGTCAAAACTTATGAGCCGCCGAACCAGCCATAAAATGTAAATTAAGATGTAGGCGAAAATGTAACGAAGCATAAACAATAGTGAAAATTAAATCAAAATTTTCTCGACGGGCAAACGGTAACTTTTCGGCGGTTCGGCGGAATAGCCGATTTTGAAAATCAGCCAAATGTCCGAAATTTCCAAACATTTTTCAACTTTTTCGGCGATTTTTTTGTTCGTAACGAGATTGCCGAACGGATGAATATACAAATTATGAACGGCGGTTTCGAGCCAGAAACGCATCAAAAATTTGCCCGCGTCTATCGCGTCGGCGGGTTTCCAAAATCCGCCCGCAATCACGCCGAGCGTCGGAATTGTGCCGAGTTGTGAGCGGTAAATTTTTGCCATAATTTGTTTTGAAACGGGAACGCGCATCAGCCAAGACATTTTCGCCGACATCCGAAAAGTCAAACGCGATGTGTTCATACAACGATAGTCTAACCCGTCGAGATGTTTTCTGGATTGTTCGTCGGAATAACGAAACCATTCGACAATCTCGTCGTGGTAATCAGCCGCATTCAAATCTTCAAAAACCGCTTCCGTGTTCCAATTCATCAGGCGTTTGATTTGTTTCGGATCGGTAACAACGGAAAATTTTTGATTAAAGGAGTTGGCAATTTCGCGCAAAATCGCAGCAGTTTTGTCGGGAACTTTTTTATCGAGCAGATTCAGACGCGAAGTGCGGCGTTTGAAAAATAAATCTTCGCCGTAATTATTTTCTATTTTCTCGGCTTTTGTCAGTTCCAATTTTGCAAACGGAATCAGCGAATGTTTGTCAATTTCTAAAATTGCCGGCGCATACCAATCTGGTTCGTGAAAAAGTTCGTAAGATAAACCAAAACCGCGTCGTTCAGCCAAAATGCTCAACGCTTCGACGAACAAACCCATCGTTAAAATAATAAAACTGCCGGTTATATCTTCCTTTGGCAAAGTTCGCGCCGAATCAATAAACAATTCGGCTTCAGTTTCGTTGATTATTTTAACCCGCCAAGGTTGGACGTTATGCGGCGAAGGCGCGTGAATCGCTGTTTCTAAAAGATCAATCCAGATATTTTGCATAAACTTTCCGGTTTATCGGCTTGGAATTTTTTGTTTGAGTTTTTCCAGTTTGGTCAGAATTTCCGGCGCGTATTTGGTTTCGACAAGCGGCGGCAGCAATGTATCAATGTATTCCCAATCAAGTTTATTTTGTTTGATAATGATGGTTTTTATGTCATTCCAATCTTTATCGCGGTCGGCAAACGCCTTCAAAACAATTAAATCTTCCGCCGAACAAATCTTTAAACTAATATCAGGCAGATATTTACGATACTCGGCGCGATTTATTATTTCTTCTTCAAAAGGAAAACCGCTGAGTGAAATATCAATACCGATGCCGCCGGACGTTTGAAGCAGAACGACGCGATTTTGCAGCGCAAAATCTTTGGCATTCGCAACCCGCGCCGCGAAGTTTTCCAAAAGCAAATCAACATAATTTGTTTCAGAACTGAAGCCGGTGAACAAACTCAGATCAACATCTTTTGTCAAGCGTTGTTCGCCCCACATTTGCAGAGCCAATCCGCCGATAAAACAAAATTTCCATTTCTGCTTTTCGCAAAAACTTTGAATTTCCTGCGCCGTTGTGATTAAATCCGTCATCGAAGTTTGCTCAAAAATTTATGATATTCGACAAAACCGGAGTAAGGTTTCGCCGGTTCGAGCCAGAGAGCCGATTTTAACGCTAAGTCGAAACTTTTGATAGAATCGGCGAGATTGGAATTTTTAATTTCTTCACGCCGCATTTCTTCTAAAATTTTTCCGGTTTCCTTCCAATTTTCCGCCCAAGCGCGAAGTTTCTCTTTTTCGTTTTTCATCAGATTTATTTTATCATAAAAAACGGCTTGCTTGACGTTAGACGAAAGCCTTTTTACACTTGGTATTAACAAACCAAAATTCAAAACAAATCTATGACACATAATCTTTTTAACACCAAACAAACATTCAAAACCGGAACGGGCGCGGACGGCACATTTTATTCGCTGCCGCAATTGGAAAAGGAAGGCATCGCCACTATTTCGTGTCTGCCGATTTCAATTCGCATCGTGCTGGAATCGGTTTTGCGGAATTTTGACGACGGCAAAAAAATCAGCGAAGACGATGTTAAACATCTCGCTAATTGGAGCGCGAACGCCGACCGCAACGAAGAAGTTCCGTTCACGGTTGCCCGCGTTTTATTGCAGGATTTTACCGGCGTTCCGTTGCTCGTTGATCTTGCGGCGATGCGTTCCGCCGTTGACCGTTTGGGCAAAGATGTCGGCGTGATCGAGCCGCTCGTGCCGGTTGATTTGGTGATTGACCATTCAGTTCAGGTTGATTTTGCGGGTTCAGAGTCGGCGTATCAAAAGAATATGGAAATGGAATTTAAGCGCAACGAACAGCGTTACCGTTTTTTGAAATGGGGAACGCAGGCGTTTAACGGTTTTCGCGTCGTGCCGCCGGGAATCGGCATTGTGCATCAGGTTAATCTCGAATATCTGGCGAAAGGAGTATTTGAAAAAGACGGCGTTTATTATCCCGATACGTTGGTCGGCACGGATTCGCATACGACGATGATTAACGGTCTCGGAATCGTCGGCTGGGGCGTGGGCGGAATCGAAGCCGAAGCCGGAATGCTCGGTCAGCCGGTTTATATTTTAACGCCGGATGTGATCGGCGTTCACCTTTCGGGCGAATTGCCGCAGGGCGCGACGGCGACGGATTTGGTTTTGCGCGTTACCGAAATTCTGCGGGCGGCGAAAGTCGTCGGCAAATTTGTCGAATTTCACGGCGAAGGAGCGCAAAAACTTCACGCGACCGACCGCGCGACGATTGCGAATATGGCTCCCGAATACGGCGCGACGATGGGATTTTTCCCGATTGATGAAAAAACGCTCGATTATTATAAAGCGACGGGCAGAAACGCCGAAGACATCGAAACCATCCGCAATTATTACACCGCGCAGGGAATGTTCGGCATTCCGAAAAAAGGCGAAGTTGATTACACAAACATTATCGAACTCGATTTGGCGACGATTACGCCCGCCGTCGCCGGTCCGAAACGCCCGCAAGACAGAATCGAACTGTTCGGCTTGAAGGATAAATTTACGGAACTTTTCACCGCCCCCGTCGCCGAAAGCGGTTACGGTAAATCGGCGGAAGATTTAGAAAAAGAATTTATGGTCACGATGGGCGCGAATCTGACCGGAGTTGCGGCGGGCGGCGGAGCGCAATCGCCCGCTTCCGTTCCCGTTCCAATCAAAAAAAATGTCAGCGAGGAAAACACAAATACGTGGTCGGAAACCGAAATGATAAACAATCGCCCGACACCCGACCGTGTTGAAGACCCGTCGGAAAATGTCGAACAGCAGACGACATCCATCGGACACGGCGACGTTTTGATCGCGGCGATCACTTCCTGCACGAACACATCAAATCCGGCAGTGATGCTCGCCGCCGGAATTTTAGCGAAAAAAGCCGTCGAAAAAGGTTTGCAAGTTCCCGGTTATGTCAAAACTTCGCTCGCGCCGGGTTCGCGCGTCGTTACCGAATATCTCGAAAAGACAAATTTACAGCCCTTTTTGGACAAACTCGGCTTTGAACTCGTCGGTTACGGCTGCACAACCTGCATCGCCGAAGGAACGCCTGTTTTGCAAGCCGACGGCACATCGCGCCCGATTGAAAAAATGTCTGAATCCGGCGGCGCAATGCTTTTCGCGCCGACTGCTGACGGGAAATTGACCTTATCGAAACAAACGGAACGAATGAATCAAGGCATCCGCGATTGCGTTTCGCTGGTTTTTCAGGATGGACGCGAATTGATTTGCACACCCGACCACAAAATTTTATGCGCGGGCGGACGTTGGGTTCGCGCCGACCAATTAATCTTGGGCGAAGACCGCATAATAATCGGCTTAGATGCTCCGCTCGACGAGCCGGAAATTGATGAGATCGGCTATCAACTCGAAGCCGGTGAGATGTCTTTTAATATGGACAATTTGCACGAACGCGCAAAAACACTGGCGTTTGCCCGCATTGTCGGTCATTTGCTGAATGACGGTTCAATCAGCGTTCAGGCACAAGGTCGGATGAATGTCGGTCAGGCGATTGACCGCGAAATTGTTCTTAATGACATTGAATTGGTAACGGGAAAACGTCCGAAAGCCAATAAATATGACGAACGCAAATGGTCAATCGTTCTGCCGAAAGAGTTGACGGCGGCAATTATCGCATTAGACGGAGTTCGCATCGGGCGGCGCATTCATCAAACCGCGAAATTGCCGGCTTTTGTGTTGGACGAAAATTGTCCTTTATCAATTGTGCGCGAATTTCTCGGCGGAATGTTCGGCGCGGACGGCTGGTCGCCCGTCTTGCATCGGCAGGGAAAACGCGAGGAAGACGCGATTTTGAAATATCCGGCTTTTTCCCAAAGTGCCAAGCCGGAAAATGTTGCCGATTTGCGCGAAATGATGAGTCAATTGCTTAATCTGTTGAAAAAGTGCGGCGTAAATACCGAAAGAGCAAAGATTTATGAATATCCGACACGCCGTTCGGCATCTTCTTATCCGGCGGGAACTGACGGTTCTCCGCGTGTTGAGGTGCGGCTTCAATTAGCCGACGGACTTTCATTCGTCGAGCGCGTCGGTTTTCGTTATTGTGTTGACAAAATGATGCGGGCAAGCGCGGCGGCGGTTTATTGGCGCACGGTCAGCCACATCAATCGGCAGCGATTGTGGATGTCAAACCGCTTGCAGGAACAGCACATAACATCGCCGTCGTTATCATTCACAAACGCCCGTCAGTCGGCGGCTTCGGAATTATTGCAAGCGGAAACAGCCGTATTTCCGCACTATTCGCTTTTAGCCGGACACGACCGCTTTACGCGATTGCCGCAGCCGACAGCCCGCAAGTTCCAACCTCTACATCGGGATTCCTGCGATTTCCCGTCGCCCGTCGAACTTTTCCGCCAAATTGGTGTGCGCGATTGGTTCGCGCCGTTGGAAAAACAAGGAAAAAATACCGCAAAACGCTACTGCGCCAATAAAGAATCACTCACGCTGCCGACTTTTGCGCTAAAAATTATTGACCGCAAACCTGTCGGGAAACGCACGGTTTTCGATTTATCGGTCAATGAAACACACGCTTTCATTGCCGGAACAATTGCCGTTCATAATTGTATCGGAAATTCCGGTCCGCTCGATCACGCGCTCGAAGAATCGGTCGTCGAAAACGATCTGATTGTTGCATCCGTTTTGTCGGGAAATCGTAATTTTGAAGCGCGTGTTCATCAAAACGTCAAAGCAAATTTCCTAATGTCGCCGCCGCTCGTCGTCGCGTATGCGCTGGCGGGAAGCGTGACGAAAAATTTGGTGGAAGAACCGCTCGGACAAGACACAGACGGCAACGACGTTTTTTTAAAGGACATCTGGGCATCGCTCGATGAAGTCAGAGAATTGCTGCAAGCGGCTTTTGAACCGGAAACCTACAGAAAACTTTACGGCGATTTTGCCGGAAAAAATCCGTTGTGGAACGACATTCCAACCGTCGTCGGCAAAGTTTACGAGTGGGACGAAGATTCGACGTATATTCAAGACCCGCCGTATTTTGAAGGTTTTACGATGGAAACGGGCGAATTTTGCGACATTCACGGAGCGCGTCCGCTGGCAATTTTCGGCGATTCGGTAACGACCGACCACATTTCGCCCGCCGGCGCGATCAAACCGAGTTCGCCCGCCGGACTCTATTTGCAGGAAAACGGCGTTGAACCGATGAATTTTAATTCCTACGGTTCGCGGCGCGGCAACGACCGCGTGATGCTGCGCGGCACGTTCGCCAACGTCCGCATCAAAAATCTGATGGTTTCGCCGAAAGAAGGCGGTTTTACGACGTTTCAGCCGGACGGCGAAGCGATGACGATTTATGACGCGGCGATGAAATACAAAGACCAAAAAACGCCGCTGATGATTTTCGCCGGACAGGAATACGGTACGGGCAGTTCGCGCGATTGGGCGGCGAAAGGCACGCTTTTGATGGGTGTCAAAGCCGTCGTCGCCGAATCTTACGAACGCATTCACCGCTCGAATTTGATCGGAATGGGCGTTTTACCTCTGCAATTTAAGGAAGGCGAAAGCGTGGAATCTTACAATTTGGACGGCACGGAAACTTTCGATTTGACCGGACTCGAAAATACCGAAATCAAGCCGCGCCAAAATGTTACTTTGAAAATTCACCGCGCCGACGGCAACGAAGACGAAGCAACTTTGACGTTGAGAATTGACACGCCGATTGAAGTCGAATATTACCGGCACGGCGGAATTTTGCCGTATGTTTTGCGTGAGCTTTTAAGCGCGGAATAACTCAAATTATTAACCGCGAAACACGCGAAATACGCTAAAAAAGCAAAATTATTTTGGCGTAGGAAGAGGACAAAATAAATTTTTGCACCGGAGCGCGGACACTCCTGTCCGCCAAACAAGCGCACGACGTTTGCGGCGTTAAACAACTGAGTAATATCAGCGGACAGGAGTGTCCGCGCTCCGGGACATTAAAATTTTTTGTTCGCTTACTTATTTCGCGTATTTCGCGGTAAAATTACAATCAAAATTATGCAAAATCTTGCCGTTAAAAATGAATACACGCTCGAAGAATACGCCGAACTTGAAAAAAATTCGGAAGAAAGACTCGAATATTTTGAAGGAAACGTCTGGTCAATGGCAGGAGCTTCGATCACGCACGAAACAATTATATCCAATCTTGATTTCGGTTTGAGAACCAAACTTCAAGGAAGTAAATGCCGGGTGTTTCTTTCAAATACCCGAGTTAAAATCCCGATTTACCCGCCGTATCGGTATCCAGATTTGTCGGCTTTGTGCGGTCAAATTGAGGTAGAGATTTTTTCGGGTTTGGAAGTTCTGATAAATCCGTCTTTGATTGTTGAGGTTTTATCGCCTTCGACAGCGGATTTCGACCTCAGCGATAAATTTACTTATTACAAATCAATTGAAAGTTTCACTGAATATTTGTTAGTTGACCAAGACAAACCGCACGTAATTCATTACACCAAACAAAGCGCGGACGCTTGGCTGCAGCGCGAATATAATGATTTGAACGACAAAATTCACCTTTCGTCGGTGGATTGTGAAATATCGGTAACGGAAATTTATTTGGATGTCGAGTTTCCCAAAATAGAACGTCCGCGCTTCCCGTTTCAACTTCCCGATAATGTTTGAACCGGCTGCGTAAACGAACGGCTTCTTGACGCTGGCAACTTGCGAGTGTTAGTTTTTTCTTTACACTCATTTTCGCAAAATATTTATGGAAAATTTAAAGAAAACGCCGCTTAACGAAGAGCATAAAAAACTCGGCGGAAAAATGGTTGATTTCGGCGGCTGGGAAATGCCCGTGCAGTATCCGGCGGGCGTGATTACCGAACATCTCAGAACGCGGGAGTTTGCCGGACTTTTCGACGTTTCGCACATGGGCGAGTTTTTTGTCGAAGGCGAGGACGCGATTAAATTTGTCAATCGTATTACGACCAACGACGTAACGAAACTCGTTGACGGACAGGCGCAGTATTCGGCTTTGACGCGCGAAGACGGCACGGTTGTTGACGATTTGCTGGTTTACCGGTTTTTTCACGATAAACTGCTGCTCGTCGTCAACGCCGGAACGACGGAAAAAGATTGGGAATGGATAAATTCTCATACCAAAGACGAGCGAATGACTTTGACCGACGTGAGCGCGGATTATTGCCAAATCGCCGTTCAAGGTCCCGACGCGCTTGATATTCTGCAAAAATTAACCGACGTAAAACTTGACGACATAAAATATTATCATTTCACCGTCGGCGAAGTTGACGGTGTTCATTCCGTCATCATTTCGCGCACGGGTTACACGGGCGAAGACGGTTTCGAGATTTACGCCAATGTCGAATATGCCGCGCAGCTTTGGAATAAATTGTTGGAAACCGGAAATTACGGTTTCGACAACGGAATTTTGCCCGCCGGTTTAGCGGCGCGAAATACTTTGCGGCTGGAATCGGCGATGTCGCTCTACGGACACGAAATTTCCGACGAAATCACGCCGCTCGAAGCGAATCTCGGCTGGATTTGCAAATTAAACACGGATTTTCTCGGCAAAGACGCGCTCGTCAAAATAAAAGAAGACGGCTTAAAACGCCAACTCGTCGGCTTTGAAATGACCGACAAAGGCATCGCCCGCGACGATTTCGACGTTTATGTTGACGACAAAAAAGTCGGCTATGTTACGTCCGGTTCGCCCGCGCCGTATTTGAAAAAAAATATCGGTCTGGCTTTCGTGCCTGTCGAACTTGCAAATGTCGGTCAAGAAATTAAAATTGATGTCAGAGGCAAACATCTGGCGGCGAAAGTTGTCGTAACGCCGTTTTATAAACGCGAGAGGTAGAATTTATGTCGGAAGTAAAATTTCAAACGACGGTAGAAAACGGAAATATAATTATTCCGGCGAAATTCCGCAATCAAATTACGGGAACAATTGAAGTTACTGTTAAGTCGGCGAAAGAATCAGTTGAAGATGACGAAAAAAACTTTTTGCAAGAAATGATTGAAAATCCGATTCACGACTCAGATTTTGTTCCGTTGACGCAGGATGAAATTTATGACCGAAAAGGAGAACGTGATAAAAATTTTATCAATCGGTTGATGAAAAATCCTGTCAAAGTTGATAAGTCAATTCCATTTTTGACGCGAGATGAAATTTATGATCGAAAACTCTAAAGTTTTTTCCGATTCAAATGTGTGGCTTTATGCTTTGACAAACCAGGACGAAAAACGCGGACAACAAGCCGAAGATTTAATAGAAGAAATTAAAGAGCGAATTTGCCTCAGCACTCAGGTAATAAACGAAGTTTGTTTGAATTTGAAGAAAAAAGCATCGTTTGATGAAACAGAAATTAGCCGTCTGATTTCTTCATTTTATCTGAATTATGAAGTTATTATTTTGAATCAAAAAATATTGCTGCTTGCTTCCGATTTACGCGCCCGTTACCCGTTTTCGTTCTGGGACGGCTTGATTGTGGCAAGCGCATTATCGGCTGATGCCGAAATTTTGTATTCCGAAGATATGCAAGATGGTTTGATGGTTGAAAATAAACTGAGAATTACAAATCCGTTTAACAAATAAAATAAAAATTATGGCAAACAACATACCGGAAAATTTACATTACAGCAAAGATCACGAATGGGTGAAAGTTACAGACGGCGTGGCGACTATCGGCATTACGGATTACGCGCAGCATTCGCTCGGCGATGTCGTCTATGTCGAACTGCCGTCGGTCGGCGACAAATTTGAAGCGCACGAAGCGTTCGGTTCGGTCGAATCGGTCAAAGCCGTTTCGGAAGTTTTCACGCCGATTGCGGGCGAAATCGTCGAAGCCAACGACGGATTAAACGATACGCCCGAAGCCGTCAACAACGACGCTTACGGCGATGCGTGGATGATAAAGGTCAAAATGGACAATCCGCTCGAAGCCGATGCGATGCTGTCCGCCGAGGAATACGAAGAATACCTTTCTGAAAGTGAATAATTGACAGTTGATAATGGATAATTTCAGATTTTCATTATCAATTATCAATTATCAATTATCAATTATGAGATACATACCGAATTCGCCCGAAGAGCGCGAAGAGATGCTCGAAATTGTCGGGTTAAAATCGGCGGATGAACTTTTTCGTTCGATTCCGTCGAATGTTCAGTTAAACCGCGCGTTGAAAATCACCGAACCGCTCGCCGAACCGGAAGTTATCGGCGCGATGGAATCTTTGGCGGCGCGAAATACGGCGACGACGAAACCTTCGTTTTTGGGCGCGGGCGTTTATTCGCATTATTCGCCGACGATTGTTGACCATTTGATTCAGCGTTCGGAATTTTTTACGTCTTACACGCCGTATCAGCCGGAAATTTCGCAAGGAACTTTGCAGTATATTTTCGAGTTTCAGACATTGGTTTGCCAATTGACCGGAATGGACGTGGCGAACGCTTCGATGTATGACGGCTCGACGGCGATGGCGGAAGCGTTTTTGATGGCGCAGCGCGTGACGCGCAAAGATAAAGTCGTCATCGCCGAAACCGTTCATCCCGAATACTTACAAGTTGGCAAAACTTACACGCAGCACGGTGATTTGACGATTGAAACCGTTCACTTTGACCAAGAAACCGGACGAGTTTTAGACGAAGAATTAAACAAACTCGACGACAAAACCGCCGCGTTCGTCGTCCAATCGCCAAACTTTTTCGGCTGTGTTGAAGATTTGCAGAAACTCGCCGACAAAGCGCACGCAGTCGGCGCATTATTTATCGTCGTCGTCACCGAAGCGATTTCGTTCGGTTTGTTGAAATCACCCGGCGCGTGCGGCGCGGATATTGTCGTCGCCGAAGGTCAAAGTTTCGGAATCCCAATGTCGTTCGGAGGTCCGCATCTCGGACTTTTCGCGTGCAAGGAAAAATACGTTCGCCAAATGCCCGGAAGACTCGCGGGCGTGGCTTACGACAAAAACGGCAAACGCGGTTTCGTGTTGACTTTAGCGACGCGCGAACAACATATTCGCCGCGACAAAGCGACATCGAACATCTGCACCAATCAAGGTTTGATCGCGCTCGCCGCGACGATTTATATGGAAGCGATGGGCAAAAAAGGTTTGCAGGAAGTGGCAATGCAGAACGCGCAAAAAGCCGCTTACGCCGCCAAAGAAATTTCAAAAATTTCCGGCTTTTCACTTCCCTTTTCCGCGCCGACGTTCAACGAATTCGTCGTCCGTGCGCCAAAAAACGCCAACGAAATTCTGGAAAAACTCCGCGTCGAAAAAAACATCATCGGCGGTCTTCCGCTATCGTGGCATTACAACGATTTTCAAAACGACTTTTTAGTTTGCGCGACGGAAACTAACACGAAAGAGCAGATTGATAATTTAGTCGCCGGTCTGAAAAGCGTTGTATAATTGTTTCGAGGTGATTTTATGGCGAAAGTTTTAACATTTGAGATTCCCGAAAATGAATATAAAGAGTTTGGTGTCTTTTTGAAGATGGCAGTTGAAGAAATGCGAAAATCGCGTGAGAAAATGGCGGAAGATCAAATTGAAATTGATCGTTTAGACAGAGAAATCGAGAAATTACGCATTGAAAGCGCAGGTTATAAATCTCAAAGCGACGAAGTTTTAAAAAGATTGGAAACCGAATGGATGAAGGCGGCTTAGTATGTGGAAAGATTTGATAGAATTTACCAAAGCCGTATTTTTCCTGCAACGTGATACCCAGCAAAATAAGGAAGACATAAAGAAATGCGAACACAATACTGAAATAATTCAGCAAGATATTAAGGATATTCGCAAAGAGTTTGCCAAACTTACCAATATTGTCGAGCGATTAGCTTTTGAAATTCGCCGCGTCAGCGACCGCGAGAGTTCGGAACGCGAGAAAATGGCGTTGCAACTCGAAAACGAAATGCTGAAATTTGAACGCCGCTTGCCGCAGGGAAAGGATTTAGAAAAATAAAAATGAGCATCAAAAAAGTTACACAGCATCCGAGTCAAAATGAAGAATTGATTTTTGACCGTTCACAAACCGGCAGAGTCGGTTACAGTTTGCCGAAACTCGACGTTGAGGAAACGAATATTGACGAAATCATTCCCGAAGAATTGCGTCGTCAAGACGATCTCGAAGGCGTGCCGGAAGTTTCCGAAGTTGACGTGATTCGCCATTTTACGCGCATTTCGACGTGGAATTATTCGATTGATTTGGGAATGTATCCACTTGGAAGCTGCACGATGAAATATAATTCGCGGCTCAACGAAAAAACCGCGCGAATCGCCGGATTTACGGGGCTTCACCCGCTTGCGCCGGAACAGGAATCGCAGGGCGCGCTCGAATTAATTTACAATTTGCAGGAAGATTTGGCGGAAATTACCGGATTGAAAGGCGTTTCGTTGCAGCCCGCCGCCGGAGCGCACGGCGAGATGACGGGCGTGATGCTGATTCGCGCGTTTTTGGACAAACGCGACGGAGAAACGTCGAAAGACCGGCGCGTGATGCTGATTCCCGATTCGGCGCACGGCACGAATCCCGCATCTGCCGCGCTTGCCGGATTTACCGTCAAAACCGTCAAATCAACCGACGAAGGTTTGACCGATTTAGAGCATTTGAAGACCTTGTGCGAACAGGGCGGCGTTGCCGGTTTGATGCTCACGAATCCGAACACGGTTGGGATTTTCGAGAAAAACATCACGGAAATTTGCGACATTATTCACGACGCGGGCGGGCTTGTTTATATGGACGGCGCGAATATGAACGCGCTCGTTGGCGTGGCGCGTCCGGGCGATTTCGGCGTTGACGTGATTCATTTGAATCTGCACAAAACATTCTCAACACCGCACGGCGGCGGCGGTCCGGGCTGCGGACCTTGCTGCTGCACGGCGGAACTCGAACCGTTTTTGCCGACTCCGCGCGTTGTCAAAGACGGCGACAAATTTAAATTAGACTACAATCGCCCCGAATCAATCGGGCGCGTCAAAGCGTTTTACGGTAACTTCGGAATGATGATTCGCGCGCTTTCGTATATTTACACGCACGGCGACACGGGTTTGAAAGAAGCGACCGAAGCGGCGGTTTTGAACGCGCGTTATCTTTCGCATCTTTTGAAAGAAGATTACGACAAACCGTTTGCCGGCGATCCGATGCACGAAGTTATTTTTTCGCACAAAAAACAATCGAAAAAAGGCGTTCACACGCTCGATATTGCAAAAAGATTGATTGATTACGGCTTTCATCCGATGACGATTTATTTCCCGCTGATCGTCGAAGGCGCGATGCTCATCGAACCGACCGAATCTGTCGGCAGACAAGATTTGGACGCGTTTGTCGAAGCGATGAAAGATATTAACGAAGAGGCGCAAACCGACCCGCAACTCGTCATTGACGCGCCGCATTCGACCAGAATCGGCAGATTGGACGAAGCGACGGCGGCGAGAAAACCCGTTTTGCGCTGGAAACCGGATATGGAAACTTTGTCGAAAACAGCTTGATGTTATTGACAAATAAATTACAATAAGGGCTGCAAGATTAATCTTGCAGCCCTTATTGTAATTTGCGAACCTTTGTAAAATCTAAAATATATGCAAACTCCCTGGTTTAAGATAAAGCCGCCCGAAGAAAGATCGCCTCTGTGGTGGTTTCGCTGGGTTCCGACAGTCGTTTTTTCGGTCTTGATTCTCTATTTTCTCTACGTCGTCGGCAGCGTCGCGCTCGTGCCGGTTTTGGCTTCGTTCGCGCTCGCTTTTCTGCTTAACCCGATTGTTTATCAGGCGGAAAAGCGCGGGCTGTCGCGGACGGTTTCGGCAATCGTCGCCATTCTGCTCGTGACGCTCGTCATTACGGCGTTTCTGGCTTATGTCGTGCCTGATTTATGGGCGCAAAGCGCGAAGGCGGGCGCGAAAATCGCGGAAAATTTCACGCCGGAAAATGCTGCCCGACAGCGTGAATTTCTCAGGCGTTACTCGCCCGCGCTCGAAAAAGTGGCGGGCGATAAAATTGAAAAATTTTTGAGCGAACCGCTGGCGTTCTACAACGAAAACGTCTCGACCGCGACGACCGTTGACGAATCCGGCAACGTCAAAGCGACGGGCGGCGGCGGCTCGTGGATTCTCGAAATTCTCAGTTCCGGTTTCGACTTGTTTCTCGTGCCTTTTTTCGTGTTTTATCTGCTGATTGATTTTCAGCGGTGGCGCACGTCGCTGGAAACTTTGATTCCGCCGCGCTTCCGCGAACCGTTTAAATTGCTGTTTGACGAATCCGGGAGAATTTTAGAAGCGTATGTGCGCGGGCAGATTTTAATCGGCTCGATTATGGCAATCTGTTACGCCGTCGGCTTTTATTTTCTCGGCGTTCCGGCGTGGGCGGGCATCGCTCTAATCGCCGGAATGCTCAACGCCGTCCCGTATGTCGGCACGATCAGCGGCATCGTTCTCGCCTGCGGATTCAGTTTCGCCAACGGCAGCAGTTTTGGACACATCGCCGCCGTTTTGGGCGTGTTCGCCGTCGTCCAAAGTATCGAAGGCTATTATCTGACACCGAGCATTATGGGCGACCGCCTGAACCTGCATCCGATGGCGGTTTTTCTCGGCTTGCTGATCGGCGGCAAATTATTCGGACTTCTGGGAATCGTGATGGCGATTCCGGCAATCGCCATCGCCAAAGTGTTTTTCAAATTCCTGCGCGAACTTTATCAGGATTCCTACTTTTATCACAAAGGCGACGTTCAGCCGACGGACGCGCCCAGTGATAATATCGAAGAGCGCATTGCCGAAGCCGCCGGCACCGTTCTCGCCGAACAGGAGAAAAAAGACGAAGAAAGTTCGGAAATACCGAAACCGATATTGGCGGATGAAATGCCTTCGATAATCGAAAAACCCGCTTAATTTGTCGCAAGAATGGCGCGATTGCAATTGATAACCGGACAATTTCGAGAGAAATAAAATGATAAATATCCTAGTTTGCTTCTTTGCGATAATTTTTTCAGCGACGATTTCATTCGGACAGACCGCAGCGGAAAATGTTCAAAAAACGGCTGAACTTTTCGTTTCGGCGTATAACGCGAAAGATTACGCGCCGATTGACGCGCAGTTTAACGCCGATATGAAAAAGGCTGTTACGACCGACAAACTTACAGCGTTTTTGGATGGTTTGCACGCGAACTACGGCAAAATCGCCAAACTCGGCGCGCCAAATTTCGCCGCCGCGCCGTGGGTGGATTTTCCAGTCGAGTTCGAGCGCGGGAAAATGTCTCTGCGAATCGCGCTCGATAAAGCGGGAAAAATCGGCGGTTTAAGCGTCGCTCCGCCGCCCGCCGCCAAGCCGAAAACCGCTTCGCGCAATCAGACGAAATTGATTTTGCCGTTCAAAGGCGAATGGTTCGTCGTTTGGGGCGGCGACACGGCGGAGCAAAATCAACACCAAAACGCGCCGAATCAGCGATTCGCCTTTGACATTTTAAAGACCGACGCGAACGGCGCGACGCACAGCGGCGACGGCTCAAAAAACGAAGATTATTACGCCTTCAGACAGGAAATCATCGCGCCCGCCGACGGCGTTGTAGTCTATGCGGTGGACGGCGTTCACGACAACAAACCGGGCGAAATGAACCGAATGCTCGTGCCGGGAAATATGGTCGTCATCAAATACGCCGACGGCGAATATTCGCTGTTCGCGCATTTCAAACAGAATTCCGTGCGCGTCAAAATCGGCGACAAAATCACGCGCGGTCAAATCATCGGTCTCTGCGGAAATTCCGGCAATTCGAGCGAACCGCACCTGCATTTTCAAGTTCAAAACACAGCTTTTTTTGCAGACGAAGCGAGTATGAAAACATTTTTTGATAAAATAACACTCAAACGCGACGGCAAAACCGAAATCAAAACCGATTATTCGCCCGTCAAAGGCGACATCATCAGTCAAAACTAAAATTTGAAAACAATAATTAAAAACGGGCGAATCGTCACGGCGGCTGACGATTATAAAGCAAACATTTTAATCGAAAGATGAAATTCTCACCGGCTGAAATTTTACAAAATTCTGAAATAGTTACTAAACTGGAACATACTTGGCAAGATTCGGAGCCGAATGTTTCCGGTGGACACGAAGAAGGCGGCTTTATTGTCGCTGACGATTTTGGATTTCTGAGCGTTGCGCGTTGGGGAAAAGGAACGCAGAATGAAATAATTCTGCCGCCGCATCGAAACTGTTTTGTGAACGGCAAAGATATTGTCGTGTCATTTCACACGCATCCGAACACCGGAAAGAATTTTTAACAAGAGCCGAGTTTGACCGACATTCGCGCCGTTCGGGATGAGTTTGACTTGAAAGGCGAATTTTATCTTGGTGAATTCGTCATTTCAAAGGAAAATATCTATTTGATAGAACCTTCGGGATTATTCAGCGTGATTGAAAAAACGAAAGAAATTTTTGAGAGGTAAAAATTATGGCAACAGTTTTAAGCAACGAAACTCTGCAAGACGAAATCGCCGTTTCGGTGGCGCAGGTTCTGGCTTCCGCGAATCGCAAGGCGAAAGAGTTGGGCGTTGATGTAAAAACAAGTTTGATAACCGTCTCGCAGCATCCGGCGAAAGGCGTTTGGCTGTGGCGCGTTCATTACGGCGCGCGCGATTACGGCGGACGGCGCGGCGGCGATTTGATGATTGATATTGATCCGGCGAACGCGGACATCACACAAATTTTGCGCGGACAGTAAATGTGAAAGTTATGTTTAAAAATTTAATTATTACGTTATTAATTTCATTTCTAATTATTTCAAATGTATTTGGTGGCATTCGAGGTCCCGGCAAATATGCAGGTGTTGTCATCTTTGACCAATGGGATACTTGTTATCTTCACAGTGGAACTTATTTGATGTATATCGCCGAAAAAAAGAAAGAGTTGCTTCGTAAATATTCAGGACAATCCATCATCATTGATGCAAAGGAAGTTTCTCAGCCAATGAATCCGGGCGATGGATTAATAACCGAATTTGAATTTCTCGGAAAAGCTGAAACAACTGGAAGATTGCCGACAGTTGACGGGTTAAAACTAACAGTCCAGCCAAAATTTGAAGTGCAAAACCAAGCTAAATTTGAGATTGAAATCGAAAACCAAAGTAGTAAAACAATCGGAGTTTCAACTTCAGAAATCGCTCCAACGCTTTTTGGAGAAAAAGACAAAAATGATTACTTTTCACCTTCTGACGGAAAATCTGATGCAAAAATAACCAGATATAATTTTGAATCTGCAAAAACTTGGAAAAGCGAAAGCAGCACGACAACAAAAAACTTTGACGGACAATCTATTCAGACAACGCGAAGTTTTTCAATAAAAGTAGAAAATATTGATTCGTTGCCAAAATTCTTTAAACTCGTCCCTAAACAAAAACGAACATTTATAATTTCACTCAATGTTCCGCCCGGAAACTATGATTTTCTTTTCGGTTATGGCGGCGGCGTTCACGAAGGAAAAAGTTTGGACAGCAACTTTATTTCTTTTTCAGTTAATGAAAAAGGTATCGTTAACTTAATTGAAACTAAAGCCCGAAATACAAAGAAAGACAATAGATTTGATTCAGATTTGTTGAGTTTATTTTTTAGCAATTTCAGCATCGAAAATCTTTTCTCGAAATTTCAAATATTATGAAAACACTAATCAAAAACGGAAGAATCGTCACAGCAGTTGACGATTATCGCGCAGATATTTTAATCGAAGACGAACAGATTTCCATCATCGGCAAAACGCTCGAAATGGAAGCCAATAAAATTATTGACGCGGCGAATAAATTGGTAATTCCGGGCGGCATTGATCCGCATACGCATATGGAATTGCCGTTTGGCGGAACGTATTCGTCAGACGATTTTTTTACCGGAACGCGGGCGGCGGCGTTTGGCGGGACGACGACGATTATTGATTTTGCGGTGCAGACGAAAGGCGAAGCGATGACGGCGGGCGTTGATAAATGGCACAAAAAAGCCGACGGGAAATGCGCGATTGATTATGGATTTCATTTGATTACGACCGAATTTGAAGACGGCGACGAAAAGGAAATGTATCGTTTGATGGACGAAGGCATCACGTCGTTCAAACTTTTTATGGCGTATCCGGGCGTTTTTCTGGCGGACGACGCGACGATTTTTCGGGCGATGTCGGCGGCAGGAAAACGCGGCGGGTTGGTGTGTATGCACGCTGAAAACGGCATCGTCATCAACGAAATTATCAAACGTTTTCTCGCCGACGGGCGCACCGCGCCGAAATATCACGCGCTGACGCGCCCGACGATTGCCGAAGCCGAAGGCGTTCACCGCGCGATTGCGATTGCGGAAATGGCGGAATCGCCAGTTTATATCGTGCATTTATCTTGCACCGACGCGCTCAACCAAGTCCGCGAAGCGCGTGATCGCGGCATCGCGGCGTTCGCCGAAACCTGCCCGCAGTATCTTTTTCATTCAATCGAAGAATACGGCGAAGATTTCGCGGGCGCGCGGTTTGTGATGACTCCGCCGCTGCGCGAAAAACATAATCAGGCGGAATTGTGGAAAGGTTTGAAAATGGATGACCTGCAAGTCATCTCGACCGACCATTGCCCGTTTTGTATGAAAGAGCAAAAAGAATTAGGTAAGCATGATTTTTCAAAAATCCCGAACGGCGCGCCGGGAGTTGAAAATCGAATGTCGCTGATTTATAACGGCGGAGTCGTCGAAAACCGCATTTCGCTGAATCGCTTCGTCGAACTAACCTCAACCGCCGCCGCGAAAATGTTCGGACTTTTCCCGAAAAAAGGCACGATTGCCGTCGGTTCGGATGCCGACATCGTGATTTTCGACCCGGAAAAAGAACACACGTTCGGCGTTGAACACGAACATATGAACGTAGATTATTCGAGTTACGAAGGCTGGAAGGTCAAAGGCAAAGTCGAAACCGTTCTATCTCGCGGGCGCGTCGTCATCGAAAACGGCGAACACGTCGGAAAACAAGGCGACGGGCAATTTTTGAAGCGCGGTGAATGCGTTAAAATATAAGACAAAGAAAACGCAAAAAAAAGATAAATCCATAATTCGAGTCGCAAACTCAGATTATGGATTTTCTTTTGAATGTAATATTGTAGAAAGTTTGGAGATGAATAATTTTTACTCGTTAAAGTTGATTGGATTTTAAAATGCAGCTTGCCTTTTATGACAGATTTTGAAGTTAAATTAAGTAAAATTTCACCGAATGAAAGCCGGATTTTGCAGTGTCTTTCGCTGTTTTGGGAGCAGATTACGGCGCAGGAATTTCAAAAACTGCTGCGGATTCTCAGTCTGAAAACGCCCGAAGGAAAGGTGTTTTCGATGCAGTATGTTTCGCTTTTGCGTAATTCGCTGATTCATAAAGGTTTGCTTCACAACACGAGCGAATATTGGGGAAACGGTTTTCAGATTGACGGCGGCGAATTGAAAGAATTTTTTACCCGTGAAGCGGTGCGTGAAGATTGGTTTGGCGAAGTCGTCGAAAAAATTCAGACGAATTTCAGTTTGGGCGAATTTTCGAGCTGGTATCAAAACGGCGAACGCTATAAATCGAGGCTTTTGCGCGATTATCGGCTGAGTATCTACCGGCGGGACAAACTCAAAATGATTACGCTTTCTGAAATTATCAGGGAGAAAAATCTCGAAATCGAAGCGAGCGAAATGCGGTTTCGGATTTTTGCCGAGCCGTTTCAAAAAGAATTTCTCGCCAAATTTGAACCGCGCTTTCAGACGGAAATTTTGCTCGATTTTTTCGGCGGCGCGATTGAAAACGGCACAAAAACAGATGAATTTTGGGATTTTGTACGCGAATCGAAAATTGATGCCGAACCGTTTCAGATTTTTGCGGTTTTGGAAAAAATTTTCAAAGGCGAATTTTCCGAAGCACAACGAACTATCGGAACGCCGGACAATCTGCACGCGCTGATTTCTTCGATGCTGATCGCAGTTTTGGAAAAAGATTACGAAAAAGCCGCGCTCTTCGGCGAAGAAGCGGTGAAATTCTGGCGGAAATGGTTCGGCAAAAAGAAAGGTTTTCCGGTTGATTGGCGAATGTTTTTTTACGGTTTGGCACTTTTCAAAACCAACGAGGCGAAATTCCTGCTGTTTGCGGAAGAATTCAGCGTTCATTCTTCAAAAAATAATCCCGCATCTACCGTTCATTACGCGATCAGTTCGTTCGCTAACTTCTTGAGAAATAAAGACGATTTGGCGCAAATCGCCGCGTCGCAAATCAATTCCGATACATTTCTCGACAAATTTATTCGCATCATTTTGACCGCACTCGCGCCGCCGCTGAATTTGCCGAATTATGTGAAGGAATTTTCGCAGCAGGCGCAGAATTCAGGCTACAAATGGCTTCAGCTCGAAGCCGCGAATTTGCTTTCGGTCAGAGGAAAATCGAATCTGGAAGCGAAGAAAACGAGCGAAATTCTGCAAGCCGAACTCGAAATCGAGCCGGTCGGAAATATTGTTCCGAAACTCGAAGATTGGGAACGCGCTTTGAATACTTTGATGGTCGTCGCCGAAAAAGTTCAGGGCAAAAGCGGCGCAAAAACCGCCGCCATTGATGAAACGCGCGTCGCGTGGCTGCTGAATTTCGAGAGCAAAGAAATTCAGCCCGTCGAGCAGAAATTCGGCAAAAAAGGCTGGACGGACGGGCGCAATATCGCTCTTAAAAGATTGTACGAACGCGATGTCAAAAATCTGACCGAACAGGACGGTTTCGTCGTCAAAACCGCGATGAGAAGGTTTCAGGATTACTATTCTTACGGCTCTTTTGCCTATGATTTCGATTGGGAAAAATCGCTCTCCGCGCTCGTCGGACATCCGTTTTTGTTTCTGTATAAAAATCCGAGCGTCAATGTACAGTTGATTTCCGGCGAGCCTTCGCTGTTGATTCGTCAAACGAAAGATGATCTCGAACTTTCGTTCGACACGAAATTTTCCGACGAAGGCGTGATCGTCGAAAAGGAAACCGAGACGCGCTATAAAGTGATCGAAATTTCCAAATATCACGTTGATATTGCGGGTTCTTTGAAAGAAAATCGGCTGAAAATTCCGGCGAAAGGACGGGAAAAATTACTAAAAGCGATTCAGCCGCTTTCGACGCGAATTTCGATTCAGAGCGATTTGGAAGAACATTTTGAAAATTTGCCGTTTGTCGAAGCCGAAAACCGGATTCACGCTCTTGTTACGCCGAACGGCGAAGGTTTTCATCTCGAATTTTTTACAAAACCTTTCGGCAGCGTTCCGCCGTATTTCAAGCCGGGAAAAGGCGGCGAATCGGTCATCGCCGACATTGACGGTGTGCGAACCAGAACGAAGCGCGATTTGAAAAGCGAGCGAAAACTGCTCACTGAAATCGAACAAATGTGTCCGTTTTTGGCGGAATTTGAAAGTCAGAATTACGAATGGGAATTAAACGACGCGGAAGAATGTCTGACGGCGATGTTGGAAATGGAAGAGCCGCGCGTCGAAGGAAAACTCGTCGTCGAATGGACGAAAGGGCAGAAATTAAAACTGCTCGGCAGCGTTAATTTCGACAATTTTTCGCTCGCCGTCAAAGGCAAAAACAACTGGTTTGAAGTCGAAGGAAAAGTCCAAGTCAACGAAGATTTAATACTTTCGATGCGGGAATTAAACGGACTTTTGAACGAAAACACGAAGAATTTTATTGAACTGTCCGACGGACAATTTATCGCCATTACGGAAAAACTGCGAAAACATCTGCAATCTCTGAGCGCGGTTTTGGACGACGAAAATCGTCTGCACAATCTGCGTTCGGGAATTTTGCAGGACTTTGCCGAAGAACTCGAAAATTTCAAAGCGGACAAAGCGTGGAAAGATCATCTGGCGCGAATAAAAGCGGCAAACAAATTTGTTCCCGAACTTCCCGCGACTTTTGAAGCTGATTTTCGTCCGTACCAACTCGCCGGTTACGAATGGCTTTCGCGGCTCGCAAACTGGGGCGTTGGCGCGTGTTTGGCGGACGACATGGGGCTTGGAAAAACGCTTCAGGCATTGGCGGTTTTGGTTGAACGAGCCGAACTCGGCGCGGCGTTGGTCGTCGCGCCGGTCAGCGTTTGCCGCAATTGGGTGAAGGAAGCGATGCGTTTCGCGCCGACTTTGAATTTTCAGATTTTCGGCGCGGGCGACAGACGGGCGGCGGTTGAAAATCTCGAAAAATACGACGTTTTGGTGACGAGTTACAATCTTTTACAGGCGGAAGAAGAGCTTTTTATCAACAAAAAATTTGCGACCATCGTTTTGGACGAAGCGCAAGCCGTTAAAAATCGCCACACGAAACGATCAAAAACCGTGATGAATCTCGACGGAGATTTTCGTCTGATTACGACCGGCACGCCGATTGAAAATCATCTCGGCGAACTGTGGAATTTGTTCAATTTTATCAATCCCGGACTTTTGGGCAGACACGAATTTTTTGCCGAAAACTTCGCTTTGCCGATTGAGAAAAACAGGGACGAAAATGCGCGTAAAACCTTGCAGAAATTGATTAAACCGTTTACTTTGCGGCGGCGCAAAAATCAGGTTCTGGATGATTTGCCCGCGAAAACCGAAATCGTTCTGACGGTCGAAATGTCCGACGAAGAACGCGCTTTTTACGAAGCGATTCGCCGCGAAGCACTGGAAAAAATCGAATCGCAGGACGGCGACGCGAAAGACAAACGCTTCCGAATTTTAGCCGAATTAACGCGCCTGAGATTGGCGTGCTGTCATCCGCAATTGGTCAAAGAAAATGTACCGATCAGCAGTTCAAAACTCGAACTTTTCGGCGAAACTTTGGACGAACTTTTGGAAAATAAACATAAAGCACTGGTTTTCAGCCAATTCGTCAAACATTTGAAAATCGTCAGAGATTATCTGGACAAAAAAGGAATTGCCTATCAATATCTCGACGGCAGCACGCCGCCGAACGTGCGGCAGGAACGAATTGACGAATTCCAAAAAGGCATCGGCGACGTATTTTTGATTAGTTTGAAAGCGGGCGGCACGGGTTTGAATTTAACGGCGGCGGATTATGTCATTCACCTCGATCCGTGGTGGAATCCGGCGGTTGAAGATCAGGCGACCGACCGCGTTCACCGCATCGGACAACAGCGTCCCGTAACTGTATATCGTTTAGTTACAGAAAATACGGTTGAAGAAAAAATCCTCAAACTGCACGAAACCAAACGCGATTTGGCGGACAGTCTTTTGGAAGGAACCGACACGAGCGGAAAACTTTCGGCGGAAGATTTGCTCGCTTTGATTGCGGAAGTTTAATCGAACGAGAAAAAAAGTTAAAATTTAATTACGGGAGATTTTATGGCTAATTCAAAAAAAGAAGAAATTTATCCGGCTTTGCTGCTTGACGAATGGCAGGAAACGAACGACACGCTGCATTTGTGGACGCAAATTGTCGGCAAAATTCGTCTTAAACAAACGCCGATGCTCAACGAATGGTGGAATGTGCCGCTTTATCTGTCGCCGCGCGGTTTGACGACTTCGGCGATGCCTTACGAAAACGAATCTTTTGCGATTGATTTTGATTTTATCAATCATCAATTGATTGTTCAGACGAGTTTTAACGACGGATTTTCCTTCAAACTCGAACCGATGTCTGTTGCCGATTTTTACAAAAAATTGATGAGCAATCTGAAATCAAACGGAATC
This sequence comes from Pyrinomonadaceae bacterium, assembly GCA_965218105.1. Classification (GTDB taxonomy): domain Bacteria; phylum Acidobacteriota; class Blastocatellia; order Pyrinomonadales; family Pyrinomonadaceae. The sequence continues at coordinate 935,925 of OZ244585.1, forward strand.
GAAGTTGAAATAACGGCGATTCCCGACGAACTCCAAAACCCGATTCCGTTTGTCGAAGATGAAACTCATAAATCTTACGATGCCGAATTTGTGCATCGTTTTTGGCGAATTTTGCTGAAAATTGATCAGGTTTTCAAAGAATTTCGCTCGCGGTTTACGGGAAAATGTTCGCCCGTTCATTTCTTTTGGGGAAGTTTCGATTTAGCGGTTACGAGATTTTCGGGAAAAGCCGCGCCGCCGCGCGAAAACGCCGATTTTATTACGCGCGTCGCCTACGATCAGGAAGTTATCAGTCACGGGTTTTGGACGGGAAACGGTTTCGGCGAAGCCGCGTTTTACGCTTACGCCGCGCCCGCGCCTAAAGATTTCGGCAAACAAAAAATTTTTCCCGATGCGGCAGTTTATTCGGAAGAAATAGGCGAATATCTGTTAAAATACGAAGACATTCGCCAATCGGAAAATCCCGATCAGATGATTTTGGATTTTATGCAAAGCACTTACGAAGCGGGCGCGAATTTGGCGAAATGGGACAGGGAAAAGTTGGAAGTTGATTGGAGCAAAATTTCAAAAGAATAGGAGGAAATTTTCGATGAACAAATTATTAAAACTCGTTTTGGTTATTCTGATATTGAAAGCATCAGTTGTTTTTCTGCTTTTTGTCGGCGCGCTGACCGCGTTGATGAACGGCGGCGGAAGTATTTTGCTGCCCGGACTCGGTTTGATTATCAGTGTGGAATTTGTAGTGATCGCGCTCTTGATGACGGAGATTTTTCTCATCGCAATTGCGGTGATTATTTGGCGGCAGTTCTCAAAAACGCGTCTTTCTTGATCATTAATTATAATTTGTTTTTGGCAAATAATTGGACGGATGAGCGGCGATAATTGCCAAAAGGTGTTAAGCTGAACGTATGGTATTTATTAACATTCCATTTGTTTACGAAAATAAAAATATTGATGCGGATATTCTTGCAAAAGAACTTACAGCTCTGAACATCAGCGAAGATGCTAAATACGAAACTTTTCAGGCAGTTTTCAATATGAAACCGCACGGCGTGGAATTTGAAGATAAAGATTTGAAAGAAGTTAAGTTGTTGGAAAATATTCTGTCTAAATTGGGCATTCCTTACAGACAATCGGAAGTGTCGGAATTTTCCTGATTCGGCAGTTATATTTTCAGCATTTTTCCTTACGAATCCGCTTGGACAAATTTCCCGCCTTTTATAAAAATTTTTTAAAACTCTGAATCAATATCCGTCCGCGAACGCCGCGCCACGCCGGTTTCGTAAGCGGCTTCTTCGACTTTGGCGGCGACCGCTTCGCCGACTCGTTTGTCGAAAACCGACGGAATTATGTAATCGGGATGAAGTTCGTTTTCCGAAATTATTTCCGCAATCGCCGTCGCCGCGGCGATTTTCATTTCTTCGTTGATGCGTGACGCGCGGCAGTTTAACGCGCCGCGAAAAATTCCGGGAAAACACAAAACATTGTTGATTTGGTTCGGATAATCGCTTCTTCCGGTCGCCATCACAGCGACGCGCCCGACGGTATCTTCGGGCATAATTTCGGGAACGGGATTTGCCATCGCAAAAACAATCGGGTCTTTTGCCATATTTTCGAGGTCATTTTCGTCAATTACGCCCGGCGCGCTCAAGCCGAAAAACACGTCCGCGCCTTTGATAACTTCGTGAATCGAGCCTTTCTCCATATTCGGATTGGTGTTTCGCGCGTACCAATCTTTGACCCAGTTCATATTTTCCGCGCGTCCGGCGTAAAGCGCGCCGTTTTGGTCGCAGCCGATGATATTTTTCACGCCCGCCGCCATCACGATTTTTGAACACGCCACGCCCGCCGCGCCGACTCCGTTGACGACGAGCTTGATGTCTTCCATTTTTTTGCCGACGATTTTCAGCGCGTTTATCAATGCGGCGAGAACGACGACGGCAGTTCCGTGCTGATCGTCGTGAAAAACCGGAATATCCAATTCTTCTTTCAAACGATCTTCGATTTGAAAACAGCGCGGCGCGGAAATATCTTCGAGATTGATTCCGCCGAATACGACTGAAATATTTTTGATTGTTTCGACAATTTCGTGCGGGTCTTTGGTATCCAGACAAATCGGAAAAGCGTCAACGTCGCCGAATTCCTTGAAAAGCTGACATTTGCCTTCCATCACGGGCATCGCCGCCGCCGGTCCGATGTCGCCCAAACCCAAAACCGCCGTTCCGTCGGTGATCACGGCGACGGTATTTTTTTTGATCGTCAGCGTGTAGGCTTTTTCCGGGTCTTTGGCAATCGCTTCGCAGACGCGAGCGACTCCGGGCGTGTAAGCCATTGATAAATCCGAGCGCGTTTTCAGCGGAACTTTGGAAACCATTTCGATTTTGCCGCCGAGGTGCATCAAAAAAGTGCGGTCGGAGATATTGACGATTTCCACGCCGTCAATATTTTCTAAAGACTGCGCGATTTCTTCGTCGTGCTTTTCGGACGCGGCGTTGACGGTTATGTCGCGGATCAAAAAATCTTTGCCGACACTGACAATATCAATGCCTTCGATGTCGCCGCCGGCTTTGCCGATGGCGGTTGTAATTTGACCGAGTTTGCCCGGCTGATTTTGAATTTTGACGCGCAAAGTTACGCTGTAACTCGCATTTGGGGTTGGTGTATTTGACATAAAATTAGTGATAAACGGTGAGTTGAAAACGGTGAATTTTACTTTTCACCCGCCGTTTGCAATTCACCGTTCACAACTAGTATAGCGGACGCAAAATGCCGCACAAAATGCCGCGCACTGAAATTTTGTCGGCGGGAAGGATAATTGAAACGTAATTCGGGTTAGCCGGACGAAGTTCGATATTCGCGCCCTGCCGGTAAAACTTTTTTATGACCGTTCTTTTTTTCTGGATGACGGCAACCACGACTTCGCCGTCACGGGCGAACGATTTTTCCTGAATTATTGAAATATCTCCTTCGCAGATATGTTCTTCGATCATCGAATCGTTCGGCACGGAAAAAGCCCGCAGATTTTCCGGCGTTTGAAAACCGAGCAGAAACTTCGGCACGAAAAGCGGCTCATTTTCCCAATTGACAGACGAAGATTCGTCATTAGGCACATCGAGCCATTCGATTTCACAGACGAATTCGCCAATCGGACTTTTTCGCGGCAGTTCCAGATTGAAACTTCCCTTTTCGTGTCGGCGCGCGATCAAACCCTGTTTTTCCAGTGCCGCGATATGTTTGGCGACACCGCTTTTTGAGGCGATGCCGAGCGAGTTGGCAATTTGCTGATACGAAGGCTCGTAAGCGTGTTTTTCGACAAAGCGCGTTATGTATTCCAATACGTCTTTTTGTCTTTTCGTGCGCGGCTGCATTGATTGATTGTATGGAAATGAGTTTCAAATTCCAAATTCCAAATTCCAAATTTATGAAAAATGTCCCCGATTTGTGAATTACAGTCGGCGATTTTCGGCTCGAAATACAGAATCTGCAATCTGCAATCTGCAATCTGGAATCTGCAATCTGGAATCTGTTATAATGTGATTATTGTTTGAGGAGGATTTTAATCTTATTAGTAATATTTACGGTTTTACGCAGGGCTTAAAACACAATCAACTTAAACGCATCGAACGACTTTCGACGCGGCGCGTCGCTCCCGAAGTGATCGTTTCACCGGAGCTGGCGCGGCAGATGACCGAGATTTCATTCGAGACAGGCAGACAAATCGGCGTTCTCATCAATCGCAAAGGACAGGTCGAATATGTGATGGTCGGCACGGCGAAACGAATCGAGATGCCGGATTTCGGACGCGCGCGCGTTTCGGCTGACCGTTTTCGCGGTTTGCGCTGTGTTCATACGCAACTGTTAAACGAAAAATTGACGCAGGACGATTTGACGGATTTAGCACTTTTGCGGCTCGATTTGATGTCGGTCGTGCAGGTTGACGGCGAAACGGGTTTGCCGAACAACGTCTATTCGGCGCATCTTTTGCCGACGACCGCCGACGAACTCGTCTCCGAAGACGAAGCTGTTCCGTATGAATTTTTAGAGCCAAAATTGCCGTCGCAGCTCGACACAAATTTCATCGCGCTGATAAATTCGCTCGAAAACGAAATGGCGCGAAATCGTCTGACGGCGCGCAGTCGTCAGACAAACCGCGACCGCGTGATTTTAGTTTCGGTAACGACCGGCTATTTGTCCGAAGCGGAAGAATCGCTCGCCGAACTCGAAGAACTCGCGCTGTCGGCGGATGTCGTCGTTCTCGATAAAATAATTCAGCGGCGCGGCAAAATTGATCCGAAAACGGTTTTAGGACGCGGAAAACTCGAAGAATTATTGATTCGCGCGATGCGTTTGGGCGCGGATTTGATCGTGTTCGACGCGGAACTTTCGCCCGCGCAGGTTCGTTCCTTGTCCGAGGCGACGGAATTGAAAGTAATTGATCGTCCGCAGTTAATTTTGGACATTTTCGCCCAACGCGCCCAATCGCGCGAAGGAAAATTACAGGTCGAACTCGCGCAGTTAAAGTATCTGCTGCCGCGTCTGGCGCAGGGGCAAAACGTCGCGCTTTCGCGTTTGGCGGGCGGAATCGGCGGGCGCGGTCCCGGCGAATCGAAACTGGAAACCGACCGCCGCCGCGCCCGCGATAAAATTTCACAGCTTGAAAAACAAGTCAATAATTTGAGCCGTCAACGACAGGAACGACGCAAAAGCCGTCTGAGCCGCAACGTCCCGATAATTTCGCTGGTCGGTTACACGAACGCCGGTAAATCTACTTTGCTCAATACTTTAACCGACAGCAAAGTTTACGCGGAAAAGAAAATGTTCGCCACGCTCGACCCGACTTCGCGCCGTTTGCGGCTGCCGATGGAACAGGAAATTATCATCAACGACACGGTTGGATTTATCCGAGATTTGCCGGAAACGCTCGTCGCGGCGTTTCGCGCCACGCTCGAAGAAATCAGCGACAGCGATTTGCTCGTTCACGTCGTTGACGCTTCCAACGCGCAAGCCGCGCAGCAAATCGAATCGGTTGACAAGATTTTGCACGAACTCGAACTAAACAATATTCCGCGTTTGATTGTTTTGAATAAAGCGGATTTGGTTGACGAAAATTCGCTGGAGGCGTTAAAACGCGCGATTTTATTTGACAAAGACCGTGAAAGTGTGGCAGTTTCAGCTATCCATCCAAAAAGTTTGATGCCGATGCTGGAGAAAATCGGCGAAGTCGTGGCAAAAGATTTGAGCAAATTTGCCGTTCAAAAAGTTTGAATGCGGCGAATTGGGTTTTAGAACGGCGGGTTGAATTTTGAGCAATCCAAAATCGCCGATCTCAAATCTAAAATTAAGATGAGCAAGCGCATACAAGAACTGGCAACGCCTTTTACGAAGTTTCGCAAAATCGCCGCGAATTACATTTCGCGTCCTTTTGAAAAATTGTCCGCAGACCAAAAATTTTGGCTCGGCTTCGCTTTTCTCTGTCTTTTGACGACATTTTTAATCAACAATCCGTTCTGGCGTTCAGCCACCGAACAGTATAAAGAAGGCGACGTTGCCCGCCAAAGCATAATTTCGCCCGCCGACATCACCGTTACCGACACCGAAGCGACCGACAAAATCAAACAATCCGCGCTGGAAAGCGTTCATCCGATTTTTACATTCGAATCGAACCGCGCCGACGAAGCCGTGCAGAGTTTCCGCTCGGCGTGGGAAGGTCTGGCGAGAAAAACCGATAATTCCAATGTAAATGCCAAAGCCAACGCCAATAATAAGACTGACGCGCAGTGGACGGGCGCGGGCGGCGCGGAAATCGGTCGCGTATTTTCGGCGCGGCGGTTCACCAATAACGAAATTGATTCGATCACCAGAGTTTTGCGCGAAAATGCCGAAGGAATGATTTACGGCGATCAGGATCGGCAGTATTTTAACGATGAAATAACGCTCAACGACCGCCAAAAACCGAATCAGCAATCGGTGGTCAAATTTCCCGAAAGCAGTATGACGGCTCTTTCGACGGCGCGAAATAAGCTGAACGAAGAATTAAAACAGATTCCCAGTCTGTCCGAAAAAGAAGTCGAAGCGTTCAACGCCGCGCTCGATCCGCTGATTCAGCCGAGCGTCGTGTATGACAGCGTGGCGACGGGCAACGCCAGAGAAGCCGTCGCCAGAAACGTCCAGCCGGTCACGATTTCGCTCAAGCGTTCGCAAAAAATTGTCGGCGAAGGCGATATGATAACCGACAAAACTCTCGCGCAAATCGCCGCCATTCGGGATTACAGCACTTCGACGCGGCAGATTAACCGCTTTTTCGGTCTGCTGGCGTTGATTTCCGCGCTTTTCTGGGTCGCTTGGAAATATATTCAGCATCGCGGAAATGTTTCGCGCATCGTTTTAAGCGAAGAAAAGACTTTCGCGCTGTTCGGGTTTATCGTTTTAGTTCAGACGGCGTTGATGGCGGTTTTTTTTCGTATGGCGGAATTTACCGCCGCGCAAAATATCAAAGCGCCGCTGAATGATCCGACGCTCTGGGCGTTTGCGATTCCGTTCGCCTTCGGTTCCCTTTTGATGACGCTGCTCGCCGACCGGCGGACGGCTCTTTTTACCGGACTTTTTCTCGCATTGCTGGCGGGTTTGCTCGCGCCGAAAGGTTTGGAATTTGCGATTTTCGCGGTGATCGTCTCGGCGGTCGCGGTTTACGGAATCGGACGCTATCGCTCGCGCCAATCGGTAACAATCGCGGGCGTTCTGGTCGGTTTGGCGAGCGTCGCGGCGGCAATCGCTCTGATCGCTTATACGCAGCAGCCGTTTATTTTAAATACGATAATGCTCGCCGTCGGCTGCGGTCTGGCGAGCGGTTTGATAACGGCGGCGATTACGGCGATGTTTTTGCCGTTGTGCGAAACATTTTTCGGCATTATGACGGATGTCAAACTGCTCGAACTGTCCAACGCCGATCTGCCCGCGCTCGGACAACTCGCGCTGCGCGCACCGGGGACGAATCAGCATTCGCACGCCGTCGGACAGCTGGCGGAAGATGCCTGCCGCGTCGTCGGCGCGAACGGTTTGCTGTCGCGCATCGGCGCGCTTTATCACGACATCGGGAAAACCGCCGCGCCCGAACATTTTGTCGAAAACCAGCACGGCAGAAATCCGCACGACCGTCTGAAACCGACGCAGAGCGCGAAAATCATTATCAGCCACGTAACTTACGGCACGAAACTGGCAAAGGAAATGGGTTTGCCGCAGCGCATTGTTGATTTTATTCCGCAGCATCACGGAACGCGCACGCTGCATTATTTTCTCAAAAAAGCGCAAGCCGAAGCCAAGCACGACGAAGAAATTTCCGAGAATGATTTTCGTTATCCGGGACCGAAACCGCAGTTTAAGGAAGCGGCGATAATGATGATCGCCGACAGCTGCGAAGCGGCGGCGCGTTCCCTGAGCGAGCCGACACCGGAAAACATACGCTTTATCGTGACGAAAATTATTGACGCGATTGTCGCCGACGACCAGTTGGACGAATGCGATTTGACTCTGCGCGAACTGACGCAGATTCGTGAATCAATGATCAAATCGCTCGTCGCAATTTATCATTCGAGAGTTGATTATCCGGGTTACACGCCGCCGAATTCAATTCAAAAATTAATCACTTCCGACGACGACGACGACGACGAAAAACTCGGAATTCGTTACGAAAATCCCGCCGACATTCCGATCAGCAAAGGCGGCGAAGTCGAAGACGAAGCGATTGACCGTTCACACCAGCCGAACGTCGTCGAAGCCGAAACAGTGAGTAATTAAACCCGAAGGGCGGAAATTATGTCTGTTATCAGTTCGCCGCGATGCAGGAATTAAAGCGCGTTTGGAAATTGTTCAATTGAATTTTTGCCGATCACTTTTCCGTTCTTTGATTCGCTTTGAACGAACGAACACAAAAAAGTTATCCGCGCCGCCGTGTTATAAATCAACCGGACTAACCACGCCGAGCCGATTTGACTGCAAAACGTGCGTGTAAATCATCGTCGTCGTCAGTTCCTTGTGTCCCAATAAATCCTGAATTGTGCGAATGTCCGAACCGTTTTGCAAAAGATGAGTCGCAAACGAATGGCGCAAAGTGTGACAGCTGGCGTGTTTTTCGACCGACGCTTTTCGCAGACCGATTTTAACGGCTTTCTGCAAACCGGATTCCGACAGATGATGTCTGCCGGTATTGCCCGTGCGCGGATCGCGGCTAATTTTCGAGGACGGAAAAACGTATTGCCATTTCCATTCACGCGCCGCGTTCGAGTGTTTGCCGTCAAAGGCGAACGGCATTAAAACCGCGCCGAGTCCTGATTTCAAATCATTTTCGTGCAGATTTTTCACGGACGCAAGATGTTTCCGCAAAGGTTCGACGAGTTTTTTCGGCAGAATTGTAAAACGATCTTTGCCGCCTTTGCCGTCGCGGACGATGATTTGTTTGTAGCCGAAATCCAAATCCTTAACGCGCAGCCGCAGACATTCCTTCAAGCGCAGTCCCGCGCCGTAGAGCAGATTCGCCATCAGCCAATTAACGCCGCTGATTTCGGACAAAACCGCCGACACTTCTTCGCGCGTCAAAACAACCGGCACGCGCGCCGATTTTTTCGCCGTCTGAAATTTCCCGCCGAGCCGTTCCAGATCAATGCCGAGAACTTCTTTATACAAAAAAAGCAGCGCGAACATCGCCTGATTCTGCGTCGTCGCCGCGACATTTCCCGCAACCGCCAAATGCGTCAAAAACGCGCCCACTTCGTCCGCGCCCATCTCTTTCGGATGCCGCACGCCGTGAAAGTGAATATATTTTTTGATCCAGTAAATATAAGTTTTTTCCGTTTGCAGACTGTAACGGCGAGTCCGCATAATATCACTAACCTGATTGAGAAGTGCTGACATAATTTTTAACCCGTTGTCGGTTAAACTAATTCAACGGATGTCGTTTGAACTAATTTAACGGATGTCCGTTGAATTTATTTAACGGACACTTAAACTATAATGATTACGCCGAAAAAGCAAATTTTTTCTTGCGAAAAGCGGACAAGTGTTGTATTAATTGATAGACAAATGCGGAAATAGTTTCCGTATAATTCAAAGTTGGGCGACTTCGTGTATTGACGCGGCTTGATTATACTTGAGAATGTGAAGCAACTTTATCTTGTCCGTCATTGCGAAACCAAAGAACTTGCCGGCGAAGAAGCCGCTCATCCGCGTAATGACTCTTTGCTTTCGGTTGCCGGCTTGCAGCAAGCTGAACGGCTTGCGGCTTATTTACAACCGATGCCCGTTGAACTCATTTTGACGAGCCTTTTTCAACGCTCGCAACAGACTGCCGCTAAAATCAATTTTGGGCGTAATGCACCTGTCTTTTCAAGTTACGCCCTGAACGAGTATTTTTTGCGCGATGATTATCAAGGAGTTGAGACAACCGAGCATGGTTTGGTGCGAAGTATCGGCTATCTGAATCAATTTCGCCCTTTTTTCGATTATATTGCCGTCGTCGGTCATAATTCTATTTTGTCCGCGATACTAATGAGCCTGTTGAATACGCCGTTTGACGAGGGCAAAGAAGTCTTCAATCGTGTCGGAGCTTGTCGGATACTGCGTTATGACTGGACGAAAGGCGACCAAAATTGGAGAGAAATAAGTTCGTTCGTCCCTTAATGAATGTTTGCTCTACCGTTACAAGTTGCGACCTTGATGCGCGATTTTAAGCCGAGTTGGTTCGTCGCCGGCGGTTGGGCGATTGACTTGTTTCTTGAAAAAGAAACTCGCATTCACCAAGACATTGAAATTGCTGTTTTTCGCCAAGACCAAATCGCATTGCAAGATTATCTTGAAGGTTGGCTTTTGCAGAAGATTGTTTGTGGCGAGCAAATTCTTTGGCATCGGGACGAATGGGTGAGATTGCCGACGCACGAAATTCATTGTTTTAACGAAACGGCGCAACCGCCGCAAATTGAGATTCTACTGAACGAATCGAATCAAACCGAATGGCTTTACCGCAGAAACCAGAAAATTCGGCTGTCATTGGCTAAAGTCCAACTTGAGTCGAGCGCAGGCGTAAAGTTTCTCTGCCCGGAAGTCGTTTTGCTTTATAAGTCCAAAAATCCGCGAGCGAAAGACGAGCAAGATTTTCAGGCTGTCGTTAAATATCTTGACGCGGAGCAAAAGGAGTGGCTCAAAGATGCAATCAAAGTTTGCAATTCAGAACATCCCTGGTTACGAAGCCTTTGAAACCCAAACGCCGCCCAACAAATCAATGGACGTGAGGGCGAAACAGCGACTTTGTTATCGAGGTTTTTGGTGAACTTAAACTTGCGTGTAATCGGTTTCGCCCCACGTCATCTCAATCGTTCGGTTTTTCGTGTCTGCTAACGGCGGAAAGCGGTTTTCCGTTGTCAGATGAAAGTATATGAAAAAATTATACAGATTTATTATTCTAATTTTCGTTTCTCTCGCAATATTTCAAACATTGTTCGGACAGTTGATTTCTGCAATTCCGCAAGACAAATCGCCGTTGTTTGATAAACAGGATATTTCCGTTAGACCGCAGATAAATGCGGGAATGGAACTGATAGCAATTATGCTTTGGCTGTCGGGCAAATATCCGATGCCGATGGATTCAAAATATAAATCCGAAGTTTGGACTTATTTCTCAAAATATAAACAGCATCCCGCGCTTGAGCGTATAAAAAAATCGCAAATTTATCCTGACTTTACCGAAATCGGTTTGTTGCTGTCCGATTTTCCCGATTTCAAAATAGAAACACCAGAAAACAGCAGTTGGTATCAAGTGGCGGGCGGCAAAGAAAACGTCGTCGGTATTTTGAATGACGCGAAGATTTTTGCCAAAGAAACCAAATTCTGGAAATTTTACCAAAAACATCAACCGGAATACGCCGGTTTAACCGACAATTTTGCCGCCGAATTAAAGGAAAAAAGTGTCTTGCCGACGATTGATTCGTTTTTTCGTTACGGTGCGAGCCGCCCGCGTCCGCAAGTGACGATTTATTTGGAATCGCTCAATAATTGGGGAGCGCACGCCGTTGATTTTCAGCGTTTGCGCGGACAGCCGAACGGCGAACGGGTGACGTTTCAAATCGGACCTGTCGAGCAGGACAGACAACTTCCCGATTCTTCGCTGGCTTTTAAGACAAACAGACAGACGATTCAAAATGTCTGGCACGAAGCAAGCCACATCTATCTGAGAAAAGCATTAGCTGACAATAAAGCACAAATCGTAAAACTGGAACGGCTTTTTAATGCACCGGCTCTGGCTTCGCAAAACATTAAAACTTGGGATTACGCCTTTGAGGAAAATCTTGTGCGGGCGATTGTCGCGGCAGTTACCAAACAAAATTTGGGCGAAGATGCTTACACACGGGAAATTGCTGCACAAACACAGCGCGGATTTATTTATACGAATGACATAGCGGAAATAATTCTGTCGAAATACGTTTCAGACTCGAATCGTTATCCGACATTTGATAGTTTTATGCCTGAAATTATTGCGATGATGGAAACAAAATAACTTCAAGCTAATATAAAAATAAACTTTTAGATTGTCTTGAACGCTTCTTTACTTTCTCGAAAATTGCTTGGAAACAAACGGCGAGTTGAAAATGGAAACAAACCGAACAAATCAATGGACGTGAGGGCGAAACAGCGACTTTCTTATCGAAGTTTTCCGTTAAACTTAGAGTTGACTTCTGGCGGTTTCGCCCCACGTCATCTCAAGCGTTCGACCGCTTCGCCGTAAAATAAACGATACATTATGCAAATCGAAAACTTTTGGGAGATAATTGAGAAATCTAAACTTGACGCTGGCGATTGCTCAGAACAAGCCGACAATCTTTCGCAGTTGTTGGGCGAGTTAGAACCGCAAGAAATCGTTAGCTTCAACGAACATTTGAACGAAAAGCTAGTCGAGGCGTATCGTTGGGATTTGTGGGCAGTCGCTTACATCGTCAACGGCGGTGCTTCCGACGACGGCTTTTTATATTTTCGAGGTTGGTTGTTAGCGCAAGGCAAAAATTATTTTGAGGCGGCTCTTGCCAATCCTGAAAACGCTGCAAAGAACGCCGTCGTCGGAGAGTTCAACGAGTGCGAAGACATTTTGTATGTCGCAAATAGCGTTTACAAAGAAGCAACCGGAGAGGACATAACAACGAAAATTATCGAACCGTCAGAACCGGCAGGCGAAAGTTGGGAGGAAGACGACGTTGAACAAAAGTTTCCAGAACTTGCAGAGAAGTTCGGATAATAACGGACGGTCGAACAAATCAATGGACGTGAGGGCGAAACAGCGACTTTGTTAAAAACGTCGCTTGTTTAACTCAAAGTTGCGCGTGGCGGTTTCGCCCCACGTCATCTCAGCCGTTCGGTTTTTCTCGCTTGTTTACTCGGAAATTCGGAAGTCGGAACTTCTTTAGCTTTTGTCGCTCGTTGAAAACAAACTTGACTGGATTTGAAAGATAAAAAGAAGTTTTACTTTCACGCAAAATTTTCCGCTGCAAACAAAGATTTGTTTTCTTGAAAGTTGCGCGAAGGCGACGCGCTTTCTAGCGGAAATTCTCCGTTAATCTGACGGTTTCCGAAATCGCAGCAAAGTCTGTGACCAACAAAGTTGCGCGAAAACAACCGGCGTGAAATGAACATTTCTCCGTTTCTCTGAAACTTGGACGGAAACAACCGGCGTGAAATGAACATTTTTCTGTTCTATCGAAAGTTGCGCGAAGAGAAACGGCTTACTTAAAACGAAGACAAACCGAACAAGTCATTGGACGCGAGGCAAAAACAGCTTTTCTTTAAAACCTATTTTGGTTAAACTTTAAGTTGTCTGAATTCGGTTTTTGCCCGCGTCAACTCGGTCGTTCGACATCTTCGCTTGCTATGCTAAACTTGCTTTCGAGGTAACGATGAAAAATCTGAAAATCAAATTCTTTATTGCAGTTCTTGCTTTCACTATCGGTATTGGCGGCGTTTTGGCTAACGACGTTCTTTCGTCGTCGTTCCTTTTCGTCGAAGTTGACCCTTGGATGGAAATTGATGCAGCCCCAATAAATGAACAGCTTGTTGAGCAGGCATTTGGCAACATCGAAATCCATTTTAAGCAATACTTGAAAATTGAAGGCGAAAATTACGCTGAATTTGAAATTGTCAACCATCAACGATTGCCCGTTGGTTATATCGGCTATGGCAAAGACAGCTATTGCACGACCGCCGTTAAACTTAACCATAGAGTTGAGCAGAACAACCAATGTTGGTGCGGCACAGGTTTAGAGAGGCAAACGCTTCGGGCTGGCGAAACGGCTCTTTATCAGGTGTCAGAATCAGAAGTGCGTCATCTTCTCAAAAAAGACAAAGGAAAATTTAAGACGCAAGTTGGATTTGAATTTTTAGTTGGCGCAGAACGGCGTAAGGAACTTGTTTGGAGTGAAGAAGTATCGTTTCCAAAATAAGCCGATGTCGAACAAATCATTGGACGTGAGGGCGAAACAGCTTCTCTTTTAAAACTTTCTTCGTTTCCCTGACGTTGCGCGGTGGCGGTTTCGCCCCACGTCAACTCAATCGTTCGGTTTTTCTCGATTGTTTGCGCGGAAAATCGGAAGCAAGAAATTTTCAGGTTTTTGTTCCTTGCCAAAAATGAATCTTGGCTGAACTTGAACGCCGAAAAGAAGTCTTGCGCTTGCTCAAGATTTCCGCCGCGAACGAAAGTCTTTGGTTTCGTCGGTGCGTGGTGAAACTGAAACGAAGAGCGTGCTGAACTCGCGCGTTGTGTGAAGACGACGGATTTGCTCGCCAAGATTTTTGGTTTTCGCAATGGTTTTTGTAGTTGAAACAAAGACTTGCGAAAATGTGTGTTGCGTAAAGGCGAACGGCGTGAATTGAGCGAAACTCGTTTTCTTGAAAGTTGGGCGAAAACAAACGGCGTGAATTGACGATTTTTCGTTTTCTTGGAAGTTGCGCGGAAACGAACGGCACATTTAAAGCGAAGACAAACCGAACAAATCATTGGACGCGAGGCAAAAACAGCTTTTCTTTAAAACCAACTTCGGTTAAATTAGAGTTGCGCGAATTCGGTTTTTGCCCGCGTCAACTCCGCCGTTCGATGCTTCGTGGTAAAAAATAGCAATTTGATTTTATGAACAAGAAAAATAATATGAACGATCCAAAAGAAAAACCAAAAGAACCGCCGAAGCTACCGGAGAAACCGCCAAGCAGATCGAATCCGGGCAAACCCTTTAAAGGTGATCCGAAGTTGCCGCGTCCTATTGCGGGGAAGCCCATAAAGCCAAAAACACAGATTCCAAAGCAAAAAGAATAATTACAGCAACCGATAGTTTCCATTTGCAATAAACGAGATTCATATTTTTTTCAAAATCTTTTGCCGCGCCTTGGATAAAAAAGTTTTTAAACTGATAAGGTTGATCGTCTTTGTATTCGTTTAAGAGAGTTTCCGGCGACAGTAAAATGGTTTCTCCTGTCCATCTGGCATAAATGCCGATGAACATACTAAAAATGAAAGAAATCAGAGCAAATAGAAGCCACGTCGAGCGAAATTGTAATTTAGCGGAAAATCCAATGGCAGGAACTGTCGCCGAAACACTGACAATGAAAGCCAGAATAGTTTGCAGGCGACTGTCTATCGAATCTAATCGCTTGACCGATACTTCATAAGAATTAACTGCTATCGGATAAATTAGATCAAGCACGGGAAAAGTTTCTTTGTATTCTTTTTCGGTCATAATAGTAAGATAATACATTTTTATATGGCTAATGTAATAAAAACGCATCGAACAAATCAATGGACGTGAGGCAAAAACAGCCTCTCTTTAAAATCTTGCTTCGTTTAATCGGAGGTGCGCGGGTTCGGTTTTTGCCCACGTCATCTCAATCGTTATGTTTTTCGTGGTTACCGAGATTGCAATTCGGATGGCGGAACTTTTGAAGAAGTTTTTCAGCAGTCTTTGACCCGTGAAGGCGCATCAATCGCGCGCCGGAAGAAAAAGGACAAGATTCGCGTTTTCTCGCTGGTCGCTTCCCGGCAAAGATTTCAGGAATTCGTTTCCCGAAACGGCGCACAGCTCAGAGACGGAAAAGGAAATCGGTTACTTTTCAAGTTGTTTGCAGGTCAACAAATTTCTTGACACGAATCGCACTTTCGGTTTAGCTTTGAAGCACGAGAACGAAGGCAGGTTGAAAATAAAGGTGTGTGGAAGCGAACGGCGCAAAGGCAAAGAATCTCGATTTTGACTTGCGCGGTTGAAGCGAACTCGTGCGAAGAGAAACGGCGCACTAAAGATGAGAGCAAAACATAACAAATCAATGGACGTGAGGGCGAAACAGCGACTTTGTTATCGAACAGGTCTTTTTAACTCGGAGTTGCGTGTATTCGGTTTCGCCCCACGTCATCTCAATCGTTATACGTTTGGTTGAATAAGAAAAACGCGCCGCGTTTTTCTCGAAGATAAAAATAGCGGCGGCGTTTGGAGTCAACCAAACGTATAACAAATCAATGGACGTGAGGGCGAAACAGCGACTTTCTTTTGGACGGCTTTTGGTGAACTCGGAGTTGTGTGGCGGCGGTTTCGCCCCACGTCATCTCAATCGTTAAATGTTTCTTTAGAAAAAAATCCGCGCTGCGCTGCGACTAAAGTCGGAAGACAAGCGCAACGAACGGATTAAGAAGTAAAGAAACACTTAACAAATCATTGGACGCGAGGGCGAAACAGCTTCTCTTTTAAATCTATTTTGGTAAACTCGGAGTTGTGCGGATTCGGTTTCGCCCCGCGTCAACTCAATCGTTCGATGCTTCGTGGTAAATTTTAGCTTTGAGGTAAATCACAATGAAAAATATAATTTTGTCGCTTATCATTACGCTTGCCGCAAGCGTTTCGCTATCGGCTCAAAACGTCGCGCAGAAATATGAACTGCCCGAACTGCATACAATTAAAACCGTGACGCTTTCACCGTCTTATAGTTGTCGTCCGTCCGACGAGTTTCAGAAAGGCTATGCAAACACCGCGCTTTTTTTGTCGGCGTATTCTAAACAACGCAACAGTCCTGACTTGCTCTTTAACGGCGCGTGTCGGTCAGAAGATTCTTTCGGGGCTTCGACGGCTGGCGATGATATGTCGCTGATTGCCGACTTGGGAGAAAATGTTTCTTTGGAGGAGGTTACTACTTCACGGGCATTTAACCTTAAACGAATTGCTTCTTTTGCCGAATACTCAAAGTTTGCGGATTCCGTTAAAGTTCAGGCAAATCACACCTACGCGGTTCTGCTAAACGAGAGCGACAAACGCGGCTTGTTCGTGTTTACGGTTGTTAATTATGTGCCGAATGAAAAAGTAGAATTGAGATACGCCGTGAAGTCATACCAAATTACGCCGAACGGTCAAATGGTTTCTTCAGGCTCTTTAGATTGGGAGAAGAAGAACCAATAAATAAAAACGCATCGAACAAATCAATGGACGTGAGGGCGAAACAGCGACTTTCTTATCAGCGTCCTTTGGTTACTTTCGGCGGGCTTGGTGGCGGTTTCGCCCCACGTCATCTCAGCCGTTCGGTGTCTATCGTAGCTGGTGGTTTTTATGATTAGAGTAATCTTATTTATTGTTTGCACTGTGATTTTCGTAGCGACGGCTTTCGCTCAAGAGCGCGACATTTTAGATTTTGCCGCTAAAAATCCGCGTGGCTCGCAAGTGCAAAATCCTGACGGAACTTGGCGAACTCCAAAATACGGAGATTATGACCTTGAGCAAGCTGTCCAAAAACTCAAAGGTTATTCTCAACCTTTCACCGTGCCGAAAGTAATTTCTTGGTATTCCAAAACTAAAAATGCGAAAATCAGAGCCAGCCTTTTGCGCGTTCTTGCTGTCAGTCGAGACCCGCGAGCGGCACTCGTTCTTGGAAATTCGCTCAAAGACGATTCGTTTGATGTTCGTATTGCGGTTATTCACGGATTGACGGATTATTTTTTACCGTCAGTTGTTTGTTGTGGCTCAGAACAAGACGCATTTGCCGCTCAAGAATGGTGGGAGAAGAATCGAGAAAGGCTTGAAAGGGAAGCAAAGTGCGTTGAATCAAAGGCGACACCGAACAATTCAATGGACGTGAGGCAAAAACAGCTACTTTTTAAAATTTAGCGTCGCTCGTTTTGCCGCTGTTTTCGCCCACGTCATCTCAGCCGTTATATGCTTCGTGGTGAAATGTTACCTCTAATAGTTATGAGAAAAATAACAATGCTTGTCTTATTTGTTTTGTGCGGCGTTTATGCGGCACAGGCTCAACTTGCGGAAGATAAAACTATCGTTTCTGATAAATTTAATTTTATTGCCTTCTTCCCCGATAAACCGACATTTACCGAAGGCAACATTAATACAAGATTCGGCAAAGGCTACTCGCGGCGATGGACATTAGAAACGCCAGATGTTTTGTATGAAGTTTCGGTAACTGATTTTTCAGACCTCTCAGTCAAGATGGATTACAAATCATTAAATTCATTCTATTATACTATTTGTAGTGAATTTGCCAGTCAATACGGTGCTAAGTGCAACAATAATTACAGTATCGAACTGTTTGACGAATATGGAGAGAACATCGGCGGGCGCACGAAGGAGTTATTCGTCTATGATCAAATATTTTTGGCACACCAACGCCTTTATCAGTTAAAGCACGTTATGAAAACATCGCTGGAAAATGATAGACAAGCATTATTGGATGCCAAAAAGTTTTTCGATGACTTCGTGTTTATTTATCAAAAGGAAAATGAACAGAAATATAGCTATGGGCTTCCAAAGTCATTATCACAGAATTTGAAACGCCTTGAAAATTAACAACGCATATAACAAATCAATGGACGTGAGGGCGAAACAGCGACTTTCTTATCACGTTGTCTTGTTACCCTAAACTTGCGCGTAGCGGTTTCGCCCCACGTCATCTCAAGCGTTGGGTTTTTCTCGGTTGCGATTGTCGGAAATCGGAAGCAAGAACCTTTTTTCAGGTTTTTGTTCTTTGCTAAAAACGAAACTTGACCGAATTTGACTAAAGAAAACAAGTTTCGCCTTTGGTTAAACAGCGTGTATTTTGCCACCAACGAAATTCGCGTCTGCGTTGGTGCTTGAAACGGTTGAAAGCAGAGAATATGTTTTCTATAAGAGTGAATGAAAGCGACGAATTTGAAGGCTTCGGTTTTTGGTTTATTCTATCGTTTGGAAAGTCAAACAAAGAGTTGCGGAAATGTGAGCCAGCGCGGGTGACGAACGGCGTGAGTAGAACATTTCTCTGTTTTCCGAAGTTGTTTTGAAAACAAACGGCGTAAATTGACGCGCATTTGTGTTTCCGAAAGTTGCTTTGAAGACAAGCGGCGTGATTAAAACGAAGACAAACCCAACAAATCGTTGGACGCGAGGCGGAAACAGCTTCTCTTTAAAAAGATATTTCGTTAAACTCGGAGTTGCGTGAACTCGGTTTCCGCCCGCGTCAACTTGGTCGTTAGCCGCCTCTTGATAAAAGCGGATGTATAAATAATTATGGCAAAAACAACTGAAATTTCTATTCGCTGTTTACATTGTCGGAAATGGTTTCCGTCGCCAATTTTCTTTGGTGACAGTGAATCGTTCGACACATCAACGCTTTTCGGCAATCTTGCACAGTGTCCACATTGCGGCAAAATGACAGGCTGCAATAAAGAAAACTTTCGCGCCAAGTTTGAAGACGGCGGTTTTCTCGGTGTTCGCACTTGAGCCAAAAGTCCAGCGTGTGCCGTGCTGCGTGTCATCGAGTTTGACGTTAAGTCGTAAAAGTTCTTCTCTTATCTCGTTTGCGCGTGGCAGGTCGCCTGACAGATACGCTCTCTGTCTTTCGGCAACTAGCGTAGCGATAAAATTGTCAGTAGTTTTTTCGTTCGTTTGGTGGTTTTTGTTTTTCATAAGTTTTTTTGGTTTTCGCTTATTATGGCGGCGGCTAACAAATCATTGGACGCGAGGCGCAAACAGCTTCCGTTTGAAGGTTATCTGTAATGCGCCCGCGTCAACTCAACCGTTAAATGTTTCTTTAGAAAAAAATCCGCGCTGCGCTGCGACTAAAGTCGGAAGACAAGCGCAACGAACGGATTAAGAAGTAAAGAAACACTTAACAAATCATTGGACGCGAGGGCGAAACAGCTTCTCTTTTAAATCTATTTTGGTAAACTCGGAGTTGTGCGGATTCGGTTTCGCCCCGCGTCAACTCAATCGTTAAATGTTTCTTTAGTAAAAAATCCGCGCTGCGCTGCGACTAAAGTCGGAAGAAAAGCGCAGCGAACAGATTAAGAAGTAAAGAAACACTTAACAATTCATTGGACGCGAGGCGGAAACAGCTTTTCTTTAAAATCTTCTTTGGTTGACTCGAAGTTGCGCGAAGTCGGTTTCCGCCCGCGTCAACTCGGTCGTTAGACCGCCTTCGGAAAATTACCGGTTTTGTTTGCGTGATTTTTTTGCTTGTTTATTTCGTTTTTTCCGAGTGCGTTTTTTATCGCCGTCTTGCTTGGTTCTGTTGTGTTGTTCGCTTCGCGGTTCTCGCCGTCGCCGTGAATCAAAAGATTCGTGCATCGCGGCTGTGCCTAAAATTGAAGCAATCGCTAAATTTTTATGTATTTTTTCCATAATCGTTTTCCGGCAGCCGCCGTTTCTACTAACATCGGCGGTCTAACAAGTTGTTGGACGCGAGGCGGCAACAGCGACTTTGTTTGCGACGGCTCGAAGCCGCCCGCGTCAACGCCGCCGTTCGGTTTTTGCTCGTTTGTAAACGCGGAAAATCGGAAACAAGAACTTTTTTCGGCTTTTTGCTGCTTGTCCGAAATAAACTTGACTCAAACGAAACAGAGAAAAGAAGTTTTCTCTTGGCGCAGATTTTCCGCTGTGAACAACTGTTTGGTTTCTTTGAAGTTGTGTGAAGGCAACGCGCTTTCCGGCAGCGATTCGTCGTTGATTCAAACGGTTTTGAAGGTGAAACAAAGTCTGTTTCAAACAAAGTTGTTTGAAAGCAATCGGCGCGAATTGAACAGTTTTCGGTTTCCTGAGTCGTGAACGAAAAGAAACGACTTGAAACGGACGGAACTTGTTTTCTAGAAAGTTACTTTGAAAACAAACGGCGCGTTGAAAACCAAAACAAACCGAACAAATCATTGGACGCGAGGCAAAAACAGCTTCTCTTCAAAGTCTTTTTTGGTTAAACTGAAACGCGCACGGGTTCGGTTTTTGCCCGCGTCAACTCGGTCGTTCGGTTTTTCTTGACTGTTGACTTGGAAATTTGGAAGCCGGAACTTTTTCAAGTTTTTGCCGCTTGTTGAAAATATATTTGATTGACTTTAAAACGAAGAAAAGAAGTTCCGCCTTCGCTGAAGTTTTCCGCCGCGAACAAAGGTTCTTTGTTTTAACGGCGCGTGGTGAAACAGACACGAAGATTTGGTATGCTCAAAGTTGTGAGAAGGCGACGCGCTTGCCGTCGGAGATGCGCCGTTAATCGGAGCGTTTGTGAAGTCGAAACAAAGTCTGTTGCCAATAAAGTTGTGCGGAAGACAAACGGCGTAAATCGGATGTTTTCTGTTTTCCCGGAACTTGCTTTGAAAACAACCGGCGTGAAATGAACGAAACTTGTTTTCTCGAAAGTTGCGCGGAAAACAAACGGCAAGATTAAAACGAAGACAAACCGAACAAGTCGTTGGACGCGAGGCAAAAACAGCTTTTCTGTAAAACCTATTTTGGTAAACTCGGAGTTGCGCGGGTTCGGTTTTTGCCCGCGTCAACTCGGTCGTTATGCCTTTCTTGGTTTAATGCCGAGTTTGACCAAATCAAGAGCGTTATCCGCTGCAACTTTGATTTTTTCAGCACAAGTCTTACAAATACGAACAAAGGCATTTCTGCCTTTGTGAACATAATGGACATCAACAGATTGTTCGTTTTTCAAGCAAAAATAACAATGCTCGTTAAATGTGTTGGGTAAAATTATTGGTTTTTGCATATTTCCTCTAATAAACAGGCATAACAAATCATTGGACGACGAGGCAAAAACAGCGACTTTGTTTGGTCTTTTTTCGTTTTCCTTTGTGTTATTCATATTCGGTTTTTGCCCGCGTCAACTCAGTCGTTGGGTTTTTCTCGGTTGCTATTGTCGGAAAGCGGAAGAAAGAACTTTTTACAGATTTTTTGTCGCTTGTTGAAAACTGACTTTGTGAACTTTGACCGAAGAAGAAAAGTTTCGCCTTTGGCTAAACGGCACGTTTTCCGCTGCGCACGAAAATTCGCGTTCTCGATGTCGCTTGAAGAAATCGCGCACCGAAGACTTGTTTTCTACAATGTTGAATGAAAGCGACGGATTTGATTGACACGGTTTTTGGTTTTGTCTATCGTTTCGGAAGGTGAAACAAAGACTTGCGGAAATGTAAGTTGTGTGAAGGCGGACGGCGTGAAGTAAACGCTTTTCGTTTTCTCAAAAGTTGTGCGAAAACAAACGGCATAAATTTAATGCTTGATTGTTTCCCAAAAGTTGCGGAAAGACAAAGGGCGCGTTGAAAATGAAAACAAACCCAACAAATCAATGGACGTGAGGGCGAAACAGCGACTTTCTTATCGAAGGTGTCTTTTTAACTCGAAGTTGCGTGTAATCGGTTTCGCCCCACGTCATCTCAGCCGTTCGGTTTTTCTCGAAAGCTGAAATCGGAAAATCTGAATCGAAGAACTTTTTCCTGTTTTCGTTGTTCGCCTGAAATAAACTTGACTGAAAACGAACGCGGGAAAGAAGTTTCGTCCGCGCCCAAGTTTTCTGCTGCAAAGAAAGATTCGGTTTCTTGAAAGTCGCGCGAAAGCGACGCGCTTGTCGGCGGAAATGCACCTTTAATTTTAACGGTTTTGCAGGTGAAACAAGGTCTGTTTCAAACAAAGTTGTGTGAAGACAAACGGCGCGAATTGAAAGATTTTTATTTTCTCGAAACTTGGAGAAAAAGAAACGGCTTGAAATGGACGAAACTCGGTTTCTCGAAAGTTATTTTGAAAACAAACGGCGCGGTGAAAACGGAAACAAACCGAACAAATCATTGGACGCGAGGCAAAAACAGCTTCTCTTTAAAACCGAACTTGTTTAACTCGGAGTTGCGCGGAGTCGGTTTTTGCCCGCGTCAACTCCGCCGTTCGGTTTTTCTCGATTGTTTGCGCGGAAATTCGGAATGAAGAACTTTTTCAGATTTTTCTTCGCTGGTTGAGAATAAACTTGACCGACTTTGAAACGAAGAAAAGAAGTTTCACGTTCTCGCAAGTTGTGCGGTGAAACAGAAGCGAAGAGCGTGTTTTCTACAATGTTGAGCGAAGGCGATGAATTTGATTGACACAATTTTCAGTTTCCTTTATCTTTCTTGAAGTCAAACAAAGACTTGCTGAAAATAAAGTTGCGCGAAGGCGAACGGCTTGAATTGAAAGAGATTTGTTTTCCGCAAGTTGCTTTGAAGACAAACGGCGTGAACAGAATACTTCTTTGTTTTCTTGAAAGTTGCTTGGAAGACAAACAGCGAGTTGAAAATGAAAACAAACCGAACAAATCAATGGACGTGAGGGCGAAACAGCGACTTTGTTAAAACGGTCTTCCTTTAACTCGGAGTTGCGCGGTGGCGGTTTCGCCCCACGTCATCTCAAGCGTTGTGCGTTTTCTCTTGGCTAATGAAAATGCGCTAAATGTTACAAAAATTATGACTCGTAAAACTCTACTATTTCTTTGGTGCTTGATAATTCTCGTTGGCGCGACAACCTTTGCTGTTGCTCAAAAATCTTCTCAAGCCGTTTCGGTTGTTGGCTGCTATTCTGATTTGAGAGAAATATCGGAAGGCATCATCGGCAACGGCGTGATAAAAATTGCAACCGAGAACGGCAAGTATGTCGGAACATTCGCCGAACTGCAAAACGAACTTGGACTTGCTTATGATGAAGTTGCTTTGCAAAATATCAGTATTGACAAGTCGAAATTGACAATCAGGTTTGACATTGGAACAAAGCGCAGAGTAAGGGGCAAAATAACGAAGGCTGGAATGAAAATGAATTGGGGCGAAAACAGAGGCGCGTATGGAACTGCCAATTCTTTTATGAAGCGCGACAAAGACTGTTAATGAAAAAGCGTGCCTTCGGATGAAAACAACGCCCAACAAATCAATGGACGTGAGGGCGAAACAGCGACTTTGTTATCGAACAGGTCTTTTTAACTCGAACGGGCTTGGTGGCGGTTTCGCCCCACGTCATCTCAGCCGTTCGGTTTTTCTTGATGGCTGACTCGAAAATTTGGAAGCAAGAACTTTTTCAGCTTTTTGTTCACCCAAAACGAACTTGATTGATTCTGAAACAAAGAAAAGAAGTTTCACGTTCTCGCAAGTTGTGTGGTGAAATTGAAACAAAGAGCGTGTTTTCTACAATGTTGTGTGAAGGCGAAGGATTAGTTGACGAGGCTTTTGGTTTATTTTATCTTTTTTGAAGTTGAAACAAAGACTTGCGGAAATGCGAGTTGCGTGAAGGCAAGAGGCTTAGATTGAACATTTTCTTGTTTTCCAAAAGTTGTGCGAAAACCAACGGCATAAATTGAACGCTTTTTGTTTTCTTGAAAGTTGCGCGAAGAGAAACGGCGAGTTAAAAATGAAAACAAACCGAACAAATCATTGGACGTGAGGGCGAAACAGCTTCTCTTTTAAAACTTGCTTTGTTTCCCTGATGTTGCGCGAATTCGGTTTCGCCCCACGTCAATTCAATCGTTCGGCGTTTCAAAAACTTCTCCAGCGCGTAAACCATTGAAGAAAAAATAATTTGTTTAGAATTTTGCAATTTGTTGTGGTTCGATAGTATATTACTAGCAAATGGCAACTCAAAAGAAAAAGGACAAAACATTGACGACAAAATTCGACTTGCAAACAATGGTTGAATTTTCCGTAGCTGTTGAACTTCTTGGCGCAAGAAGTATTAATGCGCTCATTCATCAAATGGTTCATGAGAAAATCAGAGAAGCGAAAAGTTTAACTTCGGCGGAACAATTTGAAAAAATGGTTGAAAGTCAAAAGAAAGAAACGCTTTCGAGAAGTGAAAAGAAATCCAACGAACGTCTTGCGAGATTAGGCGTAGTATTAAAAGGTTCGAGTTGAAATTGAAGTTGAAATTTTGCAGAGCTATTGCGCTTCGCGTGTTGGAGCGAGCGCGTTAAAAATAAATTTGATAGTTGGTAAAGTTGGGCAGGGTGAAACAAACACACGCCGAACAAATCAATGGACGTGAGGGCGAAACAGCGGCTTTGTTATCAACATTTTTCGTTTAACTCGGAGTTGCGTGGCGGCGGTTTCGCCCCACGTCATCTCAGCCGTTCGGCGTTTCTCGGTTACTCTAAAATTTGTTAATTGACAACATCAGAATTGAAAACTTGCGCTTTTTCTTAAACACAAGCAAAATTTAGACGGAGGAATTTAGAATTATGATTCAAACCGTCGAAGCTGTGATTGATAAACAAGGAAGAGTTCAACTTTTGCAATCGGTAAATTTGATGGAAAATCGCCGTGCATTGGTTACAATTCTTGAGGAACAACCGGCTGTTAAAGTTTCAGAAACCGCGCTGTTGAGCGAAGCCGCTTTAGCCGAAGATTGGAACAGACCGGAGGAGGACGAAGCGTGGTCATACCTTCAGTCGGAACAGTAGTTTTAGTGCGCTTTCCGTTTTCCGATTTGTCGCGCTCGAAATTGCGTCCGGCAGTTGTCTTGGCTGATACCGGACGCAGCGATTGGATTTTGTGTCAGGTTACGAGTCAGTCTTACACCGACCCGACTGCCGTCGAAATAACGAACGATGATTTAACAAACGGTTCGTTCAGAAAAGACAGTTATGCTCGTCCGGGAAAACTTTTCACGGCAAATGCAGCGATTATGACAAAAGAAATCGGAGAGTTGAAATCTGAAAAATTAGAAGAAATAATCCGAGCCATAATTTTATTGCTGGAAAGAAGTATCGTTTGACAACACACGCCGAACAAATCAATGGACGTGAGGGCGAAACAGCGACTTTGTTATCGAACAGGTCTTTTTAACTCGGAGTTGCGCGGTGGCGGTTTCGCCCCACGTCATCTCAGCCGTTAAACGCTTCTTGTTTGCAAACAAGAAATTGACTGCTTGAAAATCAAAGACGCTCCGCGATTTCTCGAAAGTTGCGCGATCGCAAACAACGCTTGAATGAAATTAAACTTGCGTGGTGAAATCGGCGGCGCGTCTAACAAGTTGTTGGACGCGAGGCAAAAACAGCTTTCCTTTAAAACCAACTTCGGTTAATTTGAAGTTGTCTGTAATCGGTTTTTGCCCGCGTCAACTCAGCCGTTATGTTTTTCGTGGTTACCGAGATTGCAATTCGGATGGCGGAACTTTTGAAGAAGTTTTTCAGCAGTCTTTGACCCGTGAAGGCGCATCAATCGCGCGCCGGAAGAAAAAGGACAAGATTCGCGTTTTCTCGCTGGTCGCTTCCCGGCAAAGATTTCAGGAATTCGTTTCCCGAAACGGCGCACAGCTCAGAGACGGAAAAGGAAATCGGTTACTTTTCAAGTTGTTTGCAGGTCAACAAATTTCTTGACACGAATCGCACTTTCGGTTTAGCTTTGAAGCACGAGAACGAAGGCAGGTTGAAAATAAAGGTGTGTGGAAGCGAACGGCGCAAAGGCAAAGAATCTCGATTTTGACTTGCGCGGTTGAAGCGAACTCGTGCGAAGAGAAACGGCGCACTAAAGATGAGAGCAAAACATAACAAATCAATGGACGTGAGGGCGAAACAGCGACTTTGTTATCGAACAGGTCTTTTTAACTCGGAGTTGCGTGTATTCGGTTTCGCCCCACGTCATCTCAATCGTTCGATTGCTCTTGGTGAAATCAACAAATTTGTCTATTAAACTGGAAAATATGAAAATCCTTTTAGTTTTACTAGCTTTAATTCTTCTGAATGGTTTATCCGCAGACGCGCAAACCGTATCTGACCTTGAAACTAAATATGGGAAGCCGTTGCAAATTTACGAAGTGCTTCCCGGAGTTATGGCAACCGTGAAGTTTAACGACAACGGACAAGTCCGCGAAATGCGAGTTGAAAGATACAATGCAACGGAAAAGATGATCTATTTGGACACAACTTTTCCAGATGACTTGCTTGAAAAAGTTGTAGATGAACTCGCGCCACCTGCGAAACGCGGAGCTAAAAGCGAGCGTTCAGGCGACACAGTTTTTATGGGCGGCATCGCAAGAACTTTCGACGAATACGAAAACGCTAGTATCACTTATTTCAGGAGTAGTAGAGGAGATTGTGGCGGAACAGTTGCCATTGTTATCACTTGGAAAAACAATTCATCAAAACAAAAGTAGCGTGTAAATGACGGCGCAATCGAACAAATCAATGGACGTGAGGGCGAAACAGCGACTTTCTTTTGGCGTTGTCCGTTAAATTTTAGCTTGCGCGAATTCGGTTTCGCCCCACGTCATCTCAATCGTTCGATGCTTTCTTTTTGCTCTTACCCTTGCGTGAAATACGAGCGACAGCTTAATCTATTAGTGTTATGAATATGCAACTTTCTGAAATTTTACAGCTATCGGTTGCTGAACGGATTCAGCTTGTCGAAGATATTTGGGATAGTATTGCAAGCGTTCCCGATGCTGTTTCACTAACCGAAGAACAACAAGCGGAACTTGACCGCCGCCTTGAAGCATATCAAGCCAATCCGAGCGAGGGTATTTCGTGGAACGACCTGAAGACAAAATTGCAAAAACGGGCGTAACGCGGCACATCATTGTTCGTCCCGAAGCAGAAGCAGAAGTTCAGCAGGCGTTTGATTGGTATGAAGAACAAAGCAAAGGTCTTGGATTGGAGTTTTTGCGGGCGATTGAGGCTTGTCTGTCGGGCGTAACGCGCAACCCATTTGCTTACACAGTTGTCAAAGTCCCGAATGTCAGACGCGCTGTGGTTAGACGCTTTCCGTATGCTTTATTTTATCTGGTTGACGACGATGCAATAGTTATCATTGCAGTTTTCAATGTTAAGCGTCGCCCGATAGATTGGTTACGGCGCATTTGAAAATAACGCCGCATCGAACAATTCAATGGACGTGAGGGCGAAACAGCGACTTTGTTATCACGTTGTGCGTTAAACTTTAGCTTGCGTGTTTGCGGTTTCGCCCCACGTCATCTCAGCCGTTCGGTTTTTCTTGATTGTTTGCGCGGAAATCGGAATTGAAGAACTTTTTACAAAATTTTTGTTGTTCGCCCGAAACGAACTTGATTGATTCTGAAGCAAGGAAAAGAAGTTTCACGTTCTCGCAAGTTGTGCGGTGAACTGAAACAAAGAGTGTGTTTTCTACAATGTTGAGTGAAGATGACGGATTCGTTGACACGGTTTTCAATTTCCTTTATCTTCTTTGAAGTCAGAGAAAGACTTGCGGAAAATAAAGTTGTGTGAAGGCAAACGGCTTGAATTGAACATTTCCCTGTTTTCCAAAAGTTGTGCGAAAACGAACGGCTTGAGTTAAACGCTTTTTCGTTTCCTTGAAAGTTGAGCGAAGAGAAACGGCGCGTTGGAAATGAAAACAAACCGAACAAATCAATGGACGTGAGGGCGAAACAACGACTTTCTTATCACGTTGTCTTTTTCATATAAACTTGCGCGCAGGCGGTTTCGCCCCACGTCATCTCAATCGTTCGACGTTTGCGCTTGAAAATAATGTTCTGAGTGAAAAACAATGAAAAAAACATTTCTTTTAATTATTTTGCAGGTTATTTTAGCTCAAGTCGTTTTCACACAAAGTAGCGTTACTTCTAAAGACAGAGTAATCAGCATTCCTAAAGAAAACGGCGTTATTGCAATTATTCAACAATCTGATTGTCCGTTGAAAATCGAAAGTGCTGATTTGCTTATTGACGAAGACGGCAAAAATCCTGAAGTAAAATATACGCTCAAAAACACTTCTTCTAAAGCAATTCGTTATTTTTCGGTTGCATTTCACAGGAGATTTAGAGTCGGTCAATGGCACAAATACGGTTCGGGAAGTGAAGACGGTGTTGGAGATACGAGCGGCAAAGGTGTAGATTTGTTGTTTTCGGGAGAAACTTACACAAATTGGCGAGATGAGGAAATCGAAATAGTTCCGATGAATGAAAAAGTAAAAAGCATTTTTTCTACTAGAAGTTTGGGACAGAACAAAGAGAATGTTGAGCCTAAGTTGAAGCTATTTTACATTGGTCTTGTTACCAAAATTATTTTTGACGACGGCACGATTTACGACGTGAAGGAAACTTCAAATAGTATCTATGATTTATTATTTCCTGATTGATAAAGAGCCAAAAACAAATCGTTTCTGATAATCACGGAACGTCGAACAATTCAATGGACGTGAGGGCGAAACAGCGACTTTCTTAAAAACGTCGCTCGTTTAACTCAAAGTTGCGTGACGGCGGTTTCGCCCCACGTCATCTCAAGCGTTAGACGCTTCTTTGAAAAAACTGATGGAAATGTTAAAAACAAAGAACGCTTTTGCGCGGGGCGCAAAAATGGTTCGTTTGTTGACGAACTCGGTTAAATCAAACGCCGCGTCTAACAAATCAATGGACGTGAGGGCGAAACAGCGACTTCTTTAAAATCTTTCTTCCGTTACTCAAAGTTGTCTGTGGCTGGTTTCGCCCCACGTCATCTCAATCGTTGGGTTTTTCTCGGTTGCTATTGTCGGAAAGCGGAAGAAAGAACTTTTTACAGATTTTTTGTCGCTTGTTGAAAACTGACTTTGTGAACTTTGACCGAAGAAGAAAAGTTTCGCCTTTGGCTAAACGGCACGTTTTCCGCTGCGCACGAAAATTCGCGTTCTCGATGTCGCTTGAAGAAATCGCGCACCGAAGACTTGTTTTCTACAATGTTGAATGAAAGCGACGGATTTGATTGACACGGTTTTTGGTTTTGTCTATCGTTTCGGAAGGTGAAACAAAGACTTGCGGAAATGTAAGTTGTGTGAAGGCGGACGGCGTGAAGTAAACGCTTTTCGTTTTCTCAAAAGTTGTGCGAAAACAAACGGCATAAATTTAATGCTTGATTGTTTCCCAAAAGTTGCGGAAAGACAAAGGGCGCGTTGAAAATGAAAACAAACCCAACAAATCAATGGACGTGAGGGCGAAACAGCGACTTTCTTATCGAAGGTGTCTTTTTAACTCGAAGTTGCGTGTAATCGGTTTCGCCCCACGTCATCTCAGCCGTTAGACGCTTCTTTGAAAAAACTGATGGAAATGTTAAAAACAAAGAACGCTTTTGCGCGGGGCGCAAAAATGGTTCGTTTGTTGACGAACTCGGTTAAATCAAACGCCGCGTCTAACAAATCAATGGACGTGAGGGCGAAACAGCGACTTCTTTAAAATCTTTCTTCCGTTACTCAAAGTTGTCTGTGGCTGGTTTCGCCCCACGTCATCTCAATCGTTATGCCTTTCGTGGTAAATATGTTGCGAACTCCTAAAAACAGAATCAGCGTTATTTTCTTGGCAGTCGCTCTTTATCTGACTGCGCCGCTTGTTGAGTGGTATTTTTACGCCACCGAACTTGCTCGCGGCAGTTTTCCGCCCGACGCAGATTCTATTTCAATTCCACTTTTTCAGTTCGCCATCGGTTGGGTTTTAGGTGCGCCTGTCGCCGCGCTGCTTATTTGGTTCGCGCTTCGAGATTATCCGGGCGCAATTTCTTTATTCGCCTTTAACCGAGCGCGTCCCGTGTGGAGCGCGTTTTGGACGTTGGTTTTCGGGTTCTTGATTTATAAGCATCTGACTTTCGCCTTTGCAAGCGTGCAGAAGTCGCAACCTTTCGACGTGATTCAACCGTTACTTTTAGCGTATCTGATGCTGTGCTTGCGAAGTTCTTTAATTTACAGTAACTTTTTTGGCAGAGAGGAAACACTTTCTTTGCCAACACAGGCATAACAAATCAATGGACGTGAGGGCGAAACAGCGACTTTGTTATCAACGGTTTTTGGTGAACTCAAACGGGTCTGGTGGCGGTTTCGCCCCACGTCATCTCAACCGTTCGGCGTTTCAAAAAACTCGCCAGCAAATAAACGATATGCGCTTGCGTAGCTTTTATAAAACTCGTATTCTTTCAGATATTATTTTGGTATCGTTTTCGTATAACCGTTTATATTCTTGAGGTGAAAATGTGGAAGCTGAAAAAACTCGGTCAATCCGTTTGCCGGAATCTGTTTGGGACGCTTTGGATGCGGACGCGACTCGATGCCGACGAAGTTCGCAAAAACAAATCGAAGCTCTTCTTGTTACTTTTTACGAAATGGAAAGCGTCGAGATAAACAAACAACAATTAGAGTTTGTCGGTGAACTTCTGCCATCAGGAAAAACAAAAGTTTCTGTAACGGAAGTCGCACCAGAAACACAGGAAAAGAAAATAAGCGCGTAAGAATATGCCGAAACTTAAAAACTTTACCGCGCCAAGAATATCATAGAGTTTTCCGTCAATTTGCGTGTTGAATTTTCCTTTCAAAGTTTTAGTTTTTTGTCGGCAACGACACGCCGAACAAATCAATGGACGTGAGGGCGAAACAGCGACTTTCTTATCGAGGTTTTTGGTGAACTCAAACGGGCTTGGTGGCGGTTTCGCCCCACGTCATCTCAATCGTTAAATGTTTCTTTAGTAAAAAATCCGCGCCGCGCTTCAACTAAAGTTGCGGAAAAGCACGGCGAACAGATTAAGAAGTAAAGAAACACTTAACAATTCATTGGACGCGAGGGCGAAACAGCTTTTCTTTAAAATCTTGTGTGGTAAAATGTGGCTTGCTCGAACTCGGTTTCGCCCCGCGTCAACTCGGTCGTTAAATGTTCCTTTGAATAAAAAGCCACGCGCCGCGTTTTTCTCAAAGTTCAAAATAGCGGCGACGGGCGAAGTCAAAGGAACACTTAACAAATCATTGGACGCGAGGCAAAAACAGCTTTCCTTTAAAATCTTTTTCGGTTAAATTGGAGTTGCGCGAATTCGGTTTTTGCCCGCGTCAACTCAATCGTTCGGTTTTTCTCGATTGTTTACTCGGAAATTCGGAAGTCGGAACTTCTTTAGCTTTTGCCGCTCGTTGAAAACAAACTTGACTGGATTTGAAAGATAAAAAGAGTTTTACTTTCACGCAAAATTTTCCGCTGCAAACAAAGATTTGTTTTCTTGAAAGTTGCGCGAAGGCGACGCGCTTTCTAGCGGAAATTCTCCGTTAATCTGACGGTTTCCGAAATCGCAGCAAAGTCTGTGACCAACAAAGTTGCGCGAAAACAACCGGCGTGAAATGAACATTTCTCCGTTTCTCTGAAACTTGGACGGAAACAAACGGCGTGAAATGAACATTTTTCTGTTCTATCGAAAGTTGCGCGAAGAGAAACGGCTTACTTAAAACGAAGACAAACCGAACAAGTCATTGGACGCGAGGCAAAAACAGCTTTTCTTTAAAACCTATTTTGGTTAAACTTTAAGTTGTCTGAATTCGGTTTTTGCCCGCGTCAACTCGGTCGTTCGACATCTTTCTGTCAATCTCGGCATCTTATTTGTGATAGCATTTAGTTTCAGAAAATCTTTAGGCTTATGAAATTCACAAAACTACGATTTCTAGTTGCAATTCTCACCTTCTTTTTGGGAGCGACGGCTTTTTGGGTTGCTCGTCAAAAATATACTTTCTGGCAAACTGAAATTGCTCAACAGACAAACGTGAAACAGGCTGAAATACTAGAATCCAAGCCTGAAAGATTTGAACTTCTCGGACACGCTTGCGGCAACGGTTGGGTTGACGGCTATGAAATGCCGGATGGTCAGCGCGTCAGCAATGGACTTGACGCTTTTGGCTCGGCGAGGAAAGCACGATTCGAGTTATCAAAAACTCTTTCCAAAGCCGAAAGCATAATTGCAACCGTTGAAAAATACGAGAAGCCCAACGGCAATATTGGCAAAAGAACGGTTGCAACGTTTGTTTCAAGAAAGTCAGGCAAAAGTAGCGTTGGAATCTTTTGGCAGCAAAACGGCAAAGATTCGTATGAATATATTTATGCGCCGACATTGGAAATAGCTTTGGAGTTTGAGCATTACCTAGAATCAGAGCAAATGAAAACACTTTCCAGTCAACGCAATGTCGAACAAATCAATGGACGTGAGGGCAAAACAGCGACTTTGTTTTGGCGTTCTTGGTAAATCCAAAGTTGCGCGTATCCGGTTTTGCCCCACGTCATCTCAATCGTTAGCCCGCTTCGCGTTTGCAGACGTAAGAAGTATTTTGAGTTTTGAGTCAAATATGATTTCGATTCGTCCAGCCATTGAAAATGACATCGAAGCTCTTTGCTCTTCTGACCTTATCGCGCAACGTGAAAATGAGCGTCAAGAGTTTATTCGTCGCGTCGTAACTTCGGGTGAATGCTTTGTCGCCGTCGCGGACGAAAAGGTTATCGGTTACGGAGTGTTAAATTACACCTTTTACTACAACGGCTGTATTGATATGCTTTATGTTCATTCCAAGTATCGGCGAAGCGGCACGGGCGCGGCGTTATTGCAACATTTAGAGTCGCTCTGCCAAACACCGAAATTGTTCGCTTCGACGAATCTTTCTAATTTGCCGATGCAGTCATTACTTGCAAAGCTGGGCTACGTTTTGAGCGGAGTAATTCATAACTTGGACGAAGATGACCCAGAGATTGTGTATTTCAAACGGCTTCGTTAAAATGACGGGCGGGCTAACAAATCATTGGACGTGAGGGCGAAACAGCTTCTCTTTAAAATCTTCTTTGGTTTCCCTGACGTTGCGTGAATTCGGTTTCGCCCCGCGTCAACTCGGTCGTTCGATGCTTTTTTGTAATACAATGACGAAGTTCTCATTCACAATTCTTTGTTTACTGATTTTCGGCAACTTTTCGGCTTTGGCTTCTGAAAAACCGGAAGTTCAGCTTACGACGGAAATTGTCAGCCGGCGATACTGCAAAGGCGATTCCGAATTAGACGCTTTAGGTTTGAACTTAAAGTTGCGTTTTGAAAACACAGGAAGTCAGCCG
This sequence comes from Pyrinomonadaceae bacterium, assembly GCA_965218105.1. GTDB lineage: Bacteria > Acidobacteriota > Blastocatellia > Pyrinomonadales > Pyrinomonadaceae. The sequence goes on from OZ244585.1 coordinate 969,011, forward strand.
ATTATTCTTTACAAAAGCAGCGACCAGATTGTTCAGCAAATCATTCGGAACATTGACGGAAGTGATGAAGTAAATTCGACGCTAAGTTGGCTGACGAGCGGCAATTGGAATGTTAATGAATCTTCTTTGGGCAAATCGTTTGTAGTTTTGCCGCCAAATAAAATCTATGAAACGCAAACTACCGCTGGAGTTTTTGTTACACGCGAAAATGTCGGTAAAATTGCTGGTGCTGTCGGCAGTGGCGAACATCTCTTGCAGATTAGAGTTGCTACTTGGTACGGTTCGCAGGAATTAGCCGACGGCTTGCAACAGAGTTGGAAACAAAGCGGTGTTTTGTGGACGAATTCTATTTTGTCGTCGCCGATGAAATTCAAGGTTGACGCTAAACGAAAGGCGGCGCGTTGTGAATAACGCCGCATCGAACAAATCAATGGACGTGAGGGCGAAACAGCTTCTCTTTTAAAACTTGCTTTGTTTCCCCGACGTTGCGCGAATTCGGTTTCGCCCCACGTCATCTCAATCGTTGGGCGGAACAAATCGCGCTTTTTGGTGTCTATTAAAAGTATGAAAGGAATATCGAAATTTTATGCGGCACTTTTCACTTTCGCTTTTGGAGTTATTTTGACAGTGAGTTGGTTTTCCTGCCAGACAACTTCTGCACAAAGAGTTGCTGATGACAAAACTACTGAGCAAACTAATGTTGAACCAACTCCGACACCGAAAGAAACAAAGTCTGAAAATGACGAAGCTGTCTGTTTAAATGCCGAATATCCTAAACGCAAAGGCAAGATTATTTCCGCCGGTGTTCTCAATGCTAAAGCCATTGATATTCCCAAACCAGAATATCCCGCTGAAGCCAAAGCTAAAAAAATTGACGGTGAAGTTAAAGCGAGCGTTTTTGTTGACGAAGCGGGAAAAGTTGTTTGGGCGCGCATAGATAACGGACATCCATTGTTACAAGAAGCTGTGAAAAAAGTTGTGTGTCAATCACTTTTCAAACCTGCTACAATTTCAGGACATCCTTATTCTTTTAGCGGGCTTATTATTTATCGGTTTACGTCGCAGTAGTTAAGTTCCGCCCAACAAATCAATGGACGTGAGGGCGAAACAGCTTCTCTTTAAAATCTTTCTTCCGTTGCTCGGAGTTGCGTGTGGCTGGTTTCGCCCCACGTCATCTCAGCCGTTGGGTGCTTTCTTGTTGTAATCGAAACGAATATTTGATTTGAACGAACAACCTGAAAAATTTGTAAAAGTTAAATTCGTTGACGGCGACAACATCGAAACCTTGTGGGCGGTTGAGCTTGGCAATAATCTTTTCCGTTTGGACAACAGTCCGTTTTTTGCCTACGATGTTTCGTGGCAAGACATCGTTGAAGCTACCGAAGAAGCCGAAAATTTTTACGAGTTTGTCCGCGTCGTGGAAAAGTCAGGCAATCGAACCGTGAGAATTATCTTTGAAAACTTTTCCGGCAAGGACGAACAAGGCAAGCAAATTTTGAGCAACATTACAAACTTGGGATGTAGCTATGAAGGAGCAAATCCAAAATTTATTTCTATCACTATTCCTTCGACAGCTAATTTTGAGTCTGTGATAGGTTATCTTTCAGAACAAAGTGATTTGAACTGTGAATATGCCGACCCAAGTTATGCAAAGTTGCTTCTTGAAGATGAAGAAGCTAAAAGCCAAGAAGATTCGTGGTAATTACGCCGCACCCAACAAATCAATGGACGTGAGGGCGAAACAGCGACTTTCTTATCGCGTTGTCCGTCAAACTTAAACGGGCTTGGTGGCGGTTTCGCCCCACGTCATCTCAGCCGTTAGCCCGCTTCTTATTCGTCACGTTTTATGTCAATTCCGCAGCAAGCACTTGAATTTGAAAATCGTAGCATCGGTATTAACGGCGAGCCGACGCTTGCGGCTGCTTACGAGATTTTGAAAGAACAATGGCGCAACGATGACCGTGACCGTGAGTTAGGCTTGCATTTATTTTTTCTTGCTTGGTATGGACTAATTGAACCCGGACATTTGACCGGCTTTTCTGAAAACGAACATTTGACGCGAGAGTTAAACCAAACGCTGACGGAAGTTCACGCTTACTTCGAGCCGCAAATTTATCAGGACGCAGAAATGCTTTACGTTGTTGGTTTAGCGGCAAATATGTTTTGGTATATGTTTGACGATGCGCCAGCGTGGGAACAACGCGCTAAAGATTATCAGCAGCGTTACCGCGCTCTTGCGCCGAACGGCATTGACCCTGAAGTTTTTCAGAATCGCGGAGCTTGTGGTGAGTATTATGCTGGACAGGCAGCAGTTGAAGGCGGATACTGATTTTTAAGATGCGTGGTGAAAACAACGGGCGGGCTAACAAATCAATGGACGTGAGGGCGAAACAGCGACTTTCTTATCAACGGGCTTTGTTACCCTTAGCTTGCGTGTATTCGGTTTCGCCCCACGTCATCTCAGCCGTTAAATGTTTGGTTGGTAAAAATCACGCTTCGCGTTTTCGCCAAAAAGATTTTTGGCGACGCGAAGACGTGAAGAAGCAACCAAACACTTAACAATTCATTGGACGCGAGGCGGAAACAGCTTTCCTTTAAAATCTATTTCGGTTAAATTGGAGTTGCGTGGATTCGGTTTCCGCCCGCGTCAACTCGGTCGTTCGGCACTTTCTTATTGAAACCTATGAGCAAATTATTTAAGCAATTTTTATTTATCGTCGTGCTTACTCTTTCGGTTGGCTCTTTTCTGCAATCGTCAAGTATTACAACTTTCGCTCAAAACAAAACAACTCTAAATCAAAAACAAGCTGTCGAGATTGCCGAGAAGTTTGTTGCCGCAAACGGATATACGGAAACACTTGCAAGCAGAACTGCAAACTTGTATTTGGAAGAAGGCGAAGGTGCTTCAAATCTTAAAAACATTTTAGCCGCACGTTTTAATTCTATTGAAACGAGAGCCGTGTTTGCGCTTGTCCAAGAAGTTGATGGACAATCCTTTTGGGTAGTGCGGTTTCTGTTCCGCGAAGAAAGAATTGAAGACGACTTTGAGCTTGGGCGTGAGGTCAGAGTAAGTTTAGACGGAAGCAAAGTTTGGATGAACTCAAAACCAATTCCCGTGCAGGGAGCGCGAAGATTTGGGGATTGCACTGGTGAAGATGAAGAACCACCTAAAACTTTTTAAAACAAGAAGGCTCGTAAATAACGCCGTGCCGAACAAATCAATGGACGTGAGGGCGAAACAGCGGCTTTCATTTGGCGTTCTTTGGTTTCCCTGACGTTGCGTGTAATCGGTTTCGCCCCACGTCATCTCAACCGTTAGACGCTTCTTTGAAAAAGACAAACGAAATGTTAAAAACAAAGAACGCTTTTGCGCGGGGCGCAAAAATAGTTCGTTTGTTAGCAAACGTGGTTTTATTCCACGCCGCGTCTAACAAATCAATGGACGCGAGGGCGAAACAGCGACTTTGTTAAAAACGTCGCTCGTTTAACTTAAAGTTGCGTGGTGGCGGTTTCGCCCCGCGTCATCTCAATCGTTATGTTGCTCTCGCTTCAATTCGTTCGTCTGGTAAACTGAAATACTATGAAATTATTTACGCGCAAATTATTGTTTGGGTTAGCTTTTGCCTTAAACCTTTTCTGCGGTTCAATAATTAATGCACAAACAAATCTTCCGATTCTGAAAACCTACGAATTTAGCAATGGAAATTGGTTTGACGGTAAAAATTTCAAGCGTCAAACTTTTTATTCAGCGGGCGGCATTCTAACGCGCCGCAAACCGTCCAAAATTGACGTGAGTGTTGACCTCAAAAACGGTTTTGTCATTCCGCCTTTTGCCGACGCGCATACGCACAATCTCGATGGACTTCGCGGGTTTGAGCAAATTTCGCAAGCATATCTGAGCGAAGGAACTTTTTATGTGCAGGTTTTGGCGAATCACGCTTCCGGCGCACAGCAGGTTCGACCGCTTTTGAATAAGCCTTCGACTTTGGACGTGAATTTTGCCAACGGAATGCTGACCGCCACTTACGGGCATCCGTTTCTTGTCTACGAACCTTTGGAGATGGGTATTTACACTTATCCCGAAACGATGCGGAGAATTGACGAAGTTAAAAAAAGCCGTCGCGCCGAAAACGATGCTTATTGGTTTCTCGATTCAAAGGCGGACGTTGACCGAAAATGGAATAAAATTCTCGCTTCAAAGCCGGACATCATCAAAATTGCGTTGATTGATGCGGAAAATTATCAAAAATACACGGCTTCCGGCGACACTCTGGAAAAAGGATTATCGCCCGAAGTTGCCGCTTATATCGTGCAGAAAGCGCATCAGGCGAATCTGCGGGTTTACGCGCACATCGAAACGGCAAACGATTTTCGACTCTGCTTGAAAATCGGTGTTGACGGAATCGCTCACGCACCTTATTACGATTGGGACGGACGGCTCGAAACCAAACCGAAAGATGATTTGACTTCGGCGGACATCAGGCTTGCCGCGAGGAAAAAAATCGTCGTCACTCCAACCGCACAGAAAGGAACTTACGCCGCGACCGAGAACGATGCCGAAGGGAAACCGACGCTCAATTCGGAAAGATTGGCGCGCATTGTCGCCCGCCACAAAAAACTGTTCAATGAAATGCACCGCAACGGCGTGAGATTGGCATTCGGTTTGGACAATTACGGCACGACGCTGTTGCCGGAAATTTTGTATTTTCACGATAATAACATTTTCGATAACTTGACATTGCTTAAAATTGCCGTCGAGTCAACACCGCAAGCAATTTTTCCGAACCGAAAAATCGGAAGACTGCGTGAAGGTTACGAAGCAAGTTTTCTAGTTCTAAACGGAAATCCGTTAAAAAACTTTGACCAAATCAAAAACATCAATTTGCGTTTCAAACAGGGAGTTTTCATAAGTATTGATGAGGAGAAACCTTAACACGCAACATAACAATTCAATGGACGTGAGGGCGAAACAGCGACTTTCTTATCGAAGGCTTCCGTTTAACTCAAACTTGCGTGTAGGCGGTTTCGCCCCACGTCATCTCAGCCGTTAAATGTTTGTTTAGTGGAAAATCCGCGCCGCGTTTTTCACACGTCGGCGTAAAGACGCGGCGATCAGATTAAGAAGTAAACAAACACTTAACAATTCATTCGACGCGAGGCAAAAACAGCTTCTCTGTAAAATCTTTTTTGGTTAAACTGAAACGTGCGCGGGTTCGGTTTTTGCCCGCGTCAACTCGGTCGTTCGACCGCCTATCTTTGGCGAAGAAAATTTCTCGCTAAATCGAAATGTGCGTGCGTGTAACGATTATGGAAAATTTCTTCCGGCAATGTCCGCGACATCTCGAAAAGTTGCCGCTCGGCATCGCTCATCGCTTCGCGCAATTTGGCGTTTTCAGTTTTAAGATCAGCAATTTCGTTAACTAACTTTGTCCGCTCGTCGCGGAAAATTTGAAAATCATCTTGTGTATTCATAATCGTTTTTCGACAGCCGTCGCTTCTGCCAACTTCGGCGGTCGAACAAATCAATGGACGTGAGGGCGAAACAGCGACTTTGTTTTGGATGTTATCTTTTTTACTCATAGTTTTTAGGTGGCGGTTTCGCCCCACGTCATCTCAATCGTTCGGTTTTTCTCGATTGTTTGCGCGGAAAATCGGAAGCAAGAAATTTTCAGGTTTTTGTTCCTTGCCAAAAATGAATCTTGGCTGAACTTGAACGCCGAAAAGAAGTCTTGCGCTTGCTCAAGATTTCCGCCGCGAACGAAAGTCTTTGGTTTCGTCGGTGCGTGGTGAAACTGAAACGAAGAGCGTGCTGAACTCGCGCGTTGTGTGAAGACGACGGATTTGCTCGCCAAGATTTTTGGTTTTCGCAATGGTTTTTGTAGTTGAAACAAAGACTTGCGAAAATGTGTGTTGCGTAAAGGCGAACGGCGTGAATTGAGCGAAACTCGTTTTCTTGAAAGTTGGGCGAAAACAAACGGCGTGAATTGACGATTTTTCGTTTTCTTGGAAGTTGCGCGGAAACGAACGGCACATTTAAAGCGAAGACAAACCGAACAAATCATTGGACGCGAGGCAAAAACAGCTTTTCTTTAAAACCAACTTCGGTTAAATTAGAGTTGCGCGAATTCGGTTTTTGCCCGCGTCAACTCCGCCGTTCGATGGCTTCTCTGATAACTGAGAAGTTCTGTTTTGGAAAGGAGAAATATAAATGCGAAAGTTTCTTTGGTTAAAATCTATTATTCTCGTTTTTGTTTTGAGTTTGTCGCTTTTGGCACAGACATCAACCGATTTCCGAAAGAAATATCAACTGTCATCTTCTGTTGAGACCTTTGAAGTGCGTCCAAACATTTTGGCAACCGTTTCTTACGGCGAACGCGGGCAAGTAATTTCTATTCTCATAAGAACACGCCCGACTTCCGATACTAACAATCAGGCGAAAAAAGAATTTCCACTTAAACTTGCCGAAGAACTTACAGAAGAACTTGCGCCTGTTTCTGTAAGAGGCAAAATGTATCAGAACATTGACGCTGTTTCAGGGCGCAATGTTTACAGAACGATGGCTTATGATAATCTCATTATTAGCACAAACTTGCACGACGTAAGCACGGAGTCGGTTACAGTTAGTCAAATTTATATTTCTTGGCAAAACAGTTTGGGGCGATAAGTTTTCGATATTTAACGCGCCATCGAACAAATCAATGGACGTGAGGGCGAAACAGCGACTTTCTTATGGCGGTTTTTCGTATATTCGGAGTTGCGCGTGGCTGGTTTCGCCCCACGTCATCTCAACCGTTCGGCGTATTCCTTTCATCATCGGCAATGCTTTATGAGTAACGCTATCAAAAATCTTCACACTGCAATTCACCGATATTGTATTGACAATTATTCCCGTTGGACGGAGAAATACAGCGAACTTGCTTCCGCAGGAAAAAATCGTGCGGGCTACGATTACACCGACGAAGCACTTTATATTTTTCCGCGTTATATGTTGCTTGGTGCAATTTTGGTTGAAGTTGAGCGTTACCGTCCAGAAGAATTTACCACTCTCGACGAAGCCAAACGCTTTCTTCAACTTATCGTAAATGATGCTCAAAGCGAATCCACAGAACCGCACGACAGTCATCTTGAGCGCAAAGCAATAGATGAGGAACGCGACGCTCTTTGTAAATTCATAGACCAATTAACCGAAAAAGATTTATCGTCGGTTGAACCTTTATTTTACAGGCGCGTTTTATCCGCCGAAGAAACCGATTCTGTTTGGGGAAAATTGTCTTCACGTTGGGAAATACCCGAACATTATTGGTATCCTTTGACACTTGAAAAACCAGACGACATCGAAGCCTTTCAAGACGCTTACTTTGAAAAAGAAGTTGGCGCAGAGAAATTACAAGAAATTCTTCGCAGTCGTGGAGTTGAAAAGGTTTGGGAGGTTCGGGAGTATGGCGCAAACTATGAGTTGGAGTTGTCTGTTTTCGAGCCATATTACAGCGGTGCAGAAGGCTTTTGGTGCGACGATAATTTTGATTGGATTATTTATGCTTCGCACGAAAGTTCAATTACTATTGGCGGTTGGCTGTTGCCCGAAATTCAAGCTATGTGGTCAAATTGGAAAGAGCGTACTTGGACAACGCCTTTCTTTGATTGACCATACGCCGAACAATTCAATGGACGTGAGGGCGAAACAGCGGCTTTCTTAAAATGGTCATTCATTAACTCGGAGTTGCGTGGAATTGGTTTCGCCCCACGTCATCTCAATCGTTAAATGTTTCTTTAGTAAAAAATCCGCGTTGCGCTACGACTAAAGTCGGAAGACAAGCGCAACGAACAGATTAAGAAGTAAAGAAACACTTAACAATTCATTGGACGCGAGGCGGAAACAGCTTCTCTTTAAAATCTTGTTTTGTTAAACTCGGAGTTGTCTGTTGTCGGTTTCCGCCCGCGTCAACTCGGTCGTTGGCTGCCACTTGTAAAAATCGAAACTCACTTGTATGAAAACAGATAAGGAAAACATTACTCGCCACGATTACGAGAAAAATCGCGGTTACGTCGTGCGTTATATGCCCGACAAATGTCATTTCCAAAAATTATTTTCCGATGGAGTTTATGGCGCACCAGAGAAAGCATACGAAGCCGCAGAACTTTATTTGACCGAACTTAAAGCCGCTTTTCCGCCAATGAACCGCCGCGAGTATTGCCAAGTTAAGCGGCGCAAAAATACAAGCGGCGTTGTCGGAGTTAGCCGCAACACTTCCAAAGGCTATGAATGTTGGGTTGCGCGTTGGTCTCCGCAAGAACGCAAAGTTACGACGCGCCGCTTTTCCGTTAAACTGCACGGAGAGGAACGCGCCAAACAACTTGCCATCGAAGCGCGTGAAGCTGGTTTGCGTGAAATGGAAGTCGAATGGTCAGAATCTCGCGGTAGCACCGGCAATCGCTACAACGGAGAAACGCAACATCACGAATCGCTCGACATTCCAGCTATTCGAGATATTTACGCTTTTGAAGGCGAGCCGATTTATCGTATTCATCTTGACCGCGAACGAGACAAAGAGTTGCGCGACGCGGCGATTGAAAATTATAAAGCCCGACACGGCAAGATTCGCTGCGAGATTTGCCGCTTCTCTTTTGAGGAAACTTATGGTGAAATGGGCAAAGATTTAATCGAAGTTCATCACGTTGTTCCACTTGCTTCCAGAAACGGAAGCACTTTAACGCGAGTTGACGAGTTAATGTTAATTTGTGCAAACTGCCATTTCGTTGTTCACGCAGGAAACCCTGACGAGAACCTACGAAGATTGAAGATTCTTTTTTCGGGAGAAAACTTCGTCAAGCGAACGAAGTCAGCCAACAAATCAATGGACGTGAGGGCGAAACAGCTTCTCTTTTAAATCTTTCTCGGTTAATTTAGAGTTGCGTGTAATCGGTTTCGCCCCACGTCATCTCAATCGTTAGACGCTTCTTTGAAAAAACTGGAGCAAATGTTAAAAACAACGAATGGCTTTGCGCGGGGCGCAAAGATAATTCGATTGTTTGCGGTGTGTGGTTTCCCGCCACGCCGCGTCTAACAAGTCAATGAACGTGAGGGCGAAACAGCGACTTTGTTATCGAACTTGACTTGTGAACTCGGAGTTGTGTGCTGGCGGTTTCGCCCCACGTTATCTCCGCCGTTCGATTGCTCGTAGTGAAAATAACAAATACTTCTACCCAAACTTATGAATAACGAAAACCAACCAAAACAACAATCGCAAAATCAGTCAAATTCAACACAAACGTCGCAACAAGACAAGCCAACTACCGTCGAAAGAGAAAGGCTTGATTACTCCGAAGATTATGATTACGCACGCAACGTCAAATCAGATAACCCGCGCAATATAAATAATGATAAAGAACGCTTCGAGTCCGAAAAAAAATGACAGCCAAGTAGTCATCTGCGCTTTGAGATTAATCAAATTCGCATTATCTTCAAAGTGCTTTCCTGATGTAACAATAAATCGCTCCTTGAAACTTTCTTCAGATAAGTCCAGATACTTGTCATATAGCGGTTTCGGATGAACTAGCTTCAAATAACCTTGCAGTCTAATTGCGATTCCGACTGCTAAAGCAAGCACAAAGGAAATGATTGCCGCCACAAACCAACAGGATTTGAAATTGTGGTTTTGCGTAGATAAAAATGCGACTAAAGCGGCAGTAATAGTTACGGCAGTAGTTGTTATTTCCTGTGCGCGTTTTTCAACAACTTCGATGCGTTTCTGGGCTGCTTCGTAAGAAGCAAGCGCAATTGGATACATCAACTCAATGGAAGACAGCGTTTGTTTTGTTATTGGTTGTTTCATATATTTCGTTATTGGTTGTTTCAAAAATAAATATTAGCATTTTTCTTGAAACGCAATCGAACAAATCAATGGACGTTAGCCGCTTACAGTGGCGTTGCTTGGGCTTGTAACTTGAAACGCGGCAACGTCATCTCAATCGTTAGGTGCTTCGTGGTAAATCCGAATCGGGTTCAATCATCCACGTTTGAAAAAGTTTGAGTTTCGCTTCGGCGCGTTCGGAAACTTTATTCTTGTCGAGATTGAAATTTTCCATAACGACCATCGCCGCCGCGAAAACGTCGGCAATTTCATCTTCCATTCGGGAAGAAATCGAACCGGCGTTGTCCCAATGCGCGTCTGAATCCATTCGCGTCATTTTCTTGCCGGCGATTTGAATAAGTTCGCCGCATTCTTCTACGAGTTTTACGAGTCCTTGTTTTTCAAGCATAATTTTTTAGTTGAAGGAAGATGGAAAACGCACCTAACAAATCATTGGACGCGAGGCGCGGACAGCGACGCTTTTAAAATTAGAGTTGAATGTGTCCGCGCCCGCGTCAACTCAAGCGTTCGGCTCTTCGCGGTAAAAATTATGTTTCATCTAAATAAACGAAAAATAGTAATTTCATTTTTCATCTGTCTGCTTTTGAGCGCAACCGAAGTTTTTGCCTGCGGTTGTCCCGGTTCCTCGGATGAAAAGATAAGTGATGTGGTTCAAGCCGCCGCTCAGAAATCAACAATGGTTTTTGCTGGGAAAGTTGTCGGACTTGAATATCGCAAAGGTATTCCCAATCAAGAAATCGAAGTGCGCCGGAAAGGTTCCGACAAGGCAATTGACTATGAAACGATGGTCGTCATATTCCAACTTGACCGCCGGTGGAAAGGCGAGGCGCAATCGGAAGTTGTCCTAATCACAAGTGTCACAAAGTATGCTGACGGAACGGGAAGCAGTGCGGGCTGCGACTACAGTTTCAAGAAAAACAAGAGTTATTTGGTGTATGCTTACGGCAAGGCGAAAGAACTGCGAACCGATGCCTGCACGAGAACGAGGTTGTTGACCAAAGCTCAAAAGGATTTAGAGATTTTAGGCGCAGGAGAAAAACCCGTCGAATGAAAGGACGAGCCGAACAAATCAATGGACGTGAGGGCGAAACAGCGACTTTGTTTTGGATGTTATCTTTTTTATTCATAGTTTTTAGGTGGCGGTTTCGCCCCACGTCATCTCAATCGTTCGGTTTTTCGTGTCTGCTAACGGCGGAAAGCGGTTTTCCGTTGTCAGATGAAAGTATATGAAAAAATTATACAGATTTATTATTCTAATTTTCGTTTCTCTCGCAATATTTCAAACATTGTTCGGACAGTTGATTTCTGCAATTCCGCAAGACAAATCGCCGTTGTTTGATAAACAGGATATTTCCGTTAGACCGCAGATAAATGCGGGAATGGAACTGATAGCAATTATGCTTTGGCTGTCGGGCAAATATCCGATGCCGATGGATTCAAAATATAAATCCGAAGTTTGGACTTATTTCTCAAAATATAAACAGCATCCCGCGCTTGAGCGTATAAAAAAATCGCAAATTTATCCTGACTTTACCGAAATCGGTTTGTTGCTGTCCGATTTTCCCGATTTCAAAATAGAAACACCAGAAAACAGCAGTTGGTATCAAGTGGCGGGCGGCAAAGAAAACGTCGTCGGTATTTTGAATGACGCGAAGATTTTTGCCAAAGAAACCAAATTCTGGAAATTTTACCAAAAACATCAACCGGAATACGCCGGTTTAACCGACAATTTTGCCGCCGAATTAAAGGAAAAAAGTGTCTTGCCGACGATTGATTCGTTTTTTCGTTACGGTGCGAGCCGCCCGCGTCCGCAAGTGACGATTTATTTGGAATCGCTCAATAATTGGGGAGCGCACGCCGTTGATTTTCAGCGTTTGCGCGGACAGCCGAACGGCGAACGGGTGACGTTTCAAATCGGACCTGTCGAGCAGGACAGACAACTTCCCGATTCTTCGCTGGCTTTTAAGACAAACAGACAGACGATTCAAAATGTCTGGCACGAAGCAAGCCACATCTATCTGAGAAAAGCATTAGCTGACAATAAAGCACAAATCGTAAAACTGGAACGGCTTTTTAATGCACCGGCTCTGGCTTCGCAAAACATTAAAACTTGGGATTACGCCTTTGAGGAAAATCTTGTGCGGGCGATTGTCGCGGCAGTTACCAAACAAAATTTGGGCGAAGATGCTTACACACGGGAAATTGCTGCACAAACACAGCGCGGATTTATTTATACGAATGACATAGCGGAAATAATTCTGTCGAAATACGTTTCAGACTCGAATCGTTATCCGACATTTGATAGTTTTATGCCTGAAATTATTGCGATGATGGAAACAAAATAACTTCAAGCTAATATAAAAATAAACTTTTAGATTGTCTTGAACGCTTCTTTACTTTCTCGAAAATTGCTTGGAAACAAACGGCGAGTTGAAAATGGAAACAAACCGAACAAATCAATGGACGTGAGGGCGAAACAGCGACTTTCTTATCGAAGTTTTCCGTTAAACTTAGAGTTGACTTCTGGCGGTTTCGCCCCACGTCATCTCAAGCGTTCGCCGCTTCGAGAAAGAATTTTAATGGCGGTTTGGAAATTGACACCACAAAGACGCTCCGCGTTTTCCGCGAAGATGCGAGAAAAGTGACGGCTTACCAAAAATGAAAACGCGGCGAACAAATCATTGGACGCGAGGCAAAAACAGCTTCTCTTTAAGATCTATTTCGGTTAAACTTTGAGTTGCGCGAAGTTGGTTTTTGCCCGCGTCAACTCGGTCGTTAAATGTTTGTTTAGTGGAAAATCCGCGCCGCGTTTTTCACACGTCGGCGAAAAGACGCGGCGATCAGATTAAGAAGTAAACAAACACTTAACAATTCATTGGACGCGAGGCAAAAACAGCTTCTCTGTAAAATCTTTTTTGGTTAAACTGAAACGTGCGCGAATTCGGTTTTTGCCCGCGTCAACTCGGTCGTTGGACGGCTTTCTAATTTCCCAAGCACTGCTTTTTGATGGATAATCAGAAAGCAAATTCTAAAGAAAGGAGGTGAAAGAGTATGGCGAAGACATTGAAAAAAGCTATAAAGGTTAAGGTCAAGTCTGTCAAAACGCCCACATCGAAAGTGTATGTGGAAACTTGTCAGAAACCATCGAACTGCCACTGATACGTTTGGAGGCTTCAAGCGGTATCTGAAGTCTCCTTTTCAATTTGCTTTTAATTTCTTGCGAACGGTGAAAATATGAAACCTAAAGAATCCCGCTTGATTTATCACGAACTCAATTCAACGAATCTAGTTGTTTATCACAGTCTTCAAAATCAACCGCAACAAATTGAATTTGAAGATGAGCAGGATAAATTGGCTTTTGTATCAGCCGCAAATGAAGGTTTCGTTGAAACAGGCATTGAATCGGTTGATGCAATAACTTTGCTTACGGACGAAGAAGCTCGGTTTGCAACCTTACTCAAGAAAAGAAACTATCTTGGCAAAACACCCCAAAGATTAAATTTTCTCAGTTTAATGACGGCTGAGAATTGCAATTTAGGTTGTTCGTATTGTATTGCCTCAATGAATATGGACGAAGCCAAGAAAAATAAGAGCGTAACTATGTCGTGGGATATTGCCAAGCGTGGTTTAGATTGGTATTTCAGTTTGCCCACGATAGCCAAAGAATACTACGTTAATTTTTCTGGCGGCGAGCCTCTTATTAACAAGAAAATTGTCGTTCAGGCTGTTGAGTATATTCGCAGTCTGAAAAAAGATAAACCGATTAAAATTACTATAAACACGAATGCAACGCTGATTGATGATGATTTAGCCAAGTTTTTTGCCGATAATAATGTAGAAATCGCAACGAGTTTAGACGGAACACCTGATGCAAGCGATATGGTAAGAATTACAAAGAAAGGCTTGCCTGCTTCCGAAAATATAATTTCCGGTTGGCGAAGATTGATTGCAGCAGGTTGTGAACTAACAGGCTTTATGGCAACCTTCAACGACAAAAATATCAAATTTCTTGATGCTGGCATTATTGATTTTGCTCTGGAAATGGGTTTTTCTTGGGTGAGAATTGCGCCCGATGTAATTCATCTCCTCGAATATCCGCTTGAAGACATCATTGAACAAATTTGGTCGGTATATAAATACGGAACTGAAAAGGGCGTAAAAGTTGAAGGTTTTTGGAGTACGCCTATTCATAATATGCTTTACAGAGAGCGCATTCCTGATGGAGTAGGATTTTTCTGTGGAGCGGTTTCGGGAGAAACTGCGTCAATTCATCCCGACGGTAGAATTTCAGCGTGCGGATTTAGCTCAGGCAATTTCGGTAGTATATTAAACGATGAACCGTTTGATTGGAACAAACATAAAAATTTTGTGGCTGAATATTATCCCGGAAGCCGTGATTTTTGTGAAGGTTGTTCTATTGAAGGTTCTTGCGCTGGCGGTTGCAACATAACAAGGGAGGTTTCAATCACAACCAGAGACGAATCTGCAATCTTATACAACTGCGATATGTATCGGGAACTAACACAGCGTTTATTGATAGACCATTTTACAGGAAACGGACTTGAGTTTAGCGACAATGGTAGCTCTCACAACATTGGTTATTAGCAAAGGTCGTTCGTTACCCGAACGCGCCGTCCAACAAATCAATGGACGTGAGGGCGAAACAGCGACTTTCTTATCAGCGTCTTTTGTTAAACCTAAACTTGCGCGTGGCGGTTTCGCCCCACGTCATCTCAATCGTTATGCGCTTCACACACTACATAATCAAGTGCTATTTTTTAGATAGCTTGAAGAAAGAACCGTATGGATATCGACAATTTAGTAGTAAAACTATGCGTAGAAGGTATGCAGGCTGAAACGGAAGGAAAGTCTGAGGATGCCCGCAAACTATTTGAGCAGGCGTGGTCTGCTCGCCAAGACGACTATGACGCTTGCGTGGCGGCGCATTATTTAGCTCGGCATCAGGATAATCCGCAAGCAGCGTTCGAGTGGAACAGAGAATCACTGAATCGTGCAAACTTGTTAAACGACGATAGGATTCAGAGTTTCTATCCTTCGCTTTATTTGAATATGGGACATTCTTACGAAACGCTAGGCAATCGAGACGAAGCGAGAAGGTATTACGAGATGGCAGCAGACAAACTAAATGATGTGCCTGATGGTGCTTACAAAGACATAGTGCGGAATGGAATCGCAGGCGGATATAAGCGAACGGAATCGGCTGAGTAAAAAATCAACGCCGCGCATAACAAATTAATGGACGTGAGGGCGAAACAGCTACTTTGTTATCGCATTGTCCGTTAAACTCGAACGGGCTTGGTGGCGGTTTCGCCCCACGTCATCTCAGCCGTTGTGCGCTTTCGCTGTGGTGAACGCCTTGTGTTTAAGATTCGTTAAATTTATAATTTTTGTCCAAATTAAATATTGAAAGGAGAAACTAGATATGACTCAACAAGTTGACCTAAACAGACTAAGAGAAACAATTCTGAATAGTCAAAAGCAAGGAAAATCTCTCCCAGCGCGGCGTGATGAAAAAGTTTATGCAACACAAGACGGAAAAATTGTTACTGGCGATTCAACGCGACCGAGTGAAGAACGACAACTTTCAGAGGTGCATCAAGGCACGTTTGCAGTTTTGACCGCTCGCTTGCAAAGAGAGCAACAAATTGTGAATCAGAAGTTTCCGAATAATACCAACTTTTTTGAAGTGGATGGAATTAGCGGATGGTTTTACACCATTTATGACGAGTTTAGTGAGAGATACGAAATGTTTGCCTATCACGATGGTAGCGTGTATCAGGTTAAAGTTGTTTATCCAGAAGTTGAAGGAAAATATAGTCCGCACAATGGACATTTGTATAGCGATGGGCGTATTTGCTTCGGCACTTCTGATGGAATGCCGAGTCTTGAGCAAGCGTATGCTAAATCAGTTCTTTGGGCTAACGGTTTTACGGCTTTCAAAGAAAGCGGATTGTTTCCCTATTCCTTAAACAATTTATAATAACGAAATGCTTTATGTTTCAGATAAAGTTGTGAGTGAGATTGCGGAGATAATTGCCGCACATCCTCCAGAAAGAGGCGGAGCGTTACTTGGCTTTATCGGCAGACCGTTTGTTACGCGCTTTCTTTTTGACGGTTACGCAAGAACGACGCAGGTTTCTTATCAACCGTCTAAAAAACTTATTGAAAAAGTTAAAGATGTCGAAATTAACGAGGATTTAGAACTTAAAGGCATAATTCATTCACATCCGGGCGGAATGGATTACCCTTCGGGACAAGATGAACGTGAGTTGAAAGTTGGACTTGAAATCAATACTCATATGCCCTTTTATCTTGCGCCGATTGTTACAAATAGTTTTCGCGCTCAGAATTTGGATTATCACGAACTTCAAGCAGGTTCAGGAAAAATTTCTTTTTATGCGGCACACCGTTTGAGAGGCAACAAAGTTCAAGTAAAGCGTGTTCCGGTTATATTAGTTCCTATGCAACAAGATTTGATTCGCATTTGCAATAGTTTTGGTAGCTCTCAACCGCCTGAAACTTTCGTTACAAACTTCGGAGCAGTTCAAATGCCCGCCGGAAAAGTTGTGCTTGAAGGGCTAGAACTTCTTTTTCTTTTTACTGAATACTATCCGGCAGTTCCACCCATTTTGTTAATTACCGTTGAGGGCAGCGACACAGAACAAGTTAGCCTTCATTGGAACATTCAAACGCCGGCAGAAGACCGTCTTTTTGAAGCTGTTAGTAAAATTGTTTTTCCGCCGTCGCCGTATCGAAAGGCTTACGGACTAAGGAACGGTTCGGCTTTGACTTTAGATAGTGAGAAAGCTCGTCTTGCTGATTGGAGTGTTCTTTACACCGGAGAAAATATTGAAAGTTCCGCCGAAAATAGACGAAACGACCTTTTTGCCAGAAGCACAGGCTTAATTTCCGAGTCTGTTGGCGAAAAGCGCGTTCTCGCCGTCGGCTTGGGTTCTGTGGGTTCATATTTTACGGAACAACTCGCTCGTAGCGGCGTTGGCGCATTTACGCTGGTTGACCACGAGAGCGTGGAAACAGCTAATCTTTCCCGCACGATTTATGAGTTGAGAGATGTTGCCGTTCCAAAAGTTGAAGCGTTGGCTAATCGGTTGCTCAATCTAAATCCGCTTATTAAACTTTCTTTGCACGAGAAAAGTATTTTAGATTTTGAAGCGACTGAATTAGATTTGCTTGTCAGAAATTCCGACATCGTTGTTGCGATGACTGACGACGTAAAAGCGCAACGAATTCTTAACAGTTTCGCTTACGCCCGTAAAAAGCCAGCTATTTTTATTGGTATGTATGTTGGCGCACAAGGCGGCGAGGTTGTCATAACTTCGCCCGAACAAACGCCCTGTTATCTTTGCGCTACGTCTGTCCGCCATAGTATTGAAACTGACGATAACAGAGTTAGCCCTGAAGTTGATTACGGCACAGGAAGATTAAAAGGTGAGATTGCGCTAGGCGCGGACATTCATCACGTTACAAGCGCAGCCGTAAAAATTGCCTTGTCGCTTTTATTGACTGAAGAAAGCGATGCAAAACTTAAAAACTTTGTGCAACCAGCCCTAAACGAAGGTATGTCATATTTAACGCTTTCGATGATTCCAGAGTATTGGTTTTATCCGCACATATTCAATCAAGCGAGCGGTCAGTTTGCATATCAAAGCGTTTGGCTAACGCCGCGCCGAAATCCAGAATGTCCTGTTTGCGGTGATACAAATTATAGAGTTAGTCCACTCGAAATGCCGTTGCGAACGCCGAGAATAAACAGAAACACTATGTAAAGATAAGCAATGCCGCATCCGAACCTTGAAAATCTACGACGCGCTGTTAGAGGAAATCGTAGCTCCTCACAAAATATTAGCTCACCGCCGACACCATCGCCAAGCCCGTCGTCAGATTCTAACAACTTGCCCGCTGGATGTGTGGTTCTTATCATTGTTTTAGGTCTTTGTATTGTCGGCGGATTATTTATTCGTAATGGCAACAGAAATATCGAAAATACGCCATCGCCAGAGCAGGTTTTTAATGTCGGATATGTGAATACAACTAATTTGAATCTACGAGCGGGACCCGGCACGAATTACGCATCAATGCGATGGTTGCCCGAAGGAACAAAAGTAATCTACCTTAATCAAAGCCAAGTGGTAGAAGGCAGCACTTGGACTAAAGTTCGTGCAGATTCTCAGGAAGGATGGGTTAATCAAAAACATTTGAGATGGCAAACAAACAGGTAAAGGCGAGGCAATCGAAATTTAGTTTTTCTTTGGTTGGAGTAAAGTTTAATGCTTGGAAAACTCAATCATAATGTTGATGCTTCGTATGAATACAACCGACTAGCCCGCGAAGATGAGCGCGTTGGCTTGATGCTCAAAGATAAAGGTGAACATAGGCATTCCATATATTTTCTTATTCAGGCAATGGAGAAATATGTTCGCGCTAAGATATTTTCGATAGTTGATGCCAGAAATCCATACTTTCGAGAACGCGAGAGAAATCATTCTGTCGAAGCCGCTTTAGAGTTTCTTGTTGAAGTTATAAATGGAAACCCGAATATTAAAGACCAAATTAAAAAGCAAATTCGGGAATATGTGTTAGGAGATGTGAGATTTAATCTTTTGCATAATAATTTACGCTATCCTTTTTACTCGGAGCGTTATAATTCTTATTCATCCCTTGACGTTACAAAAAATGATAGCGAGATTGTAGCCCAAAGATTAAATGCTCTTAAATCGTTTCTTGCTGGAGTTGACAGGTTTAAATGAACACCGCGCACAACAAATCAATGGACGTGAGGGCGAAACAGCGACTTTCTTTTGGCGTTGTCCGTTAAACTCGGAGTTGCGTGTAAATGGTTTCGCCCCACGTCATCTCAATCGTTCGATGTCTTTCTTGAATCTAAAACAGTTAAGTTATGACAGTTGAAGAAAGTGTCATAATGCCGATTCAAACTGGCAATTTTGCTGGCATTATTTTTGTAGTATGAACCGATTATTCTTACAAACATTTTTATTCTGTTCGTTGTTTTTGCTGGTTTCTTTCATTCAAAATGCTGACGGTCAATATATTCGCCCCAAATATAATCTTGACATCGGCAACTCAAACGACATTGTGCGATATGCTTCTTTTAGCCCGGACGGGAAAAGAGTTTTGCTTGTCAACGATAATTCGACACAGGTTTGGTCTGCCGAAACGGGCAAACTTGTGTTGTCGTTTCCTGAAAAAATATCGCTCAAAAACGGATTTCGTTTTGCGTGGCAACCGGACGGAACGAAAATTCTGCAATACGATTCGGCTTACAATGACAAAACGACGGCTCGCCTTTGGAATACGGAAGACGGAAAGTTGATTGCTGTTTTGAGTGAAAAACAAGGTGTTGAACAAGTTGAATGGAATAAAAGCGGCAGCAGAATTTTAAGCGTCGGACATTTGTCGCTTGCTTCGCCGAATAAGAAAACTTCATATTCGGTGCGGGACGAAAACGGCAGGATTATCAGAACTGAAGAAGTTGATTCATACTCTTTATGGACAGTAAAATTTGCCAATGACGGACGCAATCTGATAACCAGCGAAAAATGGTCTAGAAGAAAACCCGTGCGAATTTCCGATGCTGAAACGGGCGCATTGGTAAAATCTTTTGACCAAGAATTACGCAAATCTTTTATTGACAATTACGCCGTGTTTAGCGCGGAAAGTCCTGACGGAAAGTTTCTTTGTGGACAAATTTTACAATCTAAAGGTGTAGTTTGCTGGACGACCGCAGACGGCGAATCGCCGCTTTATTATTTTCTTGACGATAAACAAACCGGCGACATTTCGTTTTTGAGTTTCAGCCCCGATTCAAAATCTTTCACAATCTTGAAGCCGAAGAAAAAGGTCATTGAAATTATTGATGCGGAAACAGGCAAGGTAAAAAACGCGCTTGAAAACCCGAATAAAACCAGATTGCGATTTTACGCGAATTGGATTCCTTCGCAACAATTCTTGGCAATGCCGACGGGTGATTCGTGGAGTCCAAGCGGCAAATATTTTATTGCCGGCAACTTTGAAAAAGAAGCGAACATTTGGAACACTCAAACAGGCAAATTGCTTGCAAAATTACCGTTAATTTACGATGACGAACACGATTGGTTTGTCGGAACGATTGTTACCGATTACGAAACTTTTTCGTTCCATCCGAGCGAGAAGATTTTGCTTTCAGTTAGCCGCGAAGTTGTGCGACTATGGAAACCGGAAACGGGCGAACTTCTGCAAGAAATTAAGGAAACCGATAAGAATAAAACGAAACTCCTTCATCAAAGCTCTATTGCTCGTTGGAGTCCAGACGGAAACTTACTGATGACAGCCGCCAATGAAAACAAATCAGTTTTGTTATGGGAAGTTTTTCCGTAAAATGAAACGCGACATCGAACAATTCAATGGACGTGAGGGCGAAACAGCGACTTTGTTATCGCGTTGTCTTTTTAACTCGGAGTTGCGCGGTGGCGGTTTCGCCCCACGTCATCTCAATCGTTCGGCGCGTCTTGGTGAAATATGAACGAGCAAGACAAAAAACTTGCGAAAGCGGCACTCGAAAGACTTTGCAAAGGAGCGCAAATCGGCGGCATTCGTTTTGGTCCGGTTTTGCAAATTCTGATTGGCGACAGTGATTACGGAGGCAAGCCGCTTAAAGGTCAGATTTATCTTAATCTTGGCTCGTCTTGGAAGATATTTGAAACTAGCCCAGTTTCTTTTCCAAACGGCGAAGACGAACTGCCCGAAGCATCTCAAGACGAACAGATTCAGGCGATAGTTTCGGTTCGGGAGCGCATTATTCGCAAAGTTGAACTTGGCGAAACTGAACCGCATCTTATCTTGACGCTGGACGACGAGCGAGTTATTTTCGTCAACGGCAAGCACGAGCAATACGAATGTTGGGATATGGGAGTAGCATTTGACGGAAACGAAGAAATGTGGCTGGTGGTTGCCTGTCCGAGTGGCGGCATTGCTGTATGGACACCAAAAGATTTCGTAATATAACGGTGCGCCGAACAAATCAATGGACGTGAGGGCGAAACAGCGACTTTGTTATCGAACATTTTTGGTGAACTCGGAGTTGCGCGGTGGCGGTTTCGCCCCACGTCATCTCAGCCGTTCGGTTTTTGCTCGTTTGTAACCGCGGAAAATCGGAAACAAGAACTTTTTTCGGCTTTTTGCTGCTTGTCCGAAATAAACTTGACTCAAACGAAACAGAGAAAAGAAGTTTTCTCTTGGCGCAGATTTTCCGCTGTGAACAACTGTTTGGTTTCTTTGAAGTTGTGTGAAGGCAACGCGCTTTCCGGCAGCGATTCGTCGTTGATTCAAACGGTTTTGAAGGTGAAACAAAGTCTGTTTCAAACAAAGTTGTTTGAAAGCAATCGGCGCGAATTGAACAGTTTTCGGTTTCCTGAGTCGTGAACGAAAAGAAACGACTTGAAACGGACGGAACTTGTTTTCTAGAAAGTTACTTTGAAAACAAACGGCGCGTTGAAAACCAAAACAAACCGAACAAATCATTGGACGCGAGGCAAAAACAGCTTCTCTGTAAAATCTTTTTTGGTTAAACTGAAATGTGCGCGGGTTCGGTTTTTGCCCGCGTCAACTCGGTCGTTCGGTTTTTCTTGATTGTTTGCGCGGAAACTTGGAAGCAAGAACTTTTCACAGATTTTTTGTTGCTCGCCCGAAACGCGCCTTGATTGATTGTGAAACAAAGAAAAGAAGTTTCACATTCTCGCAAGTTGTGTGGTGAAACCGAAGCAAAGATTTGTTTTCTTGAAGGTTGCAGAAAAACGAACGGATTCGTTGACACGATTTTCGGTTTCCTTTATCTTTTTTGAAGCTGAAACAAAGACTTGCGGAAAACAAAGTTATCAGAAAGCGAACGGCACAAATTGAATATTTCTCTGTTTTGCGAAAGTTATTTTGAAAACAGACGGCGTGAAATGAACGCTTTTTGTTCTCTTGGAAGTTGCGCCAAAACAAACGGTTTGCTTAAAACGAAGACAAACCGAACAAATCATTGGACGCGAGGCAAAAACAGCTTCTCTTTAAAACTTGCTTTGTTTCCATAATGTTGTCTGGACGCGGTTTTTGCCCGCGTCAACTCAATCGTTCGATGCTTCGTGGTAAATTTTAGCTTTGAGGTAAATCACAATGAAAAATATAATTTTGTCGCTTATCATTACGCTTGCCGCAAGCGTTTCGCTATCGGCTCAAAACGTCGCGCAGAAATATGAACTGCCCGAACTGCATACAATTAAAACCGTGACGCTTTCACCGTCTTATAGTTGTCGTCCGTCCGACGAGTTTCAGAAAGGCTATGCAAACACCGCGCTTTTTTTGTCGGCGTATTCTAAACAACGCAACAGTCCTGACTTGCTCTTTAACGGCGCGTGTCGGTCAGAAGATTCTTTCGGGGCTTCGACGGCTGGCGATGATATGTCGCTGATTGCCGACTTGGGAGAAAATGTTTCTTTGGAGGAGGTTACTACTTCACGGGCATTTAACCTTAAACGAATTGCTTCTTTTGCCGAATACTCAAAGTTTGCGGATTCCGTTAAAGTTCAGGCAAATCACACCTACGCGGTTCTGCTAAACGAGAGCGACAAACGCGGCTTGTTCGTGTTTACGGTTGTTAATTATGTGCCGAATGAAAAAGTAGAATTGAGATACGCCGTGAAGTCATACCAAATTACGCCGAACGGTCAAATGGTTTCTTCAGGCTCTTTAGATTGGGAGAAGAAGAACCAATAAATAAAAACGCATCGAACAAATCAATGGACGTGAGGGCGAAACAGCGACTTTGTTATCGAAGTTCTCCGTTAAACTTTAACTTGCGCGTAATTGGCTTCGCCCCACATCATCTCAAACGTTCGCTGTCTCGTGTTGATAAAAAGTTTGCGCTGATGAACGAAGAGAAACCACAGACTATTGAGCAGCGTGAAAATATCAAACGCAACCTGCTACGGAAACTTGTTGCCAATGCTCGAAACATTATTACTTACGAGGTCGGAGTTCCGTTTGGCGTGTGGAGAATGCAGCGTTTACTTGGCTGGCTTGAACTGAGCGACGTGAAGTTAAACTTCCCCGTGTTCGATGAGTATTGGAAAATTGTGGTGGCGATACCGACAGGAAAAGAACGCCTTTATTGTAGCCGCGAAGCATTGCGGCGTTACGACGCTGACTTGAACCAGATTAACTTGTATTATCACGAGCGCATAATTGATGCTTGTTTTGAAATTATTGAAGGTTTCGGCAAAATCGCTAATAATCAAAGGACGAGTAATCAGAGGAAAGAAAACGCTTCTGAATAACGGCAACAGCGAACAATTCAATGGACGTGAGGGCGAAACAGCGACTTTGTTATCGAGGTTTTTGGTGAACTCCAACTTGCGTGTATGCGGTTTCGTCCCACGTCATCTCAGCCGTTATGCTCTTTCTCGTAGGTTGAGTCGGAAGATTGCAAATGAATCAAGAGTTACAAACATTACTTCGCGCCGACCAAGACGAGCGCATCAATCACCCTGAAGTTGGCACACCAGAATATCTGGCTTTGCGTGAACGCGATGCCGAGCGGCGAAAGCGTCTTCAGAAAATTGTCGCATCTGAAGAATTAGAAGAACTTGAAGATTATTACAATGCGGCGTGGATTCTCAATCACGGAGAAACAATCGAGGAAATTTGGCATGCTCACCTCTTGGCTAAAAAAGCAGCGGCACTTGGCTTACGTCGCGCTCGTTGGCTGGCGGCGGCAACTTACGATAGGTGGCTGATGTATCAGGGCAAGCCGCAGAAATACGGAACTCAAATTGTGCCGGACGGAAAGCGGCAGCGCATTTGGGATGTTGACCCAAGAACGTCGGATGCCAAACGAGCGGAATGGGACGTGCCTTCATTGGCGGAAATGGAGAAACGTGCTGAAGAAGTAACGCGCAAAGAGACAATGCCGCCAATGGATGATGCTCCCGAATGGCTCAAAGATGCAGTTGCCAGATGGTGTGCTGAAGAAGAAGGACGAGCATAACAAATCAATGGACGTGAGGGCGAAACAGCGGCTTTTATTTGGCGTTCTTCAGTTTCCCTAAAGTTGCGTGTTGGCGGTTTCGCCCCACGTCATCTCAATCGTTATACATCCGGTTGAATAAAGAAAATCGCGCCGCGTTTTTCTCAAGCGTTCAAAATAGCGGCGGCGTTTGGAATCAACCAGATGTATAACAATTCATTCGACGCGAGGCAAAAACAGCTTCTCTGCAAAATCTTTTTTGGTTAAACTGAAATGTGCGCGGGTTCGGTTTTTGCCCGCGTCAACTCGGTCGTTCGGCTCTTTCCGGTAAGTTTGGAAGCGGCTTTCTGACGAATCGAAAAACTTCGAGATCAATTTACGTGAATTAAGAGTAGAAAACTAATAAAAGTAACGGATTTGCTTGTTATCGCCGTCCGCCTTAAACATTAAAGATTTATGAAACCCAATCGCAGAAAGTTCATCGGTTCTGTCATCGCTGCTCCTGTAGCGACTATCTTAGCAAACACTAAAGCATTGGCGAACCTTAGTGATAAGCATAATAATAACGTAGTAAAGCCGAGCGTTGACAATTTCGCCGAGACCGTTGCGCCAACAGATCAAGAAGCGATACATAACGGCAGCAAAGGAGAAAAAGAAATGAAACGAATCATCGCTGGTGGCTTAGAAATTGCATATTTTGAAACTGGAGCGGCGGACGGTTCTCCGGTTATTCTGCTGCACGGATTTCCCTACGACGCGCACTCTTACGATCAGGCGACAGAGCGGCTCGTAGCGGCGGGCAAGCGTTGCATCACGCCGTTTCTGCGTGGTTACGGTCAAACGAAGTTTCGTTCGGCTGACACTTTTCGTTCGGGTCAGCAAGCGGCACTCGGACAAGATTTGCTTGCCCTGATGGATGCCCTAAAGATTTCGCGCGCGGTGCTGGCAGGATACGACTGGGGCGGACGCGCCGCCTGCGTTGTGGCGGCATTGTATCCTGGGCGCGTGCAGGGACTCGTCAGTTGCGGCACGGCGTATAACATTCAGGATATATCGAAACCGACCGCGCCTTCGTCGCCCGATAAAGAGCAACTTCACTGGTATTGGTTTTACCTCAATTCTGAGCGCGGGCGCAACGCGCTCACCGATGAACGCGACAAACTGTGCCGTCATCTGTGGAAGACGTTTTCGCCGACTTGGAATTTTGACGACGCAACTTTCGCACAAACGGCGGCATCTTTTCAAAATCCTGACTTCGTTGACGTGGTTCTTCATTCCTATCGCTTTCGCATCGGTGCGGTGAGCGGCGACCCAAGATTGCAGGAAATCGAGGAGAAATTGTCAAAACAGCCGAAAATAAACGTCCCAACGATTGTTTTGATGGGCGGCGGCGACGGCGTTGATCCGCCGGAAGATAAAAGCAAATTTGCCAACCATTTCACAGACTTGCGCGATTCCCGAATACTTAAAAATATCGGTCATAATCTTCCGCAGGAATCGCCGAAAGATTTCGCCGATGCCGTTTTGCGCGTCGGAGAAGTCGCCAAATGAGCGCGGACTTATCCGTTTGTTTTGAAAACAAATAAAGAGTCTGTTAATACCGACGAGCCGAACAAGTCATTGCAGCGAAGCGCGAATCACGCATTTTATCGGCGCAAGGATTGTGTCAGAATGCAGTTTCGTCCGCGCTCGCTGAATTCACACGTTCGGCGTTTCTCATTCTTAAAGGCAGCAGATGAAAGTTCGCAAATATATTGGAAGAAACACAAAGACTGCCGGACTTGCAACTGGAACTGTTCTTTGTCAACTATCATTGCCGGCTATTGACGAAGAATATGATTGGCGACCTTTTAACAGAAATCCGGCGCGAGTGCTGGAGAAAGTTCGACATTTTGTTGAGCGTCGTCTTCCAAAAACTCCTGCTCTGCAAAAAGATGCGAGTTTCGTAATCCAAGCCGAAGTTCGCGCTTCGAGCGGCGTACTCCGGCGCAAACGTCTTGCAAAATGGATATTTGGTGACGACCTTGCTTTGACTTTCGAGAAGGCTTCGCAAGCGTGGAAAACGCTTGAATTTGAAGAAGATTACACTTCAATCGAAGTGGAAATCTAATTTTTTTTTGAGGAGACTTGTTGAAACTAGAGTTGACAGTTGGTAAAGTTGGGCGTGGTGAAAACAAACACACGCCGAACAAATCAATGGACGTGAGGGCGAAACAGCGACTTCTTTTGGCGTTGTCTGTTTTCCCTAAACTTGTGCGGTGGCGGTTTCGCCCCACGTCATCTCAATCGTTCGGCTCTTTCTTGTTGTCCTGATTCTCGACCTGCTATAAACTGTTTTTATGAGGTTTTAATTTTATGCTAAATACAGTTTGGGGTGTCGTTCACAAAGGCAGAATCGAAACACTTGGTGAAGTTGACGCGCCGGAAGGCACAAGAGCTTTGGTTACATTGCTGGTTGAAGACGAAGCCGATTTCTGGCAAGCGGCAAGTTCCGAGTCGCTCGATGAAATTTGGGACAACGCGGAGGACGACGTTTATGCCGAGTTACTCGAAGCCTGAAGTCGTGCTTATCCGCTATCCATTTTCAGACTTATCAAGTTCAAAAGTCAGACCGGCAGTTGTAGTTAACGCGCCGCACACATCGCAAGATTTGTTTGGTGTCGCGCTAACGAGCAAAACGAGTAACTTGTTGGCGGGCGAGTTTGTTCCAACCGAGTGGAAAGCCGCAGGGTTAAACGTAGAAACGGCGGTCAAGCGCGGAATCTATACGATAAAGGAAACGCTGGTGAAAAAGCGCGTCGGCAAACTTGAAGATGCAGACGCAGAACAACTTGAAAAATCCTTGCGTGAATGGCTTGAGCTGCCATAAAGTCTGTGATAACAATGACGAGCCGAACAAATCAATGGACGTGAGGGCGAAACAGCGACTTTGTTATCAACGTCATTCGTTGAATTTTACGTTGTCGCTGGCGGTTTCGCCCCACGTCATCTCAGCCGTTCGACGGCTTCGATGTAATCGGAACGTGCTAAATTTGCAGTATGAATTTTAATCCGACTCAACTTTCCGAAATTGACGCTGTTGATGTCGTAAATCTTAAAGGTGTTGACGCTGACCGTCCCGGCGAAGAAACGCAGAATGCTGTTGACGCGCCTTTCGTTCGAGTAGCAAACGAGTTGGCTCAACAAATTGCAAGTTTTTGGCGAGCATTACCGCGAGGCAGGCAATCACGTTGTCATATTCCGCCGTTTGGTTTGCGTTTTTACCGCAATGGCGAGTTGCAACTTCAGGCTTCTATTTGTTGGAAGTGCGATAACATTTCTGGCAATGCAAAAGGCGACAGTTTTTGGTATGAGTTTGACGCGCAACAAGAAATTTCTCAGAAACTACTTGCGCTGTGCAAACAGGTTTTTGAGTCACGCTAAGAAAAGGCAAAGCGCGTGAAAAATAACGCGCCGTCGAACAAATCAATGGACGTGAGGGCGAAACAGCGACTTTCTTATCAACGGGCTTTGTTTCCCCGACGTTGCGTATTGATGGTTTCGCCCCACGTCATCTCAAACGTTCGACGGCTTCGCTGTAAAATAACGTGCCAGAAATTGAAGAAATAACCAGACGTTTTGAATCCGGCGCGACGGGCGAAATCCTAAAAACACAAACCACTTATTTTGACGTTCGTTGTTCTTTTCAGTCTGAGCCAATTTTGCCGCAGGAAGATTTCCGCGTCCATTTTCGCGGCAAACAAGGCTTTTCGCTTGGCAAAGGTGCGTTTTCTAGTCTTCAGTTGTTTGAAAAACATCCACTTTTGCTGAAATACTCAGAGCCAAATGTCCTAGTTCATCTTGCGTCTTTGGTGAACGACAGACAAAAATTTCGCGCCGAACTTGACCTTGTTGCCAACCAATTCTACGGAAAGTGGCGTTTGGTTGAAGATTTTTGTTCTCCGCCTTCGGATTGGACGCTTGAAAAACCATACGGAATCTTAATGGTTGCTCCATTATCTTATGCGAAGGCTGTAGTTGAAGCGGCAGAAAGAAGCGGCGTAGATTTGTTTGTCCGAAACTATTCCAAACCAAGAGAAGAAAATACGTTGCGTGTTTTAGTGCTTGACGAGTGGTTTGTTATCGCCGATGATTTTAGAGTTGAGCGTGTAAAATAACGCGCCGTCGAACAAATCAATGGACGTGAGGGCGAAACAGCGACTTTGTTATTTGATTTGTCTGTTTCCCTGATGTTGCGTGTAGGCGGTTTCGCCCCACGTCATCTCAACCGTTCGGCGTTTCTTGGTGAAAACAAACGGGCGATCTAGCAAAGGCAAGGAAGGAGGATTTCGTTATAATTGAGAAATCGTGACAGCCACGAAGGGATGCCCGAAATTCTTGACGCTTTTCAAGACGGCGAGCAATACTTCGGCGTAATCGCAATCGAACTTGACGGCGTTTCAAAAAAGTTTCGCTTTGGTGTCTCGCGCAAGGGTTATTTGACGCTTAAAAAGGTTTTGCAGCTTCGTCCTTTTGACAAGATGCCCGGACTGAAACACCAATACTTTTTGGCTCGTTCTTCTTATCGTATCGTGACCGAAACACGCTTGAGTTTGCCGACTTTCAAATTGGCATTCGAGTTGAGCAAAACAAAAACAGAAGAACCCTTACAATTGAATCGCCAAAGGATTTAGCGCAAAACCTTATTTGGTTTAACGAGTTGAAAGATTTTAGCGAAGCGGGACATTTGCCAGAGGTTGAATAAGTTGATTCTATATGAAGACACGCCGAACAAATCAATGGACGTGAGGGCGAAACAGCGACTTCTTTAAAATCTTTTTTGGTGAACTCGAAGTTGCGCGTAGCTGGTTTCGCCCCACGTCATCTCAGCCGTTCGGCTTTTCGTGGCAATTCGCAATGGACAAAATAGAAGATGTTAATTGATTCTGCTACACTTGGCTTATGAAGCCGTCCGTGTATATCGAAACCACGATTATCAGTTATTTGACTGCAAAACCGAGTCGGGATTTAATTATTGCGGCTCATCAACAAATTACTAATGAATGGTGAAGTGATGTTCGCCCGCAAGTTGATTGTTTTGTTTCGCCGTTTCTGATTGATGAAGCCTCTCGCGGAGATGCCTTGTATGCTCGAAAACGCCTTGATGAGATTACGGATTTCGCCGTGCTTGAGGTCAACGAGCAAATCGAAGATTTAGCGCAAAAGTATTTTGCGGCATTGCAAATTCCTGAAAAATTGAAAATTGACGCTTTTCATCTGGCGGTGGCGGCTTGGCACAAAATGGATTACGTTTTATCGTGGAACTGCAAACATATTGCAAGCGGGCGTGTGCAAAAGATGCTGCAAGAAATCAACACTCAACTTGGTGTTCATACACCGATAGTTTGCACGCCCGAAGAATTAATGGAGGTTTAAGAATGATGTGGGAAGACCCGATAGTGAAAGAGGTTCGTCAGGCACGGCTTGAAATCGAGCAGGAATGCGGCGGAGATTTTCGCAAGATTTATGAGCGAGCTTTGGAAATACAGAAGAAAGTTGCGAAAAATCGAATTACCGAAAAGATAGGGAAAGAAGAAAGAGCATTACTTGTAGGATAAGACAAGCCGAACAAATCATTGGACGTGAGGGCGAAACAGCTTCTCTTTTAAAACTTTCTTCGTTTCCCTGACGTTGCGCGGTGGCGGTTTCGCCCCACGTCAACTCGGTCGTTCGATTGCTTCGCGTTATGAAAATTCAACATATTTCTTTAGTTGCTTTCGTTATCACCGCACTGTTTCTATTTTCTGGCTGTATTAACATTGTTGGCGAACGGCATTCACAAGAAATCGAACGAGTCAAATCACCTAACGGCACTGTGGACGCAGTTTTAGTTAGAGGTGGTGGAGGCGCGACGACAGGTTTTGATTTTTCTGTTTTCATTGTTCCAAGCGGAACACCGTTTGATGAAAAGTCCGAGTTATTCAATTCAGAAATTGACTTGTTTGGCGCAGACCATTTGGAAAATCTCAAACTTGTCTGGAGAGAACCAAAGTTTCTCGAAATCAGATATGACAAAGCACGCATTTTTAAGTATAGAAATTATTGGCGTAGGAAAGAAGTGCAAGATTATAAGTATGTCGTAGAAATAAAACTCGTTCCAACAAACGACAAATCTTCATTGGACGAAAAAGACAAATCTTGAATTTTGTTTTCAAAGGCGCAATCGAACAAATCAATGGACGTGAGGGCGAAACAGCGACTTTCTTATCAACGTCCTTTGGTTACTTTCGGCGGGCTTGGTGGCGGTTTCGCCCCACGTCATCTCAATCGTTCGACAGCTTTCTTTGATTTAGCGACGGTAAAAAAATTTACAGATGTTTCGTTTCCTTTTGGTATTTCTAATCTTTGCTTTTTACTTTTTGCCCGTCGTCGCGCAAGAAGCAGATGATGACGATTGCCCGAAACAGATTGAATATATCAATCGTAACCAAGTTGACCCGCCGACAATTTCGTTGCACGGTGTTGAAGGACGAGCTATTGACTCAAGTGGCGTAGCTATCGGTTACATTTGTGTTGCATTGTTCACAGAGGTTTTGTTGCTCAAACTGCCGCCGATGAAAACGGTTATTTCCGCTTTGGCAAAATTCCGAAAGGACGCTACCGACTTGTAGCAAGAGTTGATTACGATTACTTTTGTCCCGTCAATGTTCGCATTCGTCGTGTGTAATGGTCTAATAAAACGATACACAAAACTTTCGGTATAATGAGAGGATGCAAAAATGCGATCAGGAATTCAAAAAACAAACGGTCAAGAAGTATTTAGACGGACAATCGGTGGCTTCAATTGCCAGAGAGATTGGGGTCAACGAAAACACGATTCATAAGTGGAAGTCTGAACTAATCCAAAAAGACGGGGAGCCGGACAAGGAAAAGTTGTTGATGCGAAAGCGGATTATCGAACTGGAAAGTGTAGAGGCGAAATCTTAAAAAAGGCGGCGATTATCACAGGCTGTGGAAGCTAGCGCGGTATCGGTTCATTGAAAGTCAGAAGGATACTTATCCGATTCGGGTTTTGTGCCGGGTGATGAAGGTTAATCGTTCTCGATATTATGCTTATCAAAGAGGCACAACCTACCGGGAAAGTGCGGTTAAAGCCGCCTGTGCCGAGCGCGTCAAAGAATGTTTCGGCAGCCATCGGCGGCGTTACGGTTCGAGACGAATCGCGGCGGAACTCAAAATCGGACGCTTTTTTGTCCGAAAAGTGATGAAGCGGATGGGTTTGCGGGCAATTGCCCCGAAGCGTTTCACACCCCGGACGACCGATTCAAAGCACGGCTTGCCGGTTTGCCCGAATCTGTTGCAGAATGGGGCAACTGCGCCGACTTCTAAAGGCGCGGTAATCGTTGGCGAGATCACTTATCTGCGGCTGCGGGATGGCAAGTTTTGTTATTTAGCGACGTTGCAGGATAAGTTCACGCGACGGATTATCGGGTGGAAAGTTTCTCAAAGGATGACGGCGCAGCTGGTCATTGACGTTTTTCTTCAGGCACGGAGGCGTGGTTTAATCAAAAGGAATGCGATTATTCACACGGATCAAGGCAGCCCATATGCGGCGGTCGAATATCGAAGGCTACTTTATATCGGCGGATTTCTGCAATCAATGTCGAGAAAAGGTAATTGTTATGATAACGCCCAATGCGATCAGCTTCTTTTCCAGATTCAAAGCGGAATTGGTGGAAAACGGCATCTTTGAATCGGTTGAAGATGCCTGCTCGGAAGTCTTCCGTTACATCGAAGGCTATTACAATCGAATCAGACTGCATTCAAGTTTAGGTTACAAAAGTCCGATGCAGTTTGAAAATGAGTTAGCAATTAAAAATAAAATGAGGAGCAAAGAGAGTCTTGTGTGCTGAATAACTTGACCATCTCAGTAAGTCAATAGTTGCGGATCATTAACTTTATTCTCATTCCACTTTACTTGGTTGCCGCCGGCTTTACGCAAAAGCCAAGCGATTCCGGCTTTGATGTTTGTTTCACCATCCCATTTCGTCAATTGTTTCAGTTTGTTCTGAAATTCGGTGGTAATAATCAATTCTGTATTTTCCCCCTTGTCAGTTCCGGCTTGCTTCAACACTGAAACCCCGGATCACCCGTAACCCCGATCTGCATCGGTCGTGTTTGCCACTCTGTCGGATTGCCATCTGGTCCCGCCATCACTTCTGACCAAACCATCGCTTTGACTATCCGCCAATCAAGCGGCACATAATTAGCAACGCCCGCAAACTTCTGATTATAAAAAGCGACCTCCCGTTTGATCGTCTCGTCGTATTCGTTCCAACGCGGATCAACGATTGACATTCTGAATCGCGGATCGCTGATATACGGATCAGTGTTAAATTGTCCGACTCTAATTTGGGCTTCGGCGAAAAAAACATCAATTTCTATCTTCATACCCTCAGTTATTTGTTCGATAAATGTCCGGGCTTCCGCCTGATTGAGAACTTTTCCGCCCCGCTGCGTGTTGAAATAATCCAACAGCGGTTTGTCGGGCGGCTTGCCTCTGGCATCCGTCACCGTCTGCGGCAGAACTCTTTGGATCAGAACGGCGTTATATTTAGCTTCGATGGATTTCAGAGAATCCTTTAATTTCGCCAATTTCGCCTGTGTTTGCGGGTCGGATACGAGAAAAATGCTAAAAGGCGGACTCAGATAATATGACAACGTATATCTGACGCTGTAATCGTTGTTCGTCAGCGGCAGTTTGTAAATCGTGTTGTAGAGGCTGACCGCGTATTCCAGTCGGTCATCTCTAAGAAAAGGCTGTGCCGCCGGAAAAGGCAGTTGATCAACGAGTTTGACAAATTCGATGGTGAAATAAGTTCGCAGACATTCGTTGCTGTATTTAGTCAGCGGATCATTGGCGGTCGGACAATTGAGCTTGATTTCCGTCGTCCCGTTAAAGGTTCCGGTGAACGTCGCGTTGCGAACGGTATAATTGTTAAAGCCTGCGGGCAGAGGCAGCAACGGACCTGCGCTTAAATCTAAAGTTTGCGAAGAATATCGCTTGAAGTTTTTTGTAAGTAGAAAACTTCCTTTTCCCGAAAAGTTCGGCATATTAAAACCTCCCGTTTAGATAAGAACCCCGCTCAATGAGAGTTTCGGCGGATTAATTTCCGAATTATCGAAAACTCGAAGACCTCCGAATATGTTTGGCTATGGTGAACCTTTGCTCGAATGTTGTCAAGATAATCTCTGTTTCCCCGGTAATTCCTATTTTCCCGATTATTTGATAGACGCAATTATCGCACGCCCGGCTGCCGAATAAAATGTGGAAACAACTGATTTGAGTGAGGGCTTCAACGGTTTCAATTGCGTGTTCGCACGAGTTTGCGGCAGAATGTAAAATGTAAATCAATTTGCAATTTATTTTTGGAAGCGTTCACAAATTGTGAGATTATGAACATCAGGAGATGTTTTTTTGCGTCTTCAACTGACCGAACGCCGCCGGGATAAACATTTTCTGCTCAATCAGAGCCGCTTAAAACAAGCGCAGAGAGGGCGCGATAAATTTATCAAAGCGGCGATCAGGGACGATCTGCAAATCGAGGATGTCTTCGGACGCTTGACAGAGAAATAATTTGGCAGGCACGATTTTCAGCAACTAAACCGCTCTAGTGATCAATGCTTAAAATTACCGGCATTAAAAATCCTTCAATTTCTTTAGCAACAATTTCCAGCCGAATTTCTCCGTCCAGCCGATTTTTTCTCAAAAACGCTCGCCATTGCTTTTGTTTATCGGTGCTGCCCGTAAACTCAGCAGTCAAAGCCGCCGGAACGCCGGCGGGAAGATCGGTCTTCCGGCGTTTGAAGGTTTCTTTGATTGCCTGTGCCAAAATCTTTTCGTCGAATTCCAAATTCCGCGACAGCAGCCAAATGTCATAAAAATCTTTCATTCGCGTGTTGGTTAAATCGAGCGCGACCATCGCCTGAAACTTTTCGGCAATTGAACTTTCGGGCGTGTAGCCGAGCAGATGCACTCTGCCGCTATCGAGCAACTGCGGCAGTTCGATTTCTACCGGATTGGGAATCACCGCATCACCGAACCCGAAATCAATTTGCAAATGAAGCCTGATCTTTCCCAGATTTCCTTTGGCATTGATTCTGACACCTTGGTAATCTGCATCTTTGCGGATCGGTTCGCTCTTAATGCTCGTCCGGTCAAAGATTACTCCGTCATCGGATTCTATCAGGCAGCATTCACCGACAATTTTTTCCAGATTTTCGATGCTGTCGGCAGTCCTTCCGAGTAAGTCTATGTCAACCGTCGGTCGCGCCGCCGGTGCCTGCCAAACTTTGAGCATCTGTCCGCCCTTCAGAACAAAATTGCGGCGATAGGGACTCGCGCCGAGACGATACAAAAATCGTTCGATGGCGTAGTATTGCAGCAGTTCATTTAACGGGCGGTTTTCGCTGCGCGCCAGATTGAGCAGCCTCTGATGAATTGAAGCGGATAAGTTTTTTTTGTCTTTGTTCATTGGACGGCTTCCAGATAGGGACGGATAACTTTTTCAACCCGGCACTTGCGGGCAAACTCTAAAATCCGCGCCCGCGAGCCTTTTTGCGCCAGACACCTTTTTAAGCCCTCGATTGCCACGTCCAAACCGATTTTGTGGCGGAACTTAAAGCAATCGGCAATCGTTTTCTCCGGTGAATAAACTTTAACGATATTTCCTTCGAGATCGTGTTCTTTGATCCCCGCTGAAAATGTTCCGGCGGAAAAGTAAAAGAAGCGGGTCGGCGGATAATCAATCCGCGGCTTTGATTTGCCGCGCGGAATTGCCAAATAAACTTCGTGCGGAACTTCGTCGGTCAAATGATGAAACGATAAAGCCGAGATCAGGCAGATTACGCTATCAGGAACTCTTTTGCCGACGGCAACCAAATCGCTGTTTTCGAGTTCCGGCAAACCTGCCAGACGGTAAACTCCGCGACTCAGTTCGATCAGCTCATCATTCTCACGCATTTGGTAAAGCGTTCGCGGGTGAATGCCGAGTTTCAACAACTCCGAAGTTCGCAGAACTCCGCCGTTTTGCCGGAAAATCAATTTAGCATTCTGTTGAATTGTCGCCATTTGCATATTGGATAAAAATCTATATACATTATAATAAATACGTTAACTTTTATCCAGCAAACATGATCTTTGAAAACTGTTCAGATGAATTTGGTCATCATCCCTGAATTAATAATCCATTATCAAAGTTTCTAAATTTTGCAAAAAGTAAATGTTGCACAACTCAAGCAATCTAAATTTCACAAAACAGCTGCCTCAGAAAGTATAGTTTCTAAGACGCTATAAAAAGCGCGTCTTATTTTATGTCTCAATGAGTGGTTCTCACATCGTCTTAGTGTAATTGAAACGCTTTTTTTCGTCTTTTTTGTATAATAACCGATCCTGTTGAAATACATCCGATTCAATAGTATAGTTGCTAAATGGATGAAAGGAAACTTTTCGCTTTTACCGAAACCGTTATTTTTACCGAAGACCTCTTGGACATCGCCGACGATGAAACGCTTTACGCCATTCAAAATGCACTGCTCATCAATCCGACGCTCGGAGCGGTCATCAAAGGGACGCGCCGGAGCGCGAAAGGGACGCATCGGGAATCCGAAAGCGCAGTCGGGCAAAAGCGGCGGTTTTCGATTTATCTATATTTATCTGCCGAAAAACGACCGATTTTATCTGCTGGCAATCTACAGCAAAAAAGACCAGAGCGATTTATCGCCCAAACAAGCCAAAATGCTCGGCGAGGTTGTCCGGGCAATTAAAAAATTATATGGCGAGGAATAATACAATGGACGAACAACAATTTTCAAGACTAATGGAGTCGGCGCGTCAGGCGGAGAAACACGCCACCGGAAAACTCGATCTAAGAACAACGCGGCTGCCGCCGCCACCGACGGCGATGGGCAAAACGGAAGTCGTCAGAATACGGGAAAGCCTGAATTTTTCGCAGGCGGTTTTTGCCACCTACTTAAATGTTTCGGTCAAAACGGTGCAGTCGTGGGAACAAGGCATCAATAAACCGTCGGGAGCTTCACTGAAACTACTCTCAATTATCAGGCGCAAATCTCAATTATCAGGCGCAAACCGTCGCTGTTGATTGAACTGTCGGCTTAAGCAAATAACATTTGTGACTTGAAGGTTACTTTCATAGTTTCTACTTTTCCGTTTTCGGTTATTTATTTTCAAATGTTAATTTTAGCTTTTGGTTTTACAATTCTCCGTTTTCCATTTTCTAATTTTGAATTTTGAACATTAAATTTTTAATTTTGTAAATGTATGGCATTAGTCGGTTACGCCAGAATCAGTTCGGTCGGTCAGAGTCTCGACGTGCAGCTCGATAAATTAAAACACTGCCGCAAAATCTTTCAGGAAAAGAAAAGTGCTGCGGGCGGGAAACGTCCCGCGTTGCAGGCGTGTTTGGAATACGTCAGGGAAGGCGAACGCTCGTCGTTACTCGTCTTGACCGGCTGGCGCGTTCGACGCTGCATCTGTGCCAGATCGCCGACGAACTCAAAAGAAAGGAAGTCGAACTTCAGGTGATTGACCAGAATATCAACACGGCGGATGCGACCGGCAGACTGTTCTTTAATATGCCGGGAGCTATCAACCAGTTCGAGACGGAAATCAGAGCCGAGCGGCAGATTGACGGCATCAACAAAGCAAAGCAGAAAGGCGTGAAATTCGGAGCGGCGAGAAAGTTGACCGACCGGCAAATCGCAGAGCTGCGGGAGAAACGCCAAACCGGAGTGTTAATCAAAAACCTAATGGCTGAATATAAACTCTCGAAAGCCAGCGTGTATCGGTATTTGGAAGGGAAGACGAAGGATGCCGGCGAGTGATGACGGAGTTTGATAATCCCCTTCGACATCTTGGCGAAAAATCCCGAGTTGCCGCAAACATTATGACGAACCGCCAAAGACCGGCTTCAAAAACCGGGTTGGACATATTAAAACAAATCTGTTGAATGAGATATTAGTTATGGAGTCAGAACGGCGGTCGAAGATGATGGCGAACGATTGGGAAAAGGCGAATTATATTATTCAGGTGTGTCTGGACGATCAAGTCGTCGGTTGCGAGGTGGCGGGCGTAGTCAAAAGCGGCTTCGGCATTCACGAAACAAACGGGGCGTGGAACATCACGCATCTGGCGACGGGTTTCAACTGTTTGAGTGCCGCCGACTTCGACGGAGCGGAAATCGTGGCGCGATATTTGATCAAGAATTATCTGCCGGAATTCGAGCGGCTGATAATTACCGGCAAAACGCTCGAGAACTACCGTCAGCTCGAAGAGAAAATCACCTCAGACAGAGAACTGCGAAAGTAAGATATTTAAGCCGAATGGAAAGCGTCGTGGAAACGCTCCGTGCAGCATTAAACGAACTAGCCGAGTTTTTCCCCGAATGGCTGAAAGAACAAATGACTCCGCGATGGTTTGAACTATATTCCAGACGAATCGAAGAATATCGGCTGCCGAAAGGCGAAAAATCACGTCAGGAATATATAAACGAAGTGGGCAATCACGGATTTGATTTGTTAAAAGCGATTGCCGGCAGCAATTCGGAAAAACTAAAGAATCTAACCGATGGTTGGGCTTTTGGAGTAGATGTGGATGCAGCAACTTGAAATCAAAGAAGGAAAGGTTTGTTTTTTAGCGGCGGAAAAGTTAGCTCCGGTCGGAGAAAGGTTTGATTCGCCATACGATGCGGAGGCAAAATTCGGAAAAAAGCGTTCGACGGGTTGGCAGGGCTATAAAGTTCATTTGACCGAAACCTGCGAAAAAGCAAGTCCGCATTTGATTACTAACGTCATCACGACCGAAGCTTTTCTGCCGGACACGGAAGTCAACTTCAAGATTCACGCAGACTTGAAAGATAAGGATTTGTCACCGGGAATTCATTTGGTAGATGCCGGTTATCCTGAGAATGAATGGGTTTTGAAAAGCCAAAAAGCAAGCATACGAATTGTCGGACCGGTAAGACCGAATCGCCACTGGCAAGCTAAAGAAGGAAAAGGTTTTGCATTGAAGGATTTTAAGATTGATTGGGAGAATAGACAAGTAATTTGTCCGAATGGCAAAATCGGTAAAAATTGGTCAACCGCCAAGTCAGATGGCAAAGAAAGATACCGTGTCAGATTCAAATCATCAGATTGTCTGAATTGTGATCAAAGGCTCAACTGCAAGAAATCAAAAAGATGGCGAGTCGTGTCATTCGCGGGGCGCGAAGAACAGGAGTTTTTAGAAGAAACGCGATTAGCTCAAAAAAATCCTGAATGGAAAAGTTTATATCAGGAAAGGGCGGGGATTGAAGGGACAATCTCGCAAGCGGTCAGAGGATATGGATTAAGACAAACCAGATATATTGGAAAAGCAAAAACGCATTTACACAATATCGCCGTTGCTTCGGCGGTAAATATTGTCAGAAGCGTAGCGTGACTAGAGAATAAACCGCTAGAAAAAACAAGAGTTTCGAGATTCGCCCGACTTGAAACAACGAATCATTGAGAATTTGCCAACAGTATCCGTTTGTGAGAACTTACCCGATTTACGTTCCAAAGCAATTTTCAAATTCGTTCATTTCAACTTTTCCGCCGACAACCAAACAAGTTCGCTGGTGCAAGCCGGTCGGCTGAATTTCCAAAATCGGCTGTTCACCGTTCGTTGCCTTTCCGCCGGCTTGCTCGGCGATAAATGCAATCGGATTGGCTTCGTATAAAAGACGCAATCTGCCTTCGGGATAATCGGTGTTTGGCGGATAAAGAAAAATTCCGCCGCGCAGAAGTGTGCGATGAAAGTCGGTGACCATCGAACCGATAAACCGTGATGAATATTTTTTTCCTAATGCACCGCTTTTCAAACGTTTGATAAATTTATTATATGGCGCGGCGAATTTTCTGCTGTATGCTTCGTTGATTGAATAATATTCGCCTTGCGCGGGCATTCGAATATTTTCGTGAGTCAAAATATACGAACCGATTGACGGGTCGAGCGTGAAAGCGTGAACGCCGCTGCCGACGCTGTAGACCAGAACGGTTGACGAACCATAAACCACATAACCGGCGGCAATCTGCCGTTTGCCCGGCTGTAAAATCCACTGCAAAGAATCATTTGTATCGGCATTTTCCGGTCGCTGGAAAATTGAAAATATTGTGCCGATTGTAACGGCGACATCAATATTTGAAGAACCGTCGAGCGGATCGAAGACGATGGCGTAACGCGCATCGGACGAATTTCGGCGAATTTCAATCGGATGTTCATTTTCTTCGGACGCGATAATGCCGATGCTTTCACGGATTTTCAAACAATTTATCAATGTTTCGTTAGCATAAACATCAAGTTTTTACTGAACCTCGCCCTGCACATTGACGCTGCTGACAGAACCTAAAATATCTACCAAACCGGCACATCTAACCTGCGCCGTAATCATTTTTGAAGCGAAGGTTATGCCGGAAAGCATCCATTGAACTTCCATTGACGAGCCTGCCAAGCGCGTCTGTTCCTGAACGATATGCTGCTGAAAGGTGATCGCCATTTTCACTTTAACTGGCAAATGTCTAAAATATTCATATCCGTATAATCTTGATTTTCGCCGCCCATCGCCCAGACGAAACTGTAATTCGACGTTCCAACGCCCATGTGCATTGACCACGACGGCGAGAGAATGACCTGTTCGTTTTTCATAACAATAGTGCGCGTATCTTCGGGCTGTCCCATAAAGTGCATTATTCGCGCCTTTTCTTCTAAATCGAAATACAGATAAATTTCCGAACGCCGTTCGTGAATATGCGGCGAACAAGTGTTCCAGACGTTTCCGGTGTCGAGCGTCGTCAAACCCAAAACAAGTTGCGCCGACTCGCAGATTCCGGGAATAATGAATTGATAAACAGTTCGCACGTTCGAGGTTTCAACTGTGCCGAGATGCAGTTTATTGGCTTGTTCGGCGGAGATACGTTTGGTTTCAAAACGCTTGTGCGCCGGTGTCGAAACGAGATAAAATTTCGCCGGATTTTCCGCCGATTCCGATTCAAACGAAACTTCCGCGCTTTCCTTCGGAACGTATAGACAATCTTTTGCGGCGAGTTCAAATCTTTCTCCGTCAACCGTGATAATTCCCTTTCCCGCGCCGATGTTGACCGCGCCGAGTTCGCGTCGTTCGAGATACGGTTTGCCTTTTGCCGATTCCGGTTCGGTCTGCGCGGGAAGCGAAAGTTTTTTACTCGTTGGAAATGCTGCGCCGACAACAATACGGTCAAAATGCGTGTAATTCAAACGCAGTTCGTCCGGCGCGAATAGTTCGCCGACCAAATAAAGATCGCGCAGTTCTTCATTGCCCGCGCCGTAAATTGATTCGGGATGCGTTAGGTAAAAAGTTTTTTGATACATAATTTTATTCTG
This sequence comes from Pyrinomonadaceae bacterium, assembly GCA_965218105.1. Classification (GTDB taxonomy): domain Bacteria; phylum Acidobacteriota; class Blastocatellia; order Pyrinomonadales; family Pyrinomonadaceae. Next base: position 1,009,362 of record OZ244585.1, read on the forward strand.
CATTTTATCGTTTAGCGGCGGAACTTTCGCCGCGCATCAGATGTTCGATTTCTCCGATGGTCGCGGTTGAATTGTCGCCGACGGTCGTCATTACCAAAACGCCGTGCGCCGCGCCGCAATTTATTGAATATTTAGTATCTTTGCCGCTTAAAACTCCGTAAATAAAACCTGAAACAAAAGCGTCGCCGCTGCCCACGCGGTCTAAAACATTTGTGTTGATGTATTTATCGGCAATAACAACTTGTCCGTCGGCGTAACAAGCCGCGCCGAAATTGTGCGAACTTGCATTATGTGTGTCGCGCAGAGTCGAAACGATTGTTTGCAGATTCGGAAAATCCTGCCGCATCTTTTCAGCCGCCGTTTGAAATTTCTGCTCGTCAAATTCATTGACGCTCGGCACAAATTCATCCGACATAACACCGAAAACGACATCGGCAAACGGTAGAAATTCGCGGTTCAGCTTGTTCGCCGCTTCTTTTCCGCCGCGATTTTTCCACAGCGAATGGCGATAATTCAGATCATATAAAACAATCGCGCCGTTTTCTTTGGCGATTTTAACGGCTTCGAGCGCGACTTGCGGCACGGTTTCGGAAAGTCCGGTAAAAATTCCGCCCGTATGAAACCAGCGCGTCTTTTCTGTGGCGAAGATTCTGCGCCAGTCAATATCGCCAATTTTTAAGTGTGAAATTGCCGTATTTGCGCGGTCAAAACAAGAATCAGGCACACGCAAACCGAAGCCGCGCTCGATAAAATACAAACCGTTGCGCGTATTTCCGGCTTCGCGCCACAAAATCTCCGATGCGTCAACGCCGCCCGCCTGCACCGGATATTCCGCAATCGGACGCGAACGATAAAAAATCTGCCCGCCCGCCGGATCATCAAGCCGATTCAGCAGCCGCAAAAGCGATGTTTTTCCCGCGCCGGATGGACCAATCAACGCAGTAATTTTCCCCGTTTCGATTTCCAGATCAATGTCGCCCAAAACAATTTGAGTTCCTTTCATCTGCCGCACGCCGCGCAGAGAAAAGACCGGCGAAATAACTTTTCGAGTGGGAACTTCAAGTTGTAAATCATTATTCGGTGCGTTTTGATTTGCCATTCAAATTAGAAATTCCACGTCAAATTTGCTCCGTAAATTCGCTTTCGCCCATCATATTGCGGCGAAATAAGCGGAAAATATTTCTCCAGTTTAGTAGTTTTGCGCGTGCCGTCCGGCGCATCCAAACTCGCGTCGTGATGCCGCACATAAACAAAATGCCCGATGCCGTAACCGATTGCGCTGCCGACGAGAATATCGCTCAAAAAATGATTTCGTCCCGTATAGCGCGACACGCTGACCGCCGCCGCCAACCCGTAAACGCCGTAACGGACGAGTTTATGACGTTTCCCGTATTCACCGTCAATGACGGCGGCAAGCGACCAGATGCTCGACGAATGACCGGACGGGAAGGAATTTCCGCCGTCAAAAAAACCGCCGCTTCCGTCTTTGGCAAGCGGACGCGGACGCTGCGCGGCGAACTTTAAAGTCTGCGTAACTATTCCCGTGTCAATCAATGCTTCGGCGGCTAAAATTCCCGTTTCTCGCGCCCGCTGATTGTGCGTAACTCTGCCAACAATATAAAAAGCGGCAGCCGTTCCGCCGACGGCATAACCTGTTCCGAACTGACTGACATCGCGGCTGATTTGCAGTCTTGTCGGATTATTATCGAGCGCGGCGGCGGTGCGTTTGTCGGTGGCGAAAAATGCAATCGTCGCTCCGCCGAGCGGCGCGAGCCAGCGAGCATCGCCGCGCCGCAAATGAATTGGCGAAGTCCAGATTGAATATTGATCTTTTAAGACGTTTTTGAGAAAACGCCGTTCGAGCGAAGGAGTCGCCGCGGGCGTTGGAGTCGCCGAAACAACAGGAGCCGGCGACGGCGTGGGCGGAACGCTTTGGGCAAATAATGCAGGCGCGGCGACGAAAAACATCAAAGTAAAGAGAAGAAATTTATGCCGGAGATTTTGCTCAAACGCCAACGAATTTATAAAAGACAATTTGTATTCTTTTCCGTTAAATTTCATCTCTTTACTCCTTATTAAACCACATTTCACTGGTTTTTAATGCTTTAATATTCATTCGATTTTCATTTACCGAAAACCAAAATTACAAAACTGTCCGGCACGATTGCGGGACGCGGATTCGGGCGTTCTTTGGTCGGCGCGGGCGTTGCGCCGAACTCGGCGGTCGGCAGATAAATTTTTTCGGTTTTCGCGTCCAAAGTCATCGTTCTCGCGCCGCGCTGCGTTTCGACGTTTTCGACGACGCTGAATTTATCGCCCTTTTCTTCCCGAATAACCGTCAGCGTTCCCGCGCCGTTTGAAGCGAAAGCAAAGCCGGTTTTCGGGTCGAATCCGGCGGCATCCGTGCCTTTGCCGGTGGGCAAATCGGCGATTATTTTGCCGTTGTCGGCATTTAAAACAATCATTTTTTCGTTGGCGCAGACGGCGAAAAGGCGGCGCGTTTTCGGGTCAAACGCCAAACCCGAAGGTTCTTCACCGGGCGCGATTGACCAGCGCGATTTGACTGTTAATTTTTTTGAATCGAAGGCGACGACTTCGGATTTATCCTCGATATTAGTGAAAATCGTTCCTTTGCCGTCGGACACGGCAAATTCCGGTCTGCCGCCGAGCGCGATTGTGCCGACGACTTTGCCGCTTGCCGCGTCAATCGCCGTCGCGTCGGAACTTCTGCCGTTAAAGGTAAAAATTCGTTTTGTCGCCGCGTCATAAATAATCGTGTCGGGATTTTCGCCGACTTTGACGGTATCGAGCGGTTTCAAGGTTTTCAAATCGAAAATTGTCACGGAATTATCGCGCCCGTTCGACGTAAAACCTTTCCCGAAATCTTCGGCGACGGCGACTCCGTGAACGCCGTTGGTGTTCGGAATTTCGCCGATAATCGTATCTTTGTCGGTGTCTATGACGACGACTTTTGTCTGGTGCGAAACATACAGACGATGATTTTTACTGTCATCGAAAATGTAATCCCAGCCGCCTTCGCCGCCGATTTTGATTTTTTTGAGCAGTTTGTAACCGCTCGAATTCGGCATTTTTTTAGAAGAATTTTGGGCGTAACACAAACTCGCACCGAAAAGAGCGAGCAGAAGAAATGCGAAAAGTTGTTTGGTTAATGTTTTCATATTTTTTTTAGAACAAATGTTTGATTTAGAATAACGGAAAATCCGTTGTGTTTAATAATTTTCCCGACAGTCAATGATAAAACTTTTACATTTGAATAAAAATTTCAAAAACTGAACTGCACTTCAAATCTGATTTGACGGTTGCCGCCGCTTTGACGACCGCCGCCGAAGCCGAAACCGCTCGCCAAGGAAACGGGTTCACCGAAAAACGGCGAACGCAAATTTCCGACGGGCGTGCCGCCGTTGGTGCGGTTGAAAATGTTTCTGATTCGCGCTGAAAACTCCAGTTTATACGGGCTTTCGTCGTCATCATCGCCGCCTCCGCGCTGACCGCCGCCTGCGCCGCCGAACGGACTGTTGGTGCCGGTTCGATTGCGATTATCGCCCGTGCTTTCGGTTGTTTTGGACGCTTTCTTTTTTCCGCCGCCGATGCTGAATTCTTTAGCGACGGTTAAATTGACGATAAAAAATTCCGGTCCGCGCCCGTAATTTCTCGGAATAATCTGCTCGCCCCGTTGCGGCGCAGGATTAAACGCCCCGAATTTTGTGATGATAATTCCTGGTTCGGAAAGACTTGCGGCAAATGCAGGTCGGTCGGTAAAAAGCGTGTCGCCGCTCAAGTCCGTGCCGGTTGTAATGTTAAAAGGTATGCCCGAACGAAAAGAAATAAACGGGCTGAGACGCAAACCGAGGGGCGCGGATATATTGCCGCCGAAGACGAAGCGATGCCGAATATCTACCAGAGAATCGCCGTATTCACCGCTTAAATTATACTGGTTTGCCGGAAAAGTTCCCGCGCCGTCCGTGTCGCTTTTCGCGCCGCCGAAGGCATAATTGCCGAAAAACGAAACCCGCTTGTTGAAATTTGAACGAAAATTCAGAAGCAGTTGATTTTGATTAAAACGCCCGGTGGATTCGTATTCAAAAATGTTTCCCGCACCCGGATTCGGACGCACGCCGTTAATTGGCGCGTTGATATTGCGTGAGCGAAGCAGACGGCGCGTTTGCGCGAATGTATAAGTCGCGCTCAAACTCGTTTTAAAGGGCAGTTGGCGTTCGACGCTGAGGACGATTTGGTTTGTGTAAGGCGTTTGCAGATCGGGCGCGACGACGCGCGTCGTTTGCGGCTGGGCGAAATTTGTCAGAGACTGGACGCTCGGCACGTTTGAAACGCTGCCGTTCGCGCCAAACACGACTTGATCCAAAATTGCCGGATCGGTAACGACGAATCGCTGTTGTTTGATGCCGTTAAAACGAATTGATTGGAGCGTCAAACCTTCGCTGAAACGCTCGTAGAAAACGCCGAATCCGCCGCGAAAAACCGTTTTCGGTTTATTTTGTCCCGTTGCTCCCGGCGCATAAGCGAAAGAGAATCGCGGCGCGAAATTGTAATCGCTGGAGATATTCGTCTGCGTTTCGTAGCGCAAGCCGAATGATACGGTTAATTTAGGATTTATGCGCCAATCCTCCTGCGCGAAGATGCCCAAATCGGTTCGCTTGACCGCCGCTTGCTGATTTCCTCCGGCAATCGAAAACTGCGCCGGACGCGCTCCCGGTGTGCGTAAAATCGCATTGCGATACTGCTCCAGATTAGTAAAAGTAAATGTTCCGGCAAAATTGCTCGGCGAAGCGTCGGTGATGCTAATCCGCCGCAAACGCCCGCCGACTTTGAGCGTGTGATTTTTTAAGATAAACGAAGTGTAATTCTGAAATTCGAGACGATCTTCATTGTTAAAAGCCAGACCGACGTTCGCGCCGCCGCCCGTAAATGCGTCAAGCACTTCGATTGTCGGCGAATTGTCCGTGCTGGTTTGGTTAGCGCGGCGGCGAATGTATTGGAAACGCGCTTCGTTAATTATCGTCGGCGAAACGACCGCCGTGTCCGTCAGGCGCAAAGTGTGTTCGCTGTCGCGTGCCGCATAAGCGCGGGAAAGCAAATCGAATCCGCCCAAACCGGCGTTTTCCGTTTTCGAGCCTTCGTAAAAATATCGCGCCGTCAGCGTGTTGTTCTGGTTAATCTGAAAATCGAAACGCGGGCTGGCTTCAAAGTTTTTTTGCGGAGCGACAATTCCCCGCTGAAATGTCGTAAAATTTAAGTTCGGGTCGAGAATCTGCGCGTTAATCAGCGCGTTGTTATCAACGTCTTCTTTTTCAAAATCAAAGAAAAACGACGCGCGTTTTTTGACAATCGGACCGCCCAAATTGCCGTTGATATTGCGAAGCTGAAACGGCGGGCGATTGGCAATGAACGGGTTGCGCGAATTAAAAGATTCATCTTCAAACTCGCTGCCGATTTCGCCGCGCCATTTGTCCGTTCCCGGCTTGGTCAAAATCTCGATGCGCCCCAAACCTAAACGGTCGTATTCGGATGAAAAAGGATTTTGATTAACGCGAATTTCCCGAATCGAATCGCGCGGCGGAAGTCGTCCGCCTGAAAAACCGTCAATAAAAATCTCGCCGCCGTTCGGACCCGCGCCCGGTCCGGCAAGAGCTTGCAGCGCGGCTTCGAGATCGGTGCGATTGTCCGGCAAGGCTTTGATGTCCTGCTCTTTTAACACAATCGCGCTGGCGTTCGCTTCCGGGTCGGTGTTGATAATTTGCTCGCCGCCAACCGTAACTTGTTCATTTACAGAAATACTGAGCGTTACGTCAAGCTGCGAAATTTTTCCCGCAGCAATTTCTGTTTCAGGATTTTCAAACGGCGTAAAACCGTTTCCCAAAACTCTGAGCGTATATTTTCCGGCGATAAGATTATTAATCGAATAAAAACCTTCCTGATTGGTCTGTGTCGTTCGCTCTTTACCGTCTGCACCGATGACTGTTACATTTGCGCCGACAACGAGCGCACCGTTTGCGTCAATAACTTTGCCGCGAATTATTCCGACGTTTGACTGCTGCGCGTTCACGACAAACGCCAGCAACCCGACGATTAAAATAACTCCGGCATTTTTGCCGATCAAATTTCTAAGTTGTGAAAACATATAATTTCCCGTTTGTTTAATTTCAATTAGCTGTAAAAAATCATTTGGCGGTTTTAGCCGGACTGAGCAGCGAATAAACCGTCGGCGTGACGATTAACGAAAGTATCAAAGCGAAAACCAGCCCGCTGATTACGCCGACGGCGAGCGGCTGCAATAATTCCGAACCCGCGCCGATTGCCAAAGCTAACGGCAGCATTCCCAAAATCGCGGCGAGCGAAGTCATCAAAACGGGGCGAAAACGCCGACGACCGGATTTTAATAGAGCGGCTCGCAAATCGTCGCCTTCCGCGATGTGTTCTTCCACCGCGTCGAGCATCAGAATCCCGTTTTTCGCCACGATGCCGACGACCATTATCATTCCCATAAAACTGACGACGTTGAGCGTCATTCCGGTAATAAATAAGCCGAGCAAAACGCCGCCGAGCGCGAGAATCGCGCCCGCGACAATCGCCAGCGGATGCGCGAATGAGCGAAATTCGATCAGCAGCGTCAGAAAAACGAGCGCGATTGCCAAAACGAGCGCGAAAGCGAGTTCGCCGAACGATTTTTGCTGTTCTTTGTAAAGTCCGCCGTATTCGACGGTCATTCCGGCGGGAAATTTCACGTCTTTTGCAAGCTGCGCCTTGATTTGGCTGATCGCCGTTCCCAAATCGTTGCCCGAAAGTCTGGCAGTCACGGCGACCGATTGGCGCAGACCCGAACGGTCAATTTCGGTTTGTCCTTTGTCGTATTCGACTTTAGCGACCTGTTCGAGCGTGAAAAGCTGACCGGAAGGCGAGAGAATCGGCAGTTTTTTCAAAGTTTCGAGTGAATCTTTGATCTCATTCGGATATTTGACGCGGACGGCGATTAATCTGCCTTTTTCCAAGATCGAAGACGAAACATCGCCGCTCATCGCCGCCGTTACAGAGTTGATAATGTCGGCGGGCGACACGCCGAAACGGGCGGCGGATTCTTCGTCAACGTCAAACGTGATCGCCGCGCCGCTGACGACGATGCCGTTGAAAGTGTCCACCACGCCGTTCACTTTTTGGATTGATTTTTCGACTTCTTCGGCGGTTTGCTGGAGCGCGGCTTGGTCTTCGCTAAACAGACGAATCTCGATGGGCGACGGCGAACTCGTCAAATCGCCGATCAAATCCGATAAAATTCCGACGAATTCGACTTCCAAAGCCGGTTCGCTCGATTGTATTTTGCCGCGCAATTCATCGCTCACCTGTTCGGTTGAACGGCTGCGTTTTTCCTTTAATTTAACCAGAAAATCGCCCGTGTTCGGTTCGGTGATTGAAAGCCCTAATTGCAAACCCGTGCGCCGCGAATAACTTTCGACCTCCGGCGTTTCCTTTAAAAGCGTTTCGACGTGCTGCAAAATGCGGTTCGTTTCCTGAAGCGAAGTTCCCGGCGGCGCAACATAATCAAGGACAAACGCGCCTTCATCAAACGCGGGCAGAAATTCCGAGCCGAGATTGTTGTATAGAAAATACGAGCCGACCAGAATCAACGCGGAAATGACTAAAACGATCCATCGAAATTCGAGCGCGAGTTTGAGAATTTTTTCGTAAATGCCGATGATCGAACGCATGATAAAACCGTTTTCATCGTCGAGTTCGCTTCTTTTATCGCGTTTGACTTTGACAAATTTTTCCGCCAGCACGGGCGTGAACGACAGTGCCAGAACGAGCGAAGTCAAGAGCGCGACGGTCATCGTCAGCGCGAGCGAGCGGAAAAACGCTCCCGTCACGCCGGTCAGCAAAGTCAGCGGCAGAAAAACGACGACCGGCGTAATCGTCGAGCCGATAATCGGAATCGTGATTTCGGAAACCGCATTCATTACCGCTTGATGCCGTTTTTCGCCGCGCGATAAATGCGTGAAAATATTTTCGACGACGACAATCGCGTCGTCAATCACCAGCCCGATTGCCGCCGCCACGCCGCCGAGCGTCATCAAATTAAACGAAAGTCCGACCAGATACATCGCCAGAAACGTCGCCAAAACCGTCACCGGAATCACCGTAATCGCCACGAGCGTCGTGCCGACGTTTCGCAGAAAGGCGTAGAGAATGATGACCGACAACAGCAGACCGATCAAAATCGCGTCGCGCACCGAATTCATCGAATCGCGCACCAGAATTGACTGATCGTAAAACGGCGCGATTTTGACATCGGCGGGAAGCTGTTTTTCGATTGCCGCCAGTTCCGCCTTAACTTCGTCGGTGACGGCGACGGTGTTGGCGTTCGGCTGGCGCAAAATGTTGACCAAAACGGCGCGCTGTCCGTCCGCCGTGACAATCGTGTAATTCGGCTGAACGCCTTCGCCGACAGTCGCCACGTCGGAGACTTTGACCGGCAAATTGTTGACGACACCGACGACGATTTGTTTTAATTCGTCGGGTTTGGTCGCCTGTCCGCTGATTAAAGTCAGTTCGAGCTGATGATTTTCTTCGATCAAACCCGGCGAGGCGAGCGTGTTGGAATTTTTCACCGCGTCGGCGACTTGTTGGAGCGAAATATTGTGCGCGTGAAGTTTTTCCGGGTCAACCGTGATGTGATATTCGCGCACATCGCCGCCCGCCACCGCGACATCCGCCACGCCCGCCAGACGCGCCAGACGCGGGCGAATCGTAAAAGAAGCGATGTCGCGCAGGGCGGTCAAATCGCGTTTATCGGAAGTCAAACTGTAACCGGACACGGGAAAAACGGCGAAAGTCAGCCGGTCAACGCGGCGAATCTGCGCCGTCGGCGGCAAATTTAATTGCGAAACACGCGCCTGCACAAGCTGCAAAGATTGCACGATGTCAACATTCCAATCGAAAAACAAATTTATATCGGCAGAACCGCGAGCCGTCGTCGAACGAATATTGGAAATTCCGGGAATGCCGTTCATCGCTTCTTCAACCGGACGAGTAACCGACACGAGCATCTGCGCGGCGGGAACGTCGCCGTTGTCAACAATTATCACGATACGCGGAAAATCCGTCTGCGGAAAAATTGACGAAGGCAGCACGAACGCCGCGTAAATTCCCGCCGCGCACAATAAAACAACCAACACGATGACCGCGCGGGATTGATTGGAAATTATCTTCGCTAAATTCAACTTTTTAACCTCAAATATAAAGGGAAATTTAACAGGATGAACAGGATAATCAGGATAAAACCAAAATTTTTTTATAATTTATCCTGTAAATCCTGTCTATCCTGTTAGAATTTTCTTTCGCATAAAGTCAACTCAAAATTATTTTTCATCCGTTGGTTTTGATGTCGGCGCGTCATCGGTTGCCGGATTCTGTTTTTCTTCGACTTTCGTGCCGTCTGGCAGATTGTAATTGCCTTCCGTGATGACTTTTTCGCCTTCCTGCAAACCGTCCGTGATCTGTATTTCGTCTTTCGTCTTCACGCCGATGGTAACTTTCGTTTCGTGCGCGACATTATCCGCGTCAACCGTCATTACCGTTCCGGTATTTTCGTTTGCCGCGTCGAGCGTGACGGCGGCGGCGGGAACGACCAGCGCGTTGTTCTGCGTTTTCGTCGCAATATGAACTTCCGCCGCGCTGTTTATCCGAAGCCGTCCCGCGCCGTTTGCCAAATTTACCCAAATTTCCACCGACCGATTGTTTGGATCGGTTGAGCGCGAAATCAATGAAACTTTGCCGCCCATTTGCTCGTTCGGCAAATCGGCGGGAAAGACGGAAACCGCGTCGCCGACTTTAATATCAGGCACGAGCGTGTCGGGAAAATTCGCTTTGACGACGACTTGTCCGGTGTCGGCAATGGTTAAAAGTTTGCCGCCGTTCGTCGCGTATTCGCCTTGAAACTGAAATTGGTCAAGCACGAATCCGGTCAAAGGAGCGCGAATCGTCGCCAGACTGATCTGCGCGTCGAGCGTTTTAATGCGATCCTGCGCCTGATTAATTTTCACCTGCGCCGTCTGCGTGTCGAGCGGACTGATCGCCGATTGGCGCAAACTTACCGTTTTTTCCGCCAGCCGCAGACTGTTTTCGGCGTTGGCAAACTGCAACTGCGCGTCCTGCAAATCTTTGAGCGCGATGCCGCCTTTGTCGTATAAAAACTGGCGGCGCGAAACCAGCGCGGCGGCGTTATCGGCGGCGGCTTTCGCGTCCGCCGTATCCTTTCGATTCTGCGCTTCGGCGGCGGGAATCACGCTTTTCTGCAAAGTCTGGAAATTAAGCTGGGCTTCATTCAAAGCGGAGACGGCTTCGGCTCGCTGCGCCTGCAAATCGCGCGTGTCAATTCGGGCTAAAACCTGACCTTTTGTAACAAGCTGATTTTTCAAAAGCGGCATTTCAACAATTAAGCCGTTGACGTTTGAACTGACAATAGCTTGGTCAAGCGGATAAATCGTCCCGACGGCGGTTGCGTCGGCGGAAATCGTATCGGTTTTAACCGTCGCCGTTTGGACGCTGACCACGACGTTTGCTTCGTCGGCGGTTGTCTGATCAGCGGAATTGTTTTTGAAAAAGAAATACCAGACGGCAAGACCGACAACTGCCAGAATTACCGCGCCGATGATGACATTTCGCGCCGTGTGCGATTCGGATTCTTCGTTGCTTTCTTCATCGTCGTCTTCTTCCGTTTCCTCAAAATCATCATTTTCATCCCAATCCGCTTCGGTTTCGTTTTCGCCGATTTCTTGGTCAAAGCGGTTTTCTTCCCTCTCTGAAAATTCATCAGAAGATTTTTGTATCTCAGATTTTCTATTTGATTCTTCCATTTTCCATTATCCGTTTTCCATTTTCCATTAAAAAATTATTTCCCGACCGCCTGACGAATCCGCGCCAGCGCGATTTGGTAATCGTAAATCGCCTGATACAAAGCCGCACGCTGATTTATCAGTTGAATTTGCGCGTCGGTAACTTCCGTAATTTGCGCTTCGCCCGCGCGGTAGCGAAGCAGCGAAACTTCGACGACTTTTTCCGCGTTGACGATGCTGTCGCCCAACAGACGAATCCGATCACGCGCCGAACGCGCCTGCAATTCGGCGGCGCGAAATTGCTGCGCCAGCGTTCGCGTCGTAAAAATTTTCGACTGCTCCAAAACCTGCGCCTGAATTCTCGCCTGCGCTTCCCGGCTGCGGCTAATGCCGAAATCGAAAATCGGAACTGTTACGCCAACCGTCGCCCGAACGCCGAAAGTTTTATAAATCGGTTTCGGGGTGAGCGAATCGGAAATAAAACCGCCGTCAAAAATGTATGTAACTTGCGGGCGGCGCAAGCCCTGGGCGATTTTTATATCTTGTTCGGCGGCGCGTTGCTGCGCGTCAATCTGCCTGATTTCCGGGCGCGTGTTGATTTGGTTATCCGATGTTAATTGCTCGACTTCGGTTGGCGCGGGAACTTCCATCAGCAAATCCGTCACCGAAACGGGGCGCGAATAATCGTAGCCGATAAACACGCGCAAAGAATCCGCCGCCTGCTGTTCGGCGAGTTCGGCTTGCGCGAGTTCGTCGCGGCGGGCGGCGGTTTGCACTTCAGCGCGAACCGCGTCAATCGGCGGAATTTCGCCGCCTTGCGCCAGCAGTTTTGTTAAATTTTCAAAATCAACCGCCACGCGCAAATTTTCTTCCGCCGCACGTTGTTTCAAACTTGCTAAACCTAGATTTAAATAAGTTTCATTCAATGCCGCCACCAGATTTCGCCGCGCAGCTTCCGTCCCGCTTCGTGCCGCTTCGAGAAGTGCCTGATTACGCCGAATTGTCGCCCGCAAACGTCCCGACGTATCAATCTCGCCCGCCGCCGTAACTAAACCTTGATATTCGGTGATCGCGTTCGCGCCCAAATAACTCGCCGGATGTCCCGTGCCGTTGACATTCGTATTTGTCAGCGACGGCGACGTAAAAATGATTGCCGGATTCGCCGAAATCGTCGGATACAAAGCCGCTTTCGCCTGCAAAATATCCTGCGCCGCCGTGCGTTCGTTAAGCTGAATTTGGTTATAAGTCGAAACCTGCTGCAACGTCATTTGCAGAGCCTGATCAATGTTGATCGGAGAAGTTTGCAAACCCGGCGCGGACGGCGCGATCAGCGGAGTTGTCGGCGTAACGGGCGTTGTTTGTGTTGTCGGCGCGGCGGGCGTTGCGTTTGGCGTTGGCGGTGTCGCTTGCGGTGTCGGCGGAGTGTTTTGCCCGAAACACAAATTTACTGAAAAAATGACGACCGGAACAAAAATTCCTAAAAATATTTTTGTTCGTTTCGTCATATTTAATCTTCCCGAAAAAATTCTCTCTGTCATTATTTTGAAATGTCCGTAAGTTTTAAGTAATTATACAACTTACGGACATTTTTTATTTTAACTGATAAGCAAACGGTTAATTTTTGCGCTTTTGGTTTTTTTCCTTAGCTTCGGCGCGTTTTTCGGCGGCTTCGGCTTTTTTGTTTTCCTCTTCGACGCTGACGATTTTACCCGTGTAAGCCTCGACCTGAACTTCGGTTATCGTCCCTTTGCTGTTGCGAATATCGAACGAATAAACGGATTTACCGTTTTCCTTTTCAAATTCGCCGCTTTCGATCTTGCCCGACGCTTGTTTAAGTGCGATAGCTTTCGCTTTCGCCATTCCGATTTTTTTCGTCTGCGCGTTTGCCGACGAAACGCTGATACCGAACACCATAGCAATCGTCATAATTGCCGTTAATAAAACTGTTTTTTTCATTGTATAACTCCTTGTATTTATTCAAACCTGTGGTTTGTAATTCCACTTTATAAAACGAAAGATAAACGTAAGATTAATTTTCGAAGTTTTTTCGAGAAAATTTTAATAAAAAAGTTACGCGCATCTTTTAACAACGAGCGTAACTTTTTTATTTTGAAACATTACTTTTTAATTATCGCCGTCCTCGTCTTCCTTGTCTTCGACGGCTTTTAATACTTTCCCCGTTTTCGCGTCAATTTCAACGTCGAAAACTTTGCCGGTTGCGTCCTTGATGTCAAAAGAATACTGCAAAACGCCGCGTTCTTTTTCCAAATCTTGGTCGGTAACTGTTCCCGGAATTCTCTGCAAAGCAATCGCTTTCGCCTGTTCCATCGTGATGCTTGCCTGCGCCGATAATTTCGCTATCCGCGCGTTTTTCGCCGCCGGAGTTTCGTTATCGTCGTCATCTTTTTCTTTGCGTTCCATTTTTTCCTTGCTTTTTTCGGCGGCTTCCATTTCGGCTGTTTCCTCTTCGACGCTGACGATTTTTCCGTCTTTCGCGTCAACCTGAACTTCCGTGATTGTGCCTTTTGCGTTCCGAATGTCGAACGAATAGACAAGTTTGCCGTTTTCCATCTCCAGTTCACCGTCTTCAACCTTGCCGCTCGCTCTGTTCAGCGCGATTTTTTCGGCTTCGGCTTTCGTGATTTTGGCTTGCGCGGCAAGCGCGGCTTCGTCCGCTTCTTCCGATTCATTGGTTTCCATCTGTTCCTTGCTTTTTTCGGCGGCTTCCTGTTCGGCGTTTTCTTCTTCAACGCTGACAATTTTCCCCGTTTTCGCGTCAACCTGAATTTCGGTAATCGTGCCTTTTTCGTTGCGAATATCAAATGAATAGATGAGAATGCCGTTTTCCGTTTCGAGTTCGCCGTCTTCAATCGTTCCCTTAACTCTTTCAAGCGCGATTTTTTGCGCCTGCTCTTTGGTTATTTTGGTCTGCTGCATCGTTTCCGTTTTCTGCGCGAAAACATCAAAACCTTTACTGAAAATAAACGCGCCGCCAAAGACGAGCGTTACCAGAATTCCGACTGCTATTGCTGTGTTTTTATTAAATTTCATTTTTTCTCTACTCCTAAAATAGTTTTTTAACCTCGCGGCAAATTTCAACCTTTGCCGCCTAAGTCCTTGTTTTGCTGTGATTTCTCAAAACTTCTTCGAGTCTTCACACGATTATATAAAAAGAAAGATAAACGTAAGATTAATACGCAATTTAAAAATTAACCGCTAAATTCGTTCGTCAACGGTTTCAATTTTTGAGAGCGTTTCAAATTTTATGATGGATTTTTTAAGCAATTTTTAACCACGAAAAAACACAAATTAACACGAAAAAAAAGCCAATAAACTTAGTGTTAATTCGTGTTTTTTCGTGGTTATATTTTCTTATCATAAAATTTGAGACACCATCGAATTTTTTATAAAGTAGTTTATGTGAAGAAATCATCAATTTTGATTTTGATATTAATCGGCTGTATTTTGACGCTTCCGATTCTTTTTTACGGCACTCCGTTTCAGAGCGACGACGGCGTAACTCACATTCGTTGGTATTTACATTTTTCCGAACAATTTTGGAACGGCGAACTTTATCCGCGCTGGCTTCTCGGAATGAATAACGGTCTGGGAAGTCCCGTTTTTTTCTACTATCCGCCCGTTCCGTATTTTTTAACGAGTCTGCTCAAACCGCTTTTTCCGAATGATAATTTTGGCGTATATCAATTAGGCATTTCGGCTGTGTCGGCATTGATTTTATCGGGAATATTCGCCTATTTATGGATCAAACAAATCGCCGACCAAACGACATCTTTGATAACCGCCGTTTTGTATATGGCTGCGCCGTATCATCTGGCTTCCGACCTTTACGTACGGTTTTCGTTCGCCGAATTTTGGGCATTTGTCTGGCTGCCTCTGATTCTCTACTTTACGCACAAAACGGTTGACGGCAAACGGCTTGCTCCGGTCGGTTTTGCCATCAGCTACGGCTTGCTGATTATGACGCATTTGCCGACGACGCTAATTTTTTCGATTATTCCGATTGGTTATGCGGCGGTTTTAGCGACAGACGCGAAACTAAAAAATATCGGAAAAATCGTTCTTTCGATGATTTTCGGCATCGGCTTATCGGCAATTTATCTTTATCCGGCACTCGCTTTGCAGAAATATGTTTTTCTGGACAGAATGGGAATCGGTTATTTTTCCTACGAAAACTGGCTTTTCTTTTCCAATTTTTCTTTATGGACGGAAGATAAATTGATTATTCTGCTTCTTCTGTTCGACCTTTTGGCAATCGTTTTTTGCTGCTTTTTTATTTCACGCAATCGTTCGGATAAATCGTTTAGAAATGCGGGCGTATTTTGGCTCGTTTCGGCAGTCGGCAGTTTTCTGATGATGACCGACTTGAGCAGACCGATTTGGCTGATATTTTATCCGCTGCAAAAGATTCAGTTTCCGTTTAGATTCAGCATAATCATTACTTTGGCGACGATTTTTCTCATCGCTCTGGCAGTTTCGTCGGTTAAAAAGAACGGCTTTTCCGAAAACTTCGCCGTCAAAGTAGTTGCCGTTTTGCTCATTGCAGGTTGGTTTCCCGCAACCGTTTGGGCGGCGGCAAACGCTTTTCCGCGAAATAATTTGGAGCAAAAAACGACTGCAAACAAAATCGGGCAAAGCCGTGAAACTCCCGAATATCGTCCGCGTTGGAGCGAATCTATCAAACAAATTGACTGGGAAACTTCCAAAGATATTGATAATTGGGACACAAACACGGAAAACGAATATGACAAATTATTAAAGCGAATCGGCTCAGACGCGAAAGGCATTTCCAAAATCAAAACAATTGACGGCGCGGGACAAATAACAATTATCGGTTGGGAATCGAGAAAAATTCTGCTGCACGTCAAAGCCGATTCGGAAATGAACATTTATATTTCACAATTCTATTTTCCGGGCTGGACGGCACACATCGAAGAATTTCAACAAGATTTAATCGTCCGACCTTCGCCGTTTGACGGATTGTTAAGCCTGACAATTCCGCCGGGAGATTATAAAATTCAATTGATTTTGACCAAAAGCGCGGAAGAAATTATTGGTCAAACAATCAGTTTAATATCAATCGTTTGCCTTATTATTTATGCTGCCGTAATCGGTTTTGCCAAAATGCGAAGGCAAAATTAATTTGTAAAAATCAGAATTTGACCTTACAAATTTTGGTATCGGATTAAATCGTGCTTTTCAGGTAATATAAATCATTTCTAACACGTCAAAAATTAAATTAGATAATTTGATGGGTTTCTTTCCTCGACGGGTTAAAGTTTAAATAGCATAGTCAGTTAGTTTAGAGAAATAAAGAAAAAGTTCGTTTTTGATACATTCTATTTTGATTTAACGCTCCGGTTCAGCAGCGGCGCGTAGAACCGTCCGCTGCAACGGATGGTTAGAGGTGATTGCCTAATCCATCCGTGTAATCGTTTCGTGCAGGTGTCCTACCGGAATTCCCAGAAACGTGATCTTGCCCACGTTATCAATGGTTTTTCCATCAGGCATCAGCTTAAGTGTTTGGTGCATAATCAAAGGTCCCTTGAGTCGATATTTCAGCTTCAAAATTGAACCGTTCGTCTGTCCGGTGACAGTCCCTGCGGCATCACTCAGTGTACCCGTGTAATGATTTTGACGGGTGGTCTTGAGTATCCAAGTTCGCTCTTTGCTCGGTTGACCTTCAAAAGTGACGGTTTGATCAAGGCGGAAAGTGCCGTCAGCCTGGTCGTATCCGTGACTTTCGACGTGGAAAAGACGCTGCTTGCCGAAAAACAATTTGAGCTTGCCGTTTCCCTCGCTATAACCGTTGAACCCATTGTGCGGAGTGAACTCTAACGATCCCTTTTCCGCCTGCGATGAAACGCTGACGACTGAAATGCATAAAACAAGAACAAGTAGTGCTAAAATTTTCATAATCACCTCTAAACGGTTATTATACCTCTAAATTGCCGCATAATTCCGAAACAGAAATAAAATCACGCAAATTGTGCCTCAAAAGGGATGTTTTTGAGACTGATTATTTTACATTCGGCGGTCGCGCTATAACATTGACCCGACACATAGAATAACTGAAAGGTCTAACCAAGTTTTTTGATGTTCGACTTCTTCGGCATTTTGCACTACCTAAAAGTGCCATAAATTTCAACTGTAATGTCTAATGTGATTTATACCATTTCCTACAATTGAAAAAAGTAACGCAAACGAACCTTTTCTTTACTTTTGGAATTATCAAAATTTCAATTATTTATTCCCAGACTGGAAACTGTCAGTTAGTTTTAATTTTTGCTGATATTGTCTGTTTGGTTAAGAGTCTGTTTAAATTTTGAAGTTGGAAATTGAAAAACGGGCATTCGGTTCGCTAAACTTAATTTTTACACCAATAAAATTTAAGGAGTTAGCCAACAAAATGAGTTATGAAACTAATTTAACGGATGCCCGTTGGAAAATTATAGCAGAATTTGTCGAAGATCAAAGAAAAAGAAAACACAGTTTGAGAATGATTGTTGATGCTCTACTTTACGTTGTTAAAACGGGTTGCCAATGGCGATATTTGCCAACTGATTTTCCCAAATGGCAACTGGTTTACTATTATTTTCGGAAGTTTGAAACGACCGGGTTGATCGAAATCATTCACGACTGTTTGCGTGAACAAGTGCGCCTTAAAAAAGGCAGGCAAAGCAGTCCGAGCTTGGCTTTAGTGGATTCGCAGAGTGTGAAAACAGCGTCCTTAACCGAAGAAAAGGGCGTTGACGGGAATAAGAAGATCAATGGCAGAAAAAGGTTTATTTTGACTGACACATTGGGCTTGATGATGGGAATTCTGATTGTGGCGGCAAATGTCGGTGAGCGTGCCGGAGCGCAAACCCTATTTAATCAAACACGGGGGAAATATCCGAGATTGGAGAAAGTATTAGCAGATCAAGGCTTTGACGGAGAAAAATATGTGAGCGGGATCGAAAAGATGTTCGGCTTTATCTTTGAAATAGTCAATAAAGTATTAGGAGTTGGCGGTTTCCAAGTGCAGCCGAAACGCTGGATTGTCGAAAGAACATTCGGCTGGTTAGTCTGGAATCGTCGGCTTGTCAAAGATTATGAAGAAAGCACGGAAGTTTCAAAGGCATTTATTCAATTGGCAATGATCCGAATTATGCTCAAACAACTGGCTTCTTGAAAATTTAAACAGACTCTAAGACTTTATTTTTACAGTTCGACTAATTTATAAACATTCCGAAGACTTTATTTGCCGCCGATTGTATTTCTTGCCTTACTTTTTTCAATCCGTTGACCGTGCCGTTTTTTAAGGTTGTAACCGTATTCGGTATTTCGTTTTCCTTTTCGCTGCTCAAAACTTCTCCGGTTACGGCATCAACTTTGACATCTACGAATATTTCGTAAAAGTCCCGAATCTCAAAAAAATAAAAAAGTTTGCCGTTTTCCTTCACGAGTTTTTCGCTCTCGATTTTGCCGGGAGATTGACGCAGAGCGATTTTCCGCGCTTGCTCGATTGTGAATTTTGCTTCTTTGGCAAGTTCGGCGTTTGACTGAACGGTTGGTTCTTGACCGCAAACGATTGAAGCCGAGATTAAAAAGACGGCTAATAAAAATCCCGACAAAATGAAGTTCATAATTAGCGTATTTTTCGTTTTCATATTTTGTTTACTCCTTTAGAAAATTATGTCAAAACCGCCCGTAAAACGTCGGCTGAAACTGTTGATAAAATTCCCGAATTGCACATCTCCGGTGTTGTTTCGCACGTTTCGCGGATTAAAATGATCGGTCAAATTAAAGCCTTTGAGCGACAGCCGAACCGAATATTTTTGTGTGATCTTAAAATCTTTGGAAATTTCGGCATCGAGCGAGAAAAAAGTCGGAAAACGCTGATTCGAAGCGTTGCGTGTGCCGACAAAATTCTGATTTTGGTCAACGACGGAATAAGGGAAACCGCTGCGCCATTCGAGAATCGGCGAAATTGTGATCTTTTTTGGCAGAGCGATATTTCCCCACGCCAAAAAGCGGTTCGGCACATCGGTCGAAAGATTGGAATACTGGTTCGGGCGAATCAGCGGCACGCCGAAATCGCTGAAAAAACTGTTAGAATCATTTAAATCACCTTTGGCTTTTGAACGCACATAAGAAAAATAAAACGGCTGATTTTTCGGCAAGATAACTTTTGCCGTCAGTTCAAAAGCCTTGTAAGTCGAACTTCCCGAAGGAGTCAGCACATTTGCGCTGCGCCCGAAAAAATCGGTTTGCGGCTGGACGATATAAAGCCCGTCGGTTGTGCTGTTTGTGTAACTCGCCCGCAAGGAAAATTTTGAATTGATAATCTGGTCAATTTGTATATTCCACGTCAGATTTTCGGGAACAAAACCGACATCAGACCTCGCCGTTTGAAAATCGAGCGGAACGAGCGCGGGATTATTGACCAAAATGCTCTCATAACGGATTCGGCTGATAATCGTCTGCCCGTCCAAGCCGTAATTCGTCACGGTTCGCACCGGATAATTTCCGAAGGCGCGAATATTGAGCGGAACTTTATCGTGAAAATATCCGATGCCGCCGCGAATTATCGTTTTATCGCCCTTTAACGGCGACCACGCAAAACCCAAACGCGGCGAAAAATTGCGTTCGCTGGCGATGTGTTGGTCTTCGATTCTTACGCCGAGATCGAGGCTGAAATTCGGGCGCAAAATCCAGCGGTCTTGCAAAAACCCCGTGTATGTTTGATTTTTGATGTTAAACTGCGGCGATGTTTCAAACGTCGTCCGTTCGGAAAGCGTTCCGTCCGAGCGCAAAATATTAAATGGGCGAGCCGCGTAATTCATCCGGTTTGTCACGCTCGAAAAATTAAAGCCCGTTTTGAGATTGTGCGTTCCGTAAAGCAATTTTATCGCCGGAAAATCGAAGGTTTCCAGAAACTCGAAACGCGAAGATTTTCTTTCCTGCGTCGCAAAATAATTTCCCGTTTCGCCGGTTGGCGTTAAATTCTGCTCGTTCGTTCCCTGTCCCCAGACATTCGCGTCGAATTTTTTATACGAAAAAGATGTTTGCAGCAAACCGCCGTTTTCAAAAGCGTAAACGTCCTTAAATGTTCCGACAAAATCCTTTTGTTTATAATTCGGCGTAACCGGGCGTTGACGGAAAAAATCCAAACCGACATATTGCTGCCGTTCGGGAAAATAGCCGAACGTAAATCTCTGCGTGTGCGTCGGCGTTAAAACCCAATCGAATTGCGTAAAATAGCTCTGACTTTCGGTAACGGTTTCGTTGTTCGGAAAAACGAGTCCGCGCACGGGAGAATTGGAAATGCTGTAACCGATTGTTTGCGACACGAAAAATTTGTCTTTTATAATCGGACCGTTAAAATTCAGATGCGGCGAATTATCCTGAACGCCAAAAAATTTTCCGTCGTGAAAACGAAAATCAGGCAGAAAATCATTGAGTTCAAAACTCCATTTATCGCCGCCGCGCCGTGTTTCGATATTTGTCAAACCGCCCGTGAACTGCCCGAATTCCGCCGAATACGGATGACGAAAAACCTGCACCGTTTCGACGGCATCAATCGGCAGATTCAGCCGAAAATTTCCCGTCGCGGGATCGGCGACATTTAAACCGTTCACCCGAAACGAACTCTGCTGCTCCCTCGCGCCGTCAATGCTGATTTCGCCGTTTGTCGAACGAATAACGCCCGGAACAAGCGGAATCGCTTCGTCAACTCTTTTCGTGGCAAGCGGCAGACGCTCCAGAGTTTGCCTCTGAATTTCGGCAGTCGCGGGCGACGAACCGGCTTCAACCGTGTTGACGTTTTCCAGCGGATTTTCAACCTGAACTTCCGCCGAAACTTCGCCGACTCCGAGCGTTACGGCAAGCGGCTGAGTCGTTTGATCGTTGATTTCAAAGTCTTTTTTTTCATAAGTGCGAAAACCGTCTTTGAAGATTTTCAAATTATAAACGCCGCCCGTAATTCCTTCAAAAACCGCCGTTCCGGTTGCGTCGGTTTTAACTTCAGCAGACACTTTTTTATTTTGCGAAAGTATGACGGTTGCATTTATAATAACTTGATTTTGCTCATCTGTTACGACTACTACAAAATTATCCGGCGAAACGGTCTGTGAATTGACGGTTAAGCCGAAAGCGAACAAGATCACTAAAAACACTTTGAAAATTGTTCGTTTTATTAAATTGAAATTCATAATAAATTCTTACCGTTTAGAGATTTTCCGTTAGCCATAGCGATGACACTCGCATTTAGCTCAACCAGTTCCGGCACGGATTTTCTCTCTTGGGGCGGCTCGTTGAGGGCGATGATTCTTTGCAGTTTTCGGGCTGTCCGCAGAGTTCCGCAAGCGATGGGAACGATTCGGAAATCATAAAGATTCATCTCCAGATTTTTCCAAAAATCGGGAAATCTGTTTTTCAGATTTTTTCTGATCTCTTCGCCGACGGCTTCGCGGATGTGCGCTTCGTCGGCGTAGGCGATCTCGACGCGCAATTCCACAGTATCTATAAAATCCTGATGCCAGACGCGAACCTGCCATTCGTCGCCGGCGCAAGGCACATCGCGCAAACATTCCGCAAAAACCCAAGGGCTGATATTTCCCATTCCGCAAACGACCATTTCATCCACGCGCCCTTTGATTTTGGCGATTCGATTTGCCGGAAGTCCGCATTTGCACGGTTCGTCAATCAGCCGCGTAACATCCGTCGAACGATAGCGAATAAGCGGCATCACTTCACGAGTCAAAGTCGTATAGACGAGTTCGCCGAAGCCGTCGGCATCGGTTTGCGGCGTTTCAAAAAGAAAATTCAAATCGTTGCGGTGATAACCGTTTTGTTCGGCGCATTCAACGCCGATCACGCCAAACGATTCGGTCTGCCCGTAATTGATGTAAAATTTCGCTTTCCAGATTTTCTCTACTTTGCGGCGCGTTTCTTCATTGATATTTTCACCGCCCGCAAAAAGAAATTTCAGCTTCCAAGTTCCTTTTTGCTCGGCGATTTCGGATAGTTTTACGATCCACGAAGGCTCGCCGAAAATTACGTTCGGTTTGTAAAATTTCGCCCGTTCATAAAAATCTTCGGGCGGAATTTTGCCCGCTTCGACTTGAAAGCAGCCAAGATATTGAAACGCCGTGCGAACGACCGCCGGAGAAACCCAAAACGAAACATCGAACGCGCTTAAAACAACATCTTCCCGCCGCAAACCGAGTTGATACAAACCCAAAGCAGACGTTCGCCCCATTTGATTGAGTTCCCCGTTTGAAAAAAATACCGATTTCGGCTCATTGGAAGTCGTGCCGGTCGTTTCAAACGCCGTGTCCGCTCGCCCGATAATAAAGGCTTTTGCGCCGAATTTTCGCAAATCTTCGCCCGTCGTAAAAAAATCTCCGAGATCGGACGGTTGTTTGATTTTATCAACATTTATGCCGCGTTTCTCAAATTGTTCGGCGTAAAAAGGCGCGTGAGCAGCAAGTTTCAAAGTTTGCCGGAAACGCATTTTTTGCAGATTTACAATAAAAGACGGCGGAATTTTGCCGAGCAGACCAATCGCGTATTTCGGATTCGTCCGCAAAGCAAACTTTTCAACTTGTTCGGTTATTTTTGAAAGCATTTTATTTGTTATTTTAAAAAATGAGCGGCTGATAGATAAATGCGATTTTTTTTTGAAATCAAAATTTTAAAAGCATTTTTTCAGAAAAGTTATGCCGCCCCGAAATCTACTTTTCCGAACTTCCGTTTAGCCTGTCAAAATTATTTATGTCGATCGAGGCTGTTAATTACAGCAATCAGCGAATTAATCGAAGCGGTTTCCGCCGCTCCGTCCGGTTTGGGCGAACGAACTTTTTTCAGCACATCATCAATTGAATTGTCCATCTGCGTCCATTTTTCAGCGTTCATCGGGCGCAGTTTTGCCTGCGCGTCGTCCCACGAGGTTTCCAAATCTCCGGCTTCCGATTTGGCGGCGGTCGTGTCTTTGGCGTTGACCTTTCGGAGCAACTCTTCGGCAATTTTGCGAAAAGCCGAAAGATCGCCGAGCGGTTTTGCCGAATCAGCGGCGACGGCGGGCGTTGCGACGGTTGGCGGTTTCGATGATTGTTTGCCGAGATTATTCATATCGGAAATGAAAGTTTTTAAAGACTCGCCGCTCGTCGGTTTTCCGGCGCGGACTTTGGTCAGCACGTCGTCAATCGCGCCGTCCAACTCCGTCCATTTTTCTTCATTCATCGGCTTCAGACGCGCCTGAGCGTTGTCCCAAGCGGCTTCGAGATCGTCCGCGCCGGATTTCGCGCCGGACATATCATTGGCATTTACTTTTTTGAGCATATCGTCGGCAATCGCTTTGAAAGACGACAAATCGCCGAGCGGCGCGTTCGGCGTAACTGCCGCCGCCGCCTGATTTTTGAGCTGCGCCTGACGCGCGTAATAACCAGCCGTGCCGCCGATGACGAACAAAGCGACGACCGCCGCGACTTGCCAAATCACGCCGGACGAAACTTTCTCTTCATTATCGTTTTCCGCTTCCGGTTTGGCGATAAAATCACTTTTAGTAGCGGCGAGATAAATGACGACGGCGAGAATTGCGGTCAGAAAAATCGCGCTCGTAATGGTCGCGCCAAGTCCCAAACCGCCGTTGACTTGCGATTGCGAAAGATAATCGCCGAGCGACGCGCCGAGCGGTCTGGTCAAAATATAAGCGATCCAAAACGCCAGCACCGCGTCGAGTCCGAGCCGATAACCAATCCACGCCGCCGCGATAATTCCGAGAACGATAATTCCCGTCAGAAGATAACCGAGTCCGAGTTTTTCCGCCATCAAATCGCCCGTCGCCGTGCCGAGCGCGAACGTGAACAGAATCGCCAGCCAGTAGAAAATCTCTCGTTTCGTCGTAAAAATCGAATGAATCGAAAGCGTTCCTTCATTGAAATACCAGAGCGCGAACGTCGCCGCGAGCGCGACGGTGAAAATAATCGTGCTGGCTTCGAGCGGAAATTTCAGGCTGTCGGTCAGAATATCCGTGATCAAAGTCCCGAAAACGCTGATTAAAACAACCGCCAGCCAGTAGATCGGCGGAATATATTTTTTCGCTTTGAACTGAAAAAACAGCACGATTGCCAGACAGATTCCGGCGGCAATCGAAGTTCCGACCAAACCGAAACCGAGATTGACGTTCAGAAAATCCGAAGCCGTTTCGCCGACCGTCGTGCATAAAACCTTAATGATCCAGAAAAACACCGTCACCTGCGGCACTTTGCTGAACATCTCGTTTCCCGTTTCAAAATCAGCCGTTCGCACTTTATTTTCAGTCATATTTTTTTACCTTTTTTTTCAGTTCAACCGCATAAATCTTTTTTTTGCCCACGAAATACACTAAACATACTAAAAATTAAGAAATTAATAACAAATATTTTTAATGCTTTTTTTCGTTCCTTTGGTTTCTTTCATGGGCAAAATCTCTTTCTAAGTTCTCTCCGGCGCACATCGTTTGAAAAGAATTTCAAACATCTCGCACGACAAATCAATTTCTTCGAGCGTCATATCAAACGCGGGCGCGAGCGTAAAAACATTTTTGTAATAGCCGCCGACATCCAAAACAAGTCCCATCGTTTTACCTCTGATTTCAATATCGCCTTTCATTCCTTCGGCAAAAATCGCGTCGCACAATTCGCGGTCGGGTTCGTAGCCGTCGGCTTGGCAAATTTCCATTCTGAGTGCCATTCCCATTCCGTCCGTGTCGCCGATGATTTTCGGGTAACGCTTTTGCAAATCACGGATTCTTTCAAGAAAATACGCGCCTTTTTCCCGCGTGATTTTTTCGTAATCAATTTCCTCGCACATCTGCACGAGTTCGAGCGCGACGGCAGTTCCCAAAGTGTTTGAAGAAAATGTCGAATGCGTTGATCCCGGCGGGAATTTTTCGGGCGTGATTAAACCTTCCTTCGCCCAAATTCCCGAAAGCGGATTTAAACCGTTGGTTAAAGCCTTGCCGAAAACGATAATGTCGGGCGTTACGTTGAAATTTTCCATCGCCCAAAACTTCCCTGCGCGGTAAAATCCCATCTGAATTTCGTCGTCAACCATCAAAATTTTGCGCTCGTCCAAAATTCCTTTGAGTTTTTCAAAATAGCCTTCCGGCGGAATGACGTAACCGCCAGTTCCCTGAATCGCTTCGACGTAAAACGCCGCAAATTCGGCTTCTTCCGCTTTTGCGTCCCAAAACGAGTTGTATTCGGTATCGAAATTTTTGGCGAATTGGTCAACGCAGTAGAGTTCGCAAGATTCGCGTTTTTTTCCATAAGGACAGCGGAAACAATACGGAAAGGGAACAAAATGCGCTCTGTCGGAAAAATGCCCGTAACGGCGGCGATAGCGAAAACTCGAAGTAATCGCCGACGCGCCCAAAGTTCGTCCGTGGTAGCCGCCCATAAAGGCGAACATCAAAGATTTTCCGGTTTCGTTTCGCACCAGTTTTAGCGAATCTTCGACCGCCTGCGCTCCGCCGACGTTAAAATGAACTCGTCCGGTTTCGCCGAATTTTGATTCATTAAGTCTGCCGATTGCCGCCGCGAGTTCGACTTTTTCGGTGTGCAGATATTGCGACGCAAGCTGCGGCAATTTATCAATTTGATTTTTAAGCGCATTATTCAAACGCTCGTTGCCGTAGCCGAAACTCGACGCGGAATACCACATTTGAAGGTCGAGAAAAGGCACTCCCTCGCGGTCAAACAGATAATTTCCTTCGGCACGGTCGAAAAATTTCGGCGGCTCTAAATAATGAACCGTGTCGCCGTAAGAACAGTATTTTTGTTCCATTTCGAGCAGTTCGGCTTCGGTTTTGCGTCGCTCGATTTTGTGTAATTTTGCGGTTGTATTTATGTTTGTCATAATTTTTATACAAAACTTTCGTTTAACTCCATTAAAATTCCGGCTTGTTCGCGCCGTTCGTCGGTTTGAAATATTTGAACCGAAACCGATTCAAAAGCGTCGCGCAGATTTTCGGCAACCTGCGCGAGATTGCAGTAATTGATATGCGGAAGATTTTCCCGTAAGCAAAATTCCGCCAATTTCTTTTTGGCAAAAACTATCTCGGCGGTTTGCGCGGCAAATCTGTCGGAGAAACCGTCGCCGACAAAGATTGCCGGAAGTTTCAAGGGATTTTTCAAATTCATCACGGCGGGTTTGCAGGTCGCGCAACCGTCGCCGCAAGTCTTTTCAAAATACGGAAAATTCGTTTTCCAACCGTTTTCGCCGTCCGATTCGAGTGAATTTGCGAAAATTTCGATTCGGTCAATCGTTTCCGCATCCGAAACTGCTTTAGCAAGCATTCGCCGGATGTAATACTCGAATCCGTCGCTGACGATGTGAATCTTGATGTTCGCCGCGTCGCAAAATCGGATAACATCGAGAAAACCTTCGTCGAGTTCCAATTCGTCAATAAATTCGTCGAGTTCAAAAGCGGTTGCTTTAACCAATGCGAACTGTTTTTGCAGACATTCACGCGAACCGATTTTTCCAGCCAGCCAGCCATCTTCAATTTCTAGCCATTTGTCATCGGCAAATCGCCACAAAATTTGGTCAATCACATCTTTTTGTGAAATTGTTCCGTCAAAGTCCAGAAATATTATCTTCGGCTTCGGTTCGGAAAAAATTTTGATTAATTGAGAATTAAAAATCATATTTTTCTCCATCTTAAATTTTTATCGGCAAATTCTACTGTTCCGCTATTTTGAATTTGCGGGCAGAGTTCCGAAAGCGGCACGACGCGCAAATTCTTTTTCTTTAAACCATCCAAAACGAGCGGCAGAGCATCTGCGGTCACGGTGCGGTTCGATTTGGAACGAGTGTCCGAATCGTGAAGCAGAATGATCGAATCGCTCTGCACGGTTTTCAGGACGTTTTTACAAATTTTTTCTGCTGAAATTTTCTTCCAATCAAACCCGGCATCGCTCCATTGAATCGTCGCAAGTCCTAAATTTTTAGCCGTTTTAAAATAAGCCGGAGTCCGCACGCCGCACGGCGGACGGGCTATTTTTGGTGCGAAACCGACAGCCGTTTTGATAATCTCCTGTGTTTTCTCCAGTTCGCGGCGCGTCTTTTCGGGCGTGCAAAACAAATAAATCGGATGCGAATAAGAATGATTTCCTATTTCGTGTCCTTCTTCGACAATTTTTTTGACAATTTCGGGATATTTTTCGGCTTCTTTGCCGACAACGAAAAATGTTGCTTTTGTATCAGCGAGGCGCAAAATTTCGAGAATTTTCAAAGTATCGGGCGAAGGTCCGTCGTCAAAAGTCAGCGCAACCGATCTGTTGTTGGCATTTCCGCACCAGACGGTTTTGCCCAAAACCTGCGAACGGACGGCGTAAGTCAGATAATAAACGACGCTCCAGCAAACCAAACCGAATATGCTTGCCGCCGCCAAAATAAAAATCGTCAGTTCCAGAGTTTCGCTCATCACATTTTTATCCTTTTTTCCAGCCAAACCGCCAGTTTTTGCGCGGCGTTATGTCTGCCGATTCGCGCCGAATTCAGCCTCATTTGCTTTAACTTTTCACCGTCGCTCAATAAATCTTTTGTTGCCGCAACGACTTCACGCACCGTTTTAACCGCAATTCCGGCATTTGCTTTTTGTAAAAATTCATACTGCGCCCATTCAGAACCCGGCGGCGGCGGCAGAGCGATGATCGGCAAACCGCACGCCGTCGCTTCGTCAAAAGTGTTGCCGAGTTTCGAGATCAAAATGTCCGCCGCGCGATAGAGTTGCGGAACATTTTCAGTCCATCCCAAAACCCGCAGAGAAGATGATTTGCCCGACAAATTCGCCTTCAATTTTTCGCAGTTCGCCCGCAGTTTTTCATTTTTTCCCGCCAGAATAATGATTGCGGCGGACAATTTCGATTTGACCAGACTTGCGGCGATTTCTTCGATTTTGCCCATTCCTTCGCCGCCTCCGGCAATTAAAACAAGCGGTGATTCCGTTTCAATATCGAGCAATTCATTAACTTTCCGTCGTTCGACTTTTCGTTCGTTTTCATCGGGAAAAGCAAATTCGCTTTGCATCGGAACTCCCCAAGCGGCAATGTTTTCGGGCTTTGCGCCGAGTTTTATAAAATCTTCTTTGATTGCTTCATTTGCCAGACAATAAAAATCGGTTTCCGCTTGAAGCCACGCGCGGTCGGCATCATAATTGACATTGACGGCGACAAAAGGGATTTTAAGATTCAAATCTCGCTTAATCAGCGCGGCGATTTCTCCGCAGCCGACTTCGGTTGCAATGATTGCGGAAGGCAGAATTTCACGAGCCAGATCAAAAAGTTTCCGGCATTCACGGCGATAAAACCATTCGGGACTCGTGTTTGTTTGGCGTTTTTGGTAACGGTCAATTTTGTCCCAAACGGCGGGCAGATTTTTGACGAGCCAGAGATAAGCCGTAACGTGCGTAAAACGTGCCAGCGGCGACATAAAACCTGATACTTCGATAACACGCACGGGAATTTCCCGGTTGATTTTCCTAAACGCCTCGCTAATCGCTTCCGCCGCGCGGATGTGTCCCGAACCGTTATTAATTGTCAAAATCAAAACCGGACGAGTTTTTTCAACCGCCGTAAATTGCGGCGCGAATTGTTTTCGGTTTTCGGCGACGGATAAATTCATTTGGCGTTCACCTCCGCCGTTATTTGTCCGATATTTGAAATAGTGATTCCGCTTTCAAAACTTTGTGACTTTTCCTTAATCAAAATATTCTCCGCATTTTCTAATTCATCTACAATTATTTTGACAATGTTCTTTGCGGCGTTTGGTCGGGCAAGTTTCCGGCATTGTTTCGCCATTTCTGCTAATGCGTTTTTGTCTTTCAACAGCCGCAAAACTTCATTGGCGGTTTCCTGCGAACCGTTAGTTTCTATTCCCGCTCCGGCATCGGCAAAACGGGCGACGTTCGATTTTTCGGGTCCGGGAATCGCGTCAAAGAAAACCATCGGCAAACCGCATTCGGCGGCTTCGCTTAACGTCAAACCGCCGGGTTTTGTAACCAAAACCGCCGACATCTGCATCAAACCGGCAACCTGATCCGTCCAACCGATAATTTTCAAATTTACAGTTGCGGTTGACTTCAGCTTCTCCAATTTTCGGCGGGCGGATTTATCTTTTCCGGTTACGGCGACGATGTTCAGATTTTCGCCGCGTTCAAAAAGCTGCGCGGCAACTTCGTCCATCGAAGTCGGTCCCATACCGCCGCCCATTAGCAAAACGATTGGTTTTAAATCCAAACCGAACTGTTTTCTCACTTCATCCGAATCGGAAGTTGCCGCAAAACTTCTATCAAGCGGAATTCCGCAAATTTTGATTTTTTCAGCATCCGCGCCCCAATTTTGCAGTTGTTCGGCGACTTGCAGAGTCGGAACAGCAAAAGCGGCGATTTCGTTTTTTATCCAAATCGGTTCGGCTTCAAAATCGGTAATGACATTGATGATTGCGGCTTTGGTTAGCTTTTCACGGCGGGCGATAACGGCGATTTCGCACGCTCCCACTTCCGCCGCAATAATTAAATCAGGCTGAAAACTTCTAACTTCGTCAAAAACTTTTCGGCAGCCTTTTCGCCAAATCCAAACGGGTGCGGTTTGTTCGTCGCGCCGTTCAACACGCGAGTTAAAAAACTTTTCCCAAAGTCGCGGCGCGTAGCGAATCATCGCCCAATAAGTCCAGACATAAAATGCTCGAAACCAAAGCGAACAATGACCAAGTGCGTCAATCAAAAGTATTTCGGCTTCGGGAATCTGTGCTTGCAGTTCGGCGGCAACACTTCGGGCGGCACGGATATGCCCCGCACCGAATGAGAGAGTTAAAATCAGAATGCGTTTTTCGCTTTTCATTCTTCCCTCCAATTCATCAAACCGAAACCGCTCGCCAGCGTAATCGAAGCCATCAGAGTCAAAATCAAAAGCTGTCCGCCGATAAATGAATTTCCCGTCAGAATTTTATTTACGGCTTCGGCAATATACGTCGTCGGCAAAATGTAACCGATCCAGCGGATATACGAAGGCATAGTTTCCGCCGAATAATAGACGGGCGCGAGCAGAACGATTCCCGCGCCGAGCGCGTCCGTGTAAAGCGAACCTTCGCTGAAACTTCGTGCGCGGGCGGCGATGATAACGCTGATGCCGCACAACGAAAGCAGCGCGATAAAAACCGTCACGCTCAAAAGCAAAATTCCCGTCAGACCGTCTATTTGCAGTTGAACGCCCAAAATTTTGGCGGCGGCAAGCATCGAAATCGTGCCGAGAGTTCCCTGCACAAGTGCGAAAATCAGAACGCCGAAAATGTAAGAAGAAGGCGCGAGCGGCAGAGTCGCAAACAGTTTTAATCTGCCCGTAAAGCGGTTTTCGAGCAATAAATATCCGAGCCAGCTGATCGCCGTCAAACTCAAGGAAAAAACTATCGAAGCCGCCAGAAAATGAATTTTTGAATCGTTTGAAACGGTTTCCGACAAATTATGTCCGGCGATTCCGCTTGCAAACAGATACATGGCGATTGGAAAAACGATTGCCGCCAGCAAAAACGGTCCGGCTTCGCACCGCAGACGCGCCAGATGAATTTGAAATACGCAGTAAATGTCGGACAGACGTTTTTTCATTATTTCCTATTTACTAAGCGGCTCAAAGCCGTTTTCCTCCGCCTCGAAATGTTCGCCGATGATCGAAAAATAAACGTCTTCGAGCGAAGATTTTGACAGTTGATATTCGTCAATTTTATTCGTCTGAATAAAATTTTGAGCCGCCGAAAAATCCGCAAAAAATTCGACGTGCGGCGTAGGAACTTGTCCATTGCCGTTCAAATAATTAACGCGATATTTATTTGGAAATCCCGCGCTGAGTTCCGTTAAACTGCCGTCGGCGACGATTTTTCCCGATTTTATAAATGCGATCCGGTCGCTTAAAAATTCGGCTTCTTCGAGATAATGAGTCGAAAGCACGACGGTTGTGCCGCCTTTATTGATCTTTTTAAGCAGATGCCAAACCGCCCGTCTTGAAACGGGATCGAGTCCGGTTGTCGGTTCATCCAAAATCAGCAGCGGCGGATTTCCCAAAAATGCCAAACCGATCAGAATTCTTCGCTTTTGTCCGCCGGAAAGTTCGCCGACCTTTCGCTTCATTTCATTTTCGAGTTCGAGATTTTTGATAATTTCAAACGCTTGAGATCGTGCCGTTTGTTTATCCAAACCCTTGAATTTCCCGAACAATTCGAGATGTTCGGTAACGGTCAAAGTTTCAAAAACGCCCGCTTCCTGCGGCGTTACGCCCATCAGAGTCTTCGCTCGATTTGCATTTTTTACCGCATCCACGCCAAAGATTTTGACCGAACCGCTGGTCGGTTTGAGTTCGGTCGTCAGTTGCCGCAAAAAACTCGTTTTCCCCGCTCCGTTCGCTCCCAAAATTGCGACGGCTTCGCCTTTTCGAATATCGAAATCAATGCCGCGAATAGCTTCCGTGCCGTTTTTATAGCGTTTGACGAGATTCTCGACTTTGATCGCTAGATTGTTTTCGGGCGAATTGTTCATATAATTTTTCCCGCTGAATACGCGGAAAACACGGAAAAAAGAACATTTAAATCTTAAAAATTTCCGCGCCCTTCCGCGTGTTTCGCGGGCAATAAATCTTCCTGTTTTCAAACCAACTGCAAAAACTCCATCGCGCTCCAAATCGCCGTCCAAGGATTGTTGCGATACGCCGAAACTTCATACGGACAGCCGATTTTGCACCCCCGGCAAAAATCCCACATATCGGGCGATTCCTTGATAATTTGGCGAACTTCCGGCGATTTATAAATGTCTTGCAAACTCATTTCCGGTAAACCGCGATGTTTTGAAACAAACGCGCACGGAAACTGAACCGAACCGTCGGGACGCATATTTATCAGGTGCGAAGCCGAACGGCACGGGAATTTTTTGGTAAATCCGTCGTTGCGGTAAAATTTGTAATAATCAGTGTAAAACCTGACGCACTTGTATTTTTTCTTCAAATCCAAAACGTATTCGGCAATTCTGTCCAAATCTTCCTTTTCGATTTCGACGTTTTCGGTTTCAAAAGTCGTCCGCACGACGTTGTGAACGGCTTCGGTGTGCAGCAGAAATCCGCGCTCAGTGCAGAATTCGGCGAGCGCGGGCAAATCTTCGAGATTGCTTTCGTCAACCGCCGCGTTGATCTGCACAAGATTGTGTTCGAGTTTATTTTCGGCGATGTAATCGAGTGCCGAAAGAATCGTCGGAAGTCCGTCAA
The DNA here is from genome assembly GCA_965218105.1 of Pyrinomonadaceae bacterium. Classification (GTDB taxonomy): domain Bacteria; phylum Acidobacteriota; class Blastocatellia; order Pyrinomonadales; family Pyrinomonadaceae. The sequence goes on from OZ244585.1 coordinate 1,041,523, forward strand.
TGCCGCGCCTTTGCTTAAATTTTTCGCGGTTGAGCGTGTCAATAGAAACTTCGAGTTGATCTAATTTCACGCACGATTCGGCGTATTTTTTGAGTGCCAAACCGTTCGTCGGCATCGAAGTAAAAAAGCCTTTTTTGCTTGCTTGTTCGATATAATCAGGCACATTCGGGTTCATCAGAGGTTCGCCGCCCGACATACTCCACGCGAACACGCCCATTTCCGCCGCTTCGTCCATCCGGCGAAAAACTCTGTCGCGTGTCGCTTTTTCTTCCGGCTGCTGATTTTGCCAGATTGCGCAGTAGCCGCATTTCATATTGCAGTGCAGCGTCGTTTCAAACATCACCATAAACGGGCGGTTAAAACCGTGCCGAAGCTGCTTGAGTGCATTTTTGAACATCAGAGTTTTTTTCATATTTTCGTTACCGCCGCTTGCGATTTTCCAAACCATTCCGGCGCGAGTTCGGCGATTACCGTTTGCAGCATTTTTCTATGCTCGAACGCTTTTTCCGCTCCCAAATCTTCAAACGAAACGAGCGCGAGAAAAACCGTCGCTTCGGCAAGTTGAACGCCGCCGACCGAACTTTTCACAAAAAGTCTTGCGCCCGCTACCTGCAATTCTTCCAATTCCGCAAAAACTTCGATCTGATCGCCGGCTTTCGCCCGTTCAAAAACCTTCATTTGCCGGACTTTTGCCAAAACGGGCTGGGCTTTACAGTCAACGGTCAAAGCGACCAGCAAACCGGCTGCCTGAGCCATTGATTCCATCACGAATGCGGCGGGAAATATCGTCCGGTTTTTGCCCGAAGAACGTCCGAGAGCGTCGCTGTAAGTAACATTTTTGATACCTTTCAGCGTTTGCCCGATGACAATATCCGTAATTTTATCTATCAAAATGTAGCGCATCTTTTAAGCCTTTTGATCTCCATTTTGCGGCTGAACTTTTCGCAAATAACCGCTTTCCAATGCGAAATTTCCAAGCAAATTCAAATAATCCCCGTCGGTTTTCGGCAGATTGGTCAACCGTTTTGTATTGGCGGTTTCAAATGAATGCCGCGAGTTAAAATACGGAAGGCAAAACGCCACAGATTCGAGCAATTCGATTTCACGAGCCGTGCATTTTTGCGGGTCAAAGTCTTCCGGCAAATCCAATTTCGGCAATTGTTTCTCAGTTTGAAAAAAATTCTTACAGGCAAATAATTCGGCAACCGTAACCGGCGCGGGCAAAGTCAGATTAAATGTTTTGCCGCTCGTCCAGTCTTGTTCCAGACTTTCGATAATTGCTCCGACAACAAAATCTATCGGCGCAAGATGTATGAATCCGTTCGGATTTGCCGGAAAACGCGAAATGTAACCGCTCGACAAAATGCGTATCAACGGATAAATCACATTAAAATCACGAGTCCAGCCGGTTTTCGTATCGCCGACCACCATACTCGGTCTGAAAATTGTCGCCGGAAGATTTTCCGCAATCGCCGCACGAACGAGTTTTTCGGCTTTGTATTTGCTATTTTCGTAAAAATTAAAATGTTTCGGCGACGCAGATAATTCGTCTTCGGGAATTTCAACGGCAGAATTATCTCCGGCGACAAACGCCGTGCTGAGATGAATAAAGCGGCGCAATTTTCCGTTTTGGAAACAACTTTCGGCAATTTCGAGCGCGTTCCGTGTGCCGCCGATGTTGACCGTTTCGCACAAAATCTCATCCGCCGTTAACGAAGTCGTCGCGGCAGTATGAATGATGAAATCAAGATCATTTACAAGTTGTGTGATTGTTTCTTTGGATAGCGCAAAATCTTTTTCCGTCACATCGCCGTTCAAAATCTCAACGCGGCTGATTTCTTCAACAATTAAGTCGAGTTTTTCAAACAACAAACCGGCTCTTTTTTGGAAATCAAACTTGCCTTTGCCGCGCATCAAAACAAAGACGTGATTTGAAGTTCCGCGCAATAAAGCGAGAAGCAGTTCGCCGCCGATTGTTCCCGTTCCGGTCAATAAAATTGTTCGTGATTTTTTATCCATAAAATTCACCTCGTTTAACCAGAAGCGCGACATTTTGACCTCCGAAACCGAAGGAATTTGAAAGTGCAATATTAAAATTTGCGGCACGGGCGACATTCGGCACATAATCCAAATCGCATTCGGGATCGGGAGTTTCCAAATTTATCGTCGGTGGCAAAATCTGTTCGCGCAAAGCCATAATCGCGGCAATCATCTCGATAACTCCGGCGGCGGCAACGGCGTGTCCGGTCATTGATTTGATCGAACTTACCGGAACTTCCGGCGCGTATTTGCCGAGCGATTTATGCAGAGCTTTTGTTTCAGACCTGTCGTTTTCCAGCGTCGAAGTCCCGTGCGCGTTGACGTAGCCGATTTCCTTCGGCTCAATTCCGGCATCATTCAAAGCGGATTCGACGGCGGCAACCGCGCCGAGTGCTTCGGGGTGCATATCGGTTACGCGGTAAGCGTCGCTGCTCGCGCCGTAACCGATAAGTTCGGCGCAGATATTCGCGCCGCGTTTTTTTGCGTGTTCAAATTCTTCCAAGATCAACATTCCCGCGCCTTCGCCTAAAACGAAGCCGTTACGATTCAGATCAAACGGGCGGGAAGCCTTTTCCGGTTCGTCAAAAGATTTGGACAACGCCGAAAGTTTTGCAAAGCCGATGACATCGAGCGCGGCGGTCATCGTATGCGTTCCGCCCGCCATTGCAACATCGCATTCGCCGTTTTGCACACGCCGCATCGCTTCGCCGATTGCCTGTGCGCTCGCCGCGCAAGCCGTCAGCGATGTCATCACTTCGCCGCAAATTCCGTATCGTTTAGCAATCAATGATGCCGGAATTGTCGCCTCCATCAATTGATCGTGAATGGCGAATTCTCCGGCGAGTTGCGAGGCAAAAAGGTTCGCCTCATCGCAATAATTTTCATCATTTATAAACGGCGCGAGCAGTTTTGAAATCAGTTCGACCGAGTTTTGACCTTCACCCGCACCTAAATATAAATTCGCCTCGGCAAGTAAATTTTTGTCCAATCCGGCATCATTTAAGGCTTGTTCGGCGGCGGAAAGTGCGAACAATGTGCGGCGATCATAAGCAACTGAAAGAGTTTCGCTGAATCTGTAAATTTTTTCGCAACTGCCGCTGCATCTAAAATCTTTTACTTCGCCCGCGATTTTGACGGGCAAGCCGCCCGCATTATATTGGCTGATTAATTTCACGCCCGAAACGCCGTTTGAAAGAGATTGCCAAAATTTTTCAACCGTCGAGCCGAGCGATGAAACAATGCCCATTCCCGTTACGGCAACTCGTTTTTTCATTGCTCAAACCTCCGCATCGTAATTGCTCCGGCGTGTCCGCCGATTCCGTAGCCCGTTATCAAAGCCGTTGAAATCGGCATTTCGCGCGATGTTTCGGCAGCGAAATCGAAATCGGCAATCGGATTTGTAAGATTCAGCGTCGGCGGGACGATATTTTCGTCGAGAGATTTGACGGCGGCGATTGTATCGAGGGCGAAAGATGCCGCGTGAGTATGACCGAGCATCGAGCGCGTCGCCGTAACTTTCGGATTAAATCTGAAATTTTCAAAAGAAATTTTTAACGCATTTGCCGCCGCCGAATCGTATTCGGGAATGCCGTTGGCGGAAGAAAAAACGACTTCGGGCAAAGAGGATTTTTTGCCGTTTTCTGCAAGACATTTGGAAACGGCTTGCGTCAATCCGCGCCCCTGTGGATGCGGATGCAAAACATCAAAAGCGTCATTGCCGAATCCGAAATTACCGATTTCGGCATAAATCTTTGCTCCGCGTTTTTCGGCGTGTTCAAGACTTTCCAAAACGATTACGCCGGACGCTTCGCCGCTCACAAATCCGCCTGCATCGCGGTCAAAAGGTTTGCTTGCGCCCGCCGAATCTTTCGTTTCTTCTGTCTGCCAGCCGAGTTCCAAATAACGTAAAACGGCAAAAGTATTGGTTCGGGCATCAACTCCGCCCGCCAGCATCACATCGGCATCGCCGCGCCGGATGATTCGCGCCGCTTCGCCGATGGCGAAGGCGGCTGACGCGCAGCCGTTCATTACGGTATTGGAAATGCCTCTGGTTTTCAGCGAAATACTTGAATGCGCCGCCACCATATTCGGAATGTGCCGCAAAAGCCACAACGGGACCATTTCGCTGTCAGCCGCACGGGAAAAATTCTCGACATCAATCGGAGCATTTTTGTCGGAAAGATATTTTCGCGCCGCCGTTATGGTTTTAACGAATTCGGTAATATCCGCGTTGAGCATTCCGACTCCGACAATTATTCCGCAGCGTTCGGCGATAGTTTCCATTGTTTCAGAATCGAGTCCGGCTTCGCGTCCGGCTTCGGCAACCGCGCCCAACATTAATTGTGCCGTGCGTCCCATCAACTTGAGTTTGCGGCTCGGCAGTCCCGTTTTGCCCGCGTCAAAATCTTTTACGGCGGCGACCAAAACGGACAAAATCTCATCGCTCGTATCGGCTTTCATCAAACCGCTTCCCGAATGCCCCGCAAGAAGTGCGTTCCAGAATGAACCGACATCGTTGCCGATTGGCGTTACCGCGCCCAAACCCGTGATTACTATCCGTTTTTCCATTTCTAAAAAAATCTCCTTAAAGCTCGAAAGTTTTATCCGATACGTCCGTTTTTATTGATAAATCTTTATAAAAATGGCGTTCGAGCAAAACACCGCTTTGGTTATAAACCTCAATTTTGACGGGCAGCATCAAATCCTTGTCTATCCAGATAAACGCTTTTCGCACCGCGTCCGCGCCCGTTAAATTGAGTCCGCCCGCGTTGCTCATTTCTATTTTGTAAGCCGGATTTTTATCGCCGATATTTTCTTCACCGAGATAATTTGTTCCGGTTTCGGCGTTCTTCGTTTCGCTGATAATATGTTCGATCAGTTTGCCCAATCCGGCTTGCGTGATCGGATGTTTCGAGTCTTCGAGAGCCAGTTTTTCATTCGGATCGAGATTCAGAATTCCCGCCATCGAGCCGAGAAAGCCGCTTTGTTTAACGCGAACTTTCCCGTCGTTTTTTCCTTCCTGATAAATCGCCGTCTGATCAGTCTTGCCTTTGTCGCCGAGCCAGTCCATCCGTATGTCAAACGGTTTTCGGAACGAAAGTTTGATCGTCTGCTTTTCGCCTTTTGAAATCGCCGACTCCTCTTTTTCGTAAATGGCTGTGTAACTTTTTACAGCGTCGTATCTTTTGACAATTTCGTTCCAGTCAAACGGCGCAGGGTTTGTAGCAACATCCTTTGCCTGAACCGATTTTTCGGATGATTCGGTTTCGCTGCCAATCGAACTTCGGCAGCCCGCAAAACCGAAAACGGCAAGCGTTATAAGTAAAAATAAAATAAAGATTTTTCGCGGTTTGTTCATAAAAATCAAAATGCTTCGACTAATCTTTTTCGGCAATCGCCGTCGCTACGACAAATTTCGATGTTTCCGAATGGCTGACCGAAATTCTCTTTACGCCCAGCTTTTCCGCATATTTTGCCGTCGCTCCGTAAAGCCGCGCCGCCGCCGAATTGCCGAGCGGTATTTCGATTTCCGACCATTCGACTTTTGAACTCCAACCCGTTCCGAGTGCCTTCATAATTGCTTCCTTTGCCGAAAACGCCGACGCGAAAAAACGGATTCGCTGTTTCGGCGGCAAATTCTCCGCCGCCCGTTGTTCATCTTCGGTAAAAACCCGTCCGATATAACCCGCGTGGTCTGCCAAAAGCCGCCCGACGCGCCCGATAATTTCAGTATCTATTCCGATTCCGTAAATCATCCCTTTAATTTCAATCAAGCCAGCGAACGACTCGTTCAAAACGAATTCGATGCGGCGTTGCGCGACCGTTTTTCAGCGGATAACCGATTGGAATAACCGCCGCAAGCTGCCAAGGTTCTTCGACTTCGAGCAATTCGTGAAGCTGATTTTTGGCAAACAGCGGCGCGGTCATCCAGCACGTCGCCAAACCTAACGCTTTGGCGGCAAGCTGCAAATTCTGAATCGCCGCCGAAACGCTCTGCATCGCCGGATTCGCCGCTTCTTCCTGATTTTCCGGGTAACTGATGTTTTCCCTTTCCATCAAACTTGCGATAACCTGCCCGTATTCGCGGTAAAGCACATTGATCACAACCGGCGCGTTGCAAAATGTCGTCGCGTAATTTCGCAGATAACAGCCGACTTTTTCCGTGTATTTGCCGCCCGCCAGAAGTTCCAGAATCGTTTCAATCTCATCGCTGACGCATTTGACCATTTCGGATTTCGTCCGTTCATTGGCGACGACCACAAACCGCCACGGCTGTTTATTCATTCCTGAAGGCGCGTGCGTCGCGGCTTCAATCGCCCGCAGAACGAGTTCTTTCGGCGGCATTTCAGGCGCGAAATTTCGTACGCTTCGCCGCCCCGCAATGACCGAAAGAATCGGCTCCGCCTGCGCGATAATCTGTTCGGCGGAAAGCTGTTTATCGGATTGCTCCGAACTTTGTTTAAGAACAGGTGTCATTTTTTAAGCTGCTCCGGCTGCCGTTTGCACTTTGCTTGCGACGTAATCGGTAATTAACTGTACAGTCAGCATTTCACTCATCTGCGTTTGAATATCCGCGCCCGCCTGTAAATCGGATAAATCCGTAAAGGCGAATCTTTTGCGAAGTTCCGACGCGCCCGCTTCGGTCAATTTTCCGCCGGCGACAAATTGCGAATCGCGCAGCATTTCCTGCGGAAAAAGTTCGCCGCGTGAAATCTCGATGCCGAAATCATTTTCAAGCCGGAACATTATGTCCAAAAAATCAATAGATTCCGCTTCGAGATCGGTGACCAAAGATGTTTCGGGCGTAATCTCGCTGCGGCTCACGCCCAACGCCTGCACTAATGAATTAACTACTTTTTCGTAAATTTCGCTCTTTACCATAGATTTTCTCCCGTCATAAATTTTTCCTTCAAAATTTCTCCTGAAATGTTTTGCTAAACTGCCGACTTTTTGCCGAACGCAGATGAAATTTCGCCTTCAACGCTTTTTCATCCACGACAAATCCTTCCGCCGTAAAATCCGCCGCTTTGCCGTCCGGCGCGAGTTCGGAAATTCTCACCTTGACGCTTAAAGTTTCGTTCGGCACAACGCGGCGCGTAACATAGAGGTTTTCCAACAAATCCATATCAAAATTCAAATCAGTCTGCAAATTCAAATTTTGCGACAACCATTCCGCCGCCGTCTGAACCGCGATTTCAAGCATCACGAGTCCGGGAAGCATCGGCGTATTCGGAAAATGATCCGCCAAAAAATCGGCTTCCGGCACAACAAAATACTGCGTTTCCGCAAATTTTTCCTTTAGATTGACGCTTGTTCGTTCGATAAAATTCAAACTCTCACCCCGAATTTTTAAAAGCTCGATACGTAACTATATTTACCTGTTCGCAAGAGTTATGCCGTTAAAGAGTTATTTGAGATTTAGTTGAGATATTTTTTATAAACGCAGTATTTTACAGTGTTTAGAGCAAATAACGGTTACTCGAAATATTTTGTGAAAAGTAATTTTTGGAAAGATTTGACAACCTTTTTAAAAATATGTGGGACAAATTGTCGCTCCTTAGAAATTGTTTTAAGAGTCGGAAATTCAGGAAATTTAACCACTAATTAACACGAAACAACACGAAATTTTGATTTGCTTCGTGTTGTTTCGTGTGTTTTTGTGGTTAAAAAATCATTAAAAAAAATTTAAAACAACTCCTGAAAAGTTTTTCTTAATTTTTCCGTTGATTTGAACATTGTTTGCGGATTAACGGGATGTTGCATACAATCTGACAGCAGATGCTCGATATTTTACCGATTACACTCCGAAGCGAACCGACAAAAACGTGGCAGGTCAGACTTCTGACGAGCGGCGAACCGTTCAGAGCGAGCAGTTTGCTTGCCTCGAACGGCGTTGAAATCGCCATTATGGATACGGGATTGCCGCAGCACAGCAATTCTTTGATTGCCGCTCTCGAAACTTTTGGAGTTACGCCAGAAGATATTTCGCTTGTTTTTAATACTCATTTTCACGTTGACCATTCGCATAACAATTCTCTTTTTACCAATGCGAAGATATTTTGTTCGCGGCTTGACCGTGAATGGACGCTTGCCTTTCACGAAACGCTTGCCCGCGCCGACGATCCGTTAGCAGATGAAGTTTGTGCCTTTTATCCAGAAATGGCATTTTCCGATTTTGACCGCAAAATCGTCAGCAAGGTTTTTAACATCGAAAAAATGATTTGGAATAAAGAGCGTTGGGGACGAGATGACCAATTTTGCCGGATTGAAGAAACTGCATTGCCCGTTGGAATCGAAGTTTTGCCAACTCCCGGACATTCGCCGCATCATCTTTCATATATTATTGAAACGGATGAACGACCCGTTCTATTGTGCGGCGACGCGCTGCTGACGCAGGATGAGGAAAACTCGAATCTCTCGCTGATTCCGCCGCATAATTTGGAAAATTACAAAAATTCGCAAAAAATCATCAACGCCTTTGACGGAATAATCGTTCCCGGACACGATTTGCCGTTTGAAAATCGCATTGATGACAATTGAATTTTGTAAGCGACTATTTAAAAATCAAAGTCGAATTTTGCTTTGGTGGCGATTCCCAAACTGTTATAAAACTGTCCGTAATTCGGGCTGGTGATATTATTCTGCACATCACGCGGATTAAAATGATTGGTCAAATTAAACAGCGCAACGCCGACCCGGATGCGTTTGTCTTTGAAAATGAAAGGAATTTGAAAACCTTTCGTAACCTGCAAATCGAGCGACAGATAAAGCGGAAAACGTCCCGCGCTGTTTGCCGCGCCGACGTAATCGAGCCGTTCATTGACCGCCGAATATGGGAAACCGCTGCGGATTTCAAAAAGCGGGGCGATCTGAATATCATGTCTAGTGTAAAAAGTTCCCGAAAGCAAAAATCTGTGCGGCGCGTCAAACGGCAAGCGTCCATACTCATTCGGGCGCACGACGAACGACGGATAATCGCCCGTAAATCTGTCCGCCGTATTCAAATCGCCGCTTGAACGCGAAAAAACATACGAAGCCGTCAATTCCAGAAACTTCGGCTTGCTGTAATTCAAAATAAATTGCAGTTCGGTATAACGCGATTTTCCTGTGCTGCTGAGAAGCAACGCGCCGTTATTTGCGCCGGTTACGGAAGGTTGAACCAGTAAATCGTCGGTCGTAAATCTTTGCAAAAATCCGACGCGGGCGGTCAAATTTTCGGTAAAGCCGTGGTCAACCTGAAAGTTGTAACGAACGCTGCGCGGATTTTTTATCTGTCCGGCGATTTGATTGAAAAATCGTGTCGGCGGCGCGATCAGAGTTGTGCCGTCGTCGGCGAAATTGCTGACGATTCGTTCGGGAAACTGCACGGCGTTCGTATCGGCAAAATATCCGGCGGACGCGAGCGTTTTGTCGTAGAAAATCCCGACTCCGCCGCGAAAAAGAGTGCGCTGATTCTTAAACGGCGCGAGCAGAAATGAAAAGCGCGGCGCGAAATTGTTTTGACGGGCGATTGAATCGCGGTCAAAGCGAATTCCGTATTCGAGCGTCAATTTCTTATTGACAACAAAACGGTCTTGGGCGAAAAAGGCGAATTCATTGTATTTGACTCCGACGCTTGTTGCCGGATTTATAAAATCAACCGTTTGGGCAAGCGTATTGTCCGTGCGCCGAATAAAAATCGGATCAAAATTAAATTTTCCGGTGACATTATTGCGGTTAAATTCGACTCCGGTTTTGATGGAATGTTCGCCGTAATATTTCAAAGGGCGCGAAAAATAAACTTCGCGCAGCTGCAAACGGCTCGTTTTGCGGCGCGTGTCGGCGAAATAACCGCCGAAATTCGTTTCGGGCGCGACGTTAAACGGCAACGTTGATTTTGGGAAAACGTCAACATCGAAAGTTTTATAATTTATTTCCGATGACAAAAACGAAGCATCTTTAAAAACCGACTGTTCGGAAATTGAAAAAAGCGTTCCGCGTTGTTTATAGTTTGGTGTCGCCCGCGCCGGATTAAAAGTGTCTAAATTGATGTTGCGAATTTTGTTCGGAAAAATCGCCGCGTTGAATTTTAGCGAATTCGTTTTATTGATGTTCCAATCAATTTGCGTAAATGAATTAAAACCCTCGGTCGTGATGCGGTTGTCGGGTTTCGGCTGACTCGGAACAAGATCGCCTCTAAAACGGTATTCAAACGATTGAAGAAAATAAAGCCGCTGTTTGACGAGCGGACCGCTAAAGGTAACACGCGGGCGAAACGACTCGATTCTTGTCGAAAAAATATTTCTGAATGTCGGAAAAAGTCTGGCGGCGGAAACTTTGAATTTGTCCGTGCCGCCTTTTGATTCGATATTCGTTACGCCGCCCGTAAAACGTCCGAACTCGGCGGAATAAGGATTTTCCTCGATCTGCACACTTCTCACGGCTTCGAGTGGAATCTCGAAAGAGAGTTTTCCGGTTGAAGGATCGGTGATGTCCGCGCCGTTGAGCGTGTAACTGCTCTGTCCGACGCGCGTTCCCTTCAAATAATTGTTGCCGCTTCCGTCATTGACCACGCCGGGCGTTAAGGCAATCGAATTTTTGTAATTATCATCGCGGAACGGTTCGCTTTTGAGCGTTTCGGCGCGAACAATATTTGATGTAACGGTTTCCGAAGTGCTTAAAAGACCTTCTTCAGCGCGAACCGTTACCGTTTCATTGACCGTCGCCGTCAAATCAATGTCGAGATTTAACGTCGCGCCCGATGTCAAAGTGATGTCTTGCGAAACGGTCATAAAATTAACGGCTTCGATGGACAAAGTGTAAATGCCCGAAGGAAGATTGGCGAAAATAAAATCCCCCGCCGCGTTTGAAACGGTTGTCAGCGGCTGATTCGGTGTGGCTTTGTTAATTAACGTCAATTTCGCGCCCTCGATTAAACCCGTTTGCCCGTTCGCCACGGCTTTGACCGTTCCCTTAATCGTTCCGGCATCAGCTTTTACGGACGCGAAAATCGTCTGCCCCGAAGTCAGTAAAAAAATCGTGCAAAAACAAGCCGCTAATTTATGAATTGTTGATTTTAGAAAGCTATTTGCGGCACATCGCCCTGTTTTGCTTCGTTTTTTAAATTTCATACGAAAACGCTCAACGGCAAACTTCGTTCCGTTATGAAAAGGTTGATTTTATGGGAGTTTGCGAAATTATGAATTAGTTTGCGGGACACAACGCCACCGATTTTTGTGTTTGACGGCGGCAAATTGTCGCCGTTAATATGTCGCCGTTGATATAATTGACGATAGAGATTGATTACCAACACAAAATTAAAAAAGGAATAAATTTTGCGTATTAATCTTCTGTTTATGTATGTTTTTGTATAATGCCCAAAAATTTTACTGATAAAACATTCAAAATACGGGAGAACGATATGAACAATTTAAAAACGATTTTAATTTTATGTGTGCTGATTCCGGCTGGAATAATTTCCGCATCGGCGCAAAACAAACAATTTACCGAAGATTTGATGCAAAAAGACTGCACGTTTGAAGCGACCGGAAGGAATCAATTTTTTATTCTCGAACCCGGTTATCAACTGACGCTCGAAAACAAAAAAGGCGGAAAATTGGTCATTACAGTTTTGAACGAAACGAGAAAAATCAATGATGTGGAAACGCGCATTGTCGAAGAAAACGAATCGGAAAACGGTAAAACAATCGAGATTTCGAGAAACTTTTTCGCCGTCTGCAAACAAAACGGCGGCGTTTATTAATTCGGCGAGGAAACCGACCTTTATAAAAACGGCAAAGTTACCAGAGGCGAAGATTCGTGGACGGCGGAAGGCGAAAATCGGAGGGCGTGGCAATGCCGGGACTCGTTTTTTTAGGCGCGAGATATTATCAGGAAATCGCACCGAAAACGGCGATGGATCGCGCTGAAATTATCAGTTTGACCGAAACAAAACAAACTCCGGCAGGAACTTTTACAAATTGTTTAAAGACGGAAGAAACCACGCCGCTCGAACCGAAGGAAAAGGAATACAAACACTACGCGCCGGGAATCGGATTGATTCAGGATGAAGATTTATTGCTGACGAAATACGGTTTCGTAAAATAATTTTTTACTCGATTTGAGCGGCAATAATTTATCAACCTGCAAATTATTGCCGCGTCAGTTGAGTTTTTAACTTTAGATTGTCCGTGATGACTTATTTGTCAAAACTTTAATCGCCAAAAGCACATAAATACCTTCGACAACCAGTGACAGAACTCCTAACGGCTCAAGCCATTCCGATTCAACCGGCAAGCCGGGCAAACCGACGGTGCGGCTGATGACATAACCGATAAACGCGCCGCCCGCGACCAGCAAACCTAACAGCCAGCCCCAAGATTTGCCGCGAAATGTGCCGAATGCCGCGACTAACGCGCCGATGCCGTTTAGCGAGAACAAAATTCCTTTGTATGCCGCTTCGCCGAAAGCGTCCGGCGCGTCAATAAAATGTATAACGCCCGTGACGACAATTAAAACGATTCCCGCCCACATTATGGATTTTGAAAGAAGACTCGTTGTTTTTCTCAGTTGCTTTAATTTCTGCTGCCGAAGTTTGGAAATTAAATATCACGATTTATCGCTTCATTGACTGGTTTGAGCTAACGAATCGTTTGACCTATTGAAATTTCGATAAGTAAAGTAAATCATCACGATCATCACGACGGCGATGACGAGCGAAGAGGCGATGCGGCTCAAGCCGAATCCGCCGTCCGGCTTTGTCAGCGTGTCGCCGAGCGTCGCGCCGAGCGGACGAGTCAGAATATACGCCGCCCAGAAAAGTATGCTGTCCGAGATGCTCGTAAAATAGTGCAGAGCCGCGACGATGACGATTAAACCGCCGAAAATTAACGCGCCGATTTGGAATCCGACTCCGGTGTCGTCGGCGACGAAATCGCCGAGTGCCGTGCCGAGCGTGTTTGAAACGAGAATCGTCAGCCAGTAAAAAATTTCTTCGCGTTTTGATGTGATGTCTTCAAATTCGACTTTGCCGACGGTGCTGCGCCAGATGAAAAGCACGACGAGAACGCCGACGAACAAGATGATTGACGACCAAACATAGCCGAGTCCGAGCGTTCTGTCGAGATAATCCGACATCGTTGTTCCGACGGTCGTTGTCGCCACGACGACCGCCCAATAATAAAACGGATGATACTTTTTCGACGAAACCTGCAGCGCGAGCGTAACGGCGAAAAACGCCAGAAATATCAGACTGCCAACGGCGTAACCGAGATTTAAAGTCATCGTTACGGCATCGCCGCCCGTTTCGCCCAAAGTCGTCGCAAATATCTTGATCACCCAAAACATCAGCGTTACAAGCGGAACTTTTCTCAACAATTCGCGGTTGAAGTTTTCATTTGTTTGTTCATTTAAAGTCATTTTGTGTTCTCCTCATTTTACCCGATAAAATTTTTATAAATCGTCATTTTCACTTGCTCGTTTGCTATAATCAAAATCGAATTATCTGCGCCCGAAATCGAAAGTGTAGCGCAATAAAAACGTATGTCTGGGCGAAGTCTGCCCGTAATCGGTCGTCAAAATATATTGAAAAATGAAATTCGGCTTGAACCGATAACCGATGCCGAAATTTGAATAAATATCCGTGTAAAAATCTTTGGCGCGTCCGTTCGGCTCGAAAATACCGTCGGAATTTGTGATTCGCCCGAAGCGATCCGGGAAAAAGGTTTTGTCGGCGACGCTCGAATTGGTCAGCGACAGAACGGACGCGCTGGCGAAAATATTGCGCCAAACATCTCTCTGAACGGCGGCGTTAAGTGAGAGAAAACGCGAACGTCCGCGTTCGTTTTCTAATAAGTTGCCCGTCAAATCTTCGGTGCGGTTTTGTTTTGTGCCGATCAAACCGCCCGCGACATCAAAGCTGAAAACGGTGCGCGAATTCAAAATGTAACCCAAACCGAAGCCGAGCGTAGCGCGGCTTGTGCGGTCGCGCTCACTCGAATTGACGATGACCAAACGAGTGTAGTTTTCCCGCGTATCGCCGAACAGCAAAGTTCCTTCCGCGCCGTAAAACAGACGTTTTGAAAACGCTCCGCGCAGGCGAAAACCGATTTCCGACGTAGTGCCTTTTGCCCCGATAAAATCATTTGGTTGGACGATGCCGTTAAAAGTCCGCGAAATGTCGCTATTGTTGCCCGAACTTCTGCCGTAACGATAAAACGCGCCGAATTTCATCGTGCCGAAATCGTGTTTTATACCGAACGTCAAGCGCGTCCGGTTGACCGAGGAACGAGCGATGATTTGTTGATTGAAGGATAATCCGCCGGCATCGCTTTGAATGGTTGTTTCGTTCAAATTTCCGCGTGAATAAAGACGTTCGATGCTGAAACCGACGCTCGTTTGATCGCGGCTGCCAAAGCGTTTGGCGAACATCAGCGAACCCAAAAAAAGATTGCCGCTCGTCGCTCCGGTCGTCGAACTGAAACCGTTTGTGCCGACGGGAAACGGCGGCGATGTAAGCAGAGAGTTTTCATCAACCGTCAGCGATTGCAAACCGTTGCGAACATAGCCGAATCTTCCGCCGATGACGGCGCGAAATTTCTTAATCGGAACAAAAACCGCGCCTTCGGGAACAAAACCGTAATCCACGGGACGCGGATTTTTCAAGCCGAATTGGTCGCGCACTTCGTCGTCCGCGCTTCTCGCGCCGTTGATTGACGGCACTAAATAAAAGCGACCTTCGGCGGTTGTGAACGAATCGGCGTAAGCCGGATTTTCAAAACTGTCGAGATACGCGTCGGGAAAAGCCGCAAACCGCGACGGCAAAGCGGTTTCGCCCGTTTCGACGATGTTTTCGATGGTGCGTTCATAAACATTCGCCGCGCTGTTTAAAATTTCACTCTCATCATCTTTGTTTGCGCCGCTCGACCTTTTTTGTTTATCGCGTTCGCCGACTTCTTTGGTCATCGCATCGGAGGCGAAAAAATCAATCGTAAAATTCGGGCGAACGATTACATTTTTTCCCGGTTCGGCAAGCAGAGGATTTGCCGGATCGCGCAGGCTGGCGACTTCCACTGCGCCTTCCGTAACGACGACTTTTGTTTCGCCGAGCGCGGTTACGCTGACTGTAAATTCCGTTCCGCGCACGGCAATCGAAGCCGTCGGACTTTTAATGCGATACGGATTCGGTTTTCCCTTGAAATGATTGATTTTAACGCGGATTCGCCCCAGCGTAATTTGCAAAAGTTCGCGTAAAGATGCGGCATTTTTGTAACTGCCGATGACGATGCGCGAATTCGGCAAAACGATGACTTGGCTGCCGTCCGTCAAATCAATGACGACGCTTGCGCCGCGCTCGGTTGTAATCTCGTCGCCGGACGCGAGCGACGTTCCGCGATTTAATTGAACGCCGCTTCGCCGCCCGTTGCCGGAAATCGCCGCCGCGCCTCTCACGCTCGTTACGCGGGCTTCAACCGTTGCAGTTTGAGCGTAAATTGTAAAAGATTCTTTTGAACCGGCAAATGCCGCGACAGCAGCCAGCCAAAAGCAGACAAAAAACCGAATTTTTCGTGAATCCCCTTGTATCATTTCAAAAATTTATTTTCTCAAATATTAAACAATGTTCTCGTCCGTTTCATCTTCGTCGTTTTCATCAGCCGCCGCGAATAAATCATAACGGGCGATCAGACGCTGCACAGTGCGGCGGTCAACGCCGAGAACATCGGCTGTTTTGCGGCGATTGCCGCCGTTTTCCGTCAGCGTCAATACTAAATATCGTCTCTGTAATTCTTCAAGCGTCGGACGGTCGGCGAAAAATTCACTTTGATTTTGTGTTTTGGGCGGATTTCCACTTTCGTTTTTTTTCGCCGTGTTTATCACCGACGGCAGACAATCGAGCGTGATGACGTTTCCGGTTGAAAGCGCGACGGCACGAATGAGTGCGTTTTCGAGTTCGCGGACGTTTCCCGGAAAACGATAATTGTTCAGCGCGTCCAAAACTTCGCCCGTCAGATGCGGGGTTGGCGCATCGCCGTTTATTTTTCGCAAAAAGTGATTAACTAATAACGGTACATCGCTGATTCTTTCGCGGAGCGGCGGAAGTTCGACGGTCAAAACGCTCAGACGATAAAAAAGGTCGCTGCGAAATTCGCCCGCTTCGCTCAATTTTCGCAAATCGGCGTTGCTCGCGCCAATCACGCGGACATCAACTTTGCGCGTTTCAGTCGCGCCGACGCGCCGGATTTCGCCCGATTGCAAAACTCTTAACAGCGAAGCCTGAAAACCCGCGCTCGTCGAAGCGAGTTCGTCCAAGAAAATCGTGCCGCCGTTTGCCGCTTCAAAAAATCCGGCGCGTGTCTGATTCGCGCCGGTGAACGCGCCTTTTTCATAGCCGAAAAGCTCGGCTTCGAGCAAAGTGTCGGTCAAACCCGAACAGTTGACCGAAACGAACTTTTGGCGGGCGCGTTCGCTGAAATCGTGAATGGCGCGGGCGACGAGTTCCTTGCCCGTTCCCGATTCGCCTGTGATCAAAACCGTCGCCTTTGTGCGGGCGGCAAAGGCAATCAGTTTATAAACCGCGACCATCTTCGGACTGCGCCCGATCAAGCCTGATTTTGAAAATTCGTCCGTTAAATTTTCGGAATTTACATCCGCATTTTTTTGCTTTTCGCGTCTGGCTTCGAGATGCCGTTTGAGCAAAGCGGCGACGGCGGAAATCTCGAACGGTTTGGCGATAAAATCGTTCGCGCCCATTCCGATTGATTCAAACGCCGTTTCAACCGAACCCTGCGCCGTCATCAAAATAACCGGTAAATCTTCGGCGAGTTCGCCGATGGTTTTAACGACCGATAAACCGTCGCCGTCCGGCATCAAAAGATCGCACAAAACGGCGTTAAATCTCTGTTTCTGCAAAAGCGCGGACGCTTCGCGCCCCGACTCCGCGCTCGTAACGCGAAAACCTTTGAGCGACAAACCAGTTTCCAGCGTCAGGCGAATCGCCGGTTCGTCGTCAACAATCAAAATATGTGGTTTTTCCGTCATCGTTAAATTTAAGGGCGAATCTCCCGCGCATTTACACCTTAAACAATCTAAGATAAACGTAAGATTAATTCGCCCGCGAAATTTTTTATTTTTAGAAACCGAACGGCAGAAAGATTGTAAAAACCGAGCCTTTCTCCGTTTCGCTCTCGACTGTAATGCGTCCGCCGTGCTGTTCGATAATTTCTTGAGTTAACGCCAAACCCAAACCCGTTCCGGCAACTTCGCCTTTGTTTTTTTGCGGAACGCGGTAAAATTTCTCAAACACTCGCGGCAATTGTTTGGCGGAAATGCCGTAACCTTCGTCGCGGATGACGATTTTTAATGCTTCAGCATCGCTGTGCGTTTCAATCGTAATCGTCGTTTTATCGGGGCTGTATTTGATTGCGTTGGAAACAATATTCGTAACGGCTCGCGCCAGCAATTCCGCGTCGGCGTTGATGCTCGGACGATTCGCTTGATAACGGCGGACAATTTTTATTTCGCGTTTTGCTGCAAGCGGTTCGAGCAAAAGCAAGGTTTGTTCAATCGCGGCTTCCGCGTCAACGGGCGCGAAATGCGTTTTTTGCGCTCCCGATTCGAGCCGCGTGATGTCGAGATATTCATTGACCATTCGCGCCAGACGCTTCGATTCGCTGTTGATCGTCGCCAGCATTTTGCTTTGCGATTCGGGTTCGATCTCGTGGTCGGTCAGCAGTTCGCTCATTCCCTGAATGGCGGTTAAAGGCGTGCGGAGTTCGTGTGTAACGAGCGCGATGACATCGTTTTTCGTCTGCTGTAATTCGCGGTGCTGGCTGACATCCGACAGCGACGCGACATAACCGAGAGTTTCATCCGGCAAACCGTTTTCGCTAAAAATTACCGCCGAGAGCCGCAAAATATAATAACGCGCCGTCGCCGCGCCGGAATTGATGACGATTTCGCGTTCGACGGTTTTCTGTTCGGCGAGCAGATCGGCAAGCGTTTCGTCCATCCACGATTGAGCAATTGCCGCGCTTTTATCGGCTTCGGAAATTGTCGAAAACAGATTTTTTCCACTCAATTTTCGTTCCGAAAAACCGAGAATTTTTGCCGCGCTTTTGTTGGCGAAAACGATGCTCCCGTCCGCGTCGGCGATCAGTAAACCTTCGTCGAGCGAACGCAGAGCGCGGTCAACGAACAGCGAACGCGCAATCAGATCACGCGATAAATTGCCGAGCGTTTCGGCTTTCCATTCCAATCCTCGCGGCAGAAAATTATCGGCAAGAAACGCTTTTTTCACGCCCGCTTCAATCGGCAAGTTTTCTTCAAATTGTGAAACTGAATCAGTTTTTTCATTCGCCAAAAGACTCTTTTCGGCAAACACTAATTCCTCGATCTGCAAATCGAGATTCGCGCTTGCGGAAAGCGAACGCCGCAGAAGCGCAAGCGGTGTTGCCACGGCAAACGACGCAAGCATCGGCACAACCGGCGGAATAATAAAAAGGCGCGTAAATGTGAAATATGAACCGATTAAAATCAGCGTGAACAATATTCCCAAAAAACCGATCTGCTTTGCCGCTTCAAACTTCCCTTCGGCGATTCCGGTCAAAAAAATGACGAAAATCGCCGTCAAAGCCGCACACAAAGCAACCGTCCAATCGGACAAATTACCGTAAAACCGTTCGCGCAAGATCGTGTTTATTTCATTCGCCAAAATCTCCACGCCCGGCATCAATTCGCCGTGCTGGTCGCCTTCGGCGTTTTCCATACCCACAAACGGCGTGGAGATTCTATCGCCTAAAGTTGCGGCAGTCGCGCCGATCAAAACGTATTTTCCGCGAAATCTTTCGGGCGAAATTTTCCCGTCCAAGACATCCGCGAAACTGACGGTTTGCGCGGCAAATGCGCCGCTTGCGCCGATGTAATCAATCTTCATCCGTAGCGGCTGAACGGTTGTCAGACGGCTTTCCGAATCCTCTTTTTTGAAAATCAGATTTTTCTCCGCCGCATCGAAAGGAATTTTCCGCGTGCCGACGCGCACGAAACGTGAATTTTCGCTGATGTCATCTGCGTTCAGATGATCGCTGACGCGGACGGTTTCGAGCGCCAACGCCCAGCGCGGATTTCCTTCGTCGTCGGCAAGTCGCAAAAGTAATTCACGCGCCGCGCCGTCGCGTTCGGTTTCGACGTTGACGTGACCCGCGCCCGCCGCCGAAGTTTCAATTTCCGAAACAGAGCGAAGCCATTCGGATTTTGAAATTTCCGGTGTGTCGCGGTTTTCGATTAACTGCTCGCCGATGACGACGTTTCCGGCGCGTTTTATCGCATCGGCTAGTTGAATATCTTCTATTTCGTCGGTCGGCTCGGAATATAAAACATCAAGCGCAATCGCCTTCGGTTCGCCCGCCGAGATTTTATCTAAAACCTGCGCCGTTACTCCTCGTTTCCACGGAAATTGCCCCAATTTTGCGATGCTCGCCTCGTCAATCGCCACGATAATTATATCGTCGGGTTCGGGCAAATCGCCGCGCGTTCTCATTATTTGGTCTTGTGCGAAAAGATTCAAATTCGGAAAACGCCACCACGCAAAAAGGCTCGCCGCCGTCGCCAAAACGACGATCACGACAAACCACACCGCTTTTGTTCGGCGGCGCGTCTGATTTTTTGCGCGATTGGTTTTCATCTCACTTATTTTAATTCACTTTTCTCATCAGAACGCTTTGTTCGCCCGCGTCTCGTTGCTCGCTTTTCAGTTCGCCGACGTATAAATTTCGGCGATTATTAAAATCTTCATACATTTTGTCATAAATAGCGAAAAGATTATCGGTTGAATTTTCCCAACTGTATTTTGCGGCGGTTTCGAGTGCATTTTTTATTTTCAACTCGCGTTTTTCATTATTATTAAAAACGTCGCGTATTTCCCTGAAATAGCTTTCGACCTCGGTTTCGGCAAGCCAAGCGTTTTCGTCCGTCGCATAAGAAAGAACGCCGCCGGAATCGGGCGCGACAACCGGAAGTCCCGAAGCCATCGCTTCGAGCGGCGCGATGCCGAACGGTTCACGCGGGTTCGGATGCAGAAAAATATCGGAGTTGGCGTAAATGTCCGCCAGTTTTTCGCGGTCTGTAACGTGACCCAAAATCTTGAATTTTCCGGGCGCGTGTTTCTGCAAATTTTCTTCGAGCCAATTTTTCAGCGGACCGTCGCCCGCAATCAGCAAGCGATATTCGTGCCGCTCGGTGTCGTAATTATAAAATTTCAGCAAAGAGCGCAAAATCTTCGGCAAAAATTTAACATTTTTCTCCGGCGAAAGTCTTCCGGCATAAAGCAGAACAGTCGCGTTTTCGGGAAATCCGGCTTCGGCTAAAATTTCTTTGCGCTTTGCCGCGTTTTTTCGGTTGTTGCTGAAATGTTTCGTGTCCGCGCCGCATTGATTGACGAAAATGCGTTCTTCGGGCGGAACATTTGAAGCGTTAAAAAATCGGTGGCAATATTCAAAGAACTTTTTCGAGCGGTATTTATTTTTCTCATCTGAAATTGCATCTTTTATTTCCTGCGCCGTGTAATCGGAATTCGCCAGATGAAAATCGAACATCGGGAAAATATAATTTCCGATTAAACGCCGCGCAAACCAGCGAAAAGGCGGCGCACCCGAAACAAACGCCCGCATATTGTCGTCCATCCGTTCGCACGAAAAATGCACGAGCATCGGGCGATTCAGAGTTTTTAGATTGCCTTTATGAATCATACCGCCGAGCAGACTCAAAGTATATTTTTCGCCGATTTCCAAGATGTCAGGCTGTTCGTCGCTCAAAATTTCACGAATCGGCGTTTTATCGAAAATATATGTTTTCCAAGGCAGCATCAAACGATAACGCTTATCGAACAGCGGCGAAAAGTTTGCTTTAACATAATAAATCCGCCCGTATTCGCCGATTTCCTCTTGTTTGTTTTCCGCGCCGGGAACAATCAGGCGAACAAATCTTTCGCGCCGGTTCGCCGCTTCTAAAAGTCGGTCGTAAGCCGTGCTGATGCCGCCGGAATTTTTATGATAATAGTTGGTGATATGAAATGATTTTAATTTTTTAGCAGACATATATCTTCAGAATTTCCCAATTCGGGCTTTTTTAATGAAATCCGACCGAAATTGCTTTGGGCAAATTTCATACCTTTACCAAAATCCAGTTTTTGCGGAGTTTTGCAGTAGACATCCGTTAAAATCGAGGCAGAGTGTCGCTCTTAAAATGACGTAACGGCGACAAATTGCCGCACCTTCGGAGCGTTTAGCGGTTTGTTTGAGTGAAATTTATTTAATTTAATTTTGCGATGAATCTGCGTGTCGCAGCCATTTATCAGCGAAGATGACCGTGAAAAGCCAGATAAAACCCGCCGCGAAACCGGCAAGCACGTCGCTCGGATAATGAACGCCGAGATATATGCGCGAAATGCCGATGCAGAAAATCAATAGAACGGCGGTCAGCCAGACGAATATTTTTATTGTTTGATTTGTAATTCGCGTTGCAATGAGCCACGCCGTTACGCCGAAAAAACAGAGCGAAGCGAAGGCGTGTCCACTCGGAAAACTGAAGGAAGTTGGAAGCGGATAATCGAAATAAGCGGCGGGACGCGCCCGACCGAAAAACGGTTTTAACGTCAGACTGAGAATGACTTCGCCCAAAACCGTAATCAAAAAAAGCGCGACGGCGCGTTTTCGTTTGAGATAAAAAAAGACGGAAACTACAACTGCGCCCAAAATCACTAAAAACAATGGCGAGCCGATCAGTGAGAAAAACTTCATCACCGAAGTCAGCGGCGGCGAAGCGAATCCGTGAACGAAATTTCTGATCGAATCATCAAAAACTTTTGTTTCGCCCTCAAAAACTTCGCTGGCAAACCATCCGAAAAACAAAATAATTCCGACGGCAAACATTAAGCCGACGAGTATTCGCCAATCGAACGCCCGAACGATTGTTCGCAAAATTTCCGCGAAACGACGGTTATCGTTTGTTTGTTTTTTCATCAGGTCTGCTCGAACTTTCTCTATTTATAAAACCTTGAAATGATTTTTATTTCTATTAAACAACGGATGATAAACCCGCGTTTGCTTTTCCGCAGGCGGCTTTTGATGGTGTTTCACTTTTTCACGAGAAAGATATTTTTCCGCTATCGTTACAAGATAAAACGAACCGGCTAAAATCATTCCCGCATAAACGAAAGCCATAAAAAATTCACCGTAAACGCCTTCGCCGAGCCAACCGCCGGTTTCTATCACGCCCGCCGACATTATCAACGCTAAAGTTATTTTCAAATAAATTGTCATCTTCGTATCCTCCCTTGATTTCATTGCTTGTTCTCGAATTTTTCGCAAATTACAAGAAGTCATCTGCAAAGATAACAATGCAAAGATAAACAGAAGATAAACGCTGAAACATTTGTGAATTTTTAGATACTTCAATCTCAATAAAACGGAAAAATAAGCCGAGTTTGTGGTAAAAAAGACGCGGCTTATTTCTTGTTACAAAACCGATCTACTCGAAAACTTTTTCCAGATTATCAACTTCGTCTAAAATCGGCGTGGCGACTTTCGCATAATCGGCAACCGACGCGGCTTTTTCCGTCTGCGCGACCAGCGATTCAAATTTCGCGGCTACTTTGGTCGCGCCTTTGGCTTCGATCTGCGGTTTGACGGCGTTCCACGTTTGGCGCATCTCGGCGGTCGTTGATTTTAATTTGGCTTCGTCTTTGTCCATTGCCAGAAGTTCGATTTCGCGCCCGTAATAATCGAGTTTTGTTACTTCAACCGGAACTGCCGAATTAAATTTTGCCGATTGTTCGGCGAACAAAAACGTCGCTCGATTGGCTTCGCGCAACGCGTCCATTTCGTTTTTCGCCTGAACCGCCGTCGAGAGCGAATTTGTCGTTTCGACGATTTGCGGCGTGGAAAGATTTTGCGTTTTCAAATCGGCAACCGCTTTTTCCAAACGAGTCAGCCTTTCGTCCGCCTTCGTCCAATTTTTCGCTTTGGCAAAATCGTAGATATTTTCGGCAAATTCGCCCGCGTCAACCAAAACACGCGGCGGCGCGGCATCGGTTTTCGGCATCTCGCCGACTGGATTTTTCTCCGGCACATTTGCCGCCGGTGTTGTCTTAACAACTGTCGTATTCGGCGTAGCCGCAGCATTTGTTCCCGATTGCGATACGCCGCACGCGCCGAAAGCAATCGCTCCGATCAGCACCGCAAACGCGATGATGAAAGTAAATCTGCCGTAACCGGATTTGTTCTTTTCTGCATTTTTTATATTTGTATTTTTCATTATTTCACCTTTTCCTTTTTTTACACCTTCCAACCCGTTTTATATTGCGGGCGGTTTTGGAAAATGGACTGAAAATTCGGCACATTTTCCTCGACTGTTTTCAATCTAGCAAATGAAAAATAAACACAGGATTAACGCGAAAAACATTTGTAAAGAAAGTTAAAGTTTGGGTTTATCATTTCAGACGGAAAAGACGACGCGGAAGATGCTTCCCGAACTGTCCGAGCGGACGAGTTCGATTTCGGCTTGGTGAATTTCGGCAATCCAAGCGGCGATTGAAAGTCCGAGTCCCGCGCCGCTCGTTGCGGTTTCGGATGTGCGGCTTCGCGCTTTATCGGCACGGTAAAAACGCTCGAAAATCTTTGTCTGCTCATCCGCCGGAATTCCCGCGCCGGTGTCGGTAATCGTAATTTGATATTTTTTGCCCGATTTTTCCGCCGTAATCGAAACGCTTCCGCCTTCGCGGTTATATTTGATGGAGTTGTCAAGCAGATTGAGAAACAGGCGATGAAGGAGTTGTTCGTCGCCGCGCATCGGCATTTCTTCGTGGGCGGATAACGTAAGCGAAACATTTCTTTTTTCCGCCAAAACGTGCAAATTTCGCACGCAGTCAGCCAGCAGTTCGTCCAGATAAATCTCCGTAAAGTTTGATTTATATTCTCCCGAATCAACGCGGGCGAGCGTAAAAATATCTTCGACGATGCGCGTCAGACGTTTTCCTTCGTCGTTGACAATACTCAAAGATTCGCGCAATTCGCTGTTCGGACGGTCTTCTTTCGAGAGCGCGACTTCGGATTCGCCGCGCACGATGGCGAGTGGTGTTCGGAGTTCGTGCGAAGCGTCCGCCATAAAGCGTTTTTGCCGTTCAAACGAATCATCGAGCCTTTGAAGCAGCAAATTAAAAACCGTCGCCAAACCGCCGAGTTCGTCTTTTTCATTTTTGACCGGAAGCCGTGCGTGAAGATTCGTCGCGCTAATGCGCGAAGCCGTATCGGACATCTGCGCGACGGGCGACAAAGTTTTCCGCGCCAGAAAATAACCGCCGAAAGCTGCCAAAATCAACACGAGCGGAATGCAGACGAATAAAATATTGCGAAATCCGTCAAATAATTCATCGTCGTCTTTGAGTGAATGCGCGATAAACAAGCTGAAATTTTGTCCGTCAATATGTTTTTGGGCAAATACGCGAAACTCCGCGTCGTTCGCGTTCAAAGTAAAAAAAGATGTTTCCTGAGAAGAATTTGAGAAATCAACGGCTGATTTTATAATTTGTTCGGTTGATAAGTTCGCTTGATCGGAGGTTTTATCATCGGCGGCGAGCAGCTTTCCACTTTCGTCAAAAACAAAAATCCGGTAATTGCGAAACCGCATATCGCCCATTATTTCTTTAATCGCATCCAGCTTTTGCGCTTCCGGCGCGATGTTTTCCCCGTCGCTGTCCATTTGTTCACGCTCGATGCTTTCGGCGAAAGTTCCGGCTATTTCCCGCAGAGTCGTATCGGTCTGACGGCGAATCGTATAACTCAAAAAAATCAAAGCGGCAACCGCAAATGCAATTAAAATAAAGGCGAGAACGCTCGTGAACCACAACGCTAATTGGGTGCGAATGGAATCAAACATAATAATTCGGTTTTACAGACTTCCCTTTCCGTCTTTTAAGATATAACCCGCGCCGCGTTTTGTGTGAATTAGTTGGACATCAAACTCTTCGTCAATTTTCGAGCGCAGACGGTTCATATAAACTTCGATTAAATTGGAAAACACATCAAAATTTTCGTCCCAGACGTGTTCGGCAATTTCTTCGCGTCCGACGACTTTTCCCTTTTCCCGCGCCAGAAATTCGAGCAGAGTATATTCTTTGGTTGTCAGAGAAATTTCGCGCCCTCCGCGCCGGACGGTTTGCGCCGTCGTGTCAATTTCCAAATCTTCGACGACGATTTTCGGCGGACGAATCTCGCCGCTCCGCCGAAGCAAAGCACGAAGCCGCGCCAGCAGTTCGCCGAACTCGAACGGCTTTGTCAAATAATCGTCCGCGCCGTAATCAAGCCCGGAAATCCTGTCTTCAACAGCGTCCCGCGCCGTGAGCATCAAAACGGGCGTTTTAACGCCTTCTTTTCGCAGTTTGCGGCAAACTTCAAAGCCGTCTTTTTTCGGCATCATTACATCGAGAATTATCACGTCGTAAGTGTTGATTGCCGCCTGATAAAGCGCGTCGTCGCCGTCCGCCGCCGCATCAACTGCATAAGCATTTTCGCGCAAGCCTTTGATTACGAAATTTGCAATTCTTTGGTCGTCTTCCGCAAGCAGAATTCTCATAGCAAGAAGCATTTTAGCAGAAGAAAGATAAACGAGAGATTAATAAAATTTACCCGCCGATAAGCCGGTAAATACGGACATTTTTGCTTTCACATACCGCTTTTGAAAAAAAAATATTGTTGGTTTGATGCGTTTTTACGCCCGAAACCTTACAAACCTTTATTTAATGGCGGGTTATAGGTTTTTATTGCTTTCACAATAAAAGTTTCAAGTATGTTTTAATCCGATTCGGCTAAGAGAAGATTTATTTTCTCAGCCCTGAAATAAGTAAATAGAAATACTTTTTAACGATTTTCCCGGAGTTAAATTGAGAGCGAAGTGCAAATGGCGGAACTATTATGAATAACCCGAAAAATAGTGATTCTGTAAATAATGAATTAGAGAAGCAAGTTTTAGATTTGCGGTTTTCCGTTGAGAAAACAAAAATAAGTTTCTCGATAGATGCAGAACCGCCGAAATCTCTAATCCTTATTGCCGCGCTGTTCCAAAATCCCGAATCGCAAGACAAACACATAAAATTCTTAAAGAAAAGATTCAAGATGGACACCAAAGGATTCGGGCGTAAGAAATCCGGTTTGCTTCTTATCAAAAATATTGTTGTTGAAAACAGGAGTTTCTTTGGGGCAATTAGAATCTGGATTTGGAGATGCGTAAAATGGATCGCAGGACTCGCTGCCATCAAGCAGCTTTTTGTCTTTCTCTATAATTATTTTTGATTAAGTGAATCGTAAATTTCTCAAAAAAAGTTTAATCTTTGAGCAAAAAGTAAATGAAGTAATTTTGAGTTTTGCAGTTTAAATAGTTTTGATGCCTAAAAAAAGAAAAGCCGTACCCGCCAGAAAAAAAGCAATTTTGCAGAAGGAAATAGATTCGATCTGTCCGGTTTGCAAAAATGAAGATGTTGACCATTTTCAAATTCACCATATTGATGAGAACTCTGAGAATAATGAGTTTGAAAATCTTTTGATACTTTGTCCGATTTGTCATTCAAAAATAACTAAAGGCGATATTCGCTGTTCGAAAGTGATTTTATTAAGAAAAGATTTGAAGCAAAAAGTAAAGGAGAATAAACCGGCGATGGGCAAAGTCATTAGTTTTTATTCAAAGGTCGGCAATGCAGTAGGGTGATAATAACAATATAACCACAAATCAAAGAAAGTCTGTAATGGTCTAATAAAACGATACACAAAACTTTCGGTATAATGAGAGGATGCAAAAATGCGATCAGGAATTCAAAAAACAAACGGTCAAGAAGTATTTAGACGGACAATCGGTGGCTTCAATTGCCAGAGAGATTGGGGTCAACGAAAACACGATTCATAAGTGGAAGTCTGAACTAATCCAAAAAGACGGGGAGCCGGACAAGGAAAAGTTGTTGATGCGAAAGCGGATTATCGAACTGGAAAGTGTAGAGGCGAAATCTTAAAAAAGGCGGCGATTATCACAGGCTGTGGAAGCTAGCGCGGTATCGGTTCATTGAAAGTCAGAAGGAGACTTATCCGATTCGGGTTTTGTGCCGGGTGATGAAGGTTAATCGTTCTCGATATTATGCTTATCAAAGAGGCACAACCTACCGGGAAAGTGCGGTTAAAGCCGCCTGTGCCGAGCGCGTCAAAGAATGTTTCGGCAGCCATCGGCGGCGTTACGGTTCGAGACGAATCGCGGCGGAACTCAAAATCGGACGCTTTTTTGTCCGAAAAGTGATGAAGCGGATGGGTTTGCGGGCAATTGCCCCGAAGCGTTTCACACCCCGGACGACCGATTCAAAGCACGGCTTGCCGGTTTGCCCGAATCTGTTGCAGAATGGGGCAACTGCGCCGACTTCTAAAGGCGCGGTAATCGTTGGCGAGATCACTTATCTGCGGCTGCGGGATGGCAAGTTTTGTTATTTAGCGACGTTGCAGGATAAGTTCACGCGACGGATTATCGGGTGGAAAGTTTCTCAAAGGATGACGGCGCAGCTGGTCATTGACGTTTTTCTTCAGGCACGGAGGCGTGGTTTAATCAAAAGGAATGCGATTATTCACACGGATCAAGGCAGCCCATATGCGGCGGTCGAATATCGAAGGCTACTTTATATCGGCGGATTTCTGCAATCAATGTCGAGAAAAGGTAATTGTTATGATAACGCCCAATGCGATCAGCTTCTTTTCCAGATTCAAAGCGGAATTGGTGGAAAACGGCATCTTTGAATCGGTTGAAGATGCCTGCTCGGAAGTCTTCCGTTACATCGAAGGCTATTACAATCGAATCAGACTGCATTCAAGTTTAGGTTACAAAAGTCCGATGCAGTTTGAAAATGAGTTAGCAATTAAAAATAAAATGAGGAGCAAAGAGAGTCTTGTGTGCTGAATAACTTGACCATCTCAAAATACAATCGGAACTATATCAATCAGTAGTGGTCCCGATTCATTGAAAAAACTGCGATTTACAAAGCCATAAACGAATGAAATTTAAGAATCCTGCAGTGGTGATCTATGATGAACCTAGTATCTTTAGATGTCAGGTTATTGAACGGCGTTTGTTTAATCTGGATTTATTCAACACTGAACGGGCGGTTTTTCCGCAACAAGTTTTCAAACGACGTTTCGATTCATATCGCTTTATGATCTTTAACGATTGGTTTCATTCGGTAGAAGATTACGACAGCTTTATGGCGTTCATAAAATCTGTTGGAGAAACGAATTTCTATGCTTCCTGTCCGCCGCCATTTCTGGTAAATCCGGTCGCTTTTACGATTGAGGCATCACACGAACAGTTTCAGCAAGCTATAAGATACGGAAACAATAAGGAAAACTATTCAAAGGATATTTTGACGAGTCCGGCATCATTTTATTACGGCGAGCGAGATAAATGGGCGATAGTGCTTGATATTTCTAACAATATAGTAATGGTCGGACTTGAAGCGGCGGCGATTAAGTCTTTTGAGAGCGCGTTTGAGAGAAAGTTTTTTGATGTGCAGGGATTTATTGATTGGTGGATTAAAAGATTTGATCGGCTGTATGAATTATCTCCCGAATCATTTCACGACGTTGCGGACAGCGAAGAAGATACTCCGACTCAAATCAGGCGTAATTATGGTAAGGAAAATCTGTAAAATATCTTGAAAAATAGATATGTTGTGATTTTAATAGTTACCTAAACATCTGACTTGTCAGAGCATAAGGTATTTCTTGGGAATGGTTGACGGCGATGTCGAAGAAATTAAAGCCAGATTTTTTCACGATTATGAAGCATACAATAAATTTCGAGAGAAATTATGAAATATTGTTCAAAACATCTTTATCCATCATCCGCCCAACAAATCAATGGACGTGAGGGCGAAACAGCGACTTTGTTATCAACGTCCTTTGGTTATTTTTAGCGGGCTTGGTGGCTGGTTTCGCCCCACGTCATCTCAGCCGTTCGGTGCTTTCGGGTTCTGACGCAAAGTGTGCTTAGTTTTCGTGTTTTGGTGTATAATTTGAGTTGTTATGGAAACGAATTTAATTGAAACTAATCCTGCCGTAATGATGGGCAAACCTGTTGTTGCCGGAACACGAATTACAGTTGAGTTAATCCTTGAAAAACTCGCCGCTGGAGAAACCGTCGAGCAAATTCTTGACGCTCATCCGCGCTTGACCAGACAGGCAATTTCAGCCGCGTTGTTATATGCCGTTCAGAATTTACCAACCTTTTCACCGGAAGCGGTATGAATCTTCTAGCGGACGAAAACATTGACCGGCAAATTGTCGAACGTCTTCGGCAAGACGGACACGACGTTTTATACATCGCCGAAGTTGAGCCGAGCATTCCCGACAATGTTGTTTTTAACCGCGCTAATGAAAAACTGGCGTTACTCGTAACTGCCGATAAAGATTTCGGCGAGATTGTTTTTCGAGACAATCGTTTGAGTTCGGGCGGAGTTGTCTTGCTTCGACTGGCGGGTTTGCCAGCCGAGAAGAAAGCCGAAATTGTTTCCGATCTTTTTCGTGAGCGCGGAGCAGAATTTGCAAATCATTTCAGCGTCGTCGCGCCGGGTAAAGTTAGAATTCGTCCGAAAGAGGCGACCTAAAGATAAATGTCGCACCGAACAAATCAATGGACGTGAGGGCGAAACAGCTTCTCTTTATGATCTTTTTTGTCAAACTTTGAGTTGTGCGTCGGCGGTTTCGCCCCACGTCATCTCAATCGTTCGGTTTTTCTTGATTGTTGACGAAGGAAAGCGGAATGAAGAACTTTTTCGGGTTTTTGTTGCTCGTCCGAAACGAACTTGATTGATTCTGAAACGAAGAAAAGAAGTTTCACGTTCTTGCAAGTTGTGTGGTTGCATTGAAACGAAGATTTGCTTTCTACAATGTTGAGTGAGGGCGACGAATTTATTAACACGCTTTTCGCTTTCCTTTATCTTTTTGAAGTCAAACAAAGACCTGCGGGAAATAAAGTTGAAAGAAAGCGGGCGGCATAAACTGAGCGAGATTTGTTTTTCTTGAAAGTTGCTCGGAAGACAAACGGCATAAATTGAACGCTTTTTGTTTCTCCGCAAGTTGCTTGGAAGAGAAACGGCGAGTTGAAAACGAAAACAAACCGAACAAGTCATTGGACGTGAGGGCGAAACAGCTTCTCTTTAAAATCATTCTTCTTTAACTCGGAGTTGCGCGTAATTAATTTCGCCCCACGTCAACTCGGTCGTTGGGCGGAACAAATTCGCGCTTTTGGTGTCTAAATTTTTATGAAATGTCTTTCGCTTCGATTAATAATCGCACTTATTACGTTCTTCATTGGTGTTGGAATTGTTACATTTTGGCTCGTCAGCCATTCTACTTCTGTCGCTGAAACGCCTCAAGAAATGTTCGACTGCGTTCCGCAATACGACGCAGAGGTTAAGCCAAACGAAAACGGTTTTAATGTAGATGCTAAGCTATTAGCACGTTTTCAAGAACTTCCACTCGACAAACAGCCAGCTTGTGTTGATGAAAGTTACCGTTTGACGTGGATTCCGACATTTCACGCGCCAACGGTTATTCGCGTTTGGCGTTCGGGCGAAAAGTATTTTATCGTTACAAAGCGTCTTGATGGCAAAGGCGGTTATGGTTTGGGCAACTTCAACGGCGAAATGATTCTCTCTTTAACGGCGGAAGAATGGTCTAACTTCATCAATCTCATAAATCAAGAACTTTTTTGGAATATGCCTTCTAAAATCAAAGAACCGCTTCCGAATGACGGTGCATCTTGGATGTTTGAAGGAACAAGCGGCAGGCAGTATCATTTTATTTTCCGAATAACGCCATCTAAAAAATTAGGCGATATTTTCAGGAGTTTATTTAAGTTGACAGGTGTGGAAACTGAACACGAACTTTACTTGTCGTGAGTTCCATCCAACAAATCAATGGACGTGAGGACGAAACAGCGACTTTGTTATCAATGTTGTCTTTTTAACTCGGAGTTGACTT
The DNA here is from genome assembly GCA_965218105.1 of Pyrinomonadaceae bacterium. Taxonomy (GTDB): domain Bacteria; phylum Acidobacteriota; class Blastocatellia; order Pyrinomonadales; family Pyrinomonadaceae. The sequence continues at coordinate 1,072,596 of OZ244585.1, forward strand.
CTGGCGGTTTCGCCCCACGTCATCTCAGCCGTTATGCCCTTATTCTTTGAAATCGAAGTTGACTTTTGGTGTGACTGATAGTATTACTTTTGTATGAGTGTTGCAAAAGTTACAATTTCCATACAAGCAAACCTTTTGAAAAAAGTTGACCGCCTCGTTAAAGAGCGCGTTTTCTCGAATCGCAGTCAGGCGGTTCAGTCTGCCGTTCAAGAAAAGGTCTCGCGTCTGGACAGCAATCGTTTGGCACGGGAATGTGCCAAACTGAACAAAACCGAAGAACAATCTTTAGCCGATTTGGGATTGGCGAGCGAGGCGGAAGAATGGCTCGAATATTGAGAGGCGACATCGTTTGGGCTGATCTTGACCCGACGCTCGGACACGAGCAATCCGGTTCACGTCCCGTGTTGGTTTTAAGTGAGAATGTTTTTAATGACCATTCGGGAACGGTTATCGCCATTGTTTTAACGAGTCAACCGCCGAGCGCGAGTTTTCCGTTGACATTTGAACTGTCCGACGCAAAACTGCCAAAGAAATCTTGGGTGAAAATCAGTCAAATTCGTACGCTTTCGACGCAACGCTTGGGCAAGAAAATCGGCACAGCGTCAGAGCAAGAATTAGAAACAATTATCGAAGGGTTGAATGAAATCATCGGCGGGGCATAACAGTTCAATGGACGTGAGGGCGAAACAGCGACTTCTTTAAAACTTGCCTCCGTTGCTCGGAGTCGTCTGTGACTGGTTTCGCCCCACGTCAACTCCGCCGTTGGGCTGACACTCGCTTCGGGTGAACGAAATTTTAGTTCAAGAGAAAACACTTTTTTTTAATTTCAAAGATGTCGCTTTACACGCAACTTAACTTTGCTTCCTTTTATTTGTTTTATTTTCAAGGCGGCTATCCAGACACAGGTTCATTCGTTTGTTGTGGCGGAATTATAGCTGTAATCGCAATCGCTATTATTCTCAATGAAAATGCGGCAAAACAACGTCGTAAGGCGTTGGAAGACGCGAGAGTTGCATATCAAACTTCGCTCGCTCACTTGGAGCGAAATCCGACGAGTGCGGAGTTAAGGCAAAGAACTCTTGAGCTTGGGCGCGTATATTCTAACTTAACGCGAGACAATAAAGGCTTAACTATCTTTGATAATGAAGTTGCTCTAATGAACGACATCAACGCGGCTTGTGCTGGTGCGACGGTTGTTTCTAATCCTAAATCGACAACTGCTGCACCGTCGCGCCAAACAATTGAAGAACGTCTTGCGAGGCTTTTGGAACTCAAAGACAAAGGGCTTATTGATGTTGTAGAGTATAATGCGAGACGGCAGAAAATTTTGGATGAGGTCTGATTATCACCGGTCAGCCCAACAAATCAATGGACGTGAGGGCGAAACAGCGGCTTTCTTATCGAAGTTGTCTGTTAAACTCAATCTTGTGTGTAATCGGTTTCGCCCCACGTCATCTCAGCCGTTATGCTTTTTCTTGGTAGCTCGATGAAAATTCTTCTGACAATCTTGCTTTTATTTACTTTCAACAGCACGTTTGTTTATGCACAAAGAACTTCGTCCGTTCGCACAACCGCGTTGCAACTTTTGAACCGGCGAGAATCGAAAGTTAAATGGAACTCGCACAGTTTGCTCAGAGGCGATTTTGATTATGACGGAATTACAGACTATGCTTTGTCTGGCAAACGCGGCGACAAGTTTGTTGTCGGAATTGTGAAGGGTTCGCTTAACCGCAAATCTAAGCATTGGACGCTTGAGTTTTCGCAGGACGCTGGTTCGCAAGGTTCTTTATGTTCGGTTGCAGATGCTCAAATTAGTTTAGAGCGTTTTGCTTCGGACGATGAAATTGTCGAAGTGCGAAGGTTACCGAAGAAAAGTCGCGGAATTGCTTTGTCAGATGAAAGGTGCGATGCTTTTCACATTTATTACAGTCGAAAAGAAAAACAGTTTGTTTGGCGGCGGCGTTAATAACAACGGAAAGCATAACAAATCAATGGACGTGAGGGCGAAACAGCGACTTTATTATGAACATCTTTCGTTAAATCTAAAGTTGTCTTCTGGCGGTTTCGCCCCACGTCATCTCAGCCGTTCGGCAGCTATCTTTGAAATTGGAAATGCGCTAAAATATGCGGTATGAAAACTGAAATTGCACATACCGTTATTTCTCGTTCGTCGGATATGATGAGCGGTGCGCCCGTTTTCGCCGGAACTCGTGTGCCTGTTCAAAGTTTGCTTGACTATTTGGCTGGCGGACACCCGCTTGAAGAATTTTTGGAGGATTTTCCGACTGTCCGCCGCGAACAGGCTCTTGAGCTGCTTCATAAATTAAATGATTCGCTTGCTACCGCGCAAATATGAAAGTTTTGCTGGACGAATGTTTGCCGAAAAAACTGAAGCATGAAGTTGAAGCGGACTTTGTTCAGACGGTTCCCGAAGCTGGTTGGGCGAACAAAAAGAACGGTGAGCTTTTGCGCCTTGCAGAAGTGGATTTTGATGTGCTTTTGACGAACGACCAGAATATGGAACATCAGCAAAATTTACAGAAGTTTGATTTGGCATTTGTTGTTCTTGTTGCGCCGACAAATGACATCGCCGACTTGACACCCTTGATGCCTGCCGCTAATGAAGTATTGAAAACAATCAAGTCTGGCGAAATTGAATAGATCGCAGTGAGCAGCTAAGATTTTCGTTTCGATGAACGCGCTGCCGAACAAATCATTGGACGTGAGGGCGCGGGCAGCGACTTTCTTTTGGACGGCTCTCGTTTAACTCAAACGGGCTTGGTGGTGGTTTCGCCCCACGTCATCTCAGCCGTTCGATTGCTTCTTTGTGATGTCAAGCGGAAATTTTTATGAGCGTCTTAATCAAACATTTGCAGGAACTCCAAAAATCAGGCGAACTTGTCAATATTTTCCGTGAACGAACCGAAGGTAAAAGTGCGCGTCTTTGCCGGATTAACGCCGTTTCAGATTTTGCTGTTTATGCGACGAACTTCAACGACGACGGAGAGTATGACGGCATTATGGTTTTCCGCACAGATGACATTACCCGTGCGCGTTGGGGCGACAACGAACTTGAAGCGCAACGAGTTCTGGTTGAGCGGGTTAGAGATATTCCCGTCGCGCCCGAACTCAACCTTGATGACATTCCAAAGATTGTCGAGTCCGTTCAGAAACATTTCGGTTATGTTTCCATTGCCACCGAAGAACTAAACGACGAAGTTATTTACATCGGTGAAGTCGTCTCCGTTGACGAAGATTTTCTCGTGATGAACGAATACGGTTCTAAAGACACGCTAAAGCGTTCAATGTTAATCTTGAGAACGCCGGAGGTAACGCGCATTGACGCAGACGACAAATACTTAAAAACTATTCTGTATCTGCACACGCAATCGAACAAATCAATGGACGTGAGCGGCAAACAGCGACTTTCTTAAAAACGTCGTCCGTTTTTTTTCAACTTGCGTGCAGCCGGTTTGCCGCCACGTCATCTCAATCGTTGTGCCGCTTCTCATTTCCCGTTAGCCGTGAATTTGATAAAGTTGTATTTGTGAAATTATGGATACCGATTTAGTTGCAGATACATCAACCATTATCGCCGTCATCGCCAATGAACCGGAGAAGCCTTTGCTGGTTGCCAAAACGCGAGGCTACGATTTAGTTGCGCCGCGCTCGCTTTACTGGGAAATCGGCAACGCATTTTCGGCGATGATAAAACGTGGACGCATCACGCTCGAACAAGCTAAAGCGGCGATTGAAATTTACGAGCAGATTCCGATTAATTTGGTTGACGTTGATTTGAAGCAAGCGTTGGAGATTGTTGACAAGCACAAAGTTTATGCTTACGACGCTTATATGATTGCTTGCGCTTTGAATCGCAGTTGTCCTTTGCTGACATTAGACGGCGGTTTAGTTTACGCAGCAAAAGCAACAGGCGTGGAAGTTTGGGAGGCGAACTAATGCAAACATATTCAGAAACACAAGAGAATTTGTCCGTTTTACTTGAGCGGGCGCGGGAAGAAGGCGAAGTTCGGATTAAACGGACTGACGGACAGATATTTGTTCTCAAGCCGGAGAAAATCAAGCGTTCTGCCCTTGATATTGTAGGAATTGATTTGGGAGTTTCAACCAAAGAAATCGTCGAATTTATCCGCGAAGGGCGTGAAAGATTGTAAAGTTTGTGGAAAATAACGGGCGGCACAACAAATCAATGGACGTGAGGGCGAAACAGCGACTTTGTTATCAACATCTTTCGTTAAACCTAAACTTGTCTGTTGGCGGTTTCGCCCCACGTCATCTCAGCCGTTCGGCTTTTCGTGGTTGCTGACGACCGGACGAATTAGAATAGATTTCTCGTTTCTGTTAAACTCGACGTATGAAGCCGTCCGTTTATATCGAAACGACAATTATCAGCTATTTGACAGCTAAACCGAGTAGAGATTTGATAGTTGCCGCTCACCAACAAATTACAACCGAGTGGTGGACGGACGTGCGCCCGCAAGTTGATTGTTTTGTTTCGCCGTTTCTCATTGACGAAGCATCTCGCGGAGATGCGACTTACGCGCAAAAGCGGCTTGACGAGATTGTTGATTTCACGGTGCTTGAAGTCAACGAGGAAATTGAAGATTTAGCACAGCAGTATTTTGCGGCTTTGCAAATTCCTGAAAAAGCAAAGATTGACGCTTTTCATCTGGCTGTTGCGGCTTGGCACAAAATGGATTATTTGCTTTCGTGGAATTGCAAACATATTGCAAGCGGGCGCGTTCAAAAGATGATGCAGACAATCAACGCTCGGCTTGGGATTCATACGCCGGTAGTTTGCACGCCGGAAGAATTGATGGAGGTTTAAGAATTATGTGGGAAGACCCGATAGTGAAAGAAGTTCGCCAAGCACGGCTCGAAATCGAGCAGGAATGCGGCGGAGATTTTCGCAAGATTTACGAGCGGGCTTTAGAAATACAGAAGAAAGTTGCGGAGCAACGAGTTTCCGATTCTTCTGCAAAAGTCCAAAAAGAAGAAGTATTGTTTATAGGTTAAGACAAGCCGAACAAATCAATGGACGTGAGGGCGAAACAGCGACTTTCTTATCAACATTTTTTGTTTAACTCGGAGTTGTCTGTTGGCGTTTTCGCCCCACGTCAACTCAAGCGTTCGACGGCTTCTTTGAAACTAAACCTTGCGCCTTCGATTACTTTGTCGTTAAACTTGTCGTGTGGATTTCGATTGGGACGAGAATAAGCGAGTAGAAAATATCCTCAAGCACGAGTTAGATTTTACCGATGCTTGGCAAATCTTCGATGCGCCGATGCTCGTTGACATTGACAATCGAAAAGATTATGGAGAAACGCGCTTTATCGGATTCGGCTTTTTGAGAAATCTGATTGTCGCTATCGTTTTCACCGAGCCAAATGAAGCAACAATTCGCGTTATCTCTTTACGCAAAGCACTAAAATATGAGCGAGAACAATTTGAAAAATATATCAAAGACGAATTGGGCGAAACTTGAAACAATGCCGGACGAAGAAATTGACACTTCCGATATTCCGCCGCTTGACGAGAATTTTTTTGCTAACGCCCGCTTGCGAATGCCGCGCGGCAAAGTTGCCGTAACGGTCAGCTTGGACAAAGAAGTCAGCGATTGGTATCAAGCGCAAGGTGAAGAATCAAGAGCGTTAATGAGCGCGGCACTAAAAATCTACGCTGAAGCGCACCGAGAAATACGTCGCTGAAAATAAACGCGCCATCGAACATTTCAATGGACGTGAGGGCGAAACAGCGACTTTGTTATCAACGTGTTTCGTTAAACTTTAGCTTGTCTGTTGGCGGTTTCGCCCCACGTCAACTCGGTCGTTCGACGGCTTCCCTTATAAATTACGATTTGTAATATGAGCGATATATCCATTCAATGTCCGAGATGCCAAGCAGAAGCATTCTTTGAAAAAGGTTTTGTTTATCTGAACGGCGAAGAAGCAAAACAGGCAAAAGAAAACCCTGCTGTTACGGGTGTCCAGCAGGGCGGCGGATTTATGGTTGTGCGTTATCCGAAACTTCTTTCGTGGAAGCATCCGTCTAACCGTTGGCATAATCGAACTTGGTGCGACTGTGCGCGTTGTCGTCTTTTTAACAAACACGAATCTTGGGGAATATGCCGATGTCCAAAGTGTGGTTATCTGAACAAACACGAATTAAAATGGTTTGAAGACGCTTACTACCAAACTGCGGTAAATGGCAAGGTTCTTTGGGGTTGGAATCGTCAAGATATATGCGACCTGAGAGATTATCTTATTGCTAAAGACCGCCGACGCTGGAAACATTGGTATTTCATTCGCCACGTTCCGACAGAATTCAAGTTGGCAAAACACAGAGTCGAAGTTGTCAAAAAACTTGAGAGATTGCTTCAAAGAAAGTAGTCTTTATGACAACGCGCCGTCGAACAAATCAATGGACGTGAGGGCGAAACAGCGACTTTGTTATCAACGCCTTTTGGTGAACTCAAACTTGTCTGTTGGCGGTTTCGCCCCACGTCATCTCAATCGTTAGCTTGCTTCTTTGTCACGGTAGAAAACCAGAAATGAAAGTTATATTACTCTTATTTTCGATTTTGTTGTTAGTGAATTTGCCCGTTAATGGTCAACAAGAGCCTGAACTAACTGCTTGCGACGCGCTCAATAGTGGACTTGGTTCGGTTGACGTTGACCGTGACGGAATAAAAAATTGTGATGATAATTGCATTTTCGATGCCAACCCTAAACAGAAAGATTCTGACCACGACGGGATTGGCGATGCTTGTGAACTGCGGGAGCAAAGACGAAAAGAGTGGGAAGAATCAGGACGAGAACTTCGGCGATTAGCTCGTGAGCCGGTCAATTTGTCTCGGTTAGTAAATCGTTCATCTGATATTGTGTTGGGAAAATTGAACGGATGCAGTTGGCTTGAAGAAAAGGGTTGCGTGGCTAAGATTGAAGTGATTCGGCGTCTCAAGGACTCGACTACTCCAAATTATCAGCAATATGAAAGACCGATGTGGATATTTGTTCCAGACGGCGGCGCAGTAGAACTTGTTGGTGAGCTACTTTTGCTTTTGAAAAACACTAAATCCCAAAGTTGGGTTAAACCCGACATTTACCCGTCGCCTCTAAAGATTGGAGTTTTTCCAGACGAATACAAGTATTTCCGTTACGAACTTATCGAACCTAACTACGGAGTTCTTGGTGTTTCTCAGGAACGTCTGACAGAAATCGAAGAAATTATCAAGGCTCGAAAAAAATGAAAGGGCAAGCCAACAATTCAATGGACGTGAGGGCGAAACAGCGACTTTGTTTGGGCGTTCTTTCTCTAACTCGGAGTTGCGCGTGGCGGTTTCGCCCCACGTCAACTCAGCCGTTCGGCTCTTTGTGGTGAAATTTATGATTCAAACAATTAAACGCAAAATAATTCTTATGCTTTTCGTTTGTTCGCTATTCGGCGCAACTAAAATTCTTGCTTGCGATTGTCCGGGATTGACGACCGAACAAGCCGTTGAGAAATCAAAGGCAGTATTTTCCGGCGAAGTCATCGGCTTTGAATACCGCAAAGGCATTCCGAACTGGTTTATGGACGAGCAGGCGAAACAAACCGGCAAGGCAATTGACTACGAAACGCTCGTTGTCAAAGTGCGCGTCAAGCAATGGTGGAAAGGCGATGCACCAACGGAGATTTATCTTTTGACGGACAGCACCCGAAATGCCGACAACTCATCATTGCGTTCAAGTTGCGACTATACTTTTCACAAAGGCGAAACTTACTTGATATTCGCTACTGGAAAGGAGAACGATTATCGCACGAGTAATTGCCAGAGGACGCGAAAGTTGACCGAAGCTAAAGATGACTTAAACATTCTGGGCGAAGGTAAAGAACCGTTAGAAAACAAAGACGAGCCGAACAAATCAATGGACGTGAGGCAAAAACAGCGACTTTCTTATAACGGTTCTTCTGAACCTGCGGCTTGCGCGTAGCCGGTTTTTGCCCACGTCAACTCAGCCGTTTGGCGTTTCGTGTTGCGATGGAGGCATCGTGCGAGAAAGGTTTTATTTTGTGGTATAATTCCGGCTATATGGTCATCAACCAAATCATCTGGAAAGACCAATTTGTTGAGAAGTTAGAGGTAAAACACAGCGTATCGGTGGAAGAAGCCGAAGACGTTCTTTGCTACGAACCGCACATTCGGAAAGTCGGCAAAGGTGAAAATGTTTATGCCGCGTTTGGTCAAACTGCCGGTGGACGTTATTTAGTCGTTTTTTACATTCGTAAGTTGACGGGTGCCGCCCTGCCTATTTCAGCCCGCGATATGGACGACGGTGAGAAAAAATATTATGGAAAGCAAAAATAAAACAAAAGACCCGTTGCCCGATTCGTTCGCCACCGAAGAAGAAGCCGGAGCGTTTTGGGACACTCACAGTACGACGGATTATATCGAATACTTTGAGCCTACGGATGACAAAATCGAGATAAGAAATCGTGTCTTTGAGGTGCAGGTTGCCGAAGATGTTTTTCAGAAACTGCGGCAGAAAGCCGAGTCGTCGCACGAATCAGTGCCAAAAGTGGTTGACCAAATTCTGCGTAAACAGTTGACTTTAACTTAACGAGAGTTGCTTTGAAGCGGCGTGTTAAAAATCAAGCCACGCCGAACAATTCAATGGACGTGAGGGCGCGGGCAGCGGCTTTTTTAAATGGTTTTTCTTTTGAACTCGGATTTGTGCGGCGGCGGTTTCGGGGCGCGTCAACTTAATTGTTATATAATTCGTGGTGAAAAAGAGCGTGACCGTTCAGCCCGTTTTAAAATTATGGGGAAACTTTATGGAAACTTTAGAACCTTATTTGGATAAGTTTAGTGAAAGCGGCAGGCGTGTGCTGGAAAGTTCGTTTGATGAAACGTGCCGTCGTGAACAACAGTGTATTTCACCCGAACATATTTTGTTCGCGCTGATGACCGAAGAAACCGAGTTATTTGATGCGACAATGCAAAATCTTGCTATTGACCCGCAGGACATTCGAGCCGCTGTTGAAAAACGTCTTGAAAACAGCTATCGGCACACGGGCAGCGGTTTTCGCATCGCGCCCGACACGACCGAAATTTTCAAATACTCGATGGATAAAGCGCGTTCGGAAGGTCGTCGGATTATTGACGCAAGCGATATGTGCTTTGCTTTAGCTACTGATAAATATAATTTATTGGAAACTATTTTGCAGAATCCTTAAGGTCATATTTTAGTATTCAGGAATAATCGTTAAAGATTGACGACGCGATAAAAACTCACTGGACGCGAGGTGAAATAACCTCTGTTATAATCTATTTTGGTGAATCGAAAGCTGACTGTATCGGACTTCTGCCGGTTTCAGATCGGTGGTTCCGTGATTTTTTATTTTTAACCGATGTTTCTAATTTTCAAACCGGATGAGGAAAGCATTCGAAGATTTCTTGAAATGCAGAGAAGCGAGCCGCTTTCCTACGCTGAAGTCGGTTTTACGCGCGGCGGGAACGCGCCTGACGGTTATGCCGTTGACCACAACCGGGCGCGGCTCGGAACCGGACGCGCGGATTTTGATCGAGGAATTACAGCTCTCCGAAGCTGGAAGATGTTTGACCTGAAGTGGACGCAAATTTATTTTGACGATACGCCGATTGAAGTCGGGCGAACAGTTGCGATTTTGATTAAACATTTTGGATTTTGGTCTCTGAACGCCGCGCAAATCGTCTATGTGCTGCAGGAAACAAACGACACGGTTGAAAAATTTGGTTTTGCTTACGGAACTTTAACGGAACACGGCGAACGCGGCGAAGAACGCTTTTCCGTCGAATATCACAAACGGGACAAAAGCGTATGGTATAATTTATTTGCGTTTTCACAGCCGAATCATTTTCTGGCGAAGCTCGGTTATCCGGCAAGCCGCTACTTACAAAAGCAGTTTGCTGCCGAATCAAAGGCGGCAATGCAAAAAGCCGTCGAATGAAACATTTACTTTCTTCGTTACCGCAAATGTTCGCAAAGTTTTTTGTTTATGAAGGAATTACGCAATTTGACATCGCAAGCCGAACTGAAAAAACGTCTGGAAACGGACGCGGAAAAGCGAACGACGATTTCATTTTATCAATATCATCCGATTGAAAATCCGCGCGAATTTCGTGATAAATTTTACGAAAACCTTGAAAATCTCGGCGTTTTGGGAAGGATTTACGTCGCCGCCGAAGGTGTCAACGCGCAAATCAGCATTCCCGAAAAAAATTTCCAAAAGTTCAAAGAATATCTGAATTCGATTGATTTTCTCGATAATATTCGACTCAACATCGCGGTCGAAGACGACGGGAAATCTTTTTGGGTTTTGAACGTCAAAGTGCGGAAAAAAATCGTCGCCGACGGCATCGAAGACGAAACGTTTTCGATGGAACGCAGAGGCAAATACGTTGATGCCGAACAGTTCAACGAATTGACCGAAAATCCCGACACAATCGTCGTTGATATGCGAAATTATTACGAATACGAAGTCGGGCATTTTGAAAACGCGCTCGAAGTATCGAGCGACACTTTCCGCGAACAACTGCCGATGGCGGTCGAAATGCTGGCGGACAAAAAAGATCAAAATATAATAATGTACTGCACCGGCGGAATTCGGTGCGAAAAGGCGAGCGCGTATCTTTTGCACAACGGTTTCAAAAAAGTTTTTCATCTCGAAGGCGGAATAATCGAATACGTTCACAAAGTTGAGGAAAAAGGATTGAAAAATAAATTCAAAGGCAAAAATTTCGTCTTTGATAATCGTTTGGGCGAACAGGTTTCCGGTGAAATTATCAGCAATTGCCACCAATGCGGCGAAAAATCAGACGCGCACCGCAATTGCGAAAATGCGGCGTGTCATTTGCTGTTTATTCAATGCGAAAAGTGTTTCGAGAAAATGAACGGCTGCTGCGGCGAAGAATGTTTTGAAATTACAAAACTTCCGCTCGAAAAACAAAAAGAACTGCGGCGCGATCAAAACAAAAAACCGGAATCATTTAACAACAGCCAAAACCGTCCGCGAGCGAGATTTTTTGACGTTCGCAACAAATAAATTCGCGCTGAAAAGTTATTCGGCGTTTGCGTCTTCCTTTATTTCTTTCAACGCCAGACGTTCGACGGTTTCGCCGCCGATTAAATGTTTTTCGACTATTTCCGGCACATCTGCGGCGCGAACCTGCGCGTACCAAACGCCTTCTGGATACACTAAAACCGCTGAACCGACCGAACATAAACCGACCGAACTGCAATCGGTCAGCATAATTTCGCCCTGCGGATTTCTGCCTTTTGCCGCTTTGCCGTAGCGCAGATTTCTTTTTTGCAGTTCTTCTTCAAACGCGGTTTTGACTTCCGCGCTGCCGACCGCCAGACAGGATTTTCCGTTGCAGACGAAAACCTGCCGCTTGATCGGCGCGACCGCGACCGGCGCGAGTTTTTCCAGTTTTTCACGATCTTCGATAAATTTCGGTTCGCTCATAATTGATAATCTAAAATTTATTTGTTCCAAAAGCAAAAACGCGAAACTTATTAAAATTTGCCGACCTCAAAAAAAAGATTTGAACTTTCCCGCAAATTCAAATAATTTTATCGTTTATGCTATTATTCATTTGTCAAATGCTGTATATTTAAAGATTGGTTTTTTAGAAAAGAATGGCTGTCGGTATTATCATTCACGTCACGGTCGGCACGGAAAAACGCACGGAGTTTTTCGCGGAGGAAAATATTCGTTTCGGCTCGACCGAAGGCAGTAATTTACAAATAAAATCGAATAAAATCGCGGTCGCCGGAGTTTGGCTCGAAATCGAACTCGAAGAAAATGTTTACCGTGTCATTAACTTTAACGAATCGCTGAATTTGCAGCATAACGGCAGACCGATTCGGCGTTTTGTCGGAATTCGGGACGGCGACGTGATTGATATTCCCGAAACCGACATTTCATTTTCGTTTTTTTCGCTCGCCTCGCAATCTTCGATGATTACGACAAACCGCGAACCGCACGTCGCGCAGTTTATCGAAACCGCCGCGCTCGATTCCGCTTTTACGCCGCAGCGCGACGATGCCAAGGCTTTTTTGCGCGAATTTGTCCGCGAACTTGCCCGCGAAATTTCCTGGACGACGAAACTCATCCTTTTAGTTCTCGCGGTCGGTTCGATCAGCGGAATTCTCTATCTCGGCTACGCTTTTAACGAAGAACAGCAGAAAAACCGGGCGTTGACCGAACAGCAAAGCGAATTAGTCCGCCAATTGCAGGACAAAATCGCGCAAACCAACGATCAAATCGGTGAACTCGACAAATCGAACAAAGACATAATGAAAACCGTTTCGCTCACGCAAAATGTGCGTGTCGAATACGGCAACGGCGTGTGTCTGATCGTCGGAGTTTACGATTTGGTTGACCGCAAAACCGGCAAAACGCTGCGCTATCCGAATCCGCAGGATTTTCAAGCCAGTCAGTTTGAACCGACACCTTCGGAAGAGCAGATTCCGTCCGAGCAGATGGGTTTGACGACGGAAGGCACGGGAAGCGCGGTCGAATATGACTTTATCGGAACGGGTTTCTACGTCGGCGGCGGTTTTATCGTAACCAATCGTCACGTTATGCAGCCGTGGCAGGAAGACGATCTGGTAAAGCAGATGATGAACGAATCAAACGGTCGGGCGCGAATAAAAAGACTGGTTATTTATTTTCCCAATTTTCCGCAGCCGTTTCCGCTGAAAATTCGACAAATCGGCTCTCGTGAAGATTTGGCGGTCGCTTCGATTGATGAAAATTCAGTTTTGGCGGAAATTCCGATTCTTCCGCTCGACCCTGATTCGGAAGCCGTTTCGGTCGGCAAAACGGTGGTAACGATGGGTTATCCGAACGGACCGGACAGACTTTTGGCGATGGTTGACGACGACGAAGCCAAATCAATCAATTCGCGCTTCGGCGGCTCGCGCCAATCTTTAATAAATTTTCTGGCGCAGTCGCGCAAAATCATTCCGTTGACGACGCAGGGCGCGATTACCGATTTATATCCGCGCCGAATCGCTCACGACGCAAAAACTGCCGAAGGCGGTTCGGGCGCGCCGCTGTTCGGGCAAACCGGCAAAGTAATCGGCGTAAATTTCGGCGTTTTCACTCAAAGTAACGCGGCAAATATGGCGATTCCGATTCGTTTCGCCATTGATTTGTTAAAACGCGCCGGTTGGAAATCGCCCGATGAAATGAAAAATGAAGCCGTCAACCAAAATCAAACCGCCGCGGCGAATACGAATTCCTCCCTTTCGCAGAACACGCCGCAATAACTGCGGTCAAACCTGTTAATTCCGCAATTTCAAATATCTTTTCGGCAAACTTATCGGAAATAAAGATCGTAATGTTTGGCGCAGCCGGGATTAAAATTACGGCGACATTTCGGGCAGACCGACGCGCATTCGAGATATTCGGCAATTCCCAGTCGGTGTCCGCAACTTCCGCACAATATCGCCGGTGTGTCGCGTTCGCCGACCGTCCAAACTTCCGGCGAATGATCCGTATGTTCGGCGTGACATTGGAAACACGGAAACCATCGTTTGCAGCATTTGAATTTGACGGCGATAATATCAACTTCGCTGTGGTAATGAGCGCACCGCGTTTGCGCGTCAACTTCCGTGCCGATTACTTCCACATTATGAATTTTCATATAATTTAAACTTTATTATTTCGAGTGGTCAATGGTAAATGGTAAATGTTAAATGTTAAAATGTTTTTATGAAGTTTCTACACATTTCCGATGTGCATCTCGGCTGCACGCGTTATCAGTTGAACGAATCGCCGCGCGATTTTTTTGACGCGTGGGTTGACGTTCTGCGTAAATACGCGATTGACGAACAGGTTGATTTCGTCATAATGTGCGGCGATTTTTTTCACAAACGCAACGTGCCGCCGGAGACGATGAACTACGCTTTTGCCGGACTGAGTTTGCTGAAAACTGCCGGAATTCCGGTTATTTCGATTGAAGGAAATCACGATCAAAAACACAAAGATAACGATTACAGTTGGCTGCGTTCGCTGGCAAATTGGAATTTACTTTATTTGGTCGAACCGGAAAATGTTGACGGCAAAATGATTTATGAACCTTGGGATAAGGAATACGGAAAAGGCGGATTTGTTGACATCGGACGCGCGCGGATTTTCGGCTCGGATTGGTACGGCGCGTCGGCGAATTGGGCGATTCCGATGCTGACCGAAGGAATTAAAGAAAATCAGCGCGAAGGCGCGTTTCATATTCTGCTGCTGCACACCGACGTTGAAGGACATCAAACGCACCCGATTCCCGCGCTGACGCGTTCCAATCTCAACGAATTGAAATCCGTCACCGATTACGTCGGACTCGGACACACGCATAAATGTTATGAAATAGATAATTGGGCGTTTAATCCCGGTTCGCTCGAAGTAACGAGCATTGACGAATACCGCGAAACGCGCGGCGCGTGGCTCGTCGAAGTTGATGAAAACAACAAACTTACAGCAAAGCACGTTGCCGATTATCGCCAGCGTTCATTTCAGCGTTTGGGTTTCGACGTTTCCAAATGCGCTCAGGCAAATGAGGTGACCAACGGCGTTTTAAATAAGGTCAGAAACGAAGCGCGACCTGCCGAAGAAAATCAGCCGCAGCCGATTATCGAAATAACTCTGCGCGGACATCTCGGTTTTCCGAATTCGAGTCTCGAACTCCAAAAAATCCGCGAAGAAGCGCAAAAATTAACCGACGCGCTGCATATTCGCCTGAAAAACAACACCGCGCCGATTGAATACGCGCTCGCGGCGGATGTCGGCGAAGACGTTTCGCGCGAAAAACTCGAACGCCGCGTCGTCGAAGATTTAATTGGTCGGGACAATCGCTACAAAACGCGCGTCGAAGATATTTCCGATGCCGTCATCGGCGCGAAACGAATGGCTCTGAGCGACGACGCGCCCGATAAGATTGCGGATTTTATCGCGTTAAAACTCGAAAATCGTCAATCGTAAACCGTTAATGGGAAAACTTTTAATTTCTCCTTTTTGACGATTTATTTAACGATTGACGATTGACGATTGACGAAAAAACTATGTCAGAATTATTAGAAAAAGTTAGCGGCATCAAACATTTGCCCATTTTCCCGCTGCCGCTCGTATTGCTGCCGAACGAGCTTTTGCCGCTGCATATTTTTGAGCCGCGCTACCGGCAAATGCTGGAAGATATTAAGCTCGAAAAAAATATTTTCGGCGTGTCTTATTTTGAACCGCAGGAATCTTTTATCGAAAAACCTGCGGAAGGAACGGTCGGCTGCGCGGCGGAAATACGCGAACTGCAAAAGATGCCGGACGGACGTTCGAATGTTTTGACAATCGGGGTCGTTCGTTATCAATTACTTGATTACATCGAGGCGGGCGAACCTTATCTGGTCGGAGATGTGGAATTTTTTGAAGACGACGCGGAAGATGAAAATCAGCTTAATCCGCTGGCGGACGAAGTTTACGAAATTTTCCGGCGCGTGGCGAAAGCCGCGCACAAACTCAGCGGCGAACGCGGCGTTTTCCCGGACGTTTCGCAAACCGAACCGCAATCGCTTTCTTTTTTGGTAACCGCCGCGTTTAATCTCGAACCGACTCTGAAATATCAACTGCTCGAAACGCGCTCGACCGTTGAACGCCTGACTCGTCTGCGGGAAATTTTGCGGCAAACCGTCGGCAAAATGGAAGAAAGCGCGGAAATTCACAAAATCGCCGCGTCAAACGGACACAGCAAAAAGAAACTCGACATTTGAAGCGCGGCTCAAATTTAAATTTATCCGTAAAATGTGCATAATAATTCTTTAATGGAAAATTCCTGTCAAAGAATTGCTCTTACCGGATTTATGGGCGTTGGTAAATCAACCGTCGCCAGATTTCTCGGCTATCTGCTCAAATGTAAAACCGTTGACCTCGATTCAGTTATCGAGGCGAGCGAGAAAAGAAAAATTGCCGAAATCATCGAAGCCGACGGCATTACGAATTTTCGGAAAATCGAAACGGAAAACCTGCAAAAAATTCTGGGCGAAAACGACGCGCTGATCGTCGCGCTCGGCGGCGGCGCGTGGACGATGGAAGAAAATCGCCGCATCATAAAATCTAACAATTTGACCAGCGTTTGGCTCGAATCAACTTTTCAGCACTGCTGGCGAAATATTTCGACATCAAAGCGCGTTCGCCCGCTCGCGCAAAATAAAACGCAGACACGAATTCTTTTTGACGAAAGAAAAAGTTTTTATTGTCTGGCTGATTGGCATTTTATCGTCAAACCCGAATTGACTTCGTTTGAAATCGCCAGACAGATTGCCGAAGAAATGTTTTCCATCGAAATTTGACTAAAACTTTGTGCTAAATGATTTAGACTCAGTTGACAAAGCGAGGGTAAGAGAGTAATTTTCTCAAAATGAATCAGAGGAAATCCGAAATGCGGAATTTGAGCATTTTTAAAGTCTTTTTTTGCTTTCGGTTTGTGTGAAACAATTTAATTAACTTAACAATTTTCAGGAGGAAAAATGAAGATTAAAATTTTAGCAATTACAGGTTTGACGGCAATTTTATTGATCGGTGCTTGCAAAAGTACCACGACTGTCAATACAAATATGAACGCCAATATGATGAACGCCAATATGATGAACTCTAATATGGCGACTCCGATGATGCCGACAACCGACGCGGCGGCTAGATCGGCAGTGGAATCGGCACTAAAAGCAAAAGGTTTTAACGATGTAACGGTTGACGCAACCACTACGGAAGTAACTCTGCGCGGTTCGGTACCGAAAGATAAACTAAGTGAAGTAATGCAGATTGCCAGTGAAACCGGCAAAAGAAAAGTTAGCAATCAATTAACTTTAAAATAGTTCAAAAAGGAGAAAAATAAAAATGACTGTAACAGAAAAATATCAATCATTAGTTGATATGGCACGGCAACTCGGAGTTTCCGGTTTAGATGTGCGCGAAAATGACGGAGTTTTAAAGATAGACGGCGTTGCCGGAAGCGCGCAGGCGAAACAACAGCTTTGGGACGAATATAACCGCATTGACCCCGAATATCGTTCGGGCGATTTGGTGATGAACATTTCCGCGCCGGAAGGCGACACGAGTTCATCAGGATCGGGTTCGTCAAGCGGCGGTTCGACATACACCGTTCAATCGGGCGACACATTGAGCAAAATCGGCGCAAATCACGGTGTCAGTTGGCAGAAAATTTACGATGCCAACCGCGACAAACTCGACGACCCGGATAAAATTCAAATCGGACAGGAATTAACTATTCCTTCGGCATAAAATTTTATTGACTTGAGTTGAAGCACTTTGATATGTTTGCGTTCAGCAGACGTTATCAAAGTGCTTTTTCAATTGGAGGAAAATTCGCAGCTTATTCACAATCCTTTGCAATGTTTTCTCAGGAACAAAAAATGCCGATCAACAAAGATGAATTTCGCGCCGCGCTCGGACGTTTTGCCAGCGGCGTAACGGTCGTAACAACCACAGATGCCGACGGAAAAATGCACGGTTTGACAGTCAGCGCGTTTTGTTCGGTGTCGCTCGAACCGCCGCTGATTTTGGTGTGCGTCGAAAAGGCGACCGGAAGCCATCGCGCAATTAAAGAAGGCGAATTTTTCGCGGTCAACATTCTGCGCGAAAGTCAACAGTATTATTCCGACCGGTTTGCGTCGTATTTGCCCGATAAATTTGACAACATCGAATTTGAAATCAGTGACAACGGCGTTCCTGTTTTAAGCAATACATTAGCCGGTTTGGAATGCCGCTTAAATGACGCGCACGATGGCGGCGATCATACAATTTTTGTCGGACTGGTCGAAAAATCGCATATCTCTATTGATAAACCTCTGATATATTTTCACGGCAATTACCATAAGTTGAATGATTGATCGTCAAAAATCGTTCGATAACAGATATTTCATTTTGCATTTGTCCGTCAGAGATTATAAATTATAGGTATTATTTTGAGAGGGAAAAAATAAATGTCAAAAGAAGTTATAAATGTCGGTGGTGAAGAAAAGGTTGTGCGCGAAGATACAGCAAAATCCTATCGCGGAACGGTTTGGGCTTTGCTGAGTGTCGGCGCGTTTATTATTATCGCGGCGATTCTTCTTTTGGGCGGATTCTTAAGTTCGGCGACCAATGACACTCCGCAGAAATCTCCGGCGGCACTTGAACAAAAACGATAATAAATTAACGGCAAGCGAAAAGTGGTAAATGGTAAATGTGAGAAACTTTTCTTCGTTTGCCGTTTGCCGCTTTTTATTTAAAAACTATGCTGGTTTTGGGCATTGAAAGTTCTTGTGATGAAACGGCGGCGGCGGTTGTCAAAGACGGCGCGGTAATATTGTCTTCCGTCATTTCTTCGCAAATCGAACTTCACAAACCTTACGGCGGCGTAATGCCGGAAATGGCTTCGCGCGAACATCTGGAAAAAATCGAGCCGGTGGTTGACGAAGCATTAGAAAAAGCCGGTGTTTCGCTCGAAGAAATCGAGGCGGTCGCCGTTACGCAAGGTCCCGGACTCGTCGGTTCGCTGCTCGTCGGCGTTTGTTATGCGAAGGCGTTGGCGTTCGGGTTAAATATTCCGTTCATTGGCGTAAATCACATCGAAGGTCACGTTTTCAGCGTCGCGTTTGAAAATCCGCCGGTTGAATATCCGGCGTTGGCGTTGATCGTCTCCGGCGGACACACGAATATTTTTCACATTCCCGAAGCGGGCAAATACAAAGTCGTTTCGCGCACCCGCGATGACGCGGCGGGCGAGGCGTTTGATAAAGTGGCGAAAATGCTCGGACTCGAATATCCCGGCGGACCGATTATCGAAAAAATCGCCAAACAAGGCGACGCGAAAAAAATAAAATTTCCGATTGCGAAAATCAGCGACGGACGACCCGATTTTAGTTTCAGCGGTTTGAAAACGGCGGTTTCGCGTTATTTGCGCGAAAATGAAATCGCGCCCATCGCTGAAAATGAAACGCCTTCACGGGAAATCAAAGACGTTGCCGCCAGTTTTCAGGCGACGGTCGTCGAGACGCTGATCGGCAAAATGGAAAAACTCGCCGTCGAACTGCATCCGAAAACTCTGATCGTCGCCGGCGGCGTGGCTTGCAATCTCGCCTTGCAGGAGGCGGCGCGAAAAGCTGCCGATAAATTAAATCTTCCCGTTTATTTTCCCTCGAAACATCTTTCGACCGATAATGCCGCGATGATTGCCGCCGCCGGAAATTTTCATCTCGAACGCGGAGAAAAATCCGACTTGCGAATGACCGCCGATGTTTCGATGCGTCTGCAAAATTTTGAAAATGAAGATGCCGAGCTGAAAAAAAAGAAAGTTCGTTACCGTTTATAATTTCACTTGTAATTACTTCTTCAAAGTTTTAATATTGTTTTACTTTTTCACTGCTTCCAAAAATTAATAAAATTGTCGCTAAATCTTTGATAACAATCGTAGTTTGCTGTTGGTCACAGACATTTGTCTATTGCTGCCGCCAAAAAGTTTCGATTGCCGCACAAAGAATTTATTTGGTTTTTGGAAATTTAAGAACTTTTTCGAGTAATTTTAATTTTGTTTTCAGCTTAGATTTCAAAATTATCTGAACGGTGTGAAAATTATTATTTGTGCTTTAAAACGAAACAGATACTTCGGAACATCTGTACAAAATTGAACATAGCCAAAAGGAGATTTACAAATGCAAAAGTTGAGTTATTTAGCGATTTTAATGGTTTTAGTCGGACTTTTTAGTTTAGAGGTTTCCGCGCAGGCGGCATCAGTCAAGCTGGATCCGTTTTTGTCCGGTCTCAGTTCGCCTCTTTTTATAACGAACGCGATGGACGGGACAAATCGAATTTTCGTCGTGCAGAAAGGCGGAATCATAAAAGTTGTTCAGCCGGGTTCGACTACGCCGACCAATTTTTTGGATATATCATCGAAAATTTCAACCGACGGCGAGCGCGGATTACTCGGACTCGCTTTTCACCCGCAATATGCTTCCAATAAGCGGTTTTTCGTTTACTACACGCGGGCAAGCGACGGCGCGATTCAACTTGCCGAATATCAAACATCGTCCGACCCGAATGTCGCCGGAACAAACGGGAGAGTTATAATTACAATTCCGCATTCGGCGAACAACAATCACAACGGAGGAACGCTGGCGTTCGGCGCGGACGGTTATTTGTACGCCGGAACGGGCGACGGCGGCGGTGCTAACGATCCTAATAACAACGCGCAAAATATAAATTCTCTGCTCGGAAAATTTATCCGATTAGATGTTAACGGTGCCGCTCCTTATGCGATTCCGGCTGACAATCCATACGTCGGCGTGGCGGGCGCGGATGAGATTTATGCTATCGGCGTACGAAATCCTTTTCGCTGGTCATTTGATCGCGGCGGAACGCGCCAACTATGGGCTGCTGATGTCGGTCAAAGCGCGCGTGAGGAAGTTGATATTATTACCAACGGCGGAAATTTCGGCTGGCGTATTTTAGAAGGCACAATATGTACGCCGGGCGTAAATCCCAACTGCACCGAGCCTGCCGGATATGTTCCGCCGATTTTCGAATACACTCATTCGGGCGGACGCTGTTCGATTACCGGCGGCTACGTTTATCGCGGAACGCGCGCGGCTCTTCCAACCGGCGGCTACGTTTACGGCGATTACTGTACGGGCGAAATTCTGTTGTGGAATAACAATCAACAGAGCGTCCTTTTGGACACGGCACTCAGTCTCGTGTCTTTCGGCGAAGATGAAGCCGGTGAAATATACGTTGTCGGAATCGGCGGCGGAACGGTTGAAAAAATTGTTCCGCTGGCACCGACTGCGGCAAGTGTAATGGTTGGCGGACGAGTCCTGACTGCACGCGGACGCGGCATCGGCAATGTGATTATCAGATTGACCGATTCCGCCGGCAACACCAGAACGGCGAGAACTTCAGCGTTCGGTTTCTATCGCTTCGATGAAGTTGCGGCAGGCGAAACATACGTCGTCAGCGCGACCGGCAAGCGTTATACATTTAACCAACAGACGCAGGTGTTAAATGCTAATGCCGATACTAACGACATTAATTTTATCGCCAATTATTAATTTCAGTCCGCGAAAAAAAAGAGGCTCGTGAAATTTCCCGGGAAATTTCACGAGCCTCTTTTTTCTTCAGTTCACATTTTCATAATTCATCACAGTTTGCATTTTCCGTTCCAATACGTCATTATTCTCGTTTATTTTAAATTCATTATTTATGACTATGATTAACACAGAAAATATCAGAAATATCGCTATTATCGCGCACGTTGACCACGGCAAAACGACTTTGGTTGACGCGATGCTCAAACAATCCGGGACTTTCCGCGACAACGAAGCGGTCGCCGACCGCGTGATGGATTCGATGGATTTGGAGCGCGAACGCGGCATTACGATTATGGCGAAAAATGCTTCGGTGCATTACGGCGATTACAAAATCAATATTTTAGACACGCCCGGACACGCCGATTTCGGCGGCGAAGTCGAGCGCGTTTTGAAAATGGTTGACGGCATTGTTTTATTGGTTGACGCGGCGGAAGGCTGTCTGCCGCAAACCCGTTTCGTGCTTCGCAAAGCTCTCGAACTCGGACTTCCGGCAATCGCGCTGGTCAATAAAATTGACCGCCAGGATTCGCGCCCGGAAGAAGTTTTAGACGAAATCTACGATCTTTTTATTGATTTGGGCGCGGACGACAAACAGATTGATTTTCCGGTGCTGTATTCGATTTCGCGCGACGGAATTGCGAAAAAAACACTGGCAGAAGAGTCGAAAAACTTGAAACCGCTGTTCGATCAAATTATCGAAACGATTCCCGCGCCGCACACTTTGCGCGATGATTCTTTACAGTTGCTTGTGGCAAATATTGACTACAACGCCTTCGTCGGACGCTTGGCAATCGGCAGAATTTATTCGGGCGAAATCGCTAAAAATCAGGAAGTTATTGTCGCCAAACGCGACGGTTCGACGCAGAAAACGCGCGTCAAAGAACTTTACGTTTTTGAAGGAATGAAGCGCGAACCCGTCGAAAAAGCCGGTGTCGGCGAAATCGTCGCGCTCGCCGGTTTTGACGACATCAACATCGGCGAAACGATTACGCTGGTTGATAATCCGAAACCGCTGCCCGTGATAAATGTTGACGAACCGACGATTTCGATGATTTTCGGCGTGAACAATTCGCCGTTTTCCGGCATTGACGGAAAATTCGTCACATCGCGCCAGATCGGTGAACGTCTTCAAAAAGAACTTTTAGGAAACGTCGCTTTACGGGTTACCGAAACCGATTCGCCCGACCAATTCAAAGTTTCCGGTCGCGGCGAATTGCAGCTTGCCATTTTGATCGAAATGATGCGCCGCGAAGGTTACGAAGTCCAAGTTTCCAAACCCGAAGTCATCACCAAAAAAGACGAAAACGGACAATTGCTCGAACCGATTGAACAGGTCGTCGTTGATTGTCCCGAAGAATTTATCGGTGTCGTAACCGAAGCGTTAGGTCGCAGAAAAGGACAAATGACGAAAATGATCAACAACGGCACGGGACGCGTACGAATGGAATACGAAGTTCCGTCGCGCGGTCTGATCGGTTTTCGCGGCGAATTTTTAACCGAAACAAAAGGCACTGGACTTTTAAACACTTTGTTTTTGCGCTTTGACAAGTGGCAGGGCGAGATGAAAGGACGCGGCACAGGTTCGCTCGTCTCCGACCGAATGGGCGAGACGACGACTTACGCGCTCTACGCTTTACAGGAACGCGGCAAACTTTTCGTCAACCCGCAGACAAAAGTTTACGAAGGAATGCTGATCGGCGAAAACGCCCGCGCCGTTGATTTAGATGTCAACGCGATCAAGGAAAAAAAGCTGACGAATATGCGGACGACTTCCACCGACGAAGCGATGCGGCTTGTTCCCGTCAAAGATTTATCACTCGAAGAAGCGTTGGAATTTATCGCCGACGACGAACTCGTCGAAGCCACGCCGAAAGCGATTCGGCTTCGGAAAAGAGTTTTGAAGGCGAATGAACGCCCGAAAAAGTAAATGATTTCAATTGCTGAATTAGGGAAAATTGCTTCGGCAAGACTGAGAGATGCCGAAGTATTACATCAAGGCGGACGATTTGACGGAGCGGTTTATCTTTGCGGCTATGCAGTTGAATTAGCTCTCAAAGCCAGAATTTGTAAAACTTTGAAATGGAGCGGTTTTCCTTCGACCAATTCAGAATTTCAGGGTTTGCAAAGTTTCAAAACACATCGGTTGGATTTACTTTTGAGTTTATCCGGTCAAGAAGCGAAAATTAAAACAAGATATTTAGCCGATTGGTCAATTGTGGCGAGTTGGGATTCGGAAACACGGTATTCAGTGATTGGAACGGCGACTCAGACTGACGCGCATAATATAATTGAATCTGCTAAAATAATTGCCAGAGTGTTAAAATAAATTATGGTCGGTGTGATAGAAACAAAAATGTCAGCGGTGGCTGAAAAATTACGTCAAATCGAAGTGGAAATTTCAGCGAACCAAGGCGACTTTAATCTTTTTGCCCTAATTGAACGCGAAGATTCTTTTGGCAAATGGGATGTAGTTGTTTCCGCAAATTGGATTGGTAATCAAGAAAAAGCACTGATTGAGGCAATCGCTTCAAAAATTTCCGAAACTTTGACTGAGAACGAACAGTTAATGCTTTCCCGAATTGTAGTTTTGCCGCCATCCGACACTTTTGTTCAAAATTTGAATATGATCGGCGTAGAACACGGAACAGTAAAGTTATCAAACAATTCGTTTAATGGAATTTTTATCAAAGAAGCCTATTTAATAACTTCCAAACCAAAATAATCTATTTGCTTAAAATAGTTTTGAAGCCAAACAAAAAAACAAAAAATAATTTTTCAACAATTATTAATTAATTGAGCGAAGTGTTCAAAACACTTCGCTTTTTTATGATTGAGTACCGTTGGTAAAAAAGTCGCTCTGCTTTATTGACATCTACGAAAACTTTAGTATGATTATTACTAAGTTTTTCGTAGATAAAACTGATATGCAAAAAAAACCGACAAAATCAGAACTTGAAATTCTCAATGTGCTGTGGGAATTGAAGCAGGCGACGGTGCGCGAAGTTCACGAAATTTTGAACGAGCGCAAGCCGACGGCTTACACGACCGTTTTGAAAATGCTGCAAATTATGACCGAAAAAAATCTGGTCGAGCGTGATGATTCAAATAAAGCGCACATTTTCAAGGCGAAACAAACAAAAGAAAACACGCAGAAAAATCTCGTGTCGGATTTGATCGAAAAAGCGTTTCGCGGTTCGGCTTTGAAACTCGTGCAGCACGTTTTGGAAACGAAACCGACGAGCGCGAAGGAATTAAAAAAGATTCGCAAGTTGATTGAAGAAGCGGAGAAGAAAAGCAAATGAATTTTGAAAATTTTATCAACTCAAACATCGTCGAAAATCTCGGTTGGACGCTGCTGCATTCAATCTGGCAAATTGCTTTGATCGCCTTTGTTTTGTTCGTTTTGCTAAAGATTTTTCGCGCGCATTCGGCGAATGTTCGTTACTGCGTTTCGGTTTTCGCGCTCGGTTTGGCGTTTGCTTTATCGGTCATCACCTTCGTCCAGTTGTCGGTTAATTCGAGTTCAAATAATCTGCAGATTAAAAACACAAATTCCGGTTATACAGAAAAAATTGACAAAGAATATCCGCAGGCGGAAGATTTTTCAGCGTTCGGTAAAAGTGACCGACAAATCATCCAATTACCGGAGGAAAAAACATTCGTTTCAATTGAAAATTTGCGAAATCTTTTCAGCGAAAATCTTCCCGCCATTTTGCCTGTTTTAGTCGGTTTATGGTTTCTCGGCGTAATGATTTTCGCGCTGCGTCTGATTGGCGGCGCGTGGCAGGTTCATAATTATAAAATCCGCGAAACTTCCCCGCCGAACGGCGAATGGCAGAAAAAATTTATCGCGCTTTGCGTAAAATTGGAAATCACGCAAACCGTCAAATTTCTGCAATCGAATTTGATTGAAACGCCGGTCGTCGTCGGTTGGCTGAAACCTGTAATTCTCGTTCCGGCGAGTGTTTTTCTAAACATCAGCCCGCAGCAACTGGAAACCATTATCGCGCACGAACTCATACACATTCGGCGTTATGACGCGCTGGTGAATTTGGCGCAGAGTTTCGTCGAAATTACATTTTTCTATCACCCGTGCGTGTGGTGGATTTCGTCGGTTATCCGCAACGAGCGCGAGTTTGCGGCGGACGAAGCGGTTGTAAAAATACTGGAAAATTCGCGCCTTGTTTACGCCAGCGCGCTGGCAAACTTAGAGGAAATCCGTCAAACGGCGAATGTAACCGCGTCGCCTGTTTTGGTGGCGGCAAACGGAGGTCATTTAATGCAGAGAATAACAAAAATTTTACAAAAAAATACCGAAAGAAAGCGCGTCAATTCAGCTTGGTCGGCGATGTTGGCGTTGGCTTTGCTCTCGGCAGTTTTGCTAACGGTATTTTCATTCAAAACGGACAATTTTGTCAATGCTCAAACAAAAATGAAAGATAAAAAAATAGCGGTTGGTTTCGTTTCGATTCCGTTGAATTCCAGTCCGATTAATTTTGCAAAAAATATTGATGTGGAAACGCGGAAAAAACTGGGACTAATGACATCGCAGGTATCGGTAATGCAAATACTGGTAAAGTTAGCAAAGCGCAAAATTCCGGCAATCGGATTTCTGCAAGGCTCAAAGATTGCCGAGAATGAAAAATTTAATTCCTTCGGACAAAAACTTTTGCGTTCTTGGCGAGATGCCGGACTTGAAATCGGCATCGGAAATTACAATCACGTTTGGTTTTACGACACGCCGTATGATGAATACGTCGCCGGAGTCGAGAAAAACGAAGCCGTCGCCAGAGAAATTTTGGCGGAAAAGAATCTGCCGCTTCGTTATTTTAGTTATCCGTATTTAAACACGGGCAAAAATGCGGAAGAGCGAAATCGGTTTGAAGCGTGGCTTGCTTCACGCGGCATAACTCCGGTCAAATATACGATTGACAATCAGGAATGGATGTATTCTTTTGCTTACAATGCGGCTAAACTCAACCGCGATGATGAAGCGGCGAAGAAAATTCGCGCCGAATTTATCGAATATATGTCGAAAATGTTTGACCATTACGAAGCGTATTCGCAGGAAATGTTCGGGCGCGACATCGCGCAGACGATGGTTTTAACGCCGAATTATTTGGTCGGCGATTCGTTTGACGAACTGTTCGGAATGATCGAAAAACGCGGCTACAAATTCGTTTCGATGGAAGAAGCTCTGTCGGATTCGGCTTATCAAACGCCCGAAAATTTCTACGGCAAAGCGGGAATTTCGTGGTTTGAACGCTGGCGAATGGCGCAGGGCGGAAAATTGCTCGACGAACCGCAAGTCAATTCGGAGGTCGAATATTTGTGGAAAAATCGAAATGATAAAAGCGTCATAAAATCGCCACCACCACCACCGCTTGCACCACAACCGCCGCCGCCGCCGCCGCCATTGCCGCCGAAACCGAAACTTTAACTTAGACTATTGTCTGTGTGCAGAAGCCCGCACGGAGTAAGGGCGCAGTTGTTAAAGGCTGAAGGCGAAAGGGAAAAGGCGAAAGTAAAAGAAATTTCTTTACCGTTCGCCTTTTCCCTTTCGTCTGCACTCCGTGCGCATAACTTTCCCATTTGGAAACTTCGCCGGTTTTCGTGTCAATCGTTAAACTGGAACGCCCGAACTTGTTCCAATAATTCCCTTCTTCAATCTTAAAATTCGCCGCATCTTCGCTGACCGGCAAACGCAGAGAAATTGCTTTCCAGTCCGTAAAATTTTCGGCTTTTGTCCAAACTTCGCCTAAGAAGCTGTTTGAAAACTCGACAATGGGAAGAAATTTAACAACTAAAGCACACTACTAAACACTAAATAAAACAAAAAAGACAAACTTCGTGTTTATTAGTGTGCTTCGTGGTTACAAATCCACTAAACGAGTTTTCAAACAGCTTCTAAGTTTTCAGGCAAAGCGAAAGACTTTTCTTCTTGATCGTTCGGCGGTCTCTGCTGTCGCTGCGGCGTTTCGATTGCCCGTCATTGTATAAACTAAATTATTCGCCCAACTGTAAGAAGCTGTTTGAAAACTCGAAAATTTAAGAAATTTAACCACGCGCTCAACACAAATTAACACGAAAATTTGTGTGATTATTAAATTATTCGTGTATTTTCGTGTACTTTCGTGGTTTAAAAAATAAGAGTTTTCAAACAGCTTTTAAGACATCACGAACGCCGTCGCGGTCAAAACTATTAAAATCAGCGACGACCAAAAACCGATGACCGTGTGCCGGTTGAAATCTCGCGCTTTGCCCGTCACTTTCCAGCGCGGCGTGAGCGCGGTTTTGAAATGTTTGACGCTCAGACGGCGCGGAAACCAGATGTAAACGCCGGAAATCGTCAGAAACAGAAACAGAAAATTGGAAGCGTCGTTGACGGCTTTGCCGATTTGTCTGCCGTCGCCGGGTATGGCGAGCCAGCGGTGCGCGTCTTCGACAACGCGAAAAAATCCGCGCCAGCTTTTTGCGCCTTCGCCCGCTATTTCGCCGGTCTATGGGTTGACGTAAAGTTGTCCTTCGCGTCCGAATGAGATATTAAATGCCGCATTCGGTTCGTTTAACATTGAAATCGCAGTCGGTCTGGCGTTCGGTTTCGCCGTCTGATTTTCGTTAAAATTTCGCTCATCGAAAGTCGCGTCGTGTCCGCGTTCGGCGCGGCGACGTAGCGCGTATCGCTTTCGGCGAACTCCAGAATATTCGATTCAAACGACAGTAACGCGCCGGTGACGCACATTATAAAAATGAAAATGTCGGCGAGAACGCCCGCGATTAAATGGAGCCAGAAAATGATTTTGCGAAATTGTTTCATATTTCAAATGGCAGAAGCCCGCACGAAGTAAGGGCGTTCTTGTTTTTGTAGAAACCTGCACGAAATAAGGGCGTTCTTACAGCAACTTTCGCGTCCTTACTTCGTGCGGACTTCCGCCCATTTTTAAAAATGAAAACTCGTCGTTCCAGCGATTCGTGATGTTGCCGGTGATGCCGAGTTCGATGCCGTCAACGCGCTGTCTGCCGTCGAGAATTTGCAGCGTTCCGGCGGACTGCGGTGTGCGGGCGTTCGTTTTTTCGACGCGGAAAATCACGACGGTCGCCGGCAGACGGCTGCCGATCAAATCCCATTTCGTTCCGGCTTCGTAGGTGACTTTTTTTTCCGGGTCGAGCGACGTTACCGACGCATTTTCGTAAAGCAATCCCGACAGCAAAGGATTCGACGACGTACCGTAGGAAACGTAAAAACTGCCGGTTTGAACCGGTTTGTAAATCGCGGCGAGCCGAATATTAAACAAATTATCGGTTTTATCAACGCGCGTTCGGGTCGTGCCGAAAATGACGGGCGCGCTTCCCGTCGGCAGCGTAATCGTCGGCGGCAAATCACTGTTTGCGCTGTAACGCTCGTAACGCAAACCGCCGCTCAACTGAAATTTCGGATGCAGTTCGATGATGTCGAAAAAGTAAACCGCGCTCGTCTTCGCTTTGATAATTCCGGGCAGCGGATTGGTGTAAATCTGAAACGGATAAACGTCGTTCGGGTTCGGATTATATAAATTGGTCGCGCCGTTCGCGCCGCTTTGAGTGAAGCGGCGGCTGTTTTCGTGAATTAATTCCGCGCCCGTAACAATCGAATGTTTGACGAATCCGGTCTCAAATTGCGCCGTAAAATCGGTTTGATTATCGTAATTTTGATCGGTCGTCAGCCACGCTTTGATTTCGCGGTTGAGCAGCGTCCCCGAATTATCGTTGTTAAAACGCGCCGGTGTCGCAATCGAATCGCGCGATGAATGGTCATAGCGAAACTGATTTCGCAAAGTCATCCGGTCGTTGAAAACGTGATTCAAAGTGATCGTTCCCAGATTTGAGCGCAGATATTCTTTGTTCAGATCGGCGTAACCGTAAAAATTTGAGCGCGAAACCGGCGCGATTTTGTCTCGATAAGCGACGAGAACATTGTTCGTCGCCGGCACGAACGGAATGCCGTAATCCTGTATATTTTCCTGACCGAGAAAGAAATAACCGAGCGTCAGAGTCGTCTTTTGGCTCAATAATTTTCAGATAGACAAACGCTGTCAACGTCTCGCTTCGCCGACGTTGGCGGACGAGCCGTCCGCGCTCCGACTGAAAAATACATAAAAACAGATCATTTACTGCGCCTTCAAAACCCAGCCGTGTGGATCAATTTCATATTTCGCATCCTGCGGAATCGCTACGCTTCCCTTGCCGTCTTTCATTTCAACACGCTTTATTTCGTCGCCGATTTTTACTTCGATTGGCATTGGAAACGGTAGATTGTTCGGCGTTTCCCAATGCAAATTTAAACTGCGAAATTCATTTGAACCGCCTTTGGTGATAGATTCAATGGCAACTAATTTCGGCAATTGCGGCTGGCGCAGATAAACTTCAAAAAACCATTTCAAATCTTTGCCCGAAATGCGTTCCGCCGTTCGCTCGAAATCGTCAGTCGTCTCGAAATGAAACTGTTTGCCGTTTTCCACTTTTTCCATCGCTTCGGTCGGATAAGTCGTGCGTCTGAGCGTTTTAAAGAAAGCGTCGTCGCCCAGATAAAAGCGCAGAGTATTTAGAATCAGCGCGCCTTTGCCGTAAATATCGCCGTCTGATTTCGTGTAATCGGGCGGCATCATATAAATCTGCGTCGTCGTCTGCGGCTCGCGCGGCGCGACGGGTTTGACGTTGTGCAGACCGCGATAACGCGCTTTCATCGCCGCGAAATACGCGTCTTTGCCCTTGATTGTTTCGATGTAAAACGTATCCATAAACGACTGAAAACCTTCGTGAATCCAGAAATCGTTCCAGTCCGGCGCGGTCACGAGATTCGCCCACCATTCGTGTCCGAATTCGTGAAATAAAAGCCAGTCGTCGCCGTCCGCGTTGTACTTAAAACCGTTGCCGTAAGCCGTAATCGTCTGATGTTCCATTCCGAGATGCGGCGTTTCGGCGATGCCGATTTTGTCGGCGCGAAACGGATACGGTCCGAGATATTTCTCGTAAAACGCGACGTATTTTTTCAGCAGATCAACCAGCGACTGCCCTTTCGCCTCGTCCTGCGGCAAAACGTAAAACTTAATCGGAATCATCTCGCCCGAAACCGATTTCACCTGATCTTCAATCAACTTATACGGCGCGATGTTTAGCGCGATGCAGTAATTGGAAATCGGCTGCGAAACTTCCCAATTGAAAGTTTTCGTGCCGTCTTTGTTGTCAACGACGGACGCGAGTTTGCCGTTGGAAGCCGCGACCAAATTGTCGGGAACGGTAAAATGCAGCGACGAAGTTTCGGCTTTGTCCGACGGATGATCTTTGACCGGAAACCACAAATCCGCACCGTCGTTCTGCACCGCCGTCGCAATCCAGGGCTGTCCGTCAGCCGTTTTCGACCAGACGAAACCGCCGACCCATGGCGGTTTAGGAGCGACTTTCGGTTTTCCGCTGTAAGCGACGCGCACGTTCACCGTTTCGCCCGCTTTTCGCATTTTTGGAAATGAAATCCAGATTTTTCCTTCGCGTCGTTCAAACTTTAACGGCGTTTCTTTTTTGTTTTTGTCCGGCGAAATCAACGTCGCCGATTCGACCGCAAACGGATAATCTAAATCCAGCACGAACTTATCGAGCGGTTTGACAATCGTCGCCGTCGCCGTCAAAACGCCTTTAATTGATTGTTCCGCGATGTTCGGCGTAACTGACAGATCGTAATGTTTCACGTCATACGCCGCCTGTTCCGGCATCAGAACGCCGCCCGAATCAGTCGGACGCGCGCCCAAATCTCTCTGCGCGAATATCGGAACGGCAGATAATAAAATGATAAAAATCGTAGCCAGAAATACTCTTTTGTACATAACTCAATTCCTTGTCTGATTTATTCAGATTGTAACAATTAAAAGACGAAATCGAAAATAAATGTTCACTTGCGCGCTGTTTTTATCGCTAATCAAACCGACTTTTTTTTATTTTCCAAAACCAGTCTGAAAGGAAAATGCCTTTCGACGGTGAAATTTTCAAGATGCGCCTGTGTTCCGAGTTTTTTTAATTCTTTGACTTTGAAAGAGCGCAAAATCGAGAGCGAACCGTCTTCGCTGACGAGCGGGCTGATTTTAAAGGCGGCGCAGAAAATTTTATACAACGAATAAGCGGCGCGATGTCGGTGAAGATCAATGACGAAAATATTTCGCCGCGAGATGCGATTCATTTCGGACAAGATACGCACGACATTTTCATCCGTAAAATGATGTGTGAAAAGCGAACAAATCGCGTAATCAAAAGAGTTATCGGCAAACGGCAAACTCAGAGCATTGGCGCGAACGGCAGAAATCTCTTCGTAATTTTTTGAATCTCTCAAAATCGCGGCGGCGGAAGTCGCATTTAATTCCAAACCGGCTAAAACGGCTTTCCGTTTTTGTTTCCGCGCGAATTTGGCGATTGCGCGAAGCAGTTCGCCCGAACCCGCGCCGACATCCAGCACGGAAAACATTTTTAAGTTTTCGCGCTCGATTTCCTTTAACAAAGTTCGCTTTAACGCCCGATTGTCGCCGATAACGCGGTTGATAAAGCCGATTTCGCGCAAAAACCGCTCGTATTCTTCCGGCGTATAATCGCCCGTGTCTATTCTTTCCAGTTGGCTGCTTCGCGTTTTGAACATTAAAAGTAGAATAGCAAATACGGAATATATTTGATATTTCGACTGTTAAAAATGATCTTTGAGTTTTTGATAAGTTGTTTTGAGAGATTCGGGAATAGTTCGCGTTTCGCCGATTGCCGTCATAAAATTCGCATCGCCGACCCAGCGCGGCAAAATGTGCAGATGAAAATGTTCGGCAACGCCCGCGCCCGCCGCTTTGCCGAAATTCATTCCGAGATTAAAACCCTGCGGCTGATAAACTTCGCGCAAAGCCGTCTGACAATGCTTGGTTAAATCCATCAACTCATCGGTGATTTCTTTATCTGCCTGATCCAAATCAGCGAGATGAGCGTAAGGCACAACCATCAAATGTCCGCTGATGTACGGATAGATATTTAAAATAACAAAATTATGTCCGGCGCGGTGAAGAATAAATTTTTCCTCATCGCTCGCCGGACTTTTTAGAATATCGCAAAACACGCAGCCGCTTGAATCATCAGTTGAAGCTGATTTATCGGCTTTTATATAATCGTATCGCCAGGGACTCCATAAAACATCCACAGTTATTTTTTTGTATTAATCAGTTCTTTTAAGTCTTTGCCCGGTTTGAAATAAGCGACGCGCTTGGCGGGAATACTGACCGCCTCGCCTGTTTTCGGATTGCGACCTTTTCGCGCGTTACGATGGCGGACGCGAAAACTGCCGAAGCCGCGCAATTCGATTTTTTCACCTTTGTTTAATGTGCTGACAATGCTGTCAAAAATAATTTCAACCAGTTGTTCAGCATCTTTTTTGGTCATTTCAGCTTCTTTGGCGACGCTTTCTACTAAATCTGCTTTTGTCATTTTTCCTTTCCTCATTCAGCAAATAAACTCAAGCTGATTTTTCTTCGGCTTCCGCTTTCGGTTCATCGGTTTCGGTATTTTCTACAGTTTCGCCGTTGGCAGACGCGCCTTCCGCGACGCTCGCAGTTTCTTCCAGTTTATCTTCCCGCGGTGTCGAATCGTCGGGAGCGACGCTGGCTTCTCCTTCCAAATCATCAATCAGAGGCTTTTCCTCAGCAGATTTTTCTACAACCGGCGGCGCAGTTTTGGAAGTTTCCGGTTCATTTGTTTCAACCGCCGGTTTTTCGGCTTCGGATGAATTTTCCGTAGTTTTAGCTTCTACAGATTTATTTGTTTCATCATTAACAGCAGAATTTTCCGCCGTTTTATCTTCTGACGCGGCAGATTCTTGAGTTTCGCTTGAAACTTCGGGAGTTTCTTCCGGCGAAGTTTCCCGCGCGTTGTCATCATCTTCAGATGCCTCTTGGTTTTCCGAAACTTCTTCAACATCCGCCTGCGCTTCTTGTTCGGCTCTTTCTTTGGCTTTGATCGCTTTTCGTTCTTTCTTCGACAGTTTCGGCTCTTCCGAAACTTCTTCGTCAGCCGAACCGCCGCGCTTCAAATTCATCAGTTCGCCGAGCGAAGCCATTCCGCCTTTCGCTTCGGTCGAGTAATTTCTCGTATCAACGGTCGGCTCTTCATTTTTTCCGACGGCGCGATGCGAGAGTCCGATTTTTTGGTCGTCATATTCGATACGCAGGATTTTGAAATCAACTTCCTGTCCGAGCGAAACGACATCTTCCGGTTTTTCGACTCTTTCGTCGGCGAGTTCCGAAATGTGGCACAAACCTTCGAGACCGTTTCCGAGTTCGACAAAAACTCCGAAGCCGGCAAATCTGGAAACTTTTCCGCGCACGACATCGCCGGTTTTGTGCGTGGCGACAAACGAATCCCACGCGCTCGGTGTCGTGTCTTTGATCGAAAGCGACATCCGATGTCCTTCCGTGTCAATACTTGTAATGATCGCTTCGACTTCCTGATCGCGCTTTAAAACATCTTTCGGATGTTTGATTTTTTTCGAGTGCGAAATGTCGGAAATGTGGACGAGTCCGTCAACTCCTTCTTCGACTTCGACAAACGCGCCGAAATCAGTCAAATTACGAACTTTTCCGTGAACCGTCTGACCGATGAAATAGCGGTCGCTGATCGTCTGCCACGGATTTTCCTGAAGCTGTTTCATTCCGAGACTGATGCGGCGTTCGTCCGTATCTACGCCGAGAACCTGAACTTCGACTTCTTCGCCGTTATTGAGCAGTTTGCGCGGACTTTTCGAGCGTTTTGACCACGACATTTCCGAAACGTGAACCAGACCTTCGACACCCGGTTCGAGTTCGATAAACGCGCCGTAATCGGTCAGGCTGGAAACCGTCCCCTTGATTTTCGCGCCGACCGGATAAACTTCGATGACGGTTGACCAAGGATCGGCGAAAAGCTGTTTGTAACCGAGCGAAACTTTTTCTTTTTTGCGGTCAAGTTTTAAAATCTTTACCTGAATGTGATCGTTTACCTTAAATATTTCGTTCGGATTTTGCAGTCTTCCCCACGACATATCCGTAACGTGAAGAAGTCCGTCAATGCCGCCGATGTCAACAAACGCGCCGTACTCGGTCAAATTTCTGATCTCACCTTCAACTACATAACCTTCTTCGATGTTATCTAAAGTTTCAGCTTTTCTGGCATTCTCAACTTCGTCCGTCAAAGCCTTGCGCGAAATGACGATATTATTTCGTTTGCGGCTGAATTTAATAACTTTGGCTTCGATTTCCTGACCTTTAAATGAATCGAGATTGCGAATCGGACGCGAATCAACCTGCGAACCGGGCAAAAAGGCTTCAACGCCGTCAATATCAACCTTCAAACCACCTTTGGTTTTTTCGACAACAGTTCCCGTAATCGGTCTTTCTTCATTGAAAGCGGCTTCGATTTTGTCCCAGGATTTGCGGTTGACGGCATCAATGCGTGAAAGTACCGGCGGCGCGTCGCCGGAGTGCATCCGGCGGATGACGACTTCAACATCGTCGCCTTTCGTAACCGTTATTTCACCTTCGGGCGAAGTAAACTCTTCAATCGGAATGACACCTTCGGATTTATGCCCGAAATCCACTAAAATTCCGCGCTCCGAAACGCCGACGACTTTGCCCTCGACCAAATCACCGGCGTGATAGATGGTTTGGTCTTGTTCAAACTCTTCGAGAATCGCGCCGAAATCCATTTCGCCGGAAGCCGGTTTTTCCTCAATCGCGTCTGATTCAGATGTTGGAGCCAAAGCGGAATTTGCGTTCGCCGTTTCCGTCGTTTGCGGTTCATCCGCTGATGAAACAGAAGATTCGGCTGCCGCCGCAGCGGTTGAATTTTCTGTTTTTGTTTCTGTTGCAACTGACGTTTCGGCTGCCGCCGGTTCTTCAGTTTCGTTAATAACCTCGTTAATCATTTAAATTTATGTTAATTTCCTTTTAAAAAGTAGCTGTCAAAATACAGCGAATCCGCTTTTGCCCGATCAGGCGAATAAAAAAATGGTTTCAGCGGATAAACCATTATAACCATAAAGCGATACGATTGGAAAGAAGATTAAAAGTTTTGACGGCTTTTGTGAGTGAACTATTTGAAAAGAGAAAAAAGGCATCTACTTTTAGCTTCAATTCCGAAATCGCGCGTTTGACGGATAAACATAAAATTTACACGCCATCGGACTCAAATGTCAAGACAGTAAAGCATTCAATATACATAAAGACAGTGATTTTTGAAAACCGACGCAAATCCATCCGTTTAAATCCTTCGGAAAAACCGACGGAAAAACCGAGTTTCAGATTTTTCCGCCATTATCAATCGGAAACTAAAGCCATACGCAGGATGGTTGTTAATCGAATTGGTTAATTTTTTTTAATTGAATATAATATCGTTTGAATTTTTAAGTAATAATTTATCCATACCAGATGCCAAAAAGAACAGACATCCATAAAATTTTAATCATCGGTTCCGGTCCCATCGTCATCGGTCAGGCGTGCGAGTTCGACTATTCGGGAACGCAGGCGTGCCGTTCGTTGAAAGACGAAGGTTTTGAAGTCGTTTTAGTCAATTCAAATCCGGCGACGATTATGACCGACCCGGAAATCGCCGATAAAACTTATATCGAACCTTTAACCGTCGAAACCGTTTCCGCGATCATCGAAAAGGAAAAGCCGGACGCGCTTTTGCCGACCGTCGGCGGGCAAACCGCGCTGAATTTGTCGGTTGATTTATATGAAAAAGGGATTTTAGACAAATTCGGCGTAAAACTGATCGGCGCGAACGTCGAATCAATCAAAGTCGGCGAAGACCGCGAGCTTTTTAAAAAAGCGATGGACGAAATCGGCATCGAATCGGCGAAAGGCGGTTTCGCGCACAGTTGGGAAGAAGCGCAAAAAATCGTCGAAGACACGGGTTATCCGGCGATTATTCGCCCCGCGTTTACGCTCGGCGGAACGGGCGGCGGCGTGGCTTTTAACCCGGAAGAATTCGAGGGAATCGTCAAAGGCGGACTCGCCGCGTCGCCGATTTCGCAGGTTTTAATCGAAGAATCAATTTTGGGCTGGAAAGAATACGAACTCGAAGTGATGCGCGATGTTCACGATAACGTCGTCATCATCTGCTCGATTGAAAACTTCGACCCGATGGGCGTTCACACCGGCGATTCGATCACCGTCGCGCCCGCGCAGACGCTGACCGATGTCGAATATCAGCGGCTCAGAGATATGTCAATCGCCTGTATTCGCAAGGTCGGCGTGGAAACCGGCGGCTCGAATATTCAGTTTGCGGTCAATCCGGCGAACGGCGATGTGCGAATTATCGAGATGAATCCGCGCGTGTCGCGTTCGTCCGCGCTCGCGTCGAAAGCGACCGGATTTCCGATTGCGAAAATCGCCGCGAAACTCGCCGTCGGCTACACTTTGGACGAAATTCCGAACGACATCACGCGCAAAACTCCGGCGAGTTTTGAACCGACGATTGATTACGTCGTCACGAAAATCCCGAAATGGGCGTTCGAGAAATTTCCCGGCGCGGAAGATGTTTTGGGAACGCAGATGAAATCCGTCGGCGAAGTGATGGCGATTGGCAGAACCTTTAAAGAATCTCTTTTCAAAGGTTTGCGTTCTTTGGAAGCCGTCAAACCGCTGCGCCTCGAAGGAATTCCCGATCACGAATTGCAGAGAAAACTGGCGCGTCCGAACTCGAACAGATTTTCATACTTAACTTATGCGCTGCGAAACGGTTATTCGATTGAAGAAATTCACCGTTTGACGAAAATTGACCCGTGGTTTTTGGAGCAGTTGCAGGAAGTGATGCAATTGCAGGCGCGGATTGACGGGCGCAATTTGAACGATGTGCCGTCTGAGGTTTTGCGAACCGCAAAAGAATACGCTTTGAGCGACCGGCGCATTTCTTATCTGACGAATTCGACCGAAACTGAGGTGCGCGAACGGCGCAAAAATCTCGAAATCAATCCGGTTTACAAACGCGTTGACACCTGCGGCGCGGAGTTTGAATCGCACACGCCGTATCTTTATTCGACTTACGAAGAGGAAAATGAAGCCGAGCCGACGAATCGCCGAAAAATTATGATTTTAGGTTCGGGACCGAATCGCATCGGTCAGGGAATCGAATTCGATTACTGCTGCTGTCACGCTTCGTTTGCCTTGCGCGACGCGGATTTCGAGACGATTATGGTCAACTGCAACCCGGAAACCGTCTCGACCGATTACGACACTTCCGACCGTTTGTATTTCGAGCCGCTGACGTTTGAAGACGTGATGAACATCGTCGAAACCGAAAATCCCGAAGGTGTCATCGTCCAATTCGGCGGGCAAACGCCGCTCAATTTGGCGGAAAGATTATATAACGCCGGAGTTCCGATTATCGGCACGTCGCCCGATTCGATTGATCTCGCCGAAGACCGCAAAAGATTTTCGGCGTTATTGCAGGAACTGAAAATTCCGCAGCCTGAAAACGGCACGGCGGTTTCGCCCGAAGAAGCGAAAATTATCGCCGAAAAAATCGGTTATCCGGTCATCGTGCGTCCGAGTTTCGTGCTTGGCGGTCGCGCGATGGCGATTGTTTATGATGAACAGACTTTGGACGAATATATGCGGACGGCGGTTGACGCTTCGCCCGAAAAGCCGATTTTGATTGACAAATTTCTCGAACGCGCCGTCGAAATTGACGTTGACGCTTTGGCGGATTGCGACGGAGCGCGGACACTCCTGTCCGCATCTTCCGGCGAAGCGGACAGGAGTGTCCGCGCTCCTTGCGTCGTCATCTGCGGCATTCAGGAACACATCGAAGAAGCCGGAATTCATTCGGGCGATTCATCCAGCGTTCTGCCCGCGCAGAAAATCGCCGCCGAACATCTCGAAACCATCAAACATTACACGATAAATCTGGCGAAAGCGTTAAAAGTCGTCGGTTTGATGAACTTGCAATTAGCCATCAAAGACGACCGCGTTTACGTCATCGAAGTCAATCCGCGAGCGTCGCGCACCGTGCCATTTGTGGCAAAAGCGACGGGAATTCCGATTGCGAAAATCGCGTCTTTGATAATGGCTGGACACAAAACGCTCGCCGACTTCAATTTGCCCGAACATTTGTCCGTTCCGAAAATCTTCGTCAAATCGCCGGTTTTCCCGTTCAAAAAATTCGCCGGCGTTGACCCGGTTCTCGGACCCGAAATGCACTCGACCGGCGAAGTGATGGGAGTCGGCGACACCTTCGGCGAAGCCTACGGCAAAGCGATGGAAGGCGCATTTATAACCCTACCGATGAGCGGAAAAGCATTCATCTCCGTCAACGATTCCGATAAAGGTCAAGCCGTAATTCTCGCCCGCCGTTTGGAAAAACTCGGCTTCGATTTAATCGCCACTTACGGCACGACCAAACGCCTTAGGGAAGTCGGCTTAAAATGCGAAACCGTTTTCAAAGTCAACGAAGGTCGCCCGAACATCGCCGACCTCATCAAACAAGGCGAAATCTCGCTGATTATCAACACACCTTTGGGCAAAACATCGCACTACGATGAGCAGTCAATCCGCAAATCGGCATTGCAGTTCAATGTGCCAACGGTAACGACAATGACCGGCGCGGAAGCGTTGATCGAAGCGATTGCGACGAAAAAATCACAGGCGAAAGTTGAAGTGCGAAGTTTGCAGGAGATTCACAACAAACGGGAAAAAGTAATTGGTGTAAAATAAATTCGGGAGCCGTATGGAAAACAACGAAAAAGCGATTGATTATTTAGAAGAACATATTCCCGAATTGGCGGAAGCAGCGGTCAAGCAGGCGTATTGGCAGGCGTTGGCTTCGGGGAGCAGTGTTTTGGTTTCGGAAAATGGCGTAATCAAAGAAATTTTTCCTGACGGAACATCAAAAATTATTCAACAAAACGCGCCTTTTGTGAAAACCCGAAAAGGGCAGATTATTAAAATAAAATGAATCTGCCCGAATTCACGCCGCGACTTAGAATGTTTGCCGGACCGAACGGTTCGGGCAAAAGCACGATTAAATCGGTTATTCGCCGCGAACTGCTCGGCGTTTATGTTAATCCCGATGAAATCGAAGCCTCGATTAAACAATCGGATTTTTTAGATTTGAGCGAATTTGAAATCGTCACCGACGAAGTTGAAATTCTCGAATTTTTCAAAAGTTCGACGCTTTTGGAAAAAGCCGAACTTTCGGACGAAGCCGAGTATTTGCGGTTTGCCGATAATCGTTTGAGTTTTCACGAGGTTTCAGTGAATTCATATTACGCTTCGGCGGCGGCTGATTTTATTCGTCAAAAACTAATCCTTGCGCGAAAGTCATTTTCGTTTGAAACCGTGATGTCCGCGCCCGACAAAGTGAAACTGCTCGAAAAATCGCGGCAGAGCGGTTATCGCAATTACCTTTATTTCGTCGCCACCGACAACCCCGAAATCAACATCTCCCGCGTCAAATACCGCGTCAAAACAGGCGGTCACGATGTGCCGAAAGACAAAATCACGACGCGCTATTTTCGTTCACTGAATTTGTTGCGGGAAGCCGTCAAATATACAAACCGCGCCTATATTTTCGATAATTCGGGAAGCGAACTGTTATTGCTTGCAGAAATAACCGATGCCGAACAACTCGAAATCAAGACCGATCTGGTGCCGCTTTGGTTCGAGAAATATATCTTAAATAAAATATATCTTAAATAAAATGAAATAAAATTGCCGAACAAGCATCCTGAGCAAAGCAATTGCGACAAAAAAATCGCCCTCGAAAATCGAAATGCGAAGTCTGCAAAAGATTGACGATGAAGTTAAATCGTTGATTGTAAATACTGATATTCGGAACTCGATGCGTTCCGAATCCTCAAAATATGACGCAATGCGTCACGAATTAAACAATAATAAATTATGAATTATTTACAAATTGGTATTACGAACGGGCTGATTGAATTTAACGCCGACAACACGCGCATCACTTACACGAATCGAAACAAAACTTACAGTTTCAAAGACCCGGAAGAAACGGTTCGCGCTGAAACTTTTGTGCAGCTGATTGAAGTTTACGGTTACGCGCCGGAAAATGTTGATTTCGAGGTTCGCGTTCCGCGCCGCACGCCGAACGATTTGGCGGACATCGTGATTTATACCGACGACAAGCTGACGACGGCGTATATTGTCGTCGAATGTAAAAAGGAAATCGTCACCGACGCGGAATATAAACAGGCGATTGAGCAGGGTTTCGGCAACGCCAACTCGCTGAAAGCGGCGTTTCTGTGGGTAACTTCAAAAACGCTCAACAATTATTACGATGTTAAAAACTTCGGCGGAATGGAACGCGAACTTAATCAGCTTGCGGACATTCCGAAAGCGGGCAAAACCGAAGTTGCCAAGGCGCGTTTTTATAAAGGCGGCGTGAATGAAGATGGCGAAAAGGCTTTTGATATTGACGTGATCGCCGAAAGCGAACTGACCAGACTTTTCAAACAGGCGCACCAAGCACTTTGGGGCGGCGGCAAACGCGGACCTTCCGAAGCGTTTGACGAACTCGATAAACTTATCTTTTGCAAAATCCGCGACGAAAAACGCGACCGCAAAAAAGGAACCGCTTACGATTTTCAGGTTTTCACGAAAGAGCTGCCCGAAAAATTGCAGGAACGCATTCAAAAGATTTACGAAGAAGGACGCGCCGCCGACCCGGAAGTTTTCCGCGACGATATTCGTCTGAATCCGAAGGAACTCGAAACGGTCGTCGGCTACTTAGCGAAAGTAAATCTTTCCGACACGGATTTGGACAGCAAGGGCAGAGCGTTTGAAAGTTTTATGGGCAGTTTCTTTCGCGGCGAGTTCGGGCAGTATTTTACGCCGCGTCCGGTGGTTGATTTTATCGTTGACGTTTTGCCGATTGAAAAAGATGATTTCGTGCTTGATCCGTCGTGCGGCAGTTCGGGTTTTCTGCTGCATATTTTGAATAAAATCCGTCAGCAAGCCGATGAATTTTACGATGCGGCGACCGAAGAGCGCAAACATTACAGCTATTGGCACGATTTCGCCGAGCAGAAACTTTACGGCATCGAGATTAACGATCAGATTGCCCGCACCGCTAAAATGAATATGATTCTGCACGACGACGGACACACGAACGTCCTCGCGCACGACGGTTTAGAGCCGATTGACAAAATTCAACGCTACGCGCTCGCTAACAAAAGCAAAGGTTACGCCAACTTTCAAACGAATCATTTCAAATATATCGCCACTAATCCGCCGTTCGGTTCGGTTATCAAGGCAAAGGAAAAAGCGTATATCGGCGATTTTAACTTGGGCAAAAAGAATTTCGATTGGATTTACACCAAGCTCAACAACGTCAAACTCGACGATGACCGCGATTCGCAGAAGTCGGAGATTTTGTTTATCGAGCAGTGTTATAAATTCTTAAAACCCGACGGATTTTTGGCGATTGTGCTGCCTGACGGGATTTTGACGAATTCGTCTTTGCAGTTCGTCCGCGATTGGATCGAGGAACATTTTCGCATTGTCGCGGTTGTTTCGCTGCCGCAGACGGCTTTCACGCATACGGGCGCGGGTGTCAAAAGTTCGGTGTTATTTGCCAGAAAATACGACGAGAAACAGACGATTGCGATTCGTAATTTAAAGACCGATATTCAAGATGATTTGTTCAAGCAAAAGCGTTATCAAGGCGAAATTATTCGTTTGCTCAAAGATAAAGCGGCGGAACTGAAAAAAGGCGATTCGGTCATACAGGAAATCAATGAACTTTTGATAAATCACATCGAAGCCCTGCGAAATCAAGGCGATTTGTCAGAACCGTCGGCGTTAGCGGACGGTTTAAAGTCGAACAACGCGCAACTCAAATCAACGGAAAAACAGCTTGCCGCCGAAGCGAACGCGAAAATAAAACTGCACGAAAAAACCGACGAACATAAAACGTGGAAACAGGAAACAAACGATAAATACAACGAGCAAATCGAAGCGGTCAAAGAAGCCTTAAACGACGAATATCTCGAAACGGTCAGACAAAAGGCGGCGAATTATCCGATATTTATGGCGATTGCCGAAGAAATCGGCTACGACGCGACGGGACGCGAAACCAAGCGCAACGAACTCGTCGAAATCGCCGCACAGTTAAAAGAATTTATCGCGGCAGTCGTCGAAGGTAAAGACTCTTTTTTCGCCTCAGCCCCGATTTAGACGCAAATAAGATATTTTTGCTAAATCGGGGCGAAGTTGAAAGTAGAATTGATCCAATTTATTACTCGCTTGAATTGTTTAAATTTTTAGAAACTCAACCGTTTGAAGTCAAAACAATTACGCAAATAAGTGAATACGTCATTTCAGGTTTTGCTGCCGGAAAAGGCGACCAAAGTTTTGATGAAGCAGTGATACAAATTCGACCGACGAATATAAATAATGACCGCGAACTAATTTTTGACAGAAATGTATATTTGAGTCGTGAACTACTCGAAACTTGCCCAGCAGATATTTTGAAAAAAGGCGAAGTTCTTTTTAATAATACAAACAGTCAAGAATTGGTTGGAAAGACAACTCTTTTAAATATTGACGGTGATTTTTTTTGTTCCAATCACATTACGCGAATTAAAACAGATGAATCGCAAATGCTTCCGCAATTTCTCACGCTCGTTTTGAATTGGTATCAAGAAAGAAAAATCTTTTACACAATTTGCACAAATTGGAACAATCAATCAGGAGTGAACGGCACACAACTTCAAAAAATAAAAATTCCTGTTCCACCGATTGAGATTCAAAAACAGATTGTTGAAAAGTTTGAAAAAGCCTACGCCGAAAAGAAAGCGAAAGAAGCGGAAGCGCGTGAGAAGTTGGCATCGGTTGATAAATTGGTTTTAGACGCGCTCGGCATCACGCTGCCCGACGCGGAAGAAAACACGCTCGCCAAGCGCATCTTTTTCACCAAATCAAGCGACATCGCCGGCGGCAGATTCGATGCGGCGGTTCACCAAAAGAAATTTTCTTTACAGTCAAATATCTTTCCGATGGCAAAACTGAAAGATGTTTATGCGATAAATCCGCGCACGAGTTTTGACCATTTTCAGGCTGAAACGCTTTTGTCGTTCGTTCCAATGGAAGCGATTTCAGACGGATTAGGAAAAATCATTAGATTTTATGAAAGAGAAGTTAAAGAATCTAAAGGCTACACTTTGTTTCAGGAAAACGATGTGCTTTGGGCAAAAATCACGCCTTGTATGCAAAACGGCAAGTCTGCCGTAGCAAAAAATCTTTTAAACGGATTCGGGTTTGGCTCAACCGAATATCACGTTTTCAGATCATTGAATCGCAATGCAAATCCGTCTTACTTACATTCAATTTTACGCTTGAAATCTTTGCGACAAGCGGCAATGAATTATTTCGGCGGTTCAGCAGGTCATCAAAGAGTTGACATAGATTTTTTCAAAACTCTAAAAATCCCAATCCCGCCGCCCGAAATTCAAACGGAAATTGCCGAACGAGTCGAAGCGATTTACCGCGAAGCCAAACTTTTGCGCGAACAGGGCGCGGACATTCTCAAACACGCTAAAGCCGAAGTCGAACGAATGATTTTAGACAAGTGAAAATATTATCGCTGACGAAAGGTGAGTCAAGATCAACAAGTTTTCACTATTATAGCCTTGCAGTTCAACGTCCCGACGGTCACGACAATGACCGGCGCGGAAGCGTTGATCGAAGCGATTGCGACGAAAAAATCGCAGGCGAAAGTTGAAGTCAAATGTTTGCAGAGAATTTATAACGGCAAGAAAATGCGGCAAAAATAATTTCTCATTATGCCGCGCTGACGCAAAATAATTAAAAGTTA
The DNA here is from genome assembly GCA_965218105.1 of Pyrinomonadaceae bacterium. Taxonomy (GTDB): domain Bacteria; phylum Acidobacteriota; class Blastocatellia; order Pyrinomonadales; family Pyrinomonadaceae. The sequence goes on from OZ244585.1 coordinate 1,116,629, forward strand.
AAAAATAAAGTGAATGAATTCAAAGAATCATTTGGACTTTATAAATCGTATTCGCGCAATCTTCGATAAAGCGTCGAAGATGAAATGCCGAGCAGTTCGGCGGTTTTGCCGCGATGCCAGCCGGTTTGTTCCAGAGCTATCAAAATCTGCTGTTTTTCGACTTCGTGCAGTGCCGTCGGATTTGAATTTTGAAACGAACTCGTCAGGTTTTCTTTCGGTGAATTGTAACTGACCGAAACGCTCGGCTCGTTCATTTTGTAAACTACTTCGGGCGGAAGTTCTTTGGTCGTAATCCTGCCGTCGTCGGCGAGCAGAATCGCCCGTTCCAGACAATTGCGAAGCTGGCGCACATTTCCCGTCCAACTGAATGAAGATAAAGCGTCAACGGCTTGCGGCATAAGTTCGGGTGCGTTCGCTCCGGCGATTTTCTGCAAAAGATAGCGCGACAGCGGTTCGATGTCTTCGCGGCGTTGACGAAGCGGCGGAATATGGATTTCAAAACTGTTGATGCGGTAAAGCAAATCGGCGCGAAAAACGCCATCCGCAATTGACTGCTGCGGGCTGCGATTGGTCGCGGCGACGAGACGCACGTCAACTTCGACTTTTTTTACGCCGCCGACGCGAAAAAATGTTCGTGTTTCAAGTGCGCGGAGCAGTTTTGATTGAAGCTGCGCGGGCATTTCCATCACTTCGTCGAGAAAAAGCGTGCCGCTGTCGGCAATCTCGAAAAGTCCGAGTTTGCGGTTTCGCGCGCCGGAAAATGCGCCGGCTTCGTGTCCGAAAAGTTCCGATTCGAGCAGCGAATCCTGCAAAGCCGCGCAATTTAAATCAATAAATGTTTTGTCGCTGCGGCGGCTCAAACGATGCACAGCCTGCGCGATGAGTTCTTTTCCGGTTCCCGATTCTCCGGTAATCAGCACGGATGTGTCGGACGGCGCGACGCGTTGGACGAGCCGCAAAACTTCCTTCATCTGCGGCGATTCGGCGACGATTTCCGGCATATTTTGACTCGTGCGTTCAATCTGTGCGCGAAGCCGTTGATTGTCAATTTTGAGTTTCTGTTTTTCGTCCGCCTGCGAAACCAAAACTGAAAGTTCCGTAATTCGATAAGGCTTCGTCAAATAATCATACGCGCCGAGTTTCATCGCTTCGATTGCCGATTCGACCGTCGCCTGTCCGGTCAGCATAATAACTTCGGGCGGATTTTGACTTTTTTCGCGCAATCGCCGCAAAAGCGCGATGCCGTCAAGACGCGGCATATTTATATCGCACAGCAAAACGTCAAAATCCTGCTGTTCGAGCAGTTCCCAAGCCGCTTCGCCGTCCGAAGCCGTTTCAACTTCGTGTCCCTGGCGGCTCATTTCTTTCTGAACGACCATTCGCAGGTTGTTTTCGTCATCTACTACAAGGAGTTTTGCCATAGTTTTAGTCTTGAAAGTTTGGAAAGTTTAGGAAGTTTAGCAAGTCTGGAAAGTCTGGAAAGTCTGGAAAGTCTGGAAATATTGATAATATTGGTAGTTTGGAAAGCGTGTTGAGTTTCTCAATGCTCATAGCTTCTTATTCTTCCTTCCCGGACTTCCAAGACTTTCCAGACTTTCAAGACTTTAAAGGAAGGAAGATTGAAAAAGTCGTTCCAACGCCGACGTTTGAACGGACGCTGACTCGTCCGCCGTGTTCGGTGATAATGCCGTAACAGACGGACAAACCTAAGCCCGTGCCTTTGCCGACTTCTTTGGTGGTGTAAAACGGCTCGAAAATTTTTGACAATTCTTCGGGCGGGATTCCGATTCCGGTGTCTCGAATTTCAACAACGATGCGGTTATTTTTTGCAAACGCGCGAAATGTGAGCGTTCCGCCTTCGTTCATTGAATCAATCGCGTTCGTCGCCAGCGCGATTATCGCTTGTTGAATTTGTCCTTCATCGGCTTCAACCGGCGGCATTTCGTCTTCGATTTCGAGTTTGAGATCAATATTTTCGCCGCGCTTTTGATGAATTATTAACCTCGCGGAAGATTTTAAAACGTCGGAAATATTTATCAAAAAACGGTTTCCCGTGCGCCCGCGGCTGAAATCCAGCAAACCGTTGGTGATTGATTTGCAGCGAAAGGCTTCGCTTCTGATCAAACCCAGATATTCCCGCAAATCGTCAACATCTTCCGATTCGCCGTAAACTCCTTCGGAAACTCTCGATTCCAAAGATTCGGAACAGGCGGAAATGGTCGCCAGCGGATTGTTTATTTCGTGAACCACGCCCGCCGCGAGTCTGCCGATGGCGGCGAGTTTTTCGGCGCGTCCGGCGGCGTGAATCGCTTCGACACGCATCGTAACGTCTTCGCCGACTGTAATAACGTGCGTTATTTCACTGGTTTCTTTGTCGCGCATCGGAATTTTGCTGACCATCCAATGTTTTGTCGCGCCGTTATCGTCGGTCGCGCGCTGTTCGATGCGCTCGATTCTGCCGGTGCGAAACGCGCGTTCAAATTCCTGACTCAATCTGCCCTTCGGAAATTTCGATAAAACCTCGAAAATATTGCGCCCGACGGCGGAATCTCGCGGAATTCCCTGAACGCCGATTTCACGATGCCGATTCCACGTAACTATTTTGTAATCGCGGTCAATCACGTATAAGGAAACCGGCAAAGCGTCTAAAACAGCTTCCGTAAATCTCCGATGTTCTTCTTTTGCGCGATTTATCGAAGTGTCTATCGCCGTTTCATAATGCGCGGAGAGATTTACGCTCATAGCCGCCATCTGAGTCGCCGCGTCAATCAATCTTTGTGTTGATTCGGCGCAGGAACTCTTTTTGTTGTAACCGACGACCAGCGCGCCTTTTACTTCGCCGTTAATGTGCAGCGGCGAAACATATTCAAATGTATGATTTTCGCTTTTGAGCAAAAAATCTTTTTCATTTTCCGTCCAAAATGAAATTTGCGGCGGCAAAAAATTGAGCCATCGTCTGAATCTGTTTTTATCGAGAAAATCCGGCGAAACATTATTTGTGTTCGCTGTATCGGCGCAGCAAACCAGACCAAAATGTTCGAGTTCAACAATCACCGCGCAGATTTCCGCTTCAGTTTCCTGCCGAACGGCACGCGCCACACGCAAAGCGACTTTTTTCGGATGCACCGTGAAAAGCAAACTCCGTCCGAGTTCGGTGATGAATTTTAATTCGCTCGCCGGATTCGGATTTTCTCTTACAGAAAAATTTTCATCCGTTCGGCTTTTTGTTCTTTTCGGAGCTAACATTTTGATTTTAATTAAAGGATGACAAACTTTGTTGGAAAATTTTTCATCCGAGAGGCTGGTCAGATTTTAGAAATGAGAAGTCAGAAAAACTTCACTTTTAATTAAAAAAGATTTTAAACATTTTGTCAACATTTTTGACATCTGTTTTTACAGAATCTATTTGACAGTTTTTGCAATTCGTTCAAAAATCAAAATGTCGTATGAAACTAAAAAAATCTGAATTTAAGAAAATTCCCGGCTATTTTAGCTGTATCATTTTAATTTTCGTTTTATTTTCAGCCCAGACAAAGGCTCAACAGGTTGTTGATAAAACAGTTGCGACGGTCGGCGACGGCGTTGGAGTTCCCGAACTCATCACTTATTCGGATTTGCTGTGGCAGCTTGCTTTGATTCCGAATGCGCCGCTTAATCCGCCGACTTCGGAAGACCTTAACCGCGCCTTGCAGCTTCTTATCAATCAGCGTTTATTTGCTTTGGAAGCGGAAAGAGTGCCGCGTCCCGCGCCGACTCAGCAACAAATTGATGAAAAAATCAAAGACATTTTGGCACAGTTCCCGTCAACGATAGATTTCGTCAAAAGACTTAACGCCGTCGGTTTCGGGTCAATAGACGACGACAACTTTCAAAGATTGATGGCGCAGAGAGTGGCGATTGACGAGTATTTGAAGTTTCGTTTTCGTTCGTTTGTCGTGATCACGCCAAACGATGAGGAAACATACTATAACGAAGTTTATAAACCCGAATTTCGGAAAAAAAATCCGGGATTTCTTCTGCCGAAATTTGAAGATGTGCGTTCGCAAATAAATGACAGATTGACCGAAGATAAAGTGGCGAGCGACATCGAAAAGTTTTTAGACGATGCCAAACGCCGTTCTGAAATTATCATTTTAAGCGAAGTGTAAAACCGGGAGCGCGGACGGCTCGTCCGCCAACGCCGCGAAGCGAGACGTTGCAACGCTCATCAACAATGTTGACTGAAAGCGAAAGGCTTATCTCGCGCTTCTGCGCTCGAATGCGGACGAGCCGTCCGCGCTCCCTTTTTTATTCATAACCGTTCGGATGAGCCGAATGCCACGCCCACGCGCTTTCAATAATTGATTCGATGTCGGGAAACTGCGGTTTCCAGCCTAAAACTTCGCGCGCTTTTTTTGCGTCGGCGACCAGCCGCGACGGATCGCCGGCGCGTCTCGGAGCAATTTTTTCTTCGATGTTTTTGCCGGTGATTTTTCGCGCCGTTTCGATAACTTCTTTGACTGAAAAACCCTGCCCGTTGCCAAGATTTATAAATTCGGAGTTTCCGTTTTGCCGCAAATGTTCGAGCGCGAGCAGATGCGCCTGACTCAAATCCGAAATGTGAATATAATCCCGAACCGCCGTGCCGTCCGGTGTCGGATAATCGTCGCCGAAAATCGAAATGAAAGGAAGTTTCCCTTGCGCGGCAAACAGCACGAGCGGAATCAGATGCGTTTCCGGGTTGTGATCTTCGCCACATTTATCGCTCGCGCCGCACGCATTAAAATAGCGCAGAGCGACAAATTTCAAGCCGTAAGCCGCGTCATAACTTTCCAAAATTCTTTCGACCATAAATTTCGACCAGCCGTAAGGATTAGCCGGACTTTGCGGGTGATTTTCGTCAATCGGGACTTTTTGCGGTTCGCCGTAAGTCGCGCAGGTTGAAGAAAAGACAAATTTTTTCACATCGTTTTCGATTAAAACATCAAGTAATCGAAGTGTCTGTTCGACATTATTTTTATAGTAAATTTTCGGATTTTCCACCGATTCACCGACGTACGCAAACGCTGAAAAGTGCATACAGGCTTCGATTTCGTGACTTTTCACGATTTGTGAAACCAGCTTTTCATCGCCGATGTTTCCTTCGTAAAATTCTACATCATCATCAATCGCCTGTTGATGTCCGTAAGAAAGATTGTCCAAAACAACCACCTTTTCGCCCTGTTCGCGTAAATCTTCAACAACGACGCTCCCGATGTATCCCGCGCCGCCGGTTACGAGTATTGACATAATTTATAAATGAAATTCTAAAATAAGAAAGTACTTTAAAATAAAAAACCGCAAATCGCCAATTTGATTTTACCGACGATTTACGGTTCCTTATGATGTGAAAAGTTTTAATAAAGAATTCTGGTTCCGATGCCGCCGGAAATTGTAGAAACGCCCGTTCGCGCCGCGCCTGTGGCAATTTCCAGAACTGTCTGCGTGATGCTCTTCTTGGCTTTGTCAACTACAACAATATCTTCGGGTTGAAGTATTACGTCGTTCTTTTCGCCTTTTTTGATGAGATCATAATTTACCGCAATCAACTCTCTTTCTTTAGAATTATCTTTCAGACGGTGAATTATAACATTTTTTGTTTTCGCTTCCCGATTCACTCCGCCCGCTTGAGTTATAGCTTCCATTAACGATAAACCTCCTTCAGGTATGGAAATTTCTCTCAAAGCGTTTACTTCGCCGATCACATAAACCGGCGGAGCTTTTCTGACATAAATCAAATCGCCCGGATAAATTATCGGATTAGCGTCTTCCTGTCCCGATTTCAAGTTGCTGATCGCATACAACCGCGAAGGAATATCCTCACTGTCATCCGATTCCGATTTCCAACCGGCAATCATAGCAACATCGCTGCATTTTGGCGGCGAGGGACGAAAAACCTGAACAATTCCGCTTGCTTCTTTTGTCGGACCGCCGGAAATCGAGATCAGTTCAAGCAAAGTCGCTTTTCGCGTCAACCCAACTTCTTGCGGTTTTTGAACTTCTCCATAAACCATCACCGACGGAATGTTGGGTTTCGTAACGACGACGCTGACCAGCGGACTTTTCAAATATTTTGAATAAAGCGCGGCTACGTCATTTTTCAGATCATTTTCCGTGCGGCATTTTGCCACCACAGATTTATCAACATACGGCACTTGAAATCTGCCGTTTTCGTCAATTGTCGCTTTGAAGTTAAATTGATCTTCGCCTTGAACCGTCGCTTGAATTTCATCGCCGGGACCGATCAAATATCCTTTGTTTTGATCAAAATTTGTCGGCGTTATCTGTCCGAAACCAGCCTGAAACAGACCAATCGTCAGGACGAATAACAAAATTGCATTCACTTTCATAAAAAATACCTCATAATAAATAAATATTAATTCTACCTTGCAGAGGATAACTTACAATTGCTTCTGATTCAACTTTTTATCTGTCCGGTTGCCTTTTTAAATGGTTAAACCGCCATTTTATCGAAGTATGCGCGGAATATCTGAAATTTGAAATCAAAAGCGGAAGGCGTTTGCGTGAAGATAAAATTTGAGCGATAGATTTTCAAATAATATTTATGCAAATTAGAATTTGAAAATAGTTAGCAAAATTGAAGGCTTACTTTACATTACGCCTTTGCGGGAAAACAAATCTTTTTATCCGCAAAGGCGTAATGTAATACAAAAGCAGTGTTTTTCGATTGGAAAATTAAGCCGTGTTTGTTACCTGCTTTTCCGTTTTATTCGGCTGCGGCGTTACGCGCAAATAGGGCTTGACGGTTTCAAAACCGGCGGGAAATTTTTCCCGCGCCTCGTCGTCCGAAAGTGCCGGAGAAACTATACAGTCATCACCTTCCTTCCAATTTGCGGGAGTTGCCACGCTGTAATCGGAAGTCAGCTGCAATGAATCAATTACGCGGAGAATTTCATCAAAATTACGTCCGGCACTCGCCGGATAAGTCAGCGTTAATCTAACTTTTTTGTTTGGATCTATCACAAAAACAGAACGCACCGTGAAAGTGTCGTTCGCGTTCGGATGAATCATATCGTAAAGATCGGAAATTTTGCGGTCGCTGTCGGCAATCATCGGAAAATTGACTTTTGAACCTTGTGTTTCCTCAATGTCATTTGCCCAGCCTTCGTGCGAATCGAGCGGATCAACGCTTAAAGCGATGATTTTTACGCCGCGTTTATCAAATTCCGGTTTGAGTTTAGCCGCCATTCCGAGTTCGGTCGTACAAACAGGCGTATAATCCTTCGGATGTGAAAATAAAACCGCCCATTTATCTCCGATCCAATTGTGAAAATTAATTTCGCCTTCCGTCGTCTGTGCCGTGAAATCCGGTGCCGTATCGCCAAGTCTAATAGCCATTTTTTACTCCTTGTATGTTTTGGTTTACTCCTTAGTATCTTCTGTTTTATGATAGCATATCGGAAATTGATTAAAAATTCCTTTTAATCAGACTGCGGATTTAGAAATTTGACACCGATTTCCGATTATCGTCTTTCCTTATAAATATTTTTTCGGCTTAAGCAAGCGCAATGTTTATCTATTTTTGACGGTTTATTAAACCGTCAAAAAATTGAAAAAACATAAAAGATTTTTTTTACAAAATAAGGCTTTCAAAATGATGATCAGTTGTGGTATAAATATAGACTGACTTTGAGTTTATTATATTTAATAGGCTCGAACACCTTAACCTTTATTTTTTGCACAATCTGTCCAAATTTTTATTGACATCGGAATTTAATTCGTGTAAAAGATTCAAAGGTTTGATTTTTTTGAAATTATTGATTCAATGCGATACAAGAGGAGAACTATGAATAGCAAAGTATGGTTTCGTAAAGCACTTTCAACGTGCTTAGTTGTTGCTACAATTGCAACTTACTCAATGGTGGCTTTGGCAGGCTCGGACAGAGTTGCCGGAGAACTCTTAATTACCGGAAAAAGTTCCAACGGCGAAAGTCCGTATGTTAAAGTCAACGGCGAAGCGGCGCAAAACGGTCGGTCTGTTTTTTCTTCAAGCACAATTGCCACGTCGGAAAACGCCGGCGCGATTATTAATCTCGGAAAGCTCGGCAAAATCGAACTTGCCCCTAACACAGTTGTCGCGTTAACATTTGACGAAAAAGGCATTAACGGTGATTTAACTGCCGGTCGCCTGACGGTTTTAAGTGCCTCAGACAGTGTTAATGTAACCACGCTCAACGAAAATTCAGTTAAATTGAATGCCGGCGAGTCTGCCGCAGCCAACGGCGGAAAAGCGCAGGATGATAACGACAACAACGGCGGCAGCGGCGGTTATTTACTTTGGGCATTAGTTTTAGGCGGCGCGGCAGCCGGTATTATTATTGCGGCAACCACGAACAATAACAATATTACTCTGGGTGGCAATTCAACTGTCGTCAGCCCAAGACGCTAATCTATTAAGACCTTTTTGAATCAGCTATTTTAAAGTACAATACTTAATAACCCCGTCTGGTGAATGAAAAAAGGTTTTATTTACACAGCTTTTATACAATAAGGAGAATAACTAAAAATGCTTGGCAAAAATTTGATACAAAAATCCATAACATTTCTTACCGCCATTGCCGTATGGAGTGTTTTTTCGATGGTGGCACTTGCTGCTGCTCCCCAAGATACAATGGGTGAAATTACGGTTACCGGACAAGTTACCGTCAACGGACAAACCGCTGTTTCCAATTCGACTGTCGCTTCGGGCAGTTCCATCGTAACCGGCGCAAACTCGACTGCCACAATTAATTTGGGCAAAAACGGTCGGGTCGAATTACTTTCCGACACAAACTTTAATTTGAAATTTAATTCAAACAGTATTATCGGAACACTTTCGTCAGGTAAAGTTCGCGTGACCAACGCGGCGGGCGTGGCGACTTCGGTTAATACCAGAAATTCGACAGTCGTCGCGGATGCCGGTCAATCAAACAGCTTCGGCGTTGATGTCGGCTGTTCTGACGAAGTTAGATGTACCCAAACTTACGTTGAAACATCCAGCGGTTTGGTAAATTTGAGAAGCGGAACGACCGACAAACAGGTCGTTGCCGGAACCGATGCAACCTTTGGTAATCCTTCTCAAACAGGATGTAAACCTTGTCTGCGCCCCGGCGTAGATGTTCCGCTTCCTATCGCAGGAATCGGTGCGGGCGCGCTTGCCGCTATTTTGATCGCCGCCATCGGCGCGGTCGGTGCCGGTATTTATTTCGGATCAACCGGTAATGACGTTAATTTTACTCCTAATCCGGTAGTGATTGTAAGCCCCAGTCGTTAGTATAACTTTACTGTTGAACTAATTTAATGGCTTAAATTTGCGGGTCACGTTTTAATAACATGACCCGCAATAATTTTTTGTTTTCGTTTGTGAATAATTTAACAAATTATTTTTTGAAATAGATTTACATTTAAGTATGCACATTGCAGTAATCGGAACAGGTTATGTCGGATTGGTAACAGGTGCTTGTTTCGCCGAGTTCGGCGTTGAAGTTACCTGTGTTGACGTAGATAAAAATAAAATTGACCGTCTTAATCAGGGAATTGTTCCTATTTATGAACCCGGTCTTGAAACAATAGTTGAAAAAAATTCAAAAGCCGGACGGCTTCATTTTACAACCGACATAAAAATTGCCGTCGAACAAGCACTGGTTATTTTCTTGGCTGTCGGAACTCCGCCGAAAGAAGACGGTTCGCCTGATATGAGTTTCTATCAATCGGCGGCTAAAGATATTGCCGAGTATATGAACGGTTACAAGGTCTTGGTTACGAAATCAACCGTTCCGGTCGGCACAGGCAGTTGGCTTCGTCAGTTTGTCGAAAAAAATCAAAAAACCAAAATGAATTTCGGCGTGGCTTCAAACCCGGAATTTTTGCGCGAAGGCGCGGCAATCGAAGACTTTATGCGACCGGACAGAGTGGTTATCGGAAGTAATGAAGAGGACGCGATTGCGATAATGAAAGACCTTTATCGTCCGTTATACTTGATCGAAACTCCGATTGTAATAACTTCATTAGAAGCGGCGGAACTTATTAAATATGCGGCGAATGCTTTTCTCGCCACAAAAATTTCTTTTATCAATGAAATTGCCAATCTGTGTGATAAAATCGGTTGTGATGTTCACGACGTGGCGCGCGGAATGGGAATGGACAAACGCATCGGAAATAAATTTCTGCATCCCGGACCGGGTTTCGGCGGCTCGTGTTTTCCGAAAGATACCCGTGCGCTTTCGACCGTCGCCAAGCAGTTCGGCACGGAATCGCGCATTGTTGATACGGTTATCGAAGTGAACGAACTTCAGCGTCAGGCGATGATTCCAAAAATCGAAAGTCTTCTCGGTGATTTCAACGGCAAACAAATCGGTGTTTTGGGACTCTCATTCAAACCCGAAACAGATGATATGCGCGAATCTCCGGCGACCGATATTATCAGAGAGATGCAAAAACGCGGCGCAAAAATCAAAGCGTTTGATCCGGTTGCAATGGAAGAAGCCAAACACTGTTTGCCCGATATAGAATACGCTGAGGATGAGTACGAAGCGATTAAGGGAGCGGATATACTGGTTTTTTTAACCGAATGGAATCAATTTCGCGCTCTCGATATGGAAAAAGTAAAAAAACTTCTGAAATCCCCCAAAATTGCCGATCTTCGCAATATTTATGAACCGAAAGATATGCGCGAAATGGGTTTTGAATACGTCGGCGTTGGAAGATAAAACAGTTATCAGCTTATGATAACTGATAACTGATAACTGAAATTATGTCATTAATTACAAAATGCTTGGTTACGGGCGGCGCGGGTTTTATCGGCTCAAATTTGGCTGATGAACTTATTAAACAAGGCGCGAAAGTTACTATAATTGATAACTTTGTTACCGGATTTCGGGAAAATTTGGAAGAAATAAAAGGCGATTTTGAATTTGTCGAAGGCGATTTGAACGACGATAAATCGCTCATCAAATCGCTCGAAGGCGTTGAAGTAGTTTTCCATCAAGCCGCGCTGCCTTCCGTTCCGCGTTCGGTTGAAAATCCCGCCGAAACTCATCAAGCCTGCGTCAACGCAACTTTTAATCTGCTCCTAAAAGCCAAAGAAAACGATGTAAAGCGCGTGGTTTACGCTGCGTCGAGTTCAGCTTACGGCGATCAAAAGACGCTGCCGAAAGTTGAAACAATGCGCCCCGAACCTCTGTCGCCGTATGCGGCGGCGAAACTTATGGGCGAGTATTATTGTCAGGTTTTTTCCCGCGTTTATAGTTTAGATACGGTTTGTCTGCGCTATTTCAATGTTTTCGGTCCGCGTCAAAATCCTTCTTCAATGTATTCGGGCGTTATTTCCCGCTTTATTGACGCGCTGATGAGCGGACAAAATCCCGTAATTTTCGGCGACGGCGAACAATCGCGCGATTTTACATTTATAGCCAATGTCGTTGACGCGAATATCAAAGCCGCACAAACTTCTAAAGGTGTCGGCAAAATTATCAACGCCGCCAACGGTGAACGCATTTCGCTCAACGAATTGCTGGAAGTTTTGACTAAAATTACCGGCAGAGAAAATGTCGAAGCCGAATATCAGCCGGAGAGAAAAGGCGATGTAAAACATTCGCAAGCTGACAATACGCGAGCGAAAGAATGGCTCGGTTATGAAAAACTCGTCGGTTTGGAAGAAGGTTTGCGAAAAACAATTGATTGGTGGAAACAAAGCCGTTTCGCCGAACAATCGGCAGCCCAGTCATAAAAATTTTAGTTATACCAAAACAATTTAAGAAGGTGTGTTAAGTAGCCAGTCATAACAAGTCAGTTTTTTGATCGCTTCTTTTGCTGTCATAAAAGGTTTGGCTATTTCTATAACCGCCTTCTCAACTTCTTCATAAGTTGTAAATACTTGATTCTTTAACCTTCTTCTAATCTCTCGAAAAAATCTCTCGACCGGATTCAGCTCAGGCGAATAAGCCGGCAATAGTTCCAGATTTATCTTCTCATCCGGTTTCAAACTCTGACTCCGATGTGCCGCTGCTCCGTCGGTGATCAAAATCGCTTCTTCTTCTAAACCTTGAGCAAATTCATCAAGAAACACTTGAAAACTCTCCAATGTCATATTCGGCAAGATCAGCATCTTGACATCTCCGGTCAGCGGATTGATCGCCACCGACAGGTAGCCGTAATCATAGCCGATATGTTGAGAACCACCCGGCTTGACTCCTGTGGCTGTCCAACGTCTGCCTAGATCCGCGCGTGTCCCGAAGCGCAACTCGTCGTGAAAATAAAACTGCTCGCCCGAATGCCTCACAGAAAAGTTTTTTTATATTCACTTTGCTGTTGTGTGTTCGCCTTGATATTAAACGGTCGCGGCACTTTGGCTTTGATCTTCAACCGCTGAAAAAGCAGCGAAATGCCTTGTTGCGTGTAACTGACTCCAAACTCATTTTCAATAAACTCGCCTGCCTCCGACTGTGAATCAAAACCCTCTCTGGCTTGTTCGATCAACTTTGCTTTCTGCTCATCATTGAGCTTTGTCCGGTTCGCTTTGTAGTTTAATTTCAGATACCCATCCAACCCTTCGGTTTTGTATTTCTTCCACAAGTCATAGCCGTATTTCTCGGTGATTCCTAAAATCCCGACTGCCTTTTTCAACTGCGAAAACTCTCCGCTTTTCAGAAGCCTGAGAAGTTGCACACGCAGCAGCAACTTGGCATTTGATTGCCTTTTTTCAAGTGTTCTCAACTCCGTTTCTGTCTGATCTATTTCTGTCTGATAATCAACAACTCGCATCTTTCAATAGTAACATAACTTTCTATATTGTATTGGTATTATAACAGGCAGAAACGCGAACTTTGCAAAGTTCGCGTTTCTGCTTTTCCGTTTATAACTTTCATAAAACTATTTTAATATGATATTTTACTAAAGCTATGAAAAAACTTTCTTTATGCTTTTCGCTGATTTTATTAACGGTTTGCACGAGTTTCGCGCAGATGGAAAAACAGAACACCAAAATCGCCGACGATATTCGCAGCGTGATGAACGAACAGACGGTGGCGTGGAATCGCGGCGACATCGAAGGGTTTATGAAAGGTTACTGGAATTCGCCGGAACTTAAATTCGTATCGGGCGCGAATGTTACGAAAGGCTGGCAGCCGACGCTCGACCGCTACAAAAAGAATTACGATTCAAAAGCAAAAATGGGCGTTTTGACGTTTTCTGATTTGGAAATAAATGTTCTGTCAAAAGATGCGGCGGTCGTGCTTGGAAGTTGGGCTTTGCAGAGAGAAGGCGACGAACCGCACGGAAAATTTACGTTAATTTTCAGAAAATTCAAAGACGGTTGGAAAATTGTTCACGACCACACCAGTTAATTTTCAGACGATTTCACCAATCAAATCGTAATCGTGCGCTTCGTTGATTTTAACATTGTAAATCTCGCCGATTTTCGGTTCCAAGTTTTCAGGAATATCGTTTATCAAAATATAACCGTCAATTTCCTGCGCCTGTCCTTCGAGACGACCTTGAAATAATAAATCGCTTTCCTGCGACAAACCTTCAAATAAAACTTTGTAAGTATTGCCGATTTTCTGTTGGTTTTTCTTTTTGCTGATTTTTGCCTGCTCTTTCATCAAACGCGCACGGCGATTTTTTGCCGTTTTTGCGTCAACTTTTTCAGGCAAATCGAATGCGGCAGTTCCTTCTTCGTCGGAATATGTAAAAACGCCGACGTTATCGAATTCGCAGTTTCGCACAAAAGTCATCAACTCTTCAAAATCTTCGTCGGTTTCGCCCGGAAATCCGGTGATAAAAGTCGTGCGAATCGTGATATTCGGAACTTTTTCACGAACTCTTTTAATTAGTTTTTCCAAAGACCCGCGAGTTCCGCCGCGTTTCATCAATTTCAAAACATTGTGCGAAGCGTGCTGCAAAGGCATATCGAGATATTTGACGGCTTTCGCGGTTTCGCGGATCGCGTCGAGAAAAGCGTCGGAAATATGCGTCGGGTAAGCATACATTACGCGAATCCATTCCAAACCTTCAATCTCGCCGAGTGCGCGAATCAGTTTGGCGAGCGCGTTCACTTCGCCCAAATCTTCGCCGAAACGCGATGAATCCTGCGCGATTAAAACAACTTCTTTCACACCTTGTTTCGCCAAATCTTCGGCTTCCTTTAAAATCGAACCGAATCTTCTCGAACGAAACGAACCGCGCATTCCGGGAATCGAACAAAACGCGCACGGACGATCACAGCCTTCGGCGATTTTGATAAAAGCCGTGTGCGATTCGGTGGCGCGATGGCGCGGCGTGTCGAAATCGTAAAGATAAGTCGCGGTTTTGTTGCCGATTGGCAGCATCGGAAGTTCCTTAAAGTTTTTTGTTTCGTCCGCCGCTTCTAAAATTCTCCCGATTTCATTTGTGCCGATAAATGCGTCAACTTCGGGCAACTCTTTTATCAAATCATCGCGGTATCTTTCCACCAAACAACCGGCGACGACGACTCTTTGTGTTTTGCCGTTCGCTTTTGCGCCCGTCGCTTCGAGTATCGCCTCAATGGATTCGGCTTTCGCCGATTCGATAAATCCGCAGGTGTTCACGACAACCGTGTCCGCTTCGGCGGCGTTATTCGTAATTTCGTAACCGGCGTTTTTTAATTGTCCCATCATCACTTCCGAATCAACGAGATTCTTCGGACATCCGAGACTGACAAATCCTACTTTTTTCATTTTTAGTCTAAAATATTTTTAGTTTTATAAACTTTAATTTCTACGCTAATCAAATAAATGATCAAACTAATTTGCATTATCCAAAAGGCAACATTCCAGTAAAAAATATTTTTATCAACTAACCAATAATAACTTTCTTGCAAAGTATTTATTGGGAAATTATCCAAACATCTACCAACTACATAATTTATTTGGGAAATTAGAACAAAAATATTTAACAAAATTAACATTCTATACAACCAAATATTTTCGATTAGTATTAAGATCGCTGAAATTAAAAGCACCAAGAATTCAGGGTAAAATTCAGCATCTAACCAAAGTTTATAAAGAAAGTATAAAGTAACTATGATTGTCGTTAATAAATATCTTGATTTTAGAAATCTTCCTATTTTGTTGTCATTCATTTTTACCTTCCAATTTTTCTAACCAATCTTCAATTTCTACTGCTTCATTTTTCTACAATTTTTTCACCGAAATACACGCAGTTCATCTTTCCGTATTCTTAACGGCTTCGGACATATTATAACGCAAAGGCAAATTCTAATGGCGTTTGATGCGCTTGGCACTTAAAACCTTTGCTTGCCAAAATAAGGTGATTATTTAATCAGGAAGTTAAAAACCAAAAATCGGACTTATGCGGTTAATTTATTAACGCGATTTCGCTTGCTCGCGTAAAATACATCCATCAAACCCGACAATTGGAAACGTAAAAGCCACAACGGATTTTCGGCTTCGACATTTGTTCGCTGAAGCTGTAAAGGATTTTCCGACGGCTTAATGACCGAATTATTTGTCATAAAACTGTAATTGTAAGATTTTTTTATCAAATTCGCCGCTTCCCGGCTGTAACTTTCTTCTTCGCCGCCAACCCAGCAAAATGTCGAAACCGGATGTCCTAAAATCGCTTCCATTTTTTTTTGCGAACCGTTGATTTCCAACTCCAAACGGTCAAGCGGCACTGTTTTTTGCAGACGGCAGTGAGTTTCGGTATGACTGCCGACGATGTGCCGCGTGTCGAGATATTTTAATTGTTCATCGGTTAAAGCCGTTTCGCGGGCGGCGGTTTTTTCGTCTTCGCTGCTGAAATAATTGGTTTTCAAGTTCATCAAACCTATCGGAACAAAAAACCAGCCGATGAAATCATATTTTTCCAAAATCGGCGCGGCAATTTTAAAATGCGAACGATGACCGTCGTCGAATGAAAGAATCAAACCCGGACGCGAATGCTGCCAAATTCCGGTTTGCAAAAAATTTTCCAGCGTCGGCAAATCAACCGATACGAAATTTTCGCTGTAATACTTTAAATGATTTTCAAACGAAGCTGCATCTTCCGGTAAAATAATGTGATAATTAACAGCGCGAATGAACGGCGTGAAAAGTCTTTTTTGCAGTTGAAAGCCGAAATTGTTGATGCCGAGTGAATCAAAAATTTTTGCGCCCGCGCGTTTGATACCGTTCGGCGTTAGATTAAAAGGTGTCGAAGTCGGCATAGACGTATTTGAAATTTCCGAGCGGCAAATCGGAAGTAAGATTAAAATAACAATTTGCTAATCCCGGTTTTGAATTATATCCGTTTTCGCGGAATAATCTGTCAAGTTTTCCGTCGGAACTGACATACGTTCGCAAATGCACCGAACCGC
The DNA here is from genome assembly GCA_965218105.1 of Pyrinomonadaceae bacterium. Classification (GTDB taxonomy): domain Bacteria; phylum Acidobacteriota; class Blastocatellia; order Pyrinomonadales; family Pyrinomonadaceae. Next base: position 1,132,983 of record OZ244585.1, read on the forward strand.
TCAAAAAGCAAATTAGTTTCAAAGTGCGTATGACTTTTTTGAAATCCTTTTGGTCATCAATCAGTTCAATATCTCCGATCCCGATGTTGCCTTGATGTTGATTGATCCAAACCAGATTTTCTCCCACTCGAATCATAAAGCGATTGTCATTTTCATTTTTGTAATTTAAAAAAGCCTCGTCGTGACAAACTCCACCAATATTCTCTTCGATAGAGGAGTTTTTGAACGGGCGGCTTTTTGTCCGCCAAAGACTTGTGACAAATTTAAACCAAAAGTTGTATAAAGGCTTGAGAAACTTCAACTTTTGCGACAAATAACCGAGCGGAAAAGTCGGAATGATAATGTGATACGATTGAATGTTCCCGTCGTGTGTCCAATCCAATTTTATAAAACCGCGATATGAATTTTCATTCGGAAATCCATAGACGAAGGCTAATCCTTCGTTTCGGGCTAATTCAAAAGTTTTTTGCGCCAGATTGTAAAATAAACCTTTTTTTCGATGTTCAGTATGCGTCATCGTGCTGCCCGACTGAGCTATTATATATTGCTTGCCGTTGTATTCGGCAAAACAAGGAAATATCCCGTAGAAAGCGGCGACATTACCCGTAGCCGTGCTGTAAGCCAAATAACCGATATAATCTTTGCCCCAATCGCGGGTATTAAAAAGTTTTTTTGAATCTTGTTCAGTCTGTTCAGTTCCAAAAGCGTTTTTTCCCAGAAGTCTGAAATCCTTCAAATTTTTTTCCGAAATTCTGACAAACCGATATTCTGCTGAAGACATATTAAATATGCAGAGTAATATATTAACTTTGATAAGTCAATCTTTTGCCAATTCGCAATGCCGCGCTTTTTCCAAACTTCAGACTGCAATTACCGAACGTGGAAAACACACAAAAGAAGTTCTACAAATTATTTTAGTCAACCTTTTCCAAATTTTTCAACCAATTTTCAATTTCCCGCGTTTCGTCTTTAGATAATTTTTTCTCACCGAACCGCACACGGTTATATTTTTCCGTAATCATAACGGCTTCGGGCATATCTAAGGCAGACGCAAACTCAAGCGGCGTTTGGTGAGATTGACGCGTGAAACCTTTACTTGCTAAAACCTTTTGCATTCTTTCATAAAATTCAACTATTGTAGTTTCGTTTTTGTATTTTAGCCACGCGAGAAATTTTTGCCAAATCGCCAATTTTATAATTTTGCGGTAAAGCCAGATTAAAAAAACTATTCCTAAGATCGCCGCGAGCAAATATCCGATGCCGTAAGCGACGGCTTTCGCGCTCGCCTGCAAACCTTTGTCGCCGCGCGCTTCTTGCCACCAATCCGATAAATTATGCTGCGTTTCAGTCAGCCAAATCGAGGTTTTCGATTGATAATCGCTAAAACTATTTTTGAAAGATCGCATCAGGGAGCGTTGTTCCTGATTGTCGTAGCTGACGAAATATTGAATCCAAAAAGTTTCGAGTGCTTCGATATATTTGTTGAAATTTCCGACGATTCCGTTATTTGACGCATCGCCGATTGATTGTCCGGCAAAAGGTGTCGGATCAAACGGAATCCAAGCGTCTTCCTTTGGAAAATAAACTTCCACCCAAGAGTGCGCGTCTTTTTGTCTGACGACAAAAACATCCGCCGTTTCGTTGTATTCGCCTCGCTGAAAACCATTGACGATGCGCGTGGCGATTCCTTGCGTACGAAGCATTATCGCCATCGCGGTTGCGAAATATTCACAATGACCTTCACGAACATTAAATAAAAAATCCGCCAACGGCTGATCGCCGCCTGCTTTCATTTCTAATGTGTAGCCAAACTGAGTTTGCAGATATTTTTCGACATTTTTCGCTTTATCATAACGATCATCAGATTTTCCGATAATTTGAGCGGCAAGCTGTGAAATTTTTTCGTCCATATTGTCCGGCAATTGCAGATACCGATAAAATCTCGGCGAATAATTTCCATTGTCGTTTTTTAGAGTTTTAACGTCGGGTAAACTTCGGTCAGAATAAACCTTATAGCTCAAACGATCAAAATTACTTCTGGTGAAACTCAACGCGTCTTCGTAATCTCTGGAAACATTTTGAAGATTTCCCTGAACCGCTACCGGACGCGCCAGACTAAATAAAACGGGAGCGTCAATCGGTTCGAGATAAATTGTTTGAACCGTTATATCTTCTTCGCTTGACGAATAGCCGAATATAAAAAAGTCTTTCTCTTTTTTCGTTACTAATTTATTATTTTTTACCGCTGAACCTTTGTTTGAGTTTTGTAAAATTAGTTCATCATTAGATGATTTTGACCAATTTTTATTATCAAAAGTGTCAAGAGCAACTCCGCGCCACCGAAAATTGTCAAAATTGCTTTGACCGAATTTGTCTAAACGCGCGCGCATAACAACTTGGTCGTTTTGCTTTAGTCTCCCGATTGCTCCCAATCTGACTGAATCGGAAAATCCCGTTATTCCCGACAAACCGTTTGAGTTGCTTCCTAATCCTGCGCCGCCAACGCGCGGAAGAACGAAAAATAAAGGTGCGGCAAAAACGATTATTAAAATGAGCAAAGAAACCGCCGTTAGCGGCAATCTCGTAATTTTGGCTACTTGGGAGCCGTTTTTTTTCACAATCCGTGAAGTTTTTCTGATCTCGAATAAGACAATCGCGCAGATTGACACTAATAAATATAAAATAAACGAAGCTAAATAAAGCGGACTAATGCTCAGTCCGGCGGCGAGGAGAACTTCAAAAAATGAGATGAGATAAAGAAATATCCAGTCTTTATCAGATTTTTTCTGCAAAAGTTTAATCGCGGCGAGAATTAGAATAATACTCGCCAACATTCTGGCGATGTCAGATGCACTCGAACCTGAACCGATCAAACGATGTTTCCAACCGATATAAAAAAGCGGAATCGTGAAAACAATGAAAACTGTGCCAAAACGCTCAGAAATCTGCCACTTTGAATTTTCTAAAAACCACGCACAAATTATTACCGAGATAAACAGTAGAGTAATAGCAAGCCCAAAACCGCCCGAAATCCACAATGATATAAAGCCGCAAAGGACGACTAAATATGAAATCGCTTTAAAAAATATTTCAAAATTTTTGAAGGTGTAGATCATTTGCAAAAAACTTTGATGCAAAAAAGTAAAAGCCCGTTCAGCATTATGGCTGAACGGGCTATGATATGTAAATCCGGCAACTTCCTACTTTCCCACACCTGAAAGATGCAGTATCATGGGCTCTAGCAGGCTTAACTTCCGTGTTCGAGATGGGAACGGGTGTGACCCTGCCGACAAAATCACCGGAAAACTTGTAAAATATCTGTTAATAATGACAATTGAAAGTGATAAACTTAATAAATTGCAATCATATAAATTTGCTTGTCAACAAATTTTATGGTCAAGCCTTGGGACTATTAGTATTGGTCAACTAAATACATTACTGCACTTACATCTCCAACCTATCAACGTGGTAGTCTTCCACGAGTCTCACTGGCAAAATTAATCTTAGGTCTGGCTTCACGCTTAGATGCATTCAGCGTTTATCCATGCTTGACATAGCTACCGTGCGATACCGCTGGCGCGATAACACGTACACTAGAGGTCAATCCAACCCGGTCCTCTCGTACTAAGGTCAGATTCCTTCAATTTTGCTGCGCCCACACCAGATAGGGACCGAACTGTCTCGCGACGTTCTGAACCCAGCTCACGTACCACTTTAATCGGCGAACAGCCGAACCCTTGGGACCTTCTTCAGCCCCAGGATGTGATGAGCCGACATCGAGGTGCCAAACCCTGCCGTCGATGTGAACTCTTGGGCAGGATCAGCCTGTTATCCCCGGCGTACCTTTTATCCGTTGAGCGACGGCACTTCCATAAGCGACCGCCGGATCACTAACTCCTACTTTCGTACCTGCTCGACGTGTATGTCTCGCAGTTAAGCTGGCTTATGCGTTTACACTCTACGGCTGATTTCCAAACAGCCTGAGCCAACCTTCGAGCGCCTCCGTTACTCTTTAGGAGGCGACCGCCCCAGTCAAACTACCCGCCTGATAATGTCCCTGAACCGGATAACGGTTCGAGGTTAGAGTTCAAACAAATAAAGGATGGTATCTCACCGGTGGCTCCGCCAAGCCCAAAAGCCTGACATCAAAGCCTCCCATCTATCCTGCGCATTATTTGCCCGAAATCACTATCAAGTTGTAGTCAAGGTGCACGGGGTCTTTCCGTCTTGATGCGGGAAACCGGCATCTTCACCGGTACTACAAGTTCGCTGTGTCCCTCGTTAAGACAGCTTCCAGATCGTTACGCCATTCGTGCAGGTCGGAACTTACCCGACAAGGAATTTCGCTACCTTAGGACCGTTATAGTTACGGCCGCCATTCACTGGGGCTTCGATTCCGAGCTTCGCCTTACGGCTAACAAGTCCTCTTAACCTTCCAGCATTGGGCAGGCGTCAGCCCCCATACGTTGTCTTTACAACTTTGCGGAGACCTGTGTTTTTGTTAAACAGTCGCCTGGA